>DF158882.1:1923145-1924615 GCA_000307305.1 Enterobacteriaceae bacterium B14
CAACGGGTTTTTCTGCTCAATCTGAGTAATGCGCCCCATCTGAAAGGCTTCTCGGATGCGATAAATAGCGTCTATCCGCAGACTCACATCCAGCTGTGCATCATCCATATGGTGCGTAACAGCCTGAAATACGTGTCGTGGAAGGGCTACAAAGCTGTCACCAGCGGGCTGAAGACGGTGTATCAGGCTCCGACAGAAGAGGCAGCGTTGATGGCGTTGGATAACTTCGCGGTTGCCTGGGACGATAAATACCCGCAGATCAGCAAAAGCTGGCGTGCACACTGGGAAAATCTCAACACATTCTTCGGCTACCCGCCTGATATCCGCAAGGCCATCTACACCACGAATGCCATCGAATCGCTAAACAGTGTGATCCGTGCGGCTACCAAAAAGCGCAAAGTGTTCCCGACAGACGACTCGGTGCGAAAAGTTATTTATCTGGCGATCAAGGATGCGTCGAAAAAATGGAGTATGCCGATCCAGAACTGGCGGCTGGCGATGAGCCGTTTTATTATCGAGTTCGGTGAGCGCCTGAGCGATCACCTTTAATACGGTGGCAGTTACACAGAATTAAGGACAGGCTCGATTTTTAGCCTCTTTAAAAAGATCCCCGCATGTCGCGGGGATTTGATTAAGCACTCCAGCTAATATCAAAATCCGATAATTGATTATCTAGGAAGATCTTTTTCTCAAACCAATAATCAAATGCTTCATTCTTTTGACTGCGTAAAACTAAATAAAATCCACCAGTATCACCGGATGTATCATCAATAATTTGAACGCTCCACCCGATATATTCACCACTGTTAACTATACCGTTTTTCAATACCATAACTTTACCTTAATCTTTAAACGGAACATGATTATTAGATATATATTTCCCTGTTTCTGGATTTTTCACACCAAAATGAACATGCGGAACCCCCGGTGCATGGGCACCGCTAATAGAACCAGAATCGATCCTAAACTCTCTTTTTCCATCAGCACTATGAAAAACACCCGATCCAGGCTTACCGATTTCTTTGTATCCTATTCCTAAAAATTTCTGTCCTGCTGCTAGCGCTTCGTCAGTAGTCAATGTCATCGAACTGGTGAAGTTTTTCTTACCCGATAAAGTTTCATTAATAACATTATCGATTCTATTGATACTACCTTGATTTTTTAGTGGTTTCCCACCACTCGCCCTCTTCCCAGCTTCTGGCAAAACAGGCACGCCATCCGTTCGAGCTAAAACTTCCTCTGCACCACTTTTATCTACTGCAAATAACCCTAGCGGGTCCACCCAATTAACCGGATTTCCATCAACGTAAGCGTACTGATTCAACCCACCTGCCAACTTGATCGGATCTTGCGTCAAATAACGCCCCACCTGCGGATCATAATACCGATTCAGGTTGTAATGTAACCCCGTTTCCTTATCCGCATACTGCCCCTGAAACCGTAGCGGGTTATCGACTTTCGGGCGCTCGT
>DF158882.1:1927733-1928476 GCA_000307305.1 Enterobacteriaceae bacterium B14
AATGATATCGGTTAAGGCGGTTTTCTGTGGGGTGGTGCGTAGATGCTGTTGCAGTCTGGTCACCAGCGCCGCGCGCGGGTATTGGGCTATGAGCTCAGGCGTTTGTGCTTCAAGTTGCTGCAACAAGTTAAGAATAAAAGGCATGTGATCTAATTGGGCCAGCCCCGTTAATACCTTTTGCGGTACCTGCCACCAAGGCGAGGTACGCACAGGCATGTCATACACCACATCGCACAATTGATCGTTTTTAACCAAAAGTGGATCAGTTTTCGGTGATCGTTGACACCTGTCTTTATATTAATACGAGATTGAACAATGGGATGTGCTAAATCTGATTTAGGTATCGAGGTATTCGCACCGTTTGAAACCTTATAGATCGCCCCCTTCCCTGCTTCTGGTAAAACAGGTACACCATCCGTTCGAGCTAAGATTTCCTCAGCCCCACTTTTATCTACTGCAAATAACCCCAGCGGAGCCACCCAATTAACCGGATTTCCATCAACGTAAGCGTACTGATTCAACCCACCCGCCAGCTTGATCGGATCCTGCGTCAAATAACGCCCCACCTATGGATCATAATACCGATTCAGGTTGTAATGTAGCCCCGTTTCCTTATCCGCATACTGCCCGAGGTAGCACTCTTTGAGTTGTTGTTTGAATTTACCTATTGTTCAAATTCATTTTCAAAGTCACAGCTAATTACAGTTTTCACACCATGGGCTATAAGTGCATCGTTGGTAGTG
>DF158882.1:1928994-1930467 GCA_000307305.1 Enterobacteriaceae bacterium B14
AAATAGTCATAGTATTAGTTGGGTTTTTACTAAATTTATCCACGCCGATATTTTTATCAAATGTAATAGCACGTTCATAACGAAGCCCATCAGCACTATCAATTACTCTACTAATAGGTACTTTAGAAACTTCATTACTTTGGAGAATAGCCTTCAATTCAGATTGACTAATTGTGAATTGGCTAGCGTTTTTATCAGAGATAATGTCGATCAACAACATGATTCCAACCTGCCTTATTATTACCATTTTGGACATTAATACGGGACTGGGTAATTGGATGTTCTAACTCAGCTTTGACAATTGTAGTATCTGCTTCATTCGATACCTTGTATCCATTGGTGGTTGTTCCCGTCGTTCCCTTTCCAGCAATTATGATTAGAGTCCTTCAGGAGAAAGAGCTGGGATTTCTTTCGATAAATTACAAAGATACAGCACTTTTATTACGCTGCCAGAAGTCTTGTAGGTCAGAACTTAGTCTGATATCCACCGTGTCTCTGATTTTTTCTAATATATACACATATTCAGGGGCTTCTTTTTTTACCTGAGGTACTAAGTGATACCAAACGTGAGCAATCCATTCAGGCTCATTTTCAGCTATTTCTTGCAGATGTTTAAGCAGTCTTTTATAGCCTAAACCCCCGACAGTGGCTCTCACATAAAGGATTGTTCCTGATATATTTTTTCTTGAAAGCCCAATATCTAAGAACCTAATTAGTGCATCACAATCCCTTACTACACGAGGAATAATCTGTAACGCTACACCTTGAATTCTTCCCGAGGGATTATTTAATAACCCCTCAATTACATCAAAGGCATCACTATTATTCTGTTGTTTAAGATAATTAACCAATTCATTGATGGCTCTCCCATCAGGAAGTCTGGATATTAAATTATTTAACATTAGTATCCCTAAATTTATCAGCAAATTTATCTACCGGTAATCCTGCCTGATTGGCATTATTGCCTGATGGTTTATAGTGACCAGAAGAGTTATCAAACCCTTGTAATACTCCTCGAGTACCAGCACTCCACCCAAATTTGACAGAACCCGCATAGTCTACCTGTGACGCACCGCGTGAAATATCAAAATGCCCAGCAATTGGATCTGTTTTTGTATTAGATACATATATTTTCCCATTAATAGTTACGAAGTCATATGTTCCTCTAGCTCTATACATTGAGCCGCTTTCTCCAACTGTATACCAAACACCTTCTTTTTCAACTAGTTGATAGCGCTTGATTGGTTTCCACGTATCATTCACATATTTGGGATCAAGTGTCTGAGGTTTAACTGTCTGCGATGGAGTTCCCTTTCCAGCTTCTGGCAAAACAGGCACGCCATCCGTTCGAGCTAAGACTTCCTCTGCACCACTTTTATCTACTGCAAATAACCCTAGCGGGTCCACCCAATTAACCGGATTTCCATCAACGTAAGCGTACTGATTCAACCCACCCGCCAGCTTGATCGGATC
>DF158882.1:1932477-1933359 GCA_000307305.1 Enterobacteriaceae bacterium B14
GGTGACACCTGGCAGTGAGACACTTAAGAGACTCGCGGCAGCCCTTGATGTGACCAGTGATTATTTGCTTGAAGGTGCCCAAGATGAAGCGGCTAAGGCAAGATTTGAAGACAGAGAGTTTTTAAAGCTATTTCAAGAGATTGAGAAGTTGCCGGAAGAAGATAAAACGGTGATTAAGATATTTTTAGATGCTTTTTTAACGAAGAAGCAGATCAAACAGCACGAACGCCAACTTGATGAAACCACGAAGAAGCTGCATGGTTTGCTGTGATTTGAATAAATAATTCTCGGCCAGCTAAAAATATTTAATTGATCGCTGGCCTTTGAGCTTAATGCGAATAAATCCTATTAAATTAGCACTTTTTTAGAAATCCATTTTATAAAACTGGTTCTAATGAAACTGCCATTTCTAAAGCAATATCAAGATACTTTTCACCAAAGCATTTGGCCGCTTCTGGTTTTAATTCATCAAGAACATAAACAATACTTGCTAAATACCCAACCTTAAAAAGTTCAGCATCTTTATCTTTATTAACGTAGATACCAACAGTTTTATTTGAACCATCGTCAAGCAATATATCAATAGTATTATTAAATCTTGAAGGATCTTGCCCTGCTACATAAGATTTTTTTATTATTCCGGAGAAAAACTGCAAAGGCATTCTTTCTTGATCAATACTTTCCCACCATTTTTGAGATCCAAAAAGCCCATTAGTTCCATTTAATCCCATACTTGGTCTTGATTCATCAAGCGTAAGTGCTTGAGTTAAAGTAATCTGGTCTGGTTTAGCTTTTAACTCTTCTGACAAAAGGTAGACCTGTTTCATATTTTCTAACTTTAATAACATGATTCGGTAGTGACTCCAATTAGTAGAACATGTG
>DF158883.1:0-360988 GCA_000307305.1 Enterobacteriaceae bacterium B14
TACTTATCTACTTATCTACTTATCTACTTATCTACTTATCTACTTATCTACTTCTTTCCCTCTTTCATATCGATATAAACCTATCAATACAGTAGCCATGATATGCAATAAATTCATGCTCCAATCGTACACAAGTATTCGACAGCTAATTTAAAAGAGGATACTATCAGGCATCTAGAAGTCTAAACGTTTAAACGGATATATAGAAAGGAGTAACAGATGCCGATTCGAGTTCCTGATGATTTGCCTGCTGTAAATGTGTTGCGGGATGAAAATGTTTTTGTGATGACCTCATCTCGCGCTAGAAATCAGGAAATTCGACCATTGAAGGTACTGTTACTCAATCTGATGCCAAAGAAGATTGAAACGGAGAACCAGTTTTTACGCCTGCTCTCTAACTCCCCACTACAAATTGATATTCAACTGCTACGAATTGATGCACGCGAATCGAAAAATACGCCTGCCGAGCACTTAAATAACTTTTACTGTCATTTTGACGACATACAAGATCAAAACTTTGATGGCTTGATCGTGACAGGTGCACCGCTAGGTCTAGTTGAATTCGAAGATGTCGCGTACTGGTCTGAAATAGAAAAAGTGATCCGCTGGGCAAAAGAGCATGTCACCTCAACCTTATTTGTGTGTTGGGCAGTACAAGCTGCCTTGAAGGTTCTGTACGATCTACCAAAGCAGACTCGGGCAGAAAAGCTCTCCGGTGTATATGAGCATAAAACACTGCAACCTTTGGCACTTCTAACCCGTGGCTTCGATGAAACCTTTTTAGCACCTCATTCTCGCTATGCTGATTTCCCTATTGAGCTAATTCGTTCCTGTACCGATCTCGATATTCTTGTGGAGTCTGAAGAAGCGGGCGCTTATCTTTTCGCTTCCAAAGATAAGCGTATGGCCTTTGTGACGGGCCACCCGGAGTATGATGCGCTAACACTTGCTGGAGAATACTTCCGCGATTGTGAGGCGGCATTAAACCCAGACGTTCCCTATAACTACTTCCCCCACAATAACCCTGAGTTGAAGCCAACGGCCTCTTGGCGCAGCCATGGGCATCTCCTTTTCTCCAACTGGTTAAACTATTTCGTTTATCAGATCACACCATTCGATCTCAGATTGATGAACCCTACTCTCGAGTAATCATATTCATCTAACTCTCCGAATATGAAGAAGCCTGTGTGAGAACACAGGCTTTTTTGTATCTGCCATACCTTAGATTCTCATCCATATTGAAACTATAACGGAAGTTGATTCCTTATTTTAAAAAGTATAAATAAAGTTTAATTGAATGATATTTAAAATAAAAAATAGTTATTAATTATTTTGGAAATCATTTTTGATTTTTTTGTTTTTTCTATTAGGCTTAAATTTGTCAGTGTAAAAAAACAACCAATGCGGCAACTCGCGCGATCTCACTTTTTAAAGGCACAGATTTAGCAATGCAATTTCTGGTGTTCTAAGGAGAATAAGATGACACAGCAGGTAGTTGATGGAGAATTGACGTTTACTCAATGCGTTGGCGCAGCAGAGAACGAGGTATTAACAGATGAAGCCAAGGAATTTCTCACAGAATTAGTTTCTCGTTTTAGCTCTCGCCGTGATGCTTTGTTGGCGGATCGAAATACATGGCAGAAAAAAATTGATGCAGGTCTCCTTCCAGATTTCATTTCGGAAACATCTTCCATTCGAGATGGTAATTGGAAGATTCGTGGTATCCCACAGGATTTACAAGATCGTCGGGTAGAAATCACAGGGCCAGTTGAACGCAAAATGGTAATTAATGCGTTAAATGCGAACGTTAAAGTGTTCATGGCAGATTTTGAAGACTCATTGGCGCCTTCTTGGGAGAAGGTGATTGATGGTCAACTAAACCTGCGCGATGCGATTAACGGCACTATCTCCTATACCAACGAAGCCGGAAAAATTTATCAGCTTAAGCCCAATCCCGCTGTATTAATCTGTCGAGTACGTGGCCTGCATTTACCGGAAAAGCACATCCTTTGGGAAGATAAACCGATTCCCGGTGGCCTCTTCGATTTCGCACTCTATTTCCACCATAACTACCAGCAACTGCTAAAAAATGGCAGCGGCCCCTATTTTTATTTGCCTAAAACACAATCATGGCAAGAAGCGGCATGGTGGAGCGACGTATTCAGCTATACCGAAGACCGCTACCAGTTACCGCGCGGCACAATCAAAGCTACAGTATTGATTGAAACGCTACCCGCTGTTTTTCAGATGCACGAGATCCTATACCACTTACGCGACCATGTTGTGGGGTTGAACTGTGGGCGCTGGGATTACATTTTCAGCTATATCAAAACCCTGAAAAATCATGGTGATAGCGTTCTTCCCGATCGTCAGTCTGTCACGATGGATAAATCCTTTCTCAGTGCTTATTCGCGCTTACTGATCAAAACCTGCCATCACCGTGGTGCATTTGCTATGGGGGGAATGGCAGCGTTTATTCCGAGCAAAGACACTGAAGAAAATACGCGCGTACTCAACCGAGTTCGGGCAGACAAAGAGCTTGAAGCAACCAATGGGCACGATGGTACATGGGTTGCTCATCCGGGTTTGGCTGATACGGCGATGGATGTCTTTAATCGCATTCTTGGCGATAAGCCCAACCAGCTCTCTGTCACACGCGAAAGCGATGCAGAGATTGATGCAAAAGCGCTGTTAGAACCCTGCACAGGTGAGCGTACTGAAGAGGGGATGCGTGCCAATATTCGCGTTGCTGTTCAGTACATCGAAGCATGGATCTCTGGCAACGGCTGCGTGCCAATTTATGGCCTGATGGAAGATGCGGCAACGGCAGAAATTTCTCGCACATCAATATGGCAGTGGATACATCACGGCAAGTCACTGAACAACGGGCAGAAAATCACAAAAGACTTCTTTAATCGTTTATTGGAAGAAGAACTCCAGGTGATTAGAAAAGAGCTAGGCGAACCACGTTTTAACGCAGGCCGTTTTACTGAAGCCGCACAGTTGATGCAGCGCATCACGACACAAGACGAACTCATCGATTTCCTAACCCTGCCGGGCTACGCGCTATTGGCATAACATTGATAAATAAGGAAGATAAGATGTCCTCTACCCGCACTCAACAAATACAACAACTGAAAGATTCTTGGGAGAACGAACGCTGGTCCGGCATTACCCGCCCATATAGTGCGGAAGACGTGATTAACCTGCGTGGCTCTGTTAATCCCGAATGTACTCTGGCGCAAAAAGGGGCTGAGAAACTGTGGAATCTCCTGCACGGTGGCTCGAAAAAAGGCTATGTAAACTGTTTAGGTGCGCTGACCGGCGGTCAGGCATTGCAACAAGCTAAAGCGGGTATTGAGGCAATTTATCTATCGGGCTGGCAGGTTGCTGCCGATGCCAACCTTGCGTCTAGCATGTATCCAGATCAGTCACTCTATCCCGTGAACTCAGTGCCTTCAGTCGTCTCTCGTATTAATAACTCATTTCGCCGTGGCGATCAGATTCAGTGGGCAAACGGTATAGAACCGGGTGATAAGGGCTATACCGATTATTTCCTCCCTATTGTGGCCGATGCCGAAGCGGGTTTTGGCGGCGTGCTAAATGCATTTGAACTGATGAAATCCATGATTGAAGCGGGCGCGGCGGGAGTGCATTTTGAGGATCAACTCGCGGCGGTGAAGAAGTGCGGTCATATGGGCGGCAAGGTATTGGTGCCGACTCAAGAAGCGATTCAAAAGCTGGTTGCTGCGCGTTTAGCGGCGGATGTTCTCGGTGTCCCAACGCTGCTTATCGCCCGCACTGATGCAGATGCTGCCGACCTACTCACCTCCGATTGTGATTCGTATGACAAAGAGTTTGTCACAGGCGAGCGCACCAATGAAGGCTTCTTCCGTACCCATGCAGGTATCGAACAAGCTATCAGTCGTGGTTTGGCTTATGCACCTTATGCCGACCTCGTATGGTGTGAAACCTCTAAACCTGATCTGGATATGGCCCGTCGCTTTGCTGAGGCGATTCATGCTCGCTTTCCTGGCAAGCTATTGGCTTATAACTGCTCACCATCGTTTAACTGGGAGAAAAATCTGGATAGCAGAACCATTGCTCTATTCCAAGATGAGCTATCTAAGATGGGTTACAAATACCAGTTCATCACACTCGCAGGCATTCACAGCATGTGGTTCAACATGTTTGAGCTAGCGCATGCCTACGCCCAAGGCGAAGGGATGAAACACTATGTTGAGAAAGTACAAAAGCCAGAGTTTGCCGCAGTAGACAAAGGCTACTCATTTGTTGCTCATCAGCAAGAAGTGGGAACGGGCTACTTCGATAAGGTCACGAATATTATTCAAGGCGGCGCGTCTTCCGTTACCGCATTAACGGGGTCGACGGAAGAAGATCAGTTCTAAGGCCAGAACGTTTACCGTGAGTATGGAGAGGGGGCATATTTACCATGCCCCCTTTCTGCTTCTCTCAATGGGTTTCGGGTACGGCAATATTTAGGGAGCGAGTGATGACACGAGAAATGGCTGAACTAGTTGCCCGCACGATTTTGCAAGGGTTTGATGCGCAATACGGGCGTTTTCTAGAAGTGACCACGGGGGCACAGCAGCGTTTTGAAGAGGCTAACTGGGCAGAAATCCATGCGGCAATGAAAAAGCGTATTCATCTCTATGATCATCACGTTGGATTGGTAGTCGATCAGTTAAGACTTATCGTCGGAGAGAAGGGTTTAGATGCTGATTTTCTTATGAGGGTCAAAGAGATCTATACCTCGTTATTACCTGAGTATCCACGCTTTGAGATTGCAGAAAGCTTCTTTAACTCGGTCTATTGCCGCCTGTTCCAACATCGAGCCCTCACTCCCGATAAGCTCTTTATCTTCAGCTCTCAACCAGCGCTTCGCTTTCGGGAAATCCCTAGGCCGCTCGCAAGAGATTTTCCTCTGTCAGCGGGTGTCGGTGAACGATTACGGGTTATTTTGCTTCACATCCCACTGAGAATGGAGTGGGAAGATCTACCCCGCGATATCAGCTATATCAAGGCACATCTAGAGTCAAAATTTGAGGCGCAAAGACTGGTGTCTGGCGTGCTACATATCAACAACGAACTGTTTTATCGCAACAAAGCTGCATGGCTAGTGGGCAAACTGCGTTTAAGCGATGGCGTTCACCCTTTTCTATTACCTATTCATCACAACGATGAAGGCCAGCTCTTTGTCGATACCTGCCTGACAGAGTTCTCAGAGGCGAGTATCGTCTTCGGCTTCGCCCGCTCCTATTTCATGGTGTATGCGCCACTGCCTGCGGCGCTAGTAGAGTGGCTACGGGAGATCTTACCGAATAAAACCACCGCCGAGCTTTACATGGCTATCGGCTGCCAGAAACATGGCAAAACAGAGTATTACCGAGAATACCTTAACCATCTGGCACAGACCGAAGAGCAGTTTATTATCGCCCCCGGTATTCGGGGCATGGTGATGCTGGTGTTTACACTTCCCTCTTTCGATCGTGTGTTTAAAGTCATTAAAGACCGTTTTGCACCGCAAAAAGAGATCTGTGCCGCAAGAGTGCAGGAGTGCTATCAACTGGTCAAAGAGCACGATCGCGTTGGGCGCATGGCAGATACCCAAGAGTATGAAAATTTTGCTATTGAAAAGAGCAGAATAAGCGATGAACTCATGGCGGAGTTACAGCGAGAGATCCCTGAAAAACTGGTGGATCTCGGAGACAAGATTGCCATCAAACACCTCTATATTGAACGCCGCATGATACCGCTCAATATCTACTTAGAGCATGCTGATGAGCAACAGATGCGTGATGCCATAGAAGAGTACGGCAGCGCTATCAAACAGCTGGCGGCGGCAAACATCTTCCCCGGCGATATGCTGTTTAAAAATTTCGGCGTGACCCGTCACGGCAGAGTCGTCTTTTATGATTACGATGAAATCTGCTATATGACCGAAGTTAACTTTCGCCATATTCCACCGCCGCGCTACCCTGAAGATGAGATGGCAAGCGAGCCGTGGTACAGCGTTTCACCTAACGACGTCTTCCCAGAGGAGTTTCAGCATTTTCTATGCGGAGATAAACGATTGAATGCCCTGTTTGAAGAGATGCACGGTGACCTATTCGATGCGCAATACTGGCAGAGCCTGCAACAAAGAATCAAAGAGGGGATATTCGAGGATGTCTTCGCTTACCGTAAACGGCAGCGGTTTCAGCAGCGGTAGCACATCAATATCACGCGCCCGTTGAGACAGGCGCGTGATGCTACGATTAGTGAGTTAAATCATCGTAAGTACTTAAGGTTTTCTTGGCATAGGGATCGCCAATATAGCGAGGATGTGGGGTAAAACTCTCATTAATGATGCTCTTGGATGGCTCAAACCCGTTGTAGTGCAGCCCCGAAAGATCTGACCATGTATAAATCAAATCCATCACACTATAAGGACGTGCGGCAATCTCAGACACATTCCACGGATGCTTCTCTTGCCATTGGGATGATTGCCAGACGATAAAAGGAATGTTGTACATCGCCCGTGTTGGCGCACCTTCGCTGCGGCCCAGCGTCTGGTGTGGCGGCGTATCGAAAACGTCTTCACCGTGGTCAGAGAAATAAACCAAAGCACCATTCTCTTTTGAGTCAGCAAAGCCTTTAATCAGGTTGGCTATCACGCTGTCGTTAAAATGTTGTGCACTATCGTATGCGTTGTAATCTTCCAACTGCTTCTGATTGAGGCTAGCTGGGGCGATATTGTCTTGCAGATTTTTAAACACATCCTTCTCTTCGGGGTAGCGATATTGGTACTTCATATGCGTACCCAATAGATGCACTACGATAAACTTTTTCTCTGCGGGGTCTTTCAATACCTCAAGAAAAGGCTCTTGTACGGAGTCGTCATAATGGCGCGAGCTTTGTGCTAAATCGTTATTCAAATAATACTGTTTGTCCGTCTGGCGAGAAAATGCCGTCAGCATAGTATTACGCTGAGTCATGGTTTGCTGATTGGTGATCCAGAACGTCTTATATCCCGCTTGCTTCATCATGTTCATGATTGAAGGCTGAGTCTGATACAAATCCGGCGCTAACTCATCTGCAAAGGTCAGTGACTGCTGTAGCGTCTCTATCGTGTAAGGGCGCGATGTCACCACATTAGTGAAAGCGGTAAAATTCTGCGGATACGCTTGCTGGAGTTTTTCTAACTCAGGTGTTGTTTTTCGCCCATAGCCATAAAGACTCATTCTATTACGGCTGGTGGATTCACCAATCACCAAGACCAGTGTGCGCGGCTCGTTACCGCTATTATCTGCCAGGTTCTGTAGTGGTGGGATTTTCGAGTTATCGTTCAGAATGGCTTCCATATCAGCCAGTTGGTTTTGATACAGAAAATAGCCGGTAATAAATTGCCACGGCGCAGAGGTCACCATGCGGCCGCTAATATAGGAAATAGCGCTATCCCAGTCGCGGTTTTGCTTAACCACTTTTTTATAGGTAGGAATGCCAAAAAGTACAGTGAGGATTAACAAAGAAACCAAGGTACGAACTGAGGTACCGGTGTAAACCGGCTTAATACGCGTCCACAGAAAAATGGCAACCGCAGTGTAGACGAAGATAATACCAAGTACTTTGAAGCTAAAATATTGGGTAAGAAACTCACTGGCTTCGTTCGTGTTCGTTTCAAACATAATAAACAAAACACTTTGTGAGAACTGTTGCCCGTAGACAACGTAATAAGCCAATGCGATGACAGATGATAACCAAAGAACGATACCAATCACGGCGGCAATTGGCTTGGTGTGTTTCGGAAATAAAAGCACAGGGATTAACCAAAGCGTACCGTATAACAGAGAGTCCCTTAGGCCGATGGTATTGCTCTGCCCAGAAGCAACGATAAAGATTTGTATGAGCGTTGAAAAATACCAGAAGAAAACTAATAGCCAACCTAATGCCGACCAACTGAATTTCTCTTTCATTGATGAATTAACCCTATGTCGTTGTACTCAAAAATCACACGAAAAGAATGTCAAACGATGAGGTTACTTTTGCTATCCGCCGTACTCGTGAGAAACCTCTTTAGCGGCTTGCATCACAAGTGCCCCTAGCTCGATGACTCGGTCATCGGGAATGCGTGATACGGGCCCAGAGATAGAGATAGCCGCAAACGCTTGATGATGCTCATCTAAAATACAGGCAGCAACGCAGCGAAGCCCCATCGCATGTTCCTCATTATCGTAAGAGAAACCCATAGTACGAATTTGAGCCAAATTATCTTTCAGGTTTTTTGGAGAATAGAGTGTATGTGGAGTATAGGGATGGAGGCCTTTGGCGTGCAAAAACTGCGTTAGATCATCGTCGCTATAGGTGGAAAGAAACGCCTTACCCGCCCCAGACGCGTGCATTGGCAGCTTGCCACCAATAGGGGCCGACATCCGCATTAGCGCATTACATTGCACTTGATCGATGATAATCGCCTCTTGCTCCCGCGTATCGAGGATAGCGAGGTTCACCGTCTCACCGGAGGACTCCATCAAGCGGCGTAACACGGGGTGCACGATAGCCATCAAGTTACGGCTTTGCAAGAAGCTACTGCCGACGACGAAAGCGTGAGAGCCGATGGTCCATAGACCGAGATCGCCAACTTGACGCACAAAACCCATCTGTTGCATCGTTGTCAGTAGGCGGTGAGTGGTGGAGTTTGGCAAACCTGCCTGCTGTGCTAAGTCAGTTAATGCGATATTGCCCTGAGCTTCGGCAATCTGTTCCAATAATTTCAATCCACGCGTTAATGACTGAACTTGACCGGTAGGCGTCGCGGAGACTGACGCCGCTGTTTTGACTTTTTTTATGCGTTTTGCCGAAGCCTGATTCGCCATACTTAAGTCCTATTTATAAGTTAATATGGAATTCATTTTCACTATTTGGAAATGAAATGCAACAAGACAAACCGCTCATCGAACGCGTTAAGAGAAAAGTAGGGGGATCCAGCGTGAAAAACTGTCATGCAGGTCGGTCTCATCAAGTTACAAAGTTATGCTAGGATGAATTTTCGCTAATATTAGTAACAACATATGACGTATCAGGGAGATTGCTCTGATGCAAAGTGGAAGAGCGTCCAAAAATGGCATTGGAAGGGGTTAGAGTGACAAATCGAGTAGAGAGTCTGCGACAACAACTGGCAAAACGGATTATGCTGCTAGATGGTGGTATGGGAACGATGATTCAGGGATACCGTCTGAGCGAAGAGGATTATCGTGGCGAACGTTTTGCTGATTGGCCTAGTGACCTGAAAGGTAACAATGACCTTTTAGTCCTCAGCCAGCCCGATATCATCCGCGAGATCCACAACGGCTACCTTGAAGCTGGCGCAGATATCCTCGAAACCAACACCTTTAACTCAACATTTATTGCGATGGCCGATTACCAAATGGAATCGCTCTCCGCTGAAATCAACTTTGAGGGAGCAAGGCTGGCCCGCGAATGTGCTGATGAATGGACACGCCGTACGCCAGATCGTCCCCGTTATGTTGCTGGTATTCTTGGGCCAACTAACCGAACGGCCTCCATTTCCCCCAATGTAAACGACCCTGCATTTCGTAACGTCACCTTTGATGAGCTGGTGGAGGCTTACCGTGAATCGACCAAAGCCCTAGTTCAGGGAGGTGTCGATATCATCATGATTGAAACGGTCTTCGATACGCTCAATGCCAAAGCGGCGGTGTATGCGGTAGATACTGAGTTTGAAGCCTTGGGGGTTCGTTTACCGGTGATGATCTCGGGGACGATCACCGATGCATCGGGCCGTACTCTTTCAGGCCAGACAACAGAAGCATTTTACAACTCATTACGCCACGCTGAGCCGCTCTCCTTCGGTTTGAACTGCGCCCTTGGGCCGGATGAGCTGCGCCAATACGTAGGCGAGTTATCGCGTATTGCGGATTGCTATATTACCGCTCACCCTAACGCTGGCCTCCCTAACGCCTTTGGTGAGTACGACTTAGGCCCAGAAGATATGGCCATACAGATTGGCGAATGGGCGAGATCTGGCTTCCTAAATATTATTGGCGGGTGCTGCGGGACGACGCCACAGCATATCGCAGCAATGGCTCGTGCTGTTGAGGGGGTTCCGCCACGAGCCCTGCCCGATTTGCCCGTTGCTTGTCGATTGGCGGGCCTTGAGCCACTGAACATTGATGCTAATTCGCTCTTTGTTAACGTGGGCGAACGTACCAACGTAACGGGTTCAGCGCGCTTTAAGAAACTGATTAAAGAAGATAAATACGCCGAAGCGCTGGATGTCGCACTACAGCAAGTCGCCAATGGTGCGCAGATTATTGATATCAACATGGATGAAGGCATGTTGGATGCCGAAGCCGCGATGGTGCGCTTTCTCAACCTGATTGCAGGTGAGCCTGATATTGCCAGAGTGCCTATCATGATCGACTCCTCTAAGTGGGAAGTGATCGAAAAAGGCTTAAAGTGCATTCAGGGTAAAGGCATCGTTAACTCAATCTCCATGAAGGAGGGCGAGGAAAAGTTCATGGAGCATGCCCGTAAAGTTCGCCGTTACGGGGCTGCCGTGGTTGTTATGGCGTTCGATGAAACGGGGCAGGCGGATACCCGCGCCCGTAAAATCGAAATCTGCCGTCGGGCTTACCATCTTTTAACGAAAGAGGTGGGTTTCCCGCCAGAAGACATCATTTTCGACCCGAATATATTCGCTGTCGCGACGGGCATAGAAGAGCACAACAACTACGCCGTCGATTTCATCGGTGCCTGTGCCGATATCAAGGCGGAACTTCCGCATGCCATGATCTCCGGCGGTGTTTCCAACGTCTCTTTCTCTTTCAGAGGCAACGAGCCAGTTCGAGAGGCCATTCACGCCGTCTTCCTCTACTACGCTATCCGTAACGGAATGGATATGGGTATCGTGAACGCGGGGCAATTGGCGATTTATGACGATCTCCCCGCCGATCTGCGTGATGCTGTAGAAGACGTGGTGCTCAACCGCCGTGATGATGGCACCGAGCGCTTACTCGAGCTGGCTGAAAAGTACCGTGGCAGCAAGACGGACGATGAAGCGAACAAGCAGCAGGCTGAATGGCGTAGTTGGGATGTACAAAAACGCTTAGAGCACGCATTAGTGAAAGGCATCACCGAATTTATCGAAGGCGACACCGAAGAGGCTCGCCAACAGGTAACGCTGCCGCTAGAGGTCATTGAAGGCCCGCTGATGTCAGGCATGAACATCGTGGGGGATCTCTTTAGCGATGGAAAAATGTTCCTGCCGCAGGTCGTGAAATCGGCGCGTGTGATGAAGCAGGCCGTTGCCTATCTAGAGCCTTATATTCAGGCCAGCAAACAGAAGGGAAGCACCGCAGGTAAAGTCCTTCTCGCTACGGTAAAAGGGGATGTGCACGACATAGGTAAGAACATCGTCGGCGTCGTTCTACAGTGTAATAACTATGAAATTGTCGATCTGGGCGTGATGGTTCCGACGGACAAAATCCTCAAAACCGCGCGGGAAGAGAAGGTTGATATTATCGGCCTATCCGGTCTGATCACCCCTTCACTGGATGAGATGGTCAACGTCGCAAAAGAGATGGAGCGCCAAGGTTTTACTTTGCCGTTATTGATTGGCGGCGCGACAACCTCAAAAGCGCATACAGCGGTTAAAATTGAACAAAACTACAGCGGTGCGACAACTTATGTGCAGAATGCCTCTCGCACCGTGGGTGTCGTCGCCGCACTACTTTCTGATACTCAGCGTGATGAGTTTGTTGCTAGAACCCGCAAAGAGTATGAAACGGTTCGGATACAACACGCGAGAAAAAAACCGCGCACGCCTCCGGTGAGTTTAGACATCGCCCGAGCGAACGACACGAAGATCGATTGGAACGCCTATACACCGCCAGTGCCGAAGCAGCTTGGTATTCAAAAAATTCAGGCCAATATTGATACTTTACGCCGTTATATCGACTGGACACCGTTCTTTATGACGTGGTCGCTAGCAGGTAAATACCCAAGAATTCTAGAAGATGAAGTGGTGGGTGAAGAAGCCCAACGTCTGTTTGCCGATGCCAATCAAATGCTGGATAACTTAATTAAGGAGCGCTCACTAACGCCGCGTGGCGTGATGGGGATCTTCCCAGCTAACCGTGTGGGCGATGATGTTGAGATCTACACCGATGAGAGCCGCAGCGAAGTGCTGATAGTTAGCCACCACTTACGTCAGCAGACGGAGAAAACGGATTTTCCTAACTACTGTCTTGCCGATTTTGTTGCCCCTAAATCCAGCGGTAAAGCCGATTACTTTGGCGCATTTGCCGTTACGGGTGGGTTAGAAGAGGACACATTGGCTGATTTCTATGAAGCCCAACTGGATGACTATAACAAGATTATGGTGAAGGCCGTCTCCGATCGTCTGGCTGAGGCATTTGCTGAGTATATGCATGAGCAGGTACGAAAAGAGATTTGGGGTTATGCAGCAGATGAAAATCTCAGTAATGAAGAGCTGATCCGTGAGAACTATCAGGGAATCCGGCCTGCACCGGGCTACCCAGCTTGCCCTGAACATACGGAAAAGGCAGCAATCTGGACGCTGCTAAACGTAGAGAAGCAGGTCGGGATGAAGCTAACGGAGTCTTTCGCTATGTGGCCGGGGGCCTCTGTTTCTGGCTGGTACTTCAGCCATCCTGACAGTAAGTACTTCGCCGTTGCACAGCTTCAACGCGATCAAATAGAGGACTATGCCGCCCGCAAAGGGATGGCGATTGGTGATGTCGAGCGCTGGCTTGCACCTAATCTGGGATATGACGCGGATTAACTGTGGCAGATGATAAACATTCACCGCACGAATAAGTGCGGTGAATGTTTTCAGGTCATTATGTCTCTTTCTTCGAAGCTTGTTCTTTAACTGGGCGGCCTTGCCAGTAACCTGCCAGCATAGAACCAGACAGGTTATGCCAAACAGAGAACAGCGCACCGGGGAGTGCAGCCAGTGGTGAAAAGTAAATTTTACCAAGAGTAGCGGCTAGACCGGAGTTTTGCATCCCTACCTCAATGGCTAAGGTACGGCAGGTTGATTCATCGAACCCTAATAACTTACCGCCCCAGTATCCGCTTAATAAGCCAATTGCGTTATGTAGAATAACGGCAATGATCACCACAAATCCCACCGAAGCGATATGCCCTTGGCTCCCTGCGACCACCGCACTGATAATGGCCAGAATACACACCATCGAGAGCGCAGGCAGATAAGGCTCTACCTTGTGTACTAAAGGGCGGAACAGGTGATGGATGACTAAGCCAAGGCCGATCGGGATCACCACAATCTGCAAGATACTCAAAAGCATACCCACGATATCGACGCTGATAGAGGCATCAACGTATAAACGAGTAAGCAGCGGTGTTGCAAATACGCCCACCAGAGTAGAAACCGCAGAGATCGTCACAGACAATGCAACATCACCTTTTGCAAGATAGATCATGACATTAGAGGCGGTCCCACTGGCAACGCTACCCACTAGCACCATACCGGCAGAGAGGTCTGGCGGCATATTAAACGCCATGGCTAAAGCCCATGCAGCAAGTGGCATCACTAGATAATGGATACCAATACCAGCTGCAACCGGTGCAGGGCGGGAGAGTACCCGTTTAAAATCACCGATATTCAATGTGACGCCCATTGCGAACATAATCAGCATTAAAAGCTGGCTAATCCACGGGCTAATACCGGTAAACGTGGTGGGTGAAAAGTAGGCGAGAACGGAAAGCAGCACCGCCCAAATGGGGAATAAACGTGTTATTGAAGCTAGCATAGAGGTAACGCCATCCTGTAGCAGTAGTAAGTGAGTGTTGTATAAAAAATAGATAAATATCACTCAGCGAGCAAGCTAACTGAGTGATGGGTTTAACGCATTATTTATTGTTGTTCGTAACTGTCGATTCTTTCTACTTCCGCTTCTGCCAATTGATACCATTTGTGCATCGCGGATTGTTCAAACCATTGATCTACATAGCGTTGAGCCGCTTTGCTTAGTGGCGCATTGTAGGTTTTAAAGCGGGAAGCGACAGGGGCAAACATGGCATCGGCAATGCAGAACTCGCCAAATAACCACGGGCCACCATATAAACTCAGGTTCTCACTCCAAAGCTTATCGATACGGGTGATATCAGCCTCTAATGCCTCGGTCATCGCAGGCATCGCGCGCGCGCCTCGGCAGTACATCGGCATCGTTCCTCGAAGCGCAGTAAACCCGCTGTGCATCTCGCAACTCGCCGCTCTCGCTGTAGCTCTGGCATTTTTATCCTGAGGCCAAGCGTGTTTCGCCGCAAACTGCTCTGCCAGATACTCAAGCACGGCCAATGAATCCCACACCACTAAACCATCATGGTGTAAAGCCGGAACGGTCTTTGTAGGGGAGAGCCCTGCAATTCGCGTTTTCCACTCAGGGGTTCGCATTGGCAGGCGAATCACCTCCAAATCGATCCCTAAATGAGAGGCGAAAATCCAAGGACGTAGTGACCAAGACGAGTAACTGTAATTACCTATAATCAGTTGCGGCTTCATACTCTTCCTCTTATTCGAATAAATTGTGATGCAGAGTTCGCACTACTGTCTCAGCATCTTCTCCAGGTACTAAGAAGCAGAGGTTATGGCTGCTGGCACCATAGCAAATCATGCGAATATTGAAGGGGTCTAATACCCCAAATACCTTTTTGCCTATGCCACAAGCTTGAGAAAGCTGATTACCTATCAGCGCGACAAGCGCCATATTTTCTTCAACTTCTACTCGGCACAGAGAAGAGAGCTCGGTAAACAGCGCTGTCGTCATCAAACTGATACCAGAGGTCGAGCCAGTGGTATCTAGCGTAAGCGCGACGCTTACCTCAGAGGTGGTGATTAAGTCGACAGAGATATTATGGCGAGCCAATGTGCCAAAGACTTCGGCTAAGAAACCGCGTGCATGCAGCATATTCAGGCTGTGCAGTGTCACTAACGTCTGCCCGCGGCGTAAGGCTAATGCGCGGAACAACGGCGGATTATCTGTTTTCTGGCAAACCAGCGTACCGCCAGCATCAGGGTTTTTGCTTGAACCAACAAAGACAGGAATATCTTGGCGCACGGCAGGCAGCAGCGTGGCAGGATGCAGGATCTTAGCACCGAATGTCGCCATTTCTGCGGCTTCAGAGAAGCTGATTTTATCGATACGCATTGCCGATGGGACAACGCGAGGGTCGGTGGTATAAATCCCAGGGACATCTGTCCAGATATCAATACGCTTAGCATTTAATGCCTCACCGAGCAGTGCAGCCGTGTAATCGCTGCCGCCACGCCCTAACGTGGTGGTACGGCCTTTTCCTTCGCTGCCGATAAAACCCTGCGTAATGATTAAGGCGCCTTTCAGGCGAGGTAGCAAATGGAGCTGGCTAAGTTCGAACAGTGCTGTGGTGTCTGGCTCCGCTTTACCAAAACAGTCATTGGTGCGCATCACTTTGCGGATATCGAACCACTCGGCGTTAACGTTACGCTGGCGCAGAAGCTCGACAAACAGCAGAGTCGACATCAGTTCGCCGTTGCCGATAAGTTCATCTGTCAGTGCCAGAGATGTTGCAAGACTGGCTGCTTCAGAGAGGGCGCTGATGTTTTCTAGAATACGTTCAATCTCCTCTCTGACGACTTCTTGAGGAGAGAGCTCATCCATAATTGCGCACTGAATCTGGCGGATATTATCGATCTGAACAGAGCGTTCTTCAGGTTCTAAACCGGAGGCTAACGCAACTAATGCATTGGTGACACCAGCAGAAGCAGAAAGAACCACAAGACGAACGCTGCTGTCTTTTAGAATAAGATCCGCGCAGCAGTTCATGGAATGCGTATTCGCTACACTGGTTCCGCCAAATTTTGCGATAGTAATTTGAGTCATTTTAATTCGTACCTCGTGTCAGGTGGAACGCTGTCTGGTTCCTAAAAGTCCATCTACCTTGGCACAAGGAAAGAGCGGGAAAAGGGGGCGAACGTAGAGATTGGATCATTACGAAACACACCCAGAAGCGCTCCACCTTGTCAGAATGTGTTTCGCACATCCTTGTTACTTTTGAGTGCCATGGTACGCACTCCATTAAGTAACCCGGTGACAACCCAGAGGATTCAGCCTCTGTAGTCGATCATCATCTTTGCCGATAAGACTCTGACCTCGGCATCGTTCCCCCTCAAGTGTTGTCTCTGGGTATCGGGCCCTCAAACACTTTGCCTGGACGATGCACCTCTTCTGGCTCGCTAAAAATTCGTGCGAGTTATCAATAGAAATAGCGGGTTCTTTACATACTGTCAACGGGGTGTTGTTGAATCCTTTTCATTTTTTACCAAGGCGATCAGTGTACAGGGGATCTGGGGGGTATCATCTCCGTTTATTGGGATCACTTTTCCGCTCTCTTTGACGTAAAAAAGTGGAATGACGTGTTGGTTGATATCGAGGTACGCCTGCCAGCCGAAATTCTCGTTTAGCTTGGTCGTTTTAATCACCGCACCTTTTGCCAGCAGATTGCTCAGATGGGCATAGCTGCTCTCTTCATTGAAAAGCACTTCATGGCGGCGAAAGCGACGGCTTTCATTGCCTCCACGCTCTTTTAATTGCGCACTTGAGCGGATAGCGTAAACCTGATCACTCCCCAACACATGGCCAAAATGGTAAGCCGCCAACTGGTTTTGGTGTCGGTTTGGTGATAGCGCTAAAACCTGAGCCGTTTCGCTGAGATCAAGATAGTTCTCCGCATGTTCCGAATACGCTAGGCCATAATAGGCATTTAGCCCTTCCATCCGTGCTTGGCGATAATACTCCCAACTTGAATCGGTAACTTGAACGGAGATACCCAGCTTCACAAAGGCACTAGCCAGCTGTCGTGCCAGCGTGTTTGCTCCGACGATCAAGATCCCCTGTGACTCTCGTTTACGCACACGTAACCATTGAGCAAGCGGTTTGCTGGTGACGCCCTGCAAGATAACGGTGCCGATAATGACGGCAAACACGACGGTTACGAGCTTATCGGCATCCTGATAGCCGGTATTCTGCAAGGTGAGGGCGAACAGCGAGCTGACGGCTGCGGCAACAATCCCTCTTGGGGCAATCCATGAGAGTAAAACACGGTCACGCCAGTGCAGGCTGCTGCCTGCCGTTGAAACGGCAATGCAGAGTGGACGGGCGATAAACTGAACGACGGCAAGCAGCGCTAACAGAGGCCATCCCATTGCCAGTAGCGCGCCGATATCGAGCCTCGCGGCTAAAATAATAAACAGGGCGGAAATCAGGATGGCAGACAGTTCCTCTTTAAACGCCAGAATATCGGAAGTATCGACATCCCGCATATTCGCTAGCCAAATCCCCATCACTGTAACTGTGAGCAAACCAGACTCTTCAGCCAACGCATTCGAAATACCAAAAGAAGTTAATACCAGTGCTAAAACAGCGAGGTTTTGCAGATACCGGGGCAGCCAGACGCGGCGTAGAGCAAGACCAAGAAGATAACCAAAGAGCGCACCGAGGGATAAACCTACTGTGACCGTTAGTCCCAACGTTGCGACCAGGTGAGTCCATGGCGTTTCCTGCTGGCGAAAGGAGATAAATTCAAACACAAGCAGCGTGAAAATAGCACCGACGGGGTCGATAATGATCCCTTCCCAGCGCAGTATTTTGTCTATGCTGGCCTTAGGGCGAATAAAACGCATCAGCGGTGCAATCACCGTTGGCCCAGTCACAACAGTGACTGCACCCACGAGTGCCGCCAGTTCCGGTGGTAATGCCAATAGCCACCAACAGGCAACACTGACGACAGCAAAGGTGGTCAACATACCAATGCTCACAAGGTTGCGCACAATGCCGCCTAGGCCGCGGATCTCGTCAAAACGCAGTGTTAATGCACCTTCGAACAGAATAATAGCGACGGAGAGTGACACTAGAGGAAAGAGCAGGGGGCCAAACAGCTCATCTGGCTGCAATACACCCGTAAGGGGGCCAAGAATAATGCCAAATACCAGCAAGGGAAGAATGGCTGGTAATCGTATGGCCCATGCCAGCCATTGCGCAAGTAGAGAGCTAAGGCCGATAACAACCAACATTAATGGAGCAGATAGCAGCATGAAAAAATCCCAGAAAGCACGTCGTTATTTGGAAATAGGGTGTTAAGACACCATGTTTGAATAAAGCGCTGAATATACCGTTGTATGCAACATTGTTTTAACACGAAATTCTATACACTTTTATGTCAGTGTAGTCGTGCTGGGTGAAATGAAGAGAAATTAGACGAAAGGAATGGGCGTTCTTACTGTCAAGATGGTGTAAAAACCATCTAAGAAAGGTATTGGCTATTGGAAAAAGAGATCTCAATCACAGATTAAAAGGATACAATCAGCAAATCACATCATGAATATTTTAAGCATAAGGGTAAATTTATGAAGAATACCAATCCCGTGAATACCCAGGCTTGGCAAGCTCTCCAGCAACACTATTCACAGATGAAATCTGTCCATATTCGAGATCTGTTCGCTCAGGATAGCGAGCGCTTTTCCAAATTCTCGGCGACATTCGAAGACCAGCTGATGCTGGATTACTCTAAAAACCGTATTACCGCCGAAACCTTAGATAAACTGCACGCGCTGGCGAAAGAGACTGACCTGAGCAGTGCGATTAAGGCCATGTTCTCCGGCGAGAAAATTAACCGAACTGAAGACCGCGCTGTACTGCATATCGCACTGCGTAACCGTAGTAACACGCCTATCATTGTTGATGGCGAAGATGTTATGCCACAGGTAAATGCCGTATTAGCCAAGATGAAGCAGTTTAGTGACCGCATCATCAGCGGTGAGTGGAAAGGGTATACTGGCAAAGCGATCACTGACGTTGTTAACATTGGTATCGGGGGCTCAGATTTAGGTCCTTACATGGTGACTGAGGCGCTTAAAGCGTATAAAAACCACTTAAATGCCCACTTTGTCTCTAATGTCGATGGCACACACATTGCCGAAACACTAAAAAATCTTAACCCTGAAACCACGCTATTCCTCGTGGCATCGAAAACCTTTACCACGCAGGAAACCATGACCAATGCGCACAGCGCACGTGACTGGTTCCTTAACTCTGCTGGGGATAAATCCCACGTTGCCAAACACTTTGCTGCCCTCTCTACTAACGGAGACGCTGTCGCGGAGTTTGGCATTGATACAGACAATATGTTTGAGTTCTGGGATTGGGTTGGTGGGCGCTACTCTCTGTGGTCAGCCATCGGACTCTCTATTGCCCTAACGGTGGGTTTCGACAATTTCGAACAGCTGTTAGCGGGTGCTCACGCCATGGACCGTCACTTTGCAGAGACGCCAGCCGAGAAGAACCTTCCGGTGATTTTGGCGTTGATAGGTATCTGGTATAACAATTTCTTCGGTGCAGAAACCGAAGCCATTCTGCCATACGATCAATACATGCATCGTTTTGCAGCCTACTTCCAGCAGGGCAACATGGAATCGAACGGTAAGTATGTCGACCGTGATGGCAATGCGGTGACTTACCAGACTGGCCCTATTATCTGGGGTGAGCCGGGGACGAACGGGCAACATGCGTTCTATCAGCTTATCCACCAAGGAACGAAGCTTATCCCTTGCGACTTTATTGCCCCTGCGGTGAGCCATAACCCAATCTCAGATCATCATGGCAAACTGCTATCGAACTTCTTTGCCCAAACTGAGGCGCTCGCTTTCGGTAAAAGCCGTGCGGATGTAGAAGCTGAGTTTGTTCAGGCGGGTAAAACACTGGCTGACGTTGCTGATATTGTGCCGTTCAAGGTATTTGAAGGTAATCGCCCAACTAACTCACTGTTGTTGCGCAAAATGACGCCTTACAGCCTCGGTTTCCTGATTGCGCTGTATGAGCACAAAATTTTCACTCAGGGCGCCATTCTTAATATCTTCAGCTTCGACCAGTGGGGTGTTGAGTTAGGTAAGCAACTGGCGAGTAAAATTTTGCCAGAGCTGGCAGGCAACAGTGAAGTGACTAGCCACGACAGCTCAACCAACGGTTTGATCAACCTGTTTAAACAGTGGCGGGCTTAATCCCCTCTGCTTGAACAACCGAAGCCATGTGATGTTATCAATATGGCTTCTTTAATATGCTTTATAAACATTTGGTTATAAGCATACAATTATAAACACGTGGGGCTCTGTGAAGAGCCCCATTTTTTCCATTCTAGTAAGCTGACATTAAGGCGCATTGGGTATCGCGGAGTATACCGAAGGGAAAGTAACACCATTTTTGAGTTTAATACTCATCTGCACCGCAGTTCGGGATTAAACTGTATATTATCGAGCCAAAAAAATGACAATAACTTCTAAAATGACCCTAATATCCAAAATGTTACAGTGGGTTCTTAATCTTTCTTTGATTGGGTTAGCACTGATTTTAATTATGTTTTTAGGGAAAGAAACTTACCATTTAGCCTTTACGCTATTTGTACCGGGAGTGACGCAATCTTCTTACATTCTGATTGAAGGTATCGTCATCTATTTTCTGTACTTCGAGTTTATCGCCTTGATCGTCAAGTACTTTCAGACGGGGTACCACTTCCCGTTGCGCTATTTTATCTATATCGGGATCACGGCGATTATTCGTCTGATCATCGTCGACCATGACAATCCGATAAGCACATTGGTTTACTCTGGTGCGATCTTACTACTGGTATTTACGCTGTATCTGGCGAATACCGAGAAACTCAAGCGGCAGTAGGCCTGCTTATCAATAGTGATACTGGGGGGCCGCCTATTTCGTTGGGTTTGTCAGTATCACACTCTTTATTTTTCATACTCTTTCATTTGTCATTTTTCAAATGACTACACTGTATTGGCTAACTCGTTTCAGTCTTGCTATTCCTGCCACTGATTGCTTACATTCAATGGTTTTGGAGAAAAGAGAGGGGATCGAGATAGTCGATTCTGCGTTACAATGCGGCTCAGTAGAGATGATAAATGGCCTAGAGCGCTTTGCTCTGGCTACCTATTACGGGGTATATTCATGGCCGAGCAAATTATGTCGACCGCCATTTGTGCAGATTGGTATTCGGCGGAAGAACTCAATGTTCCCGAAGCCATTGCTGATTGGTTGATGGAGCCAGCATCAATGACGCAGCGCTTTGAACGCTGTTGTCGTAAAGTGAGTGTCGAGCCAATCTTTGAAGGCTTTATTGATGCAGATCTTATCAGCCATGAGCGGCAACAATTACCGGATAGCGAGCGCTATTGGCTGCGTGAAATCATATTGTATGGCGATGGCATACCTTGGTTACTCGGACGAACAGTGATCCCCGAACAGACATTAAATGGGCCAGAACTGGCATTAACCGAACTGGGTGATGTCCCTCTGGGCCGTTATTTATTTAGCCGTGCTGCATTAAGCCGTGATTTTATTGAGGTCACTTATCTACAGCAGCTTTGGGCTCGCCGTTCTCGGTTATGCCTTTCGGGCAAACCTCTGTTACTGACAGAAGTTTTTTTGCCTGCTGCTCCCATTTATCAGGCAAACCACGCTAGCGTGCGAGCGTAATCTGCACTGAGGCTATTTCAGGTGCTGTGTTAGGTAATAAAAGGTACAGGCGATTGATTGGATACAAGCAACAGGAGGGAAGTGTGATTCAGCCCACATGGTTGGCGTATTGCCGTTTGATGCGTATTGATAAACCTATCGGGTCGCTGTTGCTATTATGGCCTACGTTTTGGGCCTTGTGGTTAGCGGGTGATAGTGTCCCTAATCTTTATATTTTGCTGGTATTTACCCTCGGTGTTTTTTTCATGAGGGCCGCTGGCTGCGTGATAAATGATTATGCTGATCGTAACTTTGATGGGCATGTTAAACGCACGCAGAATCGTCCCCTGCCTAGTGGGCAGGTTACCGAAAGAGGCAGCAAGATACTCTTTGCGGTATTGATTCTTATCTCTTTTATTCTGGTGTTAACGCTCAATGCAATGACCATCTGGCTTTCTGTCGCGGCGCTGGCTCTCGCGTGGACGTATCCGTTTATGAAACGCTTTACGCATATGCCTCAGGTGGTGTTAGGTCTTGCCTTCGGTTGGTCAATTCCAATGGCTTTTGCTGCAGTAAGTAGCAGCTTACCGCTGACATGTTGGCTGCTGTTGCTAGCAAATGTTTGCTGGACCGTTGCATATGATACCCAATACGCCATGGTCGATAGAGATGATGATTTGAAGGTCGGTATTAAATCGACTGCGATTCTGTTTGGGCGCTTCGATAAGCTGATTATTGGTTTATTGCAGATGGCAACGTTGATAATCATGCTTTATGTCGGCTCTATTAATGAGTTGGATGGGGCGTTCTATTGGTCGGTATTATTAGCAGGAGCGCTGTTTATCCACCAGCAGAAGCTGATGGTACATCGTCAGCGTGAAGCCTGCTTTAGCGCCTTTCTGAATAACAACTATGTGGGTCTGATACTGTTTATTGGTATTGCGCTGTCACTGAGTTAGTTAATTTTACCCTCAGCAATTATGCCGGACAAAAGAAGAGCCTTCATCGAGAAAGGCTCTTCTTGGTCAATCTAGTATTTATTCTTTTCCCACAGCTTGCAGAGGGCAATAAAGGCTTTCTCTGGTGGATGTGGGCTTAACATCATCTCAGCTTTTTATTGCGTTACGTTGATGATTTTCCAGTCAGTATCATTTTTCGTTAACGTTACCTTGAGCGTGTTTGTCGGCTCTTTACCATCACCCAAAACCACATTAATCACTGATTCCTGTTCTTTTTGTATCACGGTGCTGGTTTTAATATGGGTTTGCCATGAAGGGTATACATCTTGTGATTTGGTAAAGTAATTAATGTCATTCTCTATCCAAACACCATACCAGTCGCAAAGATAATTCCCTTTATATTCTTTGCACTCACGTTTCTTCGAGCATAGTTTCTCTAATTCGGGGGCAGAGATAGAATCGTCAGTGTCATAATTACACATGGCAGAATCATTAATACTTTTCATAAGTTTATCAGATATATATTTACTGATTATTGCGTCGTTGTCTTGTATGTCATCACTCAAATATGCCTTATAAAAACCAATAACAGTGCTTTCAGGAGATGCTATCTCAGATGCTAAAGCTAACGGTGGAAACATAAATACGGCCAAGAATAAGGCGTTATTGCGAATATTAAAGACGAATGAGTTCATGCTGTTACCTCAGCCGTTAAAGGATTTGCTGGTGGCTAAATTAACCTAGGTAATATCTATTAGTCACATGAAATTTTTGATCAAGCATTCTATATGCTGACAGGACTGCTTAATTCTCAATTTTACGGGTAAGAATTTATAGCTCTGGTTGACGTGGTTAAAAAGCATGGAAACAGTAAGGCTAAATATCAGTATGATCACGGTCAGTCATGTTCTCGAACTTTTAAGCTTGATACGATTCAACATATTAACGCCGTATTTAATGGACTGTTTATATTGGTTTTATTTAATGCCAATCATACTGATTATTATTAAGGGGATATTGGGTTAATTATAAAATTTTAAAAGTGATATTTATGCTAACCACAATTTCTTTTATCTCTTTAGATAATAATAATTACCAAAATGATAAGTTGAAGATATCTCTAGTCTTTATTCAATAGCTTTTTATATTAATAGGAGTGATGAGGAAAATACGAGGGGTTATTTATTTTTTAATTAAAAAACAACAAGATGATAAGATCGTTGTTGCCAATTATTTTTAACTAGCTCACGTTTTAGATAAATCATTTCCTTCCTTGGTATAGAAACTGCTACATCCTCAATATATCCATCATGCTTGATGTTTTATCAACGTTGGCGGTATCAAAAAATTAGGTTGAGCTATTCAGCCGTTATTTTCTCTTACTGACGTGATTCGACATTAATTATTTAGGATATTTAAAACTTATATTTATAACGAAATAGCACCATGCCTTACGCATAAACCGCTACATGACAGAGAAAAGCAGACGGTTTAATTTTAATAATAAGGAATACGTAATGAGCATTGATTCAACTCTACAAGACAACAATCGGGTGGGCGCGAGCGGCTCAGAAGAGCGGCCCGGATTTTTTTCTAAACCTCGTATTATCGCTAAACCCGGTTTTAACCGATGGCTGGTTCCTCCGGCTGCGTTAGCAATCCACCTCTGTATTGGCATGGCCTATGGGTTTTCTGTCTTCTGGTTGCCGTTATCAAAGGCAATCGGTATCACCTCTTCTGTCACTTGTTCGGCAGATATGACGTTCTTTCAACAGGTCTTCTCCTCTTCGTGTGACTGGAAAATCTCCATGCTGGGGTGGACATACACCCTGTTTTTCGTCTTTCTTGGCTGCTCTGCAGCTATTTGGGGAACATGGCTTGAGAAAGTCGGGCCGCGTAAAGCTGGCTTTGTCTCTACGCTATGTTGGTGTGGCGGATTAGTCATCTCGACGCTAGGTATTTACACCCATCAAATATGGCTGCTGTGGATTGGTTCGGGGGTAATTGGTGGTATTGGCCTTGGGCTAGGTTACATCTCCCCTGTATCTACCTTAATCCGCTGGTTTCCAGATAAACGCGGCATGGCGACAGGTATGGCGATTATGGGCTTTGGTGGTGGTGCAATGGTCGGTGCGCCTTTGGCCAATATGCTAATGAATCACTTCGCTTCTGCTGATGGTGTAGGGGTATGGCAAAGTTTTCTCGTTATGGCGGGGATCTACTTCGTCTTTATGATGTGCGGAACGTTAGGGTATCGCATCCCTCCAATTGGTTGGAAACCGAAAGGGTGGGTAGAGCCGGAGAGCAGCAAGAGCCAAGGGCTTGTCACAAAACGGCATGTTCACGTCAGTGTCGCCTGCCGCACTCCACAATTCTGGTTAGCGTGGTTGGTGCTTTGTCTCAACGTCACGGCGGGGATCGGTATCCTCGGTATGGCTTCGCCCCTGCTACAAGAAGTCTTTGCGGGCAAACTGTTGGGCAATACGCTCTCTTATAGTGAGCTGAATGCCGCGCAGTTAGGGGAGATAGCCGCTATTGCCGCTGGGTTCACAGGGCTATTAAGTCTATTTAACATCGGAGGGCGATTCTTCTGGGCCTCCTTCTCCGACAAAATCGGGCGCAAGGCTACATTCGCGACCTTCTTCCTTGTCGGTATCGTGCTGTACGCCACCATCCCTTGGATTGGGCACTTGGGCAGCATCGTATTGTTCGCTCTCGCTTTCTGTGTCGTTATTTCTATGTATGGTGGCGGCTTTGCGACAATCCCCGCTTATCTAGCCGATTTATTTGGTACTCAGATGGTCGGCGCGATTCATGGCCGTTTGCTGACGGCATGGGCCGCTGCGGGGGTATTGGGGCCGGTATTGGTGAATTACCTACGCGAGTACCAACTTAGCATTGGTGTTGCCCAGTCTCAGGTGTATGACTTTACGCTATATATCTTGTCGGGGCTTTTGGTGCTCGGCTTTTTTTGTAATCTCATGATCCGCCCTGTTGCAGAGAAAAACTATATGACAGAGGCAGAAATCACGGCTGCGGGTGCCATGTATAAAGTGAACCCCAATGCGGTGCTAGAGTGGGATGCCAACCCCGCAAGCCGTCCGTTAACCGCGGTGGCATGGGCGGCAGTCGGGCTTCCATTACTGTGGGGGATATGGGTAACAGTACAGCAAACGGCGGCACTGTTTGGCTAAGTTTGCTGAGTAAAAATCTTTAAAAAGTCAGCAAGGTATAGGGTGTTTTCGGGATTGGCGGTGTTGCGTCGATTTGATGGAGAGCATACCTATACCTGCTAGCGAGATGTGCCGCTGTTGATACGATGTTATCTGTTCCCTCCTTACTGTGTTCTCCTCATTTTTAACCTATATTTCGACGGATTCCTGTGTAGACTTATGGGGGTTACGGGTGTGTCGTGTAAATCCTAACCTTTAAGACTCAGGGGAACGAAAATGTCTGTATCAGAATATCTTTTTGCTTATTCTCTCGCCGCATTGCTTCTTACTTTGACGCCAGGATTGGATACCGCTCTCATCCTTCGAACTGCATCGGTTGAAGGGGGAAAGAAGGCATTCCATGCGGCTTTGGGTATCAATACAGGGTGTTTTATTTGGGGCGCATTAGTTGCTTTTGGGCTTGGTGCTCTGCTGGCGGTCTCAGAAGTGGCATACACGCTGCTCAAGTGGTGCGGCGCCGGTTATCTGTGTTGGTTGGGAATTCAGTTGTTACTCCGCCCTCGCACTGTTTTCGACTCATCTCAAGTGGCAGAAGCGGCATCGGGAAATTGGTATCTCAGGGGAATGTTAGGCAACGTTCTAAACCCTAAGATAGGGATCTTCTATGTTTCGTTTTTACCTCAATTTATCCCCGCAGGGCATTCGCCGATGATTTGGACATTTCTGCTAGTGTCTATCCATGTTGTGATCGGGACACTTTGGTCGCTCACGTTAATCATGGCCACTCGCTACGCTTCCAATGTGTTGAAAAAGAGCGGTGTCATTAAATGGATGGACCGTGTGACAGGTGGGTTATTTCTATTTTTTGCCGCGAAGTTGGCATTGAGTCATAGGTAAGAGATAGTCGTTATACACCGCTATGGCATTAGCGGTGTTATCGATAAAGCCGTTACCCCTCAAGTTCTATCACCATTCCATCAAACCCTGCCTCAATACCATTTGGTAGCGCGTTCTCCATCATCCATACATCGAACTGGTGGCTGATGTGAGTGAGGATGATGCGTGGGCTTCCCATCTCCGCTTTGAGCGCTATCACGGTATTGAGATCGCTATGGTTACGTGGTGGTTTATCTCGTGGCTCGTGGCTACAGTCGATAACCACCACCTGCGGTGGGTTCTTAAGCAGAAATTGCAGGGTATCACTGGGTAATCCTGCGGTATCGGAGAGCCATGCAATACTGCTGTGTGCAGATGCCAGAAGATAGCCGAATGTCAGTTTTGAGTGATTGAGCGGCAGTGGCGTTACTTGTAACCCCTGTAAATCGAATGTCACAAAGGGGGTTAGGGTATGGCTGAAATCGAGCAGGCCAGGGTGTTTGAAAAGATCGTCACAGCCTTGTTCATCCGGTGGGCCATATACTGCAATCTGTGAGCCGACGCCCCAGCGCAGTGGAAACAGTCCCTGCACATGGTCCATATGGTAATGCGTGAGTAAAAATTGCTGAAAAGAGCCGTAAGGCCAGCGTTCGGCAAGATCATGTAGCCCTGCATCGAGTAGCGTCACCGCGCCATTGAAGTTGACTGAGCCACTACAGGGAAGGCGGCGGTACTGCACATGCAGGTGCGCCCGTTGGCAGGCAGCACAATCACAACCAAACACGGGCACTTGCTGTGCACCGCCTGTTCCCAAAAGCGTGATAGTCAGGCTCATGGCATCCTCTATAGCGTTTTGATGAAGCGATAATGGCTCTGCTGATAGCCTTCGCGCTGATAAAAACGGTGTGCGTCGTGGCGTTTAATATTGCTGGAGAGCTCCATTACTTTTGCACCAGCGAGATGCGCTTCCTTCTCTGCCCACGCCAGTAATTGGCGGCCAACGTTTAGGCCGCGTGCCTGCGGCATCACGATCAGCTGCTGAACCTCACCCGCCCAATTTATATAGTTCAGACGATATTGTATGTACAGGCTAATCAGGCCGACGACCTTCCCATCGAGCAGTGCTAACTGGTAGTGCATATTGCTGTCTTGCAAACTAAAGGCAAAACCCGTGCAGAAGGCGTGATAGTCCAAACTGCTCTGTTTTAGCTCACAGAGCAGTGCGTAGACTGTGTCGGTATCATCCAGTGTGGCTCGGCGTAATTCACAGGGCGTCATGCGCTTTTTCCTTGCGGCCGAGCAGCGTTAATAGTGTATCAACGGATTTTAGCAAACTGCCATCGTTGTTGAGGGTGAGGCAGTCGGATGGCGCATAGTGTGCGGCACGTTCAAGGCGGGCGGCGATGTCAGCTTCACTCTCACGCCCGCGTGCTTGCAGACGTTGGCGTAAGATAGCTGGAGAGACTTGCAAGCAGATGGGCAGTAGCGTCTGCCCGTAACGCGCCTGCGCCTGTGGCAGGTGCTCTCTAGAGCCATTCACTACGACATCAAGGCCGGTGCGTAGCCAGAGGTCAATCTCTATGCCCACGCCATAATATAAGCCATTGGCATGCCAACTCAGTGCGAACAGGTTGTGCTGTTCGCGGGTGAAAAACTCCTGTTCGCTAAGTGCGATATGATTTTCATTCCCTGCATTGGCTTTACGGGTAATGTAGCGATGTGCCACCAGCAGTTGTGTCGGCTCCCGTTGACGGAGTTTCGCTAACAAGCTGTCTTTACCTGAGCCAGATGGCCCCATTAGCCAGATCAGTTTTCCCATAATTAGAAGACCCTTTCTCCCTGACGCCAGACTGTTGTGATATGCATGTGCTGATTTTTACGGTGTGCCAGCACGAGATCGGCACGTTTACCTTCCCCTACAATACCGCGATCGTGCAGGTTGAGTGTCCGTGCCGGATTGCAAGTTATCATACGGATAGCTTGCGGGAGCGTCACAGTATTCGAGGTATCGTCTGCAATGCGAAATGCTGCATCGATCATGCTGGCGGGGTAGTAGTCAGAGGAGAGGATATCCAGCAGGCCAAGCTCTACCAACTCATGCGCTGCTACATTGCCAGAGTGTGAACCGCCACGCACAATGTTTGGCGCACCCATTAATACGTTCATACCATGCTGGCGAGAGGCCTGCGCGGCAGCGAGCGTAGTCGGGAATTCAGCGATAACACTGCCAAGCTGGTGGGATTCTACAACGTGTTCATAGGTGGCATCATCATGGCTTGCGAGTGCAATGTTACGGTCACGGCACATCTGAGCAATAGCAGAACGATTGGGCTGTGACCACTGCGCCGCCAACTTGAGCTGATCTTCCTCAAAGCGGTTCATCTGCTCGTCGTTCATCTGGTATTTACCTTGATAATACTCGCGATATTTTCCAAGGTGAGAGAACTGGCGCTGACCCGGTGAGTGATCCATCAAGGAAACTAGCGCTACCGCTTCACGATCCGCCAGTTTCTCAAACAGTGGCAAGGTGGTGTGATGAGGCAGCTCACAGCGCAGATGAAGCCGATGCTCGGCGCGGTTAACGCCACGCTTCTGCGTATCCTCTACGGTATTAATCATCTTCTCTAAATTCTCTAGGCGATCGCCGCCATCGCGGACATCGCCAATGGCCACGGCATCCAGAACGGTGGTAATGCCATTGGCGACCATCAAGGCATCGTGGCTGCTCATGGCTGAATGAGCAGGCCAATCCACCTTCGGGCGTGGGGTGAAGAATTTATCGAGGTTATCGGTGTGCAGCTCGATAAAGCCCGGTAACAGCCAGCCCCCTTCGCCATCCAGTGCGCTCGGTTGGCTGCTCTGGCTTTCTGCAAAGGTACGGATCACGCCATCGTGCACTTCCAAAGAACCGTGCACGACTTCATCTTCTAGCACCAGCTTTACATTATTGATAATCATGATGCTGTTTCCATCTGATGCAAACGGTCTGCCACACATTCACGCACTGCTTCATCGTGAAAAATACCGACTATCGCGGCACCACGTGCTTTGGCTTCTTGAATCAGAGCCACCACTGCGGCGCTGTTCTTGGCATCGAGGGAAGCAGTGGGTTCATCGAGCAGCAAAATAGGGTAATCGACGATAAAGCCGTGAGCGATGTTAACGCGCTGCTGCTCACCGCCGGAGAACGTCGAAGGCGCAAGGTGCCATAGCCGCTCTGGTACATTGAGGCGGGTGAGTAAATTTGCAGCTTTAGCTGCGCACTCCTCACGTGAAACACCAAGATCCAACAGCGGTTGCATCACGACATCGAGTGCAGAGACACGAGGGATGACGCGTAGAAACTGGCTGACCCAGCCAATGGTAGAACGGCGAACTTCTATCACTTTACGTGCGGGTGCGGTGACCAGATCGACCCACTCTTCGCCATGCTTAATATGAATATGCCCATTATCTGGCAGGTAGTTTGCGTACAGCGAGCGCAGGAGTGTTGATTTTCCACTGCCGGAGTGGCCATGCAGCACCACGCACTCACCCGCATTTACCGTGAGCGAGGCATTCTGTAATACCGGTAACTGCACGCCATTTTGATGGTGTAGGACAAAGGTTTTACTGACGTTTTCAACCCGTAAACGGTTCATTCATGTTCCTTAGTTCTGCAAGACTGACGATACCAGTAGCTGAGTGTATGGATGGTGTGGATCGTCTAGCACTCTGTCCGTTAACCCACTTTCGACGACTTGGCCCTGTTTCATCACCAGTAGCCTATCCGCCAGCAGGCGTGCTACGCCGAGATCGTGGGTGACGATGATGACCGCGAGATCCAGCTCAACGACGAGGCCGCGCAACAGATCCAGCAGCTTCGCTTGAACAGAAACATCTAGCCCGCCGGTGGGTTCATCCATAAAGACCAGTTTTGGATGAGTCACTAGATTACGGGCGATTTGTAGACGTTGCTGCATTCCCCCGGAGAAGGTGGTCGGGAGGTCATCGATACGTGAAGCGGGGATTTCCACCTCTTCTAACCAGTGCTGGGCAGTCGCGCGGATCTCGCCGTAATGGCGAGCACCTGTTGCCATTAAACGTTCACCGATATTTCCGCCTGCTGAAACTTGGCGACGTAGGCCATCGAGCGGGTGCTGATGTACCACACCCCATTCTGTGCGCAATAGGCGGCGGCGATCGGCTTCACTCATGCCGTAGAGTGAACGATTCTGGTACAAGATCTCGCCAGAGTGCGGAGTGAGGCGCGACGAGATAGAGTTGAGCAGCGTCGTTTTCCCTGAGCCAGACTCCCCCACAATACCGAGCACTTCGCCGGGCCAAAGGTCAAAAGAGACATCGCTGAAGCCTTTGCCTGGTGCGTAAAGGTGGGTCAGATGGTTGACCGAAAGCAGTGGTTGAGTCATTGACTGAGTGCCTCACTCTGTTGGCGACAGTAGTCGGTGTCGGAACAGACAAACATGCGCTTGCCAGTATCATCTAGCACCACTTCGTCGAGATAGCTGTGTGTTGAGCCACAAATGGCACAGGGTTCATCCCATGCTTGAACGGTAAAGGGATGGTCGTCGAAATCGAGGCTTTCCACTCTGGTATAAGGCGGCACGGCGTAGATGCGCTTCTCGCGGCCTGCACCAAACAGTTGCAGTGCGGGCATCATATCCATTTTGGGGTTATCGAATTTCGGGATTGGCGAAGGGTCCATGACGTAGCGCTCATTGACCTTAACTGGATAGGCATAGGTGGTGGCGATATGACCGAAGCGGGCGATATCCTCATACAGTTTTACCTGCATGACACCGTACTCTTCCAGCGCGTGCATAAGACGGGTTTCTGTCTCCCGCGGTTCGATAAAGCGCAGCGGGTCGGGGATCGGAACTTGATAGATAATGATCTGATCTTCTGTCAGCGGTGTTTCAGGGATCCGGTGACGGGTCTGGATCAACGTGGCATCACTTGTCGACTCGGTGGTGTTGACCCCAGTCACTCGCTTGAAGAAGTTGCGAATTGACACGGCGTTGGTGGTGTCATCGGCACCTTGGTCGATCACTTTCAGCACGTCGTATTCGCCAATAATGCTGGCAGTAATCTGAATCCCACCGGTTCCCCAGCCATACGGCATAGGCATTTCACGGCCACCGAAGGGGACTTGATAGCCCGGAATAGCAACGGCTTTTAGCAACGCTCGTCGGATCATGCGCTTGGTTTGCTCATCCAGATAAGCAAAATTATAGCCGGAAAGGTTATTCGTCACGGGAAGCCTCCTGTTGCAGGCGTTTGAGCAGTTCCAATTCGGCTTGAAAATCAACGTAGTGTGGAAGCTTGAGGTGTGAAACGAAGCCTGCGGCTTCGACGTTATCGGCATGTGCCAGCACGAACTCTTCATCTTGTGCGGGGCCAGTCAATGGCTCACCGTAGTCTGGTGCCTGTAGTGCACGGTCCATCAGTGCCATCGCCATCGCTTTGCGTTCGCTCATACCGAAGACCAGCCCGTAGCCTCGGGTAAAGTGTGGCGGTGTGTTTTCTGGTGCGATAAACCCGTTAACCATTTCACATTCTGTCAGTAGAAGCTCACCCACGTTTATCGCAAACCCTAACTCTTCTGGCACGATCTCCAGAGCAACGTAACCGCTACGGATCTCCGCTGCGAAAGGGTGATTTCGGCCATAACCGCGCTGGGTGGAGTAGGCGAGTGCTAGCAGATAACCTTCATCGCCTCGCATCAGTTGTTGCAGTCGTGAAGAACGCGAACAGGGATACACTGGTGGTGTATGTGTGATGTCATCGGGGATGTCATTACAGTCTTCTTCATCTTTCGCCAGCCCTTGCTGCGCGAGCAATGAGAACACGTGTGGGGCGTAATCTTGTTCACTGTTTGCGGAGTGCAACGCGGGTGACTCGCCGTTGGCGAGTAGCGTGAAATCGAGTAAGCGGTGCGTGTAGTCATAAGTGGGGCCAAGCAGTTGCCCGCCGGGAATGTCTTTGTATACGGCAGAAATACGGCGCTCGAAGCGCATACGCGCCGTGTTAATCGGCTCGCTAACCCCTAGGCGTGGCAGAGTGGTGCGGTAGGCGCGCAGCAGGAAAATAGCTTCTACGTTATCGCCGCTAGCCTGTTTCAGTGCGAGTGCTGCCAGCTCCCGGTCGGCAATGCCGCCTTCGGTCATGACACGATCAACGGCAAGATTTAGCTGCTGTTCTATTTGCGCCACGCTGAGCTCGGTAAGGGTGTTATCGCCTCGGCGTCGGTTCTCTTGCAGCGCATGGGCGTTGGCTATCGCCTTCTCGCCCCCTTTGACGGCTACGTACATTAGTACACCTCCACATGGGTGGTTCGAGGGATAGCGAGTAGACGCTCATCGCAGGTCAGAATGATATCGAGACCTAATGGAAACGGATGTGAGCGCTCGGCCAGTTCGTTAATAACGCAGTCAGGCAGTTGCGGGGCGATCATTCGTTCAGTCTCTATCCCTGCACCTGTGAGGCGCATCATGAGACCACCACTGAGGCTGGGAACTTGCAGGATGAGTGTGGCACCCGTTTCTGGTGCGACAGCGGTCCCGACAGAGAGCGCGCTAAGTACTTCGCGGCTGATAGTGTCACTGTCGGCAACGGCGAAAGCGGCCTGCTGTGGCTGCTCGACGAGAGGGGCATTGGCGTGAAAACGCAGATTTTGGCGCACAACCTCATTATCGATAGAAGGGGTGAGCCAAACAGGGGTGTCGTTATCGGCTAACGTCAATAATGTGCTTGTCGTGGCGAGATTCAGTGGCTGCCAGCCACTTTTTATTTGGCTTAGGGCAACGATGATTCCCGGTTCGCTCATGGCCTTGAGCAGGCGACGAAAGCTCTGTTGAGCATCTTGAACAGGGGAGGAAAATGCGGTCTGTAAGGTCATGCGTTATCTCCGCGTACTAGTGTGAAGAAGTCGACCTTGCTGGTGTTGACTTCGGCACAACGAGCACTGATTTTTGCCTCGCGTTCCGCTTCCAGTGGGGCGATTAAAGCTTCCATCAAGGTGTGAAAATGTTCTGGTTCCTGTAGCAATGCATCAATAACGGCACACTGCTCGGCATGGTGTTTATTGCGCCCTAGCAAATAGCTGTAACCCAGCGTGCCGCTGACGGCTAAGCGAACCACGGCACGAGTAAGCGTGGTATCGCCTGCGAAAAAGCGGTTACCTGTGCCGCCCATTCGAGCCTGAATCTGCATCAAACCGACTTCTGGGGCGCGGATCAGTTCATATTCAGGGGCAAGCTTGAGGGCTTTGAGTTGCTTGCTGAGGGTATCAGCTCTGCTGTGGGCTAGGGCTAGCATCCAGCGTTGGCGAGTAGCAATGTCGAAATGCATTAAGTGCTCCGTGGTGAATTCAATTCAGATAAAGTGCTTACGCAATCGTTGAGAGAGGAAATCCAGCAGGCTGACGGTGATGATGATCAACACCATCAATGCACAGGTTTGCTGAAACTGAAATCCACGAATCGCTTCCCATAGCGTCACACCGATGCCGCCAGCGCCGACCATGCCGACGACCGTCGCGGAACGCACATTCGATTCGAAACGGTACAATGAGTAAGAGATAAGCAGTGGCATGACCTGTGGCAGGACACCATAAAGAATCTCTTCAATCTTGTTAGCACCCGTTGCGCGGATACCTTCTACAGGCCCCGGCTCGATGGCTTCTACAGCTTCTGAGAGCAGTTTAGAGAGAACGCCTGTTGTGTGGATGAATAGCGCCATCACACCTGCAAATGGCCCAAGGCCGACGGCGACCACGAACAGCATGGCGAAGACCATCTCGTTAATGGCACGGCAGGCGTCCATTAGCCGACGCATTGGTTGATAAACCCACCAAGGTACGAGGTTATCGGCACACATCAGGCCAAAAGGAATAGAGAGGAGTATCGCTAGGGCTGTACCCCAAACTGCAATTTGCAGTGTGATGGCCATTTCCCCCAGATAATCACGCCACAGGCTGAAATCTGGCGGGAAGAAGTCGGCGGCGAAAGTCGCCATATTGCTCGAATCTTGAATCAGCGTGAGGGGTGCCATTTCGGCACCTTTCCATGAGATAGCCAAGACGGAGAGTAAGATGGCCCAACTCAGGAGTGAAAACCAACTACGCTTCGGCGGGGCTAAAGTAGAGGTTTGCATATACGGCTCCAAAGATTAACCGCAGGCGGGGAATATCGATTCCTATCCAGCCTGCGGTTATCTGATTATTGTGTTGTTTTGTTGGTGTTGGCCATCACGTTCAGTGCTGCGCTCAGACGTTCAAGATCATCTAGCTTGGCTTTGATCTCCGCGCCTTTGCTGGCCTTGGTTTCTTCGCTCAGCCCTTTGTTGTCTTTCACGCTTTGCGCTTCTTTAAACAACGCAAGTTGGCGAATCGGAACCAATTGCAGGTCACTTGAGGCTTGGAATGGTGCCCAGCCTAGGTTCTTCAACACATCTTTTTCTTCCGCTGTTTGGCCGTAGTTCATAAAGAAGCTGTATACCTTGCTCTTGGTAGATTCAGTGAGGTTCTTACGCCAAACAATTGGGTCGCTTGGTATTAGCGGTGATTTCCAGATCACTTTCAGCTCTTTGAACTTCTCCGGCGCGGTAGTTTTCAACCTATCGATGTTTTCCGTATTGTTGGTGGCAACATCCAGCTGCTTGTTGGCAACGGCAAGGGCATTAGTCTCGTGCCCAGCATTAACCGTGCGTTTGAATTCAGTAGGGGAAATATTGTTTTTGGAGAAGACATAATAGCCGGGGATGAGGTAGCCAGAAGTCGAGTTGGGATCACCGTTACCAAAGGTTAGCTCTTTACGCTTGGCAAGCAGCTCGTCGAGGTTATTGATTGGGTTGTCTTTGTGAACGATCAACACGCTCCAGTAACCAGGAGAACCATCGGAAGGCACTGTTTGAGCAAAGACTTGCCCATTGGCGCGGTCTACGGATTCCATTGCAGAGAGGTTGCCATACCAAGCGATATCCACTTTATTGAAGCGCATCCCTTGGATGATCCCCGCGTAATCTGGCGCGAAGAAGGCATTTACCTTAATACCCAGCTTCTTCTCCATGTCCTTCAGGAACGGGTCCCACTGCGGTTTTAGGTTCTGCTGTGATTCTGTAGAAATAATGCCAAAGTTGAGCACTTTTTCCGGCTCTTCGGCCTGTACAGAGTTGACGAAGGTGCCGAAGCTGAGAATGCTGGTAAAAGCCAGTGAGGCTATTGCCTTGTGATTCATTGGGATTCCTTACTCTTGGGATAGGTTAAGCAGCTTGCTCGTTCTGTTCGACGCTGTTCATGCTGCGATAGAGGTGTTCGAAACGATCGTTATCAAAGAGTTGGCTACTACCGTCGTAGAAAACGCGACCTTGGCGTAATGCCACGATGCGCTCACAGTAACGCAGGGCGTAATCCACCTGGTGTAGTGTGATAACGACCGTAATGCCATCGGTTTGGTTAATTTCGCGCAACGTATCCATCACGATGCGGGCGGATTCAGGATCGAGTGAGGCGATAGGCTCATCTGCCAGAATCACTTTTGCTTTTTGCATCAGCGCTCGTGCAATGGCAACGCGCTGCTGCTGCCCGCCAGAGAGTGTTGAGACACGCTGATAGGCAAACTTCGTCATACCGACGCGAGTTAATGCCTGTAGCGCCTGTTGCTTTTGCTCTTGAGTAAACCAGCCAAGGCAAGTGCGCCAGAATGGGGTGCTACCTAATGCGCCAATCAGCACGTTTTCCAGCACTGTTAATCGATTAACGAGATTGAACTGCTGGAAAATATGGCCTGTGTGGGTGCGGCTCTTACGGATATGGCGTGCTAAGCGGCCTTCGCGTTGCACTGAATTACCTAATAGCTCCACATGGCTACCTAGGGATTTATCCCCAACAATTAGGCCATTTAAGTGGCGTAAAAGAGTGGATTTTCCAGAACCAGATGGCCCAAGTAGTGCGACCATTTCGCCTGCGTTGACGCTAAAATCAATGTCTTGCAGCGCGCGATTCTGATTGAACGTTTTGGAGAGTTTTTCGACGTGAATAACCGTTTGCATGATGCAGCCTCTCTAAAAAAAGTGACTTCATCTTGATGAGTAAATATGACACTTTGGTTAAAGCGGGGTTAAATTTAGATGAAAATGGGTGATATTTAATCTAAAAAACGATGAATATGTGTACTTAAAACGAAGGTTTTATCCTTCGATTAACTTATTTTATGCATCCGATTGATTTATTTTATACATTAGCGTTGCTTATTTGTTTCTATTTTGTTAGCTATTTATTTCCACATGAACGGAGATAAACAATGAATGTGATTACAGATTGGCTGTCTGCACTTAATGGCGTTGTTTGGGGAGTCCCTATGTTAGTCGGGATCCTCGGCATCGGTATATTTCTTCAGTTTCGCTTAAGTTTTCTGCCTATTCGACGTTTAGTCACCGGTTTTCGGCTTCTTTTTGCTAAAAAAGGAAAGCAGGAAGCAGGTCAAATATCCCCGTTTAATGCCTTGATGACTGCGCTCTCTGCAACAATAGGCACCGGTAATATTGCAGGGGTAGCAACAGCGGTTGTACTCGGTGGCCCTGGGGCGCTGTTTTGGATGTGGATGACTGCATTAGTAGGTATGGCGACAAAATATGCAGAGGCGGTATTAGCCGTACACTACCGTGAAGTGGATGAGAAAGGGAATTATGTGGGTGGGCCGATGTTTTATATCAAACATGGGCTAGGTAAAAACTGGGTATGGCTGGGAACATTGTTTGCTTTATTTGGTAGCTTGGCAGGGTTTGGGATCGGTAATACCGTACAGGCTAACTCAGTGGCGGATGCCTTAAATAGTAGTTTTGGCATTCCAACGCTAGCAACTGCCGGTATCTTGGTTGTGCTGGTGGGGGCGGTATTAATTGGTGGCGTGACTCGTATTGCGGATGTTGCAGGAAAGCTAGTGCCATTTATGACGGTGGCCTATTTTATTGTTGGGATTATTGTCTTGGCTTTAAATATCACCGCATTACCCGCTGCTTTTGTGCTCATTATTAAATCTGCATTTACTCCCGTAGCGGCAGAAGGGGGATTTGCAGGGGCGGCAGTATGGGCTGCGATTCGTTATGGTGTTGCGAGGGGCGTTTTCTCTAATGAAGCAGGGTTGGGTAGTGCACCTATCGCCCATGCGGCCGCAAAAACCAATAATCCCATTCGCCAAGGCTTAATCGCCATGCTGGGTACCTTTATAGATACCATTATCGTCTGTTCGATTACCGGATTAGCGATTATTGTCACCGGTGTTTGGACAAGTGGAGCAACGGGAGCCACATTAACCTCAACTGCCTTTGCATCAACTATACCGGGCGGTAATTATGTGGTTGCCATTGCGCTCGCGATTTTTGCTTTTACCACGATTTTAGGGTGGAGCTTTTATGGTGAAAAATGTGTGCAATATCTCTTCGGGCATAAATCGATTATCCCTTTTCGGGTGCTGTGGATTATTGCGATCCCTATTGGTGCAACACAATCACTAGAGTTTGTTTGGCTGCTTGCCGACACACTCAATGCCATGATGGCGATACCTAATCTTATTGCTCTTTTCTTATTAAGCCCTGTTGTGTATCGGCTAACAAAAGAGAATATGAAGCAGGTTGAGTTGGAGTTAGCGGCTAAATAAGGTGGTTAAAGAATAGGAACAGGGGGGGCGGGAATAACGGCCCTTCCTGAGTGTCTGTTGGAACGCAGTTTGTCTTTAGTTTTATATGACCCAAATTTTGGAAGGATTACTTGAAGCTGTGGCTCGTGTTGTATTAGAAATCAAAAAGATCCTTCAGGTTAATTTCCAGACCTTCGGCGATAGCATTAATGACTTCTAACGTTGGGTTCCTGACACTTCGTTCAATACCACTGATGTAGGTGCGGTCCATACCACACTTATCTGCAAATGTTTCTTGAGACAAGCCGGATTCTAACCTGAGTTTTTTCACTTGTTGTCCAAAAGTGGACTTAATAGGATTTGGTATTTTCATACAGATAAGCATTGCGCTTTGTTGCTTATCAGACCACGGACTATTAGTCACATTTGTAAGATGATATGCTAATAATGTGACTGATGGTCTACATTGAAAAATGAGAGGATAGAAAGTGACTAAACCAGATTGGCACCCAGCCGATATCCTCGCTGGGTTAAAAAAGAGAGGGACAACACTAGCCGCAGAATCGCGAAAAGCAGGGCTGGCATCATCAACACTGGCTAACGCCTTGGTGAGGCCTTGGCCGAAAGGTGAAATGCTCATTGCTAGAGCATTAGAGTGCGAACCTGCGGAAATCTGGCCATCACGTTATCGGAAAAGAAAGGTGGTTAGGGGGGGATAGGGCGGTTTTATTGAGCTAAATACAAGAGGCTGTTTTATGGAGCAACGCACTGATTTTCGCGAAACCAACACTCAAAGAACCCGCCTTTGAGGCGGGTCCCTTAAATTGTGGTGATGGACTTGGGGATCGAACCAAGAATATGGAGACTTTCAAAATTCGAGTCAGGTCAGTAGTAAGAAGCGATGGCACCTTGGCTGTATAACCACACGCATTTCCCCTCTCCGAAACAGTCTCAATAAGGGCTACTCATTGCCCCATCGATTCAGAAACTCAGCGATTTCATCGATTCGCAGCTCGTCGATATCGGCTTCATTAGCCATCTCTTTCTGCGTATTCTCACTGATTTCCTCGTTATTCATTAAGCGGGTAATCAGTAGTTGGAAGTAGTGTGCTAAAGGTTTACGTTCTGAATCGCCCACTGGTTTTGAGGACTCCATCGAATACTCATCCACGATGTCATAATATTTCAGTGGCACGTCATTATTCATTAGTCATCTCCAGGGCTTATGCCTACGTCAGTTGCTGCTGCATTGTCTGGCTTCAATAATATCATTCTTACGTTATTTTCTGTCATCCATGTAGCGGTATCCCTTTCGCCACTGCAAGGATCAACGACGTTAATGACGGTTGTTTGCGGTAGGGTTATGAGCGAGAGGATCGGACGTTAACATCACACGGATACAATCGGTTAGTCGGAAGCACTCTAAAAGTGAATAGTTCGGCTTACCGGAACGCTTAGATTTCAAGTGCAGCAAGGATAGCGGCTTCCATTTTCTCTGGGGGGGAGATCGGTGCAAAACGCTTGAGCGGTTTGCCGTCGCGTCCGATCAGGAATTTAGTGAAGTTCCACTTGATCTGCCCACCCAGAACACCGGGCAATTCTTCTTTGAGGTAACGAAACACCGGATGCGTTGCGGTGCCGTTGACCTCTACTTTTTCGAACATCGGGAAGCTCACACCGTAGTTGATGTGGCAGGTCTGTGCGATTTCGTCGGCGCTGCCGGGTTCCTGCTTACCGAACTGGTTGCAAGGGAAACCAAGAACCACTAGCCCCTGGGCGGCGTACTTCTTGTAGAGCATTTCCAGACCTGCGTATTGTGGTGTGAAACCACAATGGCTGGCAGTATTTACCACTTCAACTTATTTGTGAAGTTGATGAAATGTGGTCGCTTGTCGGTAATAAAAAGAAGCAGCGTTGGTTGTGGTATGCATGGGAGCCTCGTCTCAAACATATTATTACCCATACTTTTGGTCGCAGGAACAAGCAAACGCTTCGCAATTTACTAAGATTACTGTCAGGTTTTAATGTGGCCTTTTGGTGTACTGATAATTTCAGTGCTTATGAGGTGTTACCGAATGAAAAACACATCACAGGTAAGCTTTACACCCAACGGATAGAGCGAGAAAACCTGAACCTTCGCAACAAGTTGAAACGACTAAACCGCAAGACGCAGGGGTACTCAAAATCGGCAGAAATGCATGATAGGGTCATTGGCACGTTTATCGAGCGTGAACATTATCTAAAATAAACGAATTCAACGTATTGAATACACGACCGAAAAATACATGTTTTACTAATTGGATGAATTACCCTCTCCTCTAACGGCTAGCAGGATAATTATTTCGAAGGCGGCTAAATCAGCTGTAAATACACCGCTTTTGCGGTGGCGGCGGTTTTATTGGCAACCGACAGTTTTTTAATCGAGTTACCGATGTGGAAATTTACGGTGCGCTCACTCAGCCCCATTAATAACGCCGTTTCTTCCGAAGTTTTGCCTTCGCTGCACCAGCGTAAAATATCTTTCTCACGCAGCGTCAGCACATCCTTTATTGCCTCGTCGTTTACCGATATTAATGCTTCGCGCAGCGTCTTGTGGGCGATCTGCGCCAGCCACAGAAAGAAAGTTTCGTTGCGCGCCCCGGTCTGCGGGGACTGACTGGGGATACTCTTACCGGCAAAAGTGAGGATGCCCAGTCGGCCGTAGCAATCCTTGACGGACTGTGACCATCCCTCGCGGATGCCGTACTGTGCCATGCGCCACCACAGCACCGGGTTATCTCGGTAGAACGGCTTGTCCCAATAGAATTGCAGCGTAGAGTGATGGGCCAGCTCGATCATCGGATCCTGCAGGTAGATCCGCAATTTGCGGTAATCTTCCAGATACTGCGCGGGATAATTGCCCTCTATCAACATCTTGGGTCGGCTGGCCGGATAGCAGGAAAAGACCGTATAAGAGAAGTACTCGAAACCCAGCGCCTGAGCGCAAGGTGCCAGACGGCTTAAAAAAAGGTCGCGGTCAGACAGGCTACTAAGCAGATCATCTATCAAAGGCTGAAAGTGAGTGTCCATAACGCGGGTTCTCCAGAGCACAGCACCGCAATCATTAAGTGAGCTTAACTATATAGTGGAGGGCTCAGGGCGACAACAGCCGTTTCATATATTTAAAAATACTATGGTTATAACAAAAACAGCCATCCCCTGCCATTATTAATAAATAACGACTTTATATTGCACTGGCGCTAAGAATTACGCGAATAACATAAAGCCTATTTATTGTAAACCTGTCATTTCTACCGTTAGACAGTCACTCCGCCGCCAGTTACCTTCACCATAGGCACCTAGTGCTTTTTAAATCCAAATAAAATATAAGCATTTTCGAATTTTGCACAGCAGAAGAATACTCACGGGGATTTTTATGGTAGAGAATAATACGGTAATAAATTCGGTCGCCGTGATTGGTGCCGGAACCATGGGCAGAGGTATTGCCTATCTTTTGGCACTGAACGGCATACGAACCCTGCTTTATAATCGTAACGGTAATCATTTTAGACAGGCCCAGGATTATATTGTTGGCGACCTTGATAAAAAAATCGACAATGGAAAAATAAGCCAACAGAAAAAGGGTGAGATCTTGGCCAATCTGGTTTTCTCACCTGTTTTCGACGCCATTGCTGACAGTGATCTGGTGATTGAAACCATAGCAGAACATGAACCCACCAAGCATGAGATCCTCGCAGCCATTGCCGCCACGGTAAAAAAAGAGGCGATTATCGCCACCAATACCTCTTCGTTGTCGCTGAATAAGCTGGCCGCAGGGATAGAAAACAACTCGCGCTTTATCGGCCTGCATTTCTTCAACCCGGCACCGCTGATGAAGCTGATCGAAATTATCCCGTCCTATTTTACCGCCCGGACCACAACCTTACGCTGCGAGCAGTTGGTCACTGCGATAGGCAAAAAATTTGTGGTCTGCAAAGCCACTCCGGGCTTTATCGTCAATCGCATGGCGCGGCCTTTTTATCTGGAAGGTTTTCGCTTGCTGGACAAGATCACCATCATTCAGGGGGGTTTTGGTAAGTCCTACGGTGCCGCCGGTGGCTATATCGCTGCACCGCGCGTGGTGGTCGAAGCCGTGCGCAGTTGGGCGCCGGCGTTCGTCTTCAGCACCTCCTCCCCCGCGCCGGTGGCGGCCAGCTTCAAATACAACCTGGAGCATGACAATCAACGCAAACATCTGCTGGCGATTATCGATCACCTGAAATCCGGCCTGCGCACCGCCGGTATTCCACTGGTCTCTGAGGACAGCCATATTCTGCCGGTGCTGGTCGGCGATCCACACAGGAACAAGCATATCAGCAAACAACTGCTCGATGATTACGATATTTACGTGCAACCGGTCAATGCCCCGACGGTGCCGGCTGGCAGCGAACGTTTGCGGGTTACGCCGACCTCGGCCCATACTCATGATGATGTGGAGTATTTCCTAGCGGTGCTGAGCAAAGTCTGGGTCGCCAATGCGTTACGGAGAGCGGGATGAAGTTGACGGCCTATAAAGGCCATTTTCTTACGCTGTGCCTGATGGCTACCGGCACCTTTGCCATCGGTACCGATGCGTTTATCGTCGCCGGCATACTTGACGAGATTTCCGGCACCTTTGCCGTCATCCCCGCGCAGGCGGGGCAGTTAATCTCGGTCTTCGCTCTGGCCTATATGGTGTTCGCTCCGCTGACCGCCTGGTTGCTGGGCAACCTCAACCGCAAACATATCTTGCAGTTGGCTCTGGTGTTATTTATCGCCGGTAACCTGGTTTGCGCCTATGCCGACAGCTTTTTGCAAATCTCTGTCGGGCGTGTACTGGCGGCGCTAGGGGCGGCTTGCTACACGCCGCAGGCCGCCGCCGCTGCGGCCGAGTTGGTGTCGGAAAAACGTCGCGGGCTGGCGATATCGATTGTGTATGGCGGCATGACGCTGGCTATCGCGCTGGGTATTCCCTTTGGCACTTTCCTGGCCAAGCTGATCGGCTGGCGAGAGATCTTCCTGCTGATCGCCCTGTTAGGTGCTGTTGCACTACTGGGGCTTTCGCTGGCGCTGAATACCATAGCCGCACCAGGGAAACATACGCTGAAAGAGCGGTTGGCCCCGCTGCGACAAAAGGCAGTGTTGACCACGCTGCTGATCACCTTCTTCGCCGTCTGCTCCGAACACATTGTTTACAGCTATGTGAGCGTATTGCTGAAGAATACTCAGTTGGGCTCGGAGGCGATCTTGCCCATCGCGCTGCTGATATTCGGTATAGGGGCCGTCATCGGTAATTTCGTTTCCGGTTTATTGACTGATACCTTCGGTAGTAAATTTGTCCTGCTGTTTTCCGTGTCGATTCAAACCTTCTCGCTGTTCCTGCTGGCCTTTTACGTCACTTCCCCCTGGTGGGTGCTGGCAATATTTCTGGTATGGGGGATTACCGGCTGGATGTATCTGGTGCCAATTCAGCACCACTTGTTGTCGCTGTCCAAACGTTTTGGCGCGCTGACGGTGTCGCTGAATAGCTCGGTATTGTATGCCGGCATTGCTGCGGGGGGTATGCTCGGCGGCCTGACGCTGTATACCTTGCCTGCCTATTATCTGCCGCTGTTTTCATTGCCGCTGGGGGCCATCGCCCTGCTGCTGACGCTAGTGTTCTTCCAGGGAGAAAAAGCCCATGACTGACCTGTTGCCACCGGTACTGTATGAACAACAGGACGGCATCGCCGTGATTGTAGTGGTCAACAAAAACTGGCCACGGTTTTAGAGCTTTCCCAAAATAACCGCTCTGATTCATTCGGCGTCAATCCACCATTATATTGGTGGGGTCTTAACTGGCTGTAATAACCAATGATGTAATTCGTTATTGCTCTGCTGGCCTCATTAAAATTTGTGTATCCACTATTTGGCACCCATTCCGACTTCAAGCTGCGGAAAAATCGTTCCATCGGGCTATTGTCCCAGCAATTACCACGCCGACTCATGCTTTGCTTTATTCTGTATCGCCACAGTAACCGTCTGAATTCTCTACTGGTATAGTGACTTCCCTGATCCGAATGATACATAACTCCTGTCGGTTTTCCCCGAGCTTCCCAAGCCATCGTTAAGGCTTTTCCCGTCAGGGCCGAGTCCGGCGAAAACGACATCGCCCAGCCTACTGGCTTACGGGAAAATAAATCCAGAACAACTGCCAGATAGGCCCAGCGCTTTCCCGTCCAGATGAACGTCACGTCGCCACACCAAACCTGGTTAGGCTTTGTTACAGCAAACTGGCGATCCAGATGATTCGCGATATCTACATGCTCTTTTGTCGCTCTTTTATAGCGATTCTCTGGTTGCTGGCAACTGATGATATTCATTTCTTTCATTAACTTACTTGCTCGCCAACGGCTTAAAGGAACGCCTTTTGCGCTCACCATATCGGCAATGCTTCGGGCGCCCGCAGAACCATTACTGGCATGATGGACTTCTCTGACTGATGTGGCCTAATGGTCTTGGACACGACTTAAGGGTGATAAACTTCCCCAATACATAAGAGGTGTCCAATGAAAGGTCGAAATGCTTTTTCTCCCGAGTTTAAATGCGAAGCTGCAAGTCTTGTGGTTGATCGTGGCTATTCTATTGCTCAGGCCTGTGAAGCTATGGGCGTGGGTAAAACTGCAATGCAGCGCTGGGTCCATCAACTCAATAGCGAACGCGATGGCATAACACCGAGTGTGGGTAAAGCTCTGACGCCAGACCAGCAGCGTATTCAGGCGCTTGAAGCTCAGATCCGTAGGATTGAACGCGAGAAAAATATCTTAAAGGAGGCTACCGCTCTCTTAATGTCAGAGCCGTTCACTCGCTTGAAGTGATCCGGATATTGAGCGAGCGTTATCCTGTCGTAGAACTGTGCCTACTTTTTGGTGTTTCACGCAGCCGTTATTACTACCGGCGCGTGCCTTAAAAACAGAAGGTCATGAGGTCGGCAGAGATAAAGCCCGCCGCATGATGAAAGAGGCCGGTCTTGAAAGTACACAACGTCGTAAGCATCGCTATCGTTTAGTGAAAGATGAAGCCAAATATGCCCGTAATCACCTAGAACGAGACTTCAATGTTGAGCGCCCGAACGCCGTCTGGTGTGGTGATGTCACGTACATCTGGGCAGGGAAACGTTGGGTCTACCTAGCCGTCGTGTTGGACCTATATTCCCGCAGAGTCATTGTCTGGTCTTTATCGTCATCACCTGACAGTGCGCTGACGGGTAATGCACTTCGGATAGCATATGAATCAAGGGGATGCCCTAAAGGCGTAATGTTCCATTCAGATCAGGGTAGCCACTACAGCAGCCGGGCATATCGGCAAAAGCTCTGTCAGTACCGCATTAAACGAAGCATGAGTCGTCGCGGAAACTGTTGGGACAATGCGCCAATGGAGCGTTTTTTCAGGAGTCTAAAGTCGGAATGGATACCGGAATGTGGCTACGAAAATGTGGATGATGCAAAAACAGGCAATTACACAATTTTAATTACAGTCTCCATGACGCATTACTACAACCAGTGCAGACCGCATAGTTTCAATAATGGTCAGACGCCACATGCAAAAGAAAAGCATGTAGCGTAAAAAACCTTAACAAGTGTCCAATATTGCTAGACCACTACACTTGCTGTGATGAATCCACCAGATAGGCATACAAGTTGGAAATAGTGTTTATTGACCGTTTGAAGCCGAACAGACAACGACACTGTGACCGGAAGGGCAGGGAGTCGCTAAAGGGAAATGCTCGAATGGGGCACAAGGGGTAAAGCAGCGGGCATCTGTGACTAGAACACCCAGAAATCTACCGGAACCCCAGAAAGCAAAAAAACCGCCATAGGCGGGTTCTTCTAAATAGTGGTGCCCGGACTCGGAATCGAACCAAGGACACGGGGATTTTCAATCCCCTGCTCTACCGACTGAGCTATCCGGGCAACGGGGCACATTAGACTAGATTACCTCGATGACGTCAATGGAAATTCTGCCACTTCAGTTTGTATGCCTAGTTTTTCAACGAATTGACGGGATGGTGGCTACATTCCTCCGTGATTCGTGACGAGTAGTTTAAAAAAACGTCAGCTTGAGCGGTTCTTAAAAGCTTTTATAGGGGAGTGACTTAAATGAATAACCTTATATCACTGTCAGTGTTGCCTCTTTATTAGACATATTATTTACATGAATGTATGTAGCAATAGCGTTTTGAAATTCGATAAGTATATATTTTATAGATGTAATTATTTATTAATTGAAATTTTCGCATGACCTATTTTTTATTTGTAATAATATATTTTAAATCGTTTCATTACGGTTGTTTCTTTTTTAATTAAGTGATTAATTAAATTAGAAATTATACATTTTCACAGATGACAGATATGAATATGTATGCATTTTTATTGGCATGGGTTGTAATGCATTAATTTTAAATTATTTATTTTTTGATGTTACATTTAAGTGTTATTGGTATCATTATTATCAAATATTTAAATTATATTATTTTACACTTTATATTCATATTGATTTAAATTTATCGCTATATATTGAATTTAAAGAAGATGGGGTTTTAATTAAATAATCTATTGAATTTACTTTAATCTAACATTATCTTTCTTATGTAACATAATAATAACTTTTAATGCTGTTTTAATATTTATTTAGCGTTGGGAAATGGTTTTTTTATTTAATGCATTGGCCATAATAGTGATAAGTATCACGTTATATATAATTATACGAGTTACAATGACGGCGGCTATCTTGATGAGAGGAAATAATAAAATGGAAGATGACGATCAAGCGATGCCCTGTATTCGACGTGTTACAATGGCGCCGATTTCCAAATAAGAGGAAATAGGAAATGGAAAATAACAATAAATTAATGCCTCATATTCGACGAGTTACTCATCTTATGATGTTGGCTCATCGTAGTTGCTTTGACTTCCACCTTTTCAATTCTAAATAATCTCCCCCTCCTGCGGCATTCGTTATTGCGGACCGCTGTGCTTGCTTGACACTCATTATAAATAAATTATGTTATTTAATAACATGTATTTACCTATGATTTATTAGGCTGGCATGTAGTATCCCAATTAGCCCATACGCCAATCTAGCGGTGTAACCACCTGACATTGATTTATTCACTCCAGTAATTTATTAATTTAAATTATTGTATGGATAACCTTGTCTTTAAAAAATAATTAAGTCTCAGATCTCTGTTTGAAATATCTGACGGCTATGCTTTGCCCTAAATTCTTTATTATAAAGAACCCAAGAGATTATAAATAAAATGAAAAAGCTAAAAATAGCAGTTAATAACACCACCTCGGAATGCTTTAGTACTGAACGTGAAAAAGTCGATATTAATAATACTAATTTTACGGATGTTTCAGCTGCTGTTATTTCGGTTACAGATGCGCTTTCTGGCATGTTGGATACCATCGAACAGACTGGCTTTGGCCTTCCGGTATTTGTTGCTGTGTGCTGCGAAGAAGAGTTGCCAGCAAATGTGCTACCGCGCGTCACGGGTGTGTTTGAGCTGTGTGACGGTAATACCGATTTTTATGGTAAACAGCTAGACGCTGCGGCTATCAAATATGAAAAGGATGTTTTACCGCCTTTTTTTGGCAGCCTAGTGGAATACGTACAGCAGGGTAATGCGGCTTTTGACTGCCCAGGGCATCAGGGGGGGCAGTTTTTCCGCCGTCATCCTGCGGGGCGTCAGTTCTTTGATTATTTTGGCGAAACGCTGTTTCGTTCAGACTTGTGCAATGCTGACGTGTCTATGGGAGACCTGCTTATCCATGAAGGCGCACCTTGCACCGCTCAAATGCATGCGGCAAAAGTCTTTAACGCTGACAAAACGTACTTTGTATTGAACGGGACGTCTTCTTCTAACAAAGTCGTTTTGAATGCGTTGTTAGCTCAGGGCGATCTGGTGCTGTTTGACCGTAATAACCATAAATCTAACCACCACGGTGCGTTAATTCAGGCGGGTGCAACGCCGGTATATCTGGAAACTGCACGTAACCCGTTTGGCTTCATCGGTGGTATTGACTCCCACTGTTTTGAAGAAAAATACCTACGTGATTTAGTACGCGAAGTGGCACCTGAACGTTCTACTGAGAAACGACCATTCCGTTTAGCCGTCATTCAGTTAGGTACCTATGACGGTACTATTTATAACGCGCGTCAGGTTGTCGATAAGATTGGTCATCTATGTGATTACATCTTGTTTGATTCCGCATGGGTAGGTTATGAACAGTTTATTCCAATGATGAATGACTGCTCGCCTCTGCTGCTGGAACTGAATGAAAATGATCCGGGGATCTTGGTCACTCAGTCAGTACACAAACAACAAGCAGGTTTTTCCCAAACATCTCAGATTCATAAAAAAGATAAGCATATTAAAGGCCAAGATCGCTATGTAAATCATAAACGTATGAATAATGCCTTTATGATGCATGCTTCCACTAGCCCGTTCTATCCTCTGTTTGCTGCACTTGACGTTAACGCCAAAATGCATGAAGGCGAAAGCGGAAAACGTATGTGGATCGACTGCGTAAAAGTCGGTATTGAAACGCGTAAGCTGCTGTTAAAACTCTGCAAACATATTCGCCCGTTCGTACCGGCGACCATTGATGGGCGCAAATGGGAAGATTTTGATACTGAAGAAATGGCTAATGACCTGCGTTTCTTTGACTTTATCCCAGGGGAGCGTTGGCACTCATTTGAAGGCTATGCCGAGCATCAATACTTTGTTGATCCATGCAAACTGATGCTAACAACCCCAGGCATTAATGTTCAGACTGGCGAATACGATGAGTTCGGTGTCCCTGCGACCATCCTTGCTAATTTCCTGCGTGAGAACGGTATCGTGCCGGAAAAATGCGACTTGAACTCTATCTTGTTCCTGATGACTCCTGCAGAAGATATGGCAAAAATGCAGCATCTTGTTGCACAAATTGCGCATTTTGAACGCCTGTTGGAAGAAGATGCGCCATTGTCTGACGTGTTGCCATCCATCTACAAAAACTATGAAGAGCGTTATCAAGGTTACACCATCCGCCAACTGTGTCAGGAAATGCATGACCTCTACGTTAGCCACGATGTGAAACAGTTGCAAAAAGAGATGTTCCGTAAAGCACATTTCCCGAAAGTGATAATGAATCCACAGCAAGCGAATATTGAGTTTGTCCGCGGCAACGTTGAGTTAGTGGCACTAAATCAGGTTGAAGGTCGTATCGCGGCTGAAGGTGCTCTTCCTTATCCTCCTGGTGTTTTATGTGTGGTTCCCGGTGAAATCTGGGGAGGGTCAGTACAACGCTATTTCTTGGCGCTGGAAGAGGGTATTAACCTGCTACCGGGTTTTGCACCTGAACTACAGGGTGTTTATATCCAGCAGGATGAAGATGGACGTAAACGTGCTTATGGCTATGTTATTAAACAATAAAGTAGAGATCATTTATCGGCAAATATACTGGCCGAAATTGATTTTCCGATAACAATAAACAGCAGAGAGCCGTGACGGTTCCGGCTCTCTGCCAACAGAGTTTATAAGAGAGACAATTATGAGTACGTCTAAAGGCAACAATAAAATGGGCGTTGTTCAGCTCACTATTTTGACGGCGGTTAACATGATGGGCTCAGGGATCATCATGTTACCGACTAAGTTGGCGGAGGTGGGGACGCTTTCTATCATTTCATGGTTGGTTACCGCTGTGGGTTCTATGGCTTTGGCTTACGCATTTGCTCAATGTGGGATGTTTAGCCGTAAATCGGGTGGTATGGGTGGCTATGCGGAATATGCTTTCGGTAAGTCTGGTAATTTTATGGCGAACTACACTTATGGCGTATCTTTGCTCATCGCCAACGTTGCCATTGCAATTTCTGCCGTTGGTTACGGTACCGAATTAATGGAGGCAAACTTAACACCGTTGGGTATTTGTATTGCGACAATCTGTGTGCTTTGGGTGGCAACTGCCGCTAACTTTGGGGGTGCACGTATTACTGGCCGTATCAGTGGTGTCACTGTGTGGGGTGTTATTATTCCGGTTTTAGGGATTTCAGTTATCGGCTGGTTTTGGTTTAGCCCAACGATGTATGTGCAATCATGGAACCCGCACCATCTGCCTGTTTTCGAAGCCATTGGCTCCTCTATCGCAATGACACTGTGGGCCTTTTTAGGCTTGGAGTCTGCTTGTGCAAATACTGATGTTGTCGAGAACCCAGAGCGTAACGTGCCTATCGCTGTATTGGGTGGAACATTGGGCGCTGCGGTGTTCTATATTATTTCGACTAACGTGATTGCCGGTATTGTACCTAATATGGACTTGGCAAATTCCACTGCGCCGTTTGGTTTGGCTTTTGCCCAGATGTTTACCCCAACAGTGGGTAAAGTCATTATGGCTCTGATGATAATGTCTTGCGTGGGCTCTTTACTTGGCTGGCAATTCACTATTGCTCAGGTGTTCAAGTCTTCTGCGGATGAAGGTTATTTTCCTAAAATATTCTCTAAACTGACGAAAGCTGATGCGCCAGTGAAAGGTATGTTGGTTATCGTGACTATTCAGACAGTACTATCGCTAATGACTATCAGCCCATCGTTAAACAAACAGTTTAACGTGCTGGTTAACCTTGCGGTTGTTACCAATATTATTCCTTATATTCTTTCTATGGCTGCTCTGGTTATTGTGCAGAAAGTGGCGAAGGTTGATCCGAGTAAGGCGCGTGTGGCTAACATCATTGCATTTATTGGTGCGATGTATAGCTTTTATGCGCTGTATTCATCAGGTGAAGAGGCCATGACCTATGGCGCGATTGTGACTTTCTTAGGATGGACGCTATATGGTTTGATTTCCCCACGCTTTGAGATGAAAGACAAAAATGTTTAATACTGACTTTTAATCAGCTTTATATATTTGAAATAGGTGAGTAATAGAAGGGAGCCCATTCGTGGCTCCCTTTGCTTTTATTATTATGGATGATTTTTGAGGGATTTAACCCAGAGCACCGTTTTTGCGGCATTGTGATATTTGCAAAACATCTTCGGCAAGTCGTTTGGCAGCAGAGACATCCTGCAACTGGTGTTTAACCAGCAACTTACTCAGGCAGCCTTCTAAAATCAGCTCCATTTGTGTTGCTACTAGCTCAGAATCATCTGATTCGAGTTCATCTAGTAAGCTCAATGTGTATTGATAGGAAGCTCGTTTTTGCTGCTCTGCAAGCTGGTGAATAGGGTGCTCAATGTCAGGAAAAAAGTTGCAGGCGGCAATAAATAAACAGCCGGGATAACGCCCATTCTGCACTTGTTCTGCGATGCGTTCATAGCGAGCCAGAAGCTTTTGTTGGGGTGATAGGCTTTCATCTAGCAGGCGCTGTCTGTGCCATATATCGACCTGTTGTGCATGGTAGCGTAGAGCATCGTAGAGTAGGGCTTCGTTGTCTGGCCAAAAGCTGGATAAGTCAGACAGCGGTATCTTGGTTATCTCCGTTAGTCTTTCTAATGAGTTAGATGCTAAACCTTGCTGTTCTAGCAGGTTTAAAGCCTGATCCAGTATGGATTCTCGTTGCACATTTGCCTCCAACCATCTTGGTTGAGTCCGTATTTTAGTGTTGCCTAAGGTATCACATTCTGCAAATGTTGCAGGAACGCGGGCGCTTTTAAGAAACCGCTAACACGCTGTTGCGTGAGCTCTTTACCCTCTGCATCGAAAAACAAAATCGTGGGTAGCCCATTGACCTGTAACGTATTTAATAGTGTTTTATCTGCATCGTTCATTTTGGTGACATCCGCTTGCAATAACACCGCATTAGCGAGCTTTTGCTGTACATCAGGATCACTGAATGTGTACTTCTCAAACTCTTTACAAGCAACACACCAGTCGGCGTACAGGTCCAGCATAATGGCTTTGCCTTTTGCATTGGCCTGCGCTTGGTGAAGGTCGTCGATAGAACTTATCTTCTGGAACGGGAGATGAGCGATAGTTTGCTGCTGGGTATTGCTTGGGCCAAAAGCCCACTCTTGTAAAGGACGGGAGCTGATGAGTGCGGCGGCTAATAGTAGAAGTTGCAACACTCTCACCCAGCCTTTGGTGGAGCGTAGACTAAGTGAGAAGCCCCATGCGAAGAAAGCAACGGCAAGCAGCGACCATAAGCGGAGACCCCAGATATCACCAACAATGCGCTCTAATAAGAAGACAGGGAGCGCTAAAATCACAAACCCGAAGCCCTCTTTGACATATTGCATCCACGGCCCACTGCGCGGAAGCAGTGAGTTACCACAAATCGCGATAATCACCAGCGGTATCCCCATCCCTAAGGCGTAGAGATAGAGTGTCAGACCGCCAGTCACAGCGCTGCCGCTTTGGGATATATAGAGCAGAATGGCGCTGAGCGGTGCAGTTGTACAAGGTGAGCAGATAAGGCCCGCAATTGCCCCCATAACGAAGACGCCTGCCAAGGAGCCACTTTTTTGAGAGTTGCTGAGGCTAGCCAAGCGTGTTTGCAAGCTTGATGGGAGTTGCAACGAATAAAGGCCAAACATTGAGAGAGAGAGCAATATAAAGAGAAGAGAAAGCCCTATCAGCACATAAGGATGTTGGAACATGGCTTGAAATTGCATGCCAGCAGATGCCACAACAAAGCCCAAAATCGTATAAGCCAGCGCCATTCCTTGTACATAAACAAATGCTAATAGGAGTACTCGCACCGTCGATTTAGGCCGTTCACTGCCCAGGATCAAGCTAGAAATTAGCGGGTACATCGGCAGTACGCAAGGCGTGATGGAGACCAGCAAGCCCATTAATAAACCCCACAGTGGCGTCCAAGATGCTGACTGCGGCAGCGCGGAGAGGCTAAACCATGATGATTCAGCCTCTGCACTTTTTTGGGTAGGTTCTGTGGCAGGAGTCGAGTTGTTCGAGATACCACTAAATTCACTGATGGGTACGATGCGTGTCTCAGGCGGATAGCAGAAACCCGCTTCAGCGCAGCCTTGATAGGTCACCGCGATGCTGGCCTCTTTCTGCGCTTCGATAAGCGGGATATCTAAGGTGAGCTGCCGAGTGAAGATCTCCACGGTGCCAAAGAACTCATCGTGATGTTCTTTACCATTAGGGAGATTAAATGCCCCTAGTGATGCTTTGTCTGCAACGAACTTGAACTGCTGTTTGTACAGGTAATAACCCGGTTTAATCTCCCAACTCAGCAGCAATTGGCCACTCTTTTGTTGAAAGTCGAAAGCAAATGCCTGATCGACGGGAACAAAGGTATTGCTTGAGGCAATACTCGGAAACAGTGAGGCCTGCACGCTGAAGGGGGCAAGCAGCGTACACCAGAGAATAAGGATTAATTTAAGGTATCGTTGAGCCATGATAAGTCGTGTTTCTCCTGCCTGAACAGATATTGCAAGTCGCTCAGGGGCTTCATAAAAATACTCGCGTTCTAAGTATGCTAACAGGGCATCTAGGTGATGAGTATCACTTTTAATAAGCATTACATTACTGTGGCAAGGGTGTTTTGAAGAGTGTTCGGACGAGAGAGGAAATAAGTGCAGTAGGCGGAAGGTGAGATATTCCCGAACCGCCAAAGCAGTTCGGGAAATAACGAGAGCGATAAACTAGATAATCAAACTACCGAATAAGAAGCCGAATAGGACAGAGAGTGCAATCGCCAGCGTTCCAGGGATCAGGAATGAGTGGTTAAACACATACTTACCAATGCGAGTTGAGCCTGTGTCATCCATTTCAACTGCTGCTAGCAGTGTTGGATAAGTCGGTAGAACGAACAATGCAGATACTGCAGCAAACGAGGCTACTGCCGCCAGAGGTGACACGCCAAGTGCCAATGCCGCTGGCATCAGCGCTTTGGTTGTCGCTGCTTGAGAGTAAAGAAGCGTTGCGGCAAAGAAGAGAACAACGGCGAGCATCCATGGGAAGTCGCTCAGCAGCATACCGGCAGTATCTTTGATATCGTCGAGATGGGCTTTTACAAAGGTATCGCCTAACCATGCAACGCCCATCACGCAAACACATGCGCTCATACCAGATTTAAATGTGCTGGCCGAAAGGATTTTGGATGTATCCACCTTGCAGCATACGCAGATAAGTGTGGCGATGGTGAGCATGAAAACAATGATGGCTTCATCGCGAGAAAGAGGTGGGTTCGGGATTAGGTTAAAGTTTTGAGTAACGGTTTCACTAATCGCTGTCGCATAAAGCATCACGCAGATAATGCCCGTCAAGAACAAACCCACAGAGAGTTTAGCGCCCGGTTTTATATCGAAAACACCTGCACCGCGCAGAACCACTTCGCCTTTTGCTAAACGCTCCTGATAAATAGGATCGTCCTTCAACTCTTTGCCCAAGAAGTTAGTCACGATGGCGGTAAGCATCACGGCAACAAAGGTCGTTGGGATACAGACTGCGAGAATTTGCAGGTAGCTGACGCTAGGAGAAAGGATCTTCGCCAGAGCAACAACAGCCGCTGAAATCGGAGATGCTGTAATGGCAATCTGGGAGGCGACAACGGCGATAGACAGTGGGCGAGAAGGGCGGATGCCTTGCTCTTTTGCCACTTCGGCAATGACTGGCATGGTCGAGAAGGCTGTATGCCCAGTACCTGCCAACAGAGTCATGAAGTAGGTCACCATCGGGGCAAGAAAGGTGATGTACTTCGGTTTTTTGCGTAGTAGTTTTTCCGCTAAGCTAACGAGGTAATCCATACCCCCGGCAACTTGCATCGCAGCGATAGCGGCGATAACAGCCATAATGATTTGAATGACATCAAAAGGAATATTCCCTGGTTTGACCTGACAGAAGATAGCGAGTGCAAGCACCCCTAAGCCCCCAGCAAAACCAATACCAATCCCCCCCAGTCTAGCGCCTAAGAATATTGCTAATAGGACGATAGCGAGTTCAACAATTGACATTAACATGTAAAAAACACCTTAGATTAAAAAGAAACTTGTTCCCGTGTGTACATAAAAAAAGCACGGACGCGAGGAGCGTACCGTGCTTAATAAAACTTCATAAACAAGACGACGCTATATTATTGTTCGTTTTCGTCTGTATAACGTTTGGCTTTATAAGCGGGATGCATCAGGTTTTCAACGGAGAAGATATCGTCGAGTTCAGCTTCTGTTAGCAGACCTCGTTCTAGCACGACTTCGCGAACGCTTTTACCTGTTTCAGCGCAGATTTTGCCAACAATATCACCATTATGATGCCCAATAAATGGGTTTAGATAGGTCACGATACCGATAGAGTTAAACACATAGTACTCGCAGACTTCTTTATTTGCTGTGATACCACTGATGCACTTCTCTTGCAGGTTGTAACAGGCGTTTGTCAGAATATTGATTGATTCAAACATCGCCTGACCAATCACCGGTTCCATGACGTTTAGCTGTAACTGGCCTGCTTCAGAAGCCATAGTGACGCAGATATCGTTGCCGATAACTTTAAAGCAAACCTGATTAACGACTTCTGGTATAACTGGGTTTACCTTGGCTGGCATGATAGATGAACCGGCCTGTAATTCAGGAAGGTTAATCTCATTTAAGCCTGCACGTGGGCCGGATGACAGTAGACGAAGGTCATTACAGATCTTAGACATCTTAACTGCTAGGCGTTTTAGCGCGCCGTGTACCATGACATAAGCACCACAGTCTGAGGTGGCTTCAATCAAGTCTTCTGCCGGAACACAAGGGAGGCCAGTCACTTCTGCTAGCTTCTGCACCGCCAGTTGTTGATAACCTTCTGGCGTGTTTAAGCCCGTGCCAATAGCGGTAGCGCCTAAGTTAACTTCCAGCAGTAGCAGAGTGGTGCGGTTTAGGTTTTTGATTTCTTCATTTATTAGCACGCTGAATGCGTGAAACTCTTGGCCTAATGTCATCGGGACAGCATCTTGCAGCTGTGTACGGCCCATTTTTAGGACAGATTTAAACTCAACGGCTTTTTTGTCGAAGCTGTCTTTCAAGACGTTTAACGCATCGATTAATTTCAGAATAGAGTTATAGACGGCGATACGAAATCCGGTTGGATAAGCATCGTTGGTCGATTGGCTCTTATTTAGATGGTCGTTAGGGTTAAGGAAGTCATACTCACCTTTCTTATGGCCCATAAGTTCAAGGCCAATGTTTGCCAGAACTTCGTTAGTATTCATATTCACAGAGGTACCAGCACCACCCTGATAAACATCAACAGGGAACTGATCCATACATTTACCGTTGTTCAGTACTTCGTCGCAGGCGCTCACAATAGTATCGGCAATTTTACGTGGAATGGTATGCAGTTCTTTATTTGCTAAAGCCACTGCTTTCTTAACCATTACCATGCCTCGGACAAATTCTGGTACATCACTGATTTTCACATTACTGATGTAAAAGTTTTCGATGGCTCGTAACGTGTGGATACCGTAATAAGCTTCTGCAGGTACTTCACGTTTCCCTAACAGGTCTTCTTCAATGCGAATATTGTTTGACATGGGAACCTTCTATAAATTGATACAATTGATAAGTATTTTTATTAAATAACTTATCAAGAAACACTTTTTAATACAGGGCGATACACCAGCATTAGCCAGAGATAGCCTAATGCGCCGGATTATATGCTGAATAAAGTTAATTTTATGAATCTAGATCACTTTATCATTTCAATAGGCAGAACAATTTCATGTAACTGTGAGAGCTCTCACAACTCGTAGTGGAGAATCGGCATGTTTTTATCCGTTCGGTTGAAAACGTGAACAACCGACACCACATAAGTTGAATGGTCGGCTTTTCTATGTCGGCTAGCAATATGAATTTGTTTATATTTTGTTAAAAAACGGTATGTTTCACAAATGGTGATGAAATCCATGATGAAACAGAGGAGAACCTAGTGCGCTGGTTACCATTTTTAGCGGTATTTCTGCTGATTTATATAGAAATTACCCTGTTTATTAAAGTTGCGGCAGTTGTTGGTGTTTTAGTGACCATGCTGCTTGTCATCTTTACGTCTTGCATTGGGGTTTCACTGGTTCGTAATCAGGGATTGAAAAACTTTATGCTGATGCAGCAAAAGCTCGCAGCGGGCGAGAGCCCTGCGTCAGAAATGGTGAAAAGTGTTTCTCTGATATTGGCAGGTTTCTTGCTATTAATTCCGGGCTTTTTTACCGATTTTATCGGGCTGTTATTGCTCCTTCCCCCTGTACAAAAAGTGCTGACACTTAGGTTGATGCCTCATTTAAATGTCTATCGTTCCGGTGGCACGGCAGCGACAAGAGATGATACAGCAGGTCGAATTATTGAAGGGGAATATCAGCGTAAAGATGACGATCAGCAGTAATCCAACGATAGGCCTATGTTTTGGGGTGATAATTTAAATTTTTTTTATCTCCCCCCTTGAAGCGGGACTAAATACTCCCCATTTAGAAGATCACAACGTTGTTATGTCTGTTTCGGGCATAACAGCTCGTTAAACTAAATACCTGATTATGGGCCTTCTCAAAGGAGAACAATCAATGAAAATTCGTCCATTGCATGACCGCGTGATCGTCAAGCGTAAAGAAGTTGAGTCCAAGTCTGCTGGTGGCATCGTGCTGACTGGCTCTGCCGCTAGCAAATCTACCCGCGGTGAAATTCTAGCTATCGGCAATGGCCGCATTCTGGAAAGCGGTGAAATCAAGCCGCTGGATGTAAAAGTTGGCGACATCGTTATTTTTAACGAAGGTTACGGCACGAAGACAGAGAAGATCGACGGCGAAGAAGTCTTGATCATGTCCGAAAGTGACATTCTGGCGATTGTTGAAGCGTAATTACTCAAGCACGCAATCTTATCTTCTGAACTGAACGAGTTAAGGGAAATTGAACAATGGCAGCTAAAGACGTTAAATTCGGTAATGATGCACGCGCAAAAATGCTACGCGGCGTAAATGTACTGGCAGATGCAGTAAAAGTAACTTTAGGCCCTAAAGGCCGTAATGTGGTTCTGGATAAATCTTTTGGTTCTCCTGTTATCACTAAAGATGGTGTTTCTGTTGCACGTGAAATCGAGCTAGAAGACAAGTTCGAGAACATGGGCGCGCAAATGGTAAAAGAAGTTGCCTCTAAAGCGAATGATGCGGCAGGTGACGGTACTACGACAGCGACAGTGTTGGCTCAATCTATCATCAGCGAAGGCCTGAAAGCCGTTGCTGCGGGTATGAACCCAATGGATCTGAAGCGCGGTATCGACAAAGCGGTTGTTGCAGCGGTTGAAGAACTGAAGAAACTGTCTGTTCCATGCTCTGATTCTAAAGCGATTGCTCAGGTTGGTACTATCTCTGCTAACTCAGACAGCTCTGTTGGTACACTTATCGCTGAAGCGATGGCGAAAGTAGGCAAAGAAGGTGTTATCACCGTTGAAGAAGGCACTGGCCTTGAAGACGAGTTAGACGTTGTTGAAGGTATGCAGTTCGATCGTGGCTACCTCTCCCCTTATTTCATCAACAAGCCAGAGACTGGCTCTGTTGAGCTGGAAAGCCCGTATATCCTGCTGGCTGACAAAAAAATCTCTAACATCCGCGAAATGCTGCCTGTGTTAGAAGCTGTTGCTAAAGCAGGTAAACCTCTGCTGATCATCGCTGAAGACGTTGAGGGCGAAGCACTGGCTACGCTGGTGGTGAACACCATGCGCGGTATCGTTAAAGTTGCAGCCGTTAAAGCACCTGGCTTCGGCGATCGCCGTAAAGCAATGCTGCAAGATATCGCTACTCTGACTTCTGGTACCGTGATTTCTGAAGAGATCGGTCTGGAGCTGGAAAAAGCTACGCTGGAAGATCTGGGCCAAGCTAAGCGTGTTGTTATCAATAAAGATACCACCACGATCATCGATGGTGTGGGCGACGAAGTAGCAATCCAAGGCCGTGTTACCCAAATTCGCCAGCAGATCGAAGATGCAACTTCTGATTATGACCGTGAAAAACTGCAAGAGCGCGTAGCGAAACTGGCTGGTGGCGTTGCGGTTATCAAAGTTGGCGCTGCAACCGAAATCGAAATGAAAGAGAAGAAAGCGCGCGTTGAAGATGCACTGCAAGCAACTCGTGCAGCGGTTGAAGAGGGCGTAGTCCCTGGTGGTGGTGTGGCTCTGATTCGTGTTGCTTCTAGCATCGTTGATCTGAAAGGCGACAACGCAGACCAAAACGTAGGTATTCGCGTTGCACTGCGTGCAATGGAGTCTCCACTGCGTCAAATCGTTGATAACGCAGGCGAAGAGTCTTCTGTTGTGGCTAACAACGTTAAAGCAGGTAAAGGCAACTATGGTTATAACGCAGCAACCGAAGGTTACGGCGATATGATCGAAATGGGTATTCTGGATCCGACCAAAGTCACTCGTTCTGCATTGCAGTTCGCGGGTTCAATCGCTGGTTTGATGCTGACGACCGAATGCATGATTACTGATTCAGCAAAAGATGACAAAGTAGATATGGGTGGCGCTGGTGGTATGGGCGGCATGGGTGGTATGGGCGGAATGATGTAATCATCCCCTCAAAACACTATTTGTTGTTGAATTAAAAATAAAAACCCTCGCTCATTGAAGCGGGGGTTTTTATTATCCCCATCCCATTGGGATAAATACTCATTGTGATGCTTGTTACAAAATTGCGCCCATAGCGATAAATTTCTCTCTCTTCTCACTTAAGTGCCATGTTTTTTCTCAGTATCTGCATTATGATTGCTCATGCGATGCCGTCTTTCATTTGGCTTAGTCAACCTAGGGCAAAGGATGTCATGGCAGAGTGGATAAATTCTGGTAATCTGTGCCAACGATTTAGCACTTATCCCACTAAGTTGTCGCAATAGTATTGTTTATCTCAACGTATTCAATGCTAGGTTTGATAGTGCATTTACTGGGATAGGTTCTTAAATATTAAATGGGGAACAAAATGCGAATGAAAGGATTACTAGGCTTGTCAGCAGCATTGCTGTTAGCCGGTTGCAGTACGTCAACCACACTGGACTCTGCAGGCAGCCAAGTTAAATTTGTACAAGAACAGCCAGGCAACGAATGCCAATATATTGGCGATGCGGTTGGCGAACAAAGTAACTGGTTATCAGGCAACGGTGGTGAATCAAGTTCACTGCGTGGTGCAGCAAACGCTCTGCGTAACAAAGCAGCATCAATGGGTGGTAACGTCATTTTTGGTGCAGATAGCCCAACAGAAAGTTTCTGGTCTAGCTTTGCACCACTCGATAGCAAAATGGTCGGCAAAGTGTATCGTTGCCCTAACTGATCACTCATTTTTGATGATTCAGTAATAAAAAAGCTCACTTCATGATAAGTGAGCTTTTTTTCGCAGTGATTATACTTGCCGTAACTGTAGATCTAGCGGCGTTTTACTCGGTTCCCCACCTATTTCCCTCGCGAGCTTTGGTACCAAATAGCCAGATATTTGGCTGAGAAGCGTTTTCATAATCATACGAGCTTCATCATCACTCACCATAAAATGCGCAGCCCCCTGCACCTTATCTAATACGTGCAGATAATACGGCATGATTCCCGCGTTAAAGAGAGCGTTACTTAGCGCTGCCAATACCTCTGCGTTGTCATTGACGCCGCGCAGCAGGACACTCTGATTGAGCAGTATCACCTCCGCTTTTTTCAGACGGGCTATACTCTGTTGTAGCTCATCGTTAATCTCATTGGCGTGATTGATATGCGTCACCATTAACACCTGCAAACGTGAGCGCTGTAGCCTTTGGCACAGTGTTTCAGTGATGCGGGCAGGAATAACAACCGGTAAACGTGAGTGGATACGCAGACGATGAATATGTGGGATAGATTCTAATTCGCTGATGAGCCAATCTAGTTCATGATCCTTGGCCATTAACGGATCGCCGCCGGAGAAGATAATCTCGTCTAGCTCGCTGTGCTGGCGTATATAGTTGAGTGCCTGTGTCCAGTTCGCTTTGTTTCCTTGATTCTCTTGATAAGGAAAATGGCGGCGGAAGCAGTAGCGGCAGTTAACGGCACAGCCGCCCTTAACCAATAGCAGGGCACGGTTGTGGTATTTATGCAGTAGCCCTGGAACAACACTGTGCTGTTCATCTAAAGGATCTGTGCTGAATCCGGGAGTAGTTAAAAATTCATCCGGTAACGTCACGACTTGGCGAAGCAGTGGGTCGTTAATATCGCCGGGCTGCATTCGAGAAACGAAAGAGCGGGGGACGCGTAGCGCAAATAATCGGCGTGCATCAACCCCGTCTCGCAGTATTGGCGAGTCGGAAAGGGATAATATTTGCAATAATTCAGCCGGATCGGTAATAACATCGGCGAGTTGCTGCAACCAATCTTCTCTAATTGGTGTATTTCGGGTTACAATGTTTGCCATTTTTTTGGCTAAGCTACCAGTTCCAAGAGGGACCCACATGGCGACTTATTCTAGCAACGATTTCCGTCCTGGTCTTAAAATCATGTTAGACGGAGAACCTTGCTCTGTTGTTGAGAGTGAATTTGTTAAACCCGGTAAAGGTCAGGCGTTTGCCCGTACCCGTATCCGTAAGTTAATTTCTGGCAAACTGCTGGAAAAAACCTTCAAATCAACGGATACCGCCGAAGGCGCTGATGTTATGGATTTGAACCTGACTTACTTGTACACCGACGGTGAATTTTGGCATTTCATGAACAACGAAACTTTCGAACAGCTCGCTGCTGATGAGAAAGCGATTGGCGATAATGCCAAGTGGTTAGTTGATCAATCCGAGTGCATCGTAACCCTGTGGAATGGCCAGCCTATTGCTGTTACTCCACCGAACTTCGTTGAACTGGAAATTACCGATACCGATCCTGGCCTTAAAGGCGATACCGCAGGTACCGGTGGCAAACCAGCAACGCTGACGACTGGCGCGGTAGTAAAAGTACCTCTATTTGTACAAACAGGCGAAGTTATCAAAGTTGATACCCGTTCTGGCGAATACGTATCTCGCGTTAAGTAATATGAAAAAGAGAGAAATCGCTGCGGCGGTTTCTCTTTTTATCTAGCGTGTTAGAACGTATCTGTTTTTTTATCTGAAGATGGAGCCTAATGATGAAAAATTTGATGAAAGTTGTATTCGCTGTTGCTGTGATTACTGCATTAAGCGGGTGTAACACCACGCGTGGTTTTGGTGAAGATGTAGAAAAAGTCGGTGGGGCTATCAGTCGCGCTGCAAGCTGAATGCGATAATAATCTGATTATCGAGCCACCGTCCTAACGCGGTGGTGAATGTAGTAAATCGAATGACTCTGCTTTAAATGAAACGATTCTATGTTTCATCTCCTTTCTAACGCTAATCGGGACGACCTGATTACGCGTCTTTAATCTGGGGACGACCCCAAATTATCTGAGAAGTAACTTACTATGGCTTGGATCATTCTTTTAATTGCAGGTGTTCTAGAAGTTGTTTGGGCTATTGGCTTGAAGTACACCCACGGTTTTTCCCGTTTAGTGCCTAGTGTTATCACCATTGCGGCAATGGTGATCAGTATGCTGTTGTTAGCTCATGCCATGAAGACGTTGCCAGCGGGAACCGCTTACGCAGTCTGGACTGGAATTGGCGCCGTTGGTGCTGCCATTCTAGGAATTGTGTTGCTAGGTGAACCCGCAAACCTTCCACGAATACTCAGCCTATGTTTAATTGTTATCGGTATTTTGGGGCTAAAATTTAGTAGCTAGTCATTTTTAATATTTGCCATATAGGTGAATTAGAAAGAAAAAGGGCTTCATTAAGAAGCCCTTTCTTGTTGCGGCATTGAGCCAAACAAGGCAATTACAGCCTTAAAAGCCCGATAATCGTCACAATAGTGAGGATAGAAGCCGCACCATAAAATACCCATTTACCCGCAGGTACGTGGATTTTTAAGTCATGCATCGCATGGTGAATACGGTGCAAGCCACACCATAAAGGCAGAACAATAGTAAGTAGCAAGAACAGTTTGCCAATCCAGCTTTGTGCAAAGGCCAGCGCTCTCTCATAACTGAGAGCCTCAGGAAACCAACCTAGAGGCAATAAGAACGCCACTAATACGATGACGGCAGGAACGATGATTGCTCCCCACATGCCGCCTGCGCCAAATAATCCCCAAAAGATAGGTTCATCGGAGCGTTGAGGTACTTGATTCATTTCATTCTCCTATGGCTCAGGCGAGCGCAATCGCCAGAATGGCGACGGTTGCGATAATCGTGACAGCCCAAAGTGCTTTGATAATTGGCCCTGGGCCCATTTTTTCACTTTTAACGACAATATTGGCTGCTTTCGGTGCCAGTTCGAACCATGTTTTGGTGTGTAACAGTGCGGCTAGCAGCACAACCACGTTCAATAACATCACTAGCGGGTTTTGTAGAAAGCCAACAAATGTAGACCATTCAACGGCACCGCCTTTTAGTGAAAACAGACCATAAATGAGCTGTAAGCTAAACCAGACTGCGGGGATGGAGGTCCCTTCCCTTAACATATAGAACTTGTAAAAACCGAGCTTTTGCCACCACGTTGGCGTCATTTCGCGAACATAAGGCTTACGTTTGGTATTTGTTGTCATGGCTATTATCCCTTATTGCGGTTTCAGCATTGCAATCATGAAATCTTTCGCACTCTCAACCTTGCCCTGCTGGATAGCGGCGGCTGGGTCGACGTGTTTCGGACATACTTCAGAGCAATAGCCCACGAAAGTACAAGACCATACGCCATTTTGGCTGTTCAGAACGGGCATCCGCTCCGATTTGCCGTGGTCACGATTATCAATGTTATAGCGGTGTGCCAGCGTTAAAGCAGCAGGGCCAACAAATTCGGGATTCAGACCGAACTGCGGGCAGGCTGCATAGCATAGACCACAGTTGATACAGCCAGAGAACTGATGGTATTTCGCCATCTGAGCAGGCGTTTGAGTGTTAGCGCTATCTTCAGGCTTACGATCGTTGCCGATGATATAAGGCTTGATAGCCTCTAAGCTCTCGATGAAGTGGGTCATATCGACCACTAAATCGCGCTCGATAGGGAAGTTGCCTAATGCCTCAATTTTCATCCCGCCTGTGTATTCGCGCAGGAAGGTTTTACAGGCTAATTTTGGTACGTTATTAACCATCATGCCGCAAGAGCCACAGATTGCCATGCGGCAAGACCAGCGATAAGAGAGGTCAGGGGCCAGATTGTCTTTAATGTACCCTAGTGCATCAAGAAGCGACGTTTGCTCGTCATAAGGCACGTCATAGCTTTCCAGATGCGGCTCGTTGTCCAGCTCTGGGTTATAACGCATGACATCAACTTTGAGTGTTAGCATCTCAGTCATTGGCCTGCTCCTTGTCTAGCTTCTCTTGAGCATCAGCGGCTGCACCATATAGACGCTGGGCCGGTGGTAATTTAGTGATTTTCACGTCGCTGTATTCCAAACGTGGGGCATTATCTGGAACGAAATAGGTCAGGGTATGTTTCAAGAAATTCTCGTCGTCACGGGTTGTGCAACCTTCATCAAGGCGCTGATGTGCTCCACGGGATTCTTTACGATGATAGGCAGAGTGAGCCATACACTCAGCAATATCTAGGCTGTGCCCCAGCTCCAACGTATAGAGTAGGTCGGTGTTGAAAATACTGGATTTGTCGGAGATGGTGATTCGCTTATAACGCTCTTTCAGCTCGGCTAGCTTATCGATAGCACTCTGCATCAGCTCTGGTGTGCGGTAAATACCACAACCATCTTCCATCGCTTGAGTCATCTCATCGCGGATCTTCGACCAGCTCTCGCCGCCTTCCTGTGCCAAAATGGCATGCAGGCTATTTTCGATATTAGCGGCTAAGGCATCTAGCGATTCGCTGTTTGCCGCACTGGCTTCTTGAGAGCGTTGAACCGCTTGCTCTCCCGCTAAACGACCGAAAACAGCCAGCTCAGCTAGCGAGTTTGACCCCAAGCGGTTTGCGCCGTGAAGGCCGACAGAAGAACATTCACCGACGGCAAATAGGCCCGTAATACGGGTTTCGCATTGGGCATTCGTTTCAATACCGCCCATCGTGTAATGGGCTGTAGGGCGAACCGGAATCGGCTCTTTAACGGGGTCAACACCAACATAGGCTTTTGCCAGTTCACAAATAAATGGCAAACGTTCCAGCAGTTTTTTCTCACCAAGATGGCGCAGGTCAAGGTAGACCACATCACCACGCGGCGTGGATACCGTTCTGCCCGCTTGTTGCTCATGCCAGAAGGCTTGAGATACTTTATCGCGTGGCCCCAGTTCCATATATTTGTTTTTAGGCTCGCCAAGTGGCGTTTCTGGGCCCATGCCATAGTCTTGCAAATAACGATAGCCATCTTTGTTAACCAGAATACCGCCTTCACCACGGCAGCCTTCCGTCATCAAGATGCCAGATCCCGGTAAACCTGTTGGATGGTATTGGACGAACTCCATATCTCTTAGTGGTACACCGTGGCGGAAAGCCATCCCCATGCCGTCACCGGTGACGATCCCACCGTTGGTGTTATTACGGTATACACGGCCTGCGCCACCGGTGGCGAGAATGACGGCATTAGCGCGGATCTGAATAAGAGAGCCTTCCATCATATTCATCGCTACGACGCCGCGAGCATGGTTATCATCCACCATGACATCGAGAACGAAGTGCTCATCGAAACGTTGTATGTTGGGGTACTTCAGCGAGGTTTGAAACAGCGTATGTAGGATATGGAAACCGCTCTTATCGGCGGCAAACCAAGTCCGTTCTATCTTCATACCACCGAAGCGGCGGACGTTGATGGAACCATCTGGTTTTCTGCTCCATGGGCAACCCCATTGTTCCAATTGGACCATTTCACGGGTTGAGTTGTGAACGAAGTAATCAACGACGTCCTGTTCACATAACCAATCCCCACCAGCAACAGTATCATTGAAGTGATACTCATAGCTGTCATTGTCTTGCGTGACAGCGGCTGAGCCACCTTCAGCGGCCACAGTGTGGCTTCGCATTGGGTACACTTTAGAGATAAGCGCTATTTTTAGCGTAGGGTTTGCTTCTGCGGCTGCAATTGCAGCACGTAAGCCAGCCCCTCCGGCCCCAACTACGGCTAGATCTGCATGAACTGTTTGCACAGCTTCCTCCAAAAAGTAAAGAGTAAATAACTATTCTGAGCGTTATTATTTTTAATTAATTCTAATAAATATTAATTTATCAGTGAATAATGCTAAGAATAGCAACTGATAATTCGGCAGGACGTAACTATATCTAATTCTAACGTTAATAAATTTGATGTGGTCGATTATTTTGCTTTATATGATAATTATGAAATGTTTTTCTGATAAGGGTTGTATTTTAAGGAGTAAATGGTTGCTAACTAAAGGGCAATAATGCTAGTGCTTTTTGACTAAAATAAAGAAAGAAGGCTAGCTTGGCATGTGATTTGTCTCACTCTATTTATACGAGTAGACTGCACAGCCTGTTTGGTTTTGGGCTAAACAGACTATAGTTTCGTGAATGTAAATTGTTATGCCTTTATCTAGGGATAGATTGGGTATACACATATAAATATGAGAGTGAGAAACCATGAGTGAAACGGCAAACTGGCAGCCGAGTGCACCTATCGCAAATCTATTAAAGCGTGGGGCAATTATTGCTGAGATTCGGCGTTTCTTTAGCGATCGGGGCGTATTAGAAGTGGATACGCCATCGATGAGCCAGGCAACGGTGACAGATGTCCATTTGTTCCCATTCCAAACCCGTTTTGTCGGACCGGGTGCATCGGATGGCATGATGCTCTATCTGATGACAAGCCCCGAGTATCATATGAAGCGTTTGCTCGCTGCAGGGAGTGGGCCAATTTATCAGCTTGGGCACAGCTTCCGTAATGAAGAGTCGGGCCGTTACCATAACCCTGAATTCACCATGTTAGAGTGGTACCGCCCTCACTTTGATATGTATCGCTTAATGAATGAGGTTGATGATCTTCTTCAGCAAGTGCTGGATTGTGACGGTTCTGAAACGCTCTCTTACCAACAAGCATTCCTGCGTCATCTGGATATAGACCCTTTATCTGCCGATAAAGCCCTGCTCAGAGAAGTGGCGGCAAAACTCGACCTGAGTAATATCGCAGAGACTGAAGAGGACAGAGATACGCTGTTGCAACTGCTGTTTATGGTCGGAGTAGAGCCTCATATTGGTACCGAGAAGCCGGTATTTATCTACCATTTCCCTGCTTCTCAAGCTTCCTTAGCGGAAATCAGTACCGAAGATCACCGTGTTGCTGAGCGTTTTGAGGTCTATTTTAAAGGCATTGAATTAGCGAACGGTTTCAGAGAGTTAACAGATGCAGGTGAACAGCGTCGGCGTTTTGAGCAAGATAACCGTAAGCGTGAAGCCAGAGGTCTGCCGCGATACCCTATTGATGAAAATCTATTAGCGGCTTTGGAACACGGCATGCCAGATTCTGCCGGTGTTGCATTAGGCGTCGATCGTTTGGTTATGTTGGCGTTAGGTGCGGAACATATCGGTGAAGTGATGGCGTTTACCGTCGATCGTTCTTAATCCTGCTGAAAGATACATTTCTGATATAGCGCGAATAGCGAAAAAGGGGAGTACATATTTATATGGTACTCCCCTTTTTTACACGCTATCTGTTACAAACTCCCCGGTACGTGGGGTGGGTTAACGATGCTATTGTATTTTTTGGTTACAGAGTCTGTACGCACTTGGAAAGGCGGGAATGGCAGAGTTAAACCATGCTCACGGAAACCAGCCAGAATAAGCTGATGCATCTCATGGCGTATCGGCATTCTGTGCCCCATCTCTGAAGCGAAGAGGCGTAGTTCGAAGATCTGAATTCCCTGTTGTAGGTCAATTAAGAAAGTCTCCGGTGCCGGATTATCTAATACTAAAGCGCAATCATGTGCCGCTTTCAGCAAGATTTGAGTTACTTCGTTGCTATCGGCTTCAGCTGGAGCAGGGACGGTGAGCAGTACACGGGTGATCGGATCAGAAAGTGACCAGTTGATAAATTGTTCGGTAATAAAGGCTTTATTGGGAACAATTATCTCTTTTCTGTCCCAATCTGACAGAGTCGTTGCTCGGGTATTAATTTTTGTGATTGTCCCCGTGAGATCGCGGATGGTAACGGTATCGCCGATCCTGATCGGTTTCTCGAACAGAATTATCAAGCCAGAGATAAAGTTGGCAAAGATTTCTTGTAAACCGAAGCCCAAACCGACACCCAGTGCGGCGACCAGCCATTGCAGTTTTGCCCACTCAATCCCCAGCAGTGAGAAACCCACCATAATGCCGATCAGCATGAGGATATATTTCGTTATGGTCGTGAAGGCATAGCCACTGCCAGGAGACAGCTCTAGATGTTGCAATACGGCAAGTTCGAGTAACGCTGGAAGGTTACGCACGAGCTGCATGGTAACAACAATGACCAGAATGGCGATCAATACCGACCCTAGCGTAATGGGCTGCGGTACCTCGACACCCTGTACTGTTTTGGTCACATCCCAAAGGCGAACATTTTCAAGGAAAGAAAACGCAGAGTGGATTTCTGACCAAAGGACGATCAGAGATACCAATGCAATCATCGTCAGAATAGAACGTACCAGACGCAACGATTGCGAGCTGATTTCATCCAGATCCACAACTGGCTCATCAATATCCTGCGATCCTTCATTACTGTTGGTACTGATACCGTCTTCTTCGTTTTTTGCCCGTTGCGCGAGAATATCAGCACGGCGCTGCTTGGCGCGATCAAAAGCAATTCGGCGCCGTTGAATTAACATCCAGCGGCGGACGATGTGATACACCACTAACAGGATAAACCAGATGGCAACAGAGCTTTCTAAACGCGCCAACAATGCCTGAGCCGTCGTTAAGTACCCAATGGATGCCGCAATAGCCGACATCACCGGAGCGCAGAGCAGCATTAACCAGAGTGCGTGGTTAATGATATTTTCCCCAGAGCCTTTGCGATCCAGATAGAGCGGGATACCAGAGCGGCGCAGGCTAGAGGTAAGAATAAATACGGCGATACAGAGCAGCAGGAAGCAGACTCTGCCTACTGTTGCTGAATATTCACGATCGTTAAAATTATCAAAGCTAATCAGCGCCATAATCAGCGGAACGATGAGCCAGATAGAGAGACGATAGTAGCGCAGCACACGAGAAACTCTCTCTTGTGACCAGCGGAAGTGAGTGATGAACAGGCCCTGTGGATGAGCGAAACTGGCACTGATCATGAAAACCCATAATAGTGGCAGTGTGGCGGTTATCCCGTTACCAATCGCCACCGCAATGGGGTACGGCCACGCATTTTGCAGGCCGAAGCCGAGCGTTGCCCAGAGCACAGGAACCGGTAGTGCAACCAGAATCGACCAAAACACATTGCGCAGTGTGAGTAAGAAATGGTCTTGAGTTACTTTCCCGACCTTATGTGCCGAGCGTTCTAGGAAAGCGTAATAGTGGCGGCGTGAGTTAACGCTGATAATAATTAATAGCAAAGCCCCAAAGATAGGGAACAGCGTCTCTTTATTAGTGATCATCATGATGCTAGCGCTACTGAGCTGAGAGAGCGTATCTAGCGACAGGATGCTCTTCAGATCACGGGCAAACGACAGCGGGAAAGAGAAACCGATAGGGTCGACATCAGCTACCCAGAACAGATAGCGGTGAGTTGCATCCTTGATTTCGATAAGCGCTTCAACCAACTGGCTATTGGCGACTTTCAGTTTGGTGAGCTCTAAAATTTGGGTATCGCAGCCCGAAAGCAAGGAGGAAAGCAGCGCTCTCTGTGTCTTAATCTGTTTATCGACCAGTTGCTGCTGTTCTGGTGTCAACTCGCTACCGTTATTTTGAGTAAATTCAGCACCGTTGCGTAAAGATTCAAGCAACTCTTCATAATGTAGGCGTTTTACCCGTAGCTCGACCATATCGTTGTCTAGCTGCTGCGGTTTTGGCATTTCAGGCAGTTTTGCGACCTGCGCTCTGAGGGTTTCCCCTAATACGGTTGAAACGCTGAGCCATTGAGCCTGTTCTCGAATCGTCGAGAGTGCTTGGCGTACTTTCAGTGTTTGAGAGGCGGCTTCGCGCTGCTGCTGGGTAATTTGCTCCATCCTTTGCGCTTGCTGGTTTAGCGCGAAAGAGAGCTCTCGGTTATTTTGTAATAGAGTCAGAACACTACTCGGAAGGTCGCCATTCTGTACCGCGAGTTTTTCCGTTTGTGCTAATGCGTAATCAGCCTCTTTCTGACGTTGATTATTGAGATTGGTGCGCAATGCTTGCTGATAAAGGTCGGCTTGCTCATTTTCTTGCTTATAAAGATCGGCCTGTAAGCGGGATAGCTCTTGGCGATTATTTGCCGAGAGCTGCTCTAGCTCTAGAGCAGCAAGTTTGGCTTTGCGTGCCGCAACTTCAGACTGCAATTGGGTTAATTGTGCTTGGGAAAGCGGCGTTCCGGTACTAGGAAGTGATTGCAGCCGAAGTTCGGCATCGCTGAGCGCTTTTCTTGCTTCTGTCTGCATCAACGGTATTTGGTTGAGCGACTCGCTGATTTCCCGAGAGTTATCCTGCTCTTGCTGAAGCAGCCGAGAGAGTTCTAATAGCCTACTACTGCTTTGTAGCAGTTGTTGTTCATACTCTGAGGCATTCAAGCCCTCTTTGACCGTTATCGGTTCTCTCTGCTCACTGAGTTTTTGGCGTAATTCTGCCGTTAATGTCGGGAAATCATCGATGGTTTTCTGAAACTGTTCGGCGCGAGCTGTCGAATCTTTTAACTCTTTTTGCCAGTTAAGTGCACTGCGTAATGCGTCTGCAATTTCCGGCTGACTAGGCATGCTTTTATTGGCTTCAACCTGCTTTAACTCCTGAGCAATTTGCTCTGCGGTAATCGGGGCTGCAAGCAGTGGTGCTGCGATAAAGAGACTTAGCAGCAGTGCCGTTATCAGACGCATTTCGATCCTTTTTCTTTAGGAGGCCGATATGAGTATCGGCCTGACATAGGTTTATTCAGCCATTGTCTCTTCGGCGTGGATATCTGAAGGAACGGATGACATTTTCTCGGCAAACAGGCCACCCATGCGGGTTGGTGTCAGATTTTGCAGTGTAGGAGAGAAAGTGATTTGCCCCTTAGCAAACAGGTTAATCACTGTTGAGCCGAGTTTAAAACGGCCCATTTCAGCACCTTTTTCAAGTGTAATTGAGTGCTCTTCGCCTTTTGCTGGATGGCGCCAGCGCTGGATGATGCCTTGGCGAGGCGGAGTTATGACACCAGCCCATACCGTTTCGATACTGCCTACAATTGTAGCGCCTACTAGAATTTGAACCATAGGGCCAAACTCTGTATCGAACAGGCAGATAACACGTTCGTTGCGGGCAAAGAGATTAGGCACGTTTGCAGCAGTGAGCGGGTTTACTGAGAAGAGATCGCCGGGAACATAAATCACTTCACGTAGCGTTCCTTGGCAAGGCATGTGGACGCGGTGGTAGTCTCTAGGGGATAGATAGGTAGTGGCAAACAGGCCATCTTTAAAGCGCTCTGCCATGATGTAATCACCGGCAAGTAGGGCTTCTAGAGAGTAATAGTGGCCTTTAGCCTGAAAAAGATCGCCATCTTCAATTGCACCTAGCTGGCTGATAGCGCCATCTGCGGGCAGTACGAGGGTATTTTCTCCTTCAATGATCGTTCTTGCTTCTGGGCGTAATGGACGAACGAAAAATTCATTGAAGGTGCGATAAGCACTGGTTTCAGGTTGTTGAGCTTCTTGCATGTTCACGCGGTAGTGACGGACAAACAGGTTGATAACGGTGCGGGTTAACCAGCCAGCTTCTTTATCTGCTCCCCAACCTGCCAATCGTGTTAAGCCCTGTTTCGGTAGCAAATATTGTAGTCTTATTTTTATGCGTTCCAGCACAGTAACCTCTTGATAATATTGTTTTATTAAAGAACGATTGGTGGTTTGTTAATAAACCATCAAGCGCCATTGATAACGACCATTTTTTTGCGATAAACGCAGCTATTATAAAATGTTAGTTAGGGTCTGAGAAATTCTTGCGTGTTCGCATCTGCGACATGCTTTCCAGAATCCGATGATAATTATCGAAACGCTCTTCGGCGATATCACCGCATTCTACAGCATCTCTCAATGCACATCCTGGGTCATCACCGTGTTTACAGTCACGGAATTTGCAGCCGCCAAGATAATCCCTAAATTCGACAAACCCTTGAGTAATTTGTTCCGCTTCTAAATGCCACAGACCAAACTCGCGAACACCAGGAGAGTCAATAACATCGCCGCCGTGTGGGAAATGGTAGAGACGGGATGCAGTTGTTGTATGTTGACCCAGACCAGATGTATCAGAGACTGCACCGACGTTAATGGCATCATTTTCTGGCAGTAGTGAATTCAACAGACTAGATTTTCCCACGCCGGATTGCCCAGCAAAGATACTGATACGGTTAGACAGACACTGTTTTAGTTCTTCCATCCCTTCACCAGTGTAACTGGAAACCAGTAATACTCGATACTCGATACGGCGATAGATATTCATGACTTCGTCAACAAAGGTACGCTGTTCTGGCTCTAGCAAGTCCACTTTGTTTAAGACGATAATCGGCTCTACTCCGAGTGTTTCACAGGCAACGAGGTAGCGATCGATCATGTTAAGAGAGAGTTCAGGCAAAATAGCTGAGACGACGATGATTTGGTCGATATTTGCGGCGATAGGTTTTACGCCATCGTAAAAGTCAGGGCGAGTTAAAACGGTTGTCCGTTCGTGTACGGCTTCGACAACGCCGCGAACATTAGATTGGTTCTCTGCCCCCGGTCGCCAAACGACACGGTCTCCGGTGACGAGTGAAGGAACGGTCCGCCGGATATTGCATCGATGCTGAGTACCATCAGAGGCTTCAACGTCGGCATGTTTGCCGAAACGGCTGATAACAACCCCATCTTGGGCTTCGCCTAGCTGCGAATCATCCCATTCAACTGGAATGCTATCGTGCTTTAGCCTACGCTGATGGTTTGCTGTTACGCGTCGTTGCTGGCCTTTAGACAGTTTATTTTTACTCACTGATTCTCACTTAAAACGGCTTGTATCGCTCATTGCGAGCAAAGGGTCTATGATACACATTATCGTAGACGAGAGCTTATTGATAAATGAATTGTGAGAGGTGTGAATGCTCACTCTTACAATCGTGTTACGAACTATTGTAATGAAAGTGCTGTCATATTAAGCAGTAAAATACACTGTTATCCGCTTAATGTATTGAAAATAAAGGCACGTAGGGATCTTAGATTTTTTAGGAAACACCATGGCTACAGATAAAGATAATCTCATCTGGATAGATTTAGAGATGACAGGGTTAGACCCTGAAAGTAACTGTATTATTGAAATTGCGACGATTGTAACGGATGCCAATTTGAATATTTTGGCGGAAGGCCCTGTATTTGCCGTCCATCAACCTGATAGCCTGCTAGACCAAATGGATGAGTGGAATACAAAAACTCACACGGCAAGTGGGCTGGTGGCTAGGGTGAAAGAGAGCAAGGTCGATGCGGCTGAAGCTGAACGCCAAACTATTGCTTTTTTACAACAGTGGGTGCCTGAGGGGTGTTCTCCTATTTGTGGTAACAGCGTTGGGCAAGATCGTCGTTTTCTCTACCGCTACATGCCTGAGCTTGAACGTTATTTCCACTACCGTTATATGGATGTGAGCACGTTGAAAGAGCTTGCCCGTCGTTGGAAGCCCTCTATTCTTAGCGGTTTCAAAAAACAGGGGACGCATCAGGCGTTAGATGATATTAGGGAGTCTATCGCCGAGCTTGCCTATTATCGTGAGAATTTTATTCAGCTGTAATTTTCTCTGTTCGTGAGAAATGATGATTTCCTGAATAGCACGTTTAGCTAATGAGTAATTGGAGGAGCAGCAAAAAAGAATTTTGCTGCTCTCTGGTGCGAGATGGGTACAGTTTATCAGCATTAAATAGAGATGATGAAAACGGTTGATAAGAAAGCAGTGTGCTGAATTTATCATCTATTGAACAAAATCAGCGATTTTTTCGATAAGAGGGGGTTGCAGCTAAAATCATTTCTCGTATAATGCGCACCCCGTACCAGTGCAGAATTTGATTGGTATGCAGAGCGGGAATAGCTCAGTTGGTAGAGCACGACCTTGCCAAGGTCGGGGTCGCGAGTTCGAGTCTCGTTTCCCGCTCCAAATTCTTAAGAAGTACCGTTTATAGAAGTGATGCTTTAGATAGTTTTTAAAAGAGTAAGGCAGCAATATGTTGCGGGAATAGCTCAGTTGGTAGAGCACGACCTTGCCAAGGTCGGGGTCGCGAGTTCGAGTCTCGTTTCCCGCTCCAAGCTTCTTCACTCTGTAGTGACTCAATAGCAATCTTGTAGTGCACATTAAGTAGTAACAATACCAAGCAGTATGCGGGAATAGCTCAGTTGGTAGAGCACGACCTTGCCAAGGTCGGGGTCGCGAGTTCGAGTCTCGTTTCCCGCTCCAATCTCATTTCATAAAATGCCTCTAATTTCTTAAAAATAAAAAATTAACTTAATTTTTTGCCCTTCCCAATAAAAACGCCACGACCTTATCTGCATTTTTTATTCAATTAGTCTGATTTTTCACCATTCCGTTTCAATATAATCGCTGTTGCATATTTCTAAATTTCGAATGTGCTAGTATCAATTTTTACGCTTTTTTGTGTTAAGAAAATAGATATTAGACGATGAAGGTTGGGCTGAAGGGTCAAGCCTTTTTAATTTCATAAAGGGAGTTTTAAGAGTGGCTACCCTGAGCTTTTGCATAAAATTTATATTAGATAATAAATAGAAAAATGGAATAATATATAAAAAATTTATTGATAATGTTAAATGGATTTTATTAATGAGAATATATCGAAGCAAGACTTGTACTCTATGGTTTTGATTTTATTAATAAATAATTTCATGGGCTGTATTCGCTGATATTTCAGTGGAGAATCGCAGAGAAAAGGGTGTATGGCGAAGAACATTTTATATTAGCGTTGTTATCATCTATTCTAGCAGTAGACTTTATGCTGAGGGTACTCTTTGTGTTGCAGATATAGAGTATGAAGGTCATTTAATATAGATATTTAAATGCATATACTCTCACCTGTGTAATAGCCACGGGTGAGAAATATAAAAGCAATGCTCAATTATTAATTTTTAACAGGAATAGCTAGGCCGCGCTGTACCGCTGGGCGTGCCAGACCTCTCTCTAGCCATTCCCCTACGCGTTTGAATTGGTCGAACTCTACCAAGTCGCGAGCGTCATAGAAGCCAATCAGGTTGCGCACCCAGCCGAGAATTGAGATATCAGCGATGCTGTACTCTTTACCCATAATCCAATCACGTCCTTCGAGGCGGCTTTCAAGTACTCCAAGGAGGCGTTGAGACTCTTTTCGATAACGCTCTAGCGGCCGTTTATCTTCGTATTCGCGCCCAGCAAATTTATGGAAGAAGCCAAGTTGACCAAACATTGGGCCAATAGAGGCCATCTGGAAGAATACCCACTGGATGGTTTCATAGCGTGTTGCTGCATCAGTTGATAATAATTGGCCGCTTTTTTCCGCTAAATAGAGCAAAATCGCGCCAGACTCGAACAGTTCCAGTGGTTTTCCATCTGGGCCATTGGGGTCAATAATGGCTGGGATCTTGCCATTTGGGTTCAGTGCTAGAAACTCTGGTGTCCACGTTTCATTGTTAGAGATATCGATAAAATGAGCCTCATAGGGTAAGCCGATCTCCTCTAACATGATGGAAACTTTGACCCCGTTCGGTGTAGCTAGAGAGTAAAGCTGCAGCCATTCTGGGTGCTGCGCAGGCCAGCGTGAAGCAATCGGAAATTGGGTTTGATCAAGCATAGAAAGCCTCTCAGTTTGACGAGCTACTAGCGGCGCGAGTCCAGTATTGGTTATGCACCGCGAGCGTATTTAAGGGTGTTTTTGCGCCTAATTTGGCTTCCCTAAATTCTCTTTTATGGCAGTAAAGATCAAGCCATTCTAAATTTTGTCTCTCTATTGCGCTTTTAAACGTGCGCTCTCGCTGAACGTATTGCAGTAATGAGTGCGAAAATCGGGGAAAGAGAAAAAATAGCGAATAACCAGAAGGCTGCATTGCTAGTACTTTCTATACTTCCTTCGTTGAGACCCGCCAAATTCACTAACATGCCCGCCAATGCAGAGCCTAATGCAGCAGCAAATAGCTGTACCGTAGTGATAGATGATGCCGCTGTTTCCTGATCTTCCCCCGCCGTTACCTGTAGCACTTTGGTGAGAAGATGAGGCCAACCTAAGCCGATACCAAAACCGACGAGAACCAGGCCGATGCAGATAAAGGAGATAAGTATAGAGTCGCCTCTGCCCTGTAAGGGCATCGTCACAGCCAATATAATTAACCCGATGAGAACACCTATCGGGCCATTAACGATAGCAAAGCGAATACCTTTTGCTTTCCAGCCAGAGCTGAGAATCTCTGCGGCCGTCCAGCCAAATGCCATCAAGGCGGCAATATAACCTGAGAGTAAAGGCGATTGCCCATGCAGTGTTTGCAGGAAGTAGGGGACAAAAATTTCGCTGGTCATACCTATCGTTAACAGGCCCATCGTGGCGTATAGGGCGAACAGAGATGAGCTGATGTGTAGCGCCGCTTTTGGCAACATGCGTGTTTTACCGACGATTTCACAGCGTATCATCAAGATAAGCAGCAAAATCGCCACGAGCACGCCACCCATGTTCCACATGATAGAAGTTGATACGCTGCTGGCGCTGATAACCAGAACGGCGGCGGCGAGCAGTATTAACTGAGGAATCGGGAGCTTACTGGTTTCATTCTTCACGCTATCTTCTGCAGGGAGAACACGCCAGATGAGGATGGTATAGGCCAAAGTGATGGGGGCCAGTGTAAAAAAGGCGGCACGCCATGCATCCATTTCGGCAAAAATCCCGCCGACTGCGGGGCCAAGTAATGTTGCAATTCCCCACATACCGGAGACGAGTGCCATTGCTCTAGGCCACAGCGTCTCATCAAACATGCGGTGAATCATCGAATAGCTTAAGGCAAATAAAAAGCCACCACCAAAACCCTGCAATGAGCGGCCTACAAGCATGATGGGCATATTAGGTGTTAATGCGCAGACTAAGCTGCCGATAAAAAAGAAAAAGATGCCGATTGCATAGGCTTTTCGCGAGCCAGCTTGTCTCAGGGTTTTTGCGGTGAGTGAAGCACCGAGAATGGAGGCCACAACAAATAACGTTGTGTTCCAAGCATAGAGTTCTAGCCCGTTGATCTCTTTAACAACAGAGGGTAAGACCGTTGTTGCGATATAGATATTGATTGCATGTAGAGCAACACCGCCGGATAGGGCGACAGAACGCGCGGCATTCTTTCCTGAGAGGAGGTCTCCCCAATTCCCTTCATTGATAGACATACTGTCTCCAACAGTAGCGTAGAGCACGCCGATGGCTAAATAGATAGTGGCTGGCGATAAGTGCTATACCCGCTTACCTACAACTCGAATGACTTTGGGTGTATCGGCAAGGCGCTGGTGAGTCGAACATTTCCTCTACAACGCTAGCCGTTGTGATGATAGGATTATGCCACTATGGGTTGGATAAGCGAGTGATTTGCTTTCGAGATTTCGTGTTTGACACCCCCACTGAATGCGGTCATAATCGCGCTCCGCTCTAGGGAATGACGGTAAAAAGGTCGCATTTTTTCGATTCCCATTTAAGGGCATAAAGATATATTTCTTACTCGAAAGCCTCCTTTTTTAAAAAACTCATCTACGCTTTTATTCGGCTATTAAAAATAGTGATCTCCGCTGTTCTCATTAATTTTGTGAACAGAGTTATCCACAGGATGATGCGTTGACAATAAAAATAAGATTTTTCTATGGGGAATTTGTAATTCTCTAATTTCTTGTTTTATAAAATAAAAAATTATCACAAAAATATCATACTGATCACTTGCTCTATTTTTGGAGATTGATAGACAAGGTGTTTTTATTTTTTACTCACAAGCAAAACCATAATCTTTGTGTGGTTTATATCTTCTGTATAACTTTCCCTTTTGTTGCCTAAATTCTTCCCTCTATAGTGTCTCATGCATCGCGTGGTAGACCTTTTTCTACTGCTCTGATCAAGCGTTTTTGCTGTGAGGTCTGCACTTCAATAGTATGGTCTGCTCGGTGTTTTAACTGCTGCTCGATAGCCCATTCGATATGTTCATCCAATAGGGGAGAATGGCCTAGCTTAGAGCGTAAGGCAATGATGACCGCTTCTTGATAAGGTGCGTTACCCAGTGCGACAGCGATATTGCGTAGCCAGCGTGAATAGCCGATACGTCGAATAGGTGAGCCTTCCGTAATACGCAGGAATTTCTCTTCACTCCAAGAAAAAAGTGTTTGGAGATCTGTTGCGTGGAGAGCAGAGCGGGGATGAAAATCTGTCTCATCCGTTATCTGCGAGAAACGGTTCCAAGGGCAGATCATCTGGCAATCATCACAGCCGTAGATGCGGTTTCCCATCAGTGGGCGTAGCTCTTCCGGTATTGAGCCTTCCAGTTCAATTGTGAGGTAAGAGATACAGCGATTCGCATCGACGACATAAGGTTCGATGATGGCGTTGGTCGGGCAGGTTGTCATGCAGGCGACACAGCGGCCACACTGCTCTTCTTGAGGCGCATCGATAGGAAGGGGAATATCGACCAGTAGCTCCCCTAAAAAGAACCAAGAGCCGGAGTCATGGTTAAGAATAAGTGAGTGTTTACCAACCCAGCCGAGCCCCGCTTTAGCGGCAAGAGGGCGTTCCATAATAGGGGCTGAATCAACAAAGGGGCGGAAGCTGAACTCACCGTAGGCATCCTGAATCATCTCTCCCAGCTTTTTAAGGCGCTGTCGCAGGAGTTTGTGATAATCACGGCCCAACGCATAACGGCTAATGTAGCCCAGATTCGGATTTTTGAGCGTGCTGGCAAATGAGGCATTGGGTGGCAGGTAATTCATTCTTACGCTGATCACCCGCAGCGTTCCCGGTAATAGCTCATGTGGGCGCGCCCGTAACATGCCATGTCGAGCCATCCAGGCCATTTCTCCGTGATACTGCTTATCTAACCACGCCTGCAATTTCGGCTCTTCAAGAGAGAGATCAGTATCGCAGATGCCAACGTGCTGGAAGCCTAGCGATTGGCCCCATTGCTTGATATGTTGAGCTAGCTGATTGAGATCGAGAGGGTGAGTCATGAGAAATGGTTACCGGAGACGAATCTGTTCTAGTTTACCACACTCTGCTTATTATGCAGATTGGGTAAAACAGGGCGAGAGAGAGGGCGCTAAACAGCTTGGCATTTCGCTCTATACACTGATGGAACGGGCCGGATTGGCGACGTTCACACTGTGTCGCCAGCTCTATCCTTTAACTGCTCACTGGCTAATCTTGTGCGGAAATGGGAACAACGGCGGCGATGGCTATGTTGTAGCTCGTTTGGCGAAACAGGCGGGAGTCAATGTGATCCTTATTGCCTGTGAGGGGCAAACACCTTTACCGGATGAAGCCGCTGAGGCGAGGCGGCAGTGGCTGGATGCACAGGGTGACATTTTGGATGCATCTTCCCCATGGCCGCAAGATATTGACCTTATCGTCGATGGGCTATTGGGAATAGGAATAAGATCGGCACCTCGTTTGCCTTATTCCACACTCATTGATGCTGCCAATGCACATCCAGCACCGGTTGTGGCTATCGATATCCCTTCGGGCTTACAGGCTGATACTGGCAGCGTGCCTGGCGCGGTGATACGGGCAGCGCATACACATACGTTTGTTGCACTTAAACCTGGGTTATTAACGGGTCAGGCTCGTGATTGGGTGGGTTGTCTCCACTATGCTGATTTAGGGCTAGCAACATGGTTTGAAACACAAAAGCCCCAAATTCATCGAGTTAATACTGATAATCTTGTCGAGTGGTTTCAACCTCGCCGACCCTGCGCCCATAAAGGTGAATTTGGTAAGTTATTACTGATTGGCGGTGATCTGGGTATGGGGGGCGCAATTAGGATGGCGGGTGAGGCGGCGCTGAGAAGCGGTGCAGGTTTGGTGCGAGTACTTACTCACCCTTTTAACGTTGCCCCAATACTGACTGCGCGGCCTGAACTTATGGTGCAGGCATTTGATAAAGCCGTACTTGCCGAAGCATTAAATTGGGCTGATACCTTAGTGATTGGTCCTGGCCTTGGGCAGGGTGAGTGGGGTAAAGAGGTATTTAAATTAGTAAAAGGTTGCGATAAAACTGCATTATGGGATGCAGATGTACTTAACCTGCTAGCAATCGCGCCTCAGAAACGGCAAAATCGCGTGTTGACCCCGCACCCAGGGGAGGCTTCCCGATTGTTAGGGTGCAGCATTGCCGAAATTGAGAGTGATCGCTTACTTTCAGCGCGTCGTCTGGTTGAGCGCTATGGTGGTGTGGTGGTATTGAAAGGTGCGGGTACCATTATTGCTCAAGATAGTGCTATAGCGATTGCCGATGTAGGCAATCCAGGGATGGCAACCGGAGGAATGGGAGATGTTCTCTCTGGCATTATTGGTGGCTTGATGGCCCAAAAAGCAGCGTTGTTTGATGCTGCATGTGCGGGTTGTGTTATTCATGGTGCTGCGGCAGATAGTGTGGCGGCTCAATATGGGGAGAGAGGCTTGCTGGCAACTGACTTGCTGCCTGCTATCCCTAAATATGTTAATCCGGAAAAAAATAATCCGAAATAAATCAGCAGATACGACAATAATGAAAGAATGTGTTTTATCTCTGCCCGATGAGGCAGCAACCGTTGCTTTGGGCGCAAAGCTAGCGAAAGTATGCGATCGCGCCAGTGTCATTTATCTGTTTGGCGATTTGGGAGCAGGTAAAACAACCTTTAGCCGTGGTTTCCTACAGGCTTTAGGGCATAACGGCAATGTAAAAAGTCCAACCTATACGCTGGTTGAGCCCTATGATCTTAAACCCTTTGCCGTTTATCATTTCGATCTTTATCGTCTTGCTGACCCTGAGGAACTCGAATTTATGGGTATCAGGGATTATTTCCAGCAGGATTCGCTGTGTTTAGTTGAGTGGCCGCAACAAGGGGAAGGCATTTTACCTGAACCGGATGTGGAGCTTTACCTTACCTACGAGTCACAGGGACGAGAAGCTCGTCTTGTTCCTGTTTCAGCGTATGGTGAGGTGTTAATCAATCGGTTATCCATGTAATAAGGATCATAATGGAATGATGCACTGGTGGAAGAAGTTGTGCACTGCCCTTTTGCTCTTGATGGCAATGGGGCAAGTTTCAGCCGCAGCACTCACCGATATTAAGGTGATAAATGATGAGCGTGAAGCGACAGTGACTTTATCGTTTGATGGGCGGCCTCTTTACGCCTTTTTCCCATTGACCAATCCCAATCGGGTGGTCATAGATATTCAGCAATCGAGTCGCAGTGTGACTGGATTGCCGTTGAATTTTAGCGGGAGAAATTTGGTTAAAAAGATTCGCAGTAGTGAGGCAAAACAGGCTAATAGTATTCGGTTGGTGTTTGAGGTTAATGGGAGCGTGAAAACGCGTGCTGTGACCCAAGAACAAGGCAGTAGTTATACGGTTGTCTTTACCTTAACGGGGGAAGGCGCAGTAAGACAAACCACCGCCAATAGTACCAGCCGTACTGAAAGCCATACTTTCAGTAACAACAGCGAAGGCAGCAATAACAACTCGGGGAGCGCGTCTAACGAGCGTAACCCTTTCCATGCTGATTCGGTGCCAGTGGTAAATTCAACATCAACGGCAAGCCGTCGGCAACCTGCTGTCCGTTCTTCGGGAAATAGCAACCGTATAGTGGTGGCTATTGATGCTGGACATGGTGGGCAAGACCCCGGTGCTATCGGCCCAACTGGGTTGAAAGAGAAAACTGTTACTCTCGCAGTATCGAGAAAATTGAAGTTTTTGTTAGAACGTGACCCGATGTTTAAGCCGGTTTTAACCCGCGATGGTGACTATTTTATCTCCGTGATGGGGCGTTCAGACGTTGCACGAAACAAAGGCGCGAACCTATTAGTGTCTATTCATGCTGATGCGGCACCTAGCCGTAGTGCGGCAGGCGCATCTGTCTGGGTTTTATCTAACCGGCGAGCAGACAGTGAGTTAGGTAGCTGGCTTGAGCAGCATGAGAAGCAATCGGAATTGTTAGGTGGTGCTGGCGATGTATTGGCGAATAGTGCGGATGACCGTTATCTGAGCCAAGCCGTGCTCGACCTGCAATTTGGGCACTCGCAGCGTGTAGGCTACGATGTTGCCGTGCACGTATTGCGTCAGTTTGGCAAGATAAGCTCGTTGCATAAACGTTCACCTGAACATGCTAGTTTGGGGGTGTTACGTTCACCGGATATTCCGTCATTGCTAGTGGAAACGGGGTTTATTAGTAATAACACCGAAGAGCGTTTATTAGGGAGTAATGCCCATCAGGATAAAATCGCGAATGCTATCTACCAAGGGATTCGCGAATATTTCTTGGCTAATCCGCTGCAATCTGACCCAAAGCCGGTAAGCCGTTCCCAGGGCGCGCCGGGGGCGGTTAAATCATCAGCGCAGAAGCAGGAAAGTTTCAGCCAAAGTAGCAGTAAAAAAGAGACGGCTCGGAAGGAGGTTACTCCGAGCCAGAATGATCGTGCTCAGAAAAGCAACATTAAAAACGTGCAGACTCATGTGGTAAAGCGTGCAGAAACCCTTTCTGGCATTGCAGTACATTATGGTACGACGGCTCAGGTACTAACCGACTTGAATAAGCTGAAGAAACCAGGTGTTTGGGTGGGGCAGCGATTAAAAGTACCGGCGAAGGCTGAAACGGCCAAGAAAGCGACAGCAAAAGAGTCGGTAAAAGAGCCTAAAAAAGCAGCGAAATCAGCGGTAAAAAAACATACTGTGAAAAGAGGTGATTCGTTATCCACGATTGCAGCTAAATATGGTGTGAGCACGGCGGAGTTAAAACGCGTTAATAAACTGAAATCAGATAATGCGATGTTGGGGCAGGTTTTAACTATTCCTCAGTAATTTTATCTTCTCAATAAGCTTCCCATGATGGTTATTGAGTAAAAATGAAAGGATCAGCGCTGTTATGCCAATTCAGGTACTACCGCCACAGTTGGCGAATCAGATTGCTGCCGGTGAGGTTGTAGAACGCCCAGCGTCGGTTGTAAAAGAGCTGGTGGAAAACAGCCTTGATGCTGGAGCAACACGAATTGATATCGATATCGATCGTGGTGGCGCTAAGATGATACGTATTCGTGATAACGGCTGCGGTATTAGCAAAGAGGAATTGGCGTTAGCGCTGGCACGCCATGCAACCAGCAAGATAGCCTCATTGGAAGACCTAGAGGCTATTATTAGCCTTGGTTTCCGCGGTGAGGCACTAGCAAGTATCAGCTCTGTATCCCGTTTAATCATGACATCTCGCACCGAATCCCAGCCTGAGGCGTGGCAAGCTTATGCCGAAGGTCGAGATATGGCGGTGACGGTTAAGCCTGCGGCTCATCCGGTTGGGACAACGGTCGAAGTGCTCGATTTGTTCTACAACACACCCGCTCGCCGGAAATTTTTAAGAACAGAGAAGACGGAGTTCGGCCATATTGATGAAGTGATTCGCCGTATCGCTCTGGCCCGTTTCGATGTCGCCATTAATCTAAGCCATAACGGTAAACTAGTTCGGCAATATCGCCCCGCACCTGAACGTTCTCAACATGAGCGACGCCTTGCCAGTATTTGCGGAACTCAATTCCTAAGCCACGCGTTAGCAATCTCTTGGCAACATGGTGATCTCTCTATTGATGGTTGGGTTGCCGATCCAGCCGGATCAAAAATGGTAGGTGAGCTGCAATACTGCTACGTGAATGGCCGTATGATGCGGGATAGATTGATAAACCATGCGATCCGTCAGGCTTATCAGACTCAACTCAGCGGCGATCAACAGCCAGCCTATGTGCTCTATCTTACTGTTGATCCGCATCAGGTTGATGTGAATGTGCATCCAGCTAAGCATGAGGTACGCTTTCATCAATCCCGTTTAGTGCATGATTTTATCTATCAGGCTGTTGTCTCCGTGTTGCAACAGGCGGGTACGCCGTCTCTTTCCTTAGACGAAGGGGATAATGCGAGCACTCAATGGCAGCCAGAAAACCGAGTGGCTGCGGGTGAAAATATTTTTAACCAACCTGCCGAAAGCCTCACTTCCCCAAACGCAGAAAAAACGGTTTTAGACCCCTTTCGGCAAAAAGAGAGCAAAAGTTACAGTGGTGCGGGTTCATCTCAGGGGGCTAAACAGGCTCGTGAAGCGGATTCTGTGGGTAAATATCCTCCTAGAATACCGGAGAATACTTATCAGAAGCAGCAAGGCGAGCTTTACCAAAAATTCTTACAGCCTGCCTCTGAAGAGGGCAAACGTCTGCAAGAATCTACGATGGGCAAGGCTGTGGAACAGGCAGCATCTGTAAGCGCTTCACCATTGTCTGATTCAGCAGAGCAGAGCTTTGGGCGGGTATTGACTGTACTCAAAGCCGAATTTGCTGTTTTAGAGTTTCGTGATGGTTTGGCTCTACTGGTTTTGCCCGTAGCTGAGCGCTGGTTGCGTCAGGCACAGCTTACCCCTGGTTCGGAGGGCTTACGTGCTCAGCCTCTGTTGATTCCCTTACAGGTTTCACTGGATGAAAATGCGTGTGCCGCTTTTCAAGCCCATCAATCTCTGTTGGAGAGTTTAGGGCTTCAGATTTCGTTAGAGAGACGACGGGCCACAGTGCGTGCTGTTCCTCTGCCGCTGAGACAGCAAAATTTACAGCGCTTGATCCCAGAGTTAATGGGGTACTTAGCACAGTCAAAGGAGGTCTCTTTGGATATTGTGACGACGTGGCTAGCACGCCATCTTGGTAGTGAGCATACGCAGTGGAATCAATCCCAAGCGATACAACTCTTAGCGGATGTTGAGCGCCTGTGCCCTAATTTAGTGAAATCACCACCAGCAGGATTATTACAACCTCTTGATCTACAGGCTGCAATTAGCATATTAAAAGCATGACGATACTCACTCAGACATCAAATTCTGCACCGACCGCACTGTTTTTAATGGGGCCAACTGCTTCAGGGAAAACGGGATTGGCAATAGAGCTCAGCCAACGTTTTCCCGTTGATATCATTAGCGTGGATTCTGCCCTGATTTACCGAGGGATGGACGTTGGTACAGCCAAGCCATCGAGAGAGGAGTTAGCGCTTGCCCCCCATCGTTTAATCGATATCAGAGACCCTTCTCAACCCTATTCTGCGGCAGATTTTCGCTCTGATGCATTGAGAGAGATGGCGGAAATTGTAAGAAAGGGGCGAATTCCCCTGTTAGTCGGTGGAACCATGCTGTATTTTAAAGCCTTATTGGAAGGATTATCGCCTTTGCCTCCGGCGGATTCGGAGATAAGAGCAGAGATTGAAAGGCAGGCGTCCGAAGAGGGATGGGAAGCGCTTCATCGGAGGCTAGAACAGATAGATCCCGTTTCAGCGGCGCGTATTCATCAAAATGATCCGCAGAGATTGAGTCGTGCACTGGAAGTTTTTATGATTTCAGGTAAAACTCTAACTGAACTGACTAAAATTGCGGGGGAATCTTTACCCTACAATGTGCATCAGTTTGCTATCGCACCTGCTAGCCGCGAGTTATTGCATCAGCGCATTGAGTTTCGTTTCCAACAAATGCTGTCCGCAGGATTTGAACAGGAAGCGAGGACACTTTTTGCACGCGGCGATTTAAATACAGATATGCCTTCTATTCGCTGTGTGGGATATCGGCAGATGTGGTCATATTTGAATGGTGAAACAGATTATGACGAGATGGTTTATCGTGGTATCTGTGCAACTCGTCAACTGGCAAAACGGCAAATGACGTGGTTGCGAGGATGGCCAAATATCACATGGTTAGATAGTGATAGGCCCCATGAAGCATTGAGCTCAGTCATACAGGTTATTAGTGCATAGACTTGGTGATTGTGTACAATTGATAAGTACTCAGCGCGCAATTATTTACGCAGTTTATTTTTGAGCCTTTAGGTTCTTGGTAACAACAAACATATAAGGAAAAGAAAATGGCTAAGGGGCAATCTTTGCAAGATCCGTTCCTGAACGCATTGCGTCGTGAACGTGTTCCGGTTTCTATTTACCTAGTTAATGGCATTAAATTACAAGGACAGATCGAGTCTTTCGATCAGTTTGTTATTTTGTTAAAGAACACAGTGAGCCAAATGGTGTATAAGCACGCTATCTCTACTGTGGTTCCATCTCGCCCCGTTTCGCACCATAGCAATACCCCAAGTAGCGGTCCTGGCAATTACCAACACGGTAATCCTGCACAATCGCAACCGAGTGATGATGACGCTGAATAAGGCGTATTGTCCGAAGATTGAATCGGAGAACATAGAGGGGAAACTCCTCGCTATGTCCTCCGCTCAAGCGGTAGTGCACTATCGTCATTTAAGGAGTTACACGCTTGTTTGAGCGTTATGATGCCGGTGAGCAGGCTGTTCTGGTTCATATTTATTTTTCGCAAGATAAAGATACTGACGATCTCAATGAGTTCGAGTCTTTGGTTTCATCTGCGGGAGTCGAGGCGTTACGGGTTATAACCGGTAGCCGAAAATCACCTCATCCTAAATATTTTGTCGGGGAAGGCAAAGCCGTTGAGATAGCCGAAGCTGTGCAAGCAAGCGGCGCTTCCGTTGTTTTGTTTGACCATGCCCTAACCCCTGCGCAAGAGCGTAATCTTGAGCGGTTATGTGAGTGTAGGGTCGTTGACCGTACTGGTCTGATTCTGGATATTTTTGCCCAGCGTGCTAGAACCCATGAAGGTAAACTTCAAGTTGAGCTTGCTCAGCTAAACCATATTGCGACACGTTTGGTGAGAGGTTGGACGCATCTAGAACGCCAAAAGGGCGGGATCGGCCTTCGTGGGCCAGGTGAAACACAGTTAGAATCCGATAGGCGTTTGTTACGCGATCGTATTCGGGTGATTCATTCTCGCCTTGAGAAAGTCGAAAAGCAGCGTGAACAAGGGCGACGTGCGCGTACTCGTGCCGAAATCCCAACGGTTTCTCTGGTTGGCTACACCAACGCAGGTAAATCAACGTTATTTAACCGTATCACCGCCGCCGATGTTTATGCGGCAGACCAACTGTTCGCCACCCTTGACCCTACAATGCGTCGCATTGAAGTCGAAGACGTGGGTGATACGATTTTGGCTGACACGGTAGGGTTTATTCGTCACTTGCCGCATGATTTGGTTGCCTCTTTTAAGGCAACGTTACAAGAAACGCGACAGGCTTCACTGTTATTACATGTCATTGATGCCTCAGATACTCGAATCGATGAGAATATTGCGGCTGTTGATGACGTATTGTCAGAAATTGAAGTCGATGATATTCCTACCCTGTTAGTGATGAATAAAATCGATATGCTGGATGATTTTGTGCCGCGTATTGACCGTAATGATGAAGATAAACCGATTAGAGTCTGGTTATCAGCCTCTACAGGAGAAGGTATTTCGTTACTGTTTCAAGCGTTAACGGAGTGTCTTTCAGGTGAAATCGCGCATTACAAATTATGCTTACCGCCTAAAGAAGGCCGTTTGCGTAGCCGCTTTTATCAGCTTCAGGCTATTGAAAAAGAGTGGATTGAAGAAGATGGTAGCATTGGCTTAATGATCCGTATGCCGATCATTGAGTGGCACCGTCTCTGTAAGCAGCAGCAAGAATTGTTACAATTTATCGTATAGTTTAGTATGTCCCTGTTAAATTGGGCCTGAAGTAAAACTTATCATAGAAGAACGGAGCTAAAACATGGCGTGGAATCAGCCCGGTAATAACGGACAAGACCGCGATCCGTGGGGGAGCGGCAATAATAATGGCGGCAACTCTGGCGGAAATAATAATAAAGGCGGTCGTGAACAAGGGCCTCCTGATCTGGACGATATCTTCCGTAAACTGAGCAAAAAGTTCGGTAATTTTGGCGGAGGTGGGGGTAATAATAGTAGTACTCCTCATGGGCCAGGTCTCAGTAGTCGCTTCATCGGGCTAGCGCTCGCTGTAGTGGTTGTCATCTGGGCAGGTAGTGGCTTTTATACTATCAAAGAAGCGGAACGTGGCGTTGTGACACGTTTTGGTAAGTACAGTCATTTGGTCGAGCCGGGCCTGAACTGGAAACCCACTTTTATTGACCAAGTGACACCCGTTAACATTGAAACGACGCGTGAACTTGCCGCTTCTGGCGTGATGCTCACGTCGGATGAAAACGTTGTCCGCGTAGAGATGAACATTCAGTACCGTGTGACTGACCCTGTTCAATATCTGTATAGCGTGACTCAGGCGGATGATAGCTTGCGTCAAGCAACCGATAGTGCGCTTCGTGCGGTTATCGGCAAATACACGATGGACCGAATTCTGACGGAAGGCCGTACCGTGGTGCGTTCTGATACTCAGACTGAATTAGTGAATACCATCAAGCCTTATAAGATGGGTATTTCGGTACAGGACGTTAACTTCCAAGCTGCTCGCCCACCAGAAGAAGTTCAAGCGGCGTTTGATGATGCTATCGCTGCCCGTGAAAACGAACAGCAATACATTCGTCAGGCTGAAGCTTATGCGAACGAAGTTCAACCGAAAGCAAATGGTCAGGCTCAGCGTCTGTTAGAAAATGCGAAAGCATATAAAGACCGTACCGTGTTGGAAGCTCAGGGTGAAGTGGCTCGTTTTACACGCCTTCTGCCTGAATATGCTGCTGCACCTGAGATTACCCGTGAACGTATGTATCTCGAAACCATGGAGCGTGTATTAGGCCAGACACGTAAAGTGCTTATGGAGAGCAATAGCAATAACCTGATGGTATTGCCGTTGGAACAGATGCTACGTGGTGAGTCTGCTAAAGCGTCAAGTTCAACGATAAAAAGTGTCGAATTACCGCCGTTGGATGCCTCAACAGGGCAAACAAGGGAAACTACCTCAAACACATCGGCGTCAGCTAATAGTGTTATGGAGCAGCGCCGTCTTGATGCGCAGCGTAATGACGTCGAACGCGTAGGGAGAAATTAATCAATGCGTAAGTTAATCCCTATTTTAATCATCGTGTTAATGGTGCTATATACCTCACTGTTTGTTGTTCAGCAGGGTGAGCGTGGCTTGGTACTGCGTTTTGGTAAAGTTCTGCGTGATGATGCTAATAAGCCACTGGTTTATGAGCCGGGCCTGCATTTTAAAACGCCATTTTTTGAAAACGTGAAGAAACTTGATGCACGAATTCAGACAATGGATAACCAAGCAGACCGCTTCGTGACGAAAGAGAAGAAAGACTTGATCGTCGATTCCTATCTGAAATGGCGTATCAGTGATTTCAGCCGTTATTATCTGGCAACAGGTGGTGGCGATATATCTCAGGCAGAAGTGCTACTAAAACGTAAATTCAGTGACCGTCTGCGTTCTGTTATCGGTGTGAAAGATATCAAAGATATCGTAACGGACTCTCGTGGTCAGCTAATGAGCGATGTTCGTGATGCACTGAATACGGGTACCAGCAGTGGTGAAGTAAAGGTTGAAGACGATACTGATATTTCTGATGTTGCTGCTCGCGTTGATCAAGAGATCAAAGATAGCAGCAGCACGGCAATCAACCCGAACAGTATGGCTGCGCTAGGTATTGAAGTCATCGATGTGCGGATCAAGCAGATCAACCTACCTGTTGAAGTTTACGATGCTATCTACCAGCGTATGCGTGCAGAGCGTGAAGCTGTTGCCCGTCGCCATCGTTCTCAAGGTATGGAAGCAGCCGAAAAACTGCGTGCAACGTCTGACTATGAAGTAACTCGTACACTGGCAGAAGCAGAGCGCCAGGCGCGTATGACTCGCGGTGAAGGTGATGCAGAGGCAGCTAAGTTGTTCGCTGCAGCATTCAGCCAAGACCCGGATTTCTACGCGTTCATCCGTAGCTTACGTGCTTACGAGAATAGCTTTAAAGACAACAAAGATATCATGATATTACGCCCTGATAGTGAGTTCTTCCGTTACATGAAGTCTCCTAAGAGCCGTTAATCTATTGATAATATAAAAGGCCCGTTGATACGGGCCTTTTTTTCGACTGATATTCTAGGAAAAATGATGGGCATACATGTTTTGTTAGCGCTTGGATTAGTGCTGGTTTTTGAAGGCATCCTTCCCATGTTTTTTCCCAGAATATGGCGCAGGATGGTTTTATCGCTAGCACAGTTGCCCGATAACACATTACGGCGTATTGGTGGTGGAATAGTGGTTGCAGGATGTGTTATCTACTATATGTTGCGTGGACAAATAGGTAATGAGTAAACGCACCATTTTTATACGCAACCGTGTGCGAAAACAGCTGAAAGGCATACGATGTGATGTTAGAATCCTTTTTTAAGCAACCAGGTGAATAGTGAGATGGGCAAAAACGTCGTCGTACTGGGCACTCAATGGGGTGACGAAGGTAAGGGCAAGGTCGTAGACCTGCTAACTGAACGGGCTAAATATGTTGTTCGCTATCAAGGTGGACACAATGCTGGCCATACTCTGGTAATAGACGGTGAAAAAACCGTACTTCATTTAATTCCTTCCGGTATTCTTCGCGAAAATGTCAAATGCATCATCGGTAACGGTGTTGTGCTGGCTCCCGATGCACTGATGAAAGAGATGGGTGAATTGGAAGCTCGCGGTGTTCCCGTGCGTGAGCGTCTGCTGTTATCGGAAGCGTGCCCGTTAATCCTGCCATACCATGTAGCTCTGGATAACGCGCGCGAAATTGCGCGTGGTGCTAAGGCAATAGGGACAACTGGCCGTGGTATTGGGCCTGCTTATGAAGATAAAGTGGCTCGCCGCGGTTTACGCGTCGGTGACTTGTTCGATAAAGCGACCTTTGCAACCAAGTTGAAAGAGATTATTGATTATCATAATTTCCAATTGGTGCATTACTACAAAGTTGAAGCAGTTGATTATCAGAAAACGCTAGATGAAGTCATGGCAGTTGCGGATATTATTACCGCGATGGTTGTTGACGTCTCTGACTTGCTGGATACCGCTCGCAGAAATGGCGACGATATCATGTTTGAAGGTGCACAGGGTACGCTGTTGGATATTGACCACGGTACTTACCCTTATGTGACTTCATCCAATACAACAGCGGGTGGTGTGGCAACAGGTTCTGGTATTGGTCCTCGTTACGTCGACTACGTGTTGGGTATTGTAAAAGCATACTCTACGCGCGTTGGTGCAGGCCCATTCCCAACTGAATTGTTTGATGAAACAGGTGAGTACCTGTGCAAACAAGGTAATGAGTTTGGTGCTACCACAGGGCGTCGCCGCCGTACTGGCTGGTTAGATGCTGTTGCTGTTCGCCGCTCTGTACAGATTAACTCACTTTCAGGTTTCTGCTTGACCAAATTGGACGTGCTGGACGGCTTGAAAGAAGTGAAAATCTGTGTGGGCTATCGTTTACCGAACGGCAGCGAATCTCAGGTGACACCTCTGGCAGCGGAAGGTTGGGAAGGCATTGAGCCTATCTATGAAACCATGCCGGGCTGGTCTGAGACGACGTTTGGCGTAAAAGAGTTTGATAAGCTGCCACAGGCGGCACGTAATTACATCAAACGCGTTGAAGAACTCACCGGTACGCCGATTGATATCATCTCAACAGGCCCAGACCGTAGCGAAACAATGGTACTTGTAGACCCGTTTGAAGCTTGATAACGTGTTTCTTGTATAACTTGTTAATTAGGCCGGGCGTTTTGCCCGGTTTGTTTTTATGTGAAGTACAACGGATATAACAGCGTTCTTTTAACAGAGGCACTCTCTTAAAAGAATCACTGGTTCTTAAAATAAGCATCTTCTTTTTATAAAGGCATTTTATATTGGGAAGTAAGCCTACTTAGCTTGGTAGGCTTTAAGTATGTTGTAATAGATAATGAGGTTTCTGTGCAGTTAACAAGCTTTACTGATTATGGTTTGCGGGCATTAATTTATATGGCTTCTTTGCCTCCAGAGAAAATGACGAATATTTCTGAGGTGACAGAGGTTTATGGTGTGTCTCGTAACCATATGGTAAAAATTATCAACCAGCTCAGTCGAGAAGGATTTGTGATGGCTGTGCGTGGAAAGAATGGGGGAATACGGTTAGGGAAAGCGGCGAATAAAATTATCATTGGTGATGTTATTCGTGTATTAGAGCCTCTTAATCTTGTTAACTGTAGTTCAGAGTTCTGCCATATAACACCTGCCTGCCGGTTAAAACTGATGCTGAATAAAGCAATCACAGCATTTCTAGCCGAACTGGACCAATACACTTTAGCTGATTTAGTAAAAGAGAATACACCTCTCTATCAGCTACTATCCTTATCGGATGAATCATAATTTCCGACCGCAGTCACTGACAACGGAGGAACTGCAATGTCACAAGATCCATTTCTGGAACGTGAGGCCGAAAAATACGAGTCTCCTATTCCAAGTCGCGAATTTATCTTAGCCCATCTGGCTAAGCGCGACACGCCAGCCAACCGCGAAGAGTTGGCTCAAGAATTAGGGTTAAGCGGTGAAGAACCGCTCGAAGCCCTGCGCCGTCGTTTAAGAGCGATGGAGCGCGATGGTCAACTGGTCTTTACCCGTCGCCAATGTTATGTCCTGCCTGAAAGGCTAGATCTACTACGAGGTACCGTTATTGGGCACCGCGATGGGTATGGCTTCCTGAGAATTGAAGGCAGTAAAGACGATCTCTATATCCCTGCAGACCAGATGAAAACCGTTATTCACGGTGATGTCGTGTTGGCTCAACCTTTGGGTGCTGACCGTAAAGGGCGCCGTGAGGCGCGCATTGTACGCGTTGTAGAACCGAAGAACAGCCAAATAGTCGGGCGCTATTTTACCGATGCAGGCATTGGTTTTGTTGTCCCTGACGACAGCCGTCTGAGTTTCGACATTATCATTCCTAAAGAGGAGCTAAATGGTGCTCGGATGGGGTTTGTGGTGGTGGTTGAGCTGACTCAGCGCCCAACCCGCAGAACCAAGGCCATTGGTAAGATTGTTGAGGTTCTCGGTGAGAACATGGGGACCAATATGGCGGTAGATATCGCCTTGCGTACCCATGAGATCCCGCATACTTGGCCTGAACAGGTTGAGAAGCAGGTAGAGGGCTTAACCGACGAGGTGCCTGCAGAAGCCAAAAAAGGCCGAGTTGACCTACGCCACATCCCATTAGTGACTATTGATGGTGAAGACGCCCGAGATTTCGATGATGCAGTCTACTGTGAGCAGAAGCGCGGCGGTGGTTGGCGTTTATGGGTGGCTATTGCTGATGTGAGCTATTATGTGCGACCGAATACGGCATTAGATAGAGAAGCGCATAGTCGCGGTAACTCGGTCTACTTCCCGTCACAGGTTGTGCCTATGTTGCCGGAGGTTCTCTCTAACGGGCTTTGCTCTTTGAACCCGCAGGTTGACCGTCTGTGTATGGTCTGTGAGATGACGGTATCAGCCCAAGGCCGGCTAACATCATTTAAATTTTATGAGGCGGTGATGAGCTCCCATGCTCGTCTCACCTACACCAAAGTGGCTCATATCCTGAAAGGCGATCAAGAGCTACGCGAGCGTTACAGGCCTCTGGTTCCGCATCTGGAAGATTTGTTTCAGATGTATCAGGCGTTGGAGAAAGCGCGAGTTATTCGTGGCGGCATCGGGTTTGAGTCAGAAGAAGCCAAATTTATCTTTAATGCTGAGCGTCGTATTGAGCGTATTGAACCAACAGTGCGCAATGATGCGCATAAGATCATTGAAGAGTGCATGATCTTGGCGAACATCTCAGCGGCACGTTTTGTTGAATTGGGTGGTGAACCTGCGCTATTTCGTATTCACGATCGCCCTAGTGACGATCACCTGATGACGTTACGCAGCGTATTGAACGAGCTTGGCTTAACGCTGGGCGGCGGCTCTAAGCCTCAGCCTAAAGACTATGCCACGCTAATGAACGAAGTATCTGAGCGCCCAGACCATGAAATGCTGCAAACGATGCTGCTGCGTTCTATGAAACAGGCCGTGTACGACCCTGAAAACCGTGGACACTTTGGTTTGGCGTTGTCGGCTTACGCACATTTCACTTCGCCTATTCGTCGTTACCCAGATTTAACGCTGCATCGCAGCATTAAATATCTGCTGGCGAAAGAGCATAACCACCAACAAGAGCGCTGGACACCGACGGGTGGCTGGCATAGCCACGTTGAAGAGATGTTGCAGCTTGGGCAGCACTGTTCCATGACTGAACGCCGTGCCGATGAAGCAACGCGCGATGTTGCCGATTGGTTGAAGTGCGACTTTATGCAAGATCACGTTGGCCAAGTTTATCCAGGTACGATTTCCAGCGTAACTGGTTTTGGTTTCTTTGTTCGTCTTGATGAGCTGTTTATTGATGGGTTGGTACATGTCTCTACGCTGGATAACGATTATTATCGTTACGATAACGTTGGGCAGCGCTTTACTGGTGAATCTTCGGGTATCGTCTATCGGCTTGGTGACAAAGTCGAAGTGCGAGTTGAAGCGGTGCATATGGATGAGAGGAAGATCGACTTTGCTCTGATTTCATCTTCTCGTCGGCCTCGCGGAGAAGGCAAAACGGCAAAAGATAACGCGAAAAGAGCGATGCGCGATACGTCTGCTCCTTCTGCATCTCGTCGTCCGCGTAGAAGCAGCAAAAGCAAAACACCCGCTAACTTCGAGCCAGATAGCGCCTTTCGTGGAGAAAAAGCAGGGCCTTCCAAAACGAAACAAGACGGTAAGAGTAAGGTGAAAAAAGCGTCTGCGAAAACGAAAAAAATCGCGGCTGCAACTAAGGCCAAGCGGGCTAAAAAAAGCGACCCAGCTTAATTCTTTTAGTATCAGGGCTTATCTATGGCGATAGGCCCTCTATGAGTAAATGAACAGATATCTATTATGAGTGAAATTATTTACGGAATTCATGCGGTTAAAGCGCTTCTCGACCGTGAGCCAGAGCGTTTTCTGGAAGTCTTTATGCTAAAAGGGCGCGATGATCGCCGATTGCAGCCTTTGATTACCGAGCTTGAGCAAAATGGCATTGTTATCCAGCTTGCTAATCGTCAGTGGTTAGATTCTCAAGTTGAGGGCGCAGTTCATCAAGGCATTATCGCTAAGGTGCGTGAGGGCAAACAGTATCAAGAAAATGATCTCCCTGACCTCCTAGCCAGCATTGAGAAGCCTTTACTGTTGATCCTTGATGGCATTACTGACCCGCATAACCTCGGTGCGTGCTTGCGTAGCGCAGATGCTGCTGGTGTTCATGCAGTGATTGCCCCTCGCGATCGTTCAGCACAGCTTAATGCTACCGCGAAAAAAGTGGCCTGTGGTGCGGCAGAGAATGTTCCACTCATCAAGGTGACAAATTTGGCGAGAACAATGCGCCTGCTGCAAGAACATAATATCTGGATTGTAGGGACGGCTGGTGAGGCTGACCATACTCTGTATCAAAGCAAAATGACGGGGCCTATGGCACTGGTTATGGGCGCGGAAGGTGAAGGAATGCGTCGTCTTACTCGTGAGCACTGCGATGAGTTAGTTAGTATTCCTATGGCAGGTAGCGTTTCTTCACTTAATGTCTCCGTCGCGACGGGGATCTGTTTATTTGAAGTGGTACGCCAGCGCTCTTAACCTATATTAGGTAGCAGAAGAATATGTAAAAAGGTTTATTCCATGGAGTAAACCTTTTCTATATAAAGGGTATAAATGGCTCTTTGGTATAAGTCATAGACTTATATATCGAAATATTTCGCTTGCTAGGAAATAAGTTTGAATAATGCAAAGTAGTATCTTGTGAAATAATCGATTTATAGATATTTAACGATACATTTCCGCAGTGACCCCCCAACAATTCTGGCTAGAGTCTTTTTGCATTCGTAAAATTCGGTAATAGCTGGCACCTTTTTCATCGGTTTTACGGGCGATAGCTTGCTCTGCATCGTGTTGATTACCCATAATACCTTGTATTGATATGGTTCCTACACTATTTAAACCGCTGGTTAAATTTGCGGTCACCATATCTGCTGATTGGGCCATGTTTGGTAGCAGGCCAACAGTAATTAGTAGTGATGTTAGTGTTGCCGATCTCTTCATTGTTAGCCCTCCAAATTTGGTATATGGCGAATATATAGGCCAAAGGAGAAACTTATCTTGCCAGTCAAATAGACAATATATGTCAACGTGCGTAAGTTTTTTTAAATGTTAGCAGGATTGAATAAATAAAAGAGATCCTAAGTTTGATATTGAAAAATATAAAGTGACCTACTGCACAATATTTGAATTTTTCATTAACCCATTTTTATTTATCCTAGAAGTAGTAACAGATGAAAGGAATATAAAGTAGCAAGTACGGTCTTTTATATTGTTAAGCGATTGGGATGATGAGCGGGGGATAAATGGGTGTCAGTTTAGGAAGTGGATAATATTAAGACGGGCAGTCTCTCTGTTAATTAACCACCCGTTTTTTGTCTTTCAGGCTGCTACTGGTAGAGAATTGCTTGGGAGTACCAGCTTCCTGGCATCACGGTTTCTGACACCATAATAATATAGTAGTAGTGGGCACCGAGCCGATCGGCTCGTCGCTGGATTTCACGCTCTGCATCCATCGGGCTACCGAAAACATGAACTGAAATATCGCCTAGTTTCGTCAGTGTACTCGTCTGAGCACGGACAACTTGTTGTGCTTTGTCCGTCACTGGCGGAGGGGGCTTTGGTGCGACATCCATAATTCCACATGCTGTCAGAAGGCCACAAATAAGAGCCACAGAGAGAAAACGAGCAATTTTCATTATTCATATCCTGTATATACCCGAGATTTTTACAGTCTTGCTGCAACCCGAATTCCCTTTTCTTAACGAGAGAATGCCTTGTAAAGATTACGCCCTCATTCAGGCTTTGTCTTTGCAGGGATGTGCGGTCAGCTTCTTTTTATCTCAATAGCAATTTATTTCTGATAACAATCATAGCGCTAGTGCTAGAAAAGGCGGTTTGCTCTGCCTAAAAAGTGAATTAGCGTTTTATCTCCTTGAGTTTGTATGGCTACGCACTTACAATTGCGCGTCATTTTTTCAACCGTACAATTAAACACGTTCCTTGCTTCCATGGGCCACGGTTGACCCTGACAGGAGGCTGAATAATCCGTAAGGAGCAATTGATGCGTCATTACGAAATCGTTTTTATGGTTCATCCTGATCAAAGCGAACAGGTTCCAGGTATGATCGAACGTTACACCGGTGCAATTAAAAACACAGGTGGCGAGATTCATCGTCTGGAAGACTGGGGCCGTCGTCAGCTGGCTTATCCAATCAACAAGCTTCACAAAGCGCACTATGTTCTGCTGAACGTAGAAGCTGCCCAAGAAGCGATTGATGAGCTGGAAACAAACTTCCGCTTCAACGATGCCGTTATCCGTAGCATGGTTATGCGCGTTAAACACGCTGTAACTGAGCCATCTATCATGGTCAAAGCGAAAGACGAGCGCCGTGAGCGTCGTGAAGAGTTCGCTTCTGATTCCAATGATGATGTAGGTGATTCTGAAGAGTAATTACGCGTGGTGACCCCTAATCGTTTGGTTCTGTTTGGTACAGTGTGCAAAACACCCATCCGAAAGGTAAGTCCAGCCGGTATTCCACACTGCCAGTTTGTGCTTGAGCATCGCTCGCAGCAGCAGGAAGCCGGTTTTAGCCGACAAGCATGGTGCAGAATGCCCGTTGTTGTCAGTGGACAAGTGTCACAAGTTCTTACTCACAGTATAACGGTCGGCAGTAATCTAATTGTGCAAGGTTTTGTTAGCAGCCATCAAGGCCGCAATGGGTTAAGCAAATTAGTGTTACATGCCGAGCAGATTGAATTGATAGATTCTGGAGACTAGCCAAATGGCACGTTATTTCCGTCGTCGCAAGTTCTGCCGTTTCACAGCGGAAGGCGTTCAAGAGATCGATTATAAAGATATCGCAACGCTGAAAAATTATATCACCGAGAGCGGCAAGATTGTCCCAAGCCGTATCACCGGTACCCGTGCTAAGTACCAGCGTCAGCTGGCACGTGCAATCAAGCGCGCGCGTTACCTTTCTTTGTTGCCATATACTGATCGTCATCAGTAATCGGCCACTGTCCACTAACGAGACTTTGAGAGGATAAGGTAATGCAAGTTATTCTGCTTGATAAAGTTGCCAACTTGGGCAGCCTAGGTGATCAGGTTAATGTTAAATCGGGCTATGCTCGTAACTACCTGGTACCACAAGGTAAAGCCGTTCCGGCAACCAAGAAAAACGTTGAGTATTTCGAAGTTCGCCGTGCAGAGTTAGAAGCTAAATTGGCTGAAACTCTGGCAGCAGCTGAAGCTCGCGCAACTAAAATTAACGAACTGGGTACTGTCACCATCAACTCTAAAGCGGGTGATGAAGGTAAACTGTTCGGCTCTATCGGTACTCGCGACATCGCTGATGCAGTTACTGCAGCCGGTGTTGAAGTAGCTAAGAGCGAAGTTCGTCTGCCAGAAGGCGTTTTACGCACTCTGGGCGATCACGAAGTGAGCTTCCAAGTTCACAGTGAAGTGTTCGCTAAGCTGAACGTAGTTGTTGTTGCTGAAGCATAATTGATTACGGCTATTTTTTAATAGCCCGTAAACTTAAAAAGCCGCACTCCTTTTAGGATTGCGGCTTTTTTAATGCCTATAGAACGACAAGACCTCTTCGTAGAATAGACTTAACGACTTTTGCGATAACTGCCATCGGCTTGTCGATTAAACTGAACCTTCTGTCCATTTGGTGTATCGACAATCAATTGCATGACTTCACCTTGGCTACCGAGGCTTATCTCGACTTGTTGCCCAATATACAGTGCGCTAAGGGGTTTCTGGCTACCTTCAATTGCCGCCATTGCAAAGATATCTCTCAACGGCAGATTGTTATCACGAAAGAGCTGCGTCAGCGTACCCTGTTTTTGAATATTGTACTTCTTCGTCGTTGCTGAGGTTGAGGCAGGCTGAGGGGCTACTTCTGTTTGTTCAACCAGTGCAGCAGGCTCTGTTGGTGTTGGTGTTATGGTTGTTTGGGGTTGGGCTGGAGGCGGAACTAATTCAGCTCGGATTACCGTGGCATTGTCCTCTAACTGCGGCGAAATGGGGGGAATCGTCTCTCCTGGCCATAAGTAGGCAATAGCGACCACGGCTGCCGCGATAAGTACTCCACGCCGATGTGGAAAGGGTAATGGGGACATCCAGCTAAAACTATCAGAAAGGTGCCACAGAGCTACCAGTTTCTGTTTTAGCGAGTGGGTTTCGGAACTCGGCGAATGTACTATATCTTTTTGGTCCATAGTCGCTCCCGGTGTTTTCCATAAGGTAATCCATGTATGAAATAGGGGTTGATATACCCTCGTATATCGGCGCCTTTTGAATTGGCGTTGCATGGTTGCTACCTCTATGACTCGCTTTAATAAAGTATACCCTTCATCTTGCATGTTGCAGATGTATCGGCATTTTTCTACAGCATAGAATCTATTTGATATATGTAGTTGAATGATCATTATGCTGCATAATCATATAAAGACAGCTTATTGTTTTTTATTCTCTAATGAAAGTCGCATTTTGGTGCGCCAAAACATGGGTGAGGGTGTTGTACCGCGCTCGTCATGGCTGTTATGCTTCCCCCTTTCAATAGATAAGACGAAAGGAAATAACAGGAATGACAACCCCTTCTTTTGATAACGTAGAAGAACAAGCAAGTTATGGCATTGGTTTACAAGTTGGGCAGCAACTTCAAGAGTCTGGCTTAGAAGGTTTGCGCCCTGAAGCGCTTTTAGCAGGTTTGCGTGATGCTTTAGAAGGCAACGCACCAGCAGTTCCTGTTGATATTGTACACCGTGCGTTGCGTGAAATGCATGAGCGTGCAGATAACGTTCGTCGTGAGCTAGCAGAAGAGATCGCTGAGAAGGGCGTTCAGTTTTTGGCTGAAAACGCGAAGCGTGAAGGTGTGACGGTAACAGAGTCAGGTCTTCAGTTCTCTGTTCTACAAAAAGGTGAAGGAGCAATCCCTTCGCGTCAGGATAATGTACGCGTACATTACACTGGCCGTCTGATCGACGGCACGGTATTTGATAGCTCTGTAGAGCGTGGCGAGCCTGCGGAGTTCCCAGTTACAGGCGTTATTCAAGGTTGGGTTGAAGCCTTAACTCTGATGCCTGTCGGTTCTAAGTGGGAGCTGACTATTCCTCATAATCTGGCATACGGCGAACGCGGAGCTGGTGCTTCAATTCCTCCGTTCAGTACGCTGGTATTTGAAGTTGAGTTGTTAGATATCGTTTAAGTTGTCATAAGAAGTACCGGGCTCTTTATCTTTTATTTCTATGAGGCCGGTACTTACTTTTCACTCTATTATTATTCTCCGCGTAATGCTCGTGGGAACAAAATGTTATTCTCCAGATGAATATGGTTCATCAAATCATCAATAAACTCATTGATACCTCCATATAGAGCCTGCCATGTATTACATGCCCCTACTGGTGGAGTGACGTTGTTTGTCAGCCTTTTAACTTCTTCTAGTTGTGCACCAGCAGCATCATGCTCATGTTCCATTACCGATATCGGTGCAGCAGTACGTGGGCCCATCCCTTGCTCAATCATGGGAAAAAGGATCTGTTCTTCCTTCATCATATGCTGGCTCAGTTCGTTATATATCGCCTCTAATTGGGAAGCTAACCCTTTCGGACAAGCTGGTTTTTCATGATGTACGCGTTCCACTTTTGCGGCCATTAAAATCAGTTCCGGCAACTGCTCGCGGTGGCGGTCGTGATAGCGTTTGACGATAAAAGGTGTGACCTCATTCAATGCCGTCTTTTCCCAATCTTGCCCAGTGTTAGGCTCGTTGGCGATGGCATCTAGTTGTGCCACTAACGTATCGAGATTTAGCGCTTTCTTATCTGCGGCACGGCGTAGAGTCTGTTTACCACCACAGCAGAAATCGAGATCGTATTGGCGAAAAAGTGTTGTTGCTCGAGGCATTGCAATAGCAATGGCTCCCAGTGATTGTTCGCGGTAATCCATAGTGGAGCCTCTTTTAGATTGAGTTAACTTATAACATGTATATTAAATGCATGTTTTGTGCTTTGATACTCCCCTAAATAGGTAGTAAAGATATCTTGTTCTATTTCGGGCTATTTTTCCGTTTTTAGTGATTTAAAAACGTAGCGTTCTATGGCGTGCCATAATAAGGTCATCAAAACCCGCTTTCTTGCTATAAGGAGAATATGATGATGTTAGAGCAGATCTGTCAGTTAGCTACCGAGGCAGGCGCCGCAATAATGGTGGTTTACCACGGCGAACAACCATTAAATATTAACCATAAGCAGGATGATTCCCCGGTGACTGCGGCTGATTTGGCAGCACACAAAATTATCAGCACAGGTTTGAAAACACTCACACCAGACATCCCTGTTCTCTCAGAAGAAGCCCCCCAAGAGTGGCTCGAACGCCAGAGCTGGCAGCGCTATTGGTTAGTGGATCCTTTAGATGGCACGAAAGAGTTTCTCAACCGGAATGGTGAGTTCACCGTCAATATCGCGCTTATTGAGGACGGAAAGCCTGTATTAGGCGTCGTCTTCGCCCCTGTTCTTGATGTGATGTATTTTGCCCATGAGGGGAAAGCGTGGAAGGTGAAAGAGGGTGTAACCGAACGAATTCATGTCAAAACGGCACCTGTGCCGTTGGTAGTGATCAGCCGGTCGCACACCGATGATGAGCTCAAAGATTATCTTCAGGTATTGGGAGAGCACCAAACGGTCTCTATAGGCTCATCGCTAAAATTTTGCTTGGTAGCAGAAGGGCAGGCACAACTTTACCCTCGGTTTGGGCCAACCAATGTATGGGACACGGCGGCAGGCCACGCAGTAGCCGCGGCGGCGGGGGCTCAAGTGAATGACTGGCATGGCAAACCGCTGGATTACACACCAGCGGAGTCGTTTCTTAACCCAGGGTTTCGCGTCTCTATTTTCTAATCGGCAAGCAGTTTGTGCAACGAAGAAATCGTTTGTTGTACTTCTGCTGCGGTGAGAGCGCCCTCTTTCATTGAAACGATTTTACCTTCTTTATCTAGCACAATAATGGCTGAACTTTTTGCTTTCAGCCCCCATGCCTTCGCAACAAAACCATTACTGTCTACGATGAACTGCGACCACGGGAACTCGCGTTTATTTTCTTCAATACTGCTACGCACGAAAGGGCCAGTACCAATAATGGCATCATCGGTATTGACGATAGTGGTGGTCTGATAGCGATCTCGCGGTAAGTTAGCGAGCTTTATGGCATCGACTAACGGTGCATTGAGCTCTTTGGCTGAGGTTCTTCCTGCGATGTGCTGGATAATTCTGACTTTGCCTACCAGTTTAGCGCTGTTCCAGCCCTGATAAGAAAACTGGTTGTTGTCATAGATTAATTCCCCTTTATCGTTAACGCCGACGGGGGTAACCCTCTCATTTAACGTGAGGTTATTAGCCGATGTTAATAGAGGGAAAACAGCAAGTGACAGAACGAATATGGCTCGTTTTAACATACTCTTTCCTTAACAAAGAAGGGATGGGGGAGGTACAGAAAGTATTTAACAGTGCTAACGCTGTGTATAGCATCAAAAGCATAGGTGAAGGGATGTATTCGTACTATTTTTATTAACATATATGTGACATAAAACAGATGTACTTCCATGAATAAAGAAAGGTTATTCATTACTAATCAGTGAATTGAATGTATTTTTGTCAGGCAGTGTAAATGTAAATAAAGTTCGGAACCTAACGAATATCCTTTGGTCTATTACTACGCATCGTCATCAGTGTTCGGTGAACATATGCACCACTGCATGACAGATTATGACAAGCAAGGGAGGAACCAAAACCTATGAGAATCTTCCAGCGCTACAACCCGCTAAAAATTGCGATGTATGTAAAAACACTCTTTCGCGGGCGGTTATACATTAAGGATATTGGCGCTTTTGAGTTCGATATGGGGCGAATTTTACCCCCAAAAGTGAGAGATAAGCAGCACTTGTCTGCGATGTCTGAGATTAACCGGCAATTGCTGAGGCTACAGGCCGAATGTTAACTCTCCTTGAAAGCAGGTGTTGTTAAGAGCAGGAGGCGTGATAAAAAGCGTGTTCTTAGCGAATATAAGATGTGTATCTGCTTGCAGATAAAAAAACGGCCATGAAAACATGGCCGTTTTTTATTTTAAAAGGGGCTTACGCATCTGCTGGTGGCGTTTTAACTTCAGTCGCTGCTGGTAGCACGGGCACCACACCAATTTTAGTGACTAATAGTTGGTCGATTTTATTGTTATCAATATCGACAACTTCGAACTTATAGCCAGAAAATTTGACGTAATCTGTACGCTTTGGAATTTTACGCAGCATATACATCATGAAGCCGCCGATGGTTTCATAATTTTCAGCTTGTGGAAACTCGTCGATATCCATCACATGCATCACATCATCAATCGGGGTTACCCCTTCAACCAGCCATGAACTCTCATCACGGGCGACAATCTGATCTTCTTGCCCCTGACCGACTAAATCGCCCATCAGTGTTGTCATCACGTCATTCAACGTAATGATACCAACGACCAGAGCATACTCGTTTAGGATAACGGCATAGTCTTCCCCAGCGGTTTTAAAGCTCTCTAGCCCTTCAGACAGCGTTAGCGTATCTGGAATAATAAGAGCTTGATGGATTTGAACACCGTCAGTTAATGCGAGGCTTTGGTTGCCTAACACTCGATTGAGAAGGTCTTTTGAATCGACATAACCCACGACGTTATCAATATTGCTATCGCACACTAAAAACTTAGAGTGGGGATGGATAGATATCTTTTCTTTGATACTGGTTTCACTTTCGCGAAGGTCAAAATAAATGACACTTTCGCGAGCGGTCATGGATGAGGTGACGGTACGAGACTCCATCTCGAAAACGTTCTCTATCAGCTCATGTTCCTGTTTACGCAGTACACCTGCTAATGCCCCTGCTTCTACGACCGCATAAATATCATCGGAGGTGATATCGTCTTTACGCACCATAGGGAGCTTGAAGAGACGGAAAATCATATTTGCTGCGCCGTTAAAGAACCAAACAAGCGGGCGGAATAGGGAAATAGAGAAGCGCATCGGGTTGATAATGCGAACGGCGACAGTTTCAGGTGCAACCATTCCGATGCGTTTCGGTGTTAAATCAGCGAAGAGAATGAATAAGCTAGTCACCAGAACGAAAGAGGTAATAAAGCTTATTTGTTCAGCTAATTCAGGTGACATAAAGCGAATGAAAAGGGTGTAGAAGGCGGGGGAGAATGCTGCATCACCCACAATACCACCTAAGATAGCGACGGCGTTTAAGCCAATTTGAACCACGGTAAAAAAACGGCCTGGTTGTTCTTGTAGTTTTAAAACTCGTTCAGCGTTGATGTTTCCTTCATCAGCAAGTTGTTTAAGTTTAATTTTGCGCGAGGCAGCTAAAGAGATCTCTGAGATCGAGAAAAAAGCACTCACGGCAATTAATATGAGGATCAGTAATATACTGTTTAACATAGTTTGTCCGTTCGGGAGCCGGTTGCTTACCGGAAAGAAAGGTATTACCTAAAATATCATCGTTAATACGGTTAATAAGATACTCTTTGAGCCAATGTTAAGTAATGACCCAAAGACACGAATTGAGAGTATAACAGCAGGATAAATATTCTCGCCAGCGGTTACTTATTCGGCGGAAGACAAATTCCTGTTCCGCCTAACCCGCAGTACCCTTCTGGATTTTTAGCGAGATACTGCTGATGGTCGTCTTCTGCATAGTAAAAAGGTTTGGTTGTATGGATTTCTGTCGTGATATCTCTCTGGTCGTGTGATTCATGCATCGCGCTCTGGTACAACGCCTTGCTCGCTTGAGCTTGTTCTTGTTGCAGTGGTGTCGTGCTATAAATCGCAGAGCGATATTGTGTTCCGATATCACCCCCTTGTCGCATTCCCTGAGCGGGATCGTGATTCTCCCAGAAAAGCTGTAACAACTGTTTGTAGCTAATAATGATGGGATCAAAAACGACCCGCACGACTTCAGCATGGCCTGTCTGCCCTGAGCACACTTCCCGATAGGTTGGATTAGGTGTATAGCCACCGCTATAGCCTACCGATGTGCTGTAAACCCCAGATTGGTTCCAAAATAGTCGCTCAGCCCCCCAGAAACAGCCCATTGCAAAGAAAGCGACCTCCATACCAGAAGGAACATCGGTCATTGAGTTCCCATTTACGGCATGTTTTTCTGCCACTGGCATTGATGTTGAGCGACCTAGTAGCGCATTTTGTTGGTCAATAACATGAGTTTTATCAAATGAATTCATTGGGGTGGGCTCCAAATTATCTTAAAAAGGGGTCTTGGTGATCGCAGTTAATCTTTATTCTACTTTAAGACAAGTTAACAGAATGTAACGATTTTTGTTCTATTATTAATTATTAATATCTAAATCAAGAAGCTGTTATTAAATGTGGGGATAGTTTTTATTATCATATCTCTGCCCGATGGGGTTTGGGAAAGGGGGAAGTGGCTAATATCTTTTTCGTAGATGAAAGGGGGTGTTACACTCCTTGCAATCATTGAATACAGTATGAAATAGCTTGTTCTATTATCGGGCATATTGGGGCGGGTTGTTACATCTAAATCTTATCTGATTGATGCTACCTTTTGCGGTCGGATGAATTTCAGGAGCTAGAGTGTCAAGATACAGTGTTTGTTACTTTTTAGGCATGATGCTTGCTGTTCCCAGCGTTTACGCGGCAAAAGTGAGATTAGAAGTCAAAGGGCTCAGTGGCGATCTGGAAAAGAATGTCCGAGTGAACCTATCTACTATTGCTGATGATGAAGTTGGAGAAGATGGTCGCTTTAAAGCGCGGGTCGATGCGGCGATACGCCAAGGGTTGCGCGCTTTGGGCTACTATGAGCCGACGATCCATTTTGAACTCCAGCCGAAGCCTGCTCCTTCGCGCCCCGTGCTATTGGTAACAGTGAAGCAAGGGGAGCCAGTTAAGGTCGCGGGAGTGGACGTCACCATTACCGGTGAGGCAGAAAAAGATGCAGATTATCAATCAGTCCTGAAAACTAAAACGGCAAAAGTGGGTGATATTCTCAATCACGGTAAATACGAGAGTTTCAAGAGTTCACTCACAGGGCTTTCATGGCGTAAAGGCTTCTTTGATGCAGATATGACCAAAAGCCAACTGGGTGTCTCCGTTGAACGCAGAGAAGGTTTCTGGGATATCGATTTTGATAGCGGTAGGCGCTATCGCTTCGGCGATGTGAGTTTTTCCGGTTCGCAAATTCGGGAAGATTATTTGCAAAATTTGGTTCCTTTTAAGAATGGGGACTACTACAGCTCGGAAGATCTAGCAGAACTAAACCGCCGCCTTGCCGAAACAGGCTGGTTTAACTCGGTGATCGTCACACCTAAATTTGAGGGTGTTGGCGAAGACAAGATTTTACCGCTGGAAGGTGTCATGACACCGCGCACTAAAAATACGCTAGAGCTAGGTGGTGGCTACTCCACAGATGTTGGGCCAAGAGTCAAAGGCTCATGGAAAAAGCCGTGGCTGAATTCACGGGGGCACAGCTTAGATTCTACTCTTAGCCTTTCTGCACCGGAGCAGACTCTCGATTTCAATTATAAAATGCCCCTCCGAAAAAGCCCGCTAGAGCAATACTATCTGCTACAGGGCGGTTTTAAACGCGAAGACCTCAACGATACTAAATCCGATTCAGTTACCCTTAACATTGCCAGATACTGGAACTCAAGCAGTGGCTGGCAGCGTGCGATTAACCTGCGCTGGAGCTATGACGATTTTACACAGGCCGACTACTCCACTAAAACCATGCTGCTCTATCCAGGCGTGAGCATTAGCCGAACTCGGCAGCGTGGAGGGTTGATGCCGACATGGGGCGATAGCCAGCGTTATTCTGCTGATGTCTCTAATGAAATGTGGGGTTCAGATGTCGATTTTGCCGTATTACAAGCGCAGAACACTTGGATTAGGACGTTAGCCGATAAACACCGTTTTGTTGTTCGTGGGACAGTTGGCTGGATTGAAACCAGTGACTTTAAACGTGTGCCACCTTCTCTGCGTTTCTTTGCTGGTGGTGACCGCAGCATCCGTGGTTATAAATACAAAGATATCTCCCCAGAAGATGAGACAGGTCAGCTGACGGGGGCATCAAAAATGCTGACCGGCTCACTGGAATACCAATATAACGTTATGGATCAGTGGTGGGGCGCCGTTTTCGTGGATTCTGGTGAAGCAGTGAACGATATTCGCGATAACGATTTTAAGACAGGGGCAGGTATTGGTGTCCGTTGGGCTTCTCCTGTTGGCCCAGTCAAGTTTGATCTCGCTGCACCTATTGGTGATAAAGATAAGAGCGGCATACAGTTTTACATCGGATTAGGGCCTGAGCTATGAGCATAGTAAAAAAGATACTCATTGTTCTCTTGCTGCTCATTGTCCTGCTAATAGGGGCAGTGGCTGGGTTGTTGGGTACGCAGAGCGGGCTACAGTTTGTCATTAAAATGGCCGATCGCTGGGTGCCTGGTTTAAGTATTTCCCAAAGTAGCGGCAGCTTGCGTAATCTGACTCTGACCGATATTGGTTATGAGATGCAAGGTGTGTCGGTAAAGGCGGGCGAGTTTGACCTGTCATTAAACCTATCTTGCCTGACGAGCCGTAAACTCTGTATTGATGATGTGAAAGTAGAAAACGTCAATGTCGTTGTCAACACGCAGGAGATGCCTCCTTCGGCACCTCCCGATACGACTAGTGAACCACTCACCGATCTACAAGCACCACTGCCTATTCAATTAACCGCTCTCTCACTAGAAAATATCACCGTTAATGTAGATGGTACGGCGATATCTCTAGGGGAGTTCAAAACAGGGGCTAGTTGGGAAGGGCGGGCGCTAACGTTACAACCGACAAAAATCACCGCATTGCTGGTGGCTTTGCCCAAAGTAGTCGCGGCTACGGCGGAAGACGAAGCCAAAGCAGCAAAAGACGCAGCGGCGGCAGAACCAGAAAAGCCCTTGGGCGAAATGCTCAAGGCTCTGTTTGAAAAGCCGCTCTTAGATGATTTTTCCGATATAAAGCTGCCGTTGGATATTACGGCAACAGAAATTGTGGGCGAAGGTTGGCGTGTGACACGCCCCTCTAGCCTGAGTGATAAGCTCGCTGATGCCGCAGTAGAAAGCGTGGGTGATGTTGTTGAGCAGATTACTGATAGTAAAACCGAGAGTAAAAAAGAAGAGAGCGCAAAACTAAAAGAAGAGGCTGATAACAGCAGTGTTGCGGATGACTCGCTGGATATCTTGATTGAGCGTCTACAGATCAGCGCGATAACCAAAGACGCTGATATTCAAATTAAAACCTTCGATGTGCGCTCCCCTCAAGGCAACCTCTCTTTGCAAGGGCTGGTTTCTCTGGATAAGAAATGGCCTGTCAATTTGGCGTTAAATAGCGATCTTAATATCGAGCCAATAAAGGGAGAGAAGATCGTACTTGATGTGACGGGAGCATTAAAAGATAAGGTGGTCTTAGGGCTAAAGCTTGATGGGCCACTGAATGCCCAACTGGATGCTGAAACTGAGTTAGGCACAGCGGGCTTGCCTCTTTCTCTAACGTTACAAAGCAATAAGCTTCAGTGGCCTCTCACCGGAGAAAGTGAATATCAGGTTGATGATTTACGCCTTAAGTTAGATGGTAAGGCCACCGATTACTCGCTGTCATTTCGCTCTGCGGTGAAAGGCAAAGACCTCCCCCCTGCAAAAATTACGCTAGATGGTAAGGGAACAGAAGAGCAGTTCAAGCTGGCTAAACTTCGCCTTGCTGCTTTGGAAGGGAACGCTGATTTAAGTGCGACGGTTGATTGGAGCAAGGCGATTAGCTGGAATAGCCTGTTGACGCTAGATGGTATTAATACGGTGAAACAGTGGCCTGAGTGGCCAGCCAAAATTCAGGGCAAAATAACGACACGCGGTAGTTTGTACGGCGGTAGTTGGCAGCTTGCGATCCCTGATATTCAGCTCAACGGAAATGTGAAACAGAATCAGCTTAAAGTGGTGGGATCGGCTTCAGGCAACCAAGCGGGGCAGTGGAAGATTCCGGGGCTGAATATCGCCTTGGGCAAGAACGTGATTGAAGCAAAAGGTGATCTTAGCAATAAGTGGAATCTGGATGCCTCGATTAATGCACCTCATTTAGATGGTGCACTACCGGGCTTGGGTGGCGTTGCAAAAGGCACCATCAAATTACGGGGTGAACTAAAAGCGCCTCAGCTATTAGCCGATTTGACCGCCTCTAACCTCCGGTGGCAGGCACTGAGTGTGGCTCAGGTGAAGGTAAAAGGGGATGTTAGCTCAGCCGATCAAGTGAAGGGCGACCTTAGCGTGCGTGTCGAGCAGCTAAAGCAAGATGCTTTACAGGTGAAACTCCTGACATTGGATGCGAAAGGGACGGAAAAACAACATAAGTTAAATCTTAATCTGGAAGGGGAACCGGTTTCTGGCCGTTTAGCCCTAGAAGGGGGATTTGATAGAACGCAGGAGCGCTGGAAAGGCACTCTCAGCAACACCAAGTTTGATACCCCTGTCGGTGAGTGGTTACTACAACGCAATATTGCTCTGGATTACCGCAATAAAGAACAAAAAGTTAGCATCAGTGCTCACTGTTGGCGCAATCCTAATGCGGAACTCTGCGTGCCAAAAACGATTGATGCCGGAGCCAGCGGAGAAGCAAGTGTTGTATTAAATCGCTTTGATCTTGCGATGATTAAAGAGGTACTCCCGCCAGAGACAAAACTGAGTGGTGTGTTCACAGGCAAGGCGGATGTGAGTTGGAAAGCGGATGGTTCACTACCTCAAGCCAAAGTATCGCTGGTGGGCAACGGAGTGAAAGTTCAGCAAACCATGCAGGATAAGGCTCTGCCAATTGGTTTTGATACATTAACGCTGAATGCCAATATGGCGAAGGGAAAAGCAGAGCTAGAGTGGTTGATTAAGATAGCCAATAACGGACAGTTTAGCGGAAAGCTTCAAGTTGCAGACCCTGAGGGACGTCGTAATCTGTCTGGTACCGTCAATATTGATCGCTTCTCACTGGCACTGATAAAGCCTTTGTTAGCCTTAGGCGAAGATGCAAAGGGGATGCTTAACGCTAACTTACGGTTGGGCGGCAATGTACAAAGCCCAGCACTGTTTGGCCGTTTAGCACTGACTCAAGTGGATATCGATGGCAAGTTTATGCCATTTGATTTGACCGACGGTGAGCTAGCCGTTAATTTCAATGGAGCAACCTCTACGTTAGAAGGGTTATTGCGTACAACGCAAGGACAGATTAATCTGAGTGGAGATGCTGATTGGCGAAATATTGATGCTTGGCGGGCGAAGATTGCTGCCAAAGGCGATAAGTTCAGAATTACCGTACCACCGATGGTGCGTATGGATCTCTCGCCAGACTTAGTCTTTGAAGCATCACCAAAAATGTTTAATTTGAATGGCAAGGTAGATATTCCTTGGGCGCGAATAACGGTTCAGGAACTACCTGAAAGTGCTGTTTCGGTATCATCCGATGAGGTGATGCTTGATGCTCAACTTAAGCCAATCGCACCTAAAACGGCCTCTATTCCTATCAACAGCAATCTGATTGTGAATATTGGCCAAGATGTACTTCTTGATGCCTTCGGGCTGCAAGCACGTCTTCAAGGTGACTTGAAGGTGGCACAAGATAAACGTGGGTTAGGGTTGAATGGGCAAATTGATATCCCGTCCGGCCGTTTTCACGCATATGGTCAAGATTTAGTTATTCGTAAAGGTAACCTCATTTTCTCCGGCCCTCCTGATCAGCCTTTGCTGAATATTGAGGCAATACGGAACCCTGAATCGACAGAAAATGATGTCACTGCGGGGGTGAAAGTGACGGGGCTGGCGGATAATCCGAAACTTGAGGTTTTCTCCGATCCTGCAATGTCTCAGCAAGAAGCGCTTTCCTATTTAGTCCGTGGGCAAGGGCTTGATGCAACAGGCGATGATGCCGGTATGATGACATCAATGTTAATTGGGATGGGAGTCTCTAAAAGTGGCAAGCTCGTGGGGAAAATCGGCGAAGCATTTGGTGTAAGTAACTTGTCTCTGGATACAAAAGGAGCGGGTGACAACTCACAGATTGTTGTCAGTGGCTACATTCTGCCGGGCTTGCAGGTTAAATATGGGGTAGGGATCTTTGATTCTCTAGCGACCCTGACGTTGCGCTACAGATTAATGCCGAAGCTCTATCTGGAGGCTGTATCCGGTGTTGATCAGGCGCTAGATGTGCTTTATCAGTTTGAGTTTTAACTATGCGAGTCATTGTCTACGGTAGTTTACGGCGCAAACAAGGCAATAGTCACTGGATGACGAACGCTATGTGGCTAGGCGACCATGTTCTGCACGGTTATGCACTATATAATTTGGGTCACTATCCAGCAGTGGTTCCGGGGGAAGGTGAGGTGTACTGCGAGGTTTATCGTATTACAGCCTCTATTCTGGCGGAACTTGATGAGCTGAAAAGTAATACACGGGACTATAAGCGTGAGCTAATTCAAACACCTTATGGTTCTGCGTGGATTTATCTCTATAAGTACCCTACCGACGATCTACCACGAATAGATTGCGGTGATTGGGTGAAAAGAGAATGATAGATCCCAATGTATAAATAAAAAAACACCGCCAAATGGCGGTGTTTTTTATTTATAAGCTTTGATGGTGCAATCGATTATTTCTTAGCGCGCTCAAAAGAGGCAACGATCTCGGCTTTAGCTGCTTCGGCATTATCCCAACCGTCAACTTTAACCCATTTGCCTTTTTCTAAATCTTTATAGTGCTCGAAGAAGTGAGTGATCTGAGCACGAAGCAGTTCAGGCAAATCGTTCACATCTTTAATGTGATCGTACTCTTTAGTCAGTTTGCTATGTGGAACAGCAACGACTTTTGCATCTTCGCCTGATTCGTCAGTCATTTTTAATACGCCAACCGGACGGCAGCGAATCACAGCACCCGGCTGTAGTGGATGTGGGGTTGGAACCAGCACGTCTACTGGGTCACCATCCAGAGACAGAGTATGGTTGATGTAACCATAGTTGCATGGATAGAACATGGCAGTAGACATGAAACGGTCAACAAAGATAGCACCGCTCTCTTTATCAACTTCATATTTAATAGGATCAGCGTTTGCTGGAATTTCGATAACGACGTAAATATCTTCGGGAAGGTCTTTGCCCGCAGGAACTAGGTTCAAGCCCATGTCAGTATCCTTTATTCAATTATTCAATCAATCAGGAATGGAGTGGCGGCTATTATAGCCAACTCTTTTATGAGGTGCTCAGGAAAATGTGTAAGGGCGATGGGGTAAGGAGAATAGGCTATAGCAGCCATACATTAGGCTGCTACAGAAAACGTACTTTTAATCTTCGGGATTATCGCGAATAAACTGTTCTGCATCTTCAACCATTGAACGCGTACCGACGAAGAATGGTGAACGCTGATGCAGCTCTTCAGGAATAAGATCTAGGATCCTGTTTTTACCATCGCTTGCAACGCCGCCTGCTTGTTCAGCGAGCAGTGCCATTGGGTTGCATTCATATAGTAGACGTAGCTTTCCTTTCGGATGGCTTGCCGTACTTGGATAAATATAGATACCACCCTTCAGTAGGTTACGGTGGAAGTCTGCAACCAGTGAACCAATATAGCGAGAGGTGTATGGGCGGTTTGTTGCTTCATCCTGCTCTTGGCAATACTTAATATATTTCTTCACTCCCGCTGGAAATTTGATGTAGTTCCCTTCGTTAATGGAGTACATATTGCCTTTTTCTGGGAATTTCACTGCTTCGTGAGATAAGCAGAATACGCCTAAAGAAGGATCGTAGGTAAAGGCATGGACACCGTAACCAGTGGTATAAACCAGCATGGTCGATGAGCCATAAACCACATAACCCGCAGCAACTTGACGATGACCTGGCTGGAGGAAATCCTCTTGGGAAACCGGCGTGCCAACAGGTGTCACTCGACGATAAATAGAGAAAATGGTACCTACGGAGACGTTAACGTCGATGTTAGAGGAGCCATCCAATGGGTCCATCAATACAACATATTTACCATTTAATGCGCGGTCACCTTCGAAAATGACGATATCGTCTTCTTCTTCTGAGGCGATGCCAGCAACTTCCCCTCGAGCTTTCAGAGCTGCTTTTAGTTTCTCGTTGGCATAAAGATCCAGTTTCATCTGGACTTCGCCTTGTACATTGGATACACCATTCGTTCCGAGAATATCAACAAGGCCTGCTTTATTGATATCGCGGTGAATGATTTTTGCACCGAGTTTAATGGCTGATAATAGAGCGGTTAGCTCTCCTGAAGCGTGAGGAAAGTCCTGCTGTTTTTCGACGATGAATTCGCCTAACGTTTTCATTTCACAGTCCCTGACATTTGAGATGGGTAACGGCTTTAAGGTCTCCGTCAACGTTTGCGGAGTCAGTTTAGCTTAAAGCTCTTGGTAATTCATAGGCAATTCAGTTTCTTCTCTGGTGCCTAGAGCGCTAGAATGAGAGCTAACTCGATACAACTAATAAATGGAAATGATATGCGCATTCATATTCTAGGTATCTGCGGCACTTTTATGGGCGGACTTGCCGTTTTAGCACGTTCGTTGGGCCATGAAGTGACAGGCTCTGATGCCAACGTTTATCCTCCAATGAGCACGTTTTTAGCAGATCAAGGCATAGAGGTGATTCAGGGGTTTGACCCTTCTCAACTGGATTTTGCACCAGACCTTATTATTATCGGCAATGCCATAAGCCGTGGTAACCCTTGCGTTGAGGCGATACTTGAACGTAGCTTGCCTTATGTGTCTGGCCCACAATGGCTGCATGACATGGTATTGCGCCATCGCTGGGTCATTGCAGTGGCAGGAACACATGGCAAAACCACGACAGCTGGTATGGTGGCATGGATTCTAGAAGCCTGTGGTTACAAGCCGGGCTTCGTTATCGGTGGTGTACCGGGTAATTTTGATGTTTCTGCCCGCTTAGGTGAAAGCGATTTCTTCGTTATTGAGGCCGATGAGTACGACTGTGCATTCTTCGATAAACGCTCTAAGTTTGTGCACTACTGCCCGCGTACACTGATTATGAATAACCTTGAGTTCGATCATGCGGATATTTTTGATGACCTAGCGGCTATTCAGAAACAATTTAATCATTTAGTTCGCATTGTTCCTGGTACAGGAAAAATATTGTGGCCAGAGAATGACGCTAATCTCAAACAGGTCATCAATATGGGCTGCTGGAGTGAGCAAGAGAGAATAGGTGAAGCAGGCGAATGGAATGCCAAGAAACTCACCCCTGATGCGAGTTCTTTTGAAGTCATCCTGGAAGGTAATGTTGTTGGTGAGGTTCACTGGTCGTTAGTGGGTGAACACAATATGCACAATGGCTTGATGGCAATTTCTGCTGCTCGCCATGTTGGTGTTACGCCGGAAGATGCATGTAAAGCGTTAGGTGATTTTATCAACGCTCGCCGTCGCCTTGAGCTGAAGGGTGAAGTGAATGGAGTGACGGTCTATGACGATTTTGCCCATCACCCAACGGCGATATTAGCCACGCTGACAGCGCTGAGAAGTAAAGTCGGCGGCACAGCCCGTATTCTCGCGGTACTTGAACCTCGTTCTAATACCATGAAACTGGGCGTGAGCAAAAATGAGCTGGCTCCTTCTCTTGCTCGAGCCGATGAAGTCTTCTTATTCCAACCTTCTCATATACCGTGGTTAGTGGCCGAGGTCGCTGAGCAATGCATCCAGCCAGCACACTGGAGTGCCGATTTGGATGCGTTGGTTGCGATGGTAGCAGCCGAAGCCCAGCCAGGGGATTATATATTGGTGATGAGCAATGGGGGATTTGGTGGTATTCACGACAAGCTGCTTACCGCGTTAGCGAGTAAAAGTAGGGTTTAATTCAGAAAGGCATTTCCCATTTAAGCGCTGGCCAATCCAGCGCTTTTATCTTTTCTTCCACCAAGCTAAGCCAAAAAGGCCCCCTTATAGATAAGGAGGCAAGGTATCGTCGATAAAGACGATGAGGATATGGGCTTAACGTAGCGTTAAGAAATAAATCCGCAATCCTGATATTGATTTTAGAGTAATACGCAAAATGTTAGTGCAGATAACGGGGCAAGGTATTTATTCTCTGAAATACAAGCTAACTATGTAATGGCGCGGTTAGCTTACAGCGCCAAATAATCACAACAACTTATTTATAGATGACTGCAGTTGCATGCCAGTTACCATTCTCATAAGCCTCGGTGATGTGGTAAGCGCTAGCGCCTTGCTCATCTGCTTTTTTAGATAGTGCAGTTGCAGCATCAGCCAAGGTTCCATCAACGCCGCTTACGCTGATTGTACCTACTGACTGCAGGCTTTTAGCTTGCTCGCTGCTGATTGATTGAGCTGCAAATGAACTGAAAGAGAGAACCGAAAGAATAGAAAGTGCTGCAATAGTAACTTTAGTTTTCATGATATTACTCCTTTTAATTTGAAATTTTCACTCACTATTTGAGATGACTCATGCATATAAGATGCGATGTTTTTATTCATCCCAAATAGCTCTAAATAATGCCTAATTTAGGTAGTTCACGGTGTTATATCGCGATATTACTTGTACAGCTCGGCAGTAACGTGCCAGTTATCACCATTACGTGATTCAACGACACGGTATGCGCTAGCGCCTTGTTGGTCTGCTTTATCTGAAACTGCTTTAGCAATATCTGAAGGGGCATCAGCAATGCCGTTCAGAGTGATAGTACCTACGTTTTGCAGGCTGCTTGCTTGGCTGTAGTCAACTGACTGTGCTGCGAGAGCACCAAAAGACAGTACAGACATTAGAGAAAGTGTGGCGATAGTGACTGAAGCTTTCATGATTATTATCCTCAAACGGTTTTGTTATAGATTTTGTTTATGGGGCTCTCACCTATGCATATTTATGTTAATGCAATGTTGCTTTATCGAGAATTGCAGGTGACTCGATGTTAATTTTTAGGTGAGTGTCTTATTAATTAGTGTGACTAACATCACGGAAGTTACTATACACTTAGTTTTCAAATTGTGAATAGCACGCTAATGGTAAGGTAGGTTATTTTACCTTTTGGTACTATTTATTGGTGTTTATTTGTATGAAAAATGCTTTATTTTCATATTGATATTGATATTTGACGAAAAATGCTATTTTCATTTCTAGGTATTTGGGCATAGAAAATGGTTAAGGCATTGCCCGAATTTGACGATTTGAGGTAGGGATAGAGAGAGGAGAAAAGGCGTGATGGATACACGCCTTATAATGGTTTATAGCTCTTGTTCGAAGAGGCTTAAGATGGCTTCATAGAGTTGTACTACGGTAAAACCTTTGGCTGGAGTAGTGAAAATCGTATCATCCCCAGCAATAGTACCTAAAATACCTTCGGCTTTACCTAATGAGTCTAGTAGGCGGGCGATGAGCTGTGCTGCTCCTGGGCTAGTATGAATAACGATGACAGAGTCATTGTGATCAACATCAAGAACAAGATTTTTTAACGGGCTGCTCGTTGTCGGTACGCCTAATTCAGTGGGAAGACAGTACACCATCTCCATTTTTGCATTGCGTGTGCGAACGGCACCAAATTTAGTCAGCATGCGTGAGATTTTAGACTGGTTGATATTCTCAAAGCCTTCATCTTGCAACGCTTGCACAATCTCACCTTGAGAACCAAATTTCTCTTCTTTCAAAAGTGCTTTAAATGCTTTAACTAAATCTTCTTGTTTTACGGGGTTACGCATCTTTGCACCTGATATCAATATGTCGTGAGTTTTTATTGTGCATAAATTTGAATTTTTATGCAAATTTGGCGCATTTCATTGATGGAAAAGCGTAGGGGGATAGCTTATGAAATTGATGCTAAAAGCACCTTACATCCCAAGATCGAGTGTGAGATCGCAGATTATAGAAATGTTATTAAAACAATGTTGTCACCATGTTAAGCAAGAGTATACTGCACGAACGCTGTTAACTGGTTGTTGATATTTGTTCTAAATATTAGGTGAGGCGATCTAACAAATATGACTTTGATGAGAAAGATATTTTATTTGAAAACTTATTGTTAGGTTGCTTTGTTGGTTTCAGCTCTCAATACAACTGTTAATAGATTGTATTTAAATGCGTGATGCTTTAGGCTTTTCCGTCGAAAAATCACGATATATGCGAATAATTAGCACATAACACTTATTAGCAAACAAGGAGTACAGGATGAAAGTTGCCGTTCTCGGTGCCGCAGGTGGTATTGGTCAGGCCCTTGCCCTTCTGCTTAAAACTCAGCTTCCCTCTGGTTCTGAACTAACTCTATATGATATTGCACCGGTAACACCAGGTGTGGCGGTTGATCTTAGCCATATCCCTACTGCGGTAAAAATCACGGGGTTCTGTGGTGAAGATGCAACACCTGCACTTGTGGGTGCAGATGTCGTCCTTATCTCCGCTGGCGTTGCGCGTAAGCCAGGTATGGATCGCTCCGATCTATTTAATGTCAATGCAGGTATCGTCCGTAACTTGATTGAGCAAGTTGCAAAAACTTGCCCTAAAGCTTGCATTGGTATTATCACTAACCCAGTCAATACCACAGTCGCTATTGCGGCAGAAGTGCTGAAAAAAGCGGGTGTCTACGATAAAAATAAACTATTTGGTGTAACGACACTGGATATTATTCGTTCAAATACCTTCGTCGCCGAATTGAAAGGCAAGCAGCCTCAGCACGTTAATGTGCCCGTTATCGGCGGCCATTCTGGAGTGACAATTCTGCCTCTGCTATCACAAATTGAAGGTGTTGGCTTTACTGAGCAGGAAGTTGCCGATCTGACCAAGCGTATTCAAAATGCGGGTACTGAAGTTGTTGAAGCAAAAGCCGGTGGCGGCTCTGCAACGTTATCTATGGGGCAAGCTGCTGCGCGTCTTGGCCTATCTCTGGTAAATGCGTTGCAAGGTGAAAGTGGTGTTGTTGAATGTGCATACGTTGAAGGCGATGGAAAATATGCTCGCTTCTTCGCACAACCTCTTCTACTCGGCAAGAATGGCATCGCGGAACATAAACCCATTGGCAAGCTAAGTGCGTTTGAACAGAATGCATTAGATAGCATGCTTGATGTACTGCATAAAGATATTGAGCTGGGCGAGAAGTTTATTAACGGCTAGCGCACCGCTTATTACGTCGCTCAATAGATTTAAAATCCGCCCCACAACAGGTTGTGGAATGGCGGATTTTTTTATTTGTTTCTGATTAGGCTTTTTCGATCTAGTAGCGTTTGTGTCTCAGGATCAAAGTAGCGGCTTGGCCAAATCTCCGACGGGTGTATTTTTAACGCATCAGCAATAAGCCATTCCCCTTTAGGCCACGGACGTGCTAATGCATTAGACAATGTCGATGGACTTAAACCAGCGTTACGTGAGACGGCTGCAAGCGTTGTACCTTGCTTACGTAGCGATGCGATGATATCCGCAGGATGCCAGTCTTCCTTCCTCAACTGCATTTTTTTATTCCTTTTTTTGTGTAATCTAGTAGTTTGTTAGTGGGACAGCTAACAACTCTTCGTTATGCGTTAACTCAGAATTATTTTTAGGAAACTTAATATCAACAAATTATCCTAAAAAATCAATTCATTTGCCCAATTTTAAGAATCATTAAGTTGATGCGGTGCATAAAAGAGAAAGAAAATTTATGAAAAAGGAATGGTTTTCAACAATGGAACTCGCCGGTGTTGGTGGTTTGCCTTCAACAATTCAAGGCATCAACCAAAAAGCAAAGCGTGAGGATTGGAAAAGCCGGAAGCGTTTAGGTGTTCAGGGAAAAGCACTTGAGTATCATATCGATAGCCTTCCTAATGATGCTCGTCATCTGCTGTTTCTAAAAGATAATGGAGGTATTTATAGCCCCTCTGCGCAGGAGCCGCTTGCAGTCTGGATTGCAACCTATCACCAGCTCACTCTTTCAGAGAGAGAACAGGTTATCGGCCTGATTATGCGTAAGGGTATCAGTGGATTAATGGAGCAGTTATGTATCCATCGTGAGGATAAATATCCGTTATCTGATGAGCAAAAAGAGTAGTTTTATATGCATTGTATTTCTCTAACTTTCCTTTCCATCCCCCTTTCTACATTTCTTGCATGTTCAATAGGATAACTCTTACTTAAGTCGAAGCTTATATCCCCGTATGACCCATTCCAATCGCTTATTTCTTTCTGTTTTTATGACTAAATTTCATATTTAACACATAAAACTTATTTTTTAGATTCCATTTTTTTCTTAATCTAGTAGTTTATTAGCCGAATAACTAAAGATTACCTATAACGCGTTATTTTTAAACGTTCATTTGCTCAATCCTTTCTTAAAGATACCACGTTATAAAAGTGCCTCCGGTTCTATGGATAGAGAGAAAAGAGAAGAAAATAGCTTATGGAAAAAGAGTGGTTTGCAACGAAGGAGCTTGCTGGGATAGGCGGTTTACCGTCTACATCTCAAGGTATAAATCAGAAAGCGAAGCGTGAAAAATGGGAAGGTCGCCAACGGCTGGGTATACAAGGAGGAAAGGCGATTGAATACCATATTGAAAGCCTACCTAATGATATCCGTAGCCTATTGCACTTAAGAGAGCAGAAGGCATCGTATCACCCAAGAGAAGAGCAGGATCCGCTCGCGGTCTGGATAACGGCGTTTCATCAACTTACCGTAATCGAAAGAGAGCGTTTGATTCATCTCATTATTCGAGATGGTATTAATGGATTGATATCTAAGCTTTCACTAAATGATGATGAGTGACAAACAATACCCGTCATAGCATGAAAACATGACGGGTATTGATATCTGCTTTTTTAAAAACTTCTCTGTACTGCGATCCTCGCTAACCCTTCTAGCGCAGCTCTGTAGTCGCTCTTTGGTAGTATTTGAAGTGCGGCAATGGCTTTGTTGGACTCTTCTTCTGCTCTCTTGTGAGTATAGATAAGAGAACCACACTGTTGCATAGCGTCTAAAACGGGCTCTAACAGATGGCGCCCATTCCCTTGCTCGATGGCTTCTCTAATCATTGTGGCTTGTTCAGGCGTGCCATTACGCATCGCATGGAGCAATGGCATGGTCGGTTTACCTTCATTTAAGTCATCACCGACATTTTTTCCGAGCTTCGCATCATTTGCCGAGTAATCCAGCAAATCATCAATAAGCTGAAATGCGGTGCCTAAATAGCGACCATAATCTTTCAATGCCAGCTCTTGCTCTGGTGTTGCTGAAGCAAGAATGGCTGAAGATTGTGCTGCGGCTTCAAAGAGACGGGCTGTTTTGCTGTAGATAACCCGCATATAGCTCTCTTCGGTGATATCAGGATCATTACAGTTCATTAATTGCAGTACTTCACCTTCTGCAATAACGTTAGTGGCTAATGACATTAACTCAAGCACTCGCATAGAGCCTAGGCTGGTCATCATCTGGAATGAACGGGTGTAGATAAAGTCGCCAACCAGCACACTCGCAGCATTGCCAAATGCGGCATTCGCTGTTGCTTTGCCGCGTCTCATGTCCGATTCATCGACGACATCATCGTGCAATAAGGTTGCGGTGTGAATGAATTCGATAAGGGCAGCAACAGTAATGTGTTTATCGCCTTGATAATCGAGTGCACGTGCTGCAAGCACTGCTATCATCGGGCGAATGCGTTTGCCGCCACCGCTAATGATGTAATGCCCTAGCTGGTTGATAAGGACGACATCAGAATTCAGTTGTGCCAAGATTGCGGCATCAACTGCCTGCATATCCTGTTCCGTGATTTGGGTAATCTGTTCTAGATTCATTGTATTTTTTCAGCAGTCTTTGCCAATCCTATAATGACCGGGGAATAAACCGGCAGCGCTTAACCTGATTGTACTTGAAAAATCACTTAGATAAACGTTAGGAAACGAACTGAGCTTTTTTTCTTCTTGGGCAGTTATTCTGCTCTTGTCATTGCGAATCTTTTTGCGTAGAATTCGCGCCCTATTATGAATATTTATAGCGCGCTCTGGGCAACAATATTCCGGGTGTGCGGAAATGCGGAGTTTTATCATGTACGCGGTTTTCCAAAGTGGTGGCAAACAACACCGAGTCAGCGAAGGCCAAACCCTTCGCCTGGAAAAGCTGGACATTGCAACCGGTGAATCCGTTGAGTTTGACCAGGTTCTTATGGTCGCTAACGGTGAAGTTATCAACATCGGTGTTCCTTATGTGGACGGTGGCAAAGTTACAGCTGAAGTTGTTGCGCATGGTCGTGGCGAGAAAATTAAGATCGTTAAGTTTCGTCGTCGTAAGCACTATCGTAAACAACAGGGCCATCGTCAGTGGTTCACTGAAGTTAAAATTACTGGTATCAGCGCTTAAGTTTAGGAGAGAGAACAAATGGCACATAAAAAGGCTGGCGGCTCGACTCGTAACGGGCGCGATTCAGAAGCAAAACGTCTGGGCGTTAAGCGCTTTGGCGGCGAATCAGTATTAGCTGGTAGCATCATCGTTCGTCAACGTGGCACTAAGTTCCATGCAGGCAACAATGTAGGCTGCGGTAGAGATCATACTCTGTTTGCTTTGACTGACGGTAAAGTTAAGTTCGAAGTAAAAGGCCCGAATAACCGTAAATTTATCAGCATCGAAGCTGAATAAGTTTTTCGAGTTTTGACGGATTAAAGCCCTGCAACTATTGCAGGGCTTTTTACTTTCTGGGTTGAAAAACCGGGAAGAGAAATGAGAACAGTACAAACACCTTGGCTAGGTATTATTCTTGCACTGACGACCGCAGTTTTCTGGGGTGCTCTACCTATAGCCATGAAGCAAGTTTTAGCCGTGATGGAGCCACAGACAATCGTCTGGTATCGCTTTTCCATTGCAGCAGTAGGTTTAGGCATTATTTTATCAATAAGAGGCCAACTTCCTCCGATGCGAATTTTCAGGCGTCGCCGGTGGTTGATCTTATTGGTTGTGGCAACGTTGGGGTTGTGCGGGAACTTTGTGTTCTTCAGCTCATCCCTACAGTATCTCAGCCCGACGGCATCTCAGGTTATTGGGCAACTTTCTCCTGTAGGGATGATGATTGCCAGTGTTTTGGTTTTAAAAGAACCAATGCGCTTTTCTCAAGTGATTGGTGCCTTGATGCTGGTAACAGGCCTGGTGCTATTTTTTAATCAAAACTTGATTGAGATATTTACCCGCTTAACAGATTACACGCTTGGGGTACTGCTTGGTGTATGTGCGGCAACGGTGTGGGTTTGTTATGGCGTGGCACAAAAAGTATTGCTACGGCGATTAGCATCACAGCAAATCCTATTTTTATTGTACACTTTATGTGCACTACTGCTGTTGCCAATGGCTTCATTCGATACAGTTCTGAAGCTCAACGGTTGGCAGTTCGCCTGTTTACTTTTTTGTGGTCTGAATACGTTGATCGCTTATGGTGCCTTAGCGGAGGCGATGTCACGCTGGCAGGCAACTCAAGTCAGCGCTTTAATCACGCTAACCCCGTTATTTACACTGCTATTTTCAGATTTACTCGCTTTAGCACTACCCGATGTTTTTAGCATGCCTGCATTAAATTGGATAGGTTATGTCGGCGCTGTGGTGGTTGTGGCTGGGGCGATGTTGTCTGCAATTGGTCATCGGCTGTTGCCGGGGCGTCGAAAAGAACAAAAGTCGGTTGCGGAATAGCGCAGTCGGATAATGAGTTACGGAGACAGAAATGAAATTTGTTGATGAAGCAACCATTCTGGTCGTTGCTGGTGACGGAGGAAATGGCTGCGTCAGTTTCCGACGCGAAAAATATATTCCAATGGGCGGCCCTGACGGCGGCGACGGCGGCGACGGCGGCGACGTTTACATGCTTGCTGATGAAAACCTTAATACGTTGATCGACTATCGTTTTGAACGATCTTTCCGTGCTGAGCGGGGCCAGAATGGTCACGGTCGTGATTGCACCGGCAAGCGTGGTCAAGATGTGACCATAAAAGTGCCCGTTGGTACGCGTATTATCGACCAAGGAACAGGCGAAGTTCTAGGGGATATGACCCGCCACCAACAAAAAATCATGGTGGCAAAAGGGGGATGGCATGGTTTAGGAAATGCCCGTTTTAAATCCTCCGTTAACCGCGCTCCTCGTCAAAAAACGAGTGGTACAAAGGGTGAAATCCGCGATCTGACGTTAGAACTGATGTTGCTTGCTGATGTCGGTATGCTTGGTATGCCTAATGCAGGTAAATCAACGTTTATCCGAGCAGTATCCGCGGCTAAACCTAAAGTAGCCGATTATCCATTTACCACATTGATCCCAAGTTTGGGTGTGGTCCGCATGGATTCAGAGCAGAGCTTTGTGATTGCGGATATTCCCGGCTTGATTGAAGGGGCATCCGATGGTGCTGGTTTAGGTATTCGCTTCCTCAAGCATTTGGAGCGTTGCCAAGTATTGCTTCACTTAATCGATCTTGCTCCTGTTGATGAGTCGGATCCTGCAGAGAATGCACGGGTCATCATTGGCGAATTGGAAAAATACAGTGAGAAGCTGGCGAAGAAACCACGCTGGTTAGTCTTCAACAAGGCTGATCTATTATCGCCTGAAGAGGCCGCAGAGCGTGCAGAACGCATTGCTAAAGAGCTGGGATGGGAAGGTGAGCATTACCTCATTTCAGCGGCGAGTCAGCAAGGTGTTAAGCCTCTATGCTGGGATGTAATGAAGTTCCTGAATGAACGTCCAAAAGAGCTGGCTTTGGAAGAGAAATCTAAAGAGAAAGTGGAGTTTATGTGGGACGACTATCATCGTGAGCAGTTGGCCGACCTTGAAAAGCAGGATGAAGAAGACGCAGACTGGGATGACGATTGGGATGAAGACGATGATGAAGGTGTTGAAATCATCTATCAAAAATAATCCGCGTTATTTATAAATAGAATTGAGGGCAGCTAAGGCTGCCCTTTTTTGTAACGGCCTGCTTTAAACGTGCATCGTTGTTTAGATAGGCGTTAGTTATTTTGATAAATATCTTTGTAAAGACGGCTTTCGAAACGAACCAAAGGTGCTCGACGCTGATTATGTTCTTGAGGTGGAACGGCATAACCAGAAAGGAATTGAACAAATGCTACTTTCTGCCCGCTGGCGGTAGTTATGAAGCCAGCAAGGTTATATACCCCTTGCAGCGCCCCTGTTTTAGCGGAAACTTTGCCATTCACGCCTGCCTCATGTAATCCACCGCGATAGCGTAACGTCCCGTCATAGCCTGCGAGTGGCAACATAGAGATAAAATCGAGTGACTGATCATTTTGTGCAATATATTGCAAAACTTGCATCATGGTTGCTGGGCTGATGAGGTTATGGCGTGATAGCCCTGAGCCATCGGCCAAGACGGTATTACCCCATTTCACCCCTGCTTTCTGGCTAAGAACCTGCCTAACGGCATCGGAACCTGAGCGCCAAGTGCCCGGAACACCAAATCGTTCGCGACCAATGGTGCGAAATACTGTATCGGCAATCATATTGTCAGATTTTTTTAGCATGACTTTCAGTAAATCATGCAGGCGGGCTGATTGAGCTTGAGCGAGCACGGCGCCTATTACACTGGGCGTTTTTTGCTGTCTCAGATGCCCATTTATTGTGATTTCTGCCTGAACAAGCTCCGCTTTGACGATTGCACCGACATAGCTTGCGCCATTTTGGACGGCAAAGGCGAGAGGTAAAGGTTCGGAGCGTTGGGACAGGCAACCTGTAATGGTATAGCGATTTAATTCGCCTGGAACGACATCTAACTCACAATATTTCCCTTCAGTAGAGCCTCTGGCAAGGGTTTTAACCTCGCTAAACATATTCACTGGATAGTAGGAGGCGACGCGTATAAACGCGGGGTCACCAACTGTAGGCGCGCTATAAAGTGAGACAGAGAAACAGTTACGATCGACTATTGCCGCAGCGGGTGGAGCGCTAAAGCACTGTGTCATGTCGTTCCACGGCCAACCGGGCGCTTTATCATGGCTGGCAAATGCCGAGGTATCGATAACAACATCGCCTTTGATCTCTTTTACACCTTGGCGTTTTAAGGCTTGTACCATGTTACGTATTTGTTGACGTGTAAGGGTTGGATCACCGGTAAAGCGTGCGATAAGATCGCCATCGAGAGTGCCGTTATTTATGCTGGCTTGGCTCTCAAACGTGGTGTTGAATCGATAATCTGGCCCGAGTTGTAACAGCGCCGCCAAGCCAGTAATCACTTTTTGTGTACTGGCTGGAAGTGCCATTTGCTGTCCGTGATAATCCACTGTAGGGGAAGGGGCACCTATTTTTTGTGCCATAAAGGCTAAATTTGCCCCATCCGGTAAGTATTGTATGTAGTTTTCAACTTGTGCTGCTTGGGCGCTAAAAGAACAAAAGCAAACTAATCCACTGACAATTCGATAAAAAGGCATAATTTTAGGGCGGAAGCTAGACAATAATACTGCCATACTACGGCGCAAGTAGGGTGAAAGTAAACGATGACCCTTAATGAACTCTCAGTTAAAATACGTATCAAAATGCAAAAATGACTCAGAGATAGTTTTCTGGGCAGGTATATATTGTTTATTTCCTGAGTTGAGCCGTTGTGTTGCTAGCGGCTCTATTTCATCACATCACGCTAGGATGGTGGATGACGAAAAGGGATATTTTTAGAGGTAGTTAAGAATGAAACAAATTCCGATGACGCAACGTGGTGCGGATAAACTGCGTGAAGAACTTGATTTTTTAAAAGGGGTACGTCGCCCTAAGATTATCGCTGATATTGCCGATGCCCGTGAGCATGGTGATTTAAAAGAGAACGCCGAATATCATGCCGCCCGTGAGCAACAAGGGTTCTGTGAAGGCCGCATCCAAGAAATAGAAGCGAAGCTCTCTAACGCACAGGTTATTGATGTGACCAAGATTGCGAATAATGGGCGCGTTATCTTCGGCGTTACCGTATCGGTTCAAAATCTGGATACAGAAGAAGAGCAAACATACGGTATCGTTGGTGACGATGAAGCGGATTTCAAACAGAATTTGATATCTGTAAATTCTCCAATGGCTCGAGGGCTGATTGGTAAAGAAGTGGATGATATCGTTATTGTTCGCACGCCTGGCGGCGATGTGGAATATGAAATACTGAAAGTTGAACACCTTTAACGATGTATGAAAGGTGCTTTTCTGACCGGACTCTGACAGAGATCCCGAAGAATTGTAAAGAAAAGAAAAAGGCCGCAAGCGGCCTTTTATCGAGGTTAAGAGCGTGGCACTTTGCTATGCTTGTGAAAATCAGTGTTATTTAGGCAGGCTAATTTTGCGCTCTTTGGTCGGGCGATAGAGAGCTAGCATGCTGCCAATAACTTGCACATTGGCTGCCCCTGTTTCGCGGACGATGGCGTCAACGATAAGGCCTTTAGTCTCGCGCTCTTCAGCGGCGATTTTGACCTTAATCAGCTCATGATGATCTAGCGCTTGTTCAATTTCAGCTAGTACGCCTTCAGTAAGGCCATTGGAGCCGATCATCACCACAGGTTTCAGTGGGTGTGCGAGACCTTTCAGGTGCTGTTTTTGCTTATTAGTCAGATTCATCGTCTTTTTTGCTTCGCTTGGGATTGAAAACGGTACATTCTACCGCCATCTCATCTCTATCACCAAGTCACAATATGATGATAGACGAAGTGTCATTGCTGTTTAGATTTTAGCTAAAGCGTTTTTAGCTAAGAATAGTTGGATAAATTCATGGGTAATAAAAAGCGTTCAGCCAGCTCATCTCGTTGGTTACAAGAACACTTTAGTGATAAATATGTGCAACAGGCACAGAAAAAAGGGCTACGCTCGCGTGCTTGGTTTAAACTTGATGAAATACAGCAAGGTGACAAGTTATTTAAACCAGGTATGGCGGTTGTCGATTTAGGTGCGGCACCGGGTGGTTGGTCTCAGTATGTTGTCACACAAATCGGCCATAAAGGGCGTGTCATTGCTTGCGATCTTTTACCGATGGATCCTATCGTCGGTGTCGATTTTATTCAGGGTGACTTTCGTGATGAACTCGTTGTTGCTGCATTGCTGGAACGTGTAGGTGATAGCAAAGTTCAAGTTGTCATGTCGGATATGGCACCAAATATGAGCGGTACACCAGCCGTTGATATTCCAAGATCTATGTATTTAGTTGAATTAGCTTTAGAAATGTGTCGTGATGTATTGGCTCCCGGCGGGAGCTTTGTTGTTAAAGTATTTCAGGGAGACGGATTTGATGAGTATCTACGGGAAATTCGGTCTCTCTTTACGAAAGTGAAGATTCGTAAGCCCGACGCTTCTCGCGCACGATCGCGTGAAGTGTACATTGTAGCGACAGGGCGCAAACTGTAGTACCCTAACGCTGTTTGTTAACACAGTTGTAATATGAGGTTAATCCCTTGAGTGACATGGCGAAAAACCTAATTCTCTGGCTAGTCATCGCAGTTGTATTGATGTCAGTTTTTCAGAGTTTTGGGCCTAGCGAATCAAATGGACCACGGGTTGAATACTCAACTTTTCTGAATCAAGTATCCCAAGATCAGATTAGCGATGTTCGTATTAACGGGCGTGAGATCAACGTTACCAAGAAAGACAGTAACCGTTACAAAACATATCTTCCGGGTGAAGATCGCAAACTGCTGGATACGTTATTAGCCAATAACGTAAAAGTATCTGGCGAGCCGCCAGAAGAGCAAAGCTGGTTAGCGACGATCTTTATATCTTGGTTCCCGATGCTGTTATTAATCGGTGTCTGGATCTTCTTCATGCGTCAAATGCAGGGCGGCGGCGGCAAAGGGGCGATGTCCTTTGGCAAGAGCAAAGCTCGCATGTTGAGTGAAGATCAAATTAAAACAACCTTTGCTGATGTAGCTGGTTGTGATGAAGCAAAAGAAGAAGTGGGCGAGTTGGTGGAATACCTACGCGACCCTAGCCGTTTCCAAAAACTGGGTGGCAAAATACCGAAAGGTATTCTGATGGTAGGGCCTCCAGGTACAGGTAAGACATTGCTAGCGAAAGCCATTGCTGGTGAGGCTAAAGTTCCGTTCTTTACCATTTCCGGTTCTGACTTCGTCGAGATGTTTGTTGGTGTGGGTGCATCGCGCGTTCGTGACATGTTCGAACAGGCGAAGAAAGCAGCACCTTGTATCATCTTCATCGATGAGATCGATGCCGTTGGTCGCCAGCGTGGCGCAGGTTTAGGTGGTGGTCACGATGAGCGTGAGCAAACCCTGAACCAGATGCTGGTTGAGATGGATGGCTTTGAAGGCAATGAAGGCATTATCGTTATTGCAGCGACTAACCGACCTGATGTTCTTGACCCTGCGCTACTTCGCCCAGGTCGTTTTGACCGTCAGGTTGTTGTGGGTCTGCCGGATGTTCGTGGGCGTGAGCAGATTATGAAAGTGCATATGCGTCGCGTTCCTTTAGCAACAGACGTAGATGCTTCTGTTATCGCCCGTGGTACCCCAGGGTTCTCTGGTGCTGATTTGGCGAACCTTGTTAACGAAGCCGCTCTGTTTGCCGCTCGTGGTAACAAGCGTGTTGTCTCGATGGTTGAGTTTGAGAAAGCGAAAGACAAAATCATGATGGGCGCTGAGCGCCGCTCTATGGTAATGACTGAGGAACAAAAAGAGTCCACGGCATATCATGAAGCAGGGCACGCCGTTATTGGTCGTCTAGTACCTGAACATGACCCTGTGCATAAAGTAACGATTATTCCTCGCGGTCGTGCACTGGGCGTGACGTTCTTCTTACCGGAAGGTGACTCGATAAGCTACAGCCGCCAGAAGCTGGAAAGCATGATTTCTGTGGCATACGGCGGTCGTTTGGCTGAAGAGCTAATCTACGGTGAAGACAACGTTTCTACAGGCGCATCACAAGATATCAAGCAGGCAACGACCATTGCTCGTAACATGGTTACTCAGTGGGGATTCTCTGAGAAGTTAGGGCCTTTGTTGTATGCGGAAGAAGAAGGTGAAGTCTTCTTAGGCCGCTCTGTTTCGAAGACGAAACATATGTCTGATGAAACCGCGCGTATCATCGATCAGGAAGTGAAATTACTGATTGAGCGTAACTATCAACGCACGCGGAAGCTTCTGACTGAGAACATGGACATCATGCATGCTATGAAAGATGCCCTGATGAAGTACGAAACTATCGATGCGCCTCAGGTTGACGATCTCATGGCTCGCCGTGAAGTACGTCCACCGGCGGGATGGGGGGATAGCCCATCTAATCCGTCGAACAATGGTTCTCAACCACCGACTTCTGCTGAGCCAGTAGTGAATATTGATAAAGGTTCAGACGGCAGTACACAAAATGACACAGATCACTCAGGCGATAAATCTACTTCCTGATCACCTCGCTAATTTGTGGCACTAGTGAAATAATAACCCCGAGTATATCTCGGGGTTTTTTTATACCCTCTTTTCACCAGATATTTAACCAAACATCATCGGGACACGTCATGCTTCTGGAGAGTCAGGGTTCAGTATTGAGTTTGATAAGCCCGCAAGTAATGGGCATTCTAAATGTCACACCAGATTCATTTTCAGACGGTGGCAACCATAATCAGTTAGATGCAGCACTGCGACATGCACAGAGAATGGTGGATGCTGGCGCGACCATTATTGATATTGGTGGTGAGTCAACCCGCCCTGGTGCGAGTGATGTCAGCGTTGACGAGGAGCTGGAGCGAGTTATTCCCGTTATCGAGGGTTTGGTTCGATATTTTGATGTGTGGATCTCGGTAGATACGTCTAAAGCAGAGGTTATCCGCGAATCTGCCGCTGCAGGGGCTCATCTCATTAATGATGTCCGTTCTTTGCAGGAACCTGGGGCGTTAGAAGCCGCTGCAGAGAGTGGCTTGCCGGTTTGTATTATGCATATGCAAGGTGAACCTAAAACTATGCAGCAGGCACCGAGCTATACGAATTTAATGGCAGATGTGAATGCCTTTTTCCAGCGACATATCGAACGCTGTATGCTAGCTGGCATCCCAAAAAACAAATTGCTGCTCGACCCAGGCTTCGGTTTCGGTAAGAATCTCACCCACAATTATCAATTGCTGGCTCATTTGTCGGAGTTTCATCACTTTGAGCTGCCGCTGCTTGTCGGCATGTCCCGCAAATCTATGGTTGGGCAGTTATTGAATGTCGCCCCGGATAAACGCCTTGCAGGTAGCTTGGCTTGTGCTGTTATTGCTGCTATGCAAGGTGCGCACATTATTCGGGTTCATGATGTTAAAGAAACCGTCGAGGCGATCAGAGTCGTCGAGGCAACACTTTCCGCTAAAGGATCGAATTAATATGAGTAACCGTAAATACTTTGGTACCGATGGCATTCGTGGCAAAGTCGGAGAGCATCCGATTACCCCTGAATTTGTGTTAAAACTGGGCTGGGCTGCAGGTCAAGTACTGGCTCGCCATGGTTCTCGTAAAATCATTATTGGGAAAGACACGCGTATTTCCGGTTATATGCTGGAGTCTGCGCTTGAAGCTGGCCTCGCTGCAGCTGGGCTTTCTGCCTCTTTTACTGGCCCAATGCCAACGCCTGCGGTTGCATATTTGACACGCACATTCCGGGCAGAGGCAGGGATTGTTATCTCAGCGTCCCACAATCCGTTTTACGATAACGGCATTAAATTCTTCTCAATAGACGGTACAAAATTACCAGATGAAGTAGAAGAAGCCATTGAAGCAGAAATGGAAAAACCACTGACGTGCGTTGAGTCTTCTCTGTTAGGTAAAGCTAGCCGCATTAATGATGCTGCAGGTCGTTATATCGAGTTCTGCAAAGGGAGTTTCCCTTCTGAACTTAGCCTGAGTGGTTTAAAGATTGTCGTCGATTGTGCTAACGGGGCAACCTACCATATCGCACCGAGTGTCTTACGTGAGCTTGGCGCAACGGTATTTACCATCGGCTGTGAACCTGATGGTATGAACATTAACGAGAAATGCGGTGCAACAGATGTTCGTCTGCTGCAAGAACGTGTTCTTGCAGAAAAGGCTCATGTCGGTCTTGCTCTTGATGGTGATGGTGACCGCGTCATGATGGTCGATCATCTTGGCAATAAAGTGGATGGTGACCAGATCCTCTATATCATCGCCAGAGAGGCTTTACGCCAAGGCCAGTTACGTGGTGGCGCTGTGGGTACTCTGATGAGCAACATGGGGTTAGAGCTGGCACTTAAGCAGCTTGGCATTCCGTTTGCTCGTGCTAAAGTGGGCGACCGCTATGTAATGGAAAAAATGCAGGAACTAGGCTGGAGATTAGGTGCTGAAAACTCAGGCCACGTCATCCTGCTGGATAAAACGACGACCGGTGATGGTATCGTCGCAGGCCTACAAGTTTTAGCGGCTCAGGTTCGCAACCATATGAGCTTGCATGATTTGTGTAGCGGTATGAAATTGCTGCCACAGATCCTCGTTAATGTGCGTTTCTCTGGCAAGGGCGACCCTCTGGAAAGCGAAAGTGTTAAATCAGCACTAGCTGCAGCGGAAAAAGCACTAGAAGGAAAAGGACGTGTTCTGCTACGTAAATCGGGTACCGAGCCACTCATTCGTGTCATGGTGGAAGGTGAAGATGAAGAGCAAGTAAAACGTTTAGCTAACCAGATTGCTGATGAAGTGAAAGCAGCAGGCTAAAGGTTGAGCAGGCCGAAACAGCAAATCATGTTTTGGCCTGCAATTTTGACAACATCTTTCATTAATTGATGTTTTTTTCCTCAAATGAGTGGTTGATTGTCATATTGCTCTTGCGTGGTTTGAGCGCTTTGGTTAGTATTCAAACCCGCTTCAGTGGCCTCTTAGTTTTCATATAAAGAGACTGCTAAATTGGTTGAAGCATTGGCATGCGGTAATACCGCAAGGATACAGGTACGAATAATGTACGAAGCTCTTCTGGTGATTTTCCTTATTGTGGCGCTTGGGCTAGTTGGCCTGATCATGCTACAGCAAGGCAAAGGTGCTGATATGGGAGCCTCATTCGGAGCGGGTGCATCAGCAACTCTCTTTGGATCGAGTGGTTCCGGCAACTTCATGACTCGGATGACGGGCGTGTTGGCGACTCTGTTTTTCATTTTGAGTTTAACTCTGGGAAACATGAGCAGTAATCAGGACCAGAAAGGCAGTAAGTGGGATCAGCTAGGTGAGACTGCACCAGTCTCAACACCAGCGACACCTGCAGCGCCTGTTGCTCCGAACAGCGATGTTCCTCAGTAAATAAAGTGTTCGAAGATGTGGATTCAATCGACATCTTCAATAATGCCGAGGTGGTGGAATTGGTAGACACGCTACCTTGAGGTGGTAGTGCTCAATAGGGCTTACGGGTTCAAGTCCCGTCCTCGGTACCAATATAAAAAATAGACGCTTAAAGCGTCTATTTTTTTGTCTGTAATTCGTGTAACTACGGACTTTCTCTTCGTTATATGCACTCTATGCATATTCAACTCAATTTCAACGTCAATTCAACCTCAAGCTAACCTCAATTTAACTATATAGACATCAATTTGTTATATAGCTAAACAACTATATCGTAGAGATTAATCTTGCTAAGTATAAGTCTTACAATTATGATTCACCAAATGAACTAGCATGGTATGCTTTTTGCCTACTAGGGCTAGATTTTTAACCTATTGTTAGTATTGTAAAAAATATCTAGCAGAGGGGATTAAAACGCCTTTCTCTTGTCTACGTAATCATTCGTTGCTAAAGGGGGGGATCGTTGTAGTGCTCGTAAACGGAAGTTGAAAATGAATAGTAGGGTGCAAATGACCTTATAAGACTCTCTTAGCGAAGTACAAGGAAGGGGATACGAAGGAGTTCATTAGCAATTCAAACACAAGGTGTTGTAATGTTATATCCTTTATTTTTGTACAAACGTCGTAGAGTTGTACTTTTCTCAGTTCTTTCATTGGCAGTTCTACCTTATTCTTACTCCGCTCATGCCTATTCAGAATCCATCATCTCTAACCCACTCACGGGTAAGCCGTTCCTTGTTTACAAGGTATACGATCGCGGTGAGACATTTGGTGAAAACGAAGTTTCAGCCTATACTCTAAGCAGTACCGACAAAGAAGCTTTTATGCAGACGGGGAACTATTGGGCGGAAATTCTTGGCCCTGGATCCAAAAATGCTAAGCCGGTGTACATTGCAGTGGGGACGTTTAATGAGATGAATGCAAATGCCCTCAGTGAGGTAATGGTGGCCGGGCCTAGGCCTGGTTTAACAGCGCTTGCTGGAGGATTCATCGACAATATGGCCGAGAGTCAGGACCCAACTGACCCTGCAGGCATAATTCATTATGGTTTTCCAACCACTCATATATCTAGCGTACAGCCATCACAGTTGCCTGCAGGTGGCTATGCTGACAGCGAAATTGTAAGCACGATGATACATGAAATGGGCCATGCTCTGGGAGTTACCTCTACAGGAACGCAGCAAGAAGGTGCTTGGGTTTTTGAGGATGTTCTTTCAAAATGGGACGAACACCTTTACGACCAAAACGGCAATAAGGCTACCTCTGGGGCTAGCATAATCACTTCTGAGGATCAGCGTACTGGGCCGACCGATTTTCTGGTTAAACCATCCCTTACTGCCGGAGAACTTTATGGCGGTTCGGCCTATTTTTCAGGAAAGAATGTTGATGAAGTCTTGCAAGGAGCCTTGTTAGCAAACCCCAAAGATCCAAACAGCATGCGTATGCCTGGTATTCCCATAAATGGATGGGAAAGCGATGCAGAGGGGAACCTGATCTTTGAAGGTGCTCACATTGAACTCGCTAACAATTCTATGAGCCATCAAAGCTATCGTAACTACAGAGTTTGGACGGAAGCGGAACTCGCGATTCTACAGGACATAGGCTATACCATCGATCGCAAGAATTTCTTTGGTTATTCTGTGTATAGTGATGGTCAAACTATCACCAACAATAATGGATATTTTGCCCGTAACACTGATGGTACGGCGTATGAATCCGGTGTATCCAATACTGCCTCTTATGGTTTAGGGTTACACATTTACGGCAGTGATAACACGATTACCCAGGTTGCTGACCTTTTAGCCAACGGTGTTGCTGGCGTCGGTGCCAGAGTTGACGGGGCGGGTAATACCCTTACTATTGCTTCCGGCGTACAAGTACATGGTGATGGGGCTTATGGCACCGGTCTCTTAGTAGCTTACGGCAAAGATCATAGCATTATCCACCGAGGTGATTTAAGTGCGACAGGCCTGGAGGGGATTGCTGCTCGTTTTGACTTTGGCGATAATTTGGTAGGCAATAGTGCGGAATATCGTGGCTCGTACATTAGAGTATATGGCAAAGAAGGCAGCGAAACAAAACTGCATGACCTTGACAAGAATAACTTAAACGGCCCGCTGGTTTCCCGATTTGATGTCACGGGTAAGTTGGCTGGAAGCCTTGCAGCTATCTTCATCGGGCCTAATGCTTTGGTGAAAGATATCAACATTATGCAGGGCAGTTCTCTTTCCGGTGATATTACCTCCAAATGGGACCTCACGGATAAGCGCATAGAATACAGCGGTTCTCCTGAAAATTTAGTTACCAACTTGAATTTTGGCTATACCCCTACAACCAATGGCAGCGCAAGTGCTACGGCCGACTCAAACTTTGCCTTGCGCTATGATGGAAATATTGCGGGTGCGACCAGCATGCGCCTTATGAACGTTGGGGGAGCTCTATCCTATAACGGTCAAGCTAAACTCCTCAGCGTGACCAACAATGCAGGTGCGACTCTTTCTGGTAATGGCGTCTACACACTAACAAACGCAGGCTTTGGTGGGTTGAACGATGTTGGGACGTTTACCAACAGTGGTGTTCTCAGCCCGGGTAACAGCATTGGAACCATTACTGTGAATGGCGATTATCGACAAACCTCTACCGGACTGTTGGATATGGAATTCGCCGCTAACGGTGACTCTGATAAGCTGATTGTCAATGGAGATGCTACGTTTGATGGTGGCTTACAGTTCCGCCCTATGCAGGGTTACTACCCATCCGGGCAGGGTCTTCTTTTGTCTACGGATAACATACTTCAGGTAGATGGAACCACAGTCCGTTCTTTCGATAAATCCAATGTAAGCCTGTTGTCTAGCTCCCCGACTTTGAGCATGACACTTGTACCGAATGGGAGCGATTATATCGTTTCTGTTTCCCGTGCTGCCAATGCTTACAGCCAGTATGCCGGTGGTAATTATAACGGTGAGCAGGCCGGTTCTGCACTTAGCGTAGTGGCAAACTCGGCTACGGGAGATATGCAAAACCTGTTTACTACCCTTGATTTTTCCAGCGCCAAAGCCATCAATGCAGCGCTGCCTCAGCTTTCTTCCGCTGTGTATGATGCTGCCTCCCGTGCCTCACTTGACAATAACCGTATGATTTCTTCGTTACTCAACGGAAATATGCTTAGAGCAATGCAAGACAAAGATCAGCGTTCAGGAGAGAGCTCGGTATTTGTTATTCCTTTTGCCTCCACTGCGCATCAATCGAGCGGTGCTGATGCTTTAGGTTATACCAACAATGGTGTAGGTATCCTTGGCGGTGTGGAAAGGAATTGGGAAAGTGGGCTGACAGCCGGTGTGCATGCTGTCTTTAGTCATAATAACTTTGATGGCAAAACTCAGGCAGGGGCAACAAACAAGGTTGATGGTCTGCATTTTGGTGTACACGGAATATTCAAACCAGATGTATCTGGCGGTTGGTATACCTTTGGGCAGTTACGGGCTGGTATAGAGAATAACGATATGGAGCGTAAGGTATCGTTCGAAGGCTATTCCCGTAGCAATGAAAGTAAATGGCACTCCTTTGTTGGTGCGGCTCAGTGGGGCGGTGGTTATGATGTGGATTTGGGTTCTGTTGTCGTAGGACCGATTGCTAATCTGGACTACAACTTGATAGCTCGACCATCTATTAAAGAGAAATCAGGGGAGGCTACTCGCCTGCATCTTGAATCTAGCACCATGCACTCCCTTGGTAGCAACTTGGGGGCGAAAATGTCCTTTACAGCAAACACAGATACTGGTTCTAAGTTTGTTTTCGATACCACGGTAGCGTGGCGACATGAGCTACTGGATGGCACGCAAAAGAGCAAAGCAAGCTTTGTTGGCTATGGTAACGAGCGTTTTCGTAGCCAGGACAAATTGCAGGGAAAAGACAGTATGAATGTGCAAGGTCGTGTATCTTTTGTTGCAACGGATACTTTCTCTGTCTCTGCCCAAGCGGGAGGAGAGTTTTTCCGTTCAGGCTATTCATCGGCTAACGGCAATCTATCCTTTGTATGGAATTTTTAAAGCAAAGTAGCGCATCTTAATCATATTGTGTCCCTTCGATATTTTGGTCATAAGTAGGCAGAAGGGAGCCAGAATATTAAGGAAACTACAGAGCAAGCTTAAAGAAAAAATAGACGCGATAAGCGTCTATTTTTTTGTCCGTGAGAGGTGTAAATACGGGTATGCAGAATGCTGATATAACCATCATTTAATATAAGAAATAGAGTAATGATAAATGTAGATACATATTATGCTTAATCATCCATACCAACATTCTTGTTGAGTGGATAGAACAGTAAGATATTTGAATATATGAAGGCGCTGCTTTACTTATTAGGTGTGACCTGTCCTGAATAATCTCTGACTTGCTTCTATATTACCCCTCGATAGTAATCCTTTCATCGATGAGTAAATTTTTTACGCCAAGTAGAAGGGCTCATAGCAAAGTGTTGCTGAAAATGATGTCGTAACGCACTAGCCGTACTAAAACCCGTTTTCGCTGCGATATCTTCAATGTTCAGGCGATCCTCGATTAACAACTTCTGAGCGAACTTCAGACGCTCATCCATAAGCCAGCGAGTTGGTGTAACTCCAGTTATTTTCTGAAATCGTCGATGGAAAGTTCGTGGGCTCATCCCCACACGCTGTGCGAGCTCATCGAGGGTATGTTTTTCGGCAATGTTACTGTGCAGATAGTCGAATAGTTGCCCAAGACGCTGGCTTTCATGACGACTAGCAACAGGTTGTGCAGGTTGCTGCTTCTGAGTGCCATCTCGGTGCAACTGAAGCACGAGCCTGTGTGCAACGCGATTAGCGACTTCTAGCCCATAATCTTTGCGAACCATATCTAGACAGAGGTCTATCCCTGCTGAACTGCCAGCCGAGGTCATTATTCTGTCATCTCCCACATAAAGCACATCATTAATCACTTGAATGGCAGGAAAACGTTGCTGGAGTTCTTCTGTATAACGCCAGTGTGTCGTGGCTTTTCGACCATCTAGTAATTTCGCGGCAGCAAGTACAAATACACCGGAACAGATGGATATTATTCGGCAACCACGCGCATGAGCCTCACGAAGTGCGGTGCACAAAGTGTCAGACACAGGTGTATCGATATCACTCCAGCCAGGAATAACGAGAGTATCGGCTTTTTTGATTAGTTCATAACCCCCGTCTGCTATCACTCTAATTCCTCCTGTGGCTCGAAGTTCACCATCACCCACAGATGCAACAGCAAATTGATACCAGTTTTCCCCAAATTCAGGACGTGGGAGACCGAATATTTCTACTGCAATACCAAATTCAAAAGTACATAGCCCGTCATAGGCCAATGCGACGACCAGCGGGCGTAAAGATGTTGTCGTGATCTTGGCGATTTTTGTCATGATTCTAGGCAGCGCAATGGAAGGTATTCTGATGAAATGAGATATACCACGACAAGCCATAACACAACAGAAGGAAATACAATGAGTACTGTTTCTGCTATTGCCGCTGCTTCCTCTGATTATGCTATTCATCATTTTCAATTCCGTTTGAGTGTAGAAACGGATTGCGATGATGTCCATACTGCGATGAATTCAGATAGCATGGATTTTGTATTGTTACATGTAATAGGGCGTCCTGAACATTTTGCTCGTCGCCACATTCCTAATGCCATTCATTTGCCACATAAGGAGATCACCCGTGAGCGCATGGAGCTATGGCCACCAGAAACACTATTTGTGGTGTATTGTGCTGGCCCTCACTGTAATGGAGCAGATCGCGCGGCGCTGAAGTTAGCACAGTTGGGACGACCAGTGAAAATCATGATTGGAGGTATTACTGGTTGGGAAGATGAAGGATTTGAGTTTGCCTGAAAATATGTGTAACCACGCGAGGCTGATTTAAGGTCTAGTCCTTGGGGTTCGTTGCACGATTCAGAGCCATATTGAATACCAGTAATATTATTGATTCTTCTTAATAAAAAGACGTCATTGGACGTCTTTTTTTATGGTTATGGGGTGAGTTTCTTAGTGGAAAGAGAGGGTGTTCGGTTATTTTGATAAAAAATAGAGCTACAGTACATATAGGCACAAATTATGCTTAATAATGAGTCATGGATAGGTAATGAAAGGGAGGGAAGCAAGGTTTGTTAACATAGAGATAAGGGGGCTTAATTTATTGAGATACAGATATGCACATATACTTTAGTTTTAAACTCTAACAAATCACATGATATTGGTGGCTTATAATGGCTGAATTTAACAGAAGATGAAAATATATCGAAAATACATGTTTTAGAACTAAGATTATATTCGTTTAACAGGGTGTCATGTATTTATTTGTTATGAATCTATAACAAAACATTATCTTTTATCGTGGGTTTATATTCCATGATGAGTAAACTCATGCAGTGAAAATAAAATAAGTATCAAAATTGTCATTTGAGCGATGAAAAATATCAATTCGATAAACAGAGCTGTGATAATGATAAAAATAAGGGTGATTTAATTTATTTGTTTTAAGTCAATGTATTGTGTCTTTATGTAAGTCAGGTTAATTACTGGTCTTAGGATTGTTAAATAAAATAATTCGGTATTTTTAAAAGTCATTCAATCCAATTAGTATTATTTAACGCTATATGGAAATTTTTTCATCATCTTATCTCGGGGTGAGTATTACTGTTTTTCAATTTCATATAGATAGGCAAAAATTACCTGCCAGCATCGTCCTGATAGAAACGATAACAATTATTGATAGCACAATTGAACACAGCATCTTCATGAAATTCACTAAATCCTAACTGAGAGTGAGTATATATATGAGTGGTTATAACGCAGTATTGGCAAGAAATACGGAAAATGCGCCGAAAGATCTCGGCCCATATTCACAAACAGTCGCTTTTTCTCATTATAATAATCTTTCTGCTCAATTACCTATAGACCCTAAATCGGGCAAGTTGGTATCAGGTGGTATTAAAGAGCAGGCTGAGCAGTGCTTTAAGAATATCAAAGCTGTTGTAGAAGGCATCGATCACACAATGAACGATGTTGTTAGAATCACTCTCTTCGTCAAAAATATCAAAGATGTTGATGCGGTGAACTTGGTCTATAAATCTTTCTTCCCAAGTTATCTTCCTACATTGACGACGGTTGCCGTTGCCGCTTTGCCTATGGATGCGTTGGTGCAAGTTGAAGCGTTGCTATCAAACGGGGAAGGTACAATTCCAAATGCCCCACAAGCTGGCGATCTGATAAAACTGACAAATAACACGACGAATGCGCCAATATGTACCCTATCTACGCAAACCGTCTCTTTTTCTCATTACAATAATCTTTCAGCTCAATTGCCTATTGATCCAAAGACGGGGCGACTGGTAGAGGGTGGGGTAAAAGATCAGACCAAACAGTGCTTAAAAAATATCAAAGCGATTTTAGAGAGCATTGATGTTCCTTTTGACGATATCGTGAAGGTTAATATCTTCCTTAAAAACCTCTCGGATATTGATGCAGTAAACGAAGTTTATACTACCTTTTTCCCAGACTCGGCTATTGCCAGAACGGTAGCCTATGTCCCTGCGCGGACAGTTGTTGCCGCCTCAGCCTTACTGATGGATGCCTTAGTACAAATCGAAGCGGTGGTATCACATGGGGATGGGACACCTCCTCAAGCAGTTGAAGATCGTCATGGTCTTATTGTCGAGCCACACAATACCGAAAATGCACCAAAATGTTCGTTCTCTACACAAACGGTAGCGTTCTCTCATTACAATCACCTTTCAGCCCAATTACCTCTCGATCCAAAATCCGGCAAACTCGTGGCGGGTGGAATCAAAGAGCAGACCGAGCAGTGCCTAAAAAATATCAAAGCGATTGTAGAGAGCATTGACCACGTGATGGGGGATGTGGTTAAGGTAAATATCTTCGTTAAAAATATTGGCGATATGGCTGCTGTAGATGGCGTTTACAGTACTTTCTTCCCTGGTGGTGTTCCTGCACGCAGAACCGTTGGTGTATCCGCTTTACCTAAAGATGCATTAATCCAGATTGATGTGGTTGTATCAAATGCTGAAGGTACACCTCCGAAAGCATAAAGGCATTGAGTGGGTCATGTTTACCCCTTTTTGTCGTTAGGCTAACTTAAGAGGAGAAGCTGGAAATTAATTCCAGCTTCTTTTCATCTGGTTCATGTTGATGCCACGATATGTCATCTGTTTTTTGGTATTTCGGTAGAACACATGATTTAGATAGTTTTCTTGGTCTCAATAAAATCAACTAATTGAGTGAGATTGTCAGGCGACCACCACTCAAGATCCTGACCTTTAAGAATGTCAGAATAGGTACTCTCTTTGAAATTAATTGTGTGCAGAAATGCAGGATTAACACCATTTTTAGGCGGGGCAATAAGTGAGCTATCACTCACCCAATGTGCTTCGAGCCGGAGATTCCGAGACCACAAATTCTGACTAAATTGGCTACGATCTTTTTTAAACACATAGAAAAATTCTGATTTACCATTGGGTGTTGGATGGTTGGTCATTAACATCAAAAGTAAAGGAATGCCCCAATCTGGCATATATTGGTATCCCCAAATGCCGAAACTATCAGCAACAGAGACCATTTTTATAAAGTCTTTTTGAGAGAGCTTTCCTTTCCCACCGCGCAATGTTCTACAGACTAAATAGGCTTTTTTGAGATTATCGAACTCAAGAAATCGCTGTTTTACTTTTTTAGCCAACGTTGGGTCTTTACCAATACTTTTGCCGCCTAAGCTACCAAAGCGAGCCGATTTTGCACCAAGGGGGCAAGTTTCAGGGTTATCTGGGTCATGGTAATGCACAAATCTGGCGATAAAGTCTGGGTTTGGGGTAACGATGCCGCTAGCAAAAGTGGCATTTTCACAGGAGAGACAGAAGGTTTTTGGCCAGAGATCTTTGCGCCGTTCGGTTCCAGCAATGATATTTTGAAAGCTCACCATATCAATGGTTAGCCGGTCATTATTGCTGTCGAGGTAATACACGCTATCCATATCGATCCTCTTAATATCATAGCTATCCATTCTCTGAATAAACCGTGTATGAGGTTGTATTGCAACTCTTTGATGGAAGCTTATATAAGAGAAATACAGCTGAAAACTAGGCTAAAAGAATCCCCTCACTATTACTCATTGAGAGGGGATTCTACAAACTATGGAAGGATTACGGATGAATCAGCGTTCCCGCTGTCCCTGCAAGTACCGCATCAATATCTTTCAGTGCACCGATGTAGGCATTTTGCCCTGAGCGTTTAACAAATTGGCTAACTGCCATCAGTTTTGGCCCCATAGATCCATCGTTAACTGCCATCGGCGCGACGTCTTCTGGTGTCGCTGAGCGAATAGCGCGTTGATTTGGCGTGCCCCAATCCTGATAAACGGCATCGGCATCGGTCAGTATGATCAGATTTTCGGCATTAAGCTCTTCTGCCAGCTTAGCTGCGGCTAAATCTTTATCGATAACAGCCTCTACCCCTTGATAACCTTCTGGGCTATCGACCATCGGGATACCACCACCGCCACAGCAGATAACAATATGTTGCCGATCGAGCAGGAGCTTAATGGCCTCGCAGTCCTGGATGCTTTGTGGAACAGGTGAGGGAACAACGCGGCGTAAGTACTGCCCATCGCGCTTTAGTTGCCAGCCATACTTTTTCTCAAGCTCTTGTTGTTGTTCAGGAGAATAGACAGGGCCAATGAATTTACTTGGGTCATGAAACGCGGGGTCGTTTTTGTCTACCAATATACGTGTTAATAGCGCTGAAACTTGATGTTTGCCACTGTTTAGCGACAGTTGCTGTGCCAGCATGTAGCCAATCATACCTTGGCTTTCTGCCCCTAGAATATCGAGTGGATAAGGCGGCACATCGGTATAGGCTAAATTTTGCAGTGCTAGCAGACCTACTTGCGGGCCGTTACCGTGCACGATAGCAATACGGTAACGCTCGGCCAATTTACCGATAGCGGTAGCTATTTTGGCGATACTCTTATATTGGTTTTCGGCAGAGAGAACGTCGCCACGCTGGAGTAATGCATTACCCCCTAAAGCAATCACTAATGTTTTCATCTGAATGCCCTTTCCTTAAATTCACGCTTATGGTGAAAACCTGGTGTTGTTCTTTCTTTGATATCAACGAGCACGAAGTGCTAGAGGATGAGAGAACAATAAATGTCCATTTTTCTATGGGTTATATTGTATCTTAATGAACTGATTTCCTAGCTGTTACTTAGCACAAGTAGGAAATCAGATAAGAGGACTTATGATTACCCTTGGATATTCATTTTCTCTGCCAGCGCTTCCAGCGCTTTCTCGAAGCAAGCTAAAGGTGCGCGCACGGTACCTGCACCAATCTGGCCCACGCCAGCATCGCGGTGAGCAATACCGGTGTTGATAAGTGGTGTAATCCCCGTTTCTACGACGCGACGGATATCTAAGCCGATGCAAGCACCTTGGAAATCCCATGTTGGGATCTGTAGCATAGGGTTACGTTCCAGATAGATTTCCCCCATCTCTTCGGTCACTTCTAACGCGGCGCTAATACCGCCACCCGCACCAACAAAACGTGTCACACCAGGTGCGGCAACCATGGCGGCACCACCGATACCAAAGGTTTCTGTGATGGCACTATCGCCGATATCAGGGTTGGCATCGGCTTGGCTGTAGCCGGTAAAGAACAGCCCTTCAGGGGTATTAACAGGCGCTGTAAACCAACGGTCGCCCATACCACTTACTTTGATGCCAAAATTTTCACCATTACGTGTCATAACAGTCACTACGCTGCCAGCTTCGATCTGCGCACCTGCATCCATTGCAGCCTTACAGTAAGCCATAGCCAGATTCAGGAAGAATTGGTCGGTGACGCTTAGGAACTGCATCACTTCTGCTAGCTGTGTTTTCTCACGGGCAAGCAACGTGATTTTTGGTGCTAACGTACGCATCAATAGGGCTGATGCGGCAATATTACGCTGATGGAATTCATCTCCCATCGTAATGGCTTGAGCCATAACTGCAGTGAGGTCGATACCACCTTCTAGCGCTTGCAGAGCTTCACTCAGCACAGGTGCTAGTGTGTCGCGCATCCAGCGTAGGCGAGTTTGAACTTCTTCGTTATAGGCACCAAAGCGCATTACTTTGCCGATGCCTTCATTCATGTTGCAGTAAGAACGGTTGCCATGAACTTTGTTCTCAACCACCAGCATTGGCATATTTGCCGAGGTGATCCCTCCCATCGGGCCAACGGCGTCTACGCTATGGCAAGGTAAGAATTCAATCTTGCCACCGTTAAGCAATGCCAGCGCTTCTTCTTCATTTTGCGCCCAGCCTTCGAATAAACAGGCACCAATACAGGCACCGCGTACAGGGCCGCTCATGGCTTGCCATGTTACCGGCGGGCCTGCATGTAATAATTTGCGTCCTTCTTGCAGGGCAGGGATGACGGATTTTGCAGGCTTCACATCTAACCAGTGAGGGCGTGCTTCTTTAATGCGTTCAATTACCGCTTCGTTAGCTTGTTCAATAGATGCGTACATAGGAACCCCTTATTGCATTTGTTTTAGTAGATTAGCCAGCTTCTGGTTACCACCTGCGATAGGGGCCCATTGGTAATGCACGACAGGCACGCCCGCCGATTGCAAATCTTCCGCAAAGCTGCGCAAACCTGCGTTAATGACGGCAACGCCATTCAATAGCGGCGCTGATTCATTTGTTAGTTTGACTGGGTCTGACTCGATAAGGTGATGGCACAGTAGAATCGCCTCTGGCAGGGTGTTAACTACCGTAATATCGGCGGTAACCAATGCATCTATCTGTGTGGAGCGAACTTGAGGGTCCTGCTGCGTGCCGGTAACGGTAGCGATAATAGCAAGTGGGTTTTCTGCTCCACGTAGTTCACGGGCTTTATTCACTGCATCCACCAGCGAGCCGGTTGGATCTTGTTGGGCACCGTAACCAATGACGACATCCAATAATAAAACACCGACATCAGGGCGCTTGGAAAGATTGACGATCTCCTGATTACGGGTAGAAGGGTCGATCATTGGGTGAGGTTTGCCTTGGGTATAAAAATCATCGCCTAAATCGATAATTTTGTGGCCTTTTGCATCCAGCATTGTGCCGTGCTCATGTTTACTATCGACGTCAACGCCCAGCCTATCAGCCAGTAACATGGCTGCTTCTGCGGCTAGGGTGCCGCCGGTATAGAGGCCAGAAATCTTTTTATCTTTCACGAGGGGCTGAGTGTCTGCCAGCTCTTGAACGTGAGCCAAAATAGCCGCTAAACGCGCCGCTTCATCAATGGTGCTTGCTAGGTAGACATTACCATCGCGGTTTTCACTATGTTTTGCGCCTAAGAACAGGGCAACGATAGGTTTATTGATGCGTTTCATCGCACTGAGTACACGCTGGCGTACGGCTTCTGCGGGTGGTTTGGAAACGAAGGCGATGACTTTGGTTTGATTATCTGTGGCCAACATATCCAGTGCTGTTAGCGCACTGATACCACCCACATCTGCAGAGAGGTCTCTGCCGCCAAGGCCGATAGCATGGGTGATGCCTTGCCCTGCGAGCGCTATCTGTGATGCTAACTCTTGGATACCTGTACCAGAGGCACCGACGATGCCGATCTTGCCTTCAGGGAGAACGTTAGCGAAAGCGAGAGGTGCCCCTGCAATCATTGCGGTGCCGCAATCAGGCCCCATAACGATAAGCCCTTTATCGCGAGCTTTGGTTTTTAAAGCAACTTCCTGCTCGACAGAGACGTTATCAGAGAAAATCATCACATTTTTCCCGCTCTCTAAGGCTTGGTCGGCAAGCCCCGCGGCATATTCACCGGCAATAGAGATGAGAAGTAGGTTGGCATCAGGTAGCTTTTGTTCTGCGCTGGCAAAGCGGCGTGCTTTTAGCAGGCTTTTACCACCACGTTGCCCTTGAGCAATGGCAGTCAGGGCTTCATCCAACTGTTCGCTGATATACTGTATCAGCGTATTGTTGTCTGAGTTTTCTGCCTTAATGGCAACACAGATGTCGTTCGGCGTTGCTTCGTTGAACATGTCATGCCAGAACCCCGTATTGTTCAGCAATGATTTGTTTGCTGGGGTACCCATCATGACAGAAACTTCATCAACGCATGGATATTCACTCAACTTCCGGGAGATCAACATTAAGCTGACCGAATCCTGGAAACTTCCTTTTTTTATGAAAGCATGGATCATATTTATGCCCTTCAACATGAACTAAAATGTAAACGACATATTCTCTTAGCTCGTAATAAGAGAATAAAGTTCTACTTTATTAACGAATAAACTTAAAATGTATTATCAATAAGACGTAAAAAATATTGCTCTTATGCCATGTGTAAAATTAAAACGGACTAGCATGTATTTTCTAAATCAATGGAATATTGATAAGTAAATGAAAAAATCATCTATATGTTCTGTGTTGGCAAACAAACTACAAAAAAACAGTGGTGATAATAGTGAGAGTTGTCACAATTCGCTGATTATAAAAAATTTGTATCCAATAGAACGATGATTATTTAATTACCTCATGAAAAGGGTATCAGAGTTTATTTATAAAGTTATTTTTAATAATCCCCCTTTCATTTAATGAAAGTTTTTCCCAATTCAACAAAATCAATATCGATCACATTATTACACTCTTTTTATCGTGATGATGGCGATATGGCGCTTTAATAATGAAAGTAAAAGGGTTAACTATTTATGAAAATAACTCGACAGACACTTCATCATCTTATTAGAAATAAACTGGGGTCTGCAGGCCTTTCGGAGGAACATGCATCAATCGTTGCGGATGTTCTTGTCCATGCTGATGCCAGAGGTATTCACTCTCATGGCGCCGTTCGGGTTGAATACTATGCCGAGCGCATAAGTAAAGGTGGAACCAACGTTCAGCCCCAGTTTTCATTTGAGAAAACTGGGCCGTGCAGCGCTATTTTTGATGGTGACAATGGGGCGGGGCATGTTGCAGCAACGTGTGCGATGGAGCACGCAATAACGATGGCGCAAGAGCAAGGTGTTGCCGTTGTTGGGGCGCGCAGAATAGGCCATAGCGGTGCACTTTCCTATTTTGTCCAGCAGGCTGCAAAAGCAGGCATGATAGGTATTTCTATCTGTCAGTCCGATCCGATGGTGGTTCCCTATGGTGGTGCGGAGGTCTATTTTGGCACCAACCCTATCGCTTTTGCTGCACCGGGTGTCAGTGACGATATTATTACTTTTGATATGGCGACGACCGTACAAGCTTGGGGAAAAGTGCTGGATGCCCGCTCCCGTAACGCGTCTATCCCAGAAACATGGGCGGTAGATAAACAGGGTGTTCCGACAACAGATCCATTTGCTGTAAAAGGGCTATTACCTATCGCAGGGCCGAAAGGTTACGGCCTAATGATGATGGTAGATGTGCTGTCTGGCATGTTGCTCGGTCTTCCTTTTGGTAAGCACGTTAGCTCGATGTATCACGATCTCTCTCAAGGCCGTGAGTTAGGGCAATTACATATTGTTATTAACCCTGCATTTTTTACCTCGGCAGAGATATTTCGCCATCATGTAAGCCAAATGATGCAGGAGTTGAACAGTATTCAAGCGGCCCCAGGGTTCGAACAGGTTCTTTATCCAGGGCAAAATGCTGACATTATTGAGCAAGAGAGTGAGACCCAAGGGATCGAGATTGTTGATGAGATATATGAGTATTTAATATCGGATGCTTTATATCATCGCTCTTATGATCATAAAGACCCTTTTGCAGGATAATAAAAAGAAAACGTGGCTATCGTATTTAAGTAAGCAATAGCTCATATATAGCAAAGCAGTAATGTAAGTTTTTCATGATAAATGAGTTAATGAAATATTGTAGGAGTTGAAAATAAACCAGGGCTTTCCCATAGAAAATTAAAGCGCTAAAAGCATGAATAAAGAAGGAATAGTATAAAGGAGTCGTATAAAGGAATAGCAGAAAGGTCTTATTTATTAATGGATGAAAGATAGAAAACAAGATGGAAATAGCGCTTATCTAAATTTAAAGCGATGACCAACACCTATAGAGGCTGGCTAGTGGCCTCTATATAAAGTTAAAAACAGTGTGATTAATTCACAATGGTTGGGGATTTAATTATGAATGCACAATTGAAGAAAGAGTTTCTCCCATATTGGATCAGGCTTGTTATTATATTTTTTCTCGGCTGGGTAGCTATTTATGCTGGCCGTTCTGTACTGAATCCGATTATGCCGCATATTCAGGCCGAGTTTGGCTTGACGAAAGGGCAGCTAGGGTTGATTAGTAGCCTGTTTTTCTTGGCTTATACGGCGCTACAAGTTCCTGCCGGTATTTTAGGTGACAAAATTGGCCGTAAGAAAATTATGGTGCCGGGCTTTATGCTGTTTGCGGCCTTCATTGCTTCGGTGAGCATCTCTCCGGGTTTCTTCGTTTTTGTTATTTTGTGGATGATGACGGGTGCATCGCAAGGTGCTTATTATGGCCCGCAATATGCTCTCTCATCTGAAGCGATTCCTAAAAAATGGATTACGTTAGGCAGTGCAGTTATTGGTAGTGGTATGTCATTCGGTATCGCGCTGGGCTATTACCTTTCTAGTACTATGGTCGACAAATTCCATACCTCATGGAAGATGCCTTTCCTTGCCATTGCTGTGCCTATTTTCATTGTGGCTATGCTGATGTTGTTTTTCATCCGTGAGAATGCAAATCCAAAAGATGAGAAAAACAGTGATGCTAATGCTGCGGCCAAGAGTGAGTTTCGTTTCTTGGATCTGTTTAAAAACCGTAACCTGATCATGGCTTACATCACGATCTTCTGCTCTATCTACGGTTTCTTCGTCATTATCACTTGGTTGCCGTACTACCTACAGCAAGAGCGTGGCATGGATATTGTACGTGCCTCTAGCATCGCGTCTATCGTGCCGTGGATCTCAGTAATCGGTACGCTTATCTGTAGTTTTGTTTCTGACAAGTTAGGCCGCAGAAAGCCCGTTGTTCTGTTTATGCTGCCTCTGTCTCTGTTGGCAATTTTCGGCATCGTCTACTCAAGCTCTGAAGCCGTTCTAATCGCTGTTCTGGTGCTGTATGGCTTTATCGGTAAGATCAGTCTTAACCCTGTCTTGGTTGCTCTGGTTGCCGATAATGCGCCGAAAGCGGCATTGAGTACGGCTTTTGGTTTGTATAACTTCTTTGGGATGGCTGCATCTATCTTTGCACCAATGGTGACTGGCTTTATCGCAGATAACACAGGTAGCCTGAATGCAGGTTTCTACTTTGCTGCGGTGATTACTGTCATTGGGATTGTAGCGATGCTCTTTGTTAAAGAAGGGCCTAGAGAGCAAACTGCATAATTTTCTCTACTTATTTATGCTCGGATGCATAGGCTCCGAGCATATTCAGATTCCCCTACGGCTATACATTTCATGAAAATGGCTCGACCTGACAGGTTATTGCACCAAAGGTAAACATAGCGATGATTCAACTCAGGGCATTAGCTTACAGCCAGACAGCTCCTCGTGCTTTAGGCAACGCAACTTGCACGGGTGTCTACAGTAAGGCGATTAACCTGCTGACGGCTAACCACCAACTATTGACCTTGCACTGTTATCCCCACGGTATTAGCCCTATGGGATGGTTACTGAGGCAGGATGATTTTTATTTGCTGAGCGAGCATATTGGCGCCGAAAGCCAGATAACGTTGACGGATTCCGCGCTCATCGTCGATAACGTGCTTATTCAGAGGGCAGGGCATCCTCTCTCTTTAGATTTACACGCGAATCATCACCCATTAAGTGCGCTCTCCCTCCAGTGGTACTTACACCATGTTGATAAAGAGACGGGTTTGTTTGGCTCCTTATCTCAGATTGTGGATTCACCATTGCCGGATCAACTCGGGCAGTTTAGTGAGTTATTTTGTTCTGCACTGACAGGAGGGGAGGCTGACTGGTCACCGTTTATTGGCCTTGGCCCCGGTTTAACACCAAGTGGTGATGATATGCTGGTGGGGTTAATGGCAGCCGCATTCAGCTATGAACCGCTGGCGCAACGATTACGAACACAATCACTTATTGACGATTCAATACCTCTGAAAGACCTGACAACACAGGTGAGTTACACTTACCTTGATTATGCTAATAAAGGCTATTTTGCTACCCCTCTACTTAGTGTTGTTAAAGCATTACAGAGCGGAAAGAAAGAGCATCTGGCTATCGCACAACTTCTTATGCATGGGCATACATCGGGCGCGGACACGTTATTAGGTTTGTGGTTGGGGGCCTCGGTGGTGGCACGCTTACGTTTGTTTTAATTGGGGGAAACCGAGTGTTAGATCAAGAAACTATCCGCTCATTTATCAACGTTGCAGAGTGCAGTAGCTTCTCAAAAGCAGCGGAAGCCATGCATAAAACGCCCGCTGCCATCAGCTATCGAATAAAAATGCTAGAGGAAAATATTGGCACGCTACTGTTTAATCGTACAACACGCACTGTGTCTTTGACTCCGGCAGGTGAGCATCTATTGGCCCAATGTCGGCAATGGATCACTTGGCTAGACGCGATGCCGGGAGAGCTGCGGCAGATTAACGATGGGGTTGAACGGCAGGTGAATATCGTCGTCAACAACCTGCTGTATAGTTCGAAAGCGGCGGCAGAATTGCTCACTTATCTGAACCACTGTTTTCCCTTTACGCAGTTTCAGGTGTCACGTCAGGTTTATATGGGTGTATGGGATACCTTGTTGCATGACGATTATCAGGTTGCGATTGGTGCCACGGGGTGGGAATCTTTGGAGAACAACATCAAAATCCTACCTTTTGGTGAGCTGAGCTGGGTATTTGTTATTGCACCTCACCACCCTCTTGCTAAAGTTTCTGGCAAACTGACAGAAGAACAACTAAGAGCATATCCCGCATTGAATATAGAGGATACGTCGCGCAATCTGACAAAAAGAGTGGCTTGGCTGCTACCGGGGCAAAAAGAGATCAAAGTCCCCACTCTTCATACAAAGCTGGCTTGCCACCTGAGAGGGCTTGGTGTTGGTTTCCTACCTAAAGCGTTGTGTCAGCCCTATTTGGAAGAGGGAACTCTAATTCAGCGCGAGGTATTTCATCATCGTCAGCCCTCTCCGCTCTGTTTGGCATGGAAAAGCGATACGATGGGGAAAGCAACGAGAGAAATAGTTTCGCTGTTTCAGAATAATAGCCCCATTGTGAGTGATTTTCTGTTGCGAATAGACAAATTTCTTAAAGATGAGTGATGTGGATTGAGCCTGTGGCGATAAATTATATACAGGTTTAATAGATGTATTTGCATATTTATATCAAGGCAAAGTATTCGGACTGGGGCCTAGCAGCAATCTCAGGAATCGCTTGCTTTATAGTACGCGCCAGCGTAAGATTTGCCTCGTTTTCGGACGCGGGGTGGAGCAGCCTGGTAGCTCGTCGGGCTCATAACCCGAAGGTCGTCAGTTCAAATCTGGCCCCCGCAACCACTTTCCCCATAAGTTATTTTCAGATGTATAACTTGAGCTAAAACAAGTTACTTACCGCTTATAAACACTGGTAGCCATTTGAAAAGCACTTATGTTAAGTGATACCGAGCCGTTATGCGGCAAAATAGGGTTCAGTTGCATAAATGCCCCGCATTAGTTCGGGGTTTTTTGTTATCTGACAGCAAAAATCACTGGGCTATAGGCCCTTTTTTTATGTCTCGGGGGTGGACTTGTCCACATTAGAACAGAAATTAACAGAGATGATTTCCACGCCGGTGGAAGCATTAGGCTTTGAACTGGTTGGTATCGAGTTCATCCGAGGTCGCCAATCGACGCTACGCATCTATATTGATAGTGACGAAGGGATTACTGTTGATAATTGTGCTGATGTCAGTTACCAAGTGAGTGCCGTATTGGATGTCGAAGACCCAATTACTGTGGCATACAACTTGGAAGTCTCTTCTCCCGGACTAGAACGTCCTTTATTCACCGCAGCGCATTACGCGAGTTTCTCGGGTGAAGAGGTGAGCTTGACATTGCGAATGGCAGTACAAAACCGTCGTAGATGGCAAGGTATAATTAAGTCTATTGAAGGTGAAATGATTACAGTAACCGTAGACGGAAAAGACGAAGTGTTCGCGCTGAGCAATATCCAGAAAGCGAATCTGGTACCCCACTTTTAGAGATTGGATGAGGCAACTAGGATGAACAAAGAGATTCTGGCTGTTGTTGAGGCAGTTTCCAACGAAAAGGCGGTTCCGCGCGAGAAAATTTTTGAAGCGCTGGAAACGGCCTTGGCAACAGCGACAAAGAAAAAATACGAACAAGAAATCGAAGTTCGCGTGAATATCGATCGTAGAACGGGTGATTTTGATACGTTCCGTCGTTGGGTTATCGTCGACGAAGTGACGATGCCAACGCGTGAAATTACGCTTGAAGCGGCCCAGTTTGAAGATCCTGCACTGCAACTTGGTGATTATGTAGAAGACGAGATCGAATCTGTCACGTTTGACCGTATTACGACGCAAACGGCTAAGCAAGTTATCGTACAGAAAGTACGTGAAGCTGAACGCGCTATGGTTGTCGACCAATTCCGTGAGCACGAAGGCGAAATCGTCACTGGTGTTGTGAAAAAGGTCAATCGCGACAGCATTATTCTGGACCTAGGCAACAACGCAGAAGCGGTGATTGGCCGTGAAGATATGCTGCCACGCGAGAACTTCCGTCCAGGCGACCGTATTCGCGGTGTTCTCTATGTGGTTCGCCCAGAGGCGCGCGGTGCTCAACTTTTTGTTAGCCGTTCTCGCCCTGAAATGCTGGTTGAACTCTTCCGTATTGAAGTGCCAGAAATCGGTGAAGAGCTGATCGAAATTAAAGCCGCTGCGCGTGATCCTGGTTCTCGTGCCAAGATTGCAGTGAAGACGAATGACCGACGCATTGACCCTGTGGGTGCATGTGTAGGCATGCGTGGTGCGCGTGTTCAGGCTGTTTCTAGCGAACTGGGCGGCGAGCGCATTGATATCGTTCTGTGGGATGATAATCCTGCTCAGTTTGTTATCAACGCGATGGCACCAGCTGATGTCGCATCGATTGTGGTTGATGAAGACAAACACACAATGGATATCGCGGTTGAAGCAAGTAATCTTGCTCAGGCCATCGGTCGTAACGGTCAAAACGTTCGTCTAGCATCTCAACTGTCTGGTTGGGACCTGAACGTGATGACAACGGAAGACCTGCAAAACAAACATCAGGCTGAGGCTCACGCTGCCATCGATACCTTTACCAAACATTTAGATATTGATGATGAGTTTGCCACTGTACTAGTAGAAGAAGGCTTTTCTACACTGGAAGAGCTTGCCTATGTTCCTATCGATGAACTATTAGAAATCGATGGTTTAGATGAGGACATGGTTGAAGCGTTACGTAATCGTGCGAAAGCCGCACTGACTACGCTCGCACTGGCACAGGAAGAGAGCCTGGGCGATCAAAAACCTGCTGAAGATTTACTGGGATTACCAGGATTAGAGCGTACTATGGCCTTTAAACTGGCTGCGATCGGTGTATGCACTCTGGAAGATCTGGCTGAGCAGGGTATTGATGATCTGGCAGATATCGAGGGCTTGAACGATGAACAAGCCGGTGAGCTGATTATGGCTGCTCGTAACATCTGTTGGTTTGGCGATAGTGAGTAATAACTGTGAGCAGGAAGGAGCAGCATGACAGAAGTAACCATTAAATCGCTGGCCGCAGAGATTCAAACTCCGGTAGATCGCCTGCTACAGCAATTCGCTGATGCAGGAATTAATAAGTCTGCCGCAGACTCTGTTACTCAGCAGGAAAAAGAGACGTTATTGGCGCACCTGAACCGTGAACACGGTGGGGCTCCCGATAAATTAACGCTGCAGCGTAAGACTCGCAGCACGTTGAGCGTTCCGAGTACTGGTGGTAAAAGCAAATCAGTACAAATTGAAGTCCGCAAGAAACGCACTTATGTAAAACGCGATGCGTTAGATCCTCAAGAGGCAGAAGCCGAAGAGCAAGCTAAACGTGAAGCGGAAGAGCAGGCGCAGCGTGACGCGGAAGAACAGGCACAACGTGAGGCTGAAGCTAAAGCCAAGCGTGAAGCTGAAGAGCAAGCTAAACGTGAGGCCGCTGAAAAAGCTAAGCGTGACGCAGCGGAAAAAGAAAAAGTGACGAATCAACCGAACGACTTAAAAAACAAACCAGCTCAATCAGATAAGGCGCGTCGTGAAGCCGAAGCTGCAGAGTTGAAGAGCAAGGCAGAAGCAGAAGTTCAACGTAAGATTGAAGAAGAAGCTAAACGCGTTGCTGAAGAAGCTAAAAAAATGGCAGAAGAAAACGCTGCTGTTTGGGAAGCGACCGCTAACGAAACTCCTGAGACTGCAGGAGATTACCATGTAACAACTTCTGCACATGCTCGTGAAGCTGAAGACGAGAACGATCGTAAGGTTGAAGGCGACCGCCGCAATCGTGCTCGTACAGCAAAAGCACCTAAGCAGAAGAAAAGCAGCAAACTGTCTGAGAAAGCTGAGCGTGAAGAAGCGCGTGCGGTTACTCGTGGTGGTAAAGGCAAGCGTAAAGCAAGCACGCTGCAACACAGCTTCAACAAACCAGTTCAAGCCGTTAACCGCGATGTAGTGATTGGCGAGACTGTCACCGTTGCTGAGTTAGCGAACAAGATGGCTGTTAAAGGTTCGCAAGTTATCAAGGCGATGATGAAGATGGGTGCGATGGCAACCATCAACCAAGTTATCGACCAAGAAACTGCGCAGCTTGTTGCCGAAGAAATGGGCCACAAAGTTATCCTGCGTCGTGAAAACGAGCTGGAAGAAGCGGTAATGAGTGACCGTGATATGGGTGCTGCTGCTGAGTCTCGTGCTCCAGTTGTTACCATCATGGGCCACGTTGACCATGGTAAAACCTCTTTGCTGGACTACATTCGTTCAACGAAAGTGGCTTCAGGTGAAGCGGGTGGTATTACTCAGCACATCGGTGCTTACCACGTACAAACCAACAACGGTATGATCACCTTCCTTGATACTCCGGGACACGCCGCGTTTACCGCAATGCGTGCTCGTGGTGCTCAGGCAACGGATATCGTTGTTCTGGTTGTTGCTGCAGACGATGGCGTGATGCCACAAACTATCGAAGCTATTCAACATGCGAAAGCGGCGAAAGTACCGGTAGTTGTTGCGGTAAACAAAATTGATAAGCCAGAAGCTGATCCAGATCGTGTTAAAAACGAACTGTCACAGTATGGCATCATCCCTGAAGAGTGGGGCGGTGAGAACCAGTTCCTACACGTTTCTGCGAAAGCGGGCACAGGTATTGATGAGCTGTTAGACGCTATTCTGGTGCAGTCTGAAGTTCTTGAATTGAAAGCTATCCGTAGCGGTATGGCGAGCGGTGTTGTTATCGAATCCTTCTTGGATAAAGGCCGTGGCCCTGTTGCAACGGTACTGGTTCGTGAAGGTACTCTGCATAAGGGCGATATCGTCCTGTGTGGTTTCGAATACGGCCGTGTTCGTGCAATGCGCGACGAAAGAGGCATTGAAATCGAAGAAGCAGGTCCATCGATTCCTGTTGAGATTTTGGGCTTGTCCGGTGTTCCTTCTGCGGGTGACGAAGCAACGGTTGTTCGTGACGAGAAAAAAGCGCGTGAAGTGGCCCTGTATCGTCAAGGTAAGTTCCGTGAAGTTAAACTTGCTCGCCAGCAGAAATCTAAGCTGGAGAACATGTTTGCGAACATGACTGAAGGCGAAGTCTCTGAGCTGAACATCGTACTGAAATCTGACGTACAAGGTTCTTGTGAAGCGATCATCGACTCCTTACTGAAACTCTCTACGGATGAAGTTAAAGTGAAGATCGTTGGTTCTGGCGTAGGTGGTATCACTGAAACCGACGCAACCTTGGCAGCAGCTTCTAACGCAATCATCCTTGGTTTTAACGTCCGTGCTGATGCTTCAGCTCGCCGCGTTATCGATGCCGAAAGCTTAGACCTGCGTTACTACTCCGTTATCTATAGCCTGATTGATGAAGTTAAACAGGCGATGAGCGGTATGTTGGCGCCAGAATACAAACAGCAGATCTTAGGCCTTGCCGAAGTTCGTGATGTGTTCAAATCACCTAAGTTTGGCGCTATCGCTGGTTGTATGGTTACTGAGGGTGTGGTTAAACGTCATAACCCAATTCGTGTTCTACGTGACAACATCGTTATTTATGAAGGTGAGCTGGAATCTCTGCGCCGCTTCAAAGATGACGTTAACGAAGTCCGTAACGGCATGGAGTGTGGTGTCGGTGTTAAGAACTACAACGATGTACGCCCAGGCGATATGATCGAAGTATTCGAAATCATTGAGATCAAACGTACCATTGAGTAATGGTCTCAAGAAATAAATATTAAGTTATTGGGGGGCTTCAGCCCCCCGATTTGTTTGGAGAATTTATCATGGCAAAAGAATTTAGCCGCGGTCAGCGCGTCTCGCAGGAGATGCAAAAAGAAATTGCTATCATCCTGCAACGTGAAGTGAAAGATCCGCGTATTGGCATGGTTACCGTGTCTGGCGTCGATGTATCCCGCGATTTAGCCTACGCAAAAGTATTCGTTACTTTTTTAAATGACAATGAACCAGACGCGATTAAAGCGGGCTTAAAAGCGCTCCATGATGCTTCTGGTTTTATCCGTATGTTGTTAGGCAAAGCAATGCGCTTGCGAGTTGTCCCTGAGCTGACCTTCGCTTATGACAACTCTCTGGTGGAAGGGATGAGAATGTCGAATCTTGTCACCAGCGTTGTGAAAAAAGATGTCGAGCGCCGCTCTGAGTCAGGCGACAGCGAAGAGGAGTAATTTATGGGGCGTCCTCGCCGCCGCGGTCGTGATATCGACGGCGTAGTGCTGTTAGATAAGCCGCAGGGTATTAGTTCTAACGATGCATTGCAGAAAGTTAAACGTATTTTTAATGCAAATAAAGCAGGGCATACCGGTGCGCTTGACCCTTTAGCCACAGGTATGTTGCCAATCTGCTTGGGTGAAGCCACCAAGTTCTCCCAATTCTTATTGGATGCTGATAAGCGCTATCGTGTTATTGCACGTTTAGGCCAGCGTACAGATACATCGGATGCTGATGGTGAAATGATTTCCGAGAGAGAGATTAATTTCACACAGGCTCAGTTGGATAATGCACTAGCTCAGTTCCGTGGTGATATCGAACAAGTTCCTTCCATGTATTCGGCACTGAAATATCAGGGTCGCCCTTTGTACGAGTATGCGCGTCAGGGGATTGATGTCCCCCGTGAAGCTCGTAGCATTACGGTGTTTGAGCTGCAACAGATCCGTTGGGAAGGTAGTGAGCTAGAACTAGAAGTTCATTGTTCTAAAGGCACTTATATTCGCACTATCGTTGATGATTTGGGTGAATTACTGGGCTGTGGCGCCCATGTTATTTATTTGCGCCGTTTGGAAGTCGCTAGCTACCCGATGAGTCGCATGGTCACGCTAGAACAGCTACAGGCCTTGGCGGATTCTGCACTGGCTGATGGGTTACCAGTGGGGGATGTATTAGACTCCCTTCTTATGCCAATGGACAGTGCGGTTAAATCTCTGCCTGAGGTGAATATCAGCTCTGTTGTTGCTGTTTATGTTAAACAAGGCCAGCCAGTACAGGTTTCTGGTGTTCCACTTGAGGGATTGGTGCGCATCACCGAAGGTGAAGAACACAAGTTTATCGGCATGGGTGAGATAGACGATGATGGACGCGTTGCGCCGCGTCGTTTGGTGGTAGAGCATCCCCCGGCAGAGGTCTAGAAGCCATAATGTAGTTTGCATTCTTCGTTGAAGGATCGCAAAAAGGCAGAACTTATGTTCTGCCTTTTTTGTCTTTTAGTCTTGAGCGTTATCGATAAAAAATACACTACGGTATGAACTGTAAAGAAACAGGGCAATATAAGAAGAAAGTAAGATCGGGGATATTAATATGATGAAATAAATGAAACCTGGTTGTGCAATCACGGTACGCCAAAGCATTGCGATGAACATGAATAATAAAAAAAGGAGAATGCCGAAGGTAATAATAGAAATGATAAGAGGTACGATGTTTTTGAAATAAGCCTCAACGCTTGCCGCTATTGCTTCGAATAAAGACATTCTTCGACATACTATGAGCATAGGTGTGTAAAAAGTTAGCGATGTTATGAGAAAAAAATAAACGATGAATGAAACAAGAATGGTAATGATGGTGCTGGTATCAAAATTATTATAATAAAATATCGACTCAAGGCTTAGCTGGTCATACTGTTGCCAGAAGAGAGTGAGTAAAAGAAAAGGGAGCAGCAGCAGTATGGTAAATGAGAGCAAGCCAACGAGTATCAGTAGTAGGCTGTGGTATTGAAATCCCCTAAATAGCAGTAATAACTGAACTTTCCCTGTTTTATTATGCTCATCACAAACCGCCATATATCCACCTAAAAGGAGGAAGTAGAGTGGATAGGACAGGGTATCGATGTAAGGTATGGCACGTGAGGCAAATATGAGGGTAGCTATATACGTAATGACGCTGTAAATCAGAGCAACAAGCAACCATCCACCTATATTCGCTATGAATGCACGCCATGCCGTATACAGCCAACCCAAGCCAGCACTCCAGCTAACGTGCCTGCCATTGGGGATAAAGTTGGTATCATTTTTATTCATTTTTTATCCTTTTATGAGTGAATGCCTTTGGTTCAAACTATGAGACCTTACACGTTGCTAGCGGGAGTAAAAAGGTAGAACCTGTATTCTGCCTTTTGGGTATTTTAACTTTATGATGTTTTTATAAAAAATACACTACGGTATGAACTGTAAATAAATAGGGCTAGATAAGAAGAAAATAAGATTGGTGTAGTGAATAGCATAAAATAAACGATCTCATTTACTGTTAGCTGATAGCGCAGCAATCTCACAGTCAGCACCAGTAGGACAGAGAAAATAACTAAGAAGATAATTATAGCGATAATAATAGGCACTATATTTTTGAAGAAAGCGTTAGCACTTGCCGCTATTGCTTTGAGCAACGGCATCTTACGACATACGATGAGTGCTGGCGTATATATAGTTAGCGAAGACGTAAGGAAGTAATAAACAAAAAGTACAAGAGTAATAGCGACTATTGAACCATCATCAATATAGTTCAATATTCCTTCAATGAGGTTTTGACCATTTGATTGAAGGTAGAATAGGGTGAAGATAATCGGAATGAATAACACAACCAGTGCAAGCAAGCTGAGCAGTACCAATGGTAGGCAGTGGTCCCGGAACCCTTTAAATAGGTATGTGTACTGAATTTTTCCCGTTCTATTATGTTCATCACAAATTGCCATATAGCCGCCGATGAGGATGAAATAGAGTGGATATCTTAGAATGTCTAAGTACGGTATTTCGGATTCCTCAAATAAGAAATTGGTGGCAAAGGTAATGGAGCTATAAATCAACGCAACAAGTAACCATCCACCTATATTTGTTATGAATGCCCGCCACGCCATACTTAACCAACCTGAATCGTCCCCTAAACTGACACTCCTGCCATTAGGAATGAAGTTAGCCTCTGTATCATTACTATTCATTTTTATCCTATAAAAAGTAAATTCTTTAAAATTTATGGCGTTGTATTAGAAAATGAGGGCAAGTGGATAGACTAAGAAATACATATATCTACCGAATTATAACATTGAAATTGCCAGAGTATTTTTAACGCGGAACACCCATTGAAAAGAACGAACCGGTGCCACCAAAATGCGGCACCGGCTCTATTTATTTAGCGAGGTATTCAAAGTTGGAGAGGACGCTATCGAGGATTGCGAGGCCTTCATTGACATGTTCCGCGCCAATAGTGCATGGCGGTACGACATGAACGCGATTTTCGACGACGAAAGTTAACAGGCCAGCTTCTGTGAATGCATTTTTTATTGCAATCATATCTACTGCAGTCAGTGGTGTTTTTGACTCTCGGTTGCTGACAAGTTCAATAGCCTGAAACAGGCCACGCCCACGCACATTGCCAATGATGGTATATTTTTGAGCTAATGCTTCCAACCCTGGGCGCAGTACGCCATTGCCCACTGTTGCTGCATTTTCCAGTACGTTCTCATCTTTCATCACATCAATGGTCGCGACAATCGATGCCATCGCCAGAGGATGGCCAGAGTACGTTAGACCACCAGCAAAGAAGTGATTGTCAAAGTAGTGAGCAATAGGCTCGCTGATGAGTACCCCGCCAGTAGGGACGTAACCTGAGTTCACGCCTTTGGCAAAGGTCACCAAGTCTGGCACGACACCATCCTGTTCAAAGGAGAACCAGCTACCAGTACGCCCAAAACCAGACATGACTTCATCGAGGATCAACAGGATGCCAAATTGGTCAGCTAAGGCGCGAACACCCTGCAGATAGCCCGTTGGCGGCACTAAAATACCGGCGGTGCCTGGGATGGATTCCAACAGGATAGCGGCAATCGACCCCGGCCCTTCACATTCGATAATCCGCTGCAGGTGTGCCAGTGCGCGTTGGCACTCTTCAGCCTCAGTCGTAGCATTGAACTCACTACGGTAGAGATACGGATTGAAAAAGTGGACGTGGCCGCGTGAATACTCGTTCGGTACCCGACGCCAGTCACCAGTAGCCGCAATGGCGCTACCTGTATTGCCATGGTAGGAGCGATAGGCAGACAGCACTTTATCGCGACCGGTATACAGCCTTGCCATACGAATCGCATTTTCATTGGCGTCGGCACCGCCATTGGTAAAGAACACTTTGCTAAAGTTTTTTGGTGCGAGTTCAACAATGCGCTTCGCTGCTTCGCCACGGGTGAAGTTGGCGGTTGCTGGTGCGATGGTGACGAGCTCTTCTAGCTGAGCTTTCATCGCTGCCAGCACGCGTGGGTGTTGATAGCCGATATTGACGTTAACTAACTGGCTGCTGAAATCGATGTAGGTTTTACCGTCGTAATCCCAGAGTTCACAGCCCTTTGCTCCTGCTATCACGAGCGGGTTTAAATTGCCTTGTATTGACCATGAATGAAACACGTAATCACGATCTAACTGTCGTACTTCATCATTGCTTATCACAGCGTGGTTCTGTAATGACCAGTTCATACCTTGCCTCTCTCATGCCGTTATCGTTGAAATCATCATTGGCTGCATGACACTGAAATGGGTAGTGCCAGTGTGGCGAAAAGTATGTGACAAGGTGTCACATCGGCATGGGACGACTGTCCCTGCGTGTGAGCGTATGCCGATTTATAGTGGGGAGAACAAGTCAAATGCGACATAGAAATACACTGGAGAGTGACATGACAGCGAAGAACGTAGTGTTTATTACCGGAGCGACTTCCGGATTTGGGGCAGCAGCAGCGCAGGTGTTTGCCGATGCGGGCTGGTCGTTGGTGTTAAGCGGACGTCGTTTGGCTCGACTGGAAACACTGCGTAATACGTTAAGCCATAAAGTACCAGTGCATATTATGGAACTCGATGTACGTGATAGCGATGCAGTCGCAAAGGCGATTGCTGTTTTGCCCGCTGAGTTTGCCGATGTGAAGACACTGATTAACAACGCTGGGTTAGCACTTGCACCGCAGCCCGCTCAACAGGTTGAGCTGCAAGACTGGAAAACGATGATCGACACTAACATCACTGGGCTGGTCAATGTGACTCATGCTCTGCTACCGATACTGATTAAGCATGGTGCTGGAGCCAGTATTATCAATATTGGCTCTATTGCTGGGCAGTGGCCTTATCCGGGCAGCCATGTCTATGGTGCCAGCAAAGCTTTTGTGAAGCAGTTTAGCTACAATCTGCGTTGTGATTTACTCGGTACTGGTGTACGTGTCACTGATCTTGCTCCGGGGATTGCTGAGACGGAATTTACACTGGTACGCACTAAGGGCGACCAGGCAGCATCGGATCATCTCTATCGTGGCACCACGCCACTCAGCGCGCAGGATATCGCCGAGCAGATGTTCTACATCGCAACGTTACCGGATCACATGAATATCAACCGCGTGGAAGTGATGCCTGTGCGCCAAGCTTGGCAGCCTTTCGCCATCGACCGTGATTAACGGGGTGTAGGAATAAAAGAATCTCCGGTCAGCAAACTGACCGGCTTCTTTGTTTTTAAGTTACGGTTTTCAAGTCATGCTTTTCTAACCACTGCTTTGTAAGAACTGACGCACACGTTCTGAATCTGGGTTGGTGAAAAACTTCTCTGGTGGCGCTTTCTCAATCAGAACGCCTTTCTCAAGGAACACGACTTCATTAGACACCTGACGGGCAAACTCCATCTCGTGGGTGACTACCACCATGGTATAGCCTTCCGCTGCTAACGATTTCATGACACCCAGAACTTCATTAACCAGCTCTGGATCTAGCGCCGAGGTGGGTTCATCAAACAGAATAACCTCGGGGGACATCGCCAACGATCGTGCTATTGCTACCCGCTGTTTCTGCCCGCCAGAAAGGGTGTTGGGATAGACATCAGCCTTGTGCACCATGTCGACTTTTTCCAACTGTTGTAGGGCAATGTGATTCGCCTCATCACGTTTCATTCCCTTTACATGCAGTAGTGCTTCGCTCACGTTTTGCTGCACGGTCAAGTGTGGCCACAGATTAAAGCTCTGGAATACCATCCCAACCCGTTCACGGATTTTTGATAGCTGGTGGTGAGACATCGGTTTGCCACTCTGTTCATCAACGCCTATCCGCTGATCGCCGATGTGGACTTCTCCGTGGTCTGGCTGCTCTAGCCAGTTGATACAACGCAGCAGTGTGGATTTTCCTGAACCCGATGCACCCAATATGCTGACCACCGTACCTTTTTTAACGATTAGGTTGATATTGCGAAGAACTTCAATATTATCAAATTGTTTTGAGACATTTTTGATGCTTACAGCGGTAGTTTCCGTTGTCGTCACAGCAGTGGTATCAGACATGATTCATTCCTCGTTTGGCTCCCCAGCTACTTAGGTACTTAATCAGTAATTCCAGCAAAATGCTGATTGCCCAGTAGAGTGCGATCGCGACAATAAAGGCGTTAAACGGAATAAAGTAGGTTGCTTGGACGCTATTGGCAGCGGCGGTAATATCCTGAACGGTAATAATGCTCAGAAAAGCGGTATCTTTGAGGCAGATAATCAACTGATTTCCCATCAAAGGTAAGGATGACGAAAAGATATTTGGCAGGATAATACGGCGGAAAATTTTATAGCGAGAAAACCCCTGAGCAGTACTTGCCTCAATATAACCGTTGGAAAACAGTCGGCGTTGGCTGCGTAATATTTCAAAGAAATAAGCGCCGTGGTAGATAATTAAGGCTATCAAACCTGCCGTCCAAGGCTCCATGCTAATGCCTATTTCAGGCAGGCCGTAATAGAGTAAGTAAGCCAGAATTAAAAAAGGAATTGCCCGCATTAAACTGACAAAACCAATAATCAATTTGTTGAGGTTTTTTTTCTGATATTCGGTCAAATAGCACAGCACGACCCCGATGATTAACGCGGCAATAGCTGAGGTAATAAAGAGTTCAAGGGTGGTGAGCAAGCCTGAGATAAAGCTATCGCGCACCGACCAGATAACGGCCCATTGTTCCATTGTTCCTCCCGTTTTTTATCGTGCCAGACGCTTCGCTTTACGTTCTGCCATGCTCTGTAGTTTTAGCAGCAAGCCAATGATCGCCACATAAAGCAGTCCTGCAGCCAGAATCGGTGCTAGAGGTTCATAGGTGACAGAGGAAATTCGGTTGGTTACTCGGGTTAAATCCACGACCCCGATGACTGCGATAGCAGGGCTTCCCTTGATCAAAAATGACATCTCGTTGACCAGTGCTGGCAGGCTCTCAATCCACATCTGTGGCAGCATGATGTAGCGGAAATAAGCCCAACGTGACATGCCAACGGATTCTGCAGCCTCTCTCTGCTCTCGGGGGAAAATACGAAATGCATTACGCCAGATTTCGGCGTTAAAAGCAGAGGTGTTAAGCGTCATGGCCGCGATTGCCGCGACACTTTTATCAAGATTGATCCCCATTGTTGGCAGGGATAGGAACAAAAACAGTACCAGTGTCACTAATGGCGTAGCACGTGCCAAGCTGATATAGACCACCAGTAGTTGGTCTATAACCGGAATCTTAAGCATACGCACTAGTGCGATTAACAGGCCAATGATGACCCCAAAGATGATGGCAATAGCTGAAATCCAGAGGGTCGTCCATGCGCCGTCAATCAGTAACTGCCAAGAAATTGCATCCATATGGCTTCCCCTCGGATTAAAGCGGCGGTTTCCCGCCGTAAAATATTACTGGCCCACTAGCTTATGGAACTGCTCAGGAGTAGTAATTGCCTCCGTCGGCAGCGTGTCGTAGGTTTCGCCGAACCATTTTTGTTGTAGTTCAGCGAGCTTCCCAGTTTCACGCATGTGGTCCATAAATTTGGTCATGTAGTCGAGAAGTTCTGGGGAGCTTTTAGGAATGGGCCATGAAATATAACCCGGCCCGGAGACGGCCAGCCCTTTTTCAAAGACTTTAGGTTTGGATTTGACGAGATCATTTACCGAGATAACGACATTAATCACGTAATCGAGACGCTTATTAGCCAGATCGGCGTAGGCCTCAGGATAGGATGGATACTCCACCACTGGCCCTAATTTACCCCCCGTCTTCTCCAGCATGGCTTTCAGTTCTGGCAAGCGAGCCAGTAGGGCGCTGCCTGCCTGTAGGCCCACTTTCTTACCGCTTAAATCAGCGATGGTGGCGAGTGAGTTATCTCCGGCTCGTTTCACAAAATAGTGTTGAGCCGATGCCCACGGTGGGGCGTAATTGAAAACTTTAAGGCGCTCATCGGTGACGATGGTACCGGTTAATCCCATATCGTACTGACCCGCTGAGACAGAGGCTAATAACCCCGTCCACGGCAGAATACTTTGGTCAATGTTGAATTTCGCATAGCGGCGTAATTCCTCGAGCATATCTTTGTTAAAGCCATCCGCCTTGCCGTTATTCATAAAGTTGAATGGCGCGTAATCGTCTTCCGTCGCGACTTTTAGCGTGCCAGATTTTTCTATCGCAGGAAGATCTGCTGCGGCCACGTGATGAGCAAAAGAGAGTGCTAGAGCAGCACCTAGACAAATTGAAACCAGTGATTTTTTCATTAATCCACCTCTTATTCATTTGCCAGACTTGTTCATTCCAGAACACGAAAAGGTTTATGCAAAATATGTGCCGATGGAAGTTCCTATCCGCGACTAGTGGGTACATTTTTACTGTAGGGAGCGTTTATGTGTTCTGGATAGAGCCAGTTTTGCCAAGTGTATGTGTCAGTTTGACTCGATAGGGATGATTTTTGTTAATAATTGGTATGAAAATTGCTAAATGTTTATGGTAATGTGCTACGGCGTGTGGCTTGCAGTGTGCTTGCGTAAGGAGTTTTTTATGTTCCGTCATCTTTTACATATCGATTTTGCACCGCACCGTAGCTTGCAGGAACAGGTTAGGGAGACGCTGATTAACGCTATTATGAGTGGTATTTTCCCCACAGATACGCCGCTTCCCTCTTGTCGCCAGCTGGCCTCTCAACTGCAGGTGTCGCGTAATACGACGGCGTTGGTTTTCGAGAGTCTAGTTAATGAAGGCTTCTTGGTAAGCCGTCCGCGTAGTGGTTATTACCTACATTCGGACTATCAGCCAGCACAACGCACCAGCACCGCACAATCTGCACCGCATGTGACAGAGAATGCACCATGTTGGGGCGCAAGGTTACAAATGGCCCCTAGCCAGCAGACATCGACTCTGAAACCCGCAGGTTGGATGAACTATCGTTATCCTTTTATTTACGGACAGCCAGATACTCGACAGTTTCCGTTGGCTGCTTGGCGTTCGGCATCTAACTGGTTACATAGAGGCATACATGACCCGGCATGGGTGCTCGATCATATCGATCAGGATGTGCCGATGTTGATTGAGCAAATTCGCACCCGAGTTTTGCCAAAGCGGGGCATTGTCGCGGCACCCGACGAAATCCTGATTACCCTTGGCTCGCAAAATGCGTTGTATCTGCTCGCTCGGTTATTGATGTCTTCATCTACACGTGTTGGCGTAGAGAACCCCTGTTTTCGTGAGGCGATTAACACCTTTCTCCTTGCCGATGCAGATATTGTTCCCTTTCCAGTGGATGAGGAGGGCATTGTACTTAATGATTCTATCTGCGATTACTACTACGTTACACCTGGCCATCAGGTGCCGACTGGTGTGGCGATGAGCAAAACGCGGCGTAATCAGTTGCTGCAACATGCGACTAACCATGATGCGGTAATTATTGAGGATGATTACGATTCAGAGAGTAACTTTATGCTTAGTCCTCTACCGGCGTTGAAAGCCAGTGACCGCAGTGGCCGGGTTATCTACGTGAGCAGCCTGTCAAAGGCGCTATCGCCAGGGCTACGATTAGGCTTTATGGTTGCAGCTCCAGAGCTGATTGACGAGGCTAGGGCACTACGACGGCTGATTTATCGTCATCCACCAACTAATATTCAGTACCAAATGGCCCATTTTCTTGCCCAAGGACACTACGAAACTTACTTACGGCGCTACCATCAAGATTCCGCCCAGCGTTGGGATCGCCTTAATAATGCGTTACACCATTATTTGCCAGAGTGTAAGGTTATTTCCGGCAGTGAATATGCCAATGCCTTTTGGCTATCAACACCGAACGAAATTAGTGCTCAACAGTTAACTTGGCGCGCTGCTCACGCAGGGGTACTTATTGAACCAGGTGAGCGCCATTTTCTGAGTGAGGCCCCACCAGATAATTTCTTTCGCATGGGATTTCATGCCATTAATCCAGACGCTATCGACCAAGGTGTTAAATTGCTGCAAGAGCAACTTGTACAATTAAAATAATCCTCCTTTTATATGGCATAAAAATATCTCTGTATTGTGATGAGTATTGTGAGCGATTTACGGGCGAATACTGTAAGTGCATCCTCAATGCACTTACAGTATGTTCTGAGCATTACAGAGGTAACTCATCTACCAAGTCACATGCTCCTTGCTATCCCTGCGTGTGAAGAGTAAAATTGCGCGGCTTATACATTGGGTGGCTGAATTAGAGATCGGCGCCTATTTTTTTATACATCATATTTTTTGGAGTTCTATAATGTCTCTAAGCGTTGAAGCGAAAGCGAATATCGTTGCTGAGTTTGGTCGTGATGCTAACGACAGTGGTTCAAGTCAAGTCCAGATCGCTCTGTTGACTGCACAAATCAACCACCTGCAAGGCCATTTCTCTGAGCACAAAAAAGATCACCACAGCCGTCGTGGTCTGTTACGCATGGTTTCTCAGCGTCGTAAGCTGCTGGATTACCTCAAGCGTAAAGATGTAGCGTCTTATACCCAACTGATCGAACGTCTGGGTCTGCGTCGCTAATCTCGCAAGTTTCAGAAGAAAGGGGCCAATAGGCCCCTTTCTTCTAAGAAGTAGCAGTACTAAATGTATTTATGTCGTTGAGTTATTTTTGTAAAATATAAGTTATTAACTTTATCGCGTGGCTCTCTGTTGCTGAGGTTCGCGCGGCTAATGAGAACCTGTATACCACGATGAAGTGGGATATTGATTGTCATTAGTCGCGAGGATGTGACTGGAGGGTCGGTAATAGCCAACATGCGAGAGCGAATCGCTCTGCGTGTCGTATCGTGAAGGAAAGAATTTTGCTAAATCCTACTATTCGTAAATTTCAGTATGGTCAACATACTGTCACATTGGAAACGGGCATGATGGCTCGCCAGGCGACTGCCGCTGTTATGGTCAGCATGGACGATACCTGTGTATTCGTTACCGTTGTTGGCGCTAAAAAAGCGAAACCAGGCCAGAGCTTCTTCCCTCTGACAGTAAACTATCAAGAGCGTACTTACGCTGCTGGTCGTATCCCTGGTGGTTTCTTCCGTCGTGAAGGCCGCCCTAGCGAAGGTGAAACACTGACCTCTCGCCTGATCGACCGCCCAATTCGCCCTCTGTTCCCAGAAGGGTTCCTGAACGAAGTTCAGGTTATTGCTACTGTTGTTTCTGTAAACCCACAAATCAGCCCTGACATCGTTGCGATGATTGGTGCTTCTGCTGCGTTAAGCCTGTCTGGTATTCCATTCAATGGTCCAATCGGTTGTGCTCGTGTTGGTTATATTAATGACCAATATGTACTGAACCCAACCATGGATGAGCTGAAAGAGAGCCGTTTGGATCTGGTTGTTGCAGGTACCGAAGGCGCAGTACTGATGGTTGAGTCTGAAGCTGACATCCTGAGCGAAGATCAAATGTTGGGTGCCGTTGTGTTTGGCCATGACCAACAGCAAATCGTTATTGAGAACATCAATGCGTTAGTTGCTGAAGTTGGCAAGCCGAAGTGGGATTGGCAGTCACCAGAAGTGAATACTTCACTGCAATCTCGCGTTGCGGCACTGTCTGAGTCGCGTCTGGGTGATGCTTATCGCATTACTGAAAAACAAGAGCGTTATGCTCAGGTTGATGTGATTAAAGCCGATGTTATCGCTGCATTATTAGCTGAAGATGAAACGTTAGATCAAGGCGAAATCAGCGATATGCTGTCTGGCGTTGAGAAAGACGTAGTACGTAGCCGTGTTCTGCGCGGTGAACCACGTATCGATGGTCGTGAGAAAGACATGATCCGTGGTCTAGATGTGCGTACTGGCGTTCTGCCACGAACTCACGGTTCTGCTCTGTTCACCCGTGGTGAAACTCAGGCTCTGGTAACAGCAACCTTGGGTACTGCTCGTGACGCGCAAAATATTGATGAATTGACCGGTGAGCGTACTGACAGTTTCTTGCTACACTATAATTTCCCTCCATATTCTGTTGGTGAGACAGGCATGGTGGGTTCACCGAAGCGTCGTGAAATCGGTCATGGCCGTTTAGCGAAGCGCGGTGTATTGGCAGTGATGCCAAAAGCAGACGAATTCCCGTACACAGTACGTGTTGTGTCTGAAATCACTGAGTCTAATGGTTCATCATCAATGGCTTCTGTATGTGGTGCTTCTTTAGCACTGATGGATGCTGGTGTACCTATCAAGGCTGCTGTTGCGGGTATCGCGATGGGTCTGGTGAAAGAAGGCGAAAACTTTGTTGTTCTGTCTGACATTCTGGGTGATGAAGATCACTTAGGCGACATGGACTTTAAAGTTGCAGGTAGCCGTGAAGGCGTAACTGCACTGCAAATGGATATCAAAATTGAAGGTATTACCCGCGAGATCATGCAGGTTGCTCTGAACCAAGCTAAGGGTGCGCGTTTGCACATTCTGGGCGTAATGGAACAGGCACTTAGCACACCTCGTGGCGATATTTCTCAATTTGCACCACGTATTTATACTATCAAGATCAATCCTGAGAAGATTAAGGATGTGATTGGTAAAGGTGGTTCCGTCATTCGTGCGTTAACGGAAGAGACCGGAACGACGATCGAAATCGAAGATGACGGTACTATCAAGATTGCTGCGACCGATGGCGAAAAAGCAAACCACGCTATCCGTCGTATCGAAGAGATCACCGCTGAAATCGAAGTGGGCCGTATCTATGCGGGTAAAGTGACTCGTATCGTTGACTTTGGTGCGTTTGTTGCCATTGGTGGCGGTAAAGAGGGCTTGGTACACATTTCTCAAATCGCTGACAAGCGCGTAGAGAAAGTGACTGATTACCTGCAAATGGGTCAAGAAGTACCGGTAAAAGTGTTGGAAGTTGATCGCCAAGGCCGTGTGCGTCTGAGCATCAAAGAAGCCAACGCGAACCAAGAAGAACCTGCTGCACCAGTAGCAGAATAAGAACATTTTTTTGCAGTCTTACAGCTCCTTATCATGAGATAGGGGGCTGTCCGTGTTGTGAGAGCAGGATGTTCTCGTATTAAGCAAACGTATAGCAGGAGTGCTGTTCATGTTTGTTTTCGGGAGTAGGAAATGAAGCCAATCAAGCGCTGGTACTTTATTGCGATTGCACTACTATTCTTAGTGGGGTGTAGCAATAATTTGAACTTAGATTGGCGCAGAGATGTATTGGCGATGCCATTGCAACCTACTCTACAACAAGAGGTCATGCTAGCTCGCATGGAGCAAATCCTAGCCAGCAGAGCATTGACCGATGATGAACGCGCCCAGCTTTTGTATGAGCGAGGCGTTCTTTACGATAGCTTAGGGTTGAGAGCATTAGCGCGTAACGATTTTTCGCAAGCGCTAGCTATTCGTCCGGATATGCCGGAAGTATTCAACTACCTGGGGATTTACTTAACGCAGGCAGGCAATTTTGATGCTGCCTATGAAGCGTTTGATTCTGTACTAGAGCTTGATCCAACTTACAACTACGCGCGTTTAAATCGGGGCATCGCTTTATATTATGGCGGTCGCTACCCATTAGCGCAGGATGATTTGCAGGCGTTTTATCAAGAAGACCGCAACGATCCTTTCCGTTCACTTTGGCTGTATCTAGTTGAACGAGAGATTGATCCCGGTATGGCTACCAGTGCACTAAAACAGCGCTATGGTAATGCTGACCAGTCTCAATGGGGATGGAATGTGGTTGAGTTTTACCTAGGCAAGATCAGCGAAAAGACGCTGATGCAGCGCTTACAGGAAGATTCAACGGATAACACATCGCTCGCTGAACATCTCAGTGAAACTGACTTCTATTTAGGTAAGTACTACCTGAGTCTGGGGGACAAGAACACTGCTTCGGCATTGTTCAAGCTGACGGTTGCCAACAACGTTCATAATTTTGTTGAGCACCGCTATGCACTGTTGGAATTGGCCCTTTTAGGGCAAGAGCAAGACGACCTATCAGAATCGGACCAGCAATAGCTGACTGACAACAAATTAACTAATCTGATTATTTAATTTATCGCCATACATGGCGATAGCGTTGTTCGTTTTTTAATCCAATTTGAGCCGGTTCACACTTTTCAATGAAAATTATTGAGCATTTTCTCGACAAGTTATGTAGACTGGCCGCCATTATTCAGTGAGGCACGTGTACATGGCAGAGCTTGAAACCTCTTTTGCTGACCTGGGGCTATCCGCTCCAATCCTTAAAGCCCTGAACGACTTGGGCTATGAAAAACCGTCTCCAATTCAGGCGGCTTGTATTCCTAACCTATTAAACGGACGCGACGTGCTGGGCATGGCGCAGACCGGTAGCGGTAAAACAGCAGCGTTTGCATTACCGTTATTACAAAACATTCAAGCGGACCAAGCTTTCCCTCAGGTTCTGGTGCTGGCACCAACCCGTGAGTTGGCTGTGCAGGTTGCTGAAGCAATCACTGATTTCTCTAAACATATGTCAGGCGTTAACGTCGTGGCATTGTATGGTGGCCAGCGTTATGACGTGCAACTGCGCGCTCTGCGTCAGGGGCCTCAGGTTGTTGTTGGTACGCCGGGTCGCCTGTTAGACCACTTAAAGCGCGGTACTCTGAATCTCTCTAAACTGAGTGGATTAGTACTGGATGAAGCCGATGAAATGTTACGTATGGGCTTCATCGAAGACGTTGAAACGATCATGGCGCAGATCCCAGAAGGTCACCAGACCGCTCTGTTCTCTGCAACAATGCCAGAAGCGATTCGCCGTATTACCCGTCGTTTCATGAAAGACCCGCAAGAAGTACGTATTCAGTCGAGTTTGACAACGCGTCCTGATATCAGCCAAAGCTATTGGACTGTACACGGTATGCGTAAAAACGAAGCGCTGATCCGTTTTCTTGAGGCAGAAGATTTTGATGCTGCGATTATCTTCGTAAGAACGAAGAATGCGACATTGGAAGTGGCAGAAGCGCTTGAGCGTAGCGGCTACAACAGTGCGGCATTGAACGGTGATATGAATCAGGCACTGCGTGAGCAAACGTTAGAGCGTCTGAAGAATGGCCGTTTAGATATTCTGATCGCGACTGACGTAGCGGCACGTGGTCTGGACGTTGATCGTATCAGCCTTGTTGTTAACTACGATATTCCAATGGATTCAGAATCCTACGTTCACCGTATTGGTCGTACGGGCCGTGCAGGCCGTGCTGGTCGTGCTTTACTGTTTGTTGAAAACCGTGAACGCCGCTTGCTACGCAACATTGAACGCACGATGAAGTTAACGATTCCAGAAGTTGAGATACCAACGGGTGAATTGTTGAGCCAGCGCCGTTTAGAGAAGTTTGCTGCACGTGTCAGCCAACAACTTGAAAGCAGCGATTTGGATCAATACCGTGCACTTCTAGCCAACCTAAAAACAGGCTCAGAAGAAGAACAGGATATGGAAACGCTGGCTGCAGCTCTGCTGAAAATGGCTCAGGGAGAACGTCCTCTGATCCTGCCACCAGATCCAGTGATTGCGCGTCGTCCACAGCGTGAATTCCGTGAGCGCACAGAACGTTCCGCGAATGACCGCAATGATCGTCGCCGCGATAGTGCTGATGGCGATCGCCCAGCTCGTCGTGAGCGTCGTGACGTTGGCGATATGGAACTGTATCGCATTGAAGTTGGCCGTGATGATGGCGTTGAAGTACGTCATATCGTGGGTGCAATCGCAAACGAAGGCGATATCAGCAGCCGTTACATTGGTAACATTAAGCTGTTTGCATCGCATTCAACCATTGAGTTGCCGAAAGGTATGCCAGGTGAGTTGCTGCAACACTTTACTCGTACTCGTATTCTGAACAAGCCGATGAATATGCAGTTAATGGGTGACGCTCAGCCACATACTGGTGGTGGACGTGGTCGCGGTGGTGATCGTCGCGAAGGCGGTGGTGGTGAGCGCCGTACCTTTGGTGGCGGCGGTGGTCGTGGGAATGGTGGCAACGGTGGTGAACGCCGTAATACCAATCGCGATCGTGCTCCACGTCGTGACGATGCAGGGCAGTCAGCTCCTCGCCGCCGTCCAACGAACGATGCATAAACTGATATAGCGTCGATTTTTATCGACACTAATAAAAACACCAGCTTCTTCAGGCTGGTGTTTTTTTATGGATAAAAGACAGATAGCAATATCGTCGATGGATTACTGATAAAGCGAATCTTTAAAGCTGGCGACAATAGCAAAAGAGCGTAAACGATCCTGCTGGTTGTAAATCTGCCCATTCACCATGATTTCATTCACGCCTGTTTCTGCCAAAAGTGACTGCATCCGTTGTTTCACAGTCTCTGGGCTACCTACCGCAGAAAACCGTAGTGTTTGCTCGATACTCATACGCTCAGAAGGGGACCAGAGCGCATTAATATCTTCCACCGGTGGTGGAAGCATCCCTGGGTTACCTCTGCGTAAATTTAAAAACTGCTGTTGCTGAGAGGTAAACATGAATTTGGCCTCCGCATCGGTATCTGCGGCGATAACGTTGATACAGGCAATCGCATAAGGTTCAGCCAAAGCAGCAGAAGGGCGGAAGTTGCTACGATAGAGCGCTAATGCTTGCAGTAGCATATCGGAAGCAAAGTGAGAGGCAAAAGCAAAAGGTAAGCCGAGTGAGGCAGAAAGTTGTGCACTATACAGGCTTGAGCCCAGTAGCCAGATAGGGACATGCAAACCTTGTCCCGGCACCGCGAGTATCTCTTGCTCGGGTTTAGCATCGGCAAAATAGCTTTGTAGCTCTTTAACATCATAAGGGAAGCTATCTACATCATTAACGGCATTACGGCGCAGTGCCTGCATTGTCTTTTGATTTGTACCCGGCGCACGGCCTAAGCCTAAATCAATACGACCGGGATAGAGAGATTCCAGCGTGCCAAATTGTTCTGCAATAACTAAAGGTGAGTGGTTTGGCAGCATAATACCGCCTGCACCGACACGTATAGACTCTGTTCCGGCAGCAATATAACCAATCAGAACGGAGGTTGCTGCACTGGCAATGCCGGTCATATTGTGGTGCTCAGCGAGCCAATAGCGCTTGTATCCCCACTGTTCGGCATAACGTGCAAGTTCTAAAGAGTGGTGAAATGCAGTACTGGCAGTAGAGCCCTGTGGAATAGGGGCCAAGTCGAGTACTGAAATCGCGATAGGTTGTTTTTTTGACATAAGTAGTAAATCCATCTAAAGGTTAGGTGTAGAGGATAATGGGCTACAGCCTGAAAAAATTATTGTTTTTGGTCATCAGTTGTATTTTTGTACCCTTTTTAATCCTCTTATGCCAACAACGCAAGTGACTTAGATGGCAAGTCAACTAGATGGAAAGGCCCTTTTTTGAAAGAAACATCGGCGAAGCAGCCATAATCCAACCATACAGATGATTCCTGGCATCCAAACCCAGTACAGTTCAGATTGAATCACGGCGAAGCCTTGAGGGGTAAGGTATTTACTCAATTGGAAAGGGGCAACGCGAATGACCTGAAAAGGCGCAAAAAAGCGCTCGTCAGACCATGGCCATAGCCAACCGACACCTAATCCGCCTGTAGTAATTGAATCAAGCAAGCTGTGTGAAAGTAGCGATACGGTAAGGAAAGACCAAATGGTTAGCCATTTTGCTTTAAACCATCGGTAAAAAAGCAAAGCGAATGTAGGCAATAAAAAGGCAAAAAGGAGCGAGTGAGTGAAACCGCGATGCCCGAATTGGTCAGCATATTTAACGCCAAATCGGAACGCTAACACATCGGCATCGGGCAACATAGACAGTGCAATACCGGCCAAGAGTAGTTTAGGGGGAATGATTCGTGAGCCAAGCCCTAAACCAAGACAAATGGGAATCGCAGCATGGGTAATGACGGTAGGCATAATATTTTTCTATTAAAGAAAGAGAGTGATTAGCAGGTTACTGCCAATATATGAAATATGAGTGAAGTGGTTTATTGTTGCCAAGAGCAGCACTGTACATTTTTACTTTAACGATATTTTATGGCACTACAGCTAAAAATCACTTTTCTGGCAAAAAAAGAGTGAGAAAACGGGAGTACTCTAAACCGTTCCCCGTTGTGTACTTCAGAAAGGGCAGCTACCTTACTCATCCATTTTTAGAGGTAATAAGGTACAAAAAATGTACCGATCGTTATCGGTATGAGTTGCGAACCTTCTGGTTTTTAATTTAATGCAATATTAAAAATTATTTATCATTCCATGAAAAAAAGACTTTTTTTACCCTATTAGTGGTGGTGATCGTTATTGCCATGGCAATACTTTTTCGTGCCCATAATAGCGATCTGCTTTTACAGGGTGAAGTAGATGCGCCTGAGGTTATTGTTTCCTCAAAAGCCAAGGGACGAGTTATTGAGCGTCTTGTAGAGCGAGGGGATGATGTAAAAGCAGGGCAACTGCTCATTAAATTAGAAAGCCCTGAAATGGTTGCTCAGGTTAAAGGGTTGGAAGCGGCGCGTGATAAAGCGAAAGCGCAACTCGATGAATCGCTACACGGTACACGAGAAGAGAGCATTCGCAACCTGAAAGCTTCACTGGCTCAAGCAGAAGCGGAATACCGCAACGCGCAAGCGAACTATACACGTAACCAGAAAGTCGCCTCACAAGGCTACATCTCTGCCACGGCACTGGATGAGTCTCGCCGAGCAAGAGATTCTAGCTATGAACTGGTGAAATCAGCGAAGGCTAACTTAGACGAAGGGGTGCATGGCGATCGTATCGAGCAGCGCCAAGGTTACGAGGCCGCTTTACGCCAAGCAGAGCAGCAATTAGCCGAGCTTCAGGTTCAGTCTGATGATCTCATGGTTAAAGCGCCTGTAGATGGTGAAGTCGGGCCGATTCCTGCTGAAGTGGGTGAATTACTGAATGCCGCTAGCCCACTACTAACACTCATTAAACTTCCTGATGCCTACTTTGTTTTTAATCTGCGAGAAGACATTCTGGCGGGCGTTCGTAAAGGGGATAAAGTCACGTTAGTTGTCCCAGCATTGGGTGAAAAGGAGGTAGAAGCAGAGGTTCGCTACATCGCACCACTGGGTGATTATGCGACCAAACGTGCAACCCGTGCGACGGGTGACTTTGACCTGAAAACGTTTGAGGTCAGACTCTATCCGCTGAAACCTACAGATGGCCTACGTCCAGGGATGAGCTCTTTATGGCAATGGAAAGAGTAAGAGCGGCTTGGCGCTGCTTTAGCCATTCATTACATGGTGAAGCCCGTGCCGCCGTTCGTAGCCCAGTCATTCACTGGCTAAGTTGGTTGTTTCCACTGTTACTTTTTATTCTTATCGGCAGTAACTTCTCTGCCGGTACGCTATTGGAACTGCCCGTTTCCGTTGTTGATAACGATAACAGCCATCTTTCAAAGCAGATTACGCGCAATCTGGATGCAGGCTCGCATGCACAGTTAGAAGCCTATGGTGGCGGCTTGAATGAGGCACTACGTCATTTAAGTAGCGCAGATGATTATGCGTTGCTTTATATACCAGCTAAATTTGAGTCTGATGCATTGGCCGGTAATCAACCTAGCATTGTGCTTTACTACAATGCACTGTTTTACGGCTCTGGCCTTTACTCGACTCAGGATTTTTTAGGGCTGATTGCCGACGTTAATAACAATTATCGCTCGATTATCGCGACGGAAATTGGAAAGCCCTTACCTGCACTTGCTAACGTCAGCCTTGCTTATGGCAGCTTGTTTAACGCAAGCGGCAGTTTTATCTACTATCAACAGTTCGCTGCGATTATCCATCTGCTACAACTGTTTGTCGTAACAACCATGATATATGTGCTCGATCGGCGTAAATCACTGTTAAAGGCTCGGCCTTTTGGGTTGGCACTGATTGGTAAGCTGGCACCTTATACCATTAGTTTTACGCTATTACTGATGGTTGAGATTGCGGCACTCGTCTTTTTCTCTGGCGCAAGCGTGAGCGGTAACCCTTTCTTTATGCTGATGATCGGTTTCTGCTATGTCATGTCGGCGCAGAGCATTGGTATTCTCCTATTCACTTTCACCAAAAGTACTCTCACGGCTTATACCCTGATTGGGATGCTAGTCAGTATCGCGATGACCTTCTCCGGTATAGCCGTGCCTGAATTAGCGATGCCTCTGCCAGCGCAGATCATCTCTAATATTGAACCGTTAACTCATGCGCTCTATGCGATGTTTGATGTGTTCTTGCGCGATGTGCCTATTTCGGCAATCTTATCCGTCTGCTTATTGTTGCTGGTGTATCCCACTATCACACTCCTTCTGGTGCGTGGTCGCTTGATTGCCCGCTTACGCAGTGGTGCTGAGGTGGCATCATGATGAAGATGTATTGGGGGACGTTTCGTAAGGTACTGATGGGGATGTTAGAGCGCCCTATGTGGATGATGCTGCTTATCTCCCTGTGCGTGATGAGCCTTGTGTATGCGAACCGCACGGTATGGGATCTGCCCGTTGGGGTTATCGATCAAGACCACAGCAGTGCCAGCCGTATTTTGATCCGTAATCTGGATGCGACGCCAAAGATCGCGATCAAAGTGTATGACAGCTTACCGGAGGCGAAGCGCGATCTGGGTTGGCGTAAGTTGTTTGCGGTGATCATCATGCCGCAGGATCTGGAGAAGAAGATCCTGCACGGCGATAGCATTGTGGTACCCGTTTATGGTGATGCAACTAACCGTTTATCGAATGGGCAGATAGAGCAGGGTGTTATGTCTGCCTATCAGGTACTGTTGGCGGATTACAATACAACGCTCATGCTGAAAAGCGGCTTTACCGAAGAGCAGATCAAAGTCATTTTATCTCCGATTAAAGGCATGACGCTCGATCTCTTCAACCCAGGTATCAGCTTTGCGGCGATTATCTTCCCCGGTTTGCTGGCGATGCTGCTACAGCATACGCTGCTGATCGCCTGTGTGCGGGTCAGTATTCTGCTGCGCAGTTCGCCTTCGGGAAAACCGCCTATTCCGGTATACCTCGGTGGGCTTTCTGCACTGATCCCTATCTGGCTCTTTCTCTCCATTGCGATGTTTGTATTATGGCCTTGGGTACTGGGATACCGACAGATAGCGTCGATACCGGAAATCTTGCTACTTACTTTTCCGTTCTTGATCGCAGTATTAGGGCTGGGAAAACTGGTGACGGAGTGTCTGCGTAGCGTAGAGCTGATTTACCTAACACTCTCTTTTATTACGACGCCAGTCTATTACATCTCAGGGACAATCTGGCCGTTGCAGGCGATGCCAGCATGGGTGAGGACCATCTCTCATATGCTGCCTTCAACATGGGCAACGAAAGCCATTGCTGGTGTAAACCAGATGGGGCTTTCCTTGAGTGATGTGTGGTTCGATGTGGTTATGATGTTGCTACTCGGGGCGTTCTACACATTACTTGGCATTGGGGTTGCGATGTTGCATGACACCGCCAAACTCAGAATGCTGATGAAACGTATTAAGTAAGCTTTTCTACATAAAAAAGCAACATGGCGAAGATGACGCGATGTTGCTCTTTTTTTATGCTTTTTTCGCAAGACTTCTACTGTACCAATTCTAGCCCTGCGATGCGTTTCCAGTAGCCGTTACAGTCAGCGTTATTCACAAGTGACAGCGGCGCTTCTCCGTGTTCATTCGCTCTAAACTGCTCTAACACGTCCAACGTATCGGTACTTTCTGGTGATAGGCGCACGATATCAACCAAGTCTCTCATCCCCGACAGATCGTTACCTAAGTTGTAGCAGTAGCCGCTCAGGGTCTGAATACCGTTGAGCACAAAAACCTGCTGATTCTCCTGCGATAGCATCTGCCTACCTTGTGGGTAGTTGATGCAGCAGGTTTCACAGTCGTCTTTAGCTCGGTCTTCAGAGCGTGCGGTGAAACAGCGGGCAGAGTAAGCGAGCGGCAGGTGCCCATAGCTCAGCACCTCAATTTCAAACTTATTGCGGATACCCAGCTCTTCACATTGTTGAATGGTTTTGATTAACCAATCGCGGGAGAGTTCTACCGGCATACACCAACGCATCATGCCCTGTTTATGCAGTAATTTTAATGTGTAGGCGTTATAGCAGTTAAGCGCATGGCCTGCGACAAAGGGGAGTTGGCGCTCTGCTGCCATATTCACGGCACCCAGATCGTTCGCCTCTAGCAAAAAATCACCATTTTCAACGTAACGGCGTAGCTCGTTCAGTTCTGAGGGTGCTTGTAACAAGGCGAGTGTTGAAATCACTACCTGTTTGCCGGATGCGGCGATTTCACGAGCGAGACTGAGCCAGTCTGAGACCTTCATTTCACGGCGCTTAGTGCACACGGTTTCACCCAGATAAATAATGTCTGCGCTGCTCTTTACTGCCTGCTGATAAAAATCGTCTAACGTTGTTTTTGGCCAGTAGTAGAGCACGGCACCTAAAGCATATTTCATGTTCTCTCCTGCTACTGCCATTTGCGGTGATAAGCGCCGAGGGTGGTTTGTGTTCCCTCAGACATCGAACCTAATGTATCAAGCCACTGCTGATCAGCCGTGAATGCTGCTGGGTTAGCCATACAGCGATCGATGGCCTGACGCCACACCTTGGCGACTTGGCTCACATAGGCGGGGCTACGTTGACGACCTTCGATTTTTACAGAAACGATATTGGCCGCGAGAAGTTCAGGGAGAAGCTCTATCGTATTTAAGCTGGTGGGTTCTTCAAGCGCGTGGTAGCGCTGGTCGCCAACCCAATAACGGCCTTTGCAGAGGGTAGGGTAGCCTGCGTTCTCATTCTCTTGATAGCGGTCGATGAGCACATCGTTTAGGCGAGACTCCATCCCCTGTTCAGTCTCTTGCCAGCGAACAAAGCGTGCAGGAGAACATGCACCTACTGTATTCGGGGATTCACCTGTGAGGTAAGAGGAGAGATAACAACGCCCTTCGGCCATAATGCATAGGCTGCCAAAGGCAAACACTTCTAAAGGGACAGTGCTAGTACGCGCAAGTTGTTTAACCTGATGCATTGAAAGTACCCGAGGAAGAACTACTCTTGATACCTCAAAGTTGCGTTGATAAAACTTGATCGCCTCTTCGTTAGTAGCGGAAGCCTGTACCGAAACGTGGCGCTCAAGATGGGGATAACGTTCGGCGGCATAGTCCAGCATGGCAATATCAGCGAGAATGAGCGCGTCAGCACCTAAGTCTGCGGCCTGATCAACCGCCCTTTGCCAACGAGAAAATCCATCGGGATGAGCAAACGTGTTGATAGCGATATGTAATTTTCGACGATGTTGATGCACATAGCTCACCGCTTCCTGAAGTTTCTTTTCAGTGAAGTTTAAACCTGCAAAGTGGCGAGCATTGGTATCGTCTTTGAAACCGATATAAACCGCATCAGCACCATTATCAATGGCGGCTTTCAATGCAGGTAAATTACCTGCCGGACAGAGCAACTCCATACTGTTTTCCTGAATGTGCCTGACATTGCTATCAAGCTATGTGGTGAATGGCTTTTTTATCATCATTTTTATACGGCGACGATTTTAAGTGAGTTGTTATACAAGGGTTTTGATTTAAGGCAGAGAATGGCGACTTGGTGGTGGTTGTAGACGAGATAAGCAATTTTCATTTTTGCCCATTAGCAAAACAGAATGCCTTTAAATTCAAATAAAGCGAATGAAGTGCTATTTCTTGATGTAAATCCGTGAACGTCGGTTGAGTTGTGGCAAAATATCGCCAATAGTTTCCAAGCCGAGGCTTGGCGTCGGTGTGAATAGGAGTAAGAACCGTGTTGGATAAATTACGGGCGCGTATTGTACGCCAAGGGCCGGCATTTCTACGTGTACCGCTAAAATATACCCCATTCGCTTTACAGCAGCAGTTATTGGAGCGCCTATTGAGTTGGCAGTTTCATAATGCGTTAGACGAAGGTGAGCTAGAGTTTCTAAATGATCGCTGGCTTAAGGTTGAAGTGAGCGACTTAGGATTGTGCTGGTATATGACCGTGCAAAATGACAAATTACGTGTACAGCGTGAGGCTATCGCCGATGTTAGTTTTAGCGGGAATGCCAACGATCTGATTTTGATTGCAGCGCGTAAAGAAGACCCTGATACGCTATTTTTCCAACGTCGTTTGCGTATTGAAGGTGATACTGAACTCGGCCTATATGTAAAAAACCTGATGGATGCGATAGATCTTGAGGCAATGCCTACTCCGTTGCGTATTGGATTATTACAGCTGGCTGATTTTATTGAATTAGGTTTAAAAGAGGGCGCAGATGTGAAATCTAGCGCAATAACACCATGTTAATTCGCGTAGAAATACCCGTTGATGCCCAAGGCATTGATCGTTTGCTGCGTCAGGTTTTCAACGGTGATGGTGAGGCCGATCTCGTACAGCAATTGCGTGAAGATGGCCTGATAACTCTGGGTATGGTTGCAACAGATGATGAGGGGCAAGTCATTGGCTATATCGCCTATAGTCCAGTGAGCCTAAATGATGAAGATCGCTTGTGGGTAGGGTTAGCGCCTTTAGCGGTAGCGCCAGAGTGGCAAAAGCAAGGGGTTGGCAAATCGCTGGTATATGAGAGCTTAGACTCCCTTAATGAGTTTAGCTATGCCGCGGTAGTCGTACTTGGTGAGCCTGAATACTATCAGCGCTTTGGTTTTACTCCGGCATCGAAGCATCAGCTAAGATGCAAATGGCCAGGTACGGAAGAGGCTTTCCAAATCTATGCATTGGATAAGCAAACCTTAAACGGTGCCGAAGGGCAAATTGAGTACGCAGAGCCTTTTAACCGTTTCTAACGCATTATCTTCAAATAGCCTACTTAGTCTGAATACGGTGGTAAGTAGGTTTTTTTATTTCAGTGACAGTTCCTTGATTGTTGGTTGCCGAAGAACCAACACCTCTTTCTCTGTTTTATTGAGCTGCTTTAGCCGATACTCCAGTTTTAATGCCTCGCTATGCCCACCGACTTCAACCTGATAAACCAATACTAAACAGCCTTTCCCCCGCAATGCTTTTGCTCCTTTACCCGCTTGGTGCTGCGCTAGCCTGCGCTCTACATTTGTAGTAATCCCCGTGTATAACGCGCCGGATTGAGTGCGTAAGATGTACAAATGCCACAGTAATATTGGTTTTTCTGTGGTGTTTGTCTGCATTGTTGGGTGCCTGATGACGGAGAAGAGGAAAGGCATTTTAGCGTAGAGTATGACAGTGATTCAAAGGAGAAATAATAGAAGTGAGTTTTGAGTTTTTAAATGCTCTCTTCGCAATCCTCATAGGCAACTGAGGGTAATAATTACTGCCTATGAGGATATTTTATTGTTACTTACTATTATTGCAGTATTTGGCAATTATGGGACATAGGTGTTTTTGCTACATCCCCCCTTCCTTCACAAACTAGGGTCAGTTTCATACCTGAACTCAATTGTGCAAGTTGGTCTTCCGATTCTTGACTAAAAGAGAATTGTGGTTTTGAAAATGAATTAGTACCGGCCATAGTAATATATGGCTTACCTAGAAAATCTGTATTGATATCGGAAACTTTACCCGTGACTTTGTATCTTTTATCTTTATATTTTTGGTCAGCGGCGACGGTATTAGCTTCATAGTCTCTTGCTAGCTGAACGGAGGTCACAGTAGGCAATGCAGCGATCGCTTCCCTATCTGCTTCTGCGGATGCAGCTTGTTGTTCAGCTTTTCTTTGTTGTGCTTCCGCTAACTCGGTAGCTTTTTCTTCTGGCGATTTTGTCGCATCAATTATTTTCCCTAACACGACTAGCCCAATGATAATAATTATTATCCATTTAAGTACTTTCTTCATTATCAATTATCCTGATGTGATTGTTTAATTTAAAATATTAAGTGGTGCTTGATGTAGTTTAAATATTATATCTTTTTGGATCAATGTTGGTGATATATTTTATTTATTCCGACTATTTTTATTATTCTATATATAATTTATTTTTCAGCTAATTATTATTTTAATTCTATCTTTGAAAATATTAATTTATTATTTAAAGTGTAGTCAGTGTGGTTAATTTTATGTGCGTCTTATTTTTTGAAAAAATAATAATTGTTATGATTGATGTTAAATATTGTTATAGCCAATAAACTGAGTTTAATTAATATAGCTAAAGCCCTGAAGGGGGAAGCAGAGCAGGACTTGCTAAGTTTTACATTGCTTCGTCAATACGGCATTACAGCGAGGACGCTGGATGGGATGGCATCATAAAAATTTGTAAAAGAAAGTAGTGCCATCCAGCATTCCTGTAGAGCTACGCGCGAACTGAGGGATGTGGCCCGCTTCCTGATAGCCCAATTTGCGATACAGGATAGATGCAGTGTCATTGGTGCGAGTATCAAGAACCAGCAGAGTGCGTTGATTAGCTTGCACTTGACGTTCTACTTCTGTCATCAACTGTTGGGCAATACCACGTTGACGAAATGCCGTATGCACCATCAGTTTTTCCACTTCAGCACGATGACTGCCATTTTTCTTCTGGCAATAGCTAATTTGTACGGTGCCTGTGATACGCCCTGCTTCACTCGCGATCAATAATGTTCGGCCGCCCTCAGCCAGGTTTTCAGCGACCCCTCTCCAATAAAGCTCTGCTTCACCGGCGTCCAGTGGTGCAAGAAAACCGATGGATGCGCCACTTTCCACAGAGTCATTCAATAAGGCGACTAACTCATCATAACTTTCTGACAGAGTGTTTAATTGCTCGATTTTCATGATGTCCTCACAGCGTCGTTCATGGAGAAACTAGGATTTAAACACCAATTGCAGTCAGGTGCTCTGAGGCATTTCAGTCTATTTTATTCTGCAACTAGAATGAGTTAGGGTATATACCAATTTGTATACTTAACTAATCAAGTTTTACCCTACCAAACGGGTTATCACGAGACAATAAAAAAATCTGCAAACCTTGGTAGGCTACGGGTTTATCTAGGTTCACTAGCCGTATCTGATACTAACCAATTTTTGAATGGAAAATGATATATGAAAAATAAAATCACTTTGGTTACCGGCGGCGATCGTGGCATTGGTCGAGCTACAGCGCTATGCCTAGCAAGTAAGGGCCATAAAGTGTGTGTCGGTTACCATAAGCGCGAAGCCTGTGCGAAAGAGGTTGTTGACAGAATTCGTTATCTTGGTGGGGAAGCGATTGCAGTTCAGGCTGATATTTCCCAAGAAGAACAGGTTGTAGAACTATTTTTACAAATAGATAAAGAGTTTGGCCCACTCTCTGGGTTAGTAAATAATGCCGGAATGCTGATGCCTCAAGCATCTATTGAACAGTTGGATGCCCAGCGACTGGCGACACTATTCGCTACGAATGTCGGTGGCAGTTTCATCTGTGCACGCGAAGCGGTGAAACGTATGGCGTGGCGTCATGGTGGCCAAGGTGGGGCCATTGTTAACGTGTCATCAGCGGCATCTCGGCTAGGTTCACCTCATGAATATGTTGATTATGCTGCGTCAAAAGGGGCCATTGATACCTTAACGATTGGTTTGTCTTTGGAAGTGGCAGCACAAGGTATTCGCGTTAATGCCGTTCGCCCAGGTTTTATTTATACCGAAATGCATGCAGATGGTGGTGAAGCAACAAGAGTCGACCGAGTAAAAGATAATTTACCGATGAAACGTGGTGGCCAACCTGAAGAGGTGGCTCAAGCGATATCATGGTTATTGTCTGATGAGGCTTCCTATGTCACAGGTAGTTTCATAGATCTAGCCGGTGGAAAATAAAAGAGACAGAGAATAGAGTCCCTGAAGATACCGTGTTTCCCAGAACGATTAACTCTGTTTCTATTACTTGGAGCTCGTTTCTGATGGTTTGTTATCACGGGTTGGGGCGAGCTAGGTATAAGAAGCACGTATGAGGTAACCATTTATTTTTATGGTTATTTTTCTGATATATCCCCAAAGAAAAAGGAGTCACGTTATTAACGTAACTCCTTGATAAATTTGGTGGCCCCTGCTGGACTTGAACCAGCGACCAATCGATTATGAGTCGAGTGCTCTAACCAACTGAGCTAAGGGGCCGAATGGGCGAGATTATACGGTACTCTTCTCTATTGATCTAGCATATCGGCGAACGAATGATGATTTTGTAAGCGATTGGCGGATAAAGGTTTAGCCTCTAACAATGGGCTAGGTATGTGAGAGCAAAAAAATAACCCCGATATTTCTATCAGGGTTATTTATTTTAGCGATTCTGCTTAGAAATCAGAGTATCTGATACTACTCGTCCAAGAAACTGCGCAGAACTTCTGAACGGCTAGGGTGACGCAGTTTACGTAGTGCTTTCGCTTCGATTTGACGAATACGCTCACGGGTAACGTCGAACTGTTTGCCCACTTCTTCAAGTGTGTGGTCAGTGTTCATATCGATACCGAAACGCATACGCAGCACTTTAGCTTCACGCGCTGTTAGGCCAGCGAGTACGTCACGGGTCGCAGAACGCAGGCTCTCTGAGGTAGCAGAGTCTAGCGGCAGCTCCAATGTGGTGTCTTCGATAAAATCACCCAGATGTGAATCTTCATCATCACCGATTGGCGTTTCCATGGAGATAGGCTCTTTCGCGATTTTCAGCACTTTGCGGATTTTATCTTCCGGCATCAGCATACGTTCAGCCAGCTCTTCTGGTAACGGTTCACGCCCCATTTCCTGTAGCATCTGGCGCGAAATACGGTTGAGTTTATTGATAGTCTCAATCATATGCACCGGAATACGGATGGTACGTGCTTGGTCAGCGATAGAGCGGGTGATAGCTTGGCGAATCCACCATGTTGCATAAGTTGAGAACTTATAACCACGGCGATATTCAAACTTATCAACAGCTTTCATTAGACCAATGTTACCTTCTTGAATCAAATCCAAGAATTGTAAGCCACGGTTGGTATATTTCTTAGCGATAGAGATAACCAGACGCAAGTTTGCTTCTACCATCTCTTTCTTAGCACGACGAGCCTTAGCTTCACCAATCGACATACGGCGGTTAATATCTTTAACCTGTTCGATGGTCAGCCCAGTTTCTTCTTCGATCTGGCGTAGTTTCTGTAGGCTGCGCTGAACTTCTTCAGCCACGTCTTTCAGTTTTTCAGACCAAGGCTTAGCTAACGCAAGTGCGGCTTCAAACCATGCAGGGCTAGTTTCATTACCTGCAAACAGTGTGACAAAGTTTTTCTTCGGCATTTTGCACTGTTCAACACACAGTCGCATGATGAGGCGTTCTTGAGTACGAACGCGATCCATCATTTCACGCATGTTGTTAACAAGGAAATCAAACTGCTTAGGCACAAGGCGGAACTGTTTAAACACGTCAGACAGATTCAAAATCTCTGCTGCAGTGCTTGCATGTGAACGGCCATGTTGTTTTATCGATTGACGAGTAACCTCGTATTGCTCGCGCAAATCAGAAAATTTCTGGCGTGCCAGCTCAGGGTCGATGCTGTTATCATCGTCGCTGCTGTCGTCATCATCTTCATCTTTGTCTTCGTCTTCCAGCTCTTCATTATTCAGCTCTGAACCAACATGAGTTGCTGTTGGTGCTAGATCTTCTTCTGCGTTTGGATCGACAAAGCCAGTAATCAGGTCAGATAGGCGTGCTTCGCCTGCCTCAACGCGATCGTATTGCTCGAGTAAATAGGTAATCGCCTCAGGGTATTCTGCAACAGAACACTGTACCTGATTAATACCTTCTTCAATGCGTTTGGCGATATTGATCTCGCCTTCGCGGGTTAATAGCTCCACAGTACCCATTTCACGCATGTACATGCGCACAGGGTCAGTGGTGCGACCAATTTCAGATTCTACACTGGAAAGCACTTGAACAGCCGCTTCCGTTGCGTCCTCATCGTCAGCGATGTTTTCCGCCAGCATCAAATCATCAGCGTCAGGTGCTTGTTCCATCACCTTGATGCCCATGTCGTTGATCATCTGGATGATGTCTTCGATCTGATCGGAGTCGATGATATCTTCCGGCAGATGGTCATTGACCTCGGCATAGGTCAAATAGCCTTGCTCCTTGCCACGGGTAACAAGAAGTTTTAGCTGTGACTGCGGGTTTTGCTCCATAAGACGGTATCCACACTTCAGAGTATTTGGGTTTTGGTGTTGGTCGGTAAACTTTCCGACTATACCTGTCATATTTCATGTTGCAGATGCGTTGGCTGCGTTTACTCACTTCAGTCACATAGTTATCTATGCTCCCAGAGATTTGTTCACTTGCCGTTTTTCTACAACTCGAAATATTTAAGGTATATAGCATTTGGGCTTGCTTTTATTAGCCGCTGCCCGTATCGGCGGCTTTTACAGGTCAGATTTCCTGCTTTTAGCGGCACTTAAGCCGTATAATTTTTACTGCTTTTTAGCTAATGCTAAATTTAAAGACCAGAGCTCTTTACGTTCATCGGCTGATAGGCCGTGCGTCCGATCTTTTGCAATGAGTTCTTCCTGCCGCTGTTCTAAAATCGAGTCGTAAAGACTGCCCAGCGTATCCATGAAAGTAGGTTCAACCATATCCTCTACTATCATGTGGTTCCAGGTGGCCAACGTTTCAAGCTGTTGGCTGAATTTATTATCTCTATACAATTCTAGTAACTGCCCAGTGGTTAAACCTGGCTGAGCCAAACAGGTATTGACCAGTTCGATAAACAGAGGTAAACCTGCCTGCTTAGACTGCTCTAATCCTGCTAGCGAGGGTATAAGTGTAGCCAGTTGTGGGTTTTGTACCAGTAATCCAATAAGTATACGCATAGTCGTGCGTTTTAGTTGTGGTGGCTGGTAACTATTCGTGCTTTCCACTTGCTTAGGGAGCAGCTTGTCCAACTGACTATCGTCCAATATTCCTAGCTTTTGTCCGAACTGCTGACGCAAGTATAGCCGTAGCGTTTCTCCCGGCACTTGGTTTATCAGCGGTAAGGCTAGCGTGCTTAATTTTGCTCGCCCATCAGGAGAGCTGAGATCAACCTGAGGTAATAACACATCAAATAAAAATGTAGAGAGCGGTTGAGCAGACTCCATCCGTAGCTCAAAGGCTTCTCTTCCCTCTTTACGCACTAACGTATCAGGGTCTTCTCCATCGGGCAGGAACATAAAACGCAGTTGCCGCCCATCAGACAGAAAAGGTAGTGCTGTTTCTAATGCTCGCCAAGCGGCTTCTCGACCCGCTCTATCACCGTCGTAGCAGCAGACAATATTGTCTGTAGCTCTAAACATGAGTTGGATATGCTCAGCTGTGGTCGATGTGCCCAGTGACGCGACAGCATAATCGATGCCAAATTGCGCCAGTGCAACGACGTCCATATAACCTTCAACGACGAGCAGTTTACTCAACTCAGGGTGACTTAATTGCGCTTCATACAGGCCATATAGCTGGCGGCCTTTATGGAAAACAGATGTTTCTGGTGAGTTCAGGTATTTTGGTGTTCCGTCCCCTAAGACACGCCCACCAAACGCAATAACTCTGCCTCTTTTATCCCGAATGGGGAACATCACCCGTTCGCGGAAACGATCGTAAGTGCGACCTTGATCGTTGGTAACTAGCATGCCTGCATCGGTAAGTGCTTCCCGATCTTCTGGGCTGCGACCAAAACCTTTAAGGGCATTATCCCAACCCGGCGGTGCAAATCCGATAGCGAAATGTTGAATCACCGAATCGCTTAAACCACGCTGGGCTAAATAGGATTGAGCCTGCTTTGCGCCCGACTGCTGGAGTGATTTTTGATAAAACTCACTCAGTTGGCCTAGTAGCTGGTACAGACTCTGGCGTTGGTGGCGCTCTATTGGGGTGGCACCAGTGCCTGCCTCATAGGGCACTTCCAATCCGTGCATGGTAGCAAGTTCTTCAATGGTTTCGACAAAATCGAGTCTGTCAAAATTCATCAAAAAATCGACAGCGTTGCCGTGGGCCCCGCAGCCAAAACAGTGATAAAACTGCTTGTCACCATTAACTGTAAATGAAGGGGTTTTCTCATTATGGAACGGACAACACGCATGGTAATTCTTGCCCTGCTTTTTAAGCTTCACCCGTGCATCAATTAAATCGATGATGTCGGTGCGCGCAAGCAGGTCATTGATAAAAATACGTGGGATTCGTCCAGCCATAGACCCTTATTAACATAATCGTATAAACGAGAATAAGCCGCGCATTCCTTTCGGAAATGCACGGCCTTCATACATATGCAACTTCTACAGTCTGGATCAATCGCAACGGGAGGTTAGCCTCCGAAGGGATTAGTACAGACGAGTACGGCGTGCGTTCTCACGAGCTAATTTTTTAGCGTGACGCTTAACAGCAGATGCTTTAGCACGCTTACGCTCGGTAGTTGGTTTTTCATAGAATTCGCGACGACGAACTTCAGCTAATACACCTGCTTTCTCGCATGAACGCTTGAAGCGACGTAATGCAACATCGAACGGCTCGTTTTCACGTACTTTAATTACTGGCATGTCTCACCTTAAATAAATCGGTCTGTGCCGCTGGCCGAGTGCCAGCTGTTTAAAAATGGTGCGGAATTTTACTTCGAACATTACCCCGTTGTAAAGGACTGTTCGTCGGAAAACACGATATCTTCCACCATAAAGGGAGGAAGGCACAGTATGGATAAGGTGTGCTATCATGCGCCGCGTTGTGTAGTTGTGACACTGTATTGCGGTAAACAGACACCGCACAGACCAATATTATATCAGAATTTTAAACCGTGATCGTTTTAAACTGTAATCAGCCGTTGGAGTAGACCATGCGCATACTGGGCATCGAGACATCCTGTGATGAAACGGGCATTGCTATCTATGATGAGCAAATGGGCTTGTTAGCGAATCAGCTATACAGCCAAGTAAAGTTGCATGCGGACTACGGCGGTGTAGTACCTGAGTTGGCCTCTCGCGATCACGTTCGCAAAACGGTTCCTCTTATTCAGGCTGCATTAAAAGAGGCAGGATTAACAGCGGAAGATATTGATGGTGTTGCTTATACGGCAGGGCCAGGTTTAGTCGGCGCCTTATTAGTTGGGGCAACCATTGGCCGCTCGCTTGCTTTCGCATGGGATGTTCCTGCGGTTGCTGTTCACCATATGGAAGGGCATTTATTAGCCCCTATGTTGGAAGATAATCCACCAGCCTTTCCATTTGTTGCGCTGCTGGTGTCTGGTGGGCATACCCAACTCATCAGTGTGACAGGCATTGGGCAATATGAGCTTTTGGGTGAATCTGTGGATGATGCGGCGGGTGAGGCTTTCGATAAAACAGCGAAACTGCTTGGATTAGATTACCCCGGTGGGCCTCGTCTATCGAAGATGGCCCAGCAGGGCGTTGAGAAACGTTTTGTATTTCCTAGGCCGATGACGGATCGCCCCGGTCTGGATTTCAGTTTTTCTGGTCTAAAAACCTTTGCGGCTAACACGATTGCAGCGAACTCCCAAGGGGAGCACGGTATTGACGAACAGACTCAGGCAGATATTGCCAGAGCATTCGAAGATGCGGTCGTTGATACACTAGCAATAAAATGTAAGCGTGCTTTAGAGCAAACGGGCTTTAAGCATCTGGTGATTGCTGGCGGTGTAAGCGCTAACCAAACTCTGCGTACCAGACTGGCTGACATGATGCGTAAACGAGGTGGCGCGGTATTTTATGCTCGGCCGGAGTTCTGCACGGATAATGGCGCGATGATCGCTTATGCAGGCATGGTTCGCTTAAAAGGGGAAGATACGAGTGACTTAAGTGTCACCGTCAGGCCTCGTTGGCCACTATCTGAATTACCGAAGGTATAAATTAATATGTTTTTTGAGCTGGCTGTTTTGAACAACAGTCAGTTGTTGTTTTGCAGTTTTCTGCTCTATTTCTCATCTTCTTTCTTTTCTTCCGTGTTTTCTTCTAGGTTTTGATCGTCCTTATCACCTGTTTTTTTCTTCCTGAATTTTTCCCAGATTTTTCCTTCTTGCCCACGCCATAGCCGCTGAATATTGTCGTGATGCCGCATTAAGATAAGGCAAGAGAGCATGGCGACAGGGAAGGTAAACTGCGGTTTAAACCACCAGACATAAAAAGGTGCGACTAATGCACTGACTATTGCCCCTAAAGAGGAGTAGCCACTTAGGAGCACGGTTAGTAACCATGTACCAGTCATCAGCCCAGTAATATCCCACCCAATAGGTGCAATCGCACCGAAGGCTGTGGCAACACCTTTACCGCCATGAAAATGGAAAAAGACAGGGTAGATATGCCCTAAGCAGGCAGCGATAGCAGTAAGGCCGAGAATAAGAGGGGGAAGGTCAAGCCAGTAAGCACACCAAACAGGCAGCATACCTTTTAAAACGTCAAACAGAAGGACAGCAATCGCAGCGGCTTTTCCACCGATACGCAAAACATTTGTTGCACCGGGGTTGCCTGAGCCATTTTCTCGTGGATCGGGGAACCCCGCCAGACGGCAAACCAAAATGGCGCTGGATATGGAGCCACACAGATAGGCGATAATAATCATGCCAAGCGCGATAGCACTCATAAGAATAATGTTCCGTTTAATATTTGTCGTTTTACTCTCAGCATATATGGATAATACGCACATTCCGCCAGAAGTGGTATCCGGCAATCTAAAAAATAGAGAATCGTGCGATGGACATCGTGTTTATAGAGCAACTCACCGTAATCACTACAATCGGCGTGTACGATTGGGAGCAAGGGATTCGCCAGAAGCTCGTTTTTGATGTTGAAATGGGTTGGGACAATAGTAAAGCCGCTGCCAGTGATGATGTGAAAGATTGCTTAAGCTATGCGGATGTGAGTGATGCCATCATTGCGCATGTAGAGCCACAGCGGTTTGCTCTTGTTGAGAGAGTGGCAGAAGAAGTGGCGAATATCCTACTTGAGCGCTTTCAATCCCCCTGGGTGAGAATTAAGGTCAGCAAGCCTGGCGCGGTCGCTCATGCCAAGCAAGTCGGCGTGATCATTGAACGCGGAACGCGTGGATAGTCTTTTTTGAGACTATTCTTATTTTTCATTAACATCTTGTTTATGAAACTGGCGGGACTTTATCTCGTTAGGCTGGAATAATGTTGTCCCGTAAACAGATGCTTATGTATCAGCAATTACTGCGGCGAAAACATAACGGTGCTGTCGTTTTTAAGTTTTATTCTTTGGGGTGAAGGAAATCGTAATGGGTGAATTACATTCGTTAGTTATTGCATTTATTCTCGGGGTTGTTGAAGGATTGACAGAGTTTCTGCCTGTCTCCTCTACCGGGCATATGATTATTGTTGGTGAGTGGCTTGGTTTTACTGGGGATACGGCATCAACATTTGAAGTTGTAATTCAGTTAGGTTCGATTCTGGCAGTTATCGCTGTGTTCTGGCGCCGTTTGTTCGGGTTGATTGGTATTCATTTTGGCAATGTTCCTCATGATGGCGCTAAAGCAGCCGGCCGTTTAACGTTGATCCATATCCTTTTGGGCATGATACCTGCAGTTGTGATGGGGTTTGCTTTTCGCGGCATGATTAAAGAGCATCTTTTTGGTGCTCAGACTGTGATGTATGCATTAATTGCGGGTGGTCTGTTACTACTGGCGGCAGAATGGCTGAAACCGAAGAAGGCGAAAGCAGAAGGTTTGGACGATATCACTTATCGTCAGGCATTTATTATTGGTTGCTTCCAGTGTTTAGCGCTATGGCCGGGCTTTTCCCGTTCAGGGGCAACAATTTCTGGCGGTATGCTAATTGGTGTGAATCGCTATGCCGCATCGGAATTCTCTTTCATTCTGGCTGTGCCGATGATGATGGGCGCAACGGCGCTGGAGCTATATAAGAGCTGGGGGCATCTGATGCTTTCCGATCTTCCTATGTTCGCTGTCGGTTTCTTTACCGCTTTTGTTGTTGCTCTGTTGGCGATTAAAACCTTTTTGGCGATTATCAAGCGTATCTCGTTTGTGCCTTTCGCTATTTACCGCTTCTTCGTTGCTGCGGTTGTCTACTTTGTCTTCTTCTAAGACGACTGTTTGATGAAAAACTCGCCGTATACGAGATGATATTGTATACGGCAGCTACTGCTGTTTAGTGTGTTTTCTACTTTTGCCGCCACGCTTCAAGCGCATTCGCTCTACGATTGAATAACTCACGGCGAATATCCGCACCCTGAAAACCTGCTTCGATAATCTCTTTCACGCCAACGCTTCCCGCTATCTGATAAGCTTTGCGCAAATAAGCGCCCTGCGGATAGGGCCTGTGTTCCCAGCCTGTCCGGCCTCTTAAATCGGCTTCGCTGGTGAGGATTATCTGATCTAAACGATGGGGCTTGCGCCAAACATCGATGGCGTCAAACAGCCCTAGTAGGGCATGGGTTGGTTGGTTATTGATGGTATGTACCAGGTCGCGGTACTCCGCAACGAGTTTGGCTAAGTCACGTATCGCATTGGGGATCTTCAGGCGAGAACAGATCGCTTCAACTAACTTAACGCCTGCAATGCCATGGCCCGGATGGTGGGGCCAGACTTCACGTGGGGTTAGCCCCTTGCCTAAATCGTGGCACAGACTAGCAAAACGAATATCAACCTCTTTGCTGAGCTGAGCTGCGATAGTCAGCGTCATCAGTGTATGCACACCGGTATCAATTTCTGGGTGCCATTTTGCAGGAGCAGGTACGCCAAAAAGTCGATCGATTTCAGGAAAGAGCACAGCAAGGGCGTGGCAGTCGCGCAGAACTTGAAAGTAGACTTGGGGGCTGTCAGTAGTAAGAGCTTTTTCTGTCTCTTTCCACACACGCTCTGCTGTCAGCTCAGATAACTCACCGCCGTTCGCCATACGGGTCATCAGTGCCATTGTTTCGGGGGCAATACGAAAGCCAAGATGGGCATAACGGGCGGCAAAACGCGCAACACGCAGTACTCGCAAAGGGTCTTCGCTGAACGCTTCCGATACGTGGCGCAGCAGTCGTGCATTCAGGTCAGCAAGGCCATTGTATGGGTCGATATACTCCCCGTTCTCATCTTGAGCAATGGCATTAATGGTCAAATCACGGCGTATTAAATCTTGCTCAAGTGTCACATCAGGTGCCGCATAGCAGGTAAAACCGTTGTATCCCGATCCTGATTTTCGCTCTGTGCGTGCCAGGGCATACTCTTCATGAGACGTAGGATGCAGAAATACGGGGAAATCTTGCCCGACAGTTTGATAACCCTGTGATAACAGCTCATCTGGCGTAGCGCCAACCACAACCCAGTCCCGATCGGCTACTGGGATATGTAATAAGCTATCGCGGACTGCGCCGCCAACAAGGTAAATCTTCACTTTCTGCTCCTGAGGATAACGGGGATTGGCCTGATTATACGCATGATACCTCAAGTTGCAGAGGCATTCTGCAACGGAGGGAAAGGGGCATAAAAAAGCACCGATATCTGAACTGCACTCCCTATGTTGGGTTCAATCATTGGGTGCAGTTCAATATTCGGCGCTTTTCTTTTGTTTGTGCTTTACGAAGGTGGAGAGCGGTTAGTTCATCCAGCGGCTGCTTTTCCGGCTTGGAATCAACCGAGGTAATAACAAGCCGAGCAGTAAACCCGCACCTGCAACACCACCGCCATACATAAACCATTGTAAAATAATGCTACGTTTCTTATCGTCGAGTTGGACGCTAATGGCATTTGCCGTTTTCTGTGCGCTTGATAGTTGCTCTTTCAGCTTGGCATTTTCGCTTTTCAGCCCGTTGATAACGCTATCGCTCATATCAACTTTCTGCTTCATTTCTGCTGTTTTTGTCGTCCAAGTATCGTCAATGGTATTGAGCTTTTGGGTAAGTTCATTGACCTGTAGTTCAAGCTGGGGGACACGCACCAGTGAACTGGTCTGGCTCGTCAACTCTTCGGTAATCACCCAGAGGTCTTTACCGCTACTGTTGCGAACTTTGGAGTATCTGCCCTCGGTTTCTAACAAGCTGACGGCTTCACCCGCTTTGAGTGGCGAAGTGAGCTTATAGTTGTTGCCTGGGCCCGCACGGGTAATAACACTGCGCTCTTCGGTGATATAGCGAGTTTCTTCCGCAGATACGCCCAAAGTAGTAAAAATCGTTAATAATGTTAAACAAGTCAGGCGTAATTTTTGCATGTTTTTAATCATTTCTTCAGCAAATAGTCGAATAATAGTAGAGGGTTAGAAATCAGGAATCAACGGTAAAACCACTATGCGGATATAAACATCTGATTAAAAGATTAATCTATATCGCTATATTTACATGAAATAGTAGCATTGATCGCTAATAGCATGCTGATTTTTTCCTTGGTTACTCTGAATTTAAATCAGCATTAGGAAAGTCTTAATTTAAAGCAATGGCGTGATGCCAAGCTGATATGACATGCGGTATTCATTACGATACTGAATGTTTTTAGGTAAATTAGTTTTAGTAATTGAAAGCGTTCTGTAGCGAATTGAAGGTGATTTTCTGCTCTGATGGTGTAAGGAAATTACCCTGAGAGAGAGAAATCTTTTATCATCAAGGCAGTTTTATTTTCTAAAAATGAAATAGAGATCATAACGGACGTTTTTTTCATTGAGAGCATTTATTACGTTATGATTTTTATAGAGTATTTTTTATTTAATTCAACTCTGTTGAATCGTGTTTCCATAAACCATGGCGTAGGTTAACTTAGCCAGAGGTTTCCTGATGACTGCTTTGTGAAAGGCTTCTCATTCCTTTGCACTAAAATGATAACGGCTAAAGATTATGACCGTCGAAATTGAACTGAAATTTATCGCGAACGCTACGGGTATTAAAGCCCTGACAGACCATCTCAACGGGCTTTCTGTCCAGCATATTGCGCCTAGGCATCTCACAAATATTTACTATGAGACAGAAGATGCCTTCCTACGGCAGCACGATATGGGGCTGCGTATTCGTAGCTGTGATGGTAAGCATGAGATGACGCTGAAAACGGCGGGCACCGTTGTTGGTGGCTTGCATCAGCGCCCAGAATTTAATGTTGAGCTGGATAAACCTAAACTCGATCTCGCTCTGCTCCCAAAAGATGTATGGCCAGAAGGTTGCAAGCTTCCTGCTTTGAAAAAAGCACTCAATCCGCTGTTCTCGACAGACTTTATCCGTGAATGCTGGGTCGTGACGCATCAGGAAAGTGAGATTGAAATTGCTATCGATCAAGGTGAAGTCAAAGCAGGGGAACTTGCGGAGAAGATCGGTGAAGTGGAAATGGAGCTATTGAAAGGTAATGCAGCAGATTTGCTCGATTTTGCTCGGCAATTAACTGCGATGAACGGATTGCGTTTAGGGAGCCAGAGTAAGGCGGCGAGAGGCTATCGTTTAGCAAAAGGGAATCCTGAGCGCCTTTTAAAAGCGCTAGATGTTTTAATCATGCCGCGCAAAGCCACTGTTGAGCAGGGTTTTGTAGCATCACTGGAAATGGCGTTGAGCCATTGGCAATACCATGAAGAACTGTGGTTAAGTGGTGAGCCTGCAGCAAAAGGTGAGGTTGAACGAGCAGTTGCAATGTTAAGGCAGACGCTGGTCTTGTTCGGTGGTTTAGTTCCGCGTAAAGCGACGGTAGCGCTACGTGAGTGCTGGAGTGAATTAGAGGCTAAATTAAGCCACGCTGAGTGCGATCCTCATACTCTGTGCTACAGCTCAACCTACCTCTCCTGCAAGCTGGCACTGGTAACGTGGATACAAGGCGCCGAGTGGCAGGCATTTTTGAACGATAAAACGAAGAGCAAGCTATCCGGTTCTTTTAAACGTTTCGCCGATATCATGTTAGGCCGCTGTGCTGCGGAATTAAAAGACTCTTTTAGCCAGCAACTGACGGCAGAGATTTATCAAGATAGGCTTTCTCGCCTTGAGCGTGAGGTTTATTCACTGTATTTGCTGAGCGGCGCTTATGACGCGGAATTAAGGCAGCCTTATATTGAAGCGTGGTATGCGCTAAGTCAGGCCATTCAGCATAATCAGGCGGTTTATGTTGATAGTTGTAGGAAGCTGGCTCTGGCACAGCCTGTTTTCTGGCTGAATGGCGGTGCCTAATAATATATGAATGCCATATAAATTAGAGATAACGGCTTGTCTTATTAGAACAGGCCGTTTTTTTAAGGAAAAACTATGTTGCCTCTTTCTCCTTTATTGCAAACGCAGGCCGAACGGGCCGAAGCAACGCTGCGAGAGCAGTGTTCAGAGGTTTTGAATATCAGCGCAGAAGATCAATGCGTTTTATCACTCAGCGATTTTATCTGTGAAAACCTGCGAACTTACCCCGAATGGTGGCGTGATATTCATCAGTCACCGCCGGAGTCGGAGGAGTGGCAGCACTATCCCTCGTGGCTGGCAGAGAAACTCGTCGATGTGAATGATGAAGCCACGTTGATGAGAGTGCTTAGGCTATTTCGCCGCCACATGCTGGCGCGCATAGCTTGGGGGCAAGCCATTCACTCTTGTTCTACGAGTGAAACACTGCAACTACTCAGTAGCTTGGCTGAAGTTCTTATCGTTGCTGCACGTGATTGGCTCTATCGTGCTTGTTGCAATGAATGGGGAACGCCTATGGATGCTAAAGGGCAACCTCAGCCGTTACTCATTCTTGGAATGGGCAAACTCGGCGGCGGAGAGCTGAATTTCTCTTCAGATATCGACCTTATCTTTGTTTATCCTGAAAATGGAGAGACTCAAGGTGGCCGTCGCCAATTGGATAATGCTCAATTCTTTACCCGACTTGGGCAGCGTCTTATTAAGGTGCTGGACCAGCAGACGTTTGATGGTTTTGTTTATCGCGTGGATATGCGCTTACGGCCCTTTGGTGAGAGCGGCCCATTGGTCCTGAGCTTTGCGGCGCTAGAAGATTATTACCAAGAGCAGGGGCGTGATTGGGAGCGTTACGCGATGGTTAAGGCCCGCCTAATGGGCGGTGTCGATGATGCCTGCAGCCTAGAACTTGCTCAACTACTTAAGCCTTTCGTATTTCGTCGTTATATCGATTTCAGCGTAATTCAGTCACTGCGCAATATGAAGGGAATGATCGCGCGTGAAGTTCGCCGCCGTGGTTTGAAAGATAACATTAAGCTGGGGGCGGGTGGCATTCGGGAAATTGAGTTTATCGCACAGGTATTCCAATTGATTCGCGGTGGCCGAGAGCCAACCTTACAGAAGAAAGCGCTGCTGCCCACACTACAGGCCGTGGGGGAGCTGGAGCTACTGAGTGTAGAGCAGGTCAAGACACTACAAGATAACTATCTGTTTTTGCGCCGATTAGAGAACCTTTTGCAGGCAATTGGTGACGAGCAGACGCAGACATTGCCAGCGGATGAACTCAATCAGGCTCGGTTAGCTTGGGGAATGGGGTTCGAATCTTGGGACGATCTAGTGATTGCCCTTGAGTTGCGTATGGCTCAAGTGAGAGTCATTTTTGATGAGCTGATTGGCGATGATAGTGTAGAGAGTGAAGAAGAGGCAGGGCAGTGTGCATTTAGGGGCTTATGGACGGATGCTCTGGAAGAGGAGGATTTAGCCCTACTGCTGCCCAATGTTGAATCTGAATCTCGGGCTATTTTGTTGCGAACGGCAAAAGATTTCCGCAGTGATGTAGATAAACGCACGATTGGGCCCCGTGGCCGAGACGTGCTCGATCAACTGATGCCGCGTTTGTTGGATGAAGTGTGTTTGCGTGAGGATGCTCACCAGCTATTACCGCGTTTAACGCATCTGCTATTGAGTATTGTTTCTCGCACGACTTACCTTGAACTGCTGGTGGAGAACCGCGCTGCGCTGAAACAGCTCGTTCGTCTATGTGCGGCTTCTCCAATGGTGTCTAATCAGTTAGCGCGTTATCCCATCTTGCTTGATGAGTTGCTGGATACACACACGCTCTATCACCCTACACCGCTGGATGCTTATAAAGACGAGCTACGCCAATATTTGCTACGAGTACCTGAAGATGATGAAGAGCAGCAGTTAGAGGCATTGAGGCAGTTTAAACAGGTGCAGCAACTGCGCATTGCCGCCGCTGATATTGCAGGTGTGCTGCCTATCATGAAGGTAAGCGATCATCTCACCTATTTAGCCGAAGCGATTATTGATGCTGTTATCCAGCAAGCGTGGGGGCAAATGACGGCGCGCTATGGTCAGCCGAGTCATTTAAGCGAACGCGATGGTCGTGGTTTTGCTGTTTTGGGCTACGGAAAGCTGGGGGGATGGGAACTGGGTTATAGCTCTGACCTTGATCTGGTTTTCCTGCTCGATTGTCCAAATGATGTGATGACAGAGGGCGAGCGTAGTATTGATGGCAAACAGTTCTATCTGCGCCTTGCACAGCGGGTTATGCATCTGTTCAGCACACGGACGTCATCCGGTATTTTGTATGAGGTTGATGCACGTTTGCGGCCCTCTGGTGACTCGGGCTTGTTGGTTAGTACGGTCGATGCGTTTGCCGATTATCAGCAAAATGAAGCGTGGACGTGGGAGCACCAAGCACTGGTCAGAGCGAGAATGGTGTATGGCGATGAAAGTTTGAGGCAGCGCTTCAATGGTATTCGGCATGAAATTTTATGCCGCCCACGGGAGGCTGAAGGCTTGCAGCAGGAAGTCCGCGAGATGCGCCAAAAAATGTATCAACATTTAGGTAGCAAGGGCGACGATATCTTCGCGATTAAAAGCGATCCCGGCGGTATTACGGATATTGAGTTTATCGCACAATATCTGGTGCTGCGCTTTTCTCCGGAGAAACCTCAACTTACCCGCTGGTCTGATAACGTCAGAATATTTGAGTTGATGGCGAACTACGATGTCATGGAAGAGAGCGAGGCGAGAGCGCTTACCTTAGCGTATGTCACGATGCGTGATGAGATCCATCGGCGAGCATTACAGGAAAAATCGAGCAAAGTAGCAAGCACTCGCTTTATGGCAGAGCGAAAACAGGTAGAAGAGAGTTGGGCGCGATGGCTAGAATAATTTTGTTTGGGCTGTGTCCGTATAGTTTATAAAGCCTCAGTTTAAGTTGGGGGGTTATTAATATCTTGGAGGTTCGCCTTCAGGACGAGTTTTAAAGCGTCGGTGTAGCCACATGTACTGCTCAGGAGCGATGAGGATCTCTTTCTCTATCGTTTTATTCATAAAGGTGGCTGCAGCAACTTCATCCTCTAGAGGAAAATTCTCCAGCATCGGTTGGATAAGTAGCGTATAGCCTTTGTTGTCTGGGTTTCGCACTGGTACGAAAGGCACCAGAGCAGGTTTTCCTAGCTTGGCGAGAATCAATGTCCCTAAGGTGGTCGCTGCTTTTTCTACTGCGAACAAAGGAGCGAACACGCTGTTGCGTGGGCCGTAGTCATGATCCGGCGCATACCAGAGGATCTCTCCTTCTTTTAACGCGCGGATCATACCTTTCACATCTTTTCTATCCAGCATGTACTTGTTAGAACGTAGCCGTCCCCAAGTCTGTAACCAATCAATTAACTTATTGTCGTTGGGGCGATATACGCCAACGCCGGGGCTATGGATGCCAAAAATTCTAGCGCCCAGCTCCAAGGTAAGAAAATGCAGGCCGATAATCAGAACACCTCGGCCACCTTCCCGAGCTTTATCTATATTTTCCAAGCCGATGACGCGAAAATGGCGCTCTATACGCCAGTTAGGCCAAAACCAAGCCATACCTGTTTCAAATACCGCCATCCCTGTCGATTCGAAATTTTTGACAACAAATGCATCCATCTCTTCTTGAGGCATATCTGGGAAGCAGAGCTCTAGATTTCTACGTGTAACTTTTACCCGTTTCTTCAAGAAACAGATGGCAGCATGCCCGAGCCATTTACCCAATCGCATTATGATGGGGTAAGGCAATAAAACGACAAGGTAGAGAAGTATCAAACCACTCCATATAAACCAATAGCGAGGGTGTAGAAGTTCTCGATGAAATTTTGGATATACGTGATGAAATGCCATAGCGATTTATATATGGTGTATGGATTTAAATAGGTCATGAATTGAAACGATGACTCTAGTGTAATATATCTGGATTCTGATGTGATAATATTGAGTTAAAATGTCATACCTATTTTGGAGCTTTGGATGAAAATAGTACTGCCTGACTTCCGCCGTGCTGGCGTTCTGGTAGTGGGTGATGTGATGTTAGATCGCTATTGGTATGGCCCCACCAGCCGTATTTCTCCAGAAGCACCAGTCCCCGTGGTTAAAGTTGATATGGTGGAAGAGCGCCCAGGCGGTGCTGCAAACGTAGCAATGAATATCGCCTCTCTCGGTGCCTCTTCTCGATTGGTTGGCCTGACAGGTATTGACGATGCGGCAAGAGCGCTAAACGCCAAACTCAATGAAGTGAATGTTAAGTGTGACTTTGTCGCGTTATCCTCCCACCCAACCATCACTAAGCTACGTGTTCTATCCCGTAATCAACAGCTTATCCGTCTTGATTTTGAAGAGGGATTTAGTGATATCGATCCCCAGCCTATGCTAGAGCGCATCCAGTCTGCTTTGCCACATATTGGTGCTCTTGTTCTCTCTGATTATGCCAAAGGTGCACTAAATGCAGTGCAAAGCATGATTCAGCTGGCGCGCAAAGCGGGCGTCCCTGTTTTGATCGACCCAAAAGGGACTGACTTTGAACGCTACCGTGGCGCTACCCTTCTGACGCCAAATATGTCTGAATTCGAAGCGATTGTCGGGCATTGCAAAAATAATGAAGATGTTGAATCCCGCGGGATGAAGCTGATTGCTGATTTCGGTCTGGATGCACTGCTGATCACCCGTTCAGAGCAGGGAATGACACTGCTAAGGACAGGCGTTGACGCGCTGCATTTGCCTACTCAAGCGCAAGAAGTGTACGACGTCACAGGTGCTGGTGATACGGTCATTGGTGTGCTGGCTACTGCACTAGCTGCGGGAACGTCTATTGAAGAAGCTTGTATTTTAGCGAATGCGGGCGCTGGCGTTGTAGTAGGTAAATTAGGCACGTCTACCGTTAGCCCTATTGAGCTTGAAAATGCGATCCGCGGTCGTGCTGAGACAGGCTTTGGCGTAATGGAAGAGAATGCCCTGAAAGACGCAATTGCACAGGCACGCCAACGTGGGGAAAAGGTGGTCATGACGAATGGCTGCTTCGATATCTTACATGCAGGTCACGTCTCTTATCTGGCTAACGCACGTAAGCTAGGCGATCGTCTCATTGTTGCTGTAAACAGCGATGCATCGACCAAACGTTTAAAAGGCGAATCCCGTCCCGTTAACCCATTAGCTCAGCGAATGATCGTGCTGGCTGCACTGGAAGCAGTGGATTGGGTTGTCCCTTTTGAGGAAGATACCCCGCAGCGCTTAATTGCCGATATCTTGCCAGACTTACTGGTAAAGGGGGGCGATTATAAGCCTGAAGATATTGCCGGTAGCAAAGAGGTTTGGGCTGCGGGTGGCGATGTTCGCGTGTTGAATTTTGAAGATGGTTGTTCAACCAGCAATATCATCAAAGTGATCAAAGAAGGCCGTCGCTAGATTCATCAGTCTCTATAAGGACACCATGAGTGAATTAAAAAAGGATTTGGGGCTGGTTCAGGGCGTCGGTTTGCTATCGACTTCACTGCTGGGAACGGGGGTTTTTGCCGTTCCCGCCTTAGCTGCGCAGATTGCTGAAGGGGGAAGCTTGTGGGCTTGGCCCATCCTCATCGCTCTGGTGTTTCCTATTGCGATTGCTTTTGCTGCATTGGGGCGTCATTTCCCGAGTGCGGGAGGTGCCGCTCACTTCGTTGGTCTGGCTTTTGGTTCTCATTTAGGGCGAGTGACTGGGTGGCTATTTCTCTCCGTGATCCCCGTAGGATTACCGGCGGCGTTACAGATTGCATCAGGCTTTTGGCAAGCGGCATTCGGTTTTAGTGATATTGGGCTGCTGGTGGTTCAAGTTATTACGCTGATGCTGATATGGGTGCTAGGCACTCGCAGTGCGGGTTCTAGCGCAAATATTCAAACTGGCATCGCTCTCCTGATTATTGCTTTAGTTGTCGCGATTTGGTGGCGTGGCGGTATTACACCTTCGCATATCGAATGGCCTGCTTTCATCACACTTTCCCCTAGCTCGATGTTTAGCGCACTGGCGCTGATGTTCTGGTGCTTTGTAGGATTAGAGGCGTTTGCTCATCTGGCAGCTGAGTTTCGTCATCCTGAACGGGATTTTCCTAGAGCATTACTGATTGGCTTATTAGTTGCGGGTCTTGTTTACTGGGGTTGTACCGTTGCTATTCTCTATTTTCATGCGTATTCGCCAGGGAGTGCTGCTGCGGCATCATTGCCAAGTATCGTGGTACAACTGTTTGGGCAAAATGCGCTATGGATTGCCTGTGTCATCGGCTATCTAGCCTGTTTTGCCAGTATTAATATTTATACTCAAAGCTTTGCCCGTTTGGTGTGGTCGCAGTCTTATCAGACGAAGAAGAGCAGTTGGCTAGCACAACTCTCTTCACATCAGTCACCGTTGAATGCGTTAATGCTGGTGATCGGATGCAGCCTATTTTTCACCTTACTTATCTACTGCTTCTCGCTGCCGCTAGACAGCTTGTTGATCTATGCGAATGGCATCTTTGTTCTTATCTATTTTCTCTGTATGTTGGCGGGTTGCCAGCTACTGAAGGGGCGATCGCGCTGCATGGCGATCATCGGTGCCGTTCTTTGCTGTCTTCTGTTGGCTATGATTGGGTGGAAAACACTCTATGCGCTGATCATGTTTGCTGGGCTATGGATTTTTCTGCCTAGAAAAAGAGATGTTGTAGAAAACAGAGCTTAACGGTATTGGCAGCCTCTTACCGTGGTGTAAGAGGCATCGAATCTTGGTGTTACTCGCCTTCTTTTGCTGGAAGTGCCGATGGGCGATTCTCTAATGCCTCAAGGCGTTGTTCTAGCAGTGTTAGCTTTTCGCGGGTTCTTAATAGAACTTGAGTTTGAATATCAAACTCTTCACGGCTGATGATATCCAATTTAGTCAGTTGAGCCTGTAGCGTCTGGCGGATTTTCTTCTCAACGTCATCACCAAATTCACGAATACCTTTGGGCATGGATTCATGGATCTGCCGTGCAATCTGTTCAATTTTTTTTGGATCTATCATCATTTTTCTCTTATCAAATGGGAGAGGCTGGCGGTTATTTTAATACCAGATGAGCTGAGTATATAGCCTTCATTTTTCCAAGTTGCAGTGAAGTTGCAACAATGGATAGCGTTGTTTGCCTAAGCGGTTTTGATTCAGGGCGTTTACAGATTGTCGTGTTGCAGTATCTCGGTATAAAGCTTTGTGATCTAAGTGTGATTTCTCTGAATCTTGATTGCCCTTGAAACTGGTTAGCGTTATAGTCTTTTGGCTTTATTCTCAGGGCGGGGTGTAAGTCCCCACCGGCGGTAAACCACAACATGTGGAAGCCCGCGAGCGCTTGAATTGCTATTTAATGAGTTCAAGGTCAGCAGATCCGGTGTAATTCCGGGGCCGACGGTTATAGTCCGGATGGGAGAGAGTAACGATACTTTCGGGCATAAGCTCGTCTCGCGTTATTTTGCTATTTTTATGGCACCCCTCAAGATCGCCCTGATTCTGGTAATCCACAAAAATTATGAGGTTATTTTACCATGAGTCAGACTCTTCTTTCTGAATTTGGCACGCCGATGGAACGTGTAGAGCGTGCATTGGAAGCTATCCGCCAAGGCCGCGGTGTAATGGTGTTGGACGATGAAGATCGTGAAAATGAAGGCGATATGATCTTCGCTGCAGAAACACTCACCGTTGAGCAGATGGCTCTTTCTATTCGCTACGGTAGCGGTATCGTCTGTTTGTGTATCACAGAAGATCGTCGGCAGCAGTTAGAGCTTCCAATGATGCTAGAGAATAATACTAGCCCGTACCAAACTGCATTCACCGTTACGATTGAAGCAGCTGAAGGTGTTACCACTGGCGTTTCAGCAGCAGATCGTGTGAAAACGGTTTATGCCGCTATCGCTGATGATGCAAAACCTAGCGATTTGAATCGCCCAGGTCATGTTTTCCCTCTTCGTGCTCATCCTGGCGGCGTTTTGTCCCGTGGTGGCCATACTGAGGCAACAGTTGATTTGATGAGACTGGCTGGTTTAAAACCTTCAGGCATTCTTTGCGAACTGACGAATGACGACGGTAGCATGGCGCGTGCGCCAGAAGTTGTCGCATTCTCTAAACAGCATGGTTTGCTCGTGCTGACGATTGAAGATCTGGTTGCCTACCGTACTGCAAAAGGTCTGTAAGCACAGATAGCCGCTGTAGGAGCAAATAAGCTCAAGACAGCAAAAGGGCCGCACCTATTTTTGCGGCCTTTGTCATTTTTACGGTAACACCATTGTTTTTTAGTACACCTTTATAGGGCATCTCTAAGGGGTATAGGGTTGTAGGAGCACCAGACTCAGGCCCATTACTGCCATGCCACATAGAACACCATAGCTTGGGTTATTTTGTGGGTCGATCTGCCTAGCTAGCGGCATCAGCTCATCGACGGAAAGAGCAACCATAATCCCAGCAACAGCAGCCATAATAGCTGCCATCACCACAGGTGGTGTATGGGCACCGAGAACAAGAAACGCGAGCAGACCACCTAATATTTCCGCACAACCCGATAGTCCCGCCCATAATACGGCTTTTGATTTAGAACCTGTCGCTGCATATACCGGCCCTGCAACAGCAAGCCCTTCAGGAATGTTATGAATAGCGACCGCTAAAGCGATCCCCATGCCCAGCTCCATGTTTGAGCTAGCAGTAACGAAAGTGGCAATACCTTCAGGGAAGTTATGCAGGCTGATACCAAGTGTTAACAGCAATGCGGTGCGCTTGAGTTTTTTAGTGGCAATATTGTCAGAGGAGATGTCTGTATCGTGGGCATGTGCATGGGGTAATAACCGATCCAGAGTGAAATATCCTAGCAGGCCGATAATGAACATGCCGTACCCTAATACAGGGGACATTCCTTCGGTATTCAGTGCTGCTGGCAACATCTCCATGAGCGAAATAAGTAGCATGATGCCTGCGGCAAACCCCAGTGCGAAGGCTAATACGCGGTTAGACGGTTTTTGACCAATGACGCCGAGGATTGCGCCAATAAATGTCGCTCCACCAGCTAACAGAGTCAGAATAATTGGTACTGACATAGGCTCCTCACTTCCCTTTATATGATAATAATTATCATTAATGTTAACTATATCAGGATAACAATAAAAAACGAGAGGATATAGAGCAATTGCTGTAATTATTCTAATAGTTTTTCTCTATTCATTGCTGCTTTGCAGCTATATTCAAATTATTTGATGTTTACTGTCACCATAACCTGTCTGTTAATTCGCCTTGATCAGCGTAATGTAGAGTCAATACTTACTAATTGTGCCACGACTTATTCAAATTCATGCAGGAGATAAATCTTATGACTCATTTACGTATGCCAGCCCTGTTCATCGGACATGGTAGCCCTATGAATGTGCTAGAAGACAATCGATATACACAGGCGTGGCGAAAATTGGGTGATACGCTACCTCGCCCTAAAGCAATTCTGGCGGTTTCTGCTCATTGGTACACCCGAGGTACGGCAGTCACTGCGATGGAAAATCCAAAAACGATCCATGATTTTGGTGGTTTTCCTGATGCACTATATCAACAGGTGTATCCAGCCCTTGGTTCTCCTGCTTTGGCTAAACGTATTACAGAACAGCTTGCGCCATTAGAGGTCATACAAGATCACGATGATTGGGGGCTGGACCATGGTACGTGGGGCGTCTTGATCAAGATGTATCCTGATGCCGATATCCCCGTTGTTCAACTCAGCATTGATGGTACTCAGCCCGCTGCATTTCACTATGAGCTCGGTAAAAAGCTTGCCGAGTTACGTGATGAGGGAGTGATGATTGTTGCCAGTGGTAACGTAGTGCATAACCTGCGGAAGATAAAGTGGCAGGGTGAGACATCACCTTATAGCTGGGCGACATCATTCGAGCAGTTTGTGAAAGAGAATCTAACGTATGGGGGACCAGACCACCCGCTGGTTAACTTTATGGCGCAGGAAGGGGCTATCGAGGCCTGCCCAACGCCAGAGCACTACTTACCTTTACTCTATGTATTAGGTGCTTGGAATGGCTCGGAGCCAATAAGTGTACCTGTTGATGGTATCGAGTCTGGTTCGTTGAGTATGTTGACGGTGCAGATAGGCTAGATGATAAGCGCTCTGTGGTTTCCCTTCAGAGCGCATATTGTTCACTCTAATCTAGAATGATGTGCGGGTAGAAGCGCGACAGATCTTGGGTGATCTTGCTGTGGTCTTCACGCAGGCATATTCCGGCAGATTTATCGTTAACTAGCCAGCTTCCGACGAGTGTGTAGCTATCGTTGAACATAGGAAGGGGGTGGAATTGTTGAATAATCATCCCTTCTTCACCGTATGGCCCATCGACGCTTTCTACTTCTTTACCATTTTCCACAATCTGAATATTGGCCCCTTCACGCGAGAAGAGCGGCTTTTTCACATAGTGAGTCAGCTCTGGGTGAGCCTCATCGGCAAAGTAAGCGGGGAGTAGGTTAGGGTGATTGGGGAACATTTCCCATAACATAGGCAGTAATGCTTTGTTAGAGATAATGCTTTTCCATGCAGGTTCTAACCAGCGAACACCCGCATCTTCCAGTTTAGTCGAGAAGATTTCACGCAGCATGAACTCCCAAGGGTAGAGTTTGAACAGATTACTAATCACCTGATTTTGCAGGTCGGTGAACTGGCCTCTTTCGCCCAAACCAATCTCTTCAATAAACAGGAAATCATTCGCTAACCCTGCTTCATTAGCGCAGTCTTGTAAATATTGCACTGTCCCACGATCTTCTTCTGTGTCTTCACAACAGGCAAAATGCAGCCAACTGAAACCGTGCTGCTCTTTCAACTCAACAAAACGTTCAATGATTTTATCCTGAAGGCTGTTGAACTGATCAGCATTGGCTGGCAGCTGGCCAGACTCCATTTGGTCTTCTAGCCATATCCACTGGAAAAATGCAGACTCATACAGTGAAGTCGGTGTGTCTGCATTATTTTCAAGCATTTTGGGCGGGTTTTTACCGTCATAGGCAAAATCCAGACGTGAATAGAGGGAAGGTTGATTGGTCTTCCATGAGCTGCGTACAAATTCCCATGTGTGTTTAGGAATCTGGAATTTTGCGAGCAGCGCATCGCTATTGACGACTTTTTCAACAACCTGCAAGCACATCTGATGCAACTCTTCCGTTGCCTCTTCCAATTCTTCTACCTGCGCTGAGGTGAATTGATAATAGGCATCTTCACACCAGTAGGGTTCGCCATACATGGTATGGAAGTTGAAACCGAACTCCGTTGCCTTTTCTTGCCAGTCAGGGCGTTCAGTAATATTTTGTCGAATCATTCTACTTAGCCGCCGTAGCTGCGTGAGCTAGAGGAAGAACTTGAACGGGATGATGTCGCTTGGCTACGGGCCAGCGCATTTTGTTTCGCAACGCTTTCACCAAATCCACCGCGGGTTGTGGTTGTTGTCGTTGCTGGCTTTGGTGCCATTGCTTTTGGATCTACCGTTGTTGTACGGCCGTAGGTCGCAGAACCATAATTACGACCGGAAGCATCCACAAATTTACCATTCATTGGGCTGGTGGCTGATTTGGAGGTGAACAGTGGCTGAGACATACCACCACCCATCATACGGCCCATCATATAACCTGCCATTAGTGGCATCCAAGAGCCGCCGCTGTGGGCTGTTTGGTTTGATGTTTCGCTCTGGTTTGCTTCTGGCACACTGGCGCACTGCGCTTCACCAAATTCCGCGACACAGTCTTCTTTAGTCGCGTATTTAGGTGCGGTTTTAACGGCTTCTTTAAGCGCTTGCTGGTATGCCGTGGTGCACTGATCTTTCATTGAGGGATTGGCGCTAGAGCAATCATCCGCATTTTGATACATGGTGACAGTTTGGTCTGCTTCTTCGCAGCCAGACAGGGTAAAGACGGCACTAATAGCCAGTGCAATAGGGGCAAGGCGGTAGGTTTGCCAAGATTTACGGAAAGCGTCTTTATTGATGTGTTTGGTTCGTTTCATCGTTATCTTCCTAATTTTTTTAGCATTAAGCTGAATAGTCGAGAGTTATATACCTGTTAGAATAGGATAAAGAGACTTAAAATCAAAGTGGAGATCGTATTTATTGAGCTAATCAGATGATTCTGCGCGGCATCTCTATTTTATGAAGAATAACGACTGGGAAGAATAGAAAAAGGCGATGTTACCATCGCCTTTTAAAGGATACTCTGCAAAAAAATTAATTTTAATAGCGGGGTGTCGTTGGTTGCAGGTTAGATATTTCTACTTGAGTAGAAATGGCTGCTCCCAGGTCATTGTTTAGCGTTTGCAGATCTGCCTGATTCAGTGAACCTAATGCAGATTTGATATTCAGCAGGCTGACCAGATAGTCATAGCGTGAGCCGGATAGCTGCTGCTTCGCATTATAGAGCGTGGTAGTTGCACTCAATACATCAACAATTGTACGAGTACCTACTTGATAACCTGCTTCTGTGGCATCGAGAGAACTTTGTGCCGAAACAACGGATTGTTTCAGGGCATCAATGGCACTGATAGATGCATTCGTATTGTTGTAAGAGGTGCGAACCAAATTGACAACTTGACGGTGCGTGCTTTCTAACTGTTCACTTGAACCAACAAAGTTATATTGAGCTTGTTTTACCTGTGATGTCGTCACACCGCCACTGTATAACGGCATACTTAGGTTAACACCGACAGTGTTATTGCCGCTTACTGTGTTGCCAGAAATGCTGGTCGAAGAGTTATTCTTGTTATCTGTATCGCTTAAACTGGTTGAAGCGGTTAATCCAACCGTTGGCATATGGCCTGTTTGGGCTAATCTGATTTGCTCACGAGCAACATCTTGGTTTAAACGAGCGGCCAACAAATCAAGGTTACGGCCTTCAGCTTCTTTCAGCAGTTCATTAATTCTTCCCTGAGACTTGGTTTTAAAACGATCGATGTTAAGCGCATTCAATTCGGAATAGTACATTCCACTCACTTGGCGCAGATTTTCCAAGGCATTATTCAGGTTATTGCGGGCAGTCACTTCACTCGCGATAACTTGATCGTATTGTGCTCTGGCGTTTTGAACATCAGTGATCGCAACCAAACCCACGTTAAATTGTTGGGTGACTTGATCTAATGTTTGATAAAGGAACGTCTTTTGTGCTTGGGTATACTCTAATGTGTCAATAGCACGCAAAACGTTAAAATACGCCGTTGCTGTATTGAGAATCAAAGTCTGCTCAGCAGATTGGAACGTGACATCCTGAATACCTGCGGCTTGCTCGGTCAGGGAAAGCTGACGCCATTTTGACATATCAAAAATGGTTTGGGTCAGTTGCAGTGAGCCACTTGTCGAATTCGTTTTGGAATCGTTATCACGATAGCCACGATTTATGGCGTAATCAGCCCCTAAACCTAATTGGGGGAGAAGACTACCGCGTGACTCATTAATTTTTTCGAAGGCTGAGTCGCGGTCGGCTGCCGATTTACGTAAGTCAGGGTTGCTTTCCTTAGCCTGCTGATAGACCTGAAGTAAGTTTTCAGCGTGGCCAAAGATACTGACACCGCCTAGGCTCAGTCCGATAAGAAGGGGGAGCAATTTCTTCATTGGCATTCCTTGTTGTGCGACAATATTTCACTTATATCGCTATCAATAATCATATAATGGTCGATTCTAGCAGAGTATAACAATGAGAAAAGGTAGCAGAGTGTGCCATCGCTGTTTTATTTTGTTGTGCCGTCGTTAAAAGTCATAAAATTGTCCCCTTTAATGTGCTTGAATAGCATCTGCACTATATATCCAAAGCCCATATATCCAAAATTAAGATATCAGCAATGTTGACGTTACGTTACGAACATCGCCAATACATGCACTCTTAAGTGTGTATGACGGATATGTCCAATAACCAAGGAGAATATGATATGAGCTCATCCCAGCCGTCACCTATTACATTTGATGCAAAAGATGTTGAAATGATAGCCAGAGAGCCTTTATATAAAGGGTTCTTTTCGCTCGTTCGTTACCGTTTTCGTCATCGGCTATTCGATGGTGGTATGAGCAGTGAAGTGTGCAGAGAAATTTTTGAGCGTGGTCATGCTGTAGCGCTTCTTCCTTATGATGCAAAACACGATAGCGTGGTGTTGGTCGAACAGTTACGTATTGCCGCATTAGATACCAGCACCTCCCCTTGGCTTTTAGAGCTTGTCGCTGGGATTATTGAACCCGGTGAATCGACCGAAGAGGTTGCCCGCAGAGAGGCCCAGGAAGAAGCAGGTATTGACGTTGGCCGCTGCAAACCCATTACTCGCTATTTAGCAAGCCCAGGTGGAACCAGTGAGCGTTTATCGGTTATGGTGGGTGAGGTTGACTCTTCTACGGCAAAAGGTATCCATGGCCTTGCCGAAGAGAATGAAGATATTCGTGTACATGTGGTGAGCCGGGAGCAGGCTTACCGTTGGGTCGAGGAAGGCGTAATTGATAATGCGGCGTCGATTATTGCTTTGCAGTGGCTACAGTTAAATCATGTTGCTCTACGCCAAGAATGGCAAGCAACGGTGAATGAAACCAAATAATGAAACGTTATAATCTGGATTTCCCGGCAATGATGAGGTTATGCGAGACGAATTATGCTCAGCTGAACCGGTTGTTACCAAGAGAGGATACTGTAGGGAATCATATAGATATTCAAGTCGTTAGCACGCTATACAGATTAACGATTATTGAATCTACCCGTTATACTACATTGGTTAGGATTCAACAGATGGCTCCCCGTGTGAGCTACTGGAGTCTCCCTACATTAGATATCAGGTTATATCACGATGCACTTGTTGCGGAAGTGTGTGCCAGCCAGCAGATCTATCGCTTCAAAGCACGTTATGATTACCCAAACCCAAAATTGCATCAGCGTGATGAGAAGCATCAGATAAACCAGTTTCTTGCAGACTGGTTACGTTTTTGTCTGGCGCAAGGCGTGATGGCGGCACCTGCTTATTAGGCGCTGTGTCACGGGATATCAGGATGCAGGAAGCCAGTGTACCCATAACGTGAAAGGGAAGGGTATAAACAGACTTAAGTAACGAAGGAAACCCATTGGAAAGCCTGTTGAATTTGCCTGTGGCACATGGCAGCACAGTAAGACTCTTACAGATTACAGATACGCATCTATTCGCGACCGCCGAAGAATCGCTATTAGGTATCAATACCTATAATAGTTATCATGCCGTCTTACAGTCTATTTTATTACAGCAACACCCTTTCAATTTGGTTGTTGCCACGGGCGATTTAGCCCAAGACCACTCTCTTGAGGCGTACCAGCATTTTGCTGAAGGGATCGCTCGCTTACCCGCTCCCTGTGTTTGGCTTCCTGGTAATCATGATTTTCAACCCGCGATGGTAAATGCATTAGCCCATTCTGGTATTACGCCTTCTAAGCATGTTTTGATTGGTGACAATTGGCAGCTTATCTTGCTAGATACGCAGGTTTTTGGTGTTCCTCATGGGCAATTAAGCGACTATCAATTGGAATGGTTGGAGCGATGCCTTGCTCAGTATAGCGATAGAAACACGCTGATATTGATGCATCATCACCCGCTCTCATCGGGTTGTACTTGGCTGGATCAGCATAATTTACGCAATGCTCATGTGCTTGCTGCTCTCTTGGCTCGTTACCCACGAGTGAGGGCGATTCTGTGTGGTCATATTCATCAAGAATTAGATATTGATTGGAACGGTGTTCGTTTACTGGCTTCGCCTTCTACGTGTATCCAGTTCAAACCACATAGCACGAATTTTGCTATTGATGATACTGCACCGGGATGGCGTTATATCGACTTACTGCCCGATGGTACGGTTGAAACAGATGTCTTCCGGCTGAGCAATAATGAGTTTTGTCCTGACATGGAGTCAAATGGTTACTAATGGCGACTTTACTGTATTTACATGGTTTTAATAGTGGGCCTAAATCGGCGAAAGCAACGGCTTTTCAGGATTGGCTGAAGGTAACGTATCCCGATTTGGACATTGTCATCCCTCAACTCCCACCTTATCCCGAGGATGCGGCAGAGATGATGGAGTCATTCGTCCTTGAGCGCTCAGGGGAAACTATGGGGATTGTCGGTTCCTCTCTAGGGGGATACTACGCCACTTGGTTATCTCAATGTTTCATGTTGCCAGCCGTTGTCATTAACCCTGCGGTAAAACCCTTTGATCTGCTTATTGACTACCTTGGTCAAAATGAGAATCCCTACACCGGCCAAAAATATGTGTTAGAGTCTAGCCACGTGTACGACCTGAAAGTGATGCAAGTTGATCCATTGGAAGCCCCCGATCTTATCTGGTTATTGCAACAAACGGGAGATGAGCTTCTCGATTATCGTCAGGCGGTCACCTATTACACACACTGCCGTCAAACAGTAGAATCTGGTGGCAATCATGGATTTGTCGGTTTTGAGCGTTATTTCGAACCCATTGTGGATTTTTTGGGTTTAACAGCGAACTCGCCTAGTGTCATCTAAGTAAATTAAGCTATGATTCTGGGCAATGTACTCGTCATATTTTAAATTGCAGATGCGTTGGTTGTACTTGTTACCCTAGCTGTTTTGTCCTGCAACTCGAACTATTGAAAGTATATATGTTCCTCTGCTCAGTCCTTTAACTGCTGATCATTTACCAATCATGAATAACTATCCACGAACAATAATCAAACAATGACTGAATCCAGCTATAACGCTGATGCCATTGAAGTACTCAGCGGCCTTGAACCAGTGCGTCGTCGTCCGGGAATGTATACCGATACGACACGGCCTAACCACTTAGGGCAAGAGGTAATCGATAACAGCGTTGATGAGGCGCTGGCCGGTCACGCTCATCGCCTAGAAGTGATCCTACATCCAGACCAATCCCTTGAAGTCATTGATGATGGTCGGGGAATGCCTGTCGATATCCACCCTGAAATGGGGGTGACGGGTATTGAGTTGATCATGTGCCATCTACATGCGGGCGGTAAGTTCTCCAATAAGAACTATCAGTTCTCGGGTGGTTTGCATGGCGTGGGTATTTCCGTTGTAAACGCCTTGTCGACGCGTGTTGAAGTCACTGTTCGCCGTGATGGTCAGGTTTACGAAATTGCTTTTGAGAACGGCGATAAGGTGCAAGAACTGACGGTGACGGGCACATGTGGTCGCCGCAATACCGGAACCAGTGTTCATTTCTGGCCTGATCCAAGCTTCTTCGACTCCCCACGATTCTCCGTTTCTCGTTTAAAGCATCTGCTGAAAGCAAAAGCCGTTTTATGCCCCGGTTTAGAGATTATCTTTAAAGATAAAGTAAACAATACTGAGCAGCGCTGGTGCTATCAGGATGGTTTGAAAGACTATTTGATGGAGAGCGTAAACGGCCTTGTCACACTGCCAGAACGCGCGTTTATCGGTTCAATTCAGGGCGAAACCGATGCCGTGGATTGGGCGTTACTGTGGCTACCAGAGGGCGGTGAGCTGTTAACGGAAAGCTATGTCAACCTGATCCCGACATTGCAGGGAGGAACGCATGTTAATGGCCTGCGTCAGGGGCTGCTTGATGCTATGCGTGAGTTCTGTGAATTCCGTAATTTATTGCCGCGCGGTGTAAAACTCTCTGCCGATGATATCTGGGAACGCTGCGCTTACGTGCTCTCTGTCAAAATGCAGGAACCGCAGTTTGCTGGGCAAACGAAAGAACGTCTCTCTTCGCGCCAGTGTGCAGCCTTTGTTTCTGGTGTGGTAAAAGATGCCTTTAGCCTCTGGCTAAACCAGAACGTTCGTGATGCAGAACAGCTTGCCGAACTGGCAATTTCAAGCGCTCAACGCCGTATGCGTGCAGCGAAGAAAGTCGTGCGTAAAAAGCTAACCAGTGGCCCTGCGCTGCCGGGCAAATTGGCGGATTGTACGGCGCAAGACCTTAACCGAACTGAGCTTTTTCTGGTGGAAGGTGACTCTGCAGGCGGATCGGCAAAACAGGCCCGTGACCGCGTATTCCAAGCGATCATGCCCCTGCGCGGTAAGATCCTTAATACGTGGGAAGTCTCCTCAGATGAAGTTCTCGCCTCTCAAGAAGTGCACGATATCTCCGTTGCTATTGGCATTGATCCTGATAGTGATGATTTAAGCCAGCTTCGCTATGGCAAGATCTGCATTCTCGCGGATGCGGACTCCGATGGATTACATATCGCAACTCTGCTTTGCGCACTCTTTGTTCGCCACTTTGCACCTATGGTGCGTGCAGGGCATGTATATGTGGCAATGCCGCCGCTTTACCGTATCGACTTAGGTAAAGAGGTGTATTACGCACTGGATGAAGAAGAGAAAGCGGGTGTGTTGGAACAGTTAAAGCGTAAGAAGGGGAAGCCTAATGTCCAACGTTTTAAAGGGCTGGGGGAGATGAACCCGCTACAGCTACGCGAAACAACGATGGATCCAAATACACGCCGACTAGTACAACTCACGCTGGATGATGATGAGAAGACGATGGCGCTGATGGATATGTTGTTAGCGAAGAAGCGTTCTGAAGATCGCCGCAACTGGTTGCAAGATAAAGGCGACCTCGTAGATATTTCGATTTAACTTCAGCCGGCTGAGGAAAGAGTATTTATATGAGTGAGATAACTCAAGACGGAGCTGAACGTTTACCGCTGCGTCAATTTACTGAAAGCGCATATCTGAACTATTCGATGTACGTCATCATGGATCGTGCATTGCCGTTCATTGGTGACGGTTTAAAACCGGTTCAGCGCAGAATTGTCTATGCCATGTCTGAGCTAGGACTGAGTGCGACAGCGAAGTATAAAAAATCGGCCCGTACTGTTGGTGACGTACTAGGTAAGTACCACCCGCATGGCGATAGTGCTTGTTATGAAGCGATGGTATTAATGGCTCAGCCATTCTCTTATCGCTATCCGCTGGTGGATGGACAAGGAAACTGGGGCGCACCCGATGACCCTAAATCCTTTGCCGCGATGCGTTATACCGAATCGCGCCTGTCAAAATATGCGGAGCTGTTGCTCGGTGAATTAGGGCAGGGCACGGTTGATTACACGCCAAACTTTGATGGCACACTTCAAGAACCTAAAACCCTGCCAGCTCGGTTGCCCAATATTTTGTTGAATGGTACGACGGGGATCGCCGTCGGTATGGCAACGGATATTCCACCTCATAACCTAAAAGAAGTGGCACAGGCTGTCGTCTCGCTGATTGAACACCCCAATGCGACATTAGAAGATTTAATGCAGCATGTTCAGGGGCCGGATTATCCAACCGAAGCGGAAATTATCACCCCACGCGATGACATTCGTAAGATGTATGAAACTGGGCGTGGCTCTATCCGTATGCGCGCAGTCTGGAAGAAAGAAGATGGTGAAATCGTCATTAGCGCGCTGCCACATCAAGTTTCCGGTGCGAAAGTGCTTGAGCAGATTGCTAGCCAAATGCGGGCGAAAAAATTACCGCTGGTAGAAGACCTGCGTGACGAATCCGATCATGAAAACCCAACGCGTTTGGTGATTGTGCCTCGCTCGAATCGTGTTGATATGGAACAGTTGATGAATCATCTGTTTGTGACGACCGATCTGGAAAAAAGCTATCGCGTTAACATGAATATGATTGGGCTAGATAACCGCCCATCAGTAAAAGGCTTAGTCACTATTCTCAACGAGTGGTTAGTTTATCGACGTGAAACGGTACGCCGTCGCTTAAACTATCGCTTAGAAAAAGTGTTAAAACGCCTGCATATTCTAGAAGGTTTGCTCACAGCGTTTCTTAATATTGATGAAGTTATCCATATTATCCGCAGTGAAGATGAACCTAAACCTGTTCTGATAGAGCGCTTCTCACTAAGTGAAACTCAAGCCGAAGCTATTTTAGAGTTAAAATTACGCCATTTAGCGAAGCTGGAAGAGTTTAAAATCCGTGGTGAACAGGAAGACCTAGCAAAAGAGCGGGACAAGTTACAAGAGCTTCTGGCTTCTGAGCGCAAGCTGAATACCTTAGTGAAAAAAGAGATTATCGCAGACAGCGAAAGCTATGGCGATGATCGGCGCTCTCCATTAATGGAGCGGGAAGAAGCGAAGGCGATGAGTGAACATGAATTCACTCCGTCAGAGCCAGTGACCATCATTCTGTCTGAAATGGGCTGGGTGCGTAGTGCGAAAGGCCACGACATCGACCCGACAGGGTTAAGCTATAAAGCAGGAGACAGCTACCGTGCTGTCGCGAAAGGTAAGAGCAATCTTCCGGTTGTCTTTATCGATTCAACGGGCCGAAGCTATGCGCTTGATCCGATCACACTGCCTTCGGCTCGTGGCCAAGGTGAGCCATTAACAGGCAAGTTAACGCCTCCACCGGGGGCCAGCATTGAACATGTTCTAATGGCACCGGAGGATCGGCGGTTACTTATGGCATCTGATGCAGGTTATGGTTTCATCTGTACCTTCGATGATTTGGTCACACGTAATCGAGCCGGTAAAACGCTGATTACCTTGCCAGACAATGCCAAAGTGCTGGCTCCAATTGAGCTTCACTCTGATGATGACCTGCTGCTCTCCATTACACAGGCAGGGCGCATGTTGCTGTTCCCTGTGGGGGATCTACCACAGCTATCGAAAGGTAAAGGGAATAAAATTATCTCTATTCCAGCCGCACAAGCGGCGGCGGGGGAAGATAGTCTGGCTCATTTGTATGTCTTACCTCCTCAAGCCTCTCTGACTCTTCATGTTGGCAAACGTAAACTGACGCTACGACCGGAAGATTTGCAAAAATTCAGGGCGGAGCGGGGCCGTAAAGGAACGCTATTGCCAAGAGGATTACAGCGTATAGATAGCGTTGAAATCGATGCACCAGAGCGCCAAGTTGTAGATGAGGGTGGTGACGGCGAGTAGAGATAAGATCTCAAGTTAAAATCATAAACGACAAAGCTGGGTATATCCCAGCTTTGTTTTATGTATCGAACAGAGAATGTTGAATAGAGAAATGAGAATGGGGAGAGGCTAGGTGTATCCGCTTTTGCTCAAAGCAGTGTCTTTAGACGAAAGAAAACAGCCTGTGTGAACACAGGCTGTTTACAAACTGGAGACGTCGTATTGGAAAGAGTATTAGTTTCTTTCAGCTTCTTTTAACAATACTGCGTAGAGTTTTTGGTGAATCTGTTGGCAACTTTTAGCAATGTTAGCTTGGTGAACACTGTCCATCACACTCTGGATATCCCCGCTCAACGATGAGCGAAGCAGAAGATAACGTGTTGCACGGCCCATGTTGTAATCTAAACCTGCTTTATTAGTCTGATATGCCTCAGGGTCTAGCTTACTCAGAGATGCCAATTCACTCTGGCATTGTTGGAGATTTTTCCCGTAGAACTCTTGTTGTGTGTTATTAACGCCATAGAACGACGCATCCTGCGCATATACCGCGGTTGAAAAAACAAATGTTACAAAAAATGTAAGAAGGATTTTCAAGGCTATCTCCAGAAGTCTTATCCTATTTTGAAAAACCACATGAGCATGGTCACTACCGTTAGTTACTAGCAACTAGCCGGCGACCCATTTAGAAATGAACGTAAATTTCTATAAATTCTATAGTATGGATAGCTCAGTGTGCAGTTAAACCACCGTATCATAAGGCAGTCAGGTTACGGCAATCAATCTTTATTTCGCTTTCTGAGGACAGAATTGGATTTATTTTTGAACTTTTTAGATTAACGGGAACAATGCTTTTTTGGCGAGCACTCGTTAGCTGAAAAGTTGTATGAGAAAGCGTTAAAGCAGGTTGTATCGTTGTAAATGAGTTTACCTTATAGGTGATCCTGTTTTAGAGAGATGAGCACATTTTTGTTTAAAAAATAAGCTTAAAAATGAGTGCGCTCCAGTTTTATAGAGAAGCAGGAGTGTTTAATCTATTTATAAGAAACGATTAACTAATAAATAGATATTAGTAGAATTTACCACCATCTATATTTTTAGATTAGCGTTGATATATTCGATATACGAAGTAAGCAAAAGAGATCATAAATAAGAAAGGGTTTAGATAAGTGATATCGATCACAAAAACAACGGGCATCTGCTATACAAGATGACATAAAGCAGTAGACGCGATATTTATGGGAATTATCTATATGTGAAAAATCCCACTATATAACGGTTGTAAAATAGGATTCTCATTCCGCATATTTATCTCGTTAGCACTGTTATATCCCTTCGCTGAGGGCGTAGGTTCTCGGTTGTTTTAAAACCTTGATGTTTAAAACCAGAGTGGGCAGAATGACAAGCGCTTATCTTTGCCTATCACATGGTGAGGTTACAGTGAAAATAAAATACGTAGAACAAATAAAAAGATATCAATGATCTACTTAGGATATGCGTAAAAGGACACACGCTACGCTCTTATCTTTAAAGGGAATGGAATATCTTAATTAAAAAATGGAACTATGGTAGCAAGGGCTGGATGTAACTAATGGAAAAGAAAAAACAAAATCTTTAGTAAAACGCCATTCGTGGCTCCTACCATGTATTTTTCTCCCTCTTTCTGCACCTGCATATTCACAGCAGGAAGCCTCGGATATCTTTGATTTTGATGTTGGTATTTATTCAAATACTCCAACGGCAGATAAAGCACCGGCTAAACCAGCCAAAGAAATACCACCCAATAGACCTAAAGCACCAGTAAAGCTAAGTGACAACAAGGCTAATTACCAAGTCATGATGGCAACGTTAAATGCCTCACTTGCCTCTGAGCGTGAGGCTCGGGCAAGTTTGCAAAAAGAGATTGCTGGGCTAGAGATCCGTTATGCCAATAAATTAAATAGAGTTGAACAGGCGCTAACAGCAGAAAAAGAACAGAAAAAACAATTGGAAAGCGCTAACTCCGCGTTGCTGAAATCAGCGGCGAAGGGAGGGGATAAAACAGAACAGAAACTAACAGCGCTACAAAAGCAGTTAGCTGATGCTGAACAGACTCTGGCTAAAGAGCGTGATGCCCGCAAAAAAATAGAAGCGGAGCAGGAAGCGTTATCTAAAACAACGGCTCAAAGCAACGAGAAAACCAAACAACAGCTAGCCGCAGTACAAAAGCAGTTGGCAGAAGAGAAAGCCGCTAAACAGACGCTGGATATGGAAAAACAGAGCGCCCAAAAAGGTGTGGCTGCGAAGCTGGCTGAAACAGAAAAAGCCTTAGCCACTGAGCGAGAGGCGCGCAAAAAGTTAGAGGCTGAGCGCGAAACATTAGCGAAAGCCTCAACGCAGAGCAGCGAGCAGATCAAGCAACAGCTAGCCGCAGTACAAAAGCAACTGGCAGAAGAGAAAGCCGCTAAACAGACACTGGATATGGAAAAGCAGAGCGCCCAAAAAGGTGTGGCTGCGAAGCTGGCTGAAACAGAAAAAGCCTTAGCCACTGAGCGAGAGGCGCGCAAAAAGTTAGAAACTGAGCGCGAAGCACTAGCCAAAACATCAACACTAAGTAGCGAACAGCAAAAACAACAGCTTGCAACGGTACAAAAACAGTTGGAAGCAGAGAAGGCCGCTAAGCAGAGCCTGGATGTTGAAAAACAGAGTAATGAACAGCTCAAGCAGCAGCTAGCTGCAGTACAAAAGCAACTGGCAGACGAGAAAGCGTCTCAGCAGAAACGTGATGGTGAAAAACAGCCGTCTCAGAAAGCAGAGCTTGCTAAGTTTTCTGCAATGGAAAGTTCGCTGGCCGCTGAGCAAGTGGCACGTAAAAAGGCAGAAGCTGAGCGTGACACATTGGTAAAAGCCGCTACACAGAGCAATGAGCAGATAAAACAGCAGCTGACATTAGTGCAAAAACAGCTCGCAGAAGAGGAAGCGATACAGAAGAGCACGATAACTAAATTAAATGAAACAGAAATGGCGTTAGCAAAAGAACGAGAATCAAATGCGAAGGTGCGAGCTCTGAAAGAAAATGAGAGTAAGCAACAGGTTCTTGAACGCGAGAAAAGAGAATCAGAAAAAGATAACGCGCTACAAGAAGCGAAGAAAAAACTGAGTGAAGTTGAATTAGCATTAGCAACAGAGCGTGATGCTCGTAAAAAAGCGGAAGCTGGGGCACCTAAATCGACAGAGGCAACCGCTCAGAGTAGCGAAAGTATCAAGCAGTTAGCCGCCTTACAGAAACAGTTATCAGAGAAAGAGCGTATAGAACAGGTTTTCCAAGAGAGATTGAAAGACCTTGAGAAAACGCTGGCCTCAGAGCGAGACGTTAATAAGAAATCGGCCGATCAAAAGAGTGAACTTGAAGAGCAACTGAAAGCAGCAACGCAAAAACTGTCGATTGCAGAAGCGGCTCGCCAGAGGCTTGAAGCTTCGTCAAAGGGCAACGAATCAGCAGAGCCTAAGGCTAACGATATTAGTATGATGATTTCTGCCATGGTTAATCCCGCCTTGTTAGGTGCTAATACCTCTGCTGCTAAGCCGCTTAATTTAGCCGATGAGAGTGTAAAAAAGGCTTATGCTAGCGGTGTTGTATTCGCTCGTTATTTAGAAACCACAATGGAAAAACAGCGTCAAATCAATATCAATCTCGATCGCAATATTATTATTGCCGGTATTCAGGATGCTTTCGATAGTAAGCTAAAAATGAGTGAGAAGGATATTGAGAAATCGATGGACGATTTCGACCAAGAGGTTGAAAAGAAAATCGAGAAAAACGCGAAGACAGTAGGCACTCGTGAAAAAGAGATTGGGGCTGAATACCGTAGCTCTTTTGCAAAGCAGGACGGTGTGAAAAAGCTGAAATCAGGTATGCTATATCAGATCGAAAAACCAGGTACCGGTAGAAAAGCACTAGATACAGACACAGTAAAAGTTAAACTGCTCGGTACATTGGTTGATGGGACTATATTTAATAGTTCAGAAGAACAAGGTGGAGATCTCTCTTTTAGCGTTGATGGCATTCTGCCAGCCTTGCAAGAGGGGATAAAATTGATTTCTAAAGGTGGAAAGATTCGCTTAGTCGTTCCACCTGAGTTAGCCTATGGCGAAAAAGGGTTTCCACCGTTGATTCCCCCTCATGCTACATTAGTTTTTGATATCGAACTCAATGACATCAGCGGTTAAGCATTAACTTAGGATCACACCCTAGTATGTCCAATTTTTTTAGGGATACCATGAGACATGTATAACGAATTAAAAGAAGGAAGCGCTAAGAAGATGAGTCTGTTAAAGACTTCCGCGATGCTGCTAACGCCTTTTTTACTCTTTGGATGCGCAGACCTTTTGCGTAGTAATAGCGCCAGCAACAGTGGCAGTAACGGTTCTTTTCAACCCGTTATGTCTATGGGTGTTTTAGCGGATATACAAGGTGGGTTGGCAACGTCTGAAAGATTAGCCGCGAAGGGCGATGCGAATGCACAAGCGCGTTTAGGCTCGTTGTATTGGGATGCACAATATTACAGTGATAGCTTTAACTGGTACGAAAAAGCAGCTATGCAAGGAAATGCATTTGCGCAATATCGTGTTGGTTACGCTTATGTGACAGGTAAAGGTGTAGGCAAAAATCTTGATGCTGCTCGTGAATGGTATCAAAAAGCGGCTGCACAAGGTCATTCACAGGCACTGAAGGAATTGGTGATATTAGGTCCATTGCCTGAAACCTATGTCAGCATTGAAGATAATGAGCCTGTTTACTCTACAACAGCATTGCCGCAGCCTGAAATTATCTCAGCGAATACAGCCACATCAGGCCCATTGATAACACCTACGCCAATGCCAGTGAACACGGCGCCTGTCTCAGTTAAACCAGTTTTTACGTCAACACCGACAGTATCAGCGCCAATCGTATCTACCCCAGTATCAGCAGAGCCAGTTGTTATTTCTACACCAACAGTAACGACTCAAGCGATAAACACGGGAACAAAAGCTATCTTTACATCTGAGCCAATTGCTCGGCCTGTTGAGACAGCCTCTACCAGCGGCATTACACAACCTGGGCCAATCATTGATCAGAACGCATCGGAAACCATCGTAGCGCCTTCTGAGCCAGTAGTGATTGAAAAACCGTCTAGAGCAGAGCCAACTCCTGTTTTAGTAGCGACGCCAATTGTTACTTCATCGGAGGCTAAGCCTTCGACTGTACCTGAAGCACCCGTTGAGAAACCATCGACTGTTCAGAACACAGCGAATACCAGTGTCAATAAAGGTAATTTAGAGCTTTCTGCCCTGCAAAGTGCTGCGGAAGAGGGTGATGTTGATGCTCAACAAGAGCTTTCCGTTCTCTATTTGGAAGGTAAAAAAGTACCTAAGAATTTAGAGTTGTCGGTTAAGTGGGGCGAGAAAGCAGCAAATCAGGGCAATATGATTGCTCAAAATAACCTAGGTGCTGCGTATACGCACGGTAATGGCGTAGCTAAAGACGTTAGTAAGGCCTTCAGCTGGTATGAGAAATCATCGAAACAGGGCTACTCTTTGGCGCAATACAACCTTGCCGCTGCTTATGCGATGGGTGTTGGTGTAGATAAAGATTACGTTAAATCTTACGCTTGGTTTAAGGTCGTCTCTCAAAGCAAAGAAGCAAATACGTTATTGGATGAACGTTCTAAATCTGTTTTAGCTAAAATGGAAAACGTGCTGAAAGAGCGTAAACAGCTGGATGAAGCAGTTAAGCTTTCTAAAGAGTACGCATCTAAGTACAAGTCTAAGTAAACATCATCGATATAAATATGAATACGGAGGGCATATCCCCTCCGTATTTGTTACTCCTTCTTTCTATATTTCTACTTATTTATGAGTTTGTTAGTTATATCTAACTTAACGACTTTATGCCGCTAGCAGTGAATATCTATTCCATTCGCTTATTCTTGGTCTGGGTGTTTTTTAGATAAATCGGTATACTTGGCGAGCATATAAAAAAGGGGTTGTTATGCTACTGATTCTACGCGCCATCATTGTCACCTTATTTAGTTTAATGGTGTGTATTTTTGGCTCAATCTATTGCTTGTTTAGTCCTAGAAATCCAGAGCATGTTCGGACTTTTGGCCACATGTTTGGTCGATTATCGGTACTGTTTGGTATAAAGGTTGAAACCCGAATTCAGCCTAACGTTGAAGAGTTTGGTAATTGTATTTACATCGCTAATCACCAAAGTAATTACGATATGGTGACGGTAGCAAATGCCGTTCAGGCACGAACAGTAACAGTGGGTAAGAAAAGTCTCCTGTGGGTTCCTTTTTTTGGCCCTTTATACTGGCTGACGGGAAATATTCTTATCGATCGGAATAATCGCTCTAAAGCACACGATACGATTACTCAGGTTGTTGAACATATACGGAAAAATAATATCTCTGTCTGGATGTTTCCTGAGGGAACTCGCAGTCGTGGCAGAGGGTTAATGCCGTTTAAGACCGGTGCATTTCATGCTGCGATTTCAGCCGGAGTGCCTATCATACCCATCTGTGTTTCAAGTACGACGGGTGATAAGATTAATCTTAATCGTCTCAATAATGGCCTTGTTATTGTTGAGATGTTGCCGCCAGTTGATACATCTAAATATGGCAAAGAACAGGTTCGGGAATTAGCCGAACACTGTCGCCAGTTGATGATGGAAAAGATCGAACTGTTGGATCAAGAAGTTGCGCAGCGAGAAAGTAGTGAAGAAAGCCGCGCTTAATTTGGCTATCTGTAGCTGAAGGATTGTCCAAGCAACATGATTTAGCAGGGACGTAAACGTAAGGTTGCCAAGATACGGATACATAATATTTTCAAAGATAAAAAAGCCAGTATTTAGTACATAGACTACATTCAGTGCTAGATATTGCATGCCCATCACTACTTGAAGTGAAATCAATGTAGAGACTGTTTTAAGGCAGGATGGGTGAGCTTAATATTATCGTCTCATGGAGAATCTATGTCGCTCAGTCGTCGACAATTTATTCAGGCGTCAGGATTAGCTCTGTGTGCCAGTGGTGTGCCTAGCGTTGTGCGGGCACAAGAACCAGAGATCCCATTACCTATCCCACCTCTTTTGGAAGCGAAAAGAGGGCAACCTGTATTTTTGACGATGCAGGAAGTCCACTGGTCGTTTATGGCGAATAAGAAGGCCAGTGCATGGGGTTTTAATGGCCAATATCTTGGGCCAACAGTGCGTGTCTATAACGGTGATGACACGAAAGTTATCTATAGCAATCGTCTAAATGAACCCGTAGCGATGACCATTGGCGGGCTACAGGTTCCCGGTGTTTTGATGGGGGGGGCCCCCCGAATGATCTCTCCTGGGGTTGATTGGTCTCCTGTGATACCTATTCGTCAGGCGGCGGCAACATGCTGGTATCACGCGAATACCCCAAACCGTATGGCACCACATATTTACAATGGCCTTGCTGGTATGTGGCTTGTTGAGGATGAGGTGAGTAAAAATCTCCGTATTCCGAACCACTACGGCGTTGATGATATCCCGCTCATTATTCAAGATAAGCGTTTAGACAGCTTTGGTTCAGTACGCTATAACCCTCCAGTAAAGGGAGGTTTTCTTGGTGATACGCTCTTGGTCAATGGTGTTCAGAACCCTTTCATTGAAGTCGCTCGCGGTTGGATCCGTTTACGTTTACTAAACGCCTCTAATTCTCGACGTTATTCACTGAAAATGAGTGATGACCGACCAATGCACGTGATTGCCAGCGATCTCGGATTATTGCCTGTCCCCGTGCCAGTGCCTCAAATCTCGCTTGCTCCAGGGGAACGAAGAGAGGTTTTAATTAATATGTCTGAGGGCGGAGATGTGACTCTGACTGCCGGAGAATCGGCAAGTTTCATGGACCGTCTACGTGGGATATTTGAGCCTTCAAACATTTTGGTTTCAACCACCGTATTGACGCTTCGACCAACGGGATTACAGTCTCTGGTAGCTGATAATTTAGTCAATCGGCTTATTCCTGATTTTGTTGCAGCGGGGACGCCAATTCGCTCGCGTGAGTTCCGCTTAGGTGATTCTGGACCAGGAATTAATGGCACCGTTTGGGATATGTCCCGTGAGGATGTACGCTCGCAGCAGGGAACATGGGAGCGTTGGAAAATTATGTCTGACTTGCCCCAGTCTTTCCATATTCAAGGCGTGAGCGTTCTTATACAACGGGTTAACGGCGTGCGCCCAATGCAAGAAGATCGCGGTTGGAAAGATACGATTTGGGTTGATGGTGAAGTAGAGATTTATGTCTACTTTGGTCAACCGACGATCGATCACTTCCCTTTCATGTATTACAGCGGCATGTTAGAGATGGCAGATCAAGGTTCTGCGGGGCAATTTGCTGTTACTGCAACAGCGGCTAGAAGTAGTTAATATCATATCCCCTTATCTTTAGTGATTCAGTGTTTTTGTAAACTATCAGATAAGGGGGATATTTTTTGGCACACCCTTTTGCCTTCTCGATTACCTCAATCGAAGTTCCCTTAATCTCTGAGCATAGAGGGAAAAATCAATATTATTAGCCTGCTGAATAGTTTCTACCCACTCCGCAGGAAATACATTTACACCGTTCATTGCGCCACAAATTGCGGTTGCAATCGCGCCTATTACGTTAGTATCGCCACCAATATTTGCCGCTAAATGCGCGCAGCGCACAGGGTCGGTTTCTGCTAACTCAATCAAAGCCAGCGCTGTGGGAATAGATTCAAGACAGTCAGTGCCTGTGCCAATCGTTTGAGAGAGTTCATACAGTGCTTCACCATCGGGTAAATGTTTGAGTGAATGGCCCAACTCTATCGCTATTTCAAGGCGGCGCCGTAAAGAGGGAGCATAACTGTTTAAATAGGTGTTCTGGGCATCTTCTGCTAAGGCAGGAAGTTCATGTTTGATAATAAACCATCCCGCCCCTTCAATTGCGCGGCTTAAACACCATGCGACAACCGTCACGCCTGCGATAGCAATATCAGATGAGTACGCCTGCGGGCAGGCGTTGGCAATCTGCTCGATAAAAAATGATGGGGAAGAGGTAGGCAGGATACAACCAAGAGGAGAGAGCCAAATGGCCGCCTCGCGCGTTTCCTGTCGGTGTATGATATCTGCAGCCTTAGGCAAACGGGTGTGAGGAAGCCGACCCTCTATCAACTGTTCTATTACCGAAATACTTTGGCCGGTTAACAATGTGAATTTGCCTGCGTGATGGCCGGACGATGCCTCACTCTCTACAGGGCAGGGTAGAAAGGTATCAATCCAGCCAAAGTGCTGTCGCACACGCTGTGGTGGCCATTTTCGAGAGGGCATACCGAGAGCATCGCCAATAGCCAGCCCATACAAGCCACCAAGAATAGCATCTAGCATATTGATATTATTATTCATTTTTAATGAATTTCCTGGTGTCTACTTTTTTGCACATTGAGCATACTTTTCAACTAAGGCATTAGGGAGAAAAGGCGAATAAAGTGTTATGTGCCAAATGAGACTAGAAAGTGTGGGCAGTCAGGAAAGGATAGCTAACTATTCAAAAAATAAAAAGGGAACGTAACCGGCCAGTATCGGTTGGCCGGTCATACTAAAAATCTAAATTTATACTAAAAAGCTAAACGACAACCGAAATCAGCCGTTATTAACCACGAACGGCAATCGCTTCAATTTCAATTTTTACGTCTTTTGGCAGGCGGGCAACTTCAACGCAAGAGCGGGCAGGGAACGGTGCTTTATGCTCTGTGAAAAAGGCTTCATAGGCCGCATTTACCGTGGCAAAGTCATTTAAATCTTTCACAAATACGGTCGTTTTTACGATGTTAGCCACGGTCAGGCCTGCTTCTTCGACGATAGCCTTCACATTCTCCAGTGATTGGCGTGCTTGCGCTGCCACATCGTCAGCCACTTCACCTGTTTTTGGGTTAACAGGGATCTGGCCTGAGGTAATGATCATGCTACCAAGGTCAACGCCTTGTACATAAGGGCCAATTGCGGCAGGTGCTTTCTCTGTATTGATAATGCGGGACATAGTTTTTCCTTGTTAGAAAGGTAAGAGGTAGTTGAAATTCGGGTAGGTATCTCAATCGCTCATAATGGAGCCGTCATTCTATTATAGGGAGCTACCGGAGAGAAACACAGTGACCGAGAACACAAAGCGTACAGAGAATCTCAAAACAGAGACGATTTAAGGGATAGATGGGAATCTACCCCCTTATCGTCTGTTATTTATGAGTTATAAATAACCGCCTGATGCTCAAACTCTTTCTCGCAGTATTTGCATTTAAGATGTACATCTTGGCGATGTTTCTGAACGGCAAAACTGGAGCTAACGGATTCGCTACGGCTAATACAGTTACTATTAGGGCAAATCAGAATGTCATCAATACGGTCGGGTAGGCTGAGGGTATGCTTATGCACCACTTCGTAGTTATCAATACGGTTCACTGTCGCTTTTGGCGCATACATAGCTAGCTGGTTAGCCTGCTGTTCTGTCAAAAAAGTATTCTCAATCTTGATCAGATCTTTGCGAATTAATTCGCGAGAAGGCAGATTCAGGCCAATAGTGATGCGTTGGTCTGTCTCGGTCAGTTTAAATAATTTCAGCAGTTTAAAGCCGATTTGTGCGGGGATATGGTCGATGACGGTACCGCATTTGATGGCTTCAACCTGTAATTTATTATCGTGAGTCATGAGCAAATCCTCCTTATAGAGCCAATTCAGCGTTAAGAACCAGAGCTAACAGTGCTTGTCGGGCAAAGATGCCATTTCCAGCCTGTTGGAAGTAGTAAGCGTGAGGCGTTTTATCAACGTCTACCGTAATCTCATCGATACGCGGCAGTGGGTGCAGAACTTTCATATTTTCACGTGCATTGACGAGGTCTGCGGCATGAAGAATAAATTGCGCTTTGACGTTAGCGTATTCTGATGGGTCCAAGCGCTCTTTTTGTACGCGAGTCATGTACAGAATATCCAGTTCTGAAACTACCTCGTCAATATTGCTATGGACACTAAACTCAATACCTTTTTCTTTTAGCATATTCAGAATATAAGGCGGCATGGCAAGCGCATCTGGGGCGATAAAGTAGAAACGGTTACCTTCAAATTTTGCCAAAGCCTGCGTGAGTGAGTGAACGGTGCGGCCATATTTCAGATCACCGACCATCGCAATATTAATGTTATTTAAGCGCCCCTGAGTTTCTTGAATCGTGAATAGATCAAGCAGCGTCTGGGTTGGATGCTGGTTAGAACCATCACCGGCATTAAGAATCGGGATGCCGTTTGAGACATCGGAGGCTAAGCGAGCTGCCCCTTCCTGCGGATGACGCATGACGATGGCATCGACGTAAGTGCTGATAACAGAGATGGTATCGGCCAATGTCTCACCTTTTTTCCCCATAGAGGTATTTCCTCCATCGGCAAAGCCGATAACGGATGCGCCGAGGCGGTGTATCGAAGTTTCGAATGACAGACGTGTACGCGTAGAGGCTTCAAAGAAGCAGCTCGCAATCACTTTATTTCTCAGTAAATCAGGCTGCGGTTTAGCTTTTAAACTTGAGGCTGTCTTTAAGACTAGCTCTAAATCATCGCGGCTAAGATCGTTAATTGAAATGATATTTTTTTGATATAGCGGGTTAGCCATATTTGCGCTCCTTTTATCGTGAGTGGTGGCCATCTGTCATACATTGCCAATCTTCAGACAAAAAAAAGCCCCTCAATTGAGGGGCTTTCTAAAATGATCGAGTTAGCAACAAGGAAAAAACGGGAATGCAGAAACCTAATGACGGTATGTCATGGTATTGAATGACAACATTTTTTTTGACAAAAACATCGCTGCTTTTCATGCTTTCTCCTGGCAAATTGTGGCGGATTATACGCTGGCTTTGTGAAGCTGCAAGCTAAAAATTCACCTTTTGTGCGGTGTGCTGTGATTACAGAGTAATACTATATGGCGGCAGTGGTGTGTGATGCAGAGGAGAGATCCTGCCGAGAGAACGGCTTAACGATATTTCCATTCTCCATCAGCGCCGCACGTTCGGACATATGCGCAATCACATCTGCATCATGGCTCACCAAGAGGTAAGTCATGCCATATTCCTGTTTGAGGTGATTTAAAAGATTCAATATTTCTGCCTGAACGGACATATCTAGCGCAGAAGTAGGTTCATCTAACAATAGTAGCTTAGGCTTTAGCAGCAGTGCCCGTGCGATAGCGACCCTTTGGCGCTGACCGCCGGAAAGCTGGTGAGGATAACGCATTGCAATATTTTCAGATAAGCCCACTTGGTTTAGCGCAGACAAGATCCTTGGCTCGATATTTCGCTCTCTACGAATGGCTAGTGGCTCACTCAGCGTGCGATGAATCGTATGATTTGGATGCAGAGAGGCATAAGGGTCTTGGAATACCATCTGCACCTGTGCGCGCAGTGTGGAGCTAAAACGTTGCTTGGGTTTTAAGGTTTCCCCCAATAACGTTATCTCCCCTGACCACTCTTTTTGTAAGCCAGCAAGAACACGCAATATTGTTGATTTACCACAGCCCGATGCGCCAATTAGGCTAAATGTTTCACCTTCTTCAACGCGAAAACTCACAGAGTTTACGACAATGCGATGTTCAAAGCCGTGAGGGAAACTCACCTGCAATTGCTGAATATCAATCAGTGCCATGTTCAACTCCTGCAAGATTAAGCGTTCTATCCAATACGGGAAGTACGGTGCCATAGGTGGCAGCGCTGGGGCGGCAGCGCCATAGTGTTTGGGTATAAGGGTGTGTTGATTGCGGTAGCAGGCTTGCCGCGCTTTGGTCCACTAACTGCCCTTGGTACATAACAAGCACGCGATCGCAGTGCTCAGCAACCAGTGGTAAATCATGGCTGATCAACAGCAGCCCCATCTTTCTCTGTTCACACTGCTCAACAATCAACTCAAGGATCTGATTGCGCAGCTTGGCATCCAGTGCAGAGGTCGGTTCATCGGCAATCAATAACAGGGGATTATTGATTAGCGCAATGGCCAGCATGGCTCTTTGCCCCATTCCACCCGATAGCTCATTTGGATAGCTGCGTGCGATAGCGGGTTGTAGCCCGACGGCAAGTAGCGCCTCGTCAATTTTATCTCTCCGATCCGCCCGCGACCTATGACGATGAATCTTGAGTGACTCTTCAATTTGCTGCCCTACAGTGAGTGCAGGGTTGAGCGCATAACGGGGGTCTTGCAATACCATTGCTATCTTTGAACCCCGAATCTGGTTTATCTGTTTGGTGTTTAAATCGAGTAGATTCTGGTTCTGAAAGCGCAAATGCTCAGCAGTTACTTGCCCCGGTTTGCGAACTAATCCCATGATGGCGCGTGCTGTCATTGATTTACCCGAGCCGGATTCCCCCACCAGAGCCACTCGCTCCTGACCAACAGTGAAAGAGATCGTGTCCACAACGGCGATTTTCTCCGTCTGGCTAGGGTAATGTATTGATAACTTAGAGAGAGATAATAGCGGCTCAGTCATGATGAGGATCCAATATGTCGCGTAGCCCATCGCCGAGTAGGTTAAATGCAAGGCTGCTGATAAGAATTGCTGCTCCAGGAATGGCGGCGATCCACCATTGATCGAAGATGACCTGCATACCTTCCGCAACCATCGATCCCCATTCGGCCATTGGCGGCCTAGCGCCAAGCCCCAGGAACCCTAACCCTGCCGCAGCAAGAATGATCCCAGCAAGATCGAGAGCCAAACGAACAATAGCGGAAGGCAAACACATCGGCAGAATATGCCCCCATAGCAGCCTTAATCCTTTGATGCCCATCATTTCCGCTGCGGCAAGATAGTCGCTCTTTCGCAGGCGCTGAATTTCAGCTCTAGCCTGGCGTGCGTAAGCAGGCCAAGTGGTTAACGCCAGCGCCAGCGCACCATTAAGAAGGCCAGGCCCGAGCATGGCGACGAAAGCGAAAGCCAGAATCAGACGTGGCATTGACATCACGACATCGGTAAAGCGCATCAAAACTCGCTCCATCCAGCCGCCGTAATAACCCGAGAGTATTCCGATACCTAGCCCTAATGGCAGGGTGATCAGGGTAACTAATAAAATTAAACCTAATGTAGGGCGTGTACCGTAAATCAATCGGGATAACATATCGCGACCGTAGCTATCTGTACCCAGTAAGTGCCCACTCCCTGGAGGTAAAAGGCGGTTGGCGGCATCCTGCCAGTTAGGGTCATGGGGCGCTAGCCAAGGCGCAAAGAGAGCCAGAGTGACTAAAAAAAGAAGAATGACCATGCCAATACTGGCAGAGGTGGAGCGTTTAAGTTGTGCAAGCCGAAGTGTCATGATCATCTTAGCGCGCCCTTGGATCTAACTGACGCACCAGCAGATCGGTCAGATTATTGATAAGTATAAAACCGATGCCGATCAACAAGGTTCCCCCCATGATGGCGGTGGTATCACCGGCAAACAGGGCCGTTGTTAGATAGCGCCCAATACCGGGCCATGAGAAGACGGTTTCAGTCAGCACAGCACCTTCCAACATTCCGGTATAGGAAAGTGCGACAACGGTAAGCAGCGTGCCGCGAATATTGGGCAAAACATGGGAAAATATAATGCGCAATTCTCCGGCGCCTTTCGCCCGTGCCAGCGTGACATACTCTTTGTTCAACTCACTCAGGCAAGAGGAGCGGGTGAGGCGCGTAATGCTAGCTAATGAATAATAGGCAAGTAGAGCAACGGGAAGGATCAGATGCCCGATAGCATTGGCAAATGCACCTGATTCACCCGAGCGCCATGTATCAATTAAGGCAAAGCCGGTTTTCATCTCGATAGTGTACTGGTAGATATCGTCTAAACGACCGGGGCCGGGGCTCCAATGTAGTTGGGCATAAAACAGCAACAGCATTAACAACCCAAGCCAGAAGATAGGGACGGAGTTTCCTAGCAGCGTGATAAAACGCACGACGATATCAAATTTACTGCCCACATAACGGGCGCATAAAATCCCGAGTAACACCCCCAGTGTTGCGCCAAATATTAGCGCAATGGTTGCCAGCTCTATTGTGGCAGGGAACGCTGTCATGAGATCGCTCAATACAGGCTGCCCAGTGGAAGAGGCGATACCGAGATTGCCATGAACCAGCTGGGTGAGGTAATGCCAGAACTGTACGATAAGTGGCTGGTCTAGCCCTAACTGCTGTTTGACCTGCTGATACGTTGATTCACTGGCGTGATCGCCGACAATCTGCAACACCCGATCCACAGGTGACAGGGCAGAGAGCAGAAATGTGATGACTAATAACCCCAATAGGGTCAGCGCCAAAGTAAGCAGGCTTTGTGCCAGCCCTAACAGATGATGCCGAGCACGAGAGCTCGGCATTTTTTTTACAGCCAATGACATACAAAATTGCTCATGTTCGTTGGTCGTGAATACTATTTAGATACGCGGTCGTAATACACCATATCTGCATTCAGCCCTTGCTGATAACCTTTCACATTGTCACGAACGACAACCTGAGTTTTGGCCTGCTGAATGAAGACATAAGGAGAACTACGCAGTAGCTCCTCTTGCATTTTTACGTACATTTCTCCGCGTTTTTTAGGGTCTGCTTCAGCGACGGCGGCAAGAGTCTGTTTGTTTAGCTCTGGAATATTCCAACCATTTAGCCATGCCACGGTGCTTCCTTTCCCATCGTTATAAGCAAAGGTGCTGGCATTTGAGTGAGCATCAAAGTAGTCAGGGATCCAGAGGCGAATGGCGGCCTGATGCTGTTTAGCTCGCACCCGCGAATAAACTTGGCTACCCGCTGCTGGCAACAGTTCCACTTTTACGCCAGCTTGGGCAAAGCTTGCCTGCATAGATTGAGCAATATTGATAAAGGGTTCTTTATTCTCAACGTCTAACGTGAATGAGATACCTTTTAGACCCGCCTTTTCTAAGATCTCTTTGGCTTTTGCCGGATCAAATTTATAAGGGGTTTCCGTCAATGCATAAGGAAAGCCAATGGGCAGGAAAGATTGGTGAGTAAAATATTGCCCTTTCAGAAGATCTTTGGTGATCCCCTGATAATCAACTAACCAGCGAGCCGCTTCCCAAAATGCAGGGTTCTTCAGTACCGGATTAGCACTATTTCCCGTGTTGATCGCAAGATAGTTAACGGCAGCTGATGGGATCTCCAGTACGGTGACACCCTTCTTATCTTTGAGCGCTGCGGTTTGGTCTGGCCCTAACTCTCTTGCGATATCGGCATCGCCTTGTTGAATCAATAGGCGGCGGGCAGCAGGGTCTGGCACGTTCTTAATAATGATGCCTTTCATCACCGGTGCGCCACCAGGTGCTGTTGTATTGGCATCTAAAACCAACGCTTGATGTGGTTGATAGACTTTAATTTTGAATGCGCCACTGCCCGCAGAGTGCATTTTCAGCCACTCATTACCGAAATCACCGTTTTTAGCCTGCGGCTCTACCGTTTTGGCATCTACAATAGAGGCAATCGGCGTGGAAAGAATATTGAGTGCAACGGTAGGGCTGACGTCAGCGCTCCAACTAATCTGTAGCGTATGGTCATCAATCTTCTTGAACTGCTTATCGATGTTATCTGCCTCCCAACCTAAGACATTGAGAATAAAGGCTGGGGATTTATTGAGTTTCACTGCACGGGTATAAGAGAAGATCACGTCTTCTGGGCGCAGGGGATTGCCAGAAGCAAAAACGGTTTTCGGTTGTAGAGTCACCGTGAGTGTTTTATTGGCGGCATCGCCTTTCCACTCTTTCGCTAACGCAGGTACCACTTTGGTTGGATCTTTACGGTCAGCGTGTACTAAGCGCTGATAGAGACTGGGTATCGTTTGTATGCTGGAGAGTTCATTACTTTCTGCTGGGTCTAGGCTAACAATATCGTCTAAAGATTGTGCAATGACCAGCGTGTTAGCGGGGGTTGCTGCGAGCGCATTGAGCGACAGTGCGGATAAAACGACAAGGGATAGAACATGGGCTCTCATTATAATTTTTCTCCTGTGAAGCAACAGAAATAGGGATATCGAGTAGGCGAATAGGGAAGGTTTTACCGCATGTAGCCAATATTTCATCACTATGCAGCCGGAGAGTTAACTCATCGGTGTTTGTCGTAGAGATAAAAATCTATAAAACAGACCGTTCCTTTCTAAATGTGGCAAGTGACCGCCCAGCCTCATTGTTCCTAAGCCATATCTTTTTCTTTTACAAACAATTAACTAAGTGGATCAAATTATGCGCTTTGTATCTGATAAGCAAAGTAGAAAAAGGTATTTGCTTATTCAAATTTGGAATATAAATGCTTTTTACATAGCTCTAATTCTTATAAAGAAGAAGGTGGTCGATGAAAGAGAGTAAAAAGGTATAGGGATAACTGTTTATTAATGAGTGGGTTGCAAACATTGTAGCGATAAGGGGGGAACAGAGCACTGGAATTGAGGTGCTATGCTCCCATCTAAAAACTCAAAAAGTGAGGGCTGCTTGACCGTTTACTTAGCGAGTGTGGCGACCATGACGGCTTTAATGGTATGCAGACGATTCTCTGCCTGATCAAAAACCACGCTGTGGCTAGATTCAAATACCTCATCGGTGACTTCCATACCACCGTGTAGACCGTACTGCTCTGCCATCTGTTTACCCATGGTGGTGCCATCATCATGGAATGCTGGTAAGCAATGTAGGAATTTCACCTGTGGGTTGCCCGTTAGCTTCAACATAGCCATATTAATTTGGTAAGGCTTCAACAAGCTAATACGCTCCTGCCATACCTCTTTTGGTTCACCCATAGAAACCCACACATCGGTGTATAAGAAATCAGCGCCTTTCACGCCTTCCAAGACATCTTCTGTTAGGGTGATTTTTGCGCCTGTTTGTTCGGCAATTTTGCGGCATTCAGCAACTAATTTCTCTTCCGGCCAGCACGCTTTTGGGGCAACAAGGCGTAAATCCATGCCAGTAAGTGCTGCCCCCTCTAGAAACGAGTTACCCATGTTATTTCGGGCATCACCAACGTAGGCCAGTATGCATTCAGAAAGCTTTTTACCCGGAGAGTGCTCCTGAATAGTCAGGAAATCGGCCAAAATTTGGGTAGGGTGGAATTCGTTAGTTAAACCATTCCAGACGGGAACACCAGAAAACTCGGCAAGTGTTTCAACAACATGTTGACCATAGCCACGATATTGGATGCCGTCATACATTCTGCCAAGAACGCGAGCGGTATCCTTAATGGATTCTTTATGCCCAATCTGGCTACCGCTTGGCCCTAAATACGTGACTCTTGCACCTTGATCGTATGCAGCGACCTCAAAAGCACAGCGAGTTCGGGTAGAGTCTTTCTCAAAAATGAGGGCGATATTTTTACCATTGAGTTTTGGTTGTTCCATCCCTGTCTGCTTCGTCTGTTTTAGTTCGGCGGAGAGTTTAAGCAGTGCAGCAACCTCTTCTGATGTAAAATCTAATAAGCGCAGAAAGTGACGTTGATAAAATTGGGACATGGGGGGATGGCTCCGTGTTTTTATTTGAATTTATATTCAATCTACATGCATTATTATGTTGTTTTCAACCCCTAACATGAAAACTTTCCGGTTTTGGTGGTTGGGAGTATCGGGCTATGGGAAAATGACAGCATTTGAAGCATATCAAACGGGTGCAATATCATGGCGAATAAAGAATTATTGGATGAGCAAAGAGAAGAAACTCGTCTCATTATCGAGGAGCTTCTCGAAGATGGCAGCGATCCCGAAGCGCAATACACTATCGAACACCATTTATCTTCAGATAAGTTTGATGTTTTAGAGAAAGCCGCGGTTGAGGCATTTAAGCTCGGCTATGAAGTGACGGATGCCGAAGAGCTTGAAATTGAGCCTGGCGTTGTTGTCTTTTGCTGTGATGTCATCAGTGAAGTGTCACTGCGCGTTGAAACGATCGATGCTCAGGTAGAGCAGTTAGTCGCTATCGCATCACACTGTAAGGTTAGCTACGATGGCTGGGGGACGTATTTTGAAGATCCTGATGGCGAAGAGGGTGAAGAGGACGATTATGATGATGAAGACGATGAACTAATTGATGAAGATGATGATGGTCGCCGACATTAATATAAGCTGGCTAAGTTACTTGGCTCAATAATTTAAAAATCCGATACATCATTTGATGGTCGGATTTTTTATTTTTCATACTGCTGCACAAATATAACTAAATTTAAAAACTGGATATTTCTGATCTTTCAATATAAAAAACGCTTAAATAAGCGTAATTCTAATTTATATTTTAAAACGTAAAATAAATTTACGCTAGCATATGAAATATCATTAATTTGTTAGTCAGCTAATTAAATTTGTGTGTTGAGGGCGGTTTATTCACGTGTTTTAATAGTCAGAATTCAAATCATATAAGGTTTGAGTAAATTGTTTTATTACTTTTACTGTTAACTATCATCCCAAAATAATTGAGATTGCACCGCGAAGCACTTGCGGTATTTTTAACCATAGTGGTATTGGTTTTAAAAGGTCAGTTATGCACCACGATAAACTTGTCTAGAAGTGAGTTTGACCAACCCACTATGTTGAGACAGCATCAAGTATTCAGGGAATGGTACGTATAGGGAATGGATTCAATGGATAATAAGAAATTAGAGTTTGGGGCATCAGACAATATTTCTACCAGCAATGCTGTTAATAACATGGCTTTTAGCAAGGATGGTGAGATTCACCAGGTGAAGTTTCATGGTGTTGCTGGTGAATATTTTAAGATCTGGATCGTTAATATCTTGCTGTCAATTTTGACACTTGGAATATATTCAGCGTGGGCAACCGTTCGTCGTAGACGTTATTTTTATGGCAATACTGAGATTAACGGCGATCGCTTTGATTATCATGCAACCCCCATGCAAATTTTAGTAGGTCGCATTATTGTCGTTATTTCTCTTTTTGTTTTGATGATATTATCGGTTATATCACCTCTTTTATATGTAGCAGCATTGCTTCTATTTATTTGTGCAATACCTTGGATTATTGTTCGCGCATGGCGTTTTGATGCCATTATGAGCAGCTTCCGTGGTGTGCGTTTCAATTATGAATGCCATTATGGTCGGGCATATTGGGTTATGTTCCTTTTTCCTATGATTGCGTTTATTGCTCTTTATTTGGTTTTTGGCGCGTTTATTGGAATATCTCATGCAATGGGAGGGTTTACTTTTGCTATCCTTGGCGGGATTTTATTTTTTGCAGGTATCCTTGTCATTCAAGGTATTATACAAAAAATGAGCACTGAGCTTTTTATAAATAACTCATTCTTTGGTGATAATAGATTTCAAACCTCTGTTGAAAGTAAGCCATTTATGAAGTTCTTTTTCATTGGCTTGTTAATCATGTTGCCATTCTTGCTCTTGGCAATATATTTTGTCTTTTCGCTAATTTCCTCAATAATATTTATGGGTAGCGGCCCAGAGGCGATAGAGTATGCCATGTTGGGTCATCTATCAGGCTTGATAAGTGCTTATTTTTTAGTCATTGCAGGTATGATTGTCTCTTCGTGTTATTTGGCTGCTGCTATACGGAATTACACCTTCAGTAAAATGCAACTCAATAAAATTGGTTTCATTTCAAAAATGGAAACACTTTCTTATATGGGATTGCTTTTCACCAATCTTTTGATTGTGATGTTTACTTTAGGATTAGGGGCACCTATCGCACACATTCGTCATGCTAAATATATAGCTGAATGCACCCAACTGTGTGGTGACCTGTCTCTTATTGATGTGAGCGCACATCAGGATACAGCGAAGAGCGGTATTGCTGATGAAGTAGCACAAGCTTTCGATCTTAACGTAGGTCTATGATCCTAGAAGGCTTCTATCAATATCCACATAAGGCAGCCAAAGAGGCTGCCTGCATTGAGCTAAGTGGAATAGGTTCAACGGTGGCCCTGAGTTTTCAGGGCCACCGTCAATACTTTGAGCTGTCGGATATCACGGTCTCTGAGGCATTGGGTTCCATCCCTCTCTTTCTCACTTTTCCTGATGGTTCTCGCTTTGTTGCCAAAGATGATAAACCCTTGGTTGAGTGGTTATCTGAAAGAAAACCGGTATCGTGGGCACATCGGCTTGAGAGTCACAAAGGGGCTATCTTATTAGCCTTATTAGGGACGGTTTTCAGTCTCTATGCTTACGTGCAGATCTTGCTCCCATGGGGAGCAAAGATGATAGCGACGACCAGTATTCCTAATTCTGTTCAGGCTCAAGTAGGTGAAAGTACGCTATCGATGTTGTCGGTATCGGGATTTAAGGAGAGTAAGCTCTCTTCCGAGCGGCAAAAAGCGTTGCAGGGTCTTTTTCAGCAGATACAGCCAGTTAAAGTCCGAAATGCTTCCCTTCCTGTAAAGCTGGTTTTTCGCCGTTCTAGCAGTGGCCCCAATGCCTTCACATTGGCAGATGGCACTATTGTATTGACCGATAGTCTGGCAGAAATGAGCAGTAACGATGAGCTTGCCGCAGTGCTCTTGCATGAAATAGGGCACCATAATCACAAGCATGTGATGCAGATGATTGTGCAGTCATCAATGTTAACGGTCGCATCGGCATGGATTATTGGTGATGCTGGGGGCGTGAGTGATTCGGTGATTAATTCAGGAGTCGCAATTTTATCTTTAAGCTATTCGCGCAATATGGAACGTGAGGCAGATGAGTTTGCGATTATCGAAATGGAGAAGCAGCAACGGCCATTAGCTGCGATGGCATCTGTTTTCCAGAAGCTTGATGAAGAGGGGGCGGGGGAAAAACCCAAGCGGCGTTTCTCTCTCTTTAGTTTGCTAAGCTCTCACCCAGATATGGGGGAACGGCTGGAAACGATTCGCAAGGCTCAACAGCAGCAGCGGTTAAACTAGCTGTTTGGCGACTAAATTGTTTTTATAAAGAAAAGCACGGTTGTCATCACTGTGCTTTCTATTCATTGGTCGGTTTTTCTAACCACGTAATTGTCTCAACAATGCCCTCTACACGTTCTTGGACGACGCTTATAGCATCGGCTAGGCCTTGATTATAGAAGTGTGGGCCAATCTCTTCTGCGATAAAATCCAACATAAATTCAGAGTCAAATTCGCCAATCTCCAGTTCAAACTCTTTGGCAATATAGCCACGGAGTTTCTCGGCAATTTCCTGTTTTTTATCACGGGAGAAGGTAATCGTGCTCATCGTGTTTGCTCCGTTATTTTGTCTAAAAGAAAGGCCACCACAGTAAAACTGGGTAGCCTTAATTCTCATAACTCTCGATGATTATAGCGCGGCAATTGTCGCGTGTTGCTCGAGTAGTTTTACTTTATCTTCAGCGCAGCTATTCATCCTCTCACGCTCTTTTGCCACAACGGCTTCTGGGGCGCGGGAGACGAAGCCCTCATTAGAGAGCTTAGCTTCGATGCGGCTGATTTCAGCATCAAGTTTAGCCACTTCTTTCATCAAACGATCCAGCTCAGCATCTTTGTCGATCAAACCTAACATCGGGATAAGAAGCTCGGCACCATCGACTATTTTGGTGACAGAAACTGGGCCTTTATCGCCAGCAGGTAGAATCGTGACAGATTCTAGACGAGCCAGTGATTGGAAGAAGTTGCGGTTTTCGTTGATCCGACGCTGGGTTTCAGCGCTGGCATCACGCAACAACACTGCCAATGCTTTACCCGGTGCAATATTCATCTCAGCACGGATGTTACGCACCGCGATAATGGCCTGTTTGATCCACTCAAGGTCAGCTAACGCTTTCTCATCAACCTGAGCTGCATCAAATTCAGGGAAGGATTGCAGCATGATGGTATCTGCTGTGATGCCTTTCAGGCCTTTCACTCGTTGCCAGATAGTCTCAGTGATGAAAGGAATGATTGGGTGTGCGAGACGCAGCAAGCCTTCCAGAACCTGAACCAACGTATGGCGGGAGCCTCTCAACTCAACTTCTGTGCCGCTGCCCATAACAGGCTTCGTTAGCTCCAGATACCAATCGCAGAACTGGTTCCAAGTGAACTCATACAGAATGCTTGCAGCCATATCGAAGCGGAAGCTGTCTAGCGCTTCACGGTAAGCTTTCACTGTTTGGTTGAATTCCGCCAAGATCCAGCGGTCAGCCAGTGATAGCACCATTTCACCGCCGTTTTGACCGCAATCTTGATCTTCGGTGTTCATGAGTACAAAGCGGCTGGCGTTCCACAGCTTGTTACAGAAGTTACGATAGCCTTCAAGACGCTTCATATCCCAGTTGATATCGCGGCCCGTTGAAGCGAGTGCTGTTAGGGTGAAACGCAGTGCATCGGTGCCATGGGCTTCGATGCCTGTTGGGAACTGCTTCTCTGTACGTTTAGCAATTTTCTCAGCCAGTTGTGGCTGCATCATGTTACCTGTGCGTTTTTCCAGAAGATCCGGCAGAGAGATCCCGTCGATCATATCCAGAGGATCGATGACGTTGCCCTTGCTCTTAGACATCTTCTGGCCTTCATCATCGCGGATCAAACCAGTGACATAGACGGTTTTAAAAGGAACTTGAGGCTTGCCGTTTTCATCTTTGATGAAATGCATGGTCAGCATGATCATGCGGGCGATCCAGAAGAAGATGATGTCGAAGCCGCTGGTTAATACACTCGTTGGGTGGAATGTTTTCAGGGCATCAGTTTGCTCTGGCCAACCCAGCGTAGAGAATGTCCATAGGCCTGAAGAGAACCACGTATCCAATACGTCGTCGTCTTGTTTCAGTTCAATATCGGCTGACAGGTTGTTTTCGCTGCGGACTTCGGCTTCATCACGACCAACATAAACATTACCTTGCGCGTCATACCAAGCAGGAATACGGTGGCCCCACCAAAGCTGACGTGAAATACACCAGTCCTGAATATCGCGCATCCAAGAGTAGTACATGTTCTCGTATTGCTTAGGAACAAACTGGATATCACCGTTTTCGACGGCCTCAATGGCGACTTTCGCCAGTGGTGCTGTGCGTACATACCATTGGTCGGTTAGCATTGGCTCGATAACCACGCCACCACGATCGCCGTAAGGGATGGTTAGATCGTGTGCTTTGATCTCTTCTAGCAGACCTAACTCATCGAAGGCAGCAACAACGGCTTTACGTGCAGTAAAGCGCTCAAGGCCACGAAATGCTTCAGGTATCTCTTTGTTGTATGCGGTGGACTCTTCACCGTTAGTATCAAAGATCTCTGCTTCTTGACGAATGTCGCCGTCGAAAGTGAAGATGTTGATCATGGTGAGGGCATGGCGTTTGCCGACTTCATAGTCATTGAAGTCATGGGCTGGCGTAATTTTTACACAACCAGTGCCTTTCTCCATGTCAGCATGTTCATCGCCAACAATGACAATACGGCGATTGACGAGTGGCAGGATGACTTCTTTGCCGATCAGGTCTTTATAGCGAGGATCTTCGGGGTTAACAGCAACACCGGTATCACCCAGAACGGTTTCAGGGCGAGTTGTGGCAACAACCAGATAATCTTTGCCGTCTGCGGTTTTTGTACCATCAGCGAGCGGATAGCGAAGATGCCACATAGAACCTTTAGATTCACGGTTCTCAACTTCCAAGTCTGAAATGGCAGTACGCAGTTTCGGATCCCAGTTAACCAGACGCTTACCGCGATAGATCAGCTCTTCTTTATAGAGACGGACAAAGACTTCTTTAACGGCGTTGGATAAGCCATCGTCCATTGTGAAGCGCTCACGCTCCCAATCGACGGAGTTACCTAAACGGCGCATTTGGCGAGTAATAGTGCCGCCTGATTCTGCTTTCCACTGCCAGATTTTATCTATGAAGGCTTCTCGGCCGTAATCGTGGCGGGTTTTGTTCTCTTCTGCGGCGATTTTACGCTCCACCACCATCTGAGTTGCAATCCCCGCATGGTCCGTACCTGCTTGCCACAGCGTATTTTTACCCTGCATACGCTGGTAGCGGATCATGATGTCCATGATGGTCTGCTGGAAAGCGTGGCCCATATGAAGGCTGCCGGTAACGTTCGGCGGTGGGATCATGATGCAGAAGCTTTCTTTGCTCGTGTCACCATTAGGTTTGAAGTAACCCTTCTCTTCCCATTGTTGGTAAAGGGGCTGCTCAATATCTTGGGGGTTATATGTCTTGTCCATTTTTTATGCTTTATCAGTTGGTTGGCGGTGTAGCCGTAGTCAAATGGAAGCCGACGCTGCGATAGGCTTTATAACGTTCGCGCGCCAACTGTTTTAAGGTGTCTTCATAGGGTACGAAGTCTATCACTTCATGGAAAGCGGTAGCAAAATTCGCAAACTGAAGCTGTAGATTGATCATTAGGTCTCGTGCTGCATTGCCGCGTTTTTCTGGCCAGCATAGCTCAACGGGGGAGCCATATTTAGGCCCTTCTCCTGCGAGGTTATGCGGTACAAAAGCGTCAGTATCCCGTTGCCAAAGCGCCTCATCCAGCCGTTCTGCCTGTTCTCTACTTTCACAGGCAATGAGGACTCGCTTACCCGAGCGCCAGCGCTCTGCCGCTAAAGTGCAGGCTAAGGCTTCATGGGAAGATAGCTCAACATGTGCTGTTGAACCCGCCTCTTGTTGGCTTTCGACAATCGGAGTGGGATCTTCAATCAGATAAAAGAGTGCGTTTTTCATACATCATCACTGCTCTGTGTATAAAACGGGCTAATAGGCGAATGCAAAAGGGCGATTGCCATCGCCCTTTATTTTTATCGCTCTTGATGTTTGGCAAGAGCGATATGAATACTCGGCATTATACCATATTTAGTACGCTAACCGGATGTCTTGCTCTTGCTATCGACGGTATTAATCTTCGCCGCTTAAACCTGCTCGATTCAATAAGAATTGAGTTAACAGGGCCACAGGGCGCCCCGTTGCACCTTTGGCTTTACCTGAGCGCCAAGCGGTGCCCGCGATATCCAGATGTGCCCAGTTATACTTGCGAGTAAAGCGAGAGAGGTAGCAGCCAGCGGTAATCGCGCCGCCAGGGCGACCGCCGATGTTCGCCATGTCGGCAAAATTGGATTCCAACTGTTCTTGAAACTCTTCGCTCAGAGGCAGACGCCACGCGCGGTCGCAAGCTTGCTCAGATGCCCCAAGCAGTTCGTGGGCTAGTGGATTGTGGTTCGACATCAAACCGCTGATGTGGTGGCCCAAAGCAATCACGCAGGCACCCGTCAGGGTGGCGATATCAATAACTACATCGGGATCGAAACGCTCAACGTAAGTTAGGGTATCGCATAAAACCAAACGGCCTTCGGCGTCAGTGTTTAGCACTTCGACCGTTTGCCCGGACATCGTTGTGAGAATATCGCCAGGGCGATAAGCTCTGCCACCAGGCATGTTTTCACAGCCAGCGAGAATACCAACGACGTTGAGAGGAAGGTTTAGTTCTGCGACGGCCCGCATCACGCCATAAACCGCTGCCGCGCCACACATGTCGTATTTCATCTCATCCATTGAGTCGGCAGGTTTGATCGAGATACCGCCTGAATCGAATGTCAGACCCTTACCTACTAGCACAATCGGTTTAGCATCAGGGTTAGGGTTGCCTTTATATTCAATCACCGACATGAGCGATTCATTTTGTGAACCTTGGCCGACGGCAAGATAGGCATTCATGCCTAGCTCTTTCATCTGCTGTTCACCAATCACGCGAGTTGTGATGTTTTTGCTAAAGGCATCTGCCAGTTGGCGAGCTTGAGAAGCAAGATAAGCGGCGTTGCAGATGTTCGGCGGCATGTTACCCAGATCTTTTGCTGCACGTAGGCCGGTTGAAATTGCTAAACCGTGTTGGATAGCGCGCTCGCCCGTTGTCAGTTCACGGCGGGTAGGTACATTGAAGACCAGTTTGCGCAGTGGGCGACGGTGTTCGATTTTATTGCTCTTAAGCTGATCGAAGGTGTACAGCGTTTCTTTTGATGTTTCAACGGCCTGGCGTACTTTCCAGTAGTTGTTCCGGCCTTTGACATGTAGCTCAGTTAGGAAGCAGACTGCCTCCATAGAGCCGGTTTCATTAAGTGAATTAATCGTTTTCTGGATGATTTGCTTATATTGACGCTCATCAAGTTCGCGTTCTTTACCACATCCGACAAGCAAGATTCGCTCAGAGAGGACGTTAGGAACATGATGTAATAAGAGTGTTTGGCCAACTTTGCCTTCAAGCTCACCACGGCGCAGCAGGGCACTGATATAGCCATCGCTGATCTTATCGAGTTGTTCAGCGATAGGGGATAGGCGACGGGGTTCGAAGACACCGACTACAATACAGGCGCTGCGTTGTTTCTCGGGGCTGCCACTTTTTACACTGAACTCCATGCGTTCTCCTGAATCTTAAAGACAAGGGCTGAAGGTATAGATAGAATACGTCATTCCGTCATACCCCTAAGCGTAGTGTTAACCGAAATTATGTTAACCTTGATGGTGTTATTCTATCGCGTTTGAGTTTAAAGGGTGTGTCATAAAGCTTCAAAAAAGATAGATTTTGTAATGCTATTTTAGTCGTGAATAGCGCCATATGATGAGAAAAATGGCGGATTAGCGAAGAAATTAGCTATTTTCCTGCAAAAAGACAAGTTTTCACAGGCATATAAGCGTGATCATAATTAGATATCTGGTACGGGAAACGCTGAAAAGCCAAATCGCGATCCTGTTTATTCTACTGCTTATCTTCTTCTGCCAAAAGTTGGTCAGAGTGCTTGAAGCTGCGGTAAATGGCGATATACCAACAGATTTAATCCTAACGATTTTAGGATTAGGTGTGCCGGAGATGGCTCAACTGATTTTACCGTTGAGCCTGTTCCTTGCCATATTGATGACCTATGGCAAGCTGTATACGGAAAGTGAGATTACCGTCATGCATGCTTGTGGGTTTGGCAAGAAAGGCCTGCTATTCGCGGGTATGCTGTTAGCTATTTTTACCTCTATTTTAGCGGCAGGTAACTCCTTTATATTTAAACCGTGGTCGGCGAAACAACAAGATGTCGTTATGGCTGAGGCTAAGGCAAACCCGAGCATGGCTGGTCTTGTTGAAGGGCAGTTTCAACCCTCTCAAGACGGTAATATGGTGCTATTCATCGGGAATGTGAAAGGCAATAAATTTGAAGATATTTTTATTGCTCAGTTGCGCCCATCAGGAAATCAGCGACCTTCTGTTGTCATAGCAGAAAAAGGCCATATGGAGAAACATTCGGATGGTTCTCAGGCTGTTTATCTAGATAAAGGTACGCGTTACGAAGGTACCGCGATGCTACGCGATTTTCGTATCACCGATTTTACTAATTATCGTGCAGATATGGGCTATAAAAATGCCGAGCTTGAAAATACTACTGATGTAGAACAAGCAACCACGACTGAACTATGGGGCAGTAATGACCCGAAAGCGCGTGCTGAACTGCATTGGCGCTTAACGCTGGTGGCCTCCGTTATCATCATGGCATTGATGGTGATTCCTCTGAGTGAGGTTAACCCACGTCAGGGGCGTGTTCTCAGTATGCTGCCTGCTATCTTGCTATACCTTATTTACTTTATGTTACAAAGTTCATTTAAATCAAATGGTTATAAAGGCAGGCTCGATCCGGCATTGTGGATCTGGGGCACAAACTTGGCATATTTGGCGTTGGCTGTATTCCTCAACTTTTGGGATAGCATCCCAAGCCGCCGCCTTCGTGCTCGCCTGAGAGGAGCTGTTTGATGTTTAACGTTTTAGATCGTTATATTGGGCGCACTATTTTAAACACCATCATGATGGCGCTGTTTTTACTGGTGAGTTTGTCTGGGATTATTAAGTTTGTTGATCAGCTAAGAAAAGTGGGCAATGGTGATTATACGACGCTAGGTGCTGCATTTTTTACGCTGTTGAGTGTGCCAAAAGACATCGAGCTGTTTTTCCCGATGGCGGCGCTTTTGGGTTCATTGTTAGGTTTAGGTGCTTTGGCAACACGCAGTGAGCTGGTGGTGATGCAGGCATCTGGCTTTACTAAAATGCAAGTGGCGATGGCTGTTTTGAAAACGGCGATCCCACTTGTGTTATTAACTATGGCCATTGGCGAATGGGTTGCCCCTAAAGGTGACCAAAGTGCACGTAACTTGCGGGCACAAATGATGTACGGTAGCTCTCTTTTATCCAGCCAAGATGGTTTGTGGGCAAAAGATGGCAACGATTTCATCTATATCAGAAGTGTGAAAGATGATGGTGATACCAGCACACTTTCGGGCGTCAATATCTATAGCTTCGACGATCAAAGTAAGCTTCAGTCTCTTCGTTATGCAGCGAGTGCTGCTTTTGATAAAGAAGCACAGGTCTGGAAACTGTCACAGGTTGATGAATCGAACCTTACTGATTTGAAAAAAATCACAGGTCAGCAGACATTGACTGGAACGTGGAAAACAAACCTGACGCCGGATAAATTGGGTGTTGTGGTGATTAAGTCGGATGCGTTATCGATTAGTGGCCTCTATACCTATATCAAATATCTGGATACGACAGGGCAGGAAGCAAAGAGCTATAAGCTGAGCTTCTGGAAGAAAGTGTTCACCCCACTTTCTGTCGTCGTCATGATGTTGATGGCACTTTCGTTTATTTTTGGCCCACTGCGCAGTGTCGCAATGGGAGTAAGAATGGTGGCGGGGATTTCGTGTGGGTTTATCTTCTTCTTGCTTAATGAGGTCTTCGGCAAGATGAGCCAGGTATCCAGTTTACCTCCGGTGATCAGCGCGGTGTTACCTAGCCTCTTATTCTTGGGTGTGAGTTTTTATCTACTGCGCAAGCGTGATTAAGCGCGACGTATATAGTTGCTAATATCCGCTTTTCTGGTTTATCTGAGACGAGATTGACGCTTCAAACCCGGATACACAATGGATCGTTCCTAGTGTGTATCCGGGTTTTTTATTACTTATCTTCTAAAGGCTTATTTTGGTTAACGGCACAGCGAGCCGTTACCCTGTCTGTTATCACAATTGCTCCTCGGTAGACCGTAGGTGCGCCGCCATCTTTCTCAATGGGATAAGAGCGTACATATCTGTCTTCGGTTTTGGATGTGTGCTCAGGGTTTAAATACATCCATTCCCAACCATTAGAAGCCAGATCATAAATGCCTATCGAATTGGGTGGAAAGGAGCCAATAGGCATCAGCTTCATTCTGAACATAGAGTCACCGGAGGGTTGCTTATCTTTTTTTAGCGGCACATTCTTGCCGAGTTCTACAATGCCAGTATCCGTTGGGTAGAGAATAAAAAGGCCTTTACTGCGCGCAGCATATTCCCACTGAGTTTCCTTGGGTAATGCTACAGGTGCACCTATCACTTTCCCCAACCACTGGCAGTAGTCTGTTGCTTCCTGCCAAGTCAGCTGTACTGGGATGTTATCGCTTTTCTCTTCTTTCTGTTTGGGATCGATAACGTCTATAGAAGGGAGTTTATTCGCTTGAGAGTAAGCATCATAGTCGGCGTAGGTAACTTGGTATTTGCTGAGAGAGAAGCTATCGATATTTACTTTTTTAACGTCATCGCCTAAATCATAGAAGCCCGCATATTTTTGATCGCCATATTGGCCATCGAACTTACCAAACATAAATGACCCACCAGAAATAAAAACCATCTGCTTTTTCGTTCTGTCGATGAGGGCTGGTGTGAGGTCTTTGGATAGCAATAAGTCGATTTTATTGATCAAATCTAATACTGGCTTATGTACTGCGTCAGAAAATAGCAACCAAGGTAAAATGCCCGCGCATAAAGCGAGTAGGTAATAACGAGATTTAGTCATGATTAGTTACCTTGGTTGGGCTATTAATGACGCAGCGAGCAGTATATTGGCTATAAGTTGAGATAGGGACTGCCGCCGCGTCAAAATAGCGATCTGATGTGGTGACACCTAAGCCTGATGGGTCGTTGTAATCTTTATAGGGCCGAAGCACTTTTGCTGGTCCTTCATCGCTCAAGTAACCCTTTGCTGGGCCTTGGGGGTCGACAATATTCTCCCCTGTGGGTTTATCTCTGGAATACCAATCTTTCACCCACTCTTGGCCATTACCAGACATATCGTATAGCCCCAATGGGATGGGAGGAAATTGCCCAACAGCGACGAGATAGCTGCCATTTTCAGAACTAGAGCTAGACATCATTTCGTATGACGGCGCATTGACACCGCTGTCTATCTTGCCGGTATTCGTAATAAAAGGGACATGTTGGCCTCTATTTCTGGCTACGAATTCCCATTGAGCTTCGGTGGGGAGCGAGAAAGGTTGCTCGGTTAATTTCCCTAACCATTGGCAATAGCCGTTGGCCATCTCCCAGTTAACAATGGCAGGTAACATACTGTTTTTATGATTCAATTCCCATCGGCTATATTCCAAGTCGTCACTACTATAGGGGTTTTTAAACTGGCCTATATCGGCTTGATAGGTGTCGAAATCCTTATTGGTAATTTTATACTTCGACATTGAAAAGTGACTTAGTGTGACAGGGTAGGTAGGCACTTGAGCACAAGAGGAGAGGTCTGGAGCGTAATTATCACAATCATCAACCCCCATAGTAAAAGACCCACCCTCAATAAAGACAGCATTGGCTAGAGCCTGTTGTTTAATCAATGTTTTATTTTGCCGTATGACGTCTGGTGTCATCGCGGTGGTGATTGAGGGTAATTCTTTACGGTGATAGCTATCGTAGCGTTCAACTATCCAAGTTACTGATTCGTATAGCCCATTGCTCATAAATGTTTGGGATAGAAAGATGAAGAGTATGGAAAAACTCATCAAGGTTAGTTTGAGTATTTTAGCCATAGAGTGAGATGCAGGGCGGTTATAGACGATGAATAACGGAAGATACTAACGGTATATAATAGCTGTTGATAGGTTTATTTTTATACAACATTCTATTTGTTCTCTCTCCATTAAGACGAAGGGTTTGCCTACTTTATATGTATGTCTTACACTAAATGAGAATGATCATTCTCATTTAGTGGAGCAATAGAATATGTCTCAGCCCAGTACGCAGCGTGAAATACGAGCCTGTGAACGAAAGGATCATATTATTGCTGCCGCGAGAACCTGCTTTCGTCGCTACGGTTTTCACGGTGCAGGTATGGCGGAGATTGCTAAGGTTTCTCAACTTAGCGTCGGGCAGATCTACCGCGATTTCACCAATAAAGATGCGATTATCGAAGAGATTGTTCGTCGTATTGTCACTGATAAGATGCAATTTATTGCGAGTGATGAACCGAGTTTTGAGCGTTTGGCCTATGATCTCTCTTATCGAGCCTTGGCTAGTGACCCACAAAGGGGTGAGGACGACAGAGCATTAATGCTAGAGGTGGCAGCGGAGGCTACTCGCAACCCTAGGGTTGCACAAATCATGCGGGATGCTGATGAACGGCTTTTTCGTCAGACAAGCGATATGTTGATGCATTTGTACCCTAATCTATCCGCCCAGCAGATTGCTGCGCGGGTTGAATTGATTGCTGTGATGAGTGAAGGCACGGATTTTAGAATGCTGACGATGCGAAAATTTGAGCAAAAACAGCTTTGTGAACTCTATAAGCAGATAATTTTAAATGTGTTCCCTTTAATGGATACTTAATGAAACCGACGATAAGCAAGCAGTTTAATTATGTTTTAGTTCTGGGGTTGCTAGCCTCGCTTGGCCCCCTTTGTATCGATCTTTATCTTCCCGCGTTACCTGAATTGGCAGGAGACTTAAAGACAACAACGGCATTCGCTCAGCTAAGCCTAACCGCAGGATTACTTGGTTTAGGGCTAGGGCAGCTTGTTTTTGGGCCTTTGAGCGACAAAATTGGCCGTATGCGTCCTCTCCTTATTTCGCTGGCGGCATTGATAGCGACCTCTGCATGGTGTGCATTTGCCCCTAATATTGAGCAATTACTTGTTGCCCGATTGCTTCAGGGGATTGCTGGAGCTGGTGGTGCGGTGTTGTCACGAGCGATAGCCAGAGATCTCTATTATGGGCATGAGCTGACTAGATTCTTTGCTCTGCTAATGTTGGTTAATGGGCTAGCCCCGATTGTGGCGCCGGTGTTTGGTGGCGCAATGCTCACCATAATGGACTGGCGTGGCATATTTGTTGTTCTGGCTGCTATTTCTGTACTGTTATTCGTCCTTGCGAAGTGGAGGTTGCAGGAGACGCTGCCGCAAGATCGTCGCATTCAGGGTGGTGCGGTGAGTATGATCAAATCTATTTTGGGGCTGTTTAAAGAGCGTCAGTTTATGGGGCTCTGTTTGGCTCAGGGGTTTGTTGGCGCAGGGATGTTTGCTTATATCGGAGCATCCTCTTTTGTGCTTCAGGATATTTATCAACTTAGCCCGCAGATGTTCAGCTTCTGTTTTGCTGTGAATGGTATCGGGCTGATTTTTGCCGCTCAGATTTCGACGAGAGTGAGCCAGCATTTTGGTGAAATGTATGTGGTGAAGTGTGGGCTAATTATTGCTGGTGTATCGGCATTATTGCTACTACTGGCCAGTGCATTTCAGGCACCGCTCATCGTGTTGCTCATCGCACTATTTTTCTCCGTTATTGTTATGGGCATTGTTGCTCCTAATGCCTCATCGCTTGCTATGCAGAGCCAAGGTAAAAATGCAGGCAGTGCTTCAGCACTTATTGGCGTGAGTATGTTTTTACTGGGGGCTATCAGCGTCCCTGTAACAGGGTTGAATGGAACATCGGCGGTGTCTATGGCAATGACTATTTTGGGTTGCTATATATTGGCGCTCGTTTTCTTTCTGTTATTGGTAAGAAAAGATTCGGGTAGTAAAACAGACGAATAATCGAGTAATTCCGATAAATACTTTGCCTGATACAGTACTGATTATTTTAAAGGCAGTTAGGTGAATTTTAAGGGATAAGTCTTGCGTGGTTGCGTTGGCTAGGTATAATGCCAACGTTTTCCGCGTAGTACTCAGTGCCTGAGTGGCGAAATCGGTAGACGCAGTTGATTCAAAATCAACCGCCTTCGGGTGTGCCGGTTCGAGTCCGGCCTCAGGCACCATACGCATATAAATAGACGTCTACTGACGTCTTTTTTTATTTTTATAAATCCTCCTTAATTTTCGTGCTATCCCTTTCAAGAATTTAAGTAAAAATTTTATAAAACAATTAATTATAGTTAATTGATATCATTGCTCTATCCTTGACATCGCTTATGTGTGGTATCTAGCTTAAAACTAGGGCCTATGTATACAGATAAGAACGGTATTGCCTGCTTTGCCTAAATTCTCTCTGTTAGGGCGTTACGAAAGTTCATGATATGCTTTGTACTAGTTAAATAGTATGCTGGAGATAACATGTCAGAGAAAGCCCCTTCAACAGCGATATCTGATGATCAGCATCAGGCAAATTGGCACCAATTCATGCAATTAATGCAACGCGCTTTAGGTGAAGGCGTACAAGAGCCTTTATTACAGCTTCTGCTTACGCCAGATGAGCGTGATTCTCTCGGTACTCGAGTAAGGATTATTCAGGAGTTGATGCGTGGGGAACTGAGCCAGCGAGAGCTAAAGAGCCAGCTTGGTGCAGGTATCGCAACGATTACTCGTGGATCTAATAGCCTTAAGATGGCGACACCAGAATTGAAACAGTGGCTAGAAGAGCAATTACTCTAGTGCTCGCGGTGATGAAAAGGTAGTGAGAGCAACAGGGAGGGTGTTTACCAGCCCTGTTGCTCGTTGGTATCGAGTAAATACACCAAGAGTTACTCTAATGCTGTGCGATAAATTTCGTTACTAAAGGGGGCTAGGGCAAGGATCACTGCCTGTTGGTAAACACCGCAGCGGCTCAGGCGACCGTGAGTAAATACACCGACCGCCCCACCTTTAGATTTAATATCTTCAATGCCTGTCAGACGCTCCATTTCCTCTCCTAACTCGCGCCCGTGATGGATCCCTTCCATAATAACAGGGGGTAACATTAAGCTGGCTGATCGGGCTTCTCCACGTTGGACATTGTTTTCAACCACTATCCATGCGAAAGTCATATCATCTTCTATGCCGGCTTCAATGCCGACCCAGAAGTTAGCTTCGGGCCGAACTTGCCGCGCAGTCATTACACGCTGCCTTGCTCCAGTTCGGGTTTCGAGATTGCCTAGTGGTTGTTTAGATACGCCGCTGTCGACGTCGACACCTTCAATGCGGCAATGTTGTTCGCCAAAAAGGTCATGAAAGGCGGCTGTGATGGCCTCGATCTTCGCTGGATTGATAGTTGCTGCTACAACGTGATACATAACAAGATTAGCACTCTGATTGTCCAATTTGGTGCATTATAACGGAAAAAGCATATGACACAGGTATACCTTATTCGGCATGGTGAAACAGAATGGAATGCGGCACGCCGTATTCAGGGGCAATCTGATAGCCCATTGACCGCTCATGGAGTAGCTCAGGCCAAGCTGGTAGCGCAACGGCTGCGTACTGCGGGCATTACTCATGTCATTACCAGTGATTTGGGTAGGACTCAAAAAACTGCACAAATTTTAGCAGATGCCTGTGGTTGCGATATTATTTTAGAGCCTCGCTTGCGTGAATTACACATGGGGATTTTAGAAGAGCGGGGTCTAGACACGCTGACGGCTGAAGAAGAGTTATGGCGTAAGCAGATGGTCGATGGTACGCCTGATGGCAGAATCCCTCAGGGTGAATCGATGGCTGAATTAGCGGGAAGAATGCGAGCAGCATTAGATAGCACGCTATCGTTACCTGAAGGTAGTATTCCAGCTTTGGTAAGTCACGGTATCGCCTTAAGCTGTTTAATCGGGAATATTATTGGCCTGCAGCCTTCAGCTGAGCGTCGATTACGTTTAAGAAATTGCTCTATTTCACTTGTGGAATATCAGACTAGCCCTTGGCTTGCTCAAGGGTGGATTGTTGAAACTGCAGGAGAAACCAGTCATCTGGTCTCACCCGCGTTAGATGAGCAACAATTTTAACGAATAATAGGGATAAGATATTCACAGCGGAACGTCGTTGGTGGGTTTTCTTTGCTGGCTTCGCTATCGAGATGGAAGATTTCGATATCGTAGCCTTTACGGCGGGTTAACCCCAGCTTTGGCACACAAGTGCCATACACTGTCAGGATAAAGCGCTGTAGCTCTTCGGGCGCCCCTTCATAGTTAAACTGTACATATTCACCGCTTTTTAAGGTGATAGGCTCGCCTTCCAGATTATCTGGGCGATGTTCTGGTGAAATGGCTGTGGTATACAGGATATCCTGTTCATCGTCTTTATCTAAGCTTTGACGTGAATGGTGCAGGCCATAGAGTACAGGTGGAACAGACGCGACATTTCCGAGATACTGAGTCCAGAAGTGTTTGCGAAGATCACTACGGCTGGCAGAAAGTTGCTCAAGAGAACAGCTATAGCTTTGGGTTATACCAACGAGCTGTTTTTCTGGAATAGAAACGAAATGTGCTTCCGGTAATGGGTCTTGCCCCATGCGTATTGGTGAGCAAATCCCGATAGAGCACCACTCTTCAGAACGTCTGTAATATGCAGGGGTTTGGTTAAATTGTTTTTTAAATGCACGAGTAAACGTTTGTTGGGAATCGAAACGATACTGTAGTGCAATATCTAATATTGGACGGCTGGTTAAGCGCAATGCCACGGCGGCTTTAGAGAGCCTTCTTGCTCTTATATATGCGCCAATAGCGTTACCAGTGACTTCTTTAAACATCCTCTGTAAGTGCCATTTTGAATAACCTGCCTTCGCTGCAACATTATCAAGCGATAAAGGCTGGTCTAAATGACCTTCGAGCCAGTCTAGTAAGTCGCGAATGATACTGGCTTGATCCATAAATTCTTGTCCTCAGATACTAAAAATTACCTAAAATAGAGCGCAGAATTCCATGATAGCAATTTTTTGCCGTTTTTGATCTTCTTTTGATTTTTTAGAGTAGATTATAAGAGAGAAAAATTGCAACGAAATAACGTCTGGATATGAACTTATCACTCAACGTCATATTCTAGCGCGTAGGTAAATCTAAAAAGGTGCATTTTCATCATTAATCGGCGTGAGGTAGTTAAGTGATAAATAGAATTACATCCCTATGTGCTTTTTTGGCACTAGGCATTGGTGCGGCTCAAGCTGAAGAGATTGGTTCTGTTGATACGGTTTTTAAACTGTTGGGGCCAGACCATAAAATAGTGATAGAAGCATTTGATGATCCTGATGTTTCTAATGTGACATGCTATATCAGCCGTGCAAAAACAGGTGGAATTAAAGGGGGATTAGGGCTGGCCGAAGATACAGCAGACGCGGCAATTTCATGCCAACAAGTTGGCCCTATAACGTTGAGTGAGAGAGTTAAAAACCGTAAAGCAGACGGTGAAGTCGTATTTCGTAAACGAACGTCTTTAGTCTTTAAGAAACTTCAGGTTGTACGTTTTTATGATGATAAACGGCATAGTCTGGTTTATCTGACTTACTCCGATAAAGTTGTTGATGGTTCGCCAAAAAATGCATTAAGTGCGGTGCCAATTATGCCTTGGGTTGCTAGTACAGCACCACAGTAACTATGGCAGCAAAAGGCCCAAAAAATAAAGCCAGCATATGTGCTGGCTTTTTTAATATGTGAAGATAAATTAATCTTCTAGATCGCCACAGAAGCGATAACCCTCACCGTGGATCGTTGCAATGATTTCTGGCGTATCAGCAATCGACTCAAAGTGTTTGCGGATACGACGAATCGTTACGTCAACAGTACGATCGTGCGGCTTAAGTTCACGGCCTGTCATCTTTTTCAGGAGATCGGCACGAGATTGGATCTTACCCGGGTTCTCACAGAAGTGCAGCATGGCACGAAACTCACTACGAGGCAGCTTATATTGCTCACCTGTAGGATTAATAAGAGAACGGCTATTAATATCTAATTCCCACCCGTTAAACTTATAGCTTTCGACCAAGCGACGCTCTTCACCAACGTTGCCCAGATTCATCGTTCTGGAAAGCAGGTTACGAGCACGAATGGTAAGTTCGCGCGGGTTAAACGGTTTGGTGATGTAATCATCAGCGCCAATTTCCAAACCGAGAATTTTATCCACTTCGTTGTCACGTCCTGTTAGAAACATGAGTGCAACGTTAGCTTGTTCACGGAGTTCACGAGCAAGCAACAAACCATTTTTACCCGGTAAGTTGATATCCATGATCACCAGATTAATATCGTTATCGGATAAAATCTGATGCATTTCAGCGCCGTCATTGGCCTCATGAACGATATAGCCTTCCGCCTCGAAAATGCTTTTAAGTGTGTTACGAGTAACTAGCTCGTCTTCGACGATCAGAATATGCGGAGTCTGCATGTTTGCTACCTAAAATTACTAACAAAATAGAAAGCACGAAAGCTTATGTATTCGTAAGATGTAGAGCTTATCCTGGTGTGAAATCGACTCTACAAGCCAACTTTCGTACGGAAACTTGTTCTTGGTGCACTTTCTAACAATATCCTAGCTGAATTATAGGAGCTTATTGTTCACTCTATCCTAGCGATCTCAAATAATTCTTTATATCCGCCATTATTGAAGCCAACTGTACGTGGACTCTATTTTTGTCACCGTGGGGTAGCTTCAATTATTTTGGTTATAGATGCTTTATTACTCAGTTTACTTCTACACAATCGCGTCAGACAGTCTAATCACCTAACATAATTTAGCTGTATTGATATGTGTTGCCACAATTGTAGCACGTTAACAGAATTGTGAAAAACACTTACAACCGCGTGTTTTAACAATTCAGCTCACTGAAAGTTAGGTTTTTTACCGAAATGTTGAATCGAGTCGGGTTTTTAACGTTAAATATTTTAAACTGATTTAAAGGCTGTTTTTCGGATAAAAATTTGTTTTGAGTGGAAAAATAGGAATAAATTACTTGGTTTTGTAACATACTTTGCTGAGATAATCTGGCTGAATTATGGTTGATTGTTAACCAAATGTGAGTCTGCTTAAGCGATACAAGTAAAATCATTCATTAAAATATAATAACATATTTATAATAAACTCATTGATTGCCAACGGAAAAAAAATGAAGCTAAGTATTATTCTCGTTACTCCCGCAAGGGCTGAAAATGTTGGAGCTGCGGCTAGGGCGATGAAAACGATGGGGTTAAGTTCGTTGAGAATAGTGAGCAGCGACGCTCATTTACAACCACCTGCTCGCTGGGTTGCACATGGTTCAGGCGATATTTTGGACCAAGCTCAGGCTTTTTCTACCTTGGAGGAAGCATTGGTTGATGTCGATTTCGTTATTGCTAGTACAGCAAGAAGCCGAGCGAAGTTTCATCATTACTGTACGCCATTAGATCTTCTTACTCAGTTGGAAGAAAAACGTGAGTGGTGCCAACATGCGGCATTAGTTTTTGGTCGAGAAGACTCAGGTTTGACCAACGAAGAGCTGGAATTAGCCGATTTGCTCACAGGGATTCCTATGCAAGCCGATTATCCCTCCCTCAATCTTGGGCAGGCGGTTATGGTTTACTGCTATCAACTCTCTTCACTTATGGAAATCCAAACCAAAGACACTCCTGCGCCAGCAGAGAATCAATTGGTGATGTTGCGCCAAAGAGTTTCTCAGTTATTGGTAAATCTTTCTGTAGAGAATGACCATAAGTTATCGGATTGGATACATGAGCGGTTAGGTGCTGTGACTCAGAGAGATATGGCAATGCTCCATACACTGCTAAATGACATCAATAAAGAATTAAACATCAAAAATTAGGTCGTATTTTGTTTTTATATCTATTTTAATTGTCGATATTTAGTATTATATTCCTGTTTATTCTGCTGTATCGCAATCACATTTTTAGCCCCAAAATACGATATTCGTTGACATGGATTCACGATTGCTTTAACCAGTATAGGGTCAGTAGAAAAGATAAGAGACAAACACAACCATGCGTAAAATCAGCCTGAATACGACAATTATTACCACAACCGATACCACAGGTAACGGGGCGGGCTGACGCGTCAAAGAATCATAAAAAAGCCCGCACCTAAACAGTGCGGGCTTTTTTTTCGGCAGAAATTCAGGAGAGTAATAGAAATGCGAGTGCTGAAATTTGGTGGGACATCTGTAGCAAACGCGGAACGTTTTATGAGCGTTGCCGATATTATTGAGAGTAATGCGCAGCAGGGACAAGTAGCGACAGTTCTCTCTGCTCCTGCCAAGATCACCAATCACTTGGTGGCCATGATTGAAAAAACCATCTCTGGTCAAGATATCATGCCGAATGTGAATGATGCCGAACACATTTTCCTTGAGTTACTGCGAGGGCTAGACAAAGTTCAGCCGGGGTTTGAGTTTGAGCGACTGCGAGTTATGGCTGAGCAAGAGCTCTCCCAATTAAAACAGGTATTGCATGGCATTTCTCTGTTAGGGCAGTGCCCAGATAGTATCAATGCCTCTATTATTTGCCGTGGTGAAAAGCTCTCTATCGCTATCATGGAATCAGTCATGAAAGCGCGTGGTTATGGTGTGACGGTGATTAACCCTGTAGAGAAGTTGCTGGCTCACGGGCACTATCTCGAATCAACGGTGGATATTTCAGAATCTACCCAGCGCATTGCCGATGAGAATATCCCTAAAGAGAATATTATTCTGATGGCAGGTTTCACCGCGGGCAATGAAAACGGTGAGTTGGTTGTCTTAGGCCGCAATGGTTCAGACTACTCGGCTGCTGTTTTGGCAGCCTGTTTAAGAGCAGACTGTTGTGAAATTTGGACTGATGTTGATGGCGTTTACACCTGCGATCCTCGGACTGTTCCTGATGCTCGCTTGCTGAAATCAATGTCCTACCAAGAGGCGATGGAGCTCTCCTATTTTGGCGCTAAAGTTCTTCACCCGCGAACCATCCTACCTATTGCCCAGTTTCAGATCCCTTGTCTTATTAAAAATACCTCAAATCCTCAGGCTCCAGGCACGCTGATTAGCCGTGAAAGCGGTGATGAAAGCAATCCGGTAAAAGGGATCACCAACCTGAATAACATGGCCATGCTGAACATCTCTGGGCCAGGCATGAAAGGTATGGTTGGAATGGCCGCGCGTATTTTTTCGGTAATGTCCCGCACGGGCATTTCCGTTGTTTTGATTACCCAGTCCTCGTCTGAATACAGCATCAGCTTTTGTATTCCACAAAGTGATCTGGTGCGAGCCTGCCGTGCACTGGAAGATGAGTTTCATCTAGAGCTTAAAGATGGCCTTCTGGAGCCACTAGATATCGTCGAGCAACTGGCGATTATCTCTGTGGTTGGGGATGGCATGCGTACACTGCGCGGTGTCTCAGCCAGTTTCTTCTCGGCACTGGCTGAAGCGAACATCAACATTATCGCTATCGCCCAAGGCTCTTCTGAGCGCTCTATTTCGGCGGTTATCAGTAATGACATGGTAATGACAGGCGTACGTGTCTGCCACCAGATGCTATTTAGCACCAGCCAAATGCTTGAGGTCTTTGTGATTGGCACTGGGGGTGTCGGTAGTGCACTGATAGAACAAATCCGCCGCCAGCAGAGCTGGTTACGCCAAAAGAACATCGAGCTGCGCGTGTGCGGTATTGCGAATTCGCGCGCACTATTAACTGATGTGAACGGTATCGATCTCTCCCGTTGGAGAGAAGACCTTGATAAAGCGCAGGAGTCGTTCAACCTTGGCCGACTGATCCGTTTGGTGAAACAAGAGCATCTGCTGAACCCAGTGATTGTCGATTGTACTTCCAGCCAGGAAGTGGGGGATCAATACGCTGATTTCCTAGCGGATGGTTTCCACGTTGTTACGCCTAATAAAAAGGCGAATACCTCGTCAATGAATTACTACCACCAACTGCGTACTACGGCAGCAAAAAGCCGCCGTAAATTCCTGTACGACACCAACGTAGGTGCGGGTTTACCGGTGATAGAAAACTTACAGAACCTGCTAAATGCGGGTGATGAGCTAGTGCGGTTTACCGGAATTTTATCCGGTTCACTGTCGTTTATTTTTGGTAAATTAGACGAAGGCATGAGTTTGTCTGAGGCGACACTCCAAGCCAAAGAGCTTGGCTATACCGAGCCAGATCCACGTGATGATCTCTCCGGTATGGATGTAGCAAGAAAACTGCTGATTTTGGCACGTGAAGCAGGGTATAAACTTGAATTATCGGATATTCATATCGATCCAGTACTACCTGCCAGTTTTGACGATAGTGGCAATGTCGCCGATTTCATACAACGTTTGCCTTCGCTGGATGCTGAGTTTACGGCACGTGTTAGTGAGGCGACAGCACAAGGTAAAGTCTTGCGCTATGTTGGCGTCATTGAAGAAGGGCGTTGCAGTGTAAGAATTGAAGCCGTTGATGGTAATGATCCGTTGTATAAAGTGAAAAATGGTGAGAACGCATTAGCTTTCTATACGCGCTACTATCAGCCATTGCCTTTAGTGCTACGTGGTTATGGTGCGGGCAATGATGTCACCGCTGCCGGTGTCTTTGCAGATTTACTGCGTACGCTTTCATGGAAGCAGGGAGTTTAATATGGTTAAGATTCATGCGCCTGCCTCAATTGGGAACGTGAGTGTTGGGTTTGACGTGCTGGGTGCTGCCGTTTCTCCGGTCGATGGGACATTGCTAGGAGATTGCGTTAGCGTTGAGGCAGCCACTGAATTTAGTTTGGTAAACGCAGGGACTTTTGTTAGCAAATTACCCACTGACCCGAAAGAGAATATTGTTTATCAGTGCTGGGAGCTTTTTTGCCAGACCATTGGTAAGCAGGTTCCGGTTGCGATGCGTTTAGAAAAAAATATGCCGATAGGCTCAGGGCTAGGTTCCAGCGCTTGTTCGGTAGTGGCAGGGCTTGTGGCTATGAACGAGTTTTGCGGCAATCCTCTAAGCAAAGACCAACTCTTAATGCTGATGGGTGAGTTAGAAGGTCGCATCTCCGGCGGCGTGCACTACGATAACGTTGCCCCCTGCTATTTAGGTGGAATGCAGTTAATACTGGAAGAAGAGGGCGCGATCAGTCAGGAAGTCCCTTGTTTTGACGACTGGCTGTGGGTGATGGCCTATCCAGGTATCAAAGTTTCTACCGCTGAAGCAAGGGCGATTCTGCCTGCACAATATCAGCGCCATGACTGTATCCGTCATGGTCGCAATCTGGGGGGCTTTGTTCATGCCTGCCACACTCAGCAGCCTGTATTGGCAGCGAAACTGATGCAGGATGTGATAGCGGAGCCTTATCGCACCCGCTTATTACCGGGGTTTGCCGAAGCTCGTAAAGCCTCTCAGGATATTGGCGCATTAGCCTGTGGTATTTCAGGCTCAGGGCCAACACTGTTTGCGATTAGCAACGAAATGGAAACAGCTCGCCGTTTAGCGGACTGGTTGCAGGCACATTACCTACAAAATGATGAAGGTTTTGTTCATATTTGCCGTCTGGATACTGCCGGCGCACGGAAATTGGGATAACGCATGAAACTGTATAACTTAAAAGATCACAGCGAGCAGGTAAATTTTGCCCAAGCGGTAAGACAAGGATTAGGAAAAGGACAAGGGCTATTCTTTCCTCAGGATTTACCTGAGTTCAGCGATATTGATAGCTTGCTAGCACTGGATTTTGTTACCCGCAGTAGCAAAATTTTGTCCGCGTTTATCGGCGATGAGATCTCAGCCGATGTGATTGCAAAGCGTGTTAAGGCTGCCTTTGAATTTCCAGCCCCTGTTGTTGCCGTCGAAAAAAATATCTCAACCTTAGAACTGTTTCATGGCCCTACACTCGCATTTAAAGATTTCGGCGGGCGTTTGATGGCTCAAATGCTAGCCGAAGTATCTGGCGAGCAGCCTGTCACGATTTTAACGGCGACCTCTGGCGACACGGGTGCCGCTGTTGCCCACGCCTTCTATGGCATGAAAAACGTGCGTGTCGTGATTCTCTATCCGCGTGGGAAAATCAGCCCATTGCAGGAAAAACTCTTCTGCACATTGGGTGGCAATATTCACACGATTGCGATTGATGGTGATTTTGATGCTTGCCAAGCTCTGGTTAAACAAGCGTTTGATGATGAAGAATTGAAGAAAGAGTTAGGCCTGAACTCTGCAAACTCCATCAACATCAGCCGATTATTGGCACAAATCTGCTACTACTTTGAAGCCGTTGCACAACTGCCTAAAAGCGTGCGTGAGCAACTGGTTATCTCCGTACCAAGCGGTAACTTCGGCGATTTAACGGCGGGCCTGTTGGCTAAAGCGGCGGGATTACCGGTAAAACGCTTTATTGCCGCCACCAATGCCAATGACACCGTTCCTCGCTATTTGGTTAATGGCAAATGGGAGCCTAACGCGACGGTTGCGACGCTCTCCAATGCGATGGATGTCAGCCAGCCGAATAACTGGCCTCGTATTGAAGAGCTAGTGAAACGTAAAGGCTGGGCATTAAAAGATCTTGATGCAGGTATGGTCAGTGATGAAACCACCAAAGTCTCCATGAAAGCATTGGATGCATTGGGCTATACCTCTGAGCCTCACGGTGCCATTGCTTACCATCTGTTACGCGAGCGCCTGCAACCGGGCGAGCATGGCCTGTTCTTAGGCACGGCACACCCTGCAAAATTCAAAGAGAGCGTTGAGGCGATTCTAGGCAAAGAGCTTGAGTTACCAAAAGAGTTGGCTGTACGTGCTAACTTGCCTCTGCTGTCGCATAACATGGCGAGTGATTTTGGTGCGATGCGTGCGTTTTTAATGGCGCTACCTTGGTAACCAAATAGCGATCCGATAAAAGCAAGCCAGCCTGTTTATATATAGGCTGGCTTGTTTATATATTGAAAACGATATATTGAAATGTCACAGTGCGGAAAGATTAGTTCTGTTCGCTGCGCTTAAATGTAAGTTCAGTTGCTGTCGAGTTACTCTCATCAAACTGATAGCCACCCAGTGTAAAATCAGCGAGTTGATCACTCTTCGTCAATCTATTCTTGATAATAAATCGGCTCATTAGCCCACGTGCTTTTTTGGCGTGAAAACTGATGACTTTGTATTTACCGTTCTTCTCATCCAAAAAGACGGGCTTGATGAGAGCGGCATCCAGTTTTGATGTTTTTACCGATTTAAAATATTCGTCAGAGGCAAGGTTAACCAGCAAGCTGCTACCTTGTGCCGCCAGCGTTTGATTCAGTTTTTCAGTAATTAAATCACCCCAGAATTCATACAGATCTTTACCTCGGGCGTTTTTAAGCTTTGTCCCCATCTCTAAGCGATAAGGTTGCATTAAATCTAGCGGACGTAATAGGCCATATAGCCCAGAGAGCATACGCAGGTGCTGTTGAGCGAAGTCAAAATCCTCTTCGCTAAAATCTTCAGCCTGTAATCCGGTATACACATCGCCTTTAAACGCCAGAATCGCCTGACGTGCATTTTCCTGCGTGAAATTTGGCTGCCATTCGGCAAAACGCGCCGCATTCAAACCTGCCAATTTATCGCTAATGCTCATGAGGCTGCCAATCTGTGCAGGGGTAAGCGCCTTGCAAGAGGTGATTAATTCAGCGGAATTATCTAGCATTTCAGGCTGGGTAAAACGTTGAGTAGGTAGGGGGCTTTGATAATCCAGCGTCTTTGCTGGAGAGATGACAATAAGCATAGATAAATCCAATTAAAGAAGCTGTAGCCTACTGTAGCAAAAAGTGAGAGAGATGTGGGGAATCGCTTTGATAGGAGATGTTTAGGATATCCCCATTCGAGATATCCTGAACATTAGGTGAGATTCTTTACTCTTTTTTGTCCCAGATACCCGGCTCTAGGCTCTGTTCTAGCTCTGGATATTTACTAACATCAAATGTTGGAAGAAGGCCAACCTTACGCTGGTGGTTATAATCTTTAGCGAGTTTCATCGCGGTACCAGACAGCAATAGAATCGCAATCAAGTTAGTCATTGCCATAAACGCCATAGACACATCGGCCATTTTCCAGACCAACGGTAGTTCGGCTAATGACCCAAACATCACCATACCTAAAGCCGCAAAGCGGAACAGATAGAGGCCTGAAGGGTGGTTTTTTTCCAGAAAAATCAGGTTGTTTTCTGCATAAGCATAGTTAGCGATAATAGAGGTAAAAGCGAAGAAGAAAATCGCAATGGCGATAAAACTGTATCCCCAATTGCCAACGGCAGAAGAGAGCGCACGCTGCGTAAGGTCGATCCCGCTAATCCCCTCAACAGGTACATCAAGAACACCAGAGCTGAGAATAATGGCGGCGGTTGCACTGCAAATCACAATCGTATCCATAAAAACCCCTAGCATCTGCACATAACCTTGAGAGGCTGGGTGGGGTGGATAAGGTGAGGCAGATGCCGCAGCATTTGGCGCAGAGCCCATACCCGCTTCATTCGAAAACAGCCCGCGCTGTATTCCTTGTGTCATTGCTTGAGCAACGCCATAACCTACGGCACCTGCAGCAGCTTCTTGCAAACCGAAGGCGCTTTTAATCACGAGCATGAAGATGGCTGGCAAGCGCTCAATATTATGACCAAGAACCCAAAAAGCGAGCAGCAGATAGGCAATAGCCATGAACGGCACAACAATTTCTGCGGTGCGGGCGATGGTTCTAATCCCACCGAAGATAACAATGCCCGTTAAAATCACCAGTGCAATACCGACATACATTGGATTAAAGCCAAAAGCGATAGCGGTAGCCTGTGCAATAGAGTTCGCCTGAACGGCGTTAAATACCAAACCAAAAGCGATCATCAGGAAAATAGAGAACAGGATGCCCATCCAGCGCATACCTAATCCTTTTTCCATGTAATAAGCTGGGCCGCCGCGATAGTGGCCGTGGTCGTCTTTGGTTTTATATAACTGGGCTAACGTGCTTTCAGCAAATGATGTCGCCATACCAATAAAGGCGATGACCCACATCCAGAAAATAGCACCGGGGCCACCAGCGGTAAGGGCAATAGCGACACCGGTTAAATTACCGGTCCCTACGCGGGCAGCAAGGCTGGTACAAAGTGCCTGAAAAGAAGAAATGCCAGAACTATCCGATTTATTACTATTTTTCAGCACAGAAAACATATGGGCAAAGTGCCGAACCTGAATAAATCGGGAACGGAAAGTAAAATAAATCCCCGTACCTAATAATAGGTAAATTAAAACGGAACCCCATAAAATATCATTAAAAAAAGAAAGTAAATGTGTCACTAAATATCCTCTTTACATTGCTGTAATTATCTCTTTATATCTTTTTCCTTTAAGACTAAGCGATGACTGAAATAGGGTGCTTATCTAAACATAATAAGTAGGTCACTGATAATTAGGATTAATACATTGTTCCCAATTATCAAATGAAGCGCGAAAGCTTATGTGATGATAAAAGAAAACGGAAGTCGATAATTTCTGTTTTTTTATAACTCTCTCTTTAATCATGTTATTTCTATAGCAATAGATGCAGCCTATTATTGAAAACGGTTGCGTAAGGTAATGTTCTGGCCCAATGTGGCACCTCGCTGAAACGAGCCTTGCACCCAATAGCCTGCGTGTTATTATCGGGCGAGGCAGATACTCGAAATGGCGAGAGTTGCAGAAAGTGAACGAGTGCAGTCAACATTGCTGCAACTTAATGCATGACGAGTATGGACAAGGTGTGCCAACTTTAACTCTATTCACGATGAGAAAAGCAACCATGACGGACAAACTTACTTCCCTACGCCAGATGACCACCGTTGTAGCCGATACAGGTGATATTGCAGCTATGAAGCTGTACAAACCTCAGGATGCAACAACCAACCCTTCTCTTATTCTTAACGCTGCACAAATCCCTGAATATCGTCCTCTAATCGATGAAGCCGTTGCTTGGGCTAAAGCTCAAAGCAGTGATAAGGCTCAACAGATTATTGATGCGGGTGATAAGCTGGCGGTCAATATTGGTTTGGAAATTCTGAAATTGGTTCCCGGCCGAATCTCTACCGAAGTTGACGCACGTCTCTCTTACGATACCGAAGCAAGCATTGCTAAGGCGAAACGCCTGATCAAACTTTATAACGATGCAGGTATCAGCAACGATCGTATCCTGATCAAACTGGCTTCTACATGGCAGGGTATCCGTGCCGCAGAGCGTCTAGAGAAAGAGGGTATCAACTGTAATCTGACACTGCTGTTCTCTTTTGCTCAGGCGCGAGCGTGTGCTGAAGCGGGCGTATTCCTGATTTCACCTTTCGTTGGTCGTATCCTAGATTGGTACAAAAGCAACGGCGATAAGAAAGAGTTCACGCCTGCGGAAGATCCAGGTGTTATCTCTGTAACTGAAATCTACAACTATTATAAAGAGCACGGCTACAAAACCGTTGTGATGGGCGCAAGCTTCCGTAACTCAGGTGAAATCCTTGAACTGGCAGGCTGTGATCGCCTGACTATTGCACCACCATTGCTAAAAGAGTTATCTGAGGCAACGGGTGTGGTAGAGCGTAAACTCGACTATAAAGGGGCAGTTAAGGCGCGTCCAACAGCGCTGACTGAACCTGAGTTCTACTGGCAACACAATCAAGATCCAATGGCGGTTGATAAACTGTCTGACGGCATCCGTAAATTTGCTGTTGACCAAGGTAAACTGGAAACCATGCTGGAAGCACTGCTGTAATTTAGCGGTACTTTGAGCGTTCTTTCTGGACGAGTTGTATTTCTAAATAGAGGCGCGATATTTTCGCGCCTTTGTTCTTTTTATCTCTTATCGCCTCTCTCTCTTCGTTGAACTAACCTCTACCGCCATATTAGTTCCATATGTAGTATTATCCCCGCACTGACAGAACGAGCTTGTTATTAAGGATCTCAACATGAGCATATTTCGTATTGGCTTAGTCTCTATTTCCGATCGCGCTTCCAGCGGTGTCTATCAAGACAAAGGTATTCCCGCGCTTCAGGAGTGGTTAGAGCAAACGCTGACAACCTCTTTCGAGATTGAAACTCGCTTGATCCCCGATGAACAAGAGGTCATCGAGCAAACATTAAGTGAATTAGTGGATGAGATGGGCTGCCATCTGGTGTTAACCACCGGTGGAACGGGGCCATCACGCCGTGATGTGACTCCAGATGCAACCCTAGCGGTTGCGGATCGTGTTATGCCGGGCTTTGGCGAGCAGATGAGACAAATTAGCCTGCATTATGTGCCGACAGCCATTTTATCCCGTCAGGTTGGCGTGATTCGTAAGCAAGCACTGATTTTAAATTTGCCGGGTCAGCCAAAATCCATCAAAGAGACACTAGAAGGCGTGAAGAATGACGCTGGTGAAGTCATCGTCCACGGTATTTTTGCCAGTGTGCCGTACTGCATCCAGTTGCTGGAAGGGCCATATATTGAGACCAAACCTGAGATAGTCGTAGGTTTCAGGCCTAAATCGGCAATCCGTGAAGTAAAAGGCGAATAACTGCTTTTTTAGGGCGTGTTGAATGATCAATACGCCCTAAAATGCGTTTTCATTCAGGAAAAGGTTATTGTCCTTTTGGGGCGCTCTTTTCAGAAGAGGAAGGCGGCTCAGGAAGTGAGATGGCTTGCTGTAGTTGAAGTAGTGAGCAGTAGAGCCGCCAGATTAACCCCGCCAGATCCCGAGCAGAGCGATCGTGATGATGAGAAAGCGCGTCGCTCATTCTCTGCAACTCTTTCAACGACACCGCCAGAGAGTGCTGTTGTACGCCTTTCTCTGTCATAACGCCTTTCAAACAGCGGATGCAGACATCCCGCACAATAGACAGCGGATCTGAGCGTGTTTGCCACTCTCGTAGTTGCCACACAATATGGCTACAGTTCAGTAAAACCACGCCCCAGCGCAGCATCCAATCGCGCGTATCCTCATCTTTGCTTTGGCTGAGTTGGCTAATTCGGTGATAGACCCGAGACTCAAATTGGCTCTCACTTTGTTGAGGATGTGGGCTAATCTGGTCGCTGAAATCCCGCCTTAGGGCTCGAATAATACGACGGCTTTTAAGCTTATCCGAACTGGGACGAAGGATCTGAAAAGCTAACCCCGCTAATAACACGCCACAGAGTTTGCCAACATTGTCATTTAAAAAACTCTGATAGTCATAGCTAGGTGGGTTCGTGACAGATAAGAATGAGCCCATAAAGACAATTAATTGGCCCCAAAGTGGGGTGTATTTGGGGTGCTGCAACTTCATCATCTGCATTGTGAGCAGTACAGGCAGTAGGAACGCACAGAAAATCCAGAAATCATCAATCTGAATCATCAGGCCAAACTTCACCACGAAACAGAATATAGAGAGCAACACTATCGCTTTTATCAGCGTCATGATGCTGGTGATGGGGGAGGCCGTCGAGGAGTAAAGCACGCAGCTAATCGCGGTGAGCGTTAATGCTGATGAACCGACATCCCACTGTGTGTTAATCCAGTAAGCACAGCCGATAAAAATACATAAAAATGTGCGCACTGCGTTATAGGCGGCTTCGGTACTATCGGTATGCCGAGCGATGCTAGCGACTTTCGGCGGCTGCAACTCACTAGAGGGATTAGCCTCCTCCAGCCTTCTCAGCCATTGGCTAGATTGTAAATACGTCCAACAGAAATAGCGCAATCGCAGCCAGAAGGTGCGATGGCGGAAATCATCTTCATTGGTGGGATAGATTCTCTGCAGGATTTTTGCGAGCTGATATTTATCTGTGTCTGGTTTCTGCAACTCGGCCAACAGTGCTTGCAAAACAAGTTGTAGATTTTCAGGAGGCTCTGGCCAGTTCATTAAAATACGGCGAATACTGGCGATGATGCTGGTTAAACGTAGCTGCTGATGCAGTAAGAAGTTTAGTACGTTATTGCGACGGCGCAGACGGTAGTGGCTCCAGACGGCCTGAATTCTCAACACATTCATCGTTAAAATCTGATTAATCACACCAGCATGAGACGTGCGAATTTGCTGAGTTGTCTCGGTTTTCCACAGCATAGCAGCATGTTCAAGTAGCCTTAAATGCATCTTGTTTAACGATGACATCAAATTAGTGCTATCTGAAGTACTTGGCAGTAGCATCATCATAAATGCACCGCACAGCAGACCGGTAATCACCTCGCAGACCCGGGCTTGTGCAATATCAAACACCTCCATCGAATCGGCGGCGCTGGTGGTTGAGAAGGCGATAATCGCAGCGGTATAACCGGCAAGAGCAAAGGCGTAAGAGACGTTATTTTGATAGTGGTTAGAAATATAAGTGCAAAGTGAAAGCCAGCCTGCAATAAAAAAAGTGAACAACCAAGGGTCGTTTAGACACTGGCCTGCAATCAAAACAGAGACGGTTGCGCCCAACAAGCTCCCTATAATACGGCCAATGCTTTTACTGATTACGCCACCAATGGTGGGGAAACTGACGACAGCGGCAGAAGTCATTGCCCAATAAGGCTCATCCAGATTTAGCAGAAAAGCAATCCACAGCGAGAGGCACATCGCGATGGCATTACGCAGCGCATAACGCCATTGATCTTTGGTCGCTTTGCCCCACGGCGTGTTTTTCCACTCAAGCCAAGAAAGGTTCATGTTCGTCTATTCACGGTTACCCACATTGACAGAGAGAGGCTTAGTGGCGGATGGAGATTGTGCAGGTAGTACCTGCAACCAGCATGGCGTCTTTAGGCACATCAAGCAGCTTAATTCTCACGGGAACCCGCTGAGCCAAGCGCACCCACGGGACATTAGGTTTGACGTTCATCAGCATATCTTCGCTGCTATCGACGCTCTGATCGTAAATAGCACGCCCGATGCTCTCTACTTCACCCTGTAGCGGTGTATTGCCGTTGTACAGTGTGATATCGGCTTTATTGCCTTCTTTAATGTGCCTGAGCTTAGTCTCTTCAAAATAGCCCATAACATAAAATGAGTGCAGATCGATAAGAGCAACCAGCGGTGTGCCAGAGGTCGCATAATTACCTATGCGGGTTTGCAGGTTTGTGATGTATCCATCTGCGGGTGCATAGATATTTGTTTGTGCCAAGTTCCATTTAGCCTGCGCGAGATTAGCTTCTGCGGCTTTATGCATGGAGGCCATTGCAACCGCGTTTAGATTCGACTCATCCATATTTTCGGCAGAAATAATATTGTTTGGCAGATTGCGGCGGCGGTTTGCCTCATGGCTTGCTTTGGCCAAGTCAGATGTCGCTTTGGCGACTGCGGCGTTGGCATTATCAAGTGCGATTTGATAGGGGGCAGGGTCAATCGTGAATAAAAGATCACCTTTCTTCACCTGCTGATTATCACGAACGTTAACCCGAATGAGATTGCCGGAAACCGCAGGGGTTACGCTGACTGTCTCAGCCCTAACTTTGCCATCACGAGTCCACGGTGACTGCATGTAGTAATTCCACATCCACCATCCGGCACACAGGGCGATAGCGCAGACGATAATGGTAGAAAAATATTTAAGCGTGCTGTATTTCATTGTTTAAATCCCATCATTGTTCTTGTCCCCTCCTTAACTTTTTATCTTCACCAGCTCGCCAATATCCATAAGGAACCGCTGACGGCGATAACAAAGAGAGATAAATCCATTAAGGTGGGGTGCCATACTTCGCCAGAATAGATCCAGTCACGCAGCACGTGATGGAGCAGCATCCAGATAACAGTACCCAGCATAAAAGCTTTAAAGATAGGCGGGAAATAGAGTGAAGCACCGAAAATAAGGTCGGGCAGATGCGAGCCTTGCTGTGTAAAAGAGGTATTCACGTTAAGCGTCTCTATCAGTAATAGTCCCTATCTGTTTGATGGGATAAATCTACCACACAATAAGCATATAAAGCGTGACTGATTAACGCCTGCCATGTGATTTCTTCGGCATGTAATAAACAAGAAATCAAGAATAAGTGAGAAAAGAAATAATGACGAAAGGGGAGTATTTGGAGAGTATTCCAGAAACAGCGAGCTGCTTCTGGAATAGAGGCCATTCTCTACAGTGCGGTATTAACCGTGCAGAGATATGACACGAGTATTAGTTGCACTTGCATTCGCCGATTGGCAGAACGGTACGACCGTATTGCTCGTTAAGCACTTCAGCCATTGCAAGATAGATAGCGCTCGCGCCGCAGATAATACCTTCATAGCCAGCAAAGGTGAGTAGAGCAGCGTTAGCCGTAAAGTTACCGATTGCCAGCAGGAAGAACAGCACGACGAGGCTACCGAAAACGAACTGGATAGCACGGTTAGCGCGCAGGGTGCCAAAGAACATAAACAGCGTGAACACGCCCCACAGAGCAAGATACACACCTAAAAACTGAGGGTCACTTGCTTCAGCTAAACCCATTTTAGGCAGCATTAAAATGCCAACCAGTGACAGCCAGAACATGCCGTAAGAAGTAAATGCAGTGGTGCCGAAAGTATTGCCTTTCTTAAACTCCATGATGCCAGCAGCAACCTGAGCCAGACCACCATAAAAAATACCCATGCTTAAAATAATGGCGGATAGAGGGAAAAAACCTGCGTTGTGTAAATTCAGCAGGATGGTTGTCATACCAAACCCTAAAAGTCCTAATGGACCAGGATTAGCTAGCTTAATGTCGTGCATATGTTCTCCATGGAACTAATTGGCGCTAGTGATTAGCGAATAGTGTTGCTTAAAATACAACCAAACGATCAACTTAGCGTCTGATAGCTTGGTTTACTAAATAAAGGGTTTGTAATTATCTTTAGAGTCAGATAACTCAAGGTTTTCAGAGCGAATTCAACCTGAAGCGCGCGGCATAATAATGACTGGTGAGATGCGAAGCAATGATCTAAAGCGGATAAAATCGGATTTTTTTAACCTGCCCCCCTTGATGATACCGTAGACGTCCCCATCTTATCTTCAACCGCGAAACTAACCTCTCGGATAGAGCAAAACTAGCGTATTGAAAAATACCGTCTCCATCCCCATATAGGTTAGTAAGACGAACGAATAACGATTTTTTAGTGGAGATGTTTTAGATGGGTAAAATTATTGGTATTGACTTAGGTACAACCAACTCTTGTATCGCAATTATGGATGGCGCCCAGGCTAAAGTTCTGGAGAACGGCGAAGGTGAACGTACCACACCTTCCATCATCGCCTACACACAAGACGGTGAAATTTTGGTAGGCCAGCCAGCAAAACGCCAGGCTGTGACTAACCCACAGAACACATTATATGCAATCAAACGCCTGATTGGTCGCCGTTTCAGCGATGACGAATCACAGCGTGATTCCAAGATCATGCCTTACAAAATTGTTGAGGCAGATAACGGCGATGCGTGGATTGATATCAAAGGCGAAAAAATTGCGCCACCACAGATTTCTGCTGAAGTCCTGAAGAAAATGAAGAAAACCGCTGAGGATTACCTTGGTGAAACCATCACTGAAGCGGTTATCACCGTTCCAGCGTACTTCAATGACTCACAGCGTCAGGCAACCAAAGATGCAGGCCGTATCGCAGGTTTAGACGTTAAACGTATTATCAACGAACCAACGGCTGCTGCGCTGGCTTATGGTCTGGATAAAGAAGTTGGCAACCGCACCATTGCTGTTTATGACTTAGGTGGCGGTACTTTCGATATTTCTATCATCGAGATTGACGAAGTTGATGGCGAAAAAACTTTCGAAGTATTAGCGACTAACGGTGACACTCACTTAGGTGGTGAAGATTTCGATAGCCGCATGATCAACTATCTGGTTGATGAATTTAAGAAAGAACAAGGCATTGACCTGCGTAATGACCCACTGGCAATGCAGCGTCTGAAAGAGTCTGCAGAGAAGGCGAAGATTGAGCTGTCTGCTGCACAACAGACCGATGTAAACCTGCCGTATATTACGGCTGATGCGACGGGGCCAAAACACATGAACATCCGTGTGACCCGTGCAAAACTGGAATCACTGGTTGAAGATTTGGTAAGCCGTACTCTGGAACCACTGAAAGTGGCTCTGAAAGATGCAGGTTTATCTGTATCTGATATTCAGGACGTGATTCTGGTGGGTGGTCAGACTCGTATGCCACTGGTACAAAAAACAGTAACGGACTTCTTTGGTAAAGAACCACGTAAAGACGTGAACCCAGATGAAGCGGTTGCTATCGGTGCTGCGGTTCAGGGCGGTGTATTAGCAGGCGACGTAAAAGACGTTCTGCTGCTAGACGTTACCCCTCTGTCACTGGGTATCGAAACCATGGGTGGCGTGATGACTCCACTGATCGTGAAGAACACCACTATCCCAACTAAGCATAGCCAAGTGTTCTCTACCGCGGAAGATAACCAAAGTGCGGTAACCATTCAGGTTCTGCAAGGTGAGCGTAAGCGTGCTCTAGATAACAAATCTCTGGGTCAGTTCAACCTAGATGGTATTCAGCCAGCAATGCGCGGGCAGGCACAAATCGAAGTGACCTTCGATATTGATGCCAACGGTATTCTGCATGTGTCCGCTAAGGATAAGAACACTGGTCGTGAGCAAAACATCACCATTAAGGCCTCTTCTGGTTTGAGTGAAGAAGAGATCCAACAAATGGTTCGTGATGCAGAAGCTAACGCTGAATCTGACCGTAAGTTTGAAGAACTGGTTCAGATCCGTAACCAAGCTGACCATCTGGTCCATGGCACACGCAAGCAGTTAGAAGAAGCGGGTGCTCAATTACCAGAAGAAGACAAAGTTGCAATTGAAGCTGCACTGAAAGATTTGGAAGCTGCCGCTAAAACTGAAGATAAAGCAGATATTGAAGCTAAAACTCAAGCTTTGGTTCAAGCTTCAGGCAAGCTGATGGAGATGGCGCAACAGCAGGCTCAGGCCGAAGGTGCAGCCGGTGCAGAAAATGCCGCTCAGAAAGATGATGATGTTGTCGATGCTGAGTTTGAAGAAGTTAAAGACAAAAAATAATCGCCCCTAAACGGGCACGACAGCGGTAGAGCAGCATTTAGTATTAACGCTGTTGGCAACCGACACGGGCGTTGAGGAAACTCTGCGCCCGTGTATGCATGTTGAGGGCAGGAAAAAGAATGGCGAAAAAAGACTATTATGAGGTTTTGGGCGTCGCCCGGGATGCGGACGAGCGCGAAATCAAAAAGGCCTATAAACGCTTGGCGATGAAACATCACCCTGACCGTAATCAAGGTGATAAAGACTCAGAAGCCAAATTCAAAGAGATCAAAGAAGCTTATGAAATCCTGACCGATGCTCAGAAAAAAGCAGCTTATGACCAGTATGGTCATGGTGCTTTTGAGCAAGGCGGCATGGGCGGTGGTGGTGGATTCGGCGGCGGTGGCGGCGATTTCAACGACATATTCGGCGATGTCTTTGGTGATATTTTTGGCGGTGGGCGTCGTCAGCGTGCAGCACGTGGTTCTGATTTACGTTACAACATGGAGCTAACTCTAGAGGAAGCCGTTCGTGGTGTAACGAAAGAGATTCGAATCCCTACGTTAGTGGAGTGCGATACTTGCCACGGTAGCGGTGCAAAAGCAGGTAGTTCACCTGTCACCTGTACAACCTGCCATGGGGCTGGACAAGTACAGATGCGTCAAGGCTTCTTCACTGTGCAGCAGCCTTGTCCACACTGCCATGGACGTGGGCAGATCATCAAAGATCCATGCAACAAGTGTCATGGTCAGGGCCGCGTAGAAAAATCGAAAACACTGTCCGTTAAGATCCCAGCAGGTGTTGATACCGGTGATCGTATTCGCTTATCCGGCGAAGGTGAAGCAGGTGAGCACGGAGCACCGTCAGGCGATCTATATGTTCAGGTTCAGGTTAAGCAGCATCCTATCTTTGAACGTGAAGATAACAATCTGTATTGCGAAGTCCCTATTAACTTTGCGATGGCGGCACTTGGCGGTGAAATTGAGGTTCCAACGCTTGATGGTCGCGTGAATCTTAAAGTTCCAGCAGAAACCCAAACCGGCAAGATGTTCCGCATGCGCGGCAAAGGTGTTAAATCAGTGCGAGGTGGCAGCCAAGGTGATTTACTGTGCCGTGTTGTTGTAGAGACACCAGTGAAACTTAATGATAAACAAAAAGAGCTGCTACGTGAATTAGAAGAGAGCTTAGGTGGGCCAAGCGGGTCAGCTAACAGCCCTCGTAGCAAAACCTTTTTCGATGGTGTGAAAAAGTTCTTTGATGATTTAACGCGTTAATTAACGGTTATCGACATCACCTTAAAAGCGTGGGTAGAGCAATCAGCCCACGCTTTTCTATATTATCGGCGAGATCAATCCAATGCTGGTGGTTTGATTAATAGAGACAACAGCCTCTCTGCCATCACCGCTGCATTCTCTTGGCTGGTTATATTAATAAAGCTAAAAATAATGGTTGGTAAGCCCTCGGTATGGCTTCTCCATCGGGAAAGTGGTTCTAATGAAATAGCCTCTTTTCGGGCCTCATCCGCGATATAGCGATCGCTATAGGTAGTAGGTAAGGCAATTGAAAGATGCATTCCACCTTTTGGGATCAGTAAGCTGAACTCAACGGGGAGGATCTTATTTAATGCCTCTATCATCCACTGACGACGTATGGCATAAAGCCCCCGCATTTTCTTTATGTGGCGGGAAAAATGCCCGCTATCCATAAAGTCAGCCACAATAGATTGCGATAACGAAGGGCAGGGCGTATGCATTTGGCTCGTGTGTAGCAACCGGGGCAGCAAATCGGGTGGGACGACCAAATAACCTAAACGCAGAGCAGGAAAGAGCACTTTACTGAAGGTGCCTGCATACAATACACGCTGTCGATTATCTAACGCTTTCAGTGCTGGCAAGGGTTTCGCGTCATAGCGAAACTCAGCATCATAATCATCTTCCAATATCCAACTCTGCTCTCTATCTGCCCATTCAAGCAGGGCAATTCTGCGCTCTAGCGTCAGTGATACACCTAAAGGGCTTTGGTTTGCGGGGCTGACGATGGCTAAGCGTGCATCAGGGCTTAAGGCAATCCCCGTTGCAACGTCAGCCCCATACTGATCGACGGGAACAGAAATGAGCTTTATTTTCCTTGTCATCAACAGCCGCTTAGTCGGCGGATAGCCGGGATCTTCTAACCACACGCTATCATCTTGCTGCAACAAAGTGCGGCTAACGAGATCTAATGCGCCAGAATACCCTGCGGTGATAATAATTTGCTCTGCCGAGCAGCGAATACCACGAGAAACGGAAAGATAAGAGGCAATAGATTTGCGCAAGGAGAGGGAGCCTTGAATATCAAGGTAGCTCATATCAACGGGCTGCATTTTTCTTAGCTGCCGTGCGCCCAATCTTGCCCATAGCTTACGTGGGAATGCATCTAGAGCAGGAACACCCATCTGGAAAAGCAGAGGCGCAGTGGGTAAAGAGGGTGCAGAAGGTGCTTCATGTTGTAGTGCAACGGTTGCCGTTTGTGGGATTAGCGAGGGGGCAACCGTCGTTCCGGCTTGCCCATTCGTCAGTAGGTAGCCCTCGGCTGTGAGTATTGCTATTGCTGTTTCAATAGTGCCTCGGGCTAAACCAAGCTCACTGGAGAGATTGCGTATTGACGGGATTCGTTCACCGGGCCTGAGAACGCCTTGCGTAATCGCATCACGAAAGCTTTGATAGAGCTGCCGATAGAGCGGCTGGGAATTTTGGCGATCCAGATGAAAGTTTGATGGGAAAGTAGCACTTTTATTTGTTTTCATGGCCCTATCATTTTGTCATTTCTTGTCCTTTTTATTATGCCATTAAACCCCTATTCTACATACGAAGCCAGCGATAATGAGTATCGCTATGATTATTTAGATTCATTATTCACCCCCAGAACAGGGCTTAATAAAGTATAAGCCTTGTTCGATATTAAGGATTATGACCCATGACTGCTCCAGTATTGCGCTTGCCCTACCACACACTTTCTCCAGACGCGTTTAATGGCCTGTTAGTTACCAAAAATGCATTAGATCAAAGCTCTCTGGGTATCAAGTTGATTGAGCTGGTATACCTACGCGTATCGCAAATTAATGGCTGTGCATATTGTTTGAACCTGCATAGCACATCACTAAGAAAACATGGCGAAACGCAAGATCGTATCGATGAGTTGGCGGGTTGGCGTGTCAGCCACCGTTACACTGAGGCAGAGCGTGCAGCACTTGCTTGGGCAGAAGCAATGACCTACATCGGTTCAGCCACACAGGGTGATATCAGCGATGAGATATACTTGCCTTTGGTTGAGCATTTCGATGAAACCGAAAGAGCAGATTTAACTCTGGCAATTGGGTTAATGAATGGAATGAACCGATTAGCCATCGCGTTACGTCAATAACCTTTCTCCCCGCTCTGGGTTTATACCTAGAGTTCATCCTTTCTTCTCTACCGATATCAAATACATCGAATATTCCGATCCATAAACCATAAATAAATGACTATTTTCGAGTTATTGTATTCGGTAAAATCGAATCATATGGAATAATTCGCAAGTTTAACCATACTTGTGAGGGTACGATATAAGGTGGAGTAGAATTTAATGACCAATATTATTCGCCAATTTTTGCGCCTAGAAGCTGCAGGTGGCATTTTGCTGATTATTGCAGCAGCATTTGCCATGTTGTTAGCGAATAGCTCGTTTAGCGCACTATATGAAAATTTTCTCAATATCCCAGTGGCTATTAAGTTTGCTGAGCTAGATATCAATAAGCCCCTTCTGCTGTGGATAAATGATGGCCTAATGGCAGTCTTTTTCCTCGTGATTGGCTTGGAAGTAAAGCGTGAGCTGATGGAAGGTTCTCTGGCGAGCAGAGACAAGGCGGTCTTTCCCGCGATTGCTGCATTAGGCGGTATGCTTGCCCCTGCGTTGGTCTATCTCGCCTTTAATGGCAGCGACCCTATTGCCCGTGAAGGGTGGGCTATTCCGGCTGCAACGGATATAGCCTTTGCTTTAGGGGTAATGGCGCTATTAGGCAATCGGGTTCCTACTAACTTGAAAGTGTTTTTGTTAGCGTTGGCAATTATTGATGACCTCGGTGTCATCGTGATTATTGCCCTATTTTATACGAGCCAGCTTTCTATCACCGCCTTATTAGTGGCTTCTGCAGCTATTGCTGCGCTGGCTTATCTAAACTGGCGTGGTGTAGGCAAAATTGCACCTTATCTGATTATTGGTGCCATATTGTGGGTTAGCGTGTTGAAATCAGGGGTTCATGCGACTTTGGCGGGCGTGATTATCGGGCTATTTATCCCATTGAGGGCCAGCAATAACCGAGAGCCTTCCAATAAATTGGAGCACGGTCTGCACCCTTGGGTTGCTTATTTGATATTGCCACTTTTTGCATTTGCTAACGCAGGGATCTCTCTTGACGGTGTCTCCGTAGAGAAAATGACCTCTATGCTGCCGTTAGGGATAGCGATGGGGCTGATGGTGGGCAAACCATTAGGCATTTTTACTATCAGCTGGTTGGCAGTGAAAAGTGGCATTGCCCGCCTGCCTGAGGGGATAGATTTCCGCCACATTTTTGCTGTCTCAGTGCTATGTGGCATTGGTTTTACGATGTCTATTTTCATTTCATCCCTTGCTTTTGAGAACGCAGGGGCAGATTTTGATACCTATTCCAGAATTGGCATTTTACTGGGATCAACGGTTGCTGCTGTGTTAGGTTACCTCTCACTCAGAGCTGTGTTGAAAAAACCTAATGGATCAAAAGCATAATCTGATTCAGATAACGAGTAGACAAAAGTGCAATCCGGTTACAGATACGCTCTGTAACCGGGCTAATATAAAGATTAATCTCAGATATATCTAAGAGCTTAATCACTGAGAAGGTCGAGGGCCCGTATGCGTACAACGCATCTTAATTTTAACCATTTGTACTATTTTTGGCAGGTATGCAAAGAGGGGTCTGTTGTTGGTGCTGCAGAGGCGCTTTTTCTCACTCCCCAAACGGTCACAGGGCAGATTAAAGCGTTAGAAGAGAGCTTGGATGGGAAGCTATTTAAGCGGCAAGGGCGTGGTTTGGTTCCTTCAGAATTAGGGCAACTGATTTTTCGCTACGCAGATAAGATGTTCACGCTCAGTCAGGAAATGTTGGATATTGTTAACTATCGTAAAGAAGCGAGTATTCTATTTGATGTTGGCGTTGCGGATGCGCTTTCAAAACGTTTGGTGAGCCAGGTTTTAGAAACAGCGCTGCATGATAACGAACAAATTCTCTTGCGCTGTTTTGAGTCGACCCATGAAATGCTCTTAGAACAGTTAAGCCAGCATAAACTGGATATGATTCTATCCGATTGCCCCGTTGACTCTAGCCAACAAGAAGGGCTGTTCTCTATTAAGCTGGGTGAATGCGGCATCAGTTTCTTTTGCCGTGAGCCTGTGCCCAACCTGCCATTTCCACAGTGTTTAGAGCAACGAAAGCTTTTGATCCCCGGTCGTCGCTCTATGCTAGGGCGTAACTTGACGAATTGGCTCAATAGCCAAGCGCTTGAAGTTCAGATTTTAGGGGAGTTTGATGATGCTGCGCTAATGAAAGCATTTGGCCGTTTTCATAACGCTATTTTTGTCGCCCCAACATTGTACGCAGATGATGATACTGAGCTGGAGAACGTCGTTGAACTCGGTAAAATCGATAGCATTAAAGAGGAGTATTACGTTATTTTTGCCGAACGTATGATCCAACACCCAGCTGTGCAGCAAGTGTGCAATAAAGATTTTTCTTCGCTTTTTAAGAGTAAGTAACGTTAAGAGCAAATAGCATTAAGATTCAGTCGTGCCGTGACACCAGAACAGACTGACATGAAAAGAGAGATAATTGCGGCGAGATTTCCGATAAATATAAAAAAACCGGCTGAGGCCGGTTTTTTTATCAAGCAGACAACGCAGAGTATAAACTACCTAGCGTTAATCTCGGCAAAGAGGAGATTAGCCCTGCATTGCGTTGATTTGTGCCACAAGGTTTGACTTATGACGTGCTGCTTTGTTCTTGTGAATCAAGCCTTTGCAAGACTGACGATCCACAATCGGTTGCATTTCGTTAAACGCTTTTTGAGCAGCATCTTTATCGCCTGCTGCAATCGCCGCGTATACTTTCTTGATAAAAGTACGCATCATTGAGCGACGGCTAGCATTATGCTTACGACGCTTCTCTGACTGGACGGCGCGTTTCTTAGCTGATTTGATATTAGCCAAGGTCCAACTCCCAAATATTAGTCTATTGAGGACATTTCAAAGGCCGAGGAATATGCCCTGTTAGCCTTCAATTGTCAACGGATTTGTGCAAATAAGCGACGTTAACTAGGTAAGTTTACGACGCCATGACGGTGTTTTGATGGCGCGAATTCTAACAGCTTTATTATGATGAATACAGTCTTTCTCACGCGGTAGCAAAAATACCCAGTATTTTGTTTCAGCGCGGCTCACATCAAAATTGACAATAACAAATTCGCCTGTTGGGATAGGCTCTTGACGCATGTACCAATAAATGGCAATTAATGACACGATATCATTTTGGTTCAGCACAATTAATTGTTATACCTCTGTCATTCAATCTGTGGGCACCTCTCTTTTTCGCCCTTGAAATCCGTCGGGTATGGCGCATAGTTCTAATATCTTTTATTGAGCCGTTCACAGCGTTTCTACAAAAACTGCTGTGAGCTATCCCTTATTGCTTTAATCGCTGGTTAACCTTCCTGTCTGTACAAGGTATAATCCGGCGATATTCACTGTACTGAGCCAGCTATGGAGTTGATTCGCGGCATACATAATCTTCGGGCGCGTCATCACGGTTGTGTGTTGACTATCGGGAATTTTGATGGGGTTCATCGCGGCCACCAATCACTGTTACGGCGTTTGAAGAGTGAAGGGCAGCGCTTAGGGCTGCCAACAATGGTCATGGTTTTTGAACCGCAGCCTCTAGAGCTTTTTGCCGGAGATAAAGCACCAGCACGGCTAATGCGCTTGCGTGACAAGTGCCGATACCTTGCCCGAGAAGGCGTCGATTATTTACTCTGCGTCAAATTTAACCCTTTATTTGCATCGAATACGGCCCAATTTTTCGTTTCTGGGTTGCTGGTGGAAAAGTTGGGTGTTAAGTTTCTGATGGTGGGTGATGACTTCTGCTTTGGCGCTGGGCGTCAAGGGGACTACCGCCTGCTACAACGTTCTGGCGAAGAGTTCGGTTTTACTGTCGCTAATTCAGATAGCTTTTGTGAAAAAGGGCTACGGATTAGCAGCACAGGCATTCGCGAAGCCTTGAAAAACGACGATCTGGCATTGGCTGAGTCTTATCTCGGTCGGCCCTTTAGCATCAGTGGCAGGGTAGTGCACGGTGATAAAGTAGGCCGCACTATCGGCTTTCCCACCGCGAATGTTCCTCTTAAGCGGCGAGTCATCCCAGTTAAGGGAGTCTACGCTGTTGAGGTCATGGGGTTGGGTGATAAACCCTTGCCAGGCGTTGCCAATATAGGTACTCGCCCAACTGTTGCCGGTATTCGCCAGCAGCTTGAGGTTCATTTATTAGATGCCAATATGAACCTATATGGGCACCACATTGACGTGGTGTTACGCGCAAAATTGCGCAATGAGCAGCGCTTTGCATCGCTCGATGAATTGAAGCAGCAAATCGCTAAAGATGTACTTGCGGCGCGAAATCTTTTTGGTTTAACGACCCAAGTTTAACTTCCCTATACTCAAAGTATGACGAGTATAATATTGCCGAAACGGAACCAATAATCTAATGAGTGACTATAAGAACACCCTGAACTTGCCGGAAACAGGGTTCCCGATGCGCGGCGATCTCGCCAAGCGCGAACCTGGCATGCTAACCAATTGGTATGAACAGGATCTTTATGGGGCGATTCGTGCCGCTAAAAAAGGTAAAAAAACCTTCATTCTGCACGACGGCCCTCCGTATGCGAATGGCAGCATTCATATTGGTCACTCAGTTAACAAAATCCTTAAAGACATTATTATTAAATCCAAAGGACTGTCGGGTTTTGATGCCCCTTATGTTCCGGGTTGGGATTGCCACGGCCTGCCTATCGAGCTGAAAGTAGAGCAGCAGTATGGCAAACCGGGTGAAAAACTTACGCCAGCCGAATTCCGCGCAATATGCCGTAAATATGCAGCAGAACAGATCGAAGGCCAGAAAGCTGACTTCATCCGTTTAGGCGTGCTTGGGGATTGGTCTCATCCTTATATGACGATGGCATTCGATACAGAAGCGAACACCATCCGTGCGTTGGCAAAAATCATCGACAACGGTCACCTGCTCAAGGGTGCGAAACCGGTACATTGGTGTACCGAGTGCCGCTCTTCGTTAGCAGAAGCTGAAGTTGAATATTATGACAAAACGTCTCCGTCTATCGACGTGAGCTTCAATGCCGTTAACGTGAATAGCGTTATCGAGAAGTTTGGTGTAACAAGCGTAGAAGGCCCTGTCTCTCTGGTTATCTGGACTACCACACCTTGGACTCTTCCAGCCAACCGCGCTATCTCACTGCACCCAGAGTTTGAGTATCAACTGGTGCAAGTAGAAGGCAGATGCTTAATTCTGGCAGCAGAATTAGTTGAAAGCGTAATGGCACGTGCGGGTATCACCCATTGGCAGGTACTAGGGAGCTGCAAAGGTTCCGACCTTGAATTGCTTCGTTTTGCTCATCCACTTATGAGCTTTGATGTCCCGGTTGTATTGGGTGAGCATGTCACGCTTGATGCCGGTACGGGTGCAGTTCACACCGCCCCAGGCCATGGCCCAGACGACTATGTTATCGGTCAGAAATATGGCTTGGAAACGGCAAACCCAGTAGGGCCGGATGGCTGCTATCTACCAGGCACCGGTTTAGGTCTTGATGGGATGCAGGTATTCAAAGCTAACGACGTCATCGTTGAGATGCTTCGTACTAGCGGTGCTTTGCTGCACGTTGAGAAGCTGCTTCACAGCTACCCGAACTGCTGGCGTCATAAAACCCCGATTATCTTCCGTGCTACCCCTCAGTGGTTTATCAGCATGGATCAGAAAGGGCTACGTAAACAGTCTCTGTCTGAAATCGAACGTATCGAAACCGACGGTTTGGCTCAAGATGGCCAGAGTGGCTGGACTCCAGCTTGGGGTAAAGCTCGAATCGAAAACATGGTAGCGAACCGTCCTGACTGGTGTATCTCCCGTCAGCGCACGTGGGGCGTACCTATGTCTCTATTTGTACATAAAGATACCGAAGAGCTGCACCCACGTGCCACTGAGCTAATGGAAGAAGTAGCGAAGCGCGTTGAGAAAGATGGCATTCAAGCATGGTGGGATCTGGACCCGAAAGACATTTTAGGTGCCGATGCAGAAAACTACGTGAAAGTGCCTGATACGCTGGATGTATGGTTCGATTCAGGATCTACGCACTATTCTGTGATTGATGCGCGCCCTGAGTTTGGTGGCCATACCCCAGATATGTACTTGGAAGGCTCAGATCAGCACCGTGGCTGGTTTATGTCATCCCTCATGATCTCTACCGCGATGAAAGGCAAAGCGCCTTACCGTCAGGTATTGACTCACGGCTTCACCGTCGATGGTCAAGGGCGCAAAATGTCCAAGTCTATCGGTAACACGGTAAGCCCACAGGACGTGATGAATAAGTTGGGTGGCGACATCCTGCGCCTTTGGGTTGCTTCTACCGATTATACCGGTGAGATCGCGGTATCTGATGAGATCCTGAAGCGTTCTGCGGACTCTTATCGCCGCATCCGTAACACCGCGCGTTTCTTGCTGGCTAACCTGCACGGCTTCGATCCTCAGAAGCACATGGTGAAACCAGAAGACATGGTAGTTGTAGATCGCTGGGCAGTGGGCCGCGCATTAGAGGCTCAACAAGAGATCATCAAGTCTTATCACAGCTACGATTTCCACGTTGTGGTACAGCGCTTAATGCAGTTCTGTTCTGTTGAGATGGGTTCTTTCTATCTCGACATCATTAAAGATCGTCAGTACACCGCTAAAGATGACGGCATTGCCCGTCGCAGCTGCCAGACCGCGCTGTATCACATTGCAGAAGCGCTGGTACGTTGGATGGCACCAATCATGTCTTTTACTGCCGATGAGATCTGGAGCTATCTGCCGGGTGGCCGTGCGAAATTCGTCTTTACCGAAGAGTGGTACGAAGGCCTATACGGTTTAGCCAATGATGAAGTTATGAACGATGCCTATTGGGATGAGCTGCTGCAAGTGCGCAGTGAAGTCAACAAAGTGCTCGAACAAGCGCGTAGCGATAAGCGTATCGGTGGTTCTCTCGAAGCGTCCGTTACCCTGTTTGCTGAGCCAGAGCTCGCTGCGAAACTGAACAGCCTGCAAGACGAACTCCGTTTTGTTCTACTGACGTCTGGCGCAAAAGTAGCTGCGTTTGAAGATGCAGGTGCAGATGCCCAACAAAGTGATGTGCTAAAAGGGTTAAAGATTGCTTTAGCGAAAGCCGAAGGCGAAAAATGCCCACGTTGCTGGCACTACACCACGGATGTTGGTCAAGTTGCGGAACATGCAGAGTTATGCGGTCGTTGTGTAACGAACGTGGCTGGCGATGGCGAAAAGCGAAAATTTGCCTAATGACTAAACCTCTTGTATCTACAGGACTCCGCTGGCTTTGGCTAGCGGTTCTGGTTATTGCGGTAGACTTAGGTTCCAAGCAGTGGGTTATGTCCCACTTCTACTTGGGAGAGTCTCTTCCGGTTATTCCATTCTTAAGTTTCACCTATGCCCATAACCCCGGCGCAGCATTCAGCTTCCTTGCTGATAGCGGCGGCTGGCAGCGCTGGTTCTTTGCTGCTATTGCTGTCCTTGTCTGCATAGCGTTGCTGGTCATGATGTACCGCACTAGCGCGAAGGCAAAACTGCTTAACATTGCTTATGCGCTGATTATTGGTGGTGCTTTGGGGAATCTTTTCGATCGTATGGTGCACGGCGTAGTGATCGATTTTCTTCACTTTCACGTCGGTGACTGGAGTTTCCCCATCTTTAATCTGGCTGATACAGCGATCTGCATCGGTGCAGCGGCCGTTATTCTCGAAGGCTTTTTAAGCCCGTCAGAGAAAAAGGGAAAAGAAAATGACGGAACAGGTGAAAAACAGTAGCGCAGTATTACTGCACTTCTCACTGATGCTTGAAGATGGCAGCGTGGCTGAATCCACTAAAAATAGTGGTAAGCCCGCGCTCTTTCGTTTAGGGGATAACAGCCTTTCTCCTGAACTGGAATCCCAGCTTATCGGCCTCAAGGTGGGTGACAAGCATCGTTTTACACTACAGCCGGAAGATGCTTTCGGCTCTAATAATCCTGATTTGGTGCAGTTTTTTACCCGTAAAGATTTTGCTCATACGGGTGTACCTGATCCAGGTGCTATTATTTTATTTACTGCGATGGATGGCAGTGAAATGCCGGGATTGATTCGCGAAGTCGCTTGCGATTCAATCACCGTTGATTTTAACCATCCGCTGGCGGGGCATCCGGTAACGTTTGATGTCGAAATCGTAGAGATAGACCCACAGGTGCGGGAAAGTGAGAGTAAGAATGCAGATATTGCTGGCTAATCCGAGAGGATTTTGCGCAGGCGTTGACCGTGCGATCAGCATCGTAGAGCGTGCACTAGAGATGTACGGTGCCCCGATTTACGTCCGCCATGAAGTGGTTCATAACCGCTATGTTGTCGACAAACTGCGCGAAAGCGGTGCCATTTTTATTGAAGAGTTAAACGAAGTTCCCGACGGTTCTATCCTTATCTTCTCTGCTCATGGCGTTTCTCAAGCCGTGCGCTCTGAGGCGAAATCGCGTGATTTAACAGTCTTTGATGCGACCTGCCCACTAGTGACCAAAGTACATATGGAAGTTGCCAGAGCGAGCCGTAAAGGGCGTGAAGCGATTCTAATCGGTCATGCAGGCCACCCAGAAGTAGAAGGTACAATGGGGCAGTACAGCAATCCTGAAGGGGGAATGTACCTTGTCGAATCGCCGAGAGATGTCTGGGCGTTAAACGTCAAAGATGAAAACAATCTTTGCTTTATGACCCAAACAACACTTTCCGTTGATGATACCTCTGAAGTGATCGATGCATTGCGCGAGCGTTTCCCTAATATAATTGGCCCGCGTAAAGATGATATCTGCTACGCGACCACCAATAGACAAGAAGCTGTGCGCAATCTCTCGGCTGACAGCGATGTCGTCCTTGTTGTGGGCTCGAAGAACTCGTCTAACTCCAATCGTTTGGCTGAACTGGCCCACAGAGCGGGGAAATCGGCCTATCTGATTGACAGTGCCGATGATATTCAAGAGTCATGGCTAAAAGGTGCCACATCAATTGGTGTAACGGCTGGGGCATCAGCACCAGAGGTTCTAGTAAAAGCAGTTATTGTTCGGCTAGAAGGCTTAGGTGGAATGAATATTATTGAAATGAGCGGGCGAGAAGAGAACATCGTGTTCGAAGTACCGAAAGAACTCCGCATTAAAATGGTTGACTGAGAACCAAGAGAGAACATTTCTTCTCTGGTGGTGCATCCCTTTTCTATCAATAAACAAAACGCCCACAACAGTGGGCGTTTTGTTTTATCACTGCGAAGAATTTCAGCCTATCCCTCTGCCATTTTCACTTTTCATCTTCCGTTTTTAACCCGTTCTGTACCGCATCTACAATCATCTCATAACCCGTACAGTGGAATAAATTACCCGCAAGCTCTCTACGGATCTGCTCGTCATGACCAGCCCCGGAATCTGCTGCACCTTGGAAAGTTTCCCGTTTTTCACTTCACCTTCTGCTGTTCTTATCTGTTTGCCATTGGCCCAGACGGATAGGTAAATGCAGGAGTCAGTGGGCACACCATCAAGCAGGATGGTACAGGCTCTGTACTAACCCACGGCACAGCCTTGCTTCACGCGAGTGCTACAGTGGTTGCGTAGCAACTCCACTAACGAGGTGCTGGGTAAGACGCTAAATTGATAAGGGTGCTCATTAATTGTGCATCGGATAGCGATGGCTGGCGGAGCCATACGGTTTCATTCATTGCACTATTGCCTTCAGAACTGTTCATTTAATGCTTATCCCCACTGAATAGCGAAGCTCTTTAAAAAGGAGACTAAAATTTAGTCCGATGATTATAGGCCTAGAAAGCCATATAAAATAAAGGGATATTTCTCTTTTCGAGGTATTGATCTTCTCATTGGGGATAAAAGAAGAGCGGGATAGTGTTTCGTTATAGAAAAGTAAGCATCATGATCGACAGAGGTCTTTTTTTCAAAAAAAATACTATTTAATATTCAGTTGGTTATGTTTTCCTTGCGCAAAATAATATACATGGAGTGCATGTTTATGCTGAATCTGTTTTATTTTTTTATCTCGGTATACTGAATTGTTAAATTTTTTTCAGCCTTATATTTATGAGAATGATAGCGGATTTATATCAAATAATAAGAAATAGCCGCCTTATGATTTTTTTTGATGATAATACCTGTTTATCGCTATTTACTTATTAGCGGATAAAATCAACTGGTATGGATAGCGATGCGCGGTTAACCTGATGAGTACAAACCTTTATCGGCGCATTGGCGCATGAATGCAGAGACTAAGATTATGACGGAAAAACAGATTCGGGTAGCGATTACCGGAGCCGGTGGTCGTATGGGCCGACAGCTTATCCAAGCTGTACATCAGGCCGAAGGCGTTGTCCTTGGGGCGGCGTTAGAGCGCAAAGGGTCAACGCTCATTGGCACCGATGCTGGAGAGTTGGCAGGAGTAGCCACTATGGGGGTTGCCGTTACCGATAGTTTAGATTCGATAGTGGCCGCATTCGATATCCTGATCGACTTCACTCGCCCAGAAGGTACGCTGGCACATTTGGCATTCTGCCGCCAACATAATAAAGCGATTGTTATTGGTACTACGGGGTTTGATGAAGCAGGAAAGGCCGCGATCAAGGCCGCCTCGGAGCAGATAGGCGTGGTGTTTGCCGCAAACTTTAGTGTGGGTGTCAACGTTGTCTTAAAGCTGCTTGAGAAAGCAGCGAAAGTGATGGGGGATTACACCGACATCGAAATCCTTGAAGCACACCATCGTCATAAAGTTGATGCGCCATCGGGCACGGCGCTAGCGATGGGTGAAGTGATCGCTGAGACATTGGGCCGAGATCTAAAAGAGTGCGCCGTGTACGCGCGTGAAGGTCACATGGGGGAGAGAGACCGGAAAAGCATCGGTTTTGCGACGTTAAGAGCAGGGGATATCGTGGGTGAACATACGGCGATGTTTGCTGATATTGGCGAGAGAGTCGAAATTACTCACAAAGCATCTAGCAGAATGACCTTTGCGAACGGCGCTGTTCGTGCTGCCAGTTGGCTCGCGCATCAAGATGCGGGTCTTTATGATATGCGTGATGTACTGGCACTTAATGACCTTTAGTCATTGCGGCTGATTGAGTTTGCGCTATTTAATAATATCCTCTGCGATATGATGATATCGGCATGAGGTGTTTTCTCTTTCTACTTAATGCATGAAAATATCCGCTTTGATTGATTTTTCATATAAGACGGATATTTTTATATGTTATCCATGCTAAAATTGATTGTGTTTCAATCATTGTCTGTTTTTTGATCATTTTTACTTCTTTTTTTTGATTGAATTCTCTTATTCACTCTCCGCAACCGATTTCTATTCGACTTAGGTCTCCTTTTTAGCGCTAAAACTCCTTGATAAGCGCGATCGCAGCAAAATAATAGGAAAAAATGAGACTTTGGCTGGACAGAGATCAGATCGATCATTAGAATGCGCCCAATTTGCCAAAATTTCCCTTTTTAGGGATTTTTACATTGATTTAACGCTTTCACGTGAATTAATATGCAAATAGATTGATTATTTATTCTTGGAGGGTGTTTTGATAAAGTCAGCGCTACTGGTTCTGGAAGACGGAACCCAATTCCACGGTCGAGCCATTGGGGCAGAGGGTACGGCAGTGGGGGAAGTGGTCTTCAATACGTCGATGACCGGATACCAAGAAATTCTCACTGATCCTTCCTACTCCCGCCAAATCGTTACTCTCACTTATCCTCATATCGGCAATGTCGGCACTAACTCTTCTGATGAAGAATCCTCTTCAGTTCACGCCCAAGGGCTTATCATTCGCGACCTTCCACTGATTGCTAGCAACTACCGCAATCAAGAGGGGCTGTCTGATTATCTGAAGCGCCACGGCATTGTTGCTATCGCCGATATTGATACTCGCAAACTGACCCGTTTGCTACGAGAAAAAGGGGCGCAGAACGGCTGTATTATCGCCGGAGATAACCCTGATGCGGCATTGGCACTGGAAAAAGCGAAAGCGTTTCCAGGCTTGAAAGGGATGGATTTAGCGAAAGAAGTGACCACCAAAGAGAATTATCGCTGGTTACAAGGGAGTTGGACGTTAGAAGGTGAACTGCCTGCGGCAAAACAGGCTGAAGAGCTGCCTTTCCATGTTGTTGCTTACGACTACGGTGTGAAACGTAATATTCTGCGTATGCTGGTGGATAGAGGCTGCCGCCTGACGGTGGTTCCCGCACAGACTCCCGCAGAAGAGGTATTAAGCCTCAACCCAGATGGTATCTTCCTCTCCAATGGCCCAGGCGATCCAGAACCTTGTGATTACGCCATCAAAGCCATTAAAACGTTCTTAGAGACAGACATTCCTGTCTTTGGTATCTGCTTAGGGCATCAGCTATTGGCACTGGCATCAGGTGCGCGCACCTTAAAGATGAAGTTTGGTCATCATGGCGGTAACCATCCAGTGAAAGATATTGATGCAGATCGCGTCATGATCACGGCACAAAACCACGGTTTTGCCGTAGATGAAGATTCTTTGCCAAATACGTTGAGAGCAACGCACAAGTCTCTGTTTGATGGCTCCCTGCAAGGGTTACACCGCACGGACAAACCGGCATTCAGCTTTCAAGGGCACCCAGAAGCGAGCCCCGGCCCGCACGATGCTGCACCGCTGTTCGATCACTTCATCGAACTTATCAAAATCTATCGCAGCAACACCAAATAAGCCGCTAACAGGAGCTACTGAGAATGCCAAAACGTACTGATATAAAAAGCATCCTGATTTTAGGCGCTGGCCCTATCGTTATTGGGCAAGCGTGCGAGTTCGACTACTCCGGCGCACAGGCGTGTAAAGCGCTGCGCGAAGAGGGTTACCGCGTCGTGCTGGTGAACTCTAACCCAGCTACGATTATGACCGACCCAGAAATGGCAGATGCAACCTACATTGAGCCGATTCACTGGGAAGTTGTACGTAAAATTATCGAAAAAGAGCGCCCAGATGCGGTTCTGCCAACTATGGGTGGACAAACCGCGCTGAACTGCGCGTTAGAGTTAGAGCGCAATGGCGTACTGGAAGAGTTCGGTGTCACCATGATCGGTGCCACGGCAGATGCCATCGATAAAGCCGAAGATCGCCGCCGTTTCGATCAAGCAATGAAGAAAATTGGCTTGGATACGGCTCGTTCCGGTATTGCACACACTATGGAAGAAGCATTTGCCGTCGCTGCTGATGTTGGCTTCCCTTGCATCATTCGTCCTTCTTTTACGATGGGTGGCACCGGTGGTGGGATCGCCTATAACCGCGAAGAGTTTGAAGAGATTTGTACACGCGGTCTCGATCTCTCCCCAACCAACGAACTACTCATCGACGAATCACTGATCGGTTGGAAAGAGTATGAGATGGAAGTGGTGCGGGATAAGAACGATAACTGCATCATCGTCTGCTCTATCGAAAACTTTGATGCGATGGGGATCCATACCGGCGACTCCATCACTGTCGCGCCAGCTCAAACCCTCACCGATAAAGAGTATCAGGTGATGCGTAACGCCTCGATGGCAGTGCTGCGTGAAATCGGCGTTGAAACGGGCGGTTCGAATGTTCAGTTCTCCGTTAACCCGAAAAATGGCCGCCTGATCGTTATCGAAATGAACCCGCGCGTTTCCCGCTCTTCGGCGCTGGCCTCTAAAGCGACGGGTTTCCCTATCGCGAAAGTGGCAGCCAAACTGGCGGTGGGTTACACGCTGGATGAGCTAATGAATGATATTACCGGCGGGCGCACGCCAGCATCATTCGAGCCTTCTATCGATTATGTTGTGACCAAGATCCCTCGTTTCAACTTCGAGAAGTTTGCTGGTACCAATGACCGCCTAACTACCCAGATGAAATCTGTGGGTGAAGTGATGGCGATTGGGCGTACCTTCCAAGAGTCTGTGCAAAAAGCGTTGCGCGGCCTTGAAGTCGGCGTGAGCGGGTTTGACCCGAAAGTCAGCCTTGATGATCCAGAAGCATTGACCCAAATTCGTCGTGAGCTGAAAGACGCGGGTTCTGACCGCATTTGGTACATCGCGGACGCCTTCCGTTCTGGCCTCTCTATCGACGGAATCTTTAACCTCACCAATATTGACCGCTGGTTCTTGGTGCAGATTGAAGAGCTTGTTCGTCTAGAAGATCACGTGGCTGAACAAGGCGCATCGTGCCTCACATTCGATTTCCTACGGACGCTGAAACGCAAAGGTTTTGCCGATGCACGCTTGGCGAAGCTGGCTGGTGTTAGCGAAACCGAGGTGCGTAAACTGCGTTATAAGCTGGGCTTGCATCCGGTTTACAAGCGTGTGGATACCTGCGCTGCGGAATTCTCGACCGACACGGCTTATATGTACTCTACGTATGAAGAAGAGTGCGAAGCCAACCCAACCAGCGGGACACCAAAAATCATGGTGTTGGGCGGGGGCCCTAACCGTATTGGGCAGGGGATTGAGTTCGATTACTGCTGTGTACACGCTTCGTTAGCACTGCGTGAAGATGGTTATGAAACCATCATGGTCAACTGCAACCCAGAAACGGTATCTACCGATTACGATACTTCTGACCGACTCTACTTTGAGTCTGTCACGTTAGAAGACGTGCTGGAAATCGTGCGTGTCGAAAAACCGGAAGGGGTTATCGTACAGTACGGCGGGCAAACGCCGCTGAAATTGGCGCGTGAGCTAGAAGCTGCGGGTGTGCCTATTATCGGTACTAGCCCAGATGCTATCGACCGTGCAGAAGACCGCGAGCGCTTCCAATTGGCAGTGAATCGCCTTGGGCTTAAGCAGCCAGCGAATGCCACTGTAAGCACGATCGAACAGGCAATAGAGAAGGCAAGCGGTATCGGCTATCCGCTGGTAGTGCGTCCATCCTATGTCTTGGGTGGACGTGCGATGGAAATTGTTTATGACGATGCTGACCTGCGTCGCTATTTCCAGAATGCGGTGAGCGTCTCTAACGATGCGCCAGTGCTGCTGGATCACTTCCTTGATGATGCTATCGAAGTCGATGTTGACGCTATCTGCGACGGTGAACGCGTGCTGATTGGCGGCATTATGGAGCACATAGAACAAGCAGGGGTTCACTCTGGTGATTCAGCCTGTTCTCTACCAGCTTATACGCTCAGCCAAGAGATTCAGGACACCATGCGGCGCCAAGTTGAGAGCTTAGCTTTTGAGCTGGGGGTTCGTGGTTTGATGAATGCCCAGTTTGCGGTGAAAGATAACGAAGTTTACCTGATTGAAGTCAACCCACGTGCTGCGCGTACTGTGCCGTTTGTTTCTAAAGCGACAGGCGTACAACTAGCAAAAGTGGCGGCACGCGTTATGGCAGGTAAGACGCTGGCAGAGCAAGGTGTTACCAAAGAAGTGATTCCTCCGTACTACTCAGTGAAAGAGGTGGTACTGCCGTTTAACAAATTCCCTGGTGTAGACCCAATCTTAGGGCCAGAAATGCGCTCGACGGGTGAAGTGATGGGCGTAGGCCGTACCTTTGCGGAAGCGTTCTCCAAGGCGATGCTGGGCAGCCAGTCCCGCATGGTTAAGTCAGGCCGCGCGCTGCTCTCCGTCCGTGAAGGGGATAAAGGCCGTGTAGTTGATTTAGCCGCTAAGCTGCTGAAGCACGGTTTTGAACTGGATGCGACGCACGGCACGGCTATCGTATTAGGCGAAGCGGGTATTAACCCTCGCTTAGTGAATAAGGTGCACGAAGGCCGTCCACATATTCAAGATCGTATCAAGAATGGCGAATATAACTACATCGTGAACACGACGGAAGGGCGCCAAGCGATTGAAGATTCGAAGCTGATTCGCCGCAGTGCTCTGCGCTATAAAGTGCACTATGACACGACCATGAATGGCGGTTTTGCGACAGCGATGGCACTGAATGCCAATGCGACAGATCGCGTTATCTCAGTACAAGAGATGCACGAGCAGTTAAAAGGCTAACTCACTGTTTTTGTGATGAAGTTGCATAAAGCGGCTCCCATTATGGGAGCCGCTTTGCATTTGGGGGATTGCGTTAGAGATATCCGGCATTAAACGTTTCTATACATGCTATTGATGTCATTCATCATCAATAAAAAGAGAGATACAACGTGAAAGATAATATTCAGAGACAACTTTATTTTCTCGATAAGTATTTTTCAGAGGTCATTTAAGTGCTAAATTTAATACTAAATATAGTATTAAATTGAGGTCTATTTATGTCTATTCAACCCATATTCGCGAATTCAGCCATTAGCATCAGCGATTTTAAAAAATCGCCCAATACAGCATTAAAAGAAGCCCATGGGCAACCTGTTGCTGTGTTAACTAACGGTAGGATTTCCGGCTACTACGTCTCCCCCGAAACTTGGGAAGTTCTTGCTGAGTATCTAGAAGATATAGAACTTGCAGACCTTGTCCGTTCCCGCATTGGGGGGAAACGTATCAAAGTAAATCTGGATGAGTTATAGATTAGAATTTGAAGAAAATGCACTCAAAGAATTTAAAAAACTGACGTCCGCATTAAAAGAGCAGTTCAAAAAGAAACTGATATACATTTTGGCAAACCCTCACATCCCTGCTAATCGTCTTCGAGGGATGCCAGATTGTTATAAGATAAAACTAAAATCGTCGGGATATCGCCTTGTTTATAAGGTCATCAACAATGAGGTTGTGGTTCTTGTTATTGCTGTAGGTAAACGGGAGCGCAGCGGCGTGTATGATTTGGCAAAAACAAGAAACTCATGTTAGTCAACGGATCTCCCCCCGCAGATTAAAATTTTTTCAATTTCATTTTTTTTTCCAAATAGCAGTATATTATCCTTCCATGCCAAAATATATCCCAGCAAATTATATATGATTAATATCATTTCCTGTGCGATGAGACTCATATGATCCTTATTATCTATGCACACCCCTATCCTCGACATTCACATGCAAATCAGTTGCTTCTGCAGTCGGTTGAAACACTTGATGGGGTAAAAATTCGCTCCCTCTACGATCTCTATCCTGAGTTCAGTATTGATGTCGCGGCAGAACAGAACGCGTTAAGAGAAGCCAATCTCATTATCTTACAGCACCCTTTGCACTGGTATAGCGTGCCACCACTGTTGAAATTGTGGATGGATAAAGTGCTGGAGCATGGATGGGCTTATGGGCAAGGTGGGAACGCCCTGCGGGGTAAGGATCTCTTATGGGCAGTCACATCAGGGGGGGATGATCGTCATTTTGCGTTAGGTGACAATCCTGGATTTGCTGTGCTGTCACAGCCGATTCAGGCAACGGCACTGTATTGCGGCATGAATTGGCTACCTTACTTTGCGGTGCATAACACCTTTATCTGCGATGCTAACAGTATCACTCATGCCAGCATACGCTACCGTGAGTTGCTACAGCGTTACTTAGTCGAAAAAAACCATACTCTACCTCCTTTAACCTCGCCAGAAGAGATCATACTGAATGGATAACCATCACATCATGGTTGAAGGGCTTATTTATCTCGGCTCTGCTGCGCTTTTTGTCCCCGTTGCAGTGCGTTTGGGGCTAGGCTCGGTACTCGGTTATCTCATTGCTGGCTGCATCATCGGTCCTTGGGGTATGAAGTTGGTATCTGATGCAGAATCCATTCTGAGCTTCGCTGAGATCGGCGTGGTGCTAATGCTATTCGTCATTGGCTTAGAGCTCGATCCTAAACGGCTTTGGACGATGCGAGCCTCGGTATTTGGTGGCGGTAGTATCCAGATGCTTGCCTGCGGTACCGTACTGAGTCTGTTCTGCTATCTACTGGGGTTAGAGTTACGTGTTGCCATATTGGCAGGGCTAACACTCTCACTCTCCTCTACGGCTATCGCCATGCAGGCGATGAATGAACGTAATATTACTACCAGCCAAGTTGGGCGTAGTGCCTTCTCTGCGCTACTGTTTCAGGATATCGCGGCAATCCCTCTGATCGCGATGGTGCCACTACTGGCAGACAATAACGCCACTACTTCTCTGTTCGCCTTTACGCTTTCTGCGGCAAAAGTGGTGGGCGTACTGGTTATCGTGGTATTGCTGGGGCGTTATGTAACGCGCCCATTGCTGCATTTCGTGGCCCGTTCAGGTATGCGGGAAGTGTTTAGCGCAGTGGCGCTCTTTCTCGTATTTGGCTTCGGTATGCTGGTGGAGATGGCGGGTCTATCGATGGCGATGGGGGCATTTCTCGCAGGTGTTTTACTGGCGAGTTCGGAATATCGTCACGCACTGGAAAGTGACATTCAACCCTTTAAGGGCCTGCTACTTGGGTTGTTCTTTATCGGTGTCGGTATGTCGATTGATTTCGGCACCCTGTTTCGCCACACGATGCTGGTGGTGGTTATCTTGATCGGTTTCCTAACACTAAAAGGCATTTTGCTGTGGCTGATTGCCCCGACGTTGGGCATTCCTCGCCAACATTGGGGATTGTTTGCCATCTTGCTGGGGCAGGGAAGTGAGTTTGCGTTTGTCGTTATTGGTGCGGCACAGGGGGCGGGGATTATCCCTTCCCTCTGGGCGAAAGAGCTGATTCTTTCGGTTGCTCTCTCAATGATGATGACACCGCTATTACTATTAATAGCATCGCGCCTTGAACGGGCAGAAACCGAAGGTCGCCCACAGGATACGATAGACGATGAGGGGGCCAGTGTGATCATTGCCGGATTTGGTCGCTTTGGCCAAATAGCGGGGCGCTTGCTCTTGGCAAACGGCATTCATACTGTAGTACTCGACAATGACCCTGACCACATTGAGACGCTAAGAAAATTTGGCTCAAAAGTATTTTATGGCGATGCGACAAGGCTGGATCTGCTTGAGTCTGCGGGGGCAGCAAAGGCGAAAATTTTAATCAACGCAATTGACGATCCAGAAACCAACCTACAGCTTACCGACTTGGTTCAAGAGCACTTCCCACATATAAAAATTATTGCTCGCGCACGCGATGTCGATCACTACTTTATGTTGCGTAGAAGGGGGATTGAAGCGCCAGAGAGGGAGCTTTTCGAAGGTTCTTTACGCATTGGGCGTCAAGTCTTGGAGTTGATGGGGTTTGACCCTTACGAAGCGAGAGAGAAAGCAGATACTTTTCGGCGCTATAACTTGAAAATGTTGGAAGAACGAGTGGACGATCACGAAGACACCGAACTTTGGATTGCCAGTGTCAAACGGGCTAAAGAGCACTTAGAAGAGGCGATAGAGCAAGATCGCATTAAGTTCACAACCGTTCAGCAATCGGGCTGGCGTGGTGAACTTAATGAGAACATACCAGACGAGCGGCCTTAGTGCCGCTCTAACCCGTTTTTAATCTCATTTAGCCCAGTGCGACTTTGATCCCTAAAGCAATCAATACACCACCCAGAAGTTTGTCGACGACCTTCTGGGCTTTTGCCAACCCTTTTCGTACAGGCGCACTTTGAATTAGAAAGACTAAAATTGGCCACCAGATAACGGAGAGAATAAGGATAATCGAGGCATACCACAGCTTCTCGCCGACACTAGAATCAATGCTTAGCACCTGTGTGAACACGGAGAGAAAAAACAGCGTAGCCTTAGGATTAAGCAGATTACAGAGATAACCCTGCATAAACGCGCGCTTGTAGCTTGTCTCCTGCTGCGTCGTGTTCGAGAGGTCCATCTTGCTATCTCCACGAGAAAATAGGGCATGAAAGCCAATCCAGATAAGGTATGCCGCACCTGCGTATTTCAGTAGGTTAAATAACCACGGTGTCGTGGTAATCACTACGGCAAGGCCCGCAACACAGTAAGACATGTGTGTGGCGACACCAAGAATCACACCCAGGGATGTCATTAATGCAACGGGGCGGCGATAACGTGCCGCATTCTTGATTACCAGAAAAAAGTCAGGCCCTGGAGACAGCATACCCAGTGTCGCGATGGTGATGACAAATAGCGAAGTTTCTAACACTTAAGCATCCTTATTGGCATTTTTTGCCTGATGAGGTGTTTTCTTCTTTTTTGGCAGCGTTTTCATCAAATCGTCTGCCGAGATAGACGCCACAATACTGCCCGCTTGAGGCATCTTCAGAATGTGGTTCTTAATCTTACCGATAACGTGCATCTCACAGGGTTTACAATCGAACTTCAGCGTTAGCACTTCGTCATTGTGAATCAGTTGCATCGGAGTAGCGCGCCCTTTCACACCTTGAACGCCTTTTGCCTGTTTTGGGCACAGATTAAAGGCGAAACGCAGGCAGTGTTTAGTGATCATCACCGGCACGTCACCTTTCTCTTCATGAGCTTCATAGGCTGCATCGATCAAGGAAACCCCGAAGCGATGATAGAAGTCTCTCGCCTTCTGGTTATACACGTTAGCTAAAAATGTCAGGTGAGTATCAGGGTAAACCGGAGGAGGGATGGAGACGGCTTTACGAGAGCCGCGCTGATACTGCGCAGTCCGAGCTTCGGTTAATGCCTCGATTGTGTCACGACGTAGCGCGTTAAGCTGGGAGCTAGGAATAAAATAGGCCTCTGCCAAATCGACATTGATCTGGTTGGCGAAATAGAGGGTTTGGCCTAGCTTCGATAGCCCTTCTTTTAGCCCTTGAGTGGCTTTCTCAGGCTGATTGGCGGTAGCAAATTCACCGTCTAGCGCTTTGCTTACTGTGATCCCCTCTTCACTAATGGCAGTCAGCGTGATCTGTTGTGCATTGCCTGTTAACAGCAGATCGACAGCGATGCGTCGTTCGCTAGAAGTTTTGGTTAGCGCTTGCTGCCAGTTATGATCTAGATTGCGGTTTAACGGATGATGCGGGCGCAGCTTTTTAAATGCCTCTAACATCTCATTTGGGTAGACACGGTAGTGAAGCGGTTTTATCTGCTCCACTTTGCTGGCGCGAAAACCGACGATCTCCCGTTTGATCAATACGTTCAAGCCATCGCCGTTTGTCAGCGGCTCTTCCACCACCACATCTAAATAGTTTTTAGCGGTGTTGATGACTTCCCCAATCGGCAGGCCAATAAATTTTGGTGAGTCGAATGCACCGATATCACTCTTGCGTTGATTGACGAAGTAGTCGGTGCTGCCACGGTGAAAGGTCTTATCCGGTGACGGGATAAAAAAGTGTTCGGTGCGCCCGCTGGAGGCACGTGCTAAACCGGGGCGTTGTTCTAAAATGGCATCGAGCTGCTGGCGATAATGTGCAGTGATATTTTTCACATAGCCCATGTCTTTGTAGCGGCCTTCGATCTTGAAAGAGCGCACACCGGCATCGACTAAAGCGCTTAAGTTTGCGCTCTGGTCATTATCCTTCATCGACAATAAGTGTTTATCATAGGCGACCACGCGGCCTTGATCATCTTTCAGCGTATAAGGTAGGCGGCAGGCTTGGGAGCAGTCGCCACGGTTTGCGCTGCGGCCTGTCTGTGCATGAGAGATATAGCACTGACCAGAGAAGGCCACACACAGTGCGCCATGAATAAAAAACTCTATCGAAGCATCGACGCTATGACAGATCGCCTTTATCTCCGTTAGATTCAGCTCACGGGCCAGAACTAACTGCGAGAAGCCCACGTCGGATAAAAACTTTGCTTTCTCGACGCTACGGATATCGGTTTGTGTGCTGGCATGCAGCTCGATAGGGGGAAGATCCAATTCCAGAACCCCCATATCCTGTACGATCAGTGCATCAACACCGGCTTCATATAGCTGATGGATTAGGTGCCTTGCGGGCTCTAATTCATCATCATGCAAGATAGTGTTTAGGGTAACGAACACTTTGACGTAATAACGATGCGCAAAGGCCACCAAATCGGCGATCTCTTTTAGTGTATTGCCTGCGTTATGGCGAGCGCCAAAACTAGGGCCACCAATATAAATAGCATCAGCACCGTGGAGGATAGCTTCACGGGCAATGTCTACATCTTTTGCTGGGCTAAGCAACTCAATGTGATTATCTAAAAGGCGCATAAATCTTGAATGTATATGAAGGAGTGATTTTGTTGCACCATTGTAGACAGTAATGAGGGAGGAAAGCTATAGCCTTCATCTTTATCTGTTTTTTTATCTACTTACAGCTAAATAAAAAACCAGCCTCATGATTAAATAAGGCTGGTTTGATACACATCTCATCACGCGAGTGAGAGGCTGATATTACCCTTTCACTGGTTCCGCACGGCTGTGGCGTTTACCGTCTGGGCTGGTAGAACGAACCGAGACATCACCCGTTACAGAAGGTTGTGCCGATGCATCGTAGCGCTGCCATTTTTTACCACCGTCAACGGAGTATTCGATGGTTAGGCCTGGCAGGGCTATGTTGGCGTGTAGCTTGCCATCGGTGATTTTCGCACCTGGGACAGGCAGGCGATAAGCAACACCGGATTTATCTAGTTTCGCCAATTCACGCTGGCCCATCAGGTTAGAGAAGCGCTCCCAGTCTGCTGCCAGTGCTTTCACGTCAACAAACGTGGTTTCACCGCCTTTATACTCACGGCCCGCTTTATAATCTTGCTCCCAAGACGCGCGGTGCCATGCACGTTCAGCCAGCGGCATCATACGTGGGTAAATCATGTACTCTGTTTCACCATCGGTACGCTGGGTTTCGCTCCATGAGTGAGCTGACAAACCATGCACACCCGGCCACGCTTTATCGCTCTTCGCGACAAAGTGGTTGCCATCACGGTCGACAGAGGTTTCTGCGTTCTGTGGCATGTTGTTTGGTGCGAAGCTGAATACTTTACGCTCGTCGGTGAAACGGGTTGCCCAATAGTAACCGCGCTCTTGTGGGTTCACTTCGTATGGCATATCGAAGTAAACGTAATCAGGGTTAGAAACAATGACTTCATAGCCTTTGTTTGCCCAATCGTTGATGGAGTCGAAGCCGCCCCAGTACAGGGTATCCCAGAAGTTGACGCCGACACGCTTGGTAGCGAATGCCTTAGCATCTTTCGCGTGCTTCAAGCCATCTTGCCACGCCAGCATTCTATCTATGCCGTGTGCACTCACCATTTTGCTCACTTCAAGAGCGAAGTGGCTTGGCAGATGCAACATGTCTTCTACTTTGCCCTCTTTGATGGCGGTCTGGCAGACTTCGGATTTCGCCCAAGGCTTATCCTCTATGCTCATGTCGATAAGGCCTTTGCCCGGCTCAACCTTGGCATTTTTGTCTTGGTAACCGGCACCCAGACGAATATTTTTCGCTTCATCGCCGCCGAAGTGCCACGTGGTCAGAGGCTGGCCTGCATCTTTATGCATTTGAGCCACTTCACCGATCACTTTATCAACAAAGCGTTTGGACGAGTCTAAGCATGGGTTCAAATAGCTTTTACGGTCGTAGAACTGTACTGACGTTGTGTTGGATGTATCTGTTGGGTCAACCAGACGGAACTCGTTAGCCCCTTTCTCATCTCCAGCAGCCATTAATTTCTTATAGCGTGCTTCCATTGAAACTACCGCTGCACGGGCGTGTGCAGGAATGTCTAACTCAGGAATCACTTCGATTTGGCGAGCCTGTGCATATTTCACGATATCGATATATTCTGCACGGCTGAAATGCCCGCTGCCCATATTATCGCTGTTCGGGCCTGAACCGAGCTGTGGTAATAAACACTTGGTTTCGCTGAGATCGTGGCAGCGCTTACTTCCGACATCTGTCAGTTCAGGTAGGCCAGGGATTTCAATACGCCAGCCTTCATCATCGCTCAGGTGGAAGTGAAATTTGTTCAGCTTATAGGCCGCCATTTGGTCTAACAGGCGTAGCACCGTTGCTTTGGAGTGGAAGTTACGACCCACATCAAGGAAGATGCCGCGATACTGGAAGCGAGGTGCATCTTTTGCGTCCAGCGTAGCGATTTTCAGGCTTCCCTCCGCAGGAATTAACGATAGGATGGATTGCACACCGTAGAAGGCACCGGCTTTATCAAACCCGACGATTTCCGCGCCGTTCTCAGTAATTTTCAGCTCATAAGCACCAGATACCGCTTGGTCGCCAGTAAACGCTTGAGCGTTGATAGTGGCCTTGATAGGGAAGCCTTTTGCTTTGGTTTTCACACCGAGCAACTCGAAGCGCTTGCTTACCACATCCACCGTCGTCTTATCGAGAACCGCGAGATCCAGTGCTACGCCCTGTTTACCAAGATCGACATCCACATCATGGATCTTCACGTCTAACGGGGTAGGGATAATCTGCCCACGCAGATTTTCAGCCGACAGGGTTTTTACATCTTGGTTCTTCGCATAGCGGTTTTCAGTATTCATCAGGACGTTATTGTCGTCCTTGGTGCGCTTCCATAAATCGCCAGCGAACGGAGTGATAAATTTGTACAGATCTTCTGTATCCGTATTAGCGAGAACCTTTGGCTTCGCATCTGCTGAGGTGGCATACCAACGCGGCATCAGGTCGGTTTCAAAAACCTGCCAATATTCGCCGATGATAGGGATCTCAACCGCTTTATTTTTGGCAAATCCGGTAAATTTATCGGTAGGTTCTAGCTTGTGTAGATCGCCGGTAATAAAGGTAATTTTGAACTGGTCGTTATCGACACGCAGAATTTGGCGAACGCTGTGGAAGTAGATTGCCCACTCTTTGCTAGTGATATCTTGGCCATCGTTGGTGAGGGTGATCACGGCTTTGTTACAGGAAGCCCAATCTGCACCTAACGCTGCACAATCTACGCCATTATCGGCGGCGCGGTTGTCGACGACATTGTAGTTAAGTTTTAACTTGCTCAATTGATCGACCACTTTTTGGTCGGCCTGACTGGCAGAGGAGAGACCCAATAAACCTAATGCCGAGATGGCGGTTGCTAACGTGCTTAACTTAAGCTTTTTCATCTTAATAGCCTCACTATGAATTAGTTATTGTTGTTTTTAATTTCTTGCCAGACTTTGCCGCACTGCTGCTGATAGGCATCACCGCTACCGCTTTTCATCGCTTCAATGCATTGTTGATAATCGAAAACACGCACGCTTTCCTGATCGGCAAAGGCTCTGTGTTGTTCTGACTGTTTGAGTTCGTCTAGAAGGGGGCGGCAGGCGGCGAGTTGCTCTAGATTCCCTTCTGCTTGATTAATACAGTTGCTGTAGGTTTGTTTTAGCCGGGCATCTTCCGCTGTTATGGCGCCGTTCGGCGTGGTACAAGCACTCAGGCTTGTTAGTGCAACGAGCGCTAAAAATAGTTTTTTCATAACGATATCCTGTCGTAATAACCCCCACGCCAGAGGCGCAGGGGAAGCAACTTAGAAAATACTGAACGGTGCAATTACCATGAACTTCACGTCTTTCTCATCTTGGAAGATGTTGCCGTAACCGCCGCTCCAGCTTGGGATGTTCGAGTGGTTGTCATACTGGGTATAGTGGAGCTTAAAGGTGGTGCCTTTGGCGCGACCATCTTGAATGACATACATCGCATCCAGACTCCACGCGCTCTCTTTCAGGCGTTGGTTCTGGTCGTAAATCGGGTTGGTGCTCGGTTTGGCATCCCATGCATAAACATAAGAACCACCGACGGCTAATCCCGGCATATCCCATTTACTGAGGTCATACATCACGCCAGCGTAGATAGCTTTTTCGCCGTTAGCGTTGAAGTCTGAACGGTTATCCCACCACACATCGAGGCGCCCGTTTGAGGAGGCGTAGGTTGGCGTCATACGTTGCAGGAAGTAGCCCTGATTGCCTTCGGCTTTAACCCAAGTACCTTCTAAGCGGAAATCGAACTGGCCGACGTTATAGCCCAGTGTTAGCGCTTGCAACCATGCCATACCGTCGTAAATGCTGTTTGGATCGTTTTTGCTAACACGGTCTTCGGTACCGTAAAACTGGTAGCTAGTTTTTAGTGGGTTGCCTGCAACATCAAACTTGTAGGAACCTTTCGCGAAGTACTGGTTTACATAGCCTTCTGCTTGGCCTACAGCGGCTTCTAAGACCAGATCATTTTTAAAGTCATATTTCGCACCGAAAGAGTGCAGGTAGGCGACGCCGGTTTTTCTATCGTTACGACGGAAATCATCCATCTCGGTATGCCACGGAGCTTTGTACTGATCGGCCCACATGTAGGAGAAACTTAGCTCACCGTTTTTTTCGAAATCAAATTTTGCCCCAGCTTCTGCACCGCGATAGGTACCAGGCATAAAGCTCCAGTGAGGGGCGAGCAGCGTCTGTCCACTTGGCTGAATGTAGCCAGCGCGAGCCCAGTAGGGGCCATATTTAAATTTAGCCGCCGCTTTATACAGACTTACACCACCTTTATCGCCGGAGTAATCTTCGTCATAGGTTCTATTTTTTGACGAGAAGGCAATTTCGTTCGGATGCCCGCTATCACTGGCTTCTGCAAACTCCACGACGGCGAAAGCACCGACATCGACCCCAAACATGTCATAGGCATAACCAGATGAAAAATCTAAGCTTAGGTTACTTGTAGCGTGGGATAAGTTGGTTGTGTAGTCCTTATAATCTTTGCTCCCTGGGTTCATATCTTTACGATCACGCTCACGCTGCCAGTAGTAGAAACTACCTGTTAACGTCGAATCGTCGATAAAACCTGCCGCGCTTGCCTCTGGCATGGCGTAAAAACCGCTGCTCAACATGACCCCCGAAATGGCGAGAGCGAGTGTTTTACGCTTGGCACCGTGCGTCATCATAGTCAGTTCCTCTTTAGCTTAAAAAGCGACCTCTGGCGTTCACCGTGCTTTCGGACGCAATAACCCCGGTCTGGGAAAATAAATTTCGAAAAAATAGATCATCAAAACGAGACGACGGAGGAAGACTATTTTTCGCGATGCGAATTATCAAACTAAACATCAAAATATTGTGTCAAAGTTTGACCGTCAGCACATAAAGATAACTTTTTGTTACATGTGTCACATTTCGCTGCGTGACGGCTTGTTTTGTTTATAATTCCTTTAAAAACAAATTATTATTTTATTTGCGTGAAAATGATGGTAGAAAATTCTCAATTTGAAAAATATGGATGTTAGAGGATTATGCTGCCGGCTATTATTAATTTGGCTATGTTAATTTTTATATCAAATATTCTAATGAGTTTTTACGAGACATAAATTATCTATGGTCGATGAGGATGATAGCGCGACATGGCGGAGAAAAAGGACGTGGGCCAGTGTATAGCCAACTAGCTGAACCATCAGCATTTCATCTTTTAGGTATACATCTGCATACTATTGAACAGATTATATTCGCATCGGTGGAGTTATGGAGTCTGACGTTTTACAGCAACGACAGAGAGAGGTTACTCGGCTCTGTATAGAGTGCGCGTTGATGCTGTTACAGCATGGAGCAGAAAGTATGTTGGTTGAACAACTCTCTACGCGTCTGGGTTTAGCATTGGGGGTAGATAGCGTGGAAAGCTCTATTTCCGCGAACGCTATCGTCCTGACGACGCTAAAGAATGGATACTGTGTGACTTCGACACGTAAGAATATCGATCGCGGTATTAATATGCATGTAGTCACCGAGGTACAACATATTGTGATTTTAGCGGAGCATCATCTGCTTGATCCTGCTGATGTGAAGAAGCGCCTTTCGCATATTAAACCGCTACGCTACCCACGCTGGCTGGTTGTACTGATGGTGGCTCTCTCCTGTGGTTGTTTCTGTAAGCTCAATGGCGGTGGTTGGGATGCTTCATTGGTTGCCTTTCTTGCTAGCGGTGTCGCCATGTATATCCGCCAGTTATTAACGTCACACCAGATGAACCCGCTGATTAATTTCTGTGTAACGGCTTTTGTCGCGACATCGGTATCGGGTTTGTTGTTGCGTCTGCCCATTTTTTCACATGCTTCACAGATTGCTATGGCTGCTAGCATCTTACTGCTTGTTCCTGGTTTCCCGCTGATTAATGCGGTGGCAGATATGTTTAAGGGGCATGTGAATACGGGGCTGGCACGCTGGGCGATGGCAAGTTTATTGACGTTGGCAACCTGCATTGGTGTTATCACAGCGCTCTCATTATGGGGGATACAGTCATGGGCTTAGTGGCCGATCTATTACTAGCACTGTTGCAGGATATGTTACTAGCGGCGATCCCCGCGCTGGGTTTTGCTATGGTGTTCAATGTACCGAAAAAAGCGCTGCCTTACTGCGCATTACTAGGGGCTATCGGTCATGGTTCCCGCATGTTGATGCTGCACTTTGGCGCATCAGTTGAGTGGGGGACGCTGGTGGCCTCTATTCTGGTCGGGGTGATAGGCATTTATTGGTCTCGCTGGCTGCTGGCCCACCCTAAAGTTTTCACCGTTGCTGCCGTGATCCCCATGTTTCCAGGTATCTATGCCTATACCGCGATGATTGCGGTGGTGAAGCTCTCTCATCAAGGTTATAGCGAAGCGTTAATGGAGAATTTGGTAACAAACTTTTTAAAAGCCTCTTTTATTGTTGGCGCGTTATCGATAGGCCTGTCACTACCGGGGCTATGGCTGTATCGGAAAAAACCTATGGTTTGAAAGAGATAACGTTTCTCTTTATTTCTATAAGCCTTTTTTGGATGAATTTGGGGGCATTTCCATCATTATTCCCGTTCATGGTTGTCTCGACGTTGTAAAAGGGTTTCCGTATAGTGTGCGGGCTTTCGCAGTAGCATGTAGTCATTTTGTAGAAAGGGCGAGACATCAATGATTATCAGTTTGATCGCTGCGCTTGCGGTAGATCGCGTTATCGGTTTTGAAAATACAATGCCTTGGCATTTACCTGCCGATTTAGCGTGGTTTAAACGCAATACGCTGAATAAACCTATTATTATGGGCCGAAAAACCTATGAATCCATAGGACGGCCTCTGCCAGGAAGGCAAAATATTGTACTGAGCCGGACGCCAGGCAGTGATGACCGAGTCACTTGGGTTACTTCTATCAACGAAGCACTAGCAGCCGCAGGTGAGGTTGAAGAGGTGATGGTGATTGGTGGTGGGAATATCTATAAACAGTTTCTTGCCAGCGCAAACCGGCTTTATTTAACCCACGTTGATACAGAAGTTGAGGGTGATACCTACTTTCCTGAATATGAGCCAGATGAGTGGCAATCCATATTCAGCGAATTCCATGATGCTGACGCAGATAATTCACACGGTTATTGTTTCGAAATTTTAGATAAGCGTTAATTCTCTTATCCTATTGAACAGCAATAATTTTTGCGGCGAGTTGCTTTAGGTAACTCGCTGTTTATTCTTCTTTTTTTCTTTGAAACATCTATCACTTCCCGCATGTTTATCCTTTATAAAAATAGATGTTCAAATTTCGGTTGTCGTACAAAAATCTGACTGGTTATAGTGAAACTAGCCATCAGCGACAAAAGAAGTATTAACATGTCACTCTCTTTCGATGAAATGTATCAGGCAATACTGAATAAAGATCCTACCTGTGAAGGTAGCTTTATTACTGCGGTCAAAACAACGAATATTTTTTGTCGCCCAACTTGTACAGCAAGGAAACCCTTGGCAAAAAACGTGGAGTTTTTTAACGACTGTAAAGAGGCGATCTTACATGGCTATCGCCCTTGCAAGGTGTGCAAGCCGATGGAAGTAAAGGGCGAGGTACCAGCGGATATTGCGAGCTTATTGCGCCAGATAGAGGCTAATCCTTCTATTAAAATCAAAGACTACGATTTGGTGTGCCAGAATATGGACCCTATCAAGATACGTCGATGGTTTAAGCGATGGCACAATATGACGTTCCATGCTTATCAGCGAATGTTAAGGATTAACGGTGCTTATCGGCAGATGGTGGCGGGAGAGTCGGCGCTAAATTCAGCGCTCGATCAAGGATATGGTTCGCTTAGCGGATTTAATAGTGCATATAAAAAGGTGACAGGTGTGACGCCTTCAAAGACAAACCAGACATTGATTATTAATACGATACGTTTTACTACGCCGATTGGCCCTATGATGGGTTGCGCGAGTGATTTAGGGATCAGCCTTGTCGAGTTCACCGACCGTAAAATGCTAGAAACGGAGCTAAATGACCTTAAAAAGCGGCTAAAAGCAGAGATCGTCTACGGAACCCACCCTTATTTAGAATTGCTCACACAACAGATGGAAGAGTACTTTGCCGGAAATCGACAGGAATTCGATCTCCCTCTACATATGCCAGGCACCGAGTTCCAACAGCAGGTATGGCAAGAGCTATTGAAAATCCCTTATGGCACTATTCGCACCTACTCTGAACAAGCTATCAACATAGACAGACCTGCAGCTATACGTGCGGTAGGCCGAGCAAACGGCATGAACCGTATTGCTATCATCGTCCCCTGCCACAGAGTACTCGGTGCTAACGGCTCCCTAACTGGCTACGCCGGAGGCCTCCCCCGCAAACAGTGGCTACTAGACTGGGAAAATAAACATAAAACGAAGGACGTCTAAGAAATAAGGCATATAAATTCATTTAGCCCAGCAACGCCTAACGAGCATTAAAAATTGCGCCGAAGCATCACCGTAGATAGGGACAATCGGGCAGGACGCCCGATTGAGGCGCGTTGAGCAGGAGCGAATCGCGCCGACCCGTCAATCGAAGGAGATGTTGAGGGCAGTTGCGAAGCAACCGCGATTTTTCGACCAGATGTACACCCAAACGGCGGATTCCAAAGGGGTTCCGTAGCCCCTTTGGTCGGGAGCGGGTAAAAGTGGAATAGGGAAACACGGAAATCAACCCGCTACCGAAATCTTATACTGTTCCTACAAAAACCACACATACAAACCCAAGTACTACGCACTCTTCCTCTTCATAAACGAAGCCTGCCTAAAATACCGCTTATCCTCCCAGCGCAGCAGGGTCAACTCTCCCCCCCAACAACACCCTGTATCCAGCGCATAAATCCCTTCCGGCGTCCCAGACCCCTCCAATGAAGCCCAATGCCCAAAAGCAATACTGTACTCCAGTGCTATCGCTCCTGGCAGATCAAACCAAGGCTTCAATGGTGCGGGTGCTGTCCCCGGCGCATCTTTCGCGATCATATCCAGCTCTCCCTTTGGAAAGCAGTACCGCATCCGCGTAAGCGAATTGGTGATATATCGTAACCGTGATAACCCTGTTAGCTTCGAAGACCAGCTATTCGGAAGATCGCCATACATAGAGTCAAGAAATAGTGGATAAGTATCACTGCGAAGGACAGACTCCACTTCTTTGGCGCACTGTTTAGCGGTCTCAATACTGTCCCATTGGGGGCTAATCCCCGCGTGAGACATCACCAGTTTCAACTCTTCATCTACCTGCAATACCGGCTGGCGTCGTAGCCAGTTGATAAGCTCGTCGCAGTCGGGCGCTTCTAATAAAGATGTGAGGTGATCTTTGGGTTTATTGCGCCCGATCCCTGCATAAACAGCAAGTAGGTGCAGGTCATGATTACCCAAAACCAAGCGTACCGATGAACCTAGGGATTTAACATAGCGAAGGACATCAAGAGAACTTGGCCCTCTGGCGACTAAGTCTCCAGTGAGCCAGAGGGTATCATGTGAGGGATTGAAATCTGCTTTGGCTAATAACGCCTGAAATTCATCGAAACAGCCGTGAATATCACCAACTAAGAGGTTTGCCATACGTTTCTATTAATTAATAAGTTTGGGGATAGCGAGACGAAAAACCGGAATTTGAACACGAAATGCAGCGTCCGTGTGATCGATCATTTCGTAGTGACCTTCCATGGTTCCACAAGGGGTTTCCAGAACGGCTCCGCTGGTATATTGAAATTCGTTACCTGGGAGAATGAGGGGTTGTTCACCAATAACCCCTTCACCCTGAACTTCAGTTTGGCGGCCGTTAGCATTGGTGATGAGCCAATAACGACGCAGTAACTGCACGTTGAACCGCCCCATGTTGCGGATGGTGATGGTATAAGAAAAAACAAACCTTTCTGATTCTGGAACAGATTGAGCCTGAATATAAATACTTTGTACCTGAACACTAACGCGGGGCTGGTCAATCATGACGATACTCCAGTTATTCTTGTTCTTTCTCCGGCTGTGGCGGGTTCTCCGACAGCCAGTTAGCCAGTCGACAGTATTGCTCGACGGTGATGTTTTCTGCTCTTAATGTTAGGTCTAAGCCTAACTCCGTCAACTGCTCTGGTGTGAAGAGGTCACCCAGACTGTTGCGGATGGTTTTGCGGCGCTGGTTAAACGCCTGAGTGGTGATACGGCTTAGCATACGGATATTTTGTACAGGATAAGGTATCTCGGCATGAGGCACTAACCGAACGACAGCCGAATCGACTTTTGGTGCAGGACGAAATGCCGTTGGCGGCACTTCGAGCACAGGGATGATTTGGCAATAGTACTGTGCCATGACCGTTAACCGACCATACGCCTTACTGTTCGGCCCTGCAACTAGGCGATTGACCACCTCTTTCTGCAACATGAAGTGCATATCACGTATCGCATTAGTATAGGTGAAGAGGTGGAACATTAACGGCGTTGAGATGTTATAGGGTAGATTGCCGAAAACCCGCAGAGGCTGCCCGGCTTCTGCCGCTAGCTCTGCAAAGTCTGCTGTCATCGCATCTTGCTGGCGAATGGTCAGCTTGCTGGCGAGTTCTGGGTGAACTGCCAAACGCGCAGCCAAATCACGGTCCAGCTCGATAACGGTCATCTTATCGATTTTCTGAGCAACAGGTATGGTCAGCGCGCCTAAACCCGGGCCGATTTCAACAATCGCTTGGCCGGGTTGAGGATGAATTGCGGTAACGATGCTATCGATAACAAAGTGATCGCTTAAAAAGTTTTGCCCGAAACGTTTGCGGGCAAAATGCCCCTGATGGACTCTATCATTCATTGTGTTGGTTTATCATCTTAATGGCGAGGTTCAAGGCGGTGCGGAAACTGCCTGCATCGGCGGCTCCCGTTGCGGCAAGTTCCAACGCTGTTCCGTGGTCAACGGAAGTGCGAATAAAAGGCAGCCCGAGCGTGATATTCACTGCTCGACCAAACCCCTGATATTTGAGTACCGGTAATCCTTGGTCATGGTACATAGCCAGCACGGCATCCGCATGCTGTAAATACTTCTCTTGAAATAGCGTGTCGGCGGGTAGAGGGCCGACGAGCTGAATGTTCTTCTCTCTTAGCGAATCCAGCGTTGGGATAATAATATCCAACTCTTCACGGCCCATATGCCCACCTTCACCTGCGTGTGGGTTAAGGCCACAGACATAAATCTGCGGCTGCTTAATTCCAAATTTACGGGTTAGATCGTGATGCAAAATCGTGATGACTTCACTTAGGCTTTCGGGCGTGATTGCCGCAGGTACTTCAGAGAGAGGAAGATGTGTGGTGGCAAGTGCTACACGTAGCTCTTCTGTTGCCAGCATCATTACAACGTGTTTGGTGTGGCTACGGTCGGCAAAAAATTCGGTATGGCCCGTAAAGGGGACACCTGCATCATTAATAATGCCTTTATGTACAGGGCCTGTTATCAGCGCAGCAAACTCTCCGCTTAAACAGCCATCGCAGGCGCGAGCCAGTGTCTCAACAACATAGTGACCGTTAGCTTGGTTTAAGTGACCAGCCTGTGCTGGCACCGCCATTGAAATAGGCAGAATAGTGAGCGTTCCCGCTTGCTGTGGTTCTGCTGGCCGGCTTGCTTGATACTCTCTTAGTGTTAAAGGCAGAGAAAGTATCTGAGCGCGTTCCAACAGCAATTTTGGGTCGGCACAAACGACTAGCTCAACAGGCCAAGCCTGTTGAGCTAGAGTTACTGCTAAGTCAGGCCCAATCCCGGCGGGCTCACCGGGAGTGAGGACAACTCGTTTACTGTTTTGCATCGCTGCCTGTAATTTTGACGTAAGCGCTGGCTCTCTCTTCCTGCATCCAGTTTTGAGCTTCTTCAGAGAACTTACGGTTAAACAGCATGCGGTAAGCGCGTTCCTTCATTGCCGCGTCTGTCTTGTCCACTTGGCGTGTATCCATCAATTGGATTAAATGCCAACCAAAAGCAGAGTGAACAGGTTTGCTAGTCTCGCCTTTAGTGAGTTTCAGCAGAGCATCGCGGAATGCAGGATCGTAGGCTGTTGGTGAAGACCAACCTAAATCACCGCCTTTCGCTGCAGAACCTGGGTCTTCTGAATACTCTTTCGCTAAAGTACCAAAGTCAGCACCGTTACGAAGCTTCTGCGAAATATCATTCAATTTGGCAAGCGCTTGTTCATCACTCATGACAATAGAAGAGCGCAGCAAAATGTGGCGTGCGTGTACTTCTGTGACAGAAATACCTTGTTTGCCGCCGCGAATGTCATTAACGCGAAGAATGTGGAAACCTACGCGTGAACGGATAGGGCCAACAATGCTACCTTTCTGTGCACGGCTTAAGTTTTCGGCAAACAGTTCTGGCATCTCTTCGAGCTTACCCCAACCCATTTCGCCGCCTTTCAGCGCCTGTGCGTCAGCTGAGTAGGTGATAGCCATTTTGCCGAAATCAGCGCCTTTCTTAAGGTCATCAGTCAATTTTATTGCTGCATTCTGTGCGCTACTGATTTGAGACTGGCTCGCCTTCTCTGGCAGAGCAAGCAGAATGTGGCTGATATTGAATTCTGCACCTTCACCTGCCTGAGAAGACAGATGTTTTGCTAACGCATCGACTTCTTGCGGCAGAATAGTGACACGACGGCGTACTTCATTGTTTCGTACTTCGGCAATGGTCAATTCTTTACGCATTTGAGCGCGATAAGTGTTGAAGTTCATGCCACCGGCGGATAAACGCTTACGCATTTGATCAACCGTCATACGATTTTGCTGGGCAATATTGCTGATAGCTGAATCAATATCCGCATCTGAAATACGAACATCCATCTTTTTAGCCATGCTCAACAAAATGTTATCCATAATGAGCCGTTCAATGACCTGACTACGTAGAGCAGCCTTGTCCGGTAGCTGCTGGCGATTTTGGCGAGAGCTGAGTTCAACGGAACGCATAAGGTTGTTCACATCACTTTCAAGCACCACGCCGTTATTGACAACGGCTGCAACTCTATCCACTTCCTGCGAAGCGAAGACCGTGCTGGTACTCATGATTAACGCCAGAGTTAGCGTTCTCCAATTTTTCATTACTTTTTCCATTTAATGTTGTTTGCCCTTTATGGGTATATGTCCAACATAATCAATTGGTTATGAATGATTAAAATGCACGTTGGTAAGGTAAAATGCCGGTGCTCAGCATTTGACGAGTACCTAAATTGTAGTTGCTGCTTAAGCCACGAAGCTCAATGTTAAATGAGAACTTGTTGTCGTAAATACTCGTTTGGTTAGTATTCCAACCGTTGAGTTTACGCTCGTAACCAAGAGTAATTGCCCAGCAACAAGTATTGTATTGCACACCCAAAAGAGAATCTGCAGTTTGTTGGCGCTTAGTATCATAGTAATAAGCACCGACAAAAGCCCAGTTATCAATGAGAGGCCAGCTCCCAATACCGCCTACCTGTGAAATACCATCTTGGTAAGGCTGGTTATACGTTGCATCAGCTCTGTTAAAGGAGGCTGCAATGTACTCAGGGCTTGCATAACGATAACTCAATTGGATCATGCGATCGCGATCTTGACGATATTCGACAATGGCATTACCCATTGTGAGACTATCGATACGCGTATCGTACTGAACACCACCTCTTAACGCCCAGCGTGGGCTGAGGCGCCAGAAAGTGTCTCCAGCCCAAGCGATACTGCCACTCTCAGCATTCTTATCAAAGTTACTGAGTGTGTCGCCAGTACGCGCTTGCTCGAAGTAATAGATTTGACCAACGGATGCGTTAAAACGTTCAACTAATTCTTCATCATAGATACGGCTTGTTATACCTGCTGCAACCTGGTTGGCAGAGGCAATACGGTCTAAACCGCTAAAGGAGCTGTCACGGAACAGGCCAGTATAGTCGGTCTGCAACTGTGTTGTATCGTAGCTGAAGATATTGCTCTGATCGCGGTAAGGGCGATAGATATACTGGACGCGTGGTTCCATGGTTTGGGTATAGCTATCCAGTAGCCACATTTCACGATCGAACACCATCTTGCCGTCAATTTTTAGTTCAGGCAGTACACGAGTAACAGAACTATCAAGCTTGTTTCTAGTTGGGCCAGGGATGTAAGTATCAGGAATATCCTGATTATACTTGGTGGCTAACATTTTCAGTTCTGTATTCAGGCTACCCCAATCGTTGGAGAGAGGCAGATTGACTGCAGGCTCAATATGAAAACGTGTTGCCTTAGGATTGTTTTTGTTTTCGCTGGTGAATTTGGCGGCCTGTGCGTAAACGCGGAAATCGAATGGACCAATGTCATTCTTGTAATAGTTCAGAGCGAGCTGAGGTTCAGCTCGATAAGAGTTCTGATTACCGCCACCAACGGAGAATACTTGGAATTTTTTCGCGGCAAGTGTCGCATTCCAGTTTTCTTGTGCATAACCGACGCTGAATTTCTGACTTGCGTAACCATCGGTACTGGTACCGTGGATAGTCTCTAAGTCTCTAAAATAGAGAGGATCACTGACTTTGGTGTAGTCGACGTTAAAGCGCCATGACTTATCCAGAACACCATTGTGTGCCCAGTAGAAGAGCCAACGAGTATCATCATTGTCTTCGTAGGTGCGGGTTGTATCGTTACTATAACGCTTATCGTTACCTAACCAATCGAGCTCCATCGTACCTGCACCCGGTGCGGTCAAATAACGGAACTCGGTTTGCAATTGCAAACCACGACGGGAAATATAGTGCGGAGTAATAGTCGCATCATAATTCGGTGCGATATTCCAATAGAATGGCAGAATGAACTCGAAACCGTCATCACTGGAATATTTAGCATTCGGGATCAGGAAACCAGAGCGCCGTTTATCGCCTATAGGTAGCTGAAGATAAGGGCTATAGAAAACGGGGACAGGGCCAAGTTTGAAGCGCGCGTTCCAGATTTCTGCCACTTCTTCTTCGCGGTCATAAATCACCTCAGAACCGACAACACTCCAGCTATTATCGCCAGGTAAGCATGAGGTGAAGGTGCCGTTATCCAAAATGGTGTAACGGTTATCCTCACGCACTTTCATCTTGTCTGCAGTACCGCGCCCCTGACGGCCTACCATTTGGTAGTCTCCCTCATAGACATCAGTATCTTTGGTGTTTAGATTCGACCACGCTTTTGGGCCGTTAATCTTGATTTGGTTATCGCTATAGCGGACATCGCCTGTTGCGGTCACGGTTCTGATAGGTTCGCTCTGACCTTCTTTTTCCGTCTGCTCGATCTCTGCTCGCTGGGTCAGCATTCTGCGGTTACCTTGTTGAATATCAACATTGCCGGTAAATACCGCATTTTTAGGGTAATTCACATCACTTTTATCCGCGTCAATATTAACGGGAAGCGTGTTAGGATCGCCACTGACCAGTGGTTTGTCGTACATAGGCACGCCGAGCAGGCATTGTTCAGCTAAAGAGGCCAGCGTTTGCTGACTATAGAGTGCCGTCCAGACCATTGTGGCCAGCAATGTGGGGAAGCTTTTTTTCATATGCGGTACTGTAAGTGTTCCGTCTTTATTAAAGGCACCATGCCAGCAAGTGGTCTGAGACTATACTAGGTATCGTTAATGCGCTAGTGTTAAATCCCTTTGCAATTATATCCATCTTACTCGAAATCGCATCTGCTCGCTTATCCAAGTAAGAACACCAGAAGTCTCTCGTGTTATGGGGATAATATATTGTGTAAACCACTTTAATGAATAGTTACTTGTTAGGTTCGGTAGTAAATGATGCGTATGATAATGCAAATTTGCGCTGACAGCATTGATGAATTGAGGAGTGTATGCAGTATTGGGGAAAACTACTGGGGGTAATCCTAGGATATTTATCTGGTACAGGCTTTTGGGGCATGTTGATCGGCCTGTTTTTAGGGCATATGTTCGATAAATCTCGCATTTATCGGCGAAACGGTTTTTTTTCTGATCAGCGGACTCGGCAGTCACTTTTTTTTCGCACTACGTTCCAGATTATGGGGCATTTAAGTAAAGCGAAGGGAAGAGTGACGGAAACGGATATTCACTTGGCCTCTGTGTTTATGGAGCGCCTTCGCTTGCAGGGTAACTCACGCGTGGCGGCTCAACAGGCGTTCCGTGAGGGCAAAGAGAGTCATTATCCGCTACGGCAAAAGCTGAAAGAGCTACGTGCAGTTTGCTACGGTCGTAATGACCTTGTGCAGATGTTTTTGGAGATCCAGCTACAAACTGCTTTCGCTGATGGACAGCTACATCCAAATGAACGTCAGGTTCTGTATATCATTGCTGAAGAGTTAGGTATTTCCCGCATCCAGTTTGATCAGTACCTGAGCATGATGGAAGGCGGCAGACAGTTCGGACAAGACCCCTTCGGTAATCAGAATTACCAGCAGGGAAATAACGCCGGCGGCTACCGTACAACACAACGCGGGCCAACCCTGAATGACGCTTGCAAAGTGCTAGGTGTTAAAGCCAGTGACGATGCAACTACCATCAAACGTGCCTACCGAAAACTGATGAGCGAACACCACCCAGACAAACTGGTCGCAAAAGGCTTACCGCCAGAAATGATGGAAATGGCCAACCAAAAAGCCCAAGAAATCCAAGCCGCTTATGACCTGATAAAAAAAGAGAAAGGATTCAAATAAAAAGTCGAACAGTGTGTTGAAGGCATAAGAAATCAGTTCAATCAATACACTCTAAACGAGCATTAGAAATTACGCCGACCCACAATCGGAGGGGGATGCCGAGGGACGTTGCGCAGCAACCGTAATTTTGTGGCCATATAGCACCCAAAGCCGGGGACAAGGAGGATGACTCAATCCCCCTTGTCGGTAGCGGGTGCAGGCGCAATATAGAAACGCGGAGATAACTCGCGACCGAAACCTTCCACCTCCCTCAAAAAAATCTAAAAACCTCGGACGTCACGCCGCAAACCCCTCGACTAACTCATATTCCTCCTCACCAAAATAAAGATATATCGCCGCCGTCTCCCCAAAAAATACCAGTTCCCGCACTTCCCCCCCATACTCAAATCGCAAACTCAACCCACACCCGCTACTCAGCGAGCGCGGAACATCGCTCATCACAAACGCGATCCCCCGTTGTTGCAGCTCTTTCTTAAGATGAATCGCCCCATAAGTGGTATGAAACAAAAACTGATAAGTCGGTATACTCATACCTTCTCCTGCCGCTGCAATCGCCTAGCACCAATAATTGCCGCTCCAATTGCCCCAGCAAACTGTGCATCACCGTGAGTACTTACCGGATATCCCAACGCATCAGAAAGGCGCTGGCGAAACTCTTCACTGTGGCTAACACCTCCAGTGAAAAATATCTGTTGCTCAATCCCCAATCTCCCCGCAAAGTTAGCACTGCGTTTTGCAATGGAACTGAGGATGCCAGAGAGGATCTCTGCCTGCGGAATCCCCGCCGACCTCAGGCTTATCACCTCGGACTCAGCAAAAACCGTACACATGCTCGAAATCGGGTGAGGGGCGACGCCTCGTGTTGTGTCATCTAACATTTGCAGTGTTACCCCCAGCGTTCTGGCTATCACTTCCAGAAAGCGGCCCGTGCCAGCCGCACACTTATCGTTCATGAGGAAATCGGTCAGGTTGCCATCTTTATCCAGCCGGATAACTTTGCTGTCTTGACCACCAATATCAATGACCGTCATAGCGCTAGGGCATAAATATCGAGCCCCCAAGCCATGACAGGAGATCTCCGTTACCTTCTTATCGGCAAAATCCACTAAATCGCGGCCATAGCCTGTTAGCGTCAGGTAAGGCTTTAATACCAACCCCTCGCTTAAATGCTGCCATGCTTGCAAGATAGCCTCTTGGGGGCGGGCAGGAGTAGGGCAGAGAAAGCGTTTAGCCAGAACGCCTTTCTCCGCACTCTCTTGATTGGCATCGATCTGATATAGAACGCCTTTGGTCATGGTAGAGCCAGAATCTATCCCTATGCTGTATCTCACAATGGCCTCACAGCATTTCAATAAATGCAGCAGCGCGGGTGTTTAGTTGCCCGATATCCGACTGGGAGTAATCCGTCTCTATCGCCATATAAGGGATATTATGTTGTTCACGCACATAGCGTTTTATAGCCAGAGACTCCACCGCGTAGGTGTGGCAGGCTTGTAGGATGACGTCGATAACGCCATCGACCTGATACTGCTCGACCATTTCACCGATTAACTGAGTTCTGTTTGGATTAGGTGACATACAAGAGCAACCGATAGCTAGATACTTCTCTGCCAGTGCGTCATAAACATTTTTGTGTTCATCGACCATCAGTTCATTGGCTTTGGCCCCAGAGCAGTTTTCAAACCCAACCACCCAGCCGCCGTTGTCTTCGATGGCTTTCACCATTTTCTCTGCCGCACCGCCAATGGGGCAGCCAGTAATGAGAATACGAGGGCGGCTTTCAAGGCGTTTGCCTTGTGCATAATCCTCTTTCACTTGTGCTGTGATGGCTTTTAACTCGCTCACCAGTTCTTGCTTATCAAATTTAAACGTAGAGCCGTAAACGACTTTTAAAATCTCCTGACCACTCAATGCAGGCGGGTTCATCTGCCCAATGCGATAGAAACCGACCAGTGCTTGGCGCTCCTGATTTTTTAGCTTTATCGCTTTACGCAGATCATCTTCGGTAATTTGATGATGAAAGCGATCACTTATTAGGTCACGCAACTTAACGATTTCGCTGCGCCACAGTGCCATTGCACTTTCGCCATTGGGAGTATTGGGGAGTTGCATAACGTATACGGGTTTAAAGTCTGCCATGTACTCATACATTTTTTTCTTTCCGTCACAGGTGGTTTCACCAATAACCAGATCGGAAAAATAGAAGTAGGGGCATTTGTCAGTTTTGCCGAAGCCATAGCTGCTTTTAATCAGTGGACAGAGGTTACGAGGGAGGTCTTTCTCTGCCTCATCAATCGTCTCATCGCTGGTTGAACAGAGGGAGACAACGGCAGCACCCGCCGCCAGAGCAACCTCTTGTGGCATATAGGTGCAGTAGGTTCCGACTAAAGGAATATTTTGTTCTTTAAGTTGGTGGGCACTGATAAAACCTTTGCGGCGTGCATCAGAGAAACTATCGAAAATAGCAGGCAGATCTTTTATTAATTCTATTTGTTATAGGCTCCACGTTTAACGCCCTTGGTACCCAAGCGGTAACGTTTTTATCGGTGGTTTTTTCGGGCCGTAAACACGGCACCGAAGCGATATTCTTAAACTAAGAGGCACGCTCTACAGCTTAGGAATACACCCATAATAACCATGATATTAATATGTGTTTGTGGTGGGTTTCACAATAAGGAGAAGCAAGCGGGTAGAAGAAGGGTGGCAGGAAGATATGGGCTAAAGGAAATATCTTCCCTTAGCCGATGATCAAAAGTCGGGGTCGCTACGAAAATGCATCGGCGTTCCGAAAGCAGGGTGCGTAATACACAGCGCTTGAGCGTGCAGCAATAACCGAGGTGATAGTGCGAGCGCCTCTGGGTGGGCATAGAAACGATCCCCCAGAATAGGGTGGCCTAATGCCAGCATATGTACACGCAATTGGTGAGAGCGCCCAGTAATCGGGGTTAATAGCACGCGGCTGGTGCCATCTTCTTCACGAGCCAGCACTTGATATTCTGTTTGTGCAGATTTACCTGTTTCAAAGCATACCTTTTGCATCGGGCGGTTAGGCCAGTCGCAGATAAGCGGTAAATCCACCATGCCTTCGTCTTTTTCTAAATGCCCCCAAACGCGGGCAATATAGGATTTCTTCGGTTCTCTCTCACGAAATTGGCGTTTGAGTTCGCGTTCAGCGGCTTTTGTCAGGGCGACAGCAATTACGCCGCTAGTCGCCATATCTAGCCGATGGACAGACTCTGCGGCAGGATACTGCTCCTGAATCCGCGTCATGACACTGTCTCGGTTTTCCGGTGCTCGCCCTGGAACGGACAGCAGACCGCTGGGCTTATTCACCACCATGATGTGCTCATCCTGATACAGGATATGCAACCAAGGTTTGCGCGGTGGATTATAAGGTTCCATATTTTCTCCGAAGACAAGGGAGGGGCTGATGCCTCTCCCTCTGGCCTGTTTTACTGGTGAGTGACCACAATTAAGCGTATAGCGTCTAAACGCCAACTTGCCTGGCTCAGATTTGCCAGCACTTCTTCGCGGTTCTGTTCCAGTGTTTCCAGTTCATCATCACGGATATTTGGGTTAACGGCTTTTAGCGCTTCTAGGCGCGATAACTCGTTACTTAATGCATCATCGGCTTCACGTTTTGCTTGCTCGATAAGGTCGCTCGCCTGTTTGGCAATTTCAGCTTCGCTCGATTGTAAGATCGCGTGGACTTCTGCCTGAACAGCATTCACCAACTTACTGGAGGTATGGCGGTTAACCGAGTTTAGCTGGCGGTTAAAGCTCTCAAACTCCACTTGTGCAGCCAAATTGGTGCCTTTGCGATCCATCAGCATCCGAACAGGGGTTGGTGGTAGGAAACGCGTCAGTTGCAGATGCTTCGGTGCCTGAGCTTCGACCACGTAGATCAGTTCGAGTAGTAGCGTACCAACTGGTAATGCTTTGTTTTTCAAAAGAGAAACAGCGCAGCTACCAGTATCACCGGAAACCACGAGATCTAAGCCATTGCGGATAATCGGGTGTTCCCAACTGATAAATTGTGCATCTTCGCGGGAAAGCGCCTGATCACGATCGAAAGTAATCGTACAACCATCCTGTGGGATGCCAGGGAAATCAGGCACCAACATATGGTCGGAAGGAGTGATAATAATCATATTATCACTCTGATCTTCCTGATTGATTCCAATGATATCGAACAGATTTAGGGCGAAGCTAACAAGATTGATGTCGTTATCTTGTGCGGCAATCTCTTCTGCTAAGGCTTGGGAGCTCTCCCCACCGTTAGAGTGCATTTCTAGCAGGCGGTCACGGCCCTGTTCGAGTTGTGATTTCAGTTCATCATGCTGTTGGCGGCACTGATGGATAAACTCATCGAAACCGTCCATTTTTGCAGGCGATGCCAGATAACCAACTAACTTATCGTAGACGTTATCGTAGATCGGGCGTCCGGTAGGGCAGGTGTGCTCAAAGGCATCTAGCCCTTCGTGGAACCAGCGGATTAACACCGCCTGAGCTGTATCTTCCAGATAAGGCACCATGATTTGAATATCGTGCGATTGGCCAATACGGTCTAGACGACCGATGCGTTGCTCCAGCAAATCTGGGTTAAACGGCAGGTCGAACATCACCATATGGCTGGCAAACTGGAAGTTTCGGCCTTCAGAGCCGATTTCCGAACAGAGCAGGACTTGTGCACCGTTCTCTTCAGAAGCAAAGTAGGCGGCGGCTTTATCGCGTTCGATCAGAGATAAGCCTTCGTGGAACACGGCAGCACGGATCGCCTCGCGTTCGCGCAATACTTGCTCTAAGTGCAGGGCTGTGGCGGCTTTGGCGCAGATAACCAACACTTTATTATCGCGGTTGCTGGTGAGGTAGTTTAATAGCCACTCTACGCGTGGATCGAAATTCCACCATGTGGCGTTATCGCCTTCAAATTCCTGATAAATCTGCTCAGGATAAAGCATATCCCGCGCACGATCGTCTTCACTTTTCTTCGCACCCATGATGCCAGAGACTTTAATCGCCGTCTGATACTGCGATGGTAGAGGCAGTTTTATCTGGTGCAGGCAGCGTTGAGGGAAGCCCTTAACACCTTGTCGGGTGTTACGGAAAAGCACACGGCTGGTACCGTGGCGATCCATCAACATCTTGATAAGGTCGCGGCGTGCATTAGCGCGATCTTCACCTTTACCATTAGCGGCTTTTAATAGAGGCTCGATATCCTGCTCATCAATAAGCTCACCCAGTAGGTTGAGCTCACTGTTTGATAGGTTTTCATCGCTCAATAGTAGTGTGACGGCATCGGCAACGGGGCGGTATTTCTGTTGCTCTGCGACAAACTCTTGATAATCATGAAAGCGGTTAGGGTCGAGTAGGCGTAAACGGGCAAAGTGGCTCTGTTGGCCAAGTTGCTCAGGGGTTGCTGTTAACAGCAACACGCCGGGGGTTTGTTCTGCAAGCTGTTCGATGACTTCATATTCGCGGCTCGGAGCGTCTTCGCTCCACTCAAGGTGATGAGCTTCGTCTACAACGAGCAGATCCCACTGAGCATCGACCAACTGTTCAAGGCGCTTTTTATTACGGCGCACAAAATCCAGCGAGCAGATCAGCAGTTGCTCTGTCTCAAACGGATTTGTGCTATCTAAGCTGGCTTCAGCATAGCGCTCGTCATCGAACAGTGAAAAATAGAGGTTGAAGCGACGCATCATCTCAACCAACCACTGGTGTTGTAGAGATTCAGGAACGACGATCAGAACACGCTCTGCTCGGCCTGCCAGCAGTTGCTGGTGAATGATCATCCCTGCTTCGATGGTTTTACCCAAGCCAACTTCGTCTGCAAGCAAGACACGGGGGGCGTGACGCTGCCCAACTTCGTAAGCGATATGGAGCTGATGAGGGATCAGGCTAGCGCGCATACCGCGTAGGCCACTCCATGATTGACGAAACTGCTCGCTCTGGTATTTACGAGCGCGATAGCGAAGAGCGAAGCGATCCATGCGGTCGATTTGCCCAGCGAACAGACGATCCTGCGGTTTGCTAAAGGTGAGGCGATTATCCAGCATGATTTCGCGCATCACAACATCGCTTTCTTCTGTATCTAAGCGGGTGCCGGTATAGCTAAGAAGGCCGTTCTCTTCTTCGACTTTATCCACCTTTAACTGCCAGCCCTCATGGCTGGTAATGGTATCGCCAGGGTTAAACATGACTCGGGTGATAGGGGAGTCACTACGTGCATACAGACGATTCTCGCCAGTGGCGGGGAATAACAGTGTCACCATCCGCACATCAAGTGCAACGACCGTTCCTAGTCCTAATTCGCTTTCCGTATCGCTAATCCAGCGTTGACCTAGTGTAAAGGGCATATATTCTCAGCTCGTCACTTTGTAGCGCTGCCAAAACAGAGCGAAAGACAGGCTTTGTCTGCTCGATGTTTGGCAACGACATAATGGTTAGTTCACCGTGTTTGGGAAGGGCGCTATGGTAAAGTAAGGTGTGACGTTCGTCACGCCTAATATGGCCGTTGCGCTTCAAATTACGGGGGATAAGTTGCCTTATGCTCATCATCGATGTGTTATTGGATAGCTATTGGGAATCATTCAGTTTTTTAATACTAAAACAACCCCAGCTGTCCTGTAATTAACGTGTCGAAGTCTTCGTGCAAAAAAGGAAGTATAGCATCGGCAACAGGCTGGAGCTGTTTGGATATGTAGTGATCGTAATCTATTGCGGAAGGGTGATTTTCCAGCGGCTCTGGCCCTTGTAATGTGATGACGTAGCTTATCCAACCGCCATTTTGATACTGCAATGGGCGACCGTGTTTCTGGTTATATTCATCTGCCAGTCTGGCGGCTCTTACATGCGGGGGCACATTTCGCTGATATTCGGCTAATTGGCGACGCAGGCGTTTGCGGTAGATCAGCCGATCGTCAAATTCACCCTCTAATGTGCGTTTGACATAGTCACGGATAAACGCTTGATGGGGCTGTTTTAGAAAAATTTTTCTATAAAGCTGCTGTTGAAATTGCTGGGCTAAAGGCGTCCAGTCCGTGCGAACGGTCTCCATGCCTTTATAGATAATATTTTCACCTTCAGGCGTGTCGACTAGACCCGCATAGCGCTTTTTGCTTCCCTGTTCGGCACCGCGAATGGTTGGCATGAGAAAGCGGCGATAGTGTGTTTCAAACTCTAGCTCTAGTGCACTTGTCAGTCCCATTTCACCCTCAAGGTGCTGCTTCCACCATTGGTTTACATGAATGACCAGTTGATGGCCGATGCGATTGGCATCCTCTTCTGAATGCGCCTGTTTTAGCCAGATAAAGGTCGAGTCGGTATCACCGTAGATCACTTGATACCCTTGCTCTTCAATCAGTTTGCGGGTTTGCTGCATGATCTCATGCCCACGCATAGTAATGGATGAGGCTAAGCGGGGATCGAAGAACCGACAGCCGCTCGCGCCGAGCACGCCGTAAAACGAGTTCATGATGATTTTCAGTGCTTGAGACAACGGCTGGTTATGCTCTTTTTTAGCGTGTTCGCGTTCGAGCCAAATTTGTCGGACAATTTCAGGCAAGCAATGTTTTGTCGGGGAGAACCTTCCCCCGCGAAACCCAGGGATACTCTCTTCTGGTGTGAGTTTTTGAACACCCTCGACGAGCCCGACAGGGTCGATAAGAAATGAGCGGATGATGGAGGGGTACAGGCTTTTATAATCCAGCACGATGACAGAATCATACAGACCAGGTGTCGACTCCATCACATAGCCACCGGGGCTATGTTCTTCCGGTAGCTCCCCTTGATTCGGTGCAACATAACCGATGCGGTGCATACGGGGAATATAGAGGTGTGAAAAGGCAGCCACAGAACCGCCGCTGCGGTCGGCGGCTAAACCTGTCACTGTCGCTCGTTCTAAGAGGAATGAGAGAAGCTGTGTTTTTTCAAAAATGCGGGTAACCAGTTCACAGTCGACAAGGTTGTAGTAAGCCAGCGCGGGCTTATCTTCACGAAATTTCCGGTCTATCTCATCCATTCTCTGATAGGGGTTATCCGTCGCTTTGCCTTCGCCCAATAGTGTTTGGGCGACATACTCCAAGCTGAAAGAAGGGAAGTTCCAGGTCGCAGATTTTAGTGCCTCGATGCCATCAACGATAAGTCGGCCCGCAGCGGAGACAAAGAAATGGCCTTTTTTGAATCCGTGTTCACGCCACTCAAGCGCACTTTTACCTCGCCCCATGAGTAATGGAATGCCGTAGCGTTCTGCATGTTTTTGTAGCACGCGGAGATCAAATTGAATGAGGTTCCAGCCGATAATGACATCGGGGTCATGCTCGTCAAGCCACTGATTTAGCTTTTCTAGCATGATGGGGCGGCTATTCACATACTCCAGATTGAAATCGATAGATGACGAATCTCCGTTCTCTGGCGCTAGCATGTAGACCTGCCGCTGCCCACATCCGTGTAAGCCAATAGAATAAAGCTCGCCATGGATATTGGTTTCGATATCGAGTGAGACGAGACGCAAGGTTGGGCGATATTCTGAACAAGGCTTCATCTGGGTTTGGGTAATCAGCCCTGAGGGTTGCGTGTTCCCACTAAACCAAACTGGCGCGGTGATGAAGCGTTCCATAAGAAAGCGTTCAGGTGGGCGAATATCGGCCTCATACACTTTGATGCCATTCTCGTTGAGACGTTTTTCTAGCCGCAGCAGTTGCCTATATTGTTGGCAATAAAGCCCTAGCACGGGGCGACAGTGGAAGTCTTCTAGCTTGAGTTCGCGAAGCTGCCAGTTGCGCTCGGATTGAAGAACGTTTTCAGCCTGTGAACGTTGCTCTGCGGGAATAAACGCTACGGCTTGCTGTGGTGGCAGTCGAACACGCTTAGCGCCCTTATCTGTTGCTAGCCAGAATTCGACCTCAGTCCCGGCAGAAGTATCCCGCCAGTGACGGGTAAGTACGAAGCCCTGATGTGTCATACAACGGATAGCCTTGTTCAATTTTTATCGACGTGGGAGAGAATGGTGAGTATGGGGATTTATACAGTATTTGTCCAATGGGGAGAATGGGAGGGCGGCTTGAGTCAGGGGCGCTTATTCAGCTAAACGCCCTCAGACAAAAAAGCTAAGTATTAGCGCAGCGTAAAGCTTCTTTTCTTAAAGCTTAAATGCACGGCTAATCGGGTAAATAAATAGTAAAAAATACAAGATATTATAATTAATGGAATCGTTAACTTATTGCCACTTTTTAGCAGCAGCGTCTCTATATCTGCACTGTTTGTACTACCCGCGATAGTAAATAAACCAATTTCGATAATGATGATGGAAAGAATAAAGTAACCAATCCATGACAGAAGCGCTTTGATTAACTTGCCCAGATGAAAACGAGTCAGTGAATTCGGTATCTGTTTTCTGGTGATGATAAACGTGACAAAAACCACGGCGATAAAAATAGCGAGCAGGGATAAGTTTCTTAATGCAAAGCTAGTTGGCCAGCGTTCCTCTGCAATAACCGGTGTCATACGGTATAAATAGGCTGATATGGCGATGGCAGGGATCAAGATAAGTGAAAGAGAAAAACTTAATGCATGGGTATCTGCCATCTTGTTTCTGGTTTCAGGGGGGCAGTAGGTAATGATAGTCCTAAGCTGCTTAGCGAAGAAAAAGAAGATAACAATCGCCAGAAGAATACTCAGCAAATAGAACGCGGTGTATACGCCTTGAGACATGGCATAGATGCTATTGAGTAAGATGTCTTTGCTAAATAGGCTCTCTTTACTGGTTGTGGTCATGAGCCCCACAAGATACTGAAATGCGCTGTCGATAATAATGTAGAAGAGCGATAACTTGATGAGCGTAAAAACGGGTTTTTTAGTGAGCATGTACGGCCTGCCTGATAGCAGCGTTAGGGCCGAAATGAAAATAACGATAAAAATAGGAACGCCAGAAACGGCTCGGTTATTTAACTTGAGTACTGTTGAATAGAAAATATCTTGTCTGTCTTGAAGGCTTGCATTGCTCTCTGTTATCAATGGAATGATAGATGTAAGCACCCCAGAAAGAAGATAACTAACATAAAAAAGAGCGGCGAAAATAAAAACATATCTGATTTTCATATCAATCCTTGACCATAAGTGTATTCAGCGAGATTTTAGAATCTCTTTATTTAAGTCTATTTTTTTGCTGTATGTTTAGTTAAATAGTTACCCGCCTTGCAAAGGTATACCCAGAATCCTTGCTTCACTTGTTGTACCGTTAACTAATGCCTGTGTGGGGCCGTCGTAATAGATTCTACCATCAACGATTAATAATGTTCTTGGGGCAATACGTGCTGCATCCTCTAAATTATGTGAAACCATCAGTAAAGTGAGTCTTTGTTGGTCACAGATGTTTTCCAGTAGATTTAACATATCATTGCGCAATGCGGGGTCGAGCGCTGAAAAAGGTTCATCCAGCAGTAAAATAGGGTGATCTCGTACTAAACAGCGTGCTAACGCCGCTCTTTGTCTCTGCCCACCAGAAATCTGTGAAGGTAGGCGGCTTAGGCAACCTTGCATTTCAACATTTCTAGCAATTTCCATCAGGGCATCACGCTGTTGCTGCGTGAGGTTCAATCCAGCATTTAATCCTAGGCCGATATTTTGCTCTACGGTTAAATGTGCAAACAGGTTATTTTCCTGAAATAGCATGGATACTGGGCGCTTGGAAGGCGGTGTTTGAGTATGGTCTACGCCATAAAGCCTGATATTGCCGCTATCTGGGGGGATAAAACCCGCAATCAAGTTTAATAATGTACTTTTCCCTGCGCCACTTGGGCCAAGAACCGCAACGCGTTCTCCCTGCTGGAGGGCGAGATCGAAACTCATAGGCAAATGTTGATAGAGATAGGTCACTTTATTGAGTAGTAGCATGACGGCCCGGCAATTTTTCAATCAAAGAAAATAAAATAAAACAGAGTACTAGCAGAATGAACGCAGTGACTGCGCCGTCGTTACTGCGATACGCCCCAAGTTGCTGGTACAAGTGGTAAGGCAATGTCCGAAATTCTGAATTACCAAATAGAGCGATAGCACCAAAATCACCAATGGAGAGAATACAGGCAAAAGCTAATGCCTGTGTTAGCGGGCGTTTAAGCGCTTTGAATTCCAGCCAATACAGGCGTTGAAAGATATTCATCCCCAATGAAAGAGCTAGCGGGTTATATCGCTCAGCCAAATCACGCATTGGTGCATCGAGTATTTTGAGGGCAAAAGGAATCGCCATCAACGCATTTGTTGTAATGATGATGCCGTCGGCGTGGAGGGGTACGCCGATAGTATCGTTAAAGAGCAAAAAGAAGCCTGTTGCTAGCACAATGCCTGGCATGGCGAGAATAAGTGTGCCGCTAAGTTCTAGCTTTTGAGCAAGGTTATGGCGCTGACGAATCTGTAATTCTCTGCTGCTCCACAATAGCATCATCGTCAGTACCACGCAGAGAACCCCTGATGCGATGCTAATGCGTAATGATGTTGCCAATGCTTGCCAGAGTGCGTGTTGCCGTAATACTTGAAGTAGTGAAGCATTAATACCGTCGCTGATAACAGCCAATATCGGCGGCAGAATAAGAAGTAAAAGCAGAGTGATAAGCAGCGTATCAGTAAGACGAGAACGTTTGCTGTCTTCGGGGTTGCGCCAATAGAGTGATTGAGTAAACCCAGAAGGTAGCGCACGGCTCAGATGCTGACTAAATGCGACTAATCCAATGCAGCACCCAAGCTGAATTAAGGCCAGAATAGCGGCTCGGCCCATATCAAAGTCATAACTGAGGGATTGGTAAATCGCCAACTCTATCGTTGTCGCCTGTGGCCCGCCACCAAGAGATAGCACAGTGGCGAAACTGGCGAAACAGAGCATGAATATCATTGCTCCTGTTGACATGATCTGGCCCCGAATTTTAGGCCACTCAACAAAACGGAACTGTTGCCATGAGCTCATACCAAGCTGAGCGGCTAGTTGCCTTTGTTCAACGGCAATATTTTCTAATGATTGCAGTATAAGGCGCGTTGCGAGAGGTAAATTGAAGAAGGCATGGGCTAAGAGAATGCCGCTCAATCCGTAGATGGAGAATTGATACTCGATACCGATATAGGACAAGAGAATAGAGAGCCAGCCCTGTTTACCGTACACGCTAAGTAGACCAAATACGGCAACCAGCACAGGCAGGACCAGCGTCATAGCGCATAAACGTAAGACTTGGTCACGCCCGATAAATCGGCGTCGATACAGTGCTCTGGCAAGAGGTATCGCGGGGAGAAGCGAAAGTAAGGTAGACAAAAACGCCTGCCAAAATGTAAACCTGACGACATGCCAAATATAACTATCGTTCCAGATTGACTGTATAGAGCCCTCTGGAGAGTGAATCCATAGCATGACAAAGGCCGAAATAGCGATGAGCAGAATAGCGCTAGCTGCTATGCATCCCGGCCATAGCCAATTAAAAATTATTTGCTGAGAGCGCTTTGCCATGATCGAATCCATATTGACCGTTTTTCGTTGACTTCCTGTGCTGTAAATTCTAACGCTTTAGCAGGAACAACGAGTTCGTTATAGCTGCTTGGTAATGCTTGTTTAATAACAGGATACATCCAATTTCTCACTGGGATGACATCTTGGAAGCTCTTGCTAAGAATAAATGTCATAAATCTATTCGCCAGTTCAGGATGTTGGCTAGAGGCTAATTGCCCAGCCACTTCCACTTGAATGTAGTGACCTTCACTGAAACTTGCCGCTTTATAGCGAGGGTCTTTATCTTCAATAATGTGATAAGCCGGAGAGGAGGTATAGCTCAATACCATGTCGGCTTCCCCTTTAAGGAATAAGCCATATGATTCGCTCCAACCTTTTGTCACCGTGAGCGTCTTTGTGGAGATTTTTTTCCACGCTTGTGGGGCGTTATCTCCGAATACCTTTTGTACCCAGAGTAGTAAGCCAAGGCCTGGGGTGCTTGTTCTTGGGTCTTGGTAGATAATTTTTAATGGTTCTGTGCTATCGACTAACTCTTGAAAACTTGTTGGCGGGTTTTTTAGTTTTTCGCTGTTATAGATAAAGGCGAAATAGCCATAATCGTAAGGGAGAAAGTAGCTGTTATCCCACGTTACTGGCACGCTTAGTGACGCCGTATTGACGTTATGTTTGGTGAATAACCCCGTCTTTTCTGCTGCTGCAATCAGGTTATTATCGAGGCCTAAAATAACATCGGCAGGACTATTTTTCCCTTCCATTCTCAGCCGATTAAGTAGCGATACGCCATCTTCCATTGCCACCATTTTTAACACACAGTCGCACTCTTTCTCGAAAGCTTTCTTGATATCAGGGCCTGGTCCCCAATCGGCTGCGAAAGAGTCGTAGGTATACACCGTTAATGTTTCTTGTGCTATGGCAGGTGCTGTGGCGAACAGCATGCCAACGATAAGTTTTTTTAACACATTAACTCCTCAGTCAATGGGGGGCAAAGGCGCTTGAACTGACATATCCCTTTTAGGTGTCGTTCCAGCGAATATCACGCTGCCAGCTTCTTTGTTTAGGTTCATTACATCCTGTTAAGAATGGCGCTATTGTAGATGCTTGGCCTGAATGGTGAAAGAGTATTTATATTTCTGGTGGCGCAAACCAAGCTGATTGAAAATCAAACCAGCCTAATGTGTTCATTCTTACACCCCTCATGCTGCGTTGACCGTGTAGAAGCAGCCAGTGGTGAAAGAGAGGGTGAAGCTGATGCCCACCTACTAAATGTTGAAACCACTCGGAAAGAGATAACTCTCCGTGTCGCCAGCTATCGGCATACTTACTTGGGTCATCGCTGATACAGTGTTGAATAAGCGGAATCTCGTACAGCACGGCAAACAGTGAAAACTCAAGTGGAAGATAGAAATTGGCACTGCCCAGCCATATATCAGTGACAGCATCGCCGTTATACCACTCTTCATAACTTACTTTCTGAGTCACTAAGGTGACACCATATTCGGCTAAGAGTGGGCCGATATGCTGCGCGATAATGTGGAACTCGTTGTGCTCACTATAATAAGTGAGTGTTACGGTTTTTAGATCTTTGGGCTTGGTGGCGTGTGCCTGAGAACGGATATGGTGCCAACGTGGTAAGACACCGTAAGCAGGTGACCAGTAGCGCTGATACCTATTGTCTGCCCGAGCCAGCAGTGCAATCGGCGTAATCACCTGACTGAGCCAAATACGTAGAGATTCGTCACTTCCAAGCGGTGAACGGCGATCAAACAGCAAAAAATAGCACCCCTCTTCAAGACGGCTCTCTAACTCATCTTTGTGACTATCATCCATCTGTAGCTGCACGCCGGAGATAATCAGGTCTTCGGATAGCTCTGGTAAAACCCAAATACTCACTTCATCTATTAATGCCCGTAGCCCAAAGTAGTCATCGAATGCGCGTATTTTTAGCTGCTTATTGGTGTTCTGCACGACGGCATAGGGGCCGGTACCAATGGGGCAGCGGGCGAAGTTCTCGATGGTGTGCCACTCTTGCGGCAAAATCATGGCATGTACGCTGCCGAGTAACCACGGTAGCCAGCGATCTGGCATTGATAAATGAATGTCGAGAACATGTGAAGTCGGGGATTCGATACTTTGTAGGTGTTTAAAGAGGGGTTGTGAGCATAATCTTTCCAGCGTTGCGATGATATCGTCTATCTCTAGCTCTCTGCCGTTATGAAAACGAATTGCGGGGCGCAGATAAAAACGCCAATGTTTCGGGGAGATCTCTTGCCAGTGATGAGCTATATCAGGTTGGAGTTCCCCATTTTCCTCATTTAGGCGAGTTAAGCCACTAAATATCTGCCGTGCCAAGTGAACTTCAGAACGGCGTAAGGGTGTCCCAGGCTGCAAATTCTGCAAAGGCCGATAATAAAGGATGCGAAGGATGTGTTTACCTTGACGAAAACGCCGCCCTAGCTGCGAAAGCAGCATTTGGCGCACGTCCGTTTTATCGCCAACAAGTTGGACTAATTGGTCAATCTTATCCTGCTCTAACAGTTCTTCTGCCCGCTGCTGCTGTAGTGCGAGGCCGGTATAGAGGAAATCCAGCCGAGATCGTTTCCCTCTGCCCGCTTCTGCACTCCATGTCAGCCAACCTTGTTGATACATGCCAGAAAGCAGGGTGCGAACGTGGCGGCGAGAGCAGTTTAAGACCTCTGCTATCTCCTGTAGCGTAGTATCACTGCTCTTCCCCTGAAAGTGTTGCCAGAGGCGCATAAACTGCTGTTGAAGTCTTGGCGTTGACATAAAAGAGGAAGCCTTTGTGTGAATGTCATCAATATATCTTTCCTCATATTACGCCCATACTTTCTGCAAATGAAGTTCTTAGATGGCGCTTTGGCTGTGTAGCGATGGTGCTCGGGAGGTGGGTATGAGCAAGTTAGATTTTAAAAAGTTCTTTCAGCGTTATTTTCGGGCAATCAAACTAGAGAAGGCCGATAGGTGGTATTGGTTTTCGGTAGAGAGCCGTCTAAATATTCTTTCTCAGGTAACTCAATGTGATATTGATGAATTATCAGATGAGGATTATCGAGCACATATTTAATTTATAAAATAAGACTTTTCCCTGATAAAAAAGGATTTTCTTATAATGGTGATGTTGGCCAGCCAGTGAATTTATTCACTGGCTTTCTTTTTATAACGATAAAACAGAGTCAATTGGGATAGGCTTCACACTTTTAGGTTGGTTCATTTATCTTTAATTTCGAGCACTCTTTTATGAAATAAAATATCTATTTTATATAGAAGAAGTAATCAAACACCTATAAAGATAAAACCCCAGCTATCAACGATAACTGAGGATTTTAGTTAACATCATGAATGTTATTTACACTATCTTTCTACCGTAAAAACACCGGCTGCTGCTGTTCATAAGTAGAGATATTACTTTCGTGTTGCAGTGTTAGCCCGATGCTGTCCAAGCCGTTGACCATGCAGTGGCGGCGGAAGGCATCGATCTCGAAGTGATAAGTTTTACCACCAGCAATCACGGTTTGCGCTTCTAAATCTACGGTAAATTCGACACCTTCTTGCGCCGCGACCAGCTTAAATAGCTCATCGACTTCTTGTTCGGTTAATACCACCGGTAACAGCTGGCTGTTAAAGGAGTTGCCGTAGAAGATATCGGCAAAGCTAGGGGCGATCACAACTTTAAAACCATAGTCTGCCAGCGCCCAAGGTGCGTGCTCTCGGGAGGAGCCGCAGCCGAAGTTTTCACGCGCTAGCAGGATAGAGGCCCCTTTATAGCACGGCTTGTTCAGGATGAAATCAGGGTTTGGTTTCTGTCCTGCATCGTCTAAGAAACGCCAGTCATTAAATAAGTGCTGGCCAAAACCCGTTCGGGTGACTTTCTGTAAAAACTGCTTAGGGATAATGGCATCGGTATCGACGTTAGCGGCATCTAACGGAACCACCAAGCCAGTATGTTGAGTAAATTTTGACACGGTCGCTCTCCTTAGTTCAGCTTACGGATATCGGCAAAGTGGCCCATAACGGCAGCGGCAGCAGCCATTGCAGGGCTAACCAGATGGGTTCTTCCACCACGGCCTTGGCGGCCTTCAAAGTTACGATTGCTGGTGGATGCGCAGCGCTCTCCTGGGTTTAGGCGGTCGTTGTTCATCGCTAAACACATCGAGCATCCCGGTAAGCGCCATTCAAAGCCTGCATCGGTGAAAATCTTATCTAAACCTTCTGCTTCTGCTTGCGCTTTTACGGGGCCAGAACCGGGTACGACAATAGCTTGTACGCCCGCAGCCACTTTGCGACCTTTGGCGATAGAGGCTGCAGCACGCAAATCTTCGATGCGTGAGTTGGTGCAGGAGCCGATAAAGACTTTATCGATGGGGACATCTGTTAACTTAACGCCTGCTTTCAAATCCATATAGGCCAGTGCTTTTTCGGCAGATGCACGCTCTACAGGGTCATTGAAGGATTCAGGTGCAGGGATTGGGCAATCGACAGCGATAACCTGCCCAGGGTTGGTTCCCCAAGTGACTTGAGGGGCAATATCGCTGGCGTTGAGTGTGATAACAGCGTCGAATTTTGCATCAGCATCGGATTTTAGCGTGTGCCAGTATGCGACAGCTTGCTCCCATGCATCATCTTTAGGTGCGAACTGGCGGCCTTTGACATAATCAAACGTGGTTTGATCAGGGGCAACTAAACCGGCTTTAGCGCCCATTTCGATAGCCATGTTACAGAGCGTCATGCGGCCTTCCATCGAAAGTGCTTCGATGGCTTTACCGCAAAACTCCACCACATAACCGGTACCACCTGCGCTGCCAGTCTTGCCTATCACCGCTAGTACGATATCTTTTGCGGTGATGCCCGCTGGTGCATCGCCTGTGACTTCAATCTTCATGGTCTTGGCTCGGCCCTGTTTCAGGGTTTGAGTCGCCAATACATGCTCAACTTCTGAGGTGCCAATACCAAAGGCCAGAGCACCGAATGCGCCGTGCGTTGCGGTGTGAGAGTCTCCGCAGACGATGGTCATGCCCGGCAATGTCATGCCTTGCTCTGGGCCAATGACATGCACGATGCCTTGATAAGGGTGGTTCAAGTCATACAGAGAGACGCCAAACTCTTTGCAGTTTTTCATCAGCTCCTGCATCTGGATGCGCGCCATATCACCACAGGCGTTAATATCTTTTGTCTGTGTGGAGACGTTGTGATCCATCGTGGCAAAGGTTTTGTTTGGCTGGCGTACTTTGCGATTCATCGCACGTAAGCCATCAAATGCCTGAGGTGATGTCACTTCATGAACCAAATGGCGATCGATATACAACAGCGGAGTCTCTTCGGCAGCCTCGTAGACAACGTGCGCGTCATATAATTTTTGATATAAGGTCTTGCTGGTCATTCTTATGCTCCCTGAACGATGAAGCGGGCAATCACATCACCCATCTCTGAGGTACCGATAGATTTACCGTCACCTGCCAAGTCGACGGTGCGGTAGCCTTGTTCCAGCGCCCGATTGATCGCATTCTCGATGGCTGTTGCTGCATCATCGGCACCTAAGCTGTAACGCAGCATTAATGCGGCAGAGAGGATTTGAGCGATAGGGTTGGCGATGTCTTTGCCAGCGATATCCGGCGCCGAACCACCCGCTGGTTCATATAAACCAAAGCCTTGTTCGTTCAGGCTGGCAGAAGGCAGCATCCCCATAGAACCGGTGATAATGGCGCATTCGTCAGACAGAATATCGCCGAACAGGTTGGAACATAACAGGACGTCAAACTGCGATGGGTCTTTGATCAATTGCATCGTCGCGTTGTCGATGTACATATGGTGCAGCTCAACGTCTGGGTAATCTTTTGCAATCTGTGTCACGACCTCTCGCCACAAAATGGAGCTTTGCAGTACGTTAGATTTATCAATAGAGGTGACTTTATTGCGGCGTTTGCGGGCGCTTTCAAAGGCAATGCGGGCGATACGTTCGATCTCATAGCGGTGATATACCTCGGTATCGAATGCGCGTTCATGCATCCCTTGGCCTTCGCGACCTTTAGGTTGACCAAAGTAGATACCGCCCGTTAATTCACGTACGCACAGGATATCGAATCCGCGCGCGGCGATGTCGCTGCGCAGGGGGCAGAAAGCAGATAAACCTTGATATAGCTTGGCTGGGCGCAGGTTACTGAACAACTTAAAGTGCTTACGTAGTGGCAGCAGAGCGCCGCGCTCTGGCTGTTGATCTGGCGGCAGGTTTTCCCATTTTGGGCCACCGACGGAGCCGAACAGGATGGCATCAGCTTGTTCACAGCCTACAACGGTCTCTTTTGGCAGCGGAGAGCCTTGGCGGTCAATAGCGGCACCACCGACATTGTACTCGCTGACGGTCAGGCGCAGACCAAAGCGCTGGCGTACCGCATCCAATACTTTATGTGCCTGAGCCATAACTTCTGGGCCAATGCCATCACCTGGCAATACTGCAATGTGGTGTGTTTTGCTCATTTATACTGCTTCCTGTAGAGATTTATTATTGTGTAAACGCTGCTTCTCAGTTTCAACTTGCTGCGCGCGCCATATATGGTTCAGAACGTGTACCAGTGCTTTAGCGGATGATTCGACAATGTCAGTGGCTAAACCGACGCCGTGGAATTTACGCCCGTTATATTCGGCAACGATATCAACCTGGCCCAAGGCGTTTTCGCCGTGGCCTTTGGCAGACAACTGGTATTTGACTATCGAGACGTTGTAGCCAGTAATGCGGTTGATGGCTTGGTAAACGGCATCAACAGGGCCATTGCCTGTCGCTGCTTCTGATTTAACGTCATCACCGCAAACCAACCTTACCGAAGCAGTCGCCATCACGCTGGAGCCGGACTGGACGCTGAAATATTCCAGCTCGTAATGTTCTGGTTCTTCTTGTTGTTTGTTGATGAACATTAAGGCTTCTAAGTCGTAATCGAAGACTTGGCCTTTTTTGTCAGCCAGCGCTAAGAAAGAGTCGTACAGAGTATCCAGATTGTAATCGCTGTCTTGATAGCCCATTTCAGCCATACGCTGTTTCACCGCGGCGCGACCAGAACGAGAGGTCAAGTTTAACTGCACCTGAGTAAAGCCGATGGATTCCGGCGTCATGATTTCGTAAGTTTCACGATTTTTCAGTACGCCATCTTGGTGAATGCCGGAGGAGTGTGCAAAGGCGTTACTGCCAACGACAGCTTTGTTAGCTGGGATAGGCATGTTGCATAACTGACTGACGATCTGGCTAGTGCGGTAAATCTCTTGATGGTTAATGTTGGTGTGTACTTTCATTAAATCCTGACGGACTTTAATCGCCATGATGACCTCTTCCAGCGAGCAGTTGCCCGCACGCTCACCAATACCGTTGATGGTACCTTCAACCTGACGCGCACCTGCTTGTACTGCGGTGATGGAGTTGGCGACTGACATGCCTAAATCGTCGTGGCAGTGAACGGAAATAATTGCTTTATCGATGTTAGGTACACGTTCAAACAGGTTGGTGATGATGCTTCCAAACTGGTACGGCGTGGTGTAACCGACGGTATCAGGGATATTGATGGTAGTCGCGCCAGCGTTAATGGCAGTTTCAACGATACGGCACAGGTTATCGATGGGGGTTCTGCCTGCATCTTCGCAGGAGAACTCGACATCATCAGTATAGTTACGCGCTCTTTTTACCGAGTGTGCAGCCATCGCCATTACTTCATCGAAGGAGCGTTTCAGTTTAGATTCAATATGTAAGGTAGAGGTGGCAAGAAACACATGGATACGGAAAGCTTCAGCAACGCGCAGGGCTTCTGCAGCAACATCAATATCCTTATCGACACAGCGTGCTAATGCGCAGACACGGCTATTTTTGATATGGCGAGCGATAGTCTGTACAGATTCAAAATCACCAGGAGAGGAGACTGGAAAACCGACTTCCATCACATCTACTCCCATGCGTTCTAGTGCATAGGCGACCTGTAACTTCTCTTTGACGCTCAAGCTTGCTTGTAATGCTTGTTCGCCGTCTCGCAGGGTAGTATCAAATATGATGACTTGGTTGCTCATTTTCTCGTTTCCTTTTCCTGTCTCATTGTGTCTTACACGACCGTTTGTGTTTCACGCCCTGCGGGTAAAAAAAAACCCGCGCAGGTAGCGCGGGTTTCTTGTTCTTGTCGGCTGAATCAGATTACGTTCTCGCCCACAATCACACCGCGCAGAGGATCTGCGTTGAGGAGGAGGCTTAGAAGTCGAGTAATCTGGAACATAAAATCAGCGTCTCATTATTCAGTTTTGGATATGGGATAAATCCGTTGGTTAATTTGATACCAGTATTGCACTTGGGTTGTCAACTAAAGATAGAGAGGAGACGGCAAAAGAGAAGAAGAGATAATAGGACGTTTTTAGTAGATGACTTAGCTGTATCTGTAACTAAACTGTCTTTAATTTAGTTTTAATATCTGCTTTGAATTTATTTTTTGGTTTTTAATTTTGATTTCTTCCGGTAGCATTTAGTAACTTTATCGCTAATAAAAAGTCTGCAAACAAAATGGCCGTGACCGCGCGTTATATTAAAAAGAGGAATGTAAATAATAATAATTATCATTTGCTGCAATAAATAGGTAAGGGAAAATAATAATAAAGAGTGCTGCTGGGTGTTTCTTATTGACTTTTTATCAATAAATTTTCATGTATATCAATTTGTTATGCTTTCTTTTCCTGATGTAATTCAAAATGATATATTTATGGTTCACGTCTAAAAGTTGATCTCTGTCCCAAAATTAAACTATTTCCTTTATTGGGGTGTATCCAGTTATTGATGTTACCAGTATCATGATACCGGTAACATTGAACTGCTAATTAATATAAAAATGGGAATGTAGGAATGATTGAAGAGTCATCATCTCTGATGAAAGCCGGCTCTACACTTAACACCAGCGTTTGTCATTTCCTGTGAGATTCTGTTTTGTACGTTAATCTTAAATCGTACGAATAGTACTAAATATATTGGAGATAACTCTTATGCCATTAGTCATTGTAGCCATTGGCGTTGCCTTACTGCTGCTATTGATGGTTCGCTTCAAGCTGAATGGATTTATTTCATTAATCTTGGTTGCTCTATTGGTAGGCTTGCTGCAACAAATGCCTATTAATACGATCATTACATCCATTAAAACGGGTGTAGGTGGTACGTTGGGTAGTTTGGCCTTGATCATGGGCTTTGGTGCCATGCTGGGTAAATTACTTGCAGACTGCGGTGGCGCACAACGTATAGCCACAACACTGATTGATAAGTTTGGCCGTGACCATATTCAGTGGGCTATCGTGCTGACTGGTTTTGTTGTCGGTTTTGCATTGTTCTACGAGGTTGGTTTTGTTCTATTGCTGCCGCTCGTATTCACTGTAGCTGTCTCTGCACGTATTCCGTTGTTGTATCTCGGGGTACCTATGGCAGCAGCATTATCTGTGACACATGCTCTGTTGCCACCACATCCGGGGCCAACAGCTATTGCAGATATGTTTAAAGCCAATATGGGCTATACCTTGATGTACGGTACTTTGATTGCTATCCCTACCGTTATTCTTGCTGGCCCTGTTTATGCTCGATTCTTGAAAAGTATCGATAAGCCAATTCCAGCAGGTTTGCATAGTGCTCAAACCTTTACTGAAAAAGAAATGCCGAGTTTCGGTGTCAGTGTTACAACTGCGCTGATCCCTGTTTTATTAATGTCAATTCGCGCCATTGCTGAGATGACATTGCCGAAGTCGCACTTCTTATTACCTTATGCTGAGTTTTTTGGTGACCCAATCATGGCAACGTTTATTGCCGTATTGGTTGCGATATTTACTTTCGGTTTGTTCTGCGGTCGTAAGATGGATGACATTATGTCTACCATTACTGACTCGATCAAAATCATTGCAATGATGCTGATGATTATTGCTGGTGGTGGTGCTTTCAAACAGATTTTGGTTGATGGCGGCGCAACGGAATACATCAAAGAGTTTATGAATGGCAGCACATTATCACCTCTGATATTAGGTTGGTCGATTGCGGCAGTTCTACGTTTAGCATTGGGTTCTGCGACGGTTGCTGCAATGACGGCGGGAAGTATTATCCTTCCTCTGATTGCGACGACAGGTGTTAGCCCTGAGCTGATGGTGTTGGCGGTGGGTGCAGGTAGCGTTATCTTCTCTCACGTGAACGATCCTGGCTTCTGGTTGTTCAAGGAGTACTTCAACCTGAGCATCGGTGAAACTATTCGTTCATGGTCAGTATTGGAAACCATCATTTCAGTCTGTGGCCTGATTGGTGTTCTGTTACTGGATATGGTTATCTAATTTCATTAGGTTTTAACCTGTGACGTGAAAATGCAGCTCTACTAAGAGCTGCATTTTTTATTGGAGAAAATGCTTAGATAACAGAAATGATCTTTTTCTTAATGAATCGTATTGATTAGTTAAGGTTGTGTTATCGCACCTGATGGCTTCATCAAATCATCCCTATCAAATGTGACATAGGTCATAGAAAAGGCTTTTCAGCTTACAAGGCAACGCTGAATTATCTTGCTCTATTTATACCAGAAGATAAACTCCGAAAAAAAAGTGAACACTTGTACGCTGAATGAAGCAACCTTAACGGATTACCGTTGTCTCAGCATCATACTCATTTAAGGTTTAGCAAATTTATGACCGAGAAACTTTCGCAATACCATCAGGTAGCTAGAGTTCAACAACAAATTGAGCAGCATCCAGAACGCATCGCATTTCGTGAATGGCGTGCTGAGCAAGAGCATAAAATGGCGTGGGGGAAGATTGGAGAGCATATATCCTCTATTGCCCGTGCGCTGCTTGCCAGAGGTATCGAAGTACAAGACAGCGTGGCTATCTTTGCCAATAACAGCATGAACTGGTCGCTGGTCGATTTAGCTATTCTTCACATTCGTGCGGTGAGTGTGCCGATTTACGCCACTAATACGGCATCACAATCTTCCTTCATCATTAATGATGCTGATGTACGAATCTTATTTGTGGGCGAACAGGCTCAAATGGATGCTGCACTTGCTCTGCTAGGGGTTTGCCCGAAGATTGAGCTGATTGTGGCAATGAATGAGAACGTAGACCTGAAAGGGTGTGAAAAAGCGTGCCATTTAGCCGCGTTCGAGGCCTCTGCCACCGATGAGTATCAGGCTGAGCTACAGCAGCGCATTGAAGAGTGTAATCTTAACGATCTTTTCACCTTGATTTATACCTCTGGCACAACAGGGGAACCAAAGGGTGTGATGCTCGATTATCGCAATATGGCTACGCAGCTTAAATTACATGATGAGCGTCTTGCTGTATCCGAAAGTGATGTTTCACTGAGTTTCTTGCCTCTGTCACATGTTTTTGAGCGGGCATGGAGTTTTTATGTGATGCATAGCGGTGCGCAGAATGTGTATTTGGGTAACACGAATCTTGTACGTGAAGCCATGCAGGCAGTAAAACCAACAGTAATGTGTGCCGTTCCACGTTTCTACGAAAAAGTCTTCAGTGCAATCCACGACAAAGTGGCTTTGGCACCTTGGCATCGTCGCATGGTGTTCAACACGGCGATGTGGTGTGGGAAGAAAATGTTCTGGGCAAAATGTGAGGGTCGCACACCTTCTGCATTGACTCGGCAGATGTACCGATTAGCAGATAAAGCGGTCCTCAGTAAGCTAAGAGCACTGCTAGGTGGGCGCATTCGCTTTATGCCTGCGGCGGGTGCAAAGCTGGATGACAACATTATTCTATTTTTCCAATCTATCGGCGTTAACGTGAAATATGGTTACGGCATGACAGAAACCTGTGCCACGGTTTCTTGTTGGGAGGATAACCGCTTCCGTTTTGGTTCTATTGGCCAGCCTCTGCCTGGTATTGACGTTCGCATTGGGCAGGATAAAGAGATTCAGGTACGCGGCGATATCGTTATGCGTGGCTATTTTAATAAACCACTGGAAACGGCAGCAACGTTCACTGACGACGGGTGGTTGAAAACGGGTGATGCAGGAGAATTGGATGAGCAGGGGAACCTGTTTATTACCGAGCGCTTGAAAGACCTAATGAAAACCTCCGGCGGCAAATATATTGCTCCGCAAATGATTGAGGGGACATTAGGGCAGGATAGATTTATTGATCAGATTGCTATTATTGCCGATACGCGCAAATTTGTTTCTGCGTTAATTGTTCCCTGTTTTGAACAATTGGAAGAGTATGCACGCTCTATTAATCTGAAATATAAAGACCGGCTCGAATTGTTGCGCCATAGCCATATTGTAGAAATGTTCGATGCGCGTTTGTGTGAGTTGCAAAAAGAGCTGGCAAGGTTCGAGCAAGTGAAAAAATTTACTCTGTTACCGAACGCCTTCTCTATGGAGTTAGGGGAGCTAACGCCAACGCTGAAATTACGCCGTACCGTGATACAGCAGCGTTACCATCGCGAAATAGAATCAATGTATTTGAATTAATGTTTGTTTTAAACGGGTGGTGAATACCGCCCGTTTCCTGCCTTGCACTATCATTTCACTCTGTATACTCTCTGTTTTTAGCGTCTTATCCTAATTAACCTCCGTTCTTGCGCTACAATTTGGAATTATTACTAATACTTTCCTCTTTTGATTGGCTTTTTATCCTGTAAATTTATCAATGCACAGTGATGATGAGAATCTCTTATCCATATCCACTTTTTTGGGGTTTGCCTGACCGAAAAAGCGGCGGTATGGTAAAGAAGATATTTATTAGAAAACACGAAGAATTTTATATTGGGGATTACCCCAACGACTGTGCGTTGTCAAAAGCGTAAATTACCCACAAAACATGTAAGCCGGGAGGCAAACCCATGGAGATGTTGTCAGGAGCCGAGATAGTAGTCCGATCGCTTATCGATCAGGGCGTGAAGCATGTATTCGGTTATCCGGGCGGGGCCGTGCTCGATATATACGATGCCTTGCATACGGTTGGGGGAATCGAGCATGTGCTAGTGCGCCATGAGCAAGGTGCTGTGCATATGGCTGATGGTTTAGCTCGAGCAACGGGTGAAGTGGGTGTCGTACTTGTGACGTCTGGGCCGGGGGCAACCAATGCGATAACGGGTATTGCAACGGCTTATATGGATTCAATACCTCTGGTGATTTTATCGGGGCAGGTAGCAAGCTCGCTGATTGGTAATGATGCCTTTCAGGAGTGTGACATGGTGGGGATTTCCCGTCCTGTCGTGAAACACAGTTTTTTGGTTAAACACACAGAAGATATCTCTACTGTATTAAAAAAAGCATTCTATCTGGCAGCAAGTGGTCGCCCTGGGCCTGTGGTGGTTGATCTGCCAAAGGATATCCTTAACCCGGCCAACAAGATCCCTTACTCCTACCCCGATCAAGTGAGTATGCGTTCTTATAACCCAACGGTTCAGGGCCACAAAGGGCAAATCAAACGTGCTTTACAGGCACTGCTGAAAGCGAAAAAACCGGTGATTTATGCAGGTGGCGGTGTTATCACTTCTGGCTGCCATGAAGAACTTAAGGTGTTAGCCGAGAAGCTAAATATTCCTGTGACGACCTCATTAATGGGGCTAGGTGCTTTCCCTGGCACGCATAAACAGTCTGTCGGTATGCTGGGTATGCATGGGACTTATGAAGCCAATATGACGATGCATAATGCCGATTTGATCTTTGGTATTGGTGTTCGTTTTGATGACCGCACGACCAACAATCTTGAGAAATACTGCCCTCATGCGACGGTATTGCATATTGATATAGACCCGACGTCTATTTCTAAAACGGTATCGGCAGATGTGCCTATCGTTGGTGATGCCAAACAGGTTCTGCAACAGATGTTAGAACTGGTAAACCAAGGGGATAGCGCTCAGGACTACGATGGATTACGTGACTGGTGGAATAACATTGATCAGTGGCGCAAGCGCGAGAGCCTGAAATATAAAACCGACTCTGAAAAGATCAAACCACAGGCGGTTATCGAAACGCTGTATCGCCTAACTAAAGGTAATGCTTATATCGCTTCTGATGTAGGGCAGCACCAGATGTTTGCGGCACTTTATTACACCTTCGACCAACCACGTCGTTGGATCAACTCTGGTGGCTTAGGCACTATGGGGTTCGGCTTACCTGCTGCACTGGGCGTTAAAATGGCGCTGCCTGAAGAGACGGTGGTTTGTGTTACCGGTGATGGCAGTATTCAGATGAATATTCAGGAGCTGTCCACTGCGCTGCAATACGACCTGCCGATTATCGTTTTGAACCTAAATAACCGCTTCTTAGGCATGGTGAAGCAGTGGCAGGATATTATTTATGCTGGGCGTCACTCTCAATCTTATATGGAATCGCTGCCTGACTTTGTGAGAATTGCAGAAGCCTATGGGCATGTCGGTATCGCTATTCGTTCGCCGGATGAGTTAGAAAGTAAGTTGGCGGAAGCGTTGGCGGTTAAGAATCGTTTAGTCTTTGTCGATGTCACCGTCGATGAAACGGAGCACGTATATCCGATGCAGATCCGTGGTGGTGGAATGGACGAAATGTGGTTAAGCAAAACGGAGAGGAGTTAATTATGCGCCGGATTTTATCTGTATTACTGGAAAACGAATCAGGCGCATTGTCCCGCGTTATCGGCCTGTTCTCTCAGCGTGGCTACAACATTGAAAGCTTAACGGTTGCGCCAACCGATGACCCAACACTTTCACGTATGACCATCCAGACAGTGGGCGATGCCAAGGTATTAGAGCAGATAGAAAAGCAGTTGCATAAGCTGGTTGATGTACTGCGAGTAAGCGTACTGTCTGACGGTGGGCACGTTGAGCGGGAAATTATGTTGGTAAAGCTACAGGCCACTGGTTATGCACGTGAAGAGGTGAAGCGCAGTGCCGATATCTTCCGTGGGCAAATCGTCGATGTCACATCTTCTCTCTATACCGTGCAGCTTGCTGGCACCAGCGATAAACTCGATGCGTTTTTAAATGCGGTCAGAGAAGTGGCTGAGATTGTCGAGGTAGCGCGTTCTGGCATTGTTGGTGTTTCCCGTGGTGATAAGATAATGCGTTAATTTTTTTCGATTATTCTCTTATCTTTACTCAAGAGGCTCACAATATGTGTTGAGCCTCTTGTTTTTACCTTTCTTAATGATCTCTTTCAGCAAAAGCGGTTGCTCAGAGTGGTTTTCTGCGGTTAGATCATTTTTAAATGCAGACAAGAATAAGGGAAAGACAATTCTTTCCCTAAAAGCAGATAACTTTTTGGGAGGCATCTATGTTGAGATGTTGCCTTTTTATACCTGTGAGCCAATAAGGGGTTAACGTGAAGCTCGATGAAATTGCTCGCTTAGCGGGTGTTTCGCGGACAACTGCCAGTTATGTGATTAATGGCAAAGCGAAACAATATCGTGTCAGCGATAAAACTGTCGAAAAAGTAATGGCCGTTGTCAGGGAGCATAATTATCACCCTAATGCTGTTGCTGCGGGATTACGTGCAGGAAAGACTCGCTCAATAGGCTTGGTCATTCCTGATTTAGAAAATACCAGCTATACGCGAATCGCAAATTATTTGGAGCGTCAGGCTCGCCAGCGTGGTTATCAACTGCTGATTGCCTGCTCTGAGGATCAACCTGATAATGAAATGCGCTGTGTAGAACATCTTTTACAGCGTCAGGTTGATGCCATCATCGTTTCCACGTCTTTGCCTCCTGAGCATCCTTTCTATCAGCGCTGGATTGGCGACGCCTTTCCGGTGATTGCGCTGGATCGGGCATTGGATCGAGAACACTTCATTAGCGTTGTCGGAGCGGATCAGGAAGATGCCGAGATGTTAGCCGGTGAATTGCGAAAGTTTCCTTCTGAATCGGTGCTTTATGTTGGTGCACTGCCTGAGCTTTCCGTTAGTTTCTTGCGTGAGCAGGGGTTTCAGCAGGCGTGGAAAGATGACAAGAGACAGATTAACTATCTCTATGCAAACAGCTATGAGCGCGATGCAGCAGCTGCACTGTTTGGCGAATGGTTAGACAAAAACGAGATGCCGCAGGCGCTGTTTACTACGTCTTTCGCCCTATTACAGGGGGTAATGGATGTGGTGCTGCGTAAGTATGGGCAATTGCCGACGGAGTTAGCGATTGCTACTTTCGGTGACAATGAATTGTTAGATTTTCTACAGTGCCCGGTCTTATCTGTTGCACAGCGCCACCGAGATATTGCTGAGCGAGTATTAGAAATGGTATTAGCCAGCCTTGATGAGCCTAAAAAACCAAAAGCAGGTTTAACGCGTATTCGCCGTGATTTATTAAAACGCGGTAGCTTAAGCCGAAAATAACGTAATTGATGATGTGAAAAAATCACCGTGAGTAAATGAGTTACCCACGGTGATAGTAATAAATTTATATGTTTTAATCAGGGGGCTTGTTTTAAAAAAGTTTTATTTATCGATAATGCAAATAAATTATATATATCCCACTACTCGAAATAATCTTCTGCAATATTCAAGAAAGTAACCATAAGCCACCCCCATGACCATAGAGATGATAGCGTTACTCATCACTGCTGTTGTTATCTGCCCCCAATCCGCTCCGACAGCCCACAAAATAGCTGCATAGACAGGCGATTGGAAACTGACATAAGCGAGAAGGTCTCCAAGATTTTTAGCTAAAAAATTTGTACTGATACGGCTTGCTGTTCGTATAAATGCATCACGATAAACGCCGTAAGGCCAAGCAATAAGGATATTTACAGGTATCGAGAGAAGGCGGGATTCAAGCGATTGGTGGAATGTCATACCTGAAACAAAGACTTCGATTATCATCCCAACAATGAAGCAGTAGACCACCATTGCGAAGGTATCCGCGGCAGCACTACGTAAATTGGTTTTTGAAGATGACATAACTAAGATTTCCCTTGTTTCTTGGTTTTTTAATCTATTATTTTGATTGTTTGCTAGTGTATATCACCTAAAATAAAACCGGAAGTAGTGTTAACTACTTATATTTGATTGTTTTTTGTTCGATTACAGTCATAGATGAGCTATTTTTGAACTTCATGAATATTTTTTATTGTAATCATCAGTATCTTATTAAAAATCAATTGATTATATTTTTTAGTATGTGAGTTTTTTTGCGAGGTAAACTTAAACGTGGTGGTAATATTGTTATTTTAAATTAATAGCTTATTAAACAAGGTGGTATTAACACATGACTATACCAATAGAAATAAAATAGTTATTTTTTAGTTAGTTTAGCCGCACATATAAAAACAAAAGGAAAGAGATAAATTTTGAGTCATTTTTAGAGTAGACTTACTCCGCATTATATTCGGATAAAAGCTCATTATTTGTATGGTTATTTTGGCTTTTGCCCCTTTATCCTTATTTTTCGTTACTTGCATAGTAAATTCCAATATCTGACTTTATTACTCCCATTCATGGGTCAATTGGGATTTTTTTACAAAAAAGAAAAATTAAATTATTTTCTAGTGTTTTTGTGGTGTTTTTGAAAATGTCTAAAATCTCCGCAATATTTTTTTCACTTAATCAACATGTTAGTTACCTGATTATAAATAGTAGGAAGAGCGATCCCTCTTGAATCCCCTCAATAGTACAGAAAATATTGTCAAACCGCGTCGGCCTTGGCTTGACAAGCTTTTCATACCCTCCGTAAACTTCCTAAATGTGGTAAATTGTGGTGTAAAGTGGTGAAAGTAGGTAACCGGGGGTAATCCAGGGTGTATCGCGGGGCAACGACAATTAATCTCGACAACAAAGGGCGGCTTGCTGTGCCAACCCGATATCGGGATTTGTTGAATGAGGAGTCTCAAGGTCAGATGGTATGTACCATCGATCTTCATCAACCGTGCCTACTACTTTATCCGTTGCCTGAGTGGGAAGTGATAGAAAGAAAACTATCCCGCTTATCAAGTATGAATCCCGCAGAGCGACGTGTTCAGCGGCTGTTATTAGGGCACGCAAGCGAATGCCAAATGGATAGTGCAGGGCGCATATTATTGGCAAATACGTTAAGACAGCATGCGGGCCTAGAAAAAGAAGTGATGCTAGTGGGGCAGTTCAATAAGTTTGAGCTGTGGGATGAGAAAGCATGGTATCTGCAAATTGAGAAAGATATCAATGCTGAACAATCCGCTATGGAGCCTTTATCCGAGCGGTTACAGGATTTATCACTATAAACATGTGCCAAGAGTTCCAACATACCACCGTATTGCTAGATGAGGCCGTTAACGGCCTTGCGCTTAAGCAGGATGGCATTTACATCGATGGCACATTTGGCCGCGGTGGACACTCACGCCTAATTTTGTCCTTGCTGGGGCCAGAAGGGCGTTTAATTGCTATTGATCGCGACCCACAAGCGATTGCGGTAGCGAAAGATATTACCGATCCTCGTTTCTCTATTATTCATGGGCCTTTCTCCGATCTTTCCAACTATATAAAAGAACTAGAATTGCTGGGAAAGATCGACGGTGTCTTACTCGACTTGGGCGTTTCATCCCCACAATTGGATGATGCCGAGCGGGGCTTCTCTTTTATGCGTGACGGGCCATTAGATATGCGAATGGACCCTACTCGCGGGCTTTCTGCTGCTCAGTGGCTGTTAAAAGCAGATGACGAAGAAATTGCATGGGTGCTGAAGACCTTTGGTGAAGAGCGTTTTGCCAAGCGTATTGCCCGGGCTATCGTTGAGCGTAATCGTGAGCAACCGATGAGCAGAACCCACGAACTTGCATCTCTTATTGCGAGTGCAACGCCGATTCGCGATAAACATAAACACCCTGCAACGCGTTCTTTTCAGGCAATTCGCATTTACATCAACAGCGAGTTAGAAGAGATTGAGTGCGCTTTAGAGGGCGCATTAGATGTTCTTGCACCAACTGGAAGGCTGTCGGTGATCAGTTTTCACTCTTTAGAAGATCGTATCGTAAAACGTTTTATCCGCCAGCATAGCAAGGGGCCAAATGTGCCAGCTGGATTACCTATGACGGAAGAGCAACTGAACGCTAAAGGCGGGCGGAAATTGAAGTCGCTGGGAAAAATGATGCCTTCGGAACATGAGGTCTCTCAAAATCCTCGCGCCCGTAGCTCAGTTTTACGTTTTGCGGAGCGTACAGAGCAATGATGCCAAACGAGCGCCACTCACTGACTAGCGTTATCGGCGGAGATATTTTTCGTCAAGGTAAATTACCGCTGCTTTGTTTGATTGTGGTGCTTGTGTCAGCCATTGCCGTTGTTTTGACCACTCACCGTACCAGATTACTGATGTCAGAGCGGGAACAGCTCATTCTGGAAAAAGGCGCATTGGATAACGAATGGCGCAATTTGATTCTTGAAGAAAATGCGCTGGGTGACCATAGCCGAGTTGAGAAAGTGGCAACAGATAAGCTGCAAATGCTGCATGTTGACCCTACTCAAGAAAATATCGTAGTTCAACAATAAATAACGCGAGTAAAAATTTTTTAAAACAATTCATTATGGGTTGTTAAGTCGTCTGGGTGCAGCGTCTGTTTGGCTTACAGCCTGTTTATTAAGACACAACAATGTGATGTCGATGATCAAAGAGAGCGAATGAAAGCAGCACGACCGGGTAAAGTGAAAAGACAAGAAGAACAAGCCAGCTTTGTAAGCTGGCGTTTTGCATTGCTTTGCGGATGTATCGTGTTAGCTATGGCTGCATTAGTTTTGCGTATGAGCTGGTTGCAAGTGATTAGCCCAGAAAAGTTACTTAAAGAGGGTGATATGCGCTCTTTAAGAACCCAGGAAATCACGACGGCTCGCGGGATGATTACCGACCGCGCTGGGCGGCCATTAGCGGTGAGTGTACCTGTCGATGCTATTTGGGCCGACCCGAAAGAGGTCAATGAGAAAGGCGGTATTACGGTTGATACTCGCTGGAAAGCGCTGGCAGATGCGTTGGAAACACCGTTAGATAAGCTCTCTTCTAAAATTAACGCCAATCCGAAAGGGCGATTCGTTTATCTGGCACGACAATTAACGCCAGCTGTTTCCGAATATATCCAAAAGCTGAAATTGCCCGGTATCTACCTAAAGCGCGAATCTCGTCGTTATTACCCATCGGGTGAAGTGACCGCTCACATTCTCGGTTTTACCAATATCGACGGGGATGGTATCGAAGGCGTCGAAAGCAGCTTTAACCCATGGCTGAAAGGCCAGTCGGGTGTCAGAACTGTACGTAAAGACCGCTTTGGTCGGGTTATCGAGGATGTCTCTTCGACTGATAGCCAAGCGGCACATAATCTCGCCTTAAGTATTGATGAGCGCCTACAAGCGATCGTCTATCGCGAGCTGAATAATGCCGTTGCCTTTAACAAGGCCGAGTCTGGCACCGCGGTTTTGGTTGATGTGAATACGGGAGAAGTGCTGGCGATGGTGAACAGCCCGTCTTATAACCCGAACAACCGCGTTGGCACACCGAGCGATTATTTCCGTAACCGAGCGATTACCGATATTTTTGAACCGGGTTCAACGGTGAAGCCCATGGTTGTTATGAAGGCGTTGGAGCAGCGGGTAGTGAAAGAGAACACGGTTCTCAACACGCTGCCGTACTATGTTAACGGCCATCAGATTAAAGACGTTGCGCGTTATGCGGAGCTGTCTATTACAGGAATTTTACAGAAGTCGAGTAACGTCGGTGTATCTAAGCTGGCGTTAGCGATGCCGTCCTCTGCGTTAGTAGATACTTACTCACGCTTTGGATTCGGTAAACCAACCAATTTAGGGCTGGTTGGGGAAAGCAGTGGCCTATACCCTAAAAAACAACGGTGGTCTGACATAGAGAGGGCCACCTTCTCTTACGGCTATGGACTAATGGTAACTCCGTTACAGTTAGTGCGTGCCTACGCGACAATCGGCAGCTATGGGATATCTCGTCCTCTGTCGATTACCAAAGTTGATCCTCCCGTTCCTGGTGAGCGCGTTTTCCCTGAATCTGTTGTGCGAACAGTGGTTCATATGATGGAAAGCGTCGCACTGCCAGGCGGTGGCGGGACTAAGGCAGCCATTAAAGGCTATCGCATTGCTATCAAAACCGGTACCGCGAAAAAAGTGGGGCCGGATGGTAAATATATTAATAAATATATCGCATATACCGCAGGCGTTGCACCAGCGAGTAATCCGCGTTTTGCCCTAGTTGTGGTGATTAATGATCCTCAGGGCGGAAAGTATTACGGCGGTGCAGTTTCCGCGCCAGTATTTGGTTCCATCATGGGCAGTACGTTACGCACAATGAATATCGAACCAGATGGCTTGGACAGCGTTGATAAAAACGAATTAGTCATTAATAAGAAAGGGGATGCAGCAGGTGGCAGATCGTAATTTACGCGATTTACTCGCACCGTGGGTGAGCGATGTACCAGCGTGTGCACTGCGAGAAATGACATTAGATAGCCGTCTGGCCGCAGCCGGAGATCTGTTTGTTGCTATTAAAGGGCATCAAGCTGACGGACGTCTCTATATACCACAAGCGATTGCACAAGGTGTTGCCGCAATTATTGCTGAAGCCGATGGCGAAGCCGCCGACGGTGAGATATGCCAAAAACATGGCGTCCCCGTTATCTATCTTAGCCACCTGAACCAGCGTTTATCTGAGTTGGCTGGGCGTTTCTATCACCAGCCTGGTGAAGCATTGCGTCTGATTGGCGTGACAGGAACGAACGGCAAAACGACCACAACTCAGCTTCTGGCACAGTGGAGCCAGGCTTTGGGCGAGTGTAGCGCAGTGATGGGAACGGTCGGCAATGGGCTGCTAGGCCATGTTTGCCCAACAGAAAACACGACAGGCTCAGCCATAGATGTTCAGCAGGTACTCAGTAACCTGGTGGAGCAAGGGGCAACTTTTGCAGCGATGGAAGTTTCATCTCATGGCTTGGTGCAAGATCGTGTGGCGGCTTTACCGTTTGAAGTCGCTGTATTTAGTAACTTAAGCCGCGATCATCTGGATTACCACGGTGATATGGCACAGTACGAAGCGGCCAAATGGCTACTTTTCTCTACTCATAAAGCGAAGAAATATGTGATCAATGCAGACGATGAAGTCGGCCTGCGTTGGCTGTCCCGTTTGCCGCAGGCCGTTGCTGTCAGCATGGAAGACAATATTCCTGACGGTTGGCAAGGCCCGTGGTTACAAACAACACACGTTCATTATCACGACGGTGGCGCGAGTATTGAATTTGACTCCAGTTGGGGCAAAGGTGCGCTAGAGAGTGGTTTAATGGGGGCGTTTAACGTGAGCAATTTACTGCTGGCGTTGGCTTCACTCCTGTCAATGGACTATCCATTAGCAAGCTTATTAGACACTGTTTCTCAGCTCCAGCCTGTTTGTGGACGGATGGAAGTGTTCAGTGCGCCGGGTAAACCGACCGCAGTGGTTGATTATGCTCATACGCCAGATGCGTTAGAGAAAGCATTAGAAGCGGCTCGCCTGCACTGTAATGGCCAGCTTTGGTGCGTATTTGGCTGTGGCGGCGATCGCGATAAAGGTAAGCGCCCACTTATGGGCAGTATCGCAGAGCAGTTGGCCGACCGTGTGATTGTGACTGATGATAATCCACGTAGCGAAGAGCCTAAGGCCATTATTACCGATATTTTGGCTGGCTTTTTGGATGCGGGCCGTGCACAGGTGATTCATGGTCGAGCCGAGGCGGTGACCAGTGCAATTATGCAGGCTGCTGAAGGTGATGTGATTCTGGTTGCGGGCAAAGGCCACGAAGACTACCAATTAGTAGGTCATCGCCGTCTGGATTATTCAGACCGTACAACTGTTGCTCGTCTGTTGGGAGTCTCGGCATGATAACCGCTTCACTCCTTACGCTTGCAAGGGTGCTTGATGCCCAGCTCATCGGTAATGATATCGACATCTGCGATGTTGTTATTGATACCCGTAAGGTAAGCCAAGGATGTCTTTTTGTCGCGCTGAAAGGCGAACGTTTTGACGGACATGATTTCGCCCCTGATGCTGTTGCTGCAGGGGCCGGTGCATTGCTGGTAAGCAAGCACTTACCTATAGATTCGCTGAGAAACATACCGCAGTTATTAGTGAAGGATACTCGCCTTGCTCTTGGTACATTAGGGGCATGGGTACGTGAACAGATGCCTGCTCGAGTGGTTGCACTAACGGGCTCTTCTGGCAAAACCTCAGTTAAAGAGATGACGGCTGCTATCCTGAAAGAGTGTGGCGATGTTCTGTATACAGCCGGTAACCTCAACAACGATATTGGCGTGCCCTTGACGTTGCTGCGTTTAGAACCTCATCACCAGTTTGCTGTGATTGAGTTGGGTGCTAACCATATTGACGAAATCGCTTACACGACCCAATTAACTCACCCAGAAACCGCATTGATCAATAATCTGGCCGCCGCGCATTTAGAGGGTTTCGGCTCTCTGGCTGGCGTTGCTAAGGCGAAAGGTGAAATTTTTGAAGGCCTTCCCGCTAATGGTACCGCCATTATTAATGCGGATAATAACGATTGGGAAAACTGGCAGCATAAATTGGCAGGTAAGCGTGTCTGGCGTTTTTCACCTAATGTGACTGATCACTCTGATTATCCAATCGATTTTTATGCCACAGATATTCATGTTGGGCAGCAAGGTACAGATTTCACATTGAATTCACCAACGGGTGCGATAAATATCCGTTTGCCTCTACCTGGGCGTCACAATATCGCTAATGCGCTTGCGGCTTCAGCACTCGCGCTCTCTATCGGCGCCACGCTGGACTCTGTTTGCTCAGGGTTATCTAAGTTAAGCGCGGTACCAGGAAGACTCTTTCCTATCACATTAAGTGAAGGGACTTTATTACTTGATGACACCTATAACGCGAATGTTGGCTCGATGATAGCAGCGGCTCAAACGCTGGCTGAGATGCCGGGATATCGGGTTATGGTTGTGGGTGATATGGGTGAGCTAGGTGAAACCGCCGCTGAGTGCCATCGCCAAGTAGGTGATGCGGCTCGTCAGGCGGGTATTGATAAAGTTTTAAGCGTAGGCACGCTGAGTGAGCAGATTAGCCAGGCTAGCGGTAACGGTGAGCATTTTCACGATAAGGCCGCACTTACGGCGAAATTGAAAGATTTATTATCTGAACATGCGGTTATTACCGTTTTAATTAAAGGGTCACGTAGTGCCGCAATGGAGCAGGTAGTACGCGCTTTACAGGAGACAGAGCAATGTTAGTGTGGTTGGCTGAATATCTAGTTAAATATTATTCCGGTTTCAACGTCTTTTCTTATCTGACGTTTAGAGCCATCGTCAGCCTATTAACTGCGTTAACTATCTCTCTCTGGATGGGGCCAAAGCTTATCGCGTGGCTACAGAAATTGCAGATAGGGCAAGTTGTACGTAACGATGGCCCTGAGTCCCATTTTAGCAAGCGCGGAACGCCAACGATGGGGGGAATTATGATCCTCATCTCTATCACGGTGTCTGTACTGATGTGGGCCTATCCGTCCAACCCTTATATCTGGTGCGTTCTATTCGTGCTGATAGGTTACGGTATCGTTGGCTTTGTTGATGACTATCGCAAAGTGGTTCGTAAGAATACTAAAGGGCTGATTGCGCGCTGGAAGTATTTCTGGCAATCCATCATTGCCTTGATTGTCGCATTTACTATGTACGCGATAGGTAAAGATACCTCGGCGACCCAGCTTGTGGTTCCTTTCTTCAAAGATATTATGCCTCAGCTAGGTATGCTGTACATCCTGTTGGCTTACTTCGTTATTGTCGGTACCAGTAATGCGGTTAACTTGACTGATGGGCTTGATGGTTTGGCCATTATGCCAACGGTCTTTGTTGCGGCAGGTATGGCTCTGGTTGCTTGGGCGACGGGGAACGTCAACTTTGCCGAATACTTACAGATTCCTTACATCCGGCATGCAGGTGAATTGGTTATTGTCTGTACCGCCATTGTCGGTGCTGGTTTGGGCTTCCTATGGTTCAACACCTATCCTGCACAGGTATTTATGGGTGATGTAGGCTCATTAGCTCTGGGCGGGGCACTAGGGACGATTGCAGTATTACTGCGCCAAGAGTTCCTGTTGGTAATTATGGGGGGGGTATTCGTTGTTGAAACACTCTCAGTTATTTTGCAAGTAGGCTCATTCAAACTGCGCGGTCAGCGAATTTTCCGCATGGCACCGATACATCATCACTATGAACTAAAAGGGTGGCCTGAGCCGCGCGTTATCGTACGTTTCTGGATTATCTCTCTCATGCTGGTGTTGATCGGCCTTGCAACGTTGAAGGTGCGTTAATCATGCATAACTATCAGGATAAAAACGTCGTCATTATCGGTTTGGGGCTAACAGGCTTGTCCTGTGTGGATTTTTTCTTAACACGTGGTGTAACACCGCGTGTTATTGATACCCGAACCACTCCACCGGGGCTAGAGCAACTGCCTGAGCAAGTTGAACGCCATCTGGGGGATCTGAATGCAGACTGGCTGATGAGTGCCGACCTGATAGTTGCCAGCCCAGGTGTTGCTCTGGCAACGCCTGAATTAAGCCGAGCGGCCTCTGCTGGCGTTGAAATTGTCGGCGATATTGAGCTGTTTTGCCGCGAGGCGAAAGCACCGATTATCGCCATCACTGGCTCTAACGGTAAGAGTACCGTAACGATGCTTGTGGGTGAGATGGCGAAGGCAGCAGGTCTAGCGGTGGGTGTTGGTGGCAATATTGGCCTACCTGCGCTAACGCTGCTGAAAGAGGAGTGCCAATTCTATGTGCTTGAGTTATCTAGCTTCCAGTTAGAGACAACGCAAAGTCTGAAAGCGGTTGCAGCGACAGTACTGAATGTGACCGAAGACCATATGGATAGATATCCGCTGGGTATGCAGCAATACCGGGCGGCGAAGTTACAAATTTATGAGAATGCAAACGTCTGTGTGGTTAATGCTGATGATGCGCTGACGATGCCAGTACGTGGCGCAGATACTCGCTGCATCAGTTTTGGTATCGACGTTGGAGATTATCACCTCAGCACACAGCAGGGCTCTACATGGTTGCGGGTTCGTGGTGAGAACGTGCTGAATACCAATGAGATGAAGATTGTAGGGCGACATAACTACACGAATGCGTTGGCAGCGCTGGCATTAGCGGATGCGGCGGAGCTTCCTAGAGCATCTAGTTTGAAGGCGTTAACTTCATTTACTGGATTAGAACACCGTTTCCAGTTGGTTTGGGATGCTAACGGGGTTCGCTGGATCAATGATTCTAAGGCAACCAATGTAGGCAGTACAGAGGCTGCGCTGAACGGTATTCAGGTTGAAGGCGTTTTGCATTTGTTGCTGGGCGGTGATGGTAAATCAGCCGATTTCTCTTCATTGAAACAGTATCTGACAGGTGACAATGTTCGCCTGTATTGCTTTGGGCACGATGGTGAAGCGCTGGCTTTGCTAAGACCTGAGGTCTCTGAGCTGACTGAAACGATGGAACAGGCCATGCGAATTGTGGCTTCCCGGATTCATAAAGGGGATATGGTTTTGCTATCTCCGGCTTGTGCGAGTCTGGATCAGTTCCGTAATTTTGAGCAACGTGGGCATGAGTTCGCGCGCTTAGCGCAGGAGCTGGGTTAATGCGTATACCAGGTTTGGGATTAGTACATAAACTGCTGGACTGGGTTATGGGGTCACGTGAAAGTGACTCCGGCAGTATGGTTTTGTACGATCGCACACTGCTCTGGTTATCCTTTGGCTTGATTATTATCGGTTTTGTTATGGTGACGTCGGCATCTATGCCAACGGCACAGCGGTTGGCACAAGATCCGTTTTTGTTTGCAAAACGGGATGCGATTTATATTGCTCTAGCGTTTAGTGCATCGCTTATCACTTTGCGGATCCCGATGGATATGTGGCAGCGTTATAGCTCTGCGTTGCTGGTTGTCTCTCTGATACTGCTTCTGATCGTTTTAGGCGTGGGAAGTTCGGTTAATGGTGCGTCGCGCTGGATTGCTCTGGGGCCGCTGCGTATTCAGCCTGCTGAACTGTCGAAGCTGGCTCTGTTTTGCTACCTCTCCAGCTATTTGGTACGCAAGATAGAAGAAGTGCGTAATAACTTCTGGGGTTTCTGCAAACCAATGGGTGTGATGGTTCTGCTGGCGGTATTGCTGCTGGCTCAGCCTGACCTTGGCACCGTTGTGGTGCTATTTGTGACAACGCTGGGTGTGCTGTTTTTGGCGGGAGCCAAGCTGTGGCAGTTTATTGCCATTATCTGCTCTGGCGCATTTGCTGTGATTCTTCTGATTATTGCTGAGCCTTACCGTATTAGCCGTGTCACCTCTTTTCTCGATCCGTGGAAAGATCCTTATGGTAAGAGCTACCAGCTTATTCAGGCGCTGATGGCGTACGGGCGAGGCGAAGTGTGGGGGCAAGGGTTAGGCAATTCAATTCAAAAACTTGAGTATTTACCCGAGGCCCACACCGACTTTATTTTTGCAATATTAGGTGAAGAGCTTGGCTTTGTAGGTGCAGTTTTAGTGCTGTTAATGGTATTCTTCGTGGCTTTTCGTGCAATGGTAATTGGTAAAAATGCATTAGAGGCTAACCAGCGTTTTTCAGGCTTTTTAGCCTGCTCAATTGGTATTTGGTTCGCATTCCAGACCTTAGTCAATATTGGTGCGACGGCGGGTATCCTGCCGACGAAGGGTTTAACACTACCGTTAATTAGCTACGGTGGTTCCAGCTTGATGATTATGTCTACGGCTGTCGTCATGTTACTGCGTATAGATTATGAAACGCGTCTTGCAAAAGCACAGGCGCATGTTAAAGGCAGCCGATGAGGTTAGAGCATTAATGAAAACCAAGCGTTTAATGGTAATGGCAGGCGGCACTGGCGGGCATGTATTCCCGGGGCTGGCTGTTGCTCATTATCTTATGTCGCAGGGTTGGCAAGTGCGTTGGTTAGGAACAGCCGATCGTATGGAAGCCGATCTGGTGCCGAAACACGGCATAGATATCGATTTTATTGAGATATCCGGTCTACGTGGTAAAGGATTAGCGGCGCAATTAACAGCGCCATTTCGTATTTTTAAAGCAGTGCGTCAGGCGAAGACTATCATGCGTGCCTATCAGCCCGATGTGGTGTTGGGGATGGGCGGTTATGTATCTGGCCCAGGTGGATTAGCAGCATGGCTATGCGGTGTTCCCGTTGTTTTGCATGAGCAAAATGGGATTGCAGGCATGACTAATCGCTGGCTGTCCAAAATTGCTAAACGTGTCTTACAGGCGTTTCCTGGCGCATTCCCTAAGGCTGACGTAGTGGGTAACCCTGTTCGTACTGACGTATTGGCGCTGCCATTGCCGGCAGTGCGTTTAGCGGGGCGCAGCGGGGCAGTGCGTGTATTAGTCGTTGGTGGCAGCCAAGGTGCTCGCATACTCAACCAGACGATGCCTCTTGTGGCGGCGCAGTTGGGCAATAAAGTGGATATCTGGCATCAGGTAGGCAAAGGCGCACTGGATGACGTGAAGCTTGCTTATGCTAAGCAGAATTGTGATGGACATAAAATCACCGAGTTTATTGATGATATGGCGGCGGCTTATGCGTGGGCAGATGTTGTTGTTTGCCGTTCTGGCGCATTAACTGTGAGTGAGATAGCTGCTGCGGGTTTACCAGCAATTTTCATCCCTTTTCAGCATAAAGATCGTCAACAGTATTGGAATGCGTTGCCGTTGGAAAAAGCGGGAGCAGCAAAGATTATTGAACAGCCGCAGGTGAGTGCAGAGAGCATTAGTGAAATTTTGATGCAGTGGGATCGTCCTACTCTGCTTGCAATGGCTGAATTGGCAAGGGCTGCGGCGATACCCGATGCAACAGAGCGTGTTGCTGCTGCAGTGAGTGCGTGTGCCAATGAATAACAAGGTCGTGGAGATGTCGGAAAAACCGACATTGGAACATTCAAATTTGATTAGAAGAGACAGTGATAAAAGCGTGAATACTCAACAATTGGCGAAACTGCGTACTATGGTGCCGGAGATGAGAACCGTCCGGCACATCCATTTTGTCGGCATTGGTGGTGCTGGCATGGGCGGTATCGCCGAAGTTCTAGCTAACGAAGGTTACCGTATTAGTGGTTCGGATTTGGCACCTAATGCAGTAACGCAGCATTTGAGTGGGCTAGGCGCTGAGATCTTTTTCAATCATCGCCCTGAAAACGTGTTAGATGCTAGCGTGGTCGTTGTTTCTACTGCGATTTCGATGGAAAACCCAGAGATTATTGCGGCACGTGAAGCACGAATCCCTGTTATTCGCCGGGCAGAGATGTTGGCCGAGTTGATGCGTTTTCGTCACGGTATTGCTGTTGCGGGGACACACGGTAAAACGACAACAACCGCAATGCTGTCTGGGATTTATGCCGAGGCGGGTTTAGATCCGACGTTTGTTAACGGTGGCTTGGTGAAATCGGCAGGGACACATGCACGTCTTGGCTCCAGCCGCTATCTGATCGCGGAAGCAGATGAGAGTGATGCTTCTTTTCTGCATTTGCAACCGATGGTGGCGATTGTCACTAACATCGAAGCGGACCATATGGACACCTATCAGGGTGACATAGAGAATCTAAAACAGACATTTATTAACTTCCTGCACAATTTGCCATTTTATGGCCGTGCAGTGATGTGTATTGATGATCCGATTGTGCGTGAGTTGTTGCCGCGTATTGGTCGTCATATTACGACTTACGGCTTCAGCAAAGATGCTGATGTGCAGATTGAAGAGTATTCCCAGACGGGAGCTCAAGGGCATTTCACTATTAGACGTCAGGATAAACCATTGCTGAAAGTGACCCTGAATGCACCAGGCCGTCATAATGCACTGAATGCATCTGCTGCGGTTGCCGTCGCGACCGAAGAGGGCATCAATGATGAGTCCATTTTACGTGCTTTAGAAAATTTTCAGGGAACTGGACGTCGCTTTGATTTTCTCGGCGAGTATCCGATTAATGAAAACGATGTTGAAAGCGGTAGCGCAATGTTGGTGGATGACTACGGACACCACCCGACAGAAGTTGATGCCACTATTAAGGCGGCACGTGCTGGCTGGCCTGATAAGCGTTTAGTGATGGTGTTTCAACCTCACCGCTATACGCGCACCCGTGATTTATATGATGATTTTGCGTTGGTATTGGCACAGGTAGATGTTTTGTTGATGCTGGATGTTTATGCTGCGGGTGAAGCCCCAATTCCTGGTGCTGATAGCCGTTCACTGTGCCGGACTATTCGTGGCAGAGGAAAATTGGACCCAATTTTTGTTCCAGAAATGAACCTCTTACCTCAAATGCTTTCTCAAGTTTTGCAAGGTGGAGACTTAATCCTGGCTCAAGGCGCTGGAAACATAGGTAAGTTGGCACGTAATTTGGCTGATTCAAAGTTGCAGCCACCGAAAATAGATGAGGAAAATCATGGTTGATAAAGTAGCGGTACTGTTAGGTGGCACCTCTGCCGAGCGCGAAGTTTCATTGCAATCCGGAAAAGCGGTGCTTGCCGGGCTGATTGAAGGGGGCGTTGATGCCCATGCGATCGATCCCATGAACTACCCTATTGTTCGCCTGAAAGAAGATGGCTTCAATAAGGTCTTTATCGCTCTGCACGGTAGAGGCGGTGAAGATGGCACATTACAGGGTATGCTGGAGTATTTAGGCCTACCTTATACTGGCAGTGGTGTCATGGCATCGGCTATCACCATGGATAAAGTTCGGACAAAATTGGTGTGGAAAGGTTTAGAGCTCCCTATTGCACCTTATGTTGCATTAGAGCGTGCAGAGCTGGAGACCTGTAATGTCAGCGATATCGTTACTCGCTTAGGATTGCCGCTTATCGTTAAGCCAAGCAATGAAGGTTCTAGCGTAGGAATGAGTAAGGTGAATTCGGCTGACGAACTACATCCTGCTCTTGTTAATGCATTTAAGCACGACAATAGCGTGCTGATTGAGAAGTGGTTAACTGGCCCTGAGTATACCGTCGCCATTTTAGGTGATGCAGTGATGCCTTCTATTCGCATCCAGCCAGTAGGCACTTTTTATGATTATGAAGCGAAATATCTTTCTGATGAAACGCAATATTTTTGCCCAAGCGGTTTGAGTGAAGAGAAAGAGCGCCAAATTGGTGCGCTGGCACTGAAAGCTTACCGTGCATTAGGTTGTGCAGGGTGGGGGCGTGTTGATGTGATGGCAGACAGTGACGGTGAATTCTATCTGTTAGAAGTGAATACGGCTCCGGGCATGACGAGCCATAGTTTAGTGCCAATGGCGGCACGCCAAAAAGGTCTGAGCTTTTCTCAGTTAGTTGTGAAAATTTTGAGTTTAGCCGACTGATATGTCTCAAGCGGCACTGAATACCCGTGATAGGGAGAATACTACGCCATCGGGGCGCACTAATGGTGCTCAGTTCGCGGGAATCATTTTCCTGCTTATGGTTCTGGGCACGATTGTGTGGAGTGGTTATGCCATCGTGAAGTGGATGAACGATTCACAGCGTTTACCACTTTCTCGGCTAGTGGTGATAGGTGAGCGCCACTACACCACCAATGATGATATCCGTCAGGCCATCATGTCATTGGGTGAACCGGGGACATTTATGTCGCAGGATGTGAATATCATCCAGCAGCAGATTGGACGTCTACCGTGGCTGAAACAGGTTAGTGTTCGCAAACAGTGGCCGGATGAATTAAAGATTAACATCGTGGAGTATTCACCGGCAGCACGATGGAATGATTTGCAGATGATAGATGCGAGTGGGCATCCATTTAGTCTGCCAAATGAGCGAGTTAAAACGCTCGCGTTGCCTCTTCTATATGGGCCTGAGGGCAGCGGTGATGAAGTTCTTGAAGGCTACCATGAAATAAATAAGCTCCTTACCGCAGCGAAATTTAAGGTTAAGAGCGTGTCAATGAGTGCTCGTCGCTCTTGGCAATTGACTTTGGACAATGATGTTCGCATTGAATTAGGCCGGAATAATCGGGTAGAACGACTAGATCGTTTTATAGAAATCTACCCAGTATTAGTGCAGCAGGGCCAAGTCTCTAATCAGAAAGTGAATTATGTGGATTTACGTTATGACACAGGCGTGTCAGTGGGATGGAGTCCCATATTCATTGACCAGACAGGTGGCGTTAATAGAGCCCCCGTTGCTCAGTAACTGATTGAACGAATATTTTCAGGCAGGCGAAACAATAATGATCAAGTCGACAGACAGAAAACTGGTAGTTGGACTAGAGATCGGTACAGCCAAAGTTGCTGCACTGGTTGGGGAAGTGCTGCCTGACGGTATGGTCAATATTATAGGAGTAGGTAGCTGCCCATCTCGCGGTATGGATAAAGGTGGTGTAAACGATTTAGAGTCGGTAGTGAAATGCGTACAGCGCGCTATCGATCAGGCTGAACTGATGGCGGATTGCCAGATCTCTTCAGTCTATTTGGCGCTTTCTGGTAAGCATATCAGTTGCCAAAATGAAATCGGTATGGTGCCTATTTCAGAAGAAGAAGTCTTACAAGAAGACGTTGAGAATGTAGTACATACAGCAAAATCCGTTCGCGTACGCGATGAACACCGTATTTTGCATGTGATACCTCAAGAGTATGCGATCGATTATCAGGAAGGTATTAAAAACCCTGTTGGGTTATCTGGTGTTCGTATGCAAGCAAAGGTGCACTTAATCACATGTCACAACGATATGGCTAAAAACATTGTAAAAGCTGTTGAACGTTGTGGGCTGAAAGTTGACCAACTCATATTCGCAGGTTTAGCGGCCAGTTTTGCCGTGCTGACAGAAGATGAGAAAGAGCTTGGTGTATGTGTCGTCGATATTGGCGGCGGTACGATGGACATCGTTGTTTATACCGGTGGTGCATTGCGCCACAGTAAAGTAATCCCTTATGCAGGTAACGTAGTCACTAGCGACATTGCCTATGCATTTGGAACACCGCCAACGGATGCGGAAGCGATAAAGGTTCGCTATGGCTGTGCGTTAGGTTCTATCGTCAGTAAAGATGAAAGTGTTGAGGTGCCTAGCGTTGGTGGTCGCCCACCACGTAGCTTGCAGCGCCAGACATTAGCTGAAGTGATCGAGCCTCGTTATACCGAGCTGCTTAATTTGGCAAACGACGAAATTTTGCAGTTGCAAGAGCAGCTACGCCAGCAAGGTGTAAAACATCATCTTGCGGCAGGGATTGTGCTAACGGGTGGTGCTGCACAG
>DF158883.1:361063-436585 GCA_000307305.1 Enterobacteriaceae bacterium B14
ATTGTGCTAACGGGTGGTGCTGCACAGATTGAAGGATTAGTGGAGTGTGCTCAACGAGTGTTTCACACTCAGGTGCGTATCGGGCATCCACTGAATATCACAGGATTAACGGATTATGCGCAGGCACCGTACTACTCGACGGCGGTAGGTCTCCTGCATTATGGAAAAGAGTCTCACCTGAGTGGTGAGGCTGAAGTAGAGAAACGTAGCTTTGTAGGCAACTGGATCAAACGATTCAATAGCTGGATAAAAAATGAGTTTTAATGTTGTGGCTATTTAGATGAAGATGCACTTACCGTTGTCTATCTTCAGTGCATGATAAAAGCCAACATTATTCACCGAGTTAAAATGAAGTAACAGGCACAAGCGGAGAGAAATTATGTTTGAACCAATGGAATTAACCAATGATGCGGTGATTAAAGTCATCGGCGTCGGTGGTGGTGGTGGTAACGCCGTAGAACACATGGTGCGCGAACGTATTGAAGGTGTTGAGTTCTTTGCTGTCAATACTGATGCCCAGGCTTTGCGTAAAACGGCAGTGGGCCAAACTATCCAGATTGGTAATGCAATTACCAAAGGATTAGGCGCTGGCGCTAACCCTGAAGTAGGTCGTAATTCTGCGGAAGAAGATCGTGAAGCACTGCGTACAGCGCTAGATGGCGCTGATATGGTTTTCATCGCAGCGGGTATGGGCGGTGGTACGGGTACGGGTGCTGCACCTGTTGTTGCTGAAGTGGCGAAAGAGCTGGGTATTTTGACCGTTGCGGTTGTGACCAAGCCTTTCAACTTCGAAGGCAAAAAGCGTATGGCTTTCGCCGAGCAAGGTGTTGCTGAACTGTCCAAGCATGTTGATTCACTCATTACCATTCCTAACGACAAGTTGCTTAAAGTACTTGGCCGCGGTATTTCACTGCTGGATGCTTTTGGTGCAGCAAACGACGTACTGAAAGGTGCAGTTCAAGGTATTGCTGAGCTGATTACTCGCCCAGGCCTCATGAATGTTGACTTTGCGGACGTGCGTACCGTGATGTCAGAAATGGGCTATGCAATGATGGGTTCAGGTATTGCATCAGGCGAAGATCGTGCTGAAGAAGCTGCTGAAATGGCAATTTCCAGCCCACTGCTGGAAGATATCGATCTGTCAGGTGCTCGTGGCGTTCTGGTTAACATCACAGCTGGTTTTGACCTGCGTCTCGATGAGTTTGAAACGGTAGGTAATACCATTCGTGCCTTCGCTTCTGATAATGCGACGGTCGTTATTGGTACTTCTCTGGATCCAGAGATGAATGATGAGCTGCGTGTTACTGTTGTTGCTACCGGCATCGGTATGGACAAGCGCCCAGATATTACATTGGTGCCAAATAAGCAACCAAGCCAGCCTGTCGTTGATCACCGTTATCAGCAGCACGGTATGACGCCATTGCCACAAGAGCCAAAAACAGCAGCTAAAGTGGTGAATGATCAGACAGCTCAGCAAAACAAAGAGCCAGACTACTTAGATATCCCTGCATTCTTGCGTAAGCAGGCAGACTAATCTACTCAGTTTGGATTCTCCGCTCTTTGTGCTAAACTGGCCTACCGAATTTATTATAAGCTGATTCGGTAGGCAGTTACTAAAGCGAGATAAAATGATGATCAAACAACGGACACTAAAACGTATCGTGCAAGCGACAGGCGTCGGTTTACATACCGGACGCAAAGTCACGCTTACGATGCGCCCAGCACCGGCGAATACCGGGGTCATCTATCGTCGTACTGATTTAAATCCGCCAGTGGATTTCCCTGCTGATGCTAAATCTGTGCGCGATACAATGCTCTGTACTTGCCTAGTCAACGAACACGATGTTCGTATTTCTACCGTTGAGCACATCAATGCTGCGTTAGCAGGGTTAGGTATCGATAACATTGTTATTGATGTTGATGCGCCAGAAATTCCTATTATGGACGGCAGCGCAGCTCCCTTCGTTTATCTATTAATGGACGCAGGTATTGAAGAGCTGAAAGCGCCGAAGAAATTTATCCGAATCAAAGAAACGGTTCGTGTAGATGACGGCGATAAGTGGGCTGAATTAGCGCCACACAATGGTTTTAGTCTAGATTTCACCATTGACTTTAAACACCCAGCTATCGACTCCAGCTCTCAGCGTTACAAGATGGAGTTCTCTGCCGAATCTTTTGTTCGTCAGATTAGCCGTGCTAGAACATTTGGTTTTATGCGTGATATCGAATATCTGCAGTCTCGTGGGTTGTGCCTGGGCGGCAGTTTTGATTGTGCTATCGTCGTTGACGATTACCGCGTTCTAAATGAAGATGGTTTGCGTTTCGAAGATGAGTTTGTTCGCCATAAAATGCTAGATGCAATTGGCGATTTATTTATGTGTGGACACAATATTATTGGTGCGTTCCATGCGTTTAAATCAGGGCATGCTCTGAACAATAAACTTCTGCAAGCTGTATTGGCGAAACAAGAAGCGTGGGAATTTGTTACTTTTGAAGATGAAGCAGAAATGCCTTTAACCTTCAGAGCACCTGCCCGCGTTCTAGCCTAAAAATCAAAAAAAACTGTTACTTCTTACGACTGGTAACGTTAGCTCTCTCTCCTGCTAACGAAGCCAGTCGTTCTAATTTCTCTTTTAGTTTTGCTGGGCTTCGGTTAGCAAGACACATCAAATGTTCAGCACTATCCTTACTTAAATGGCGAACGGCTGCTTTTTCAGTTTCATTGACAGGTTGTTGCGCCGCTATTTGCGATTTTTCTCCAGTATTCCTCATCAAAGCAGGATTAATCCTGATGTCGACCGAAGCTAATGATGGTAAAATCTCGGCTCGTAGTGCGGTAAGAAGATTGGATTGTTCATAGCGTAGGCGCATTAACCAGCTAGCGTTTGCTGTTTCTAACACCAAAACTCCTTTCCTATAGTTGGCGACACGGCACCACGGGTGCATTTGTGCAGGCAAGAGCGCTTGTACCGTACGGTTAAGTTTCAACAGAGCGATAGCGCGTTGTTGGACATTACGCAGCGTACTGGTATCGTCGAAAAGAATTTCTAATAACTGTGGGCGGCTATCGCGCATAGACAAAGCTCCGGCGGATAATAAGACACGTGATTGGTATTCTAAATCGTTGGCGACAATTTGGCAGACGTTATTTCTGGCCACACCTGCTTTTCGGCATGGTGGCGGCGAGTCTTGGACTGCCTTCTGCCGTTGCTAACGCATCTCAGACTGAACTCTCTACACCGGCATCTAGCCTGTGTGGGTTATCTAGCGGAAATGTTAGAAGTCTGGCGATTTTACACGATGCCTGCCGTAGACCTACATATAATCTCGACCATTGGCAGCAGCATGCTGTCCGTTCCGTCATTCGTCACCTTTCGTGGACAATAACGGCACAATCTTTAATTCAGGAGAGCGTTGAGCCGATTCAAGCGCAACAACTCGCTCTTTTGGATTCCCTTAGCGTATTGCTGACTCAACGGAGAAATATTCAGCCCCTTGAGCATCATGCGCCCTCTGTTATCTATTCGCTTACTGACTCTTACCATCCTGGACTCTGGGTGGCACAAGTGCAAGGTATCCGTGCTGGGCCAACAAGCTAAATCCGATTAACTCTATCGATTTACGACTTCGTGTCACACGTTGTATCCCTATTTACACTATTGGACTGCTGGATTAGCAGTCGTTTAAGAGACAATTAAGCCTATGTTTACTAACCTATTAACGAAAGTATTTGGTAGCCGTAACGATCGCACTCTGCGTCGTATGCGCAAGCTTGTTGCACAAATCAGTCAGCTAGAACCAGAGATGGAAAAGCTTAGTGATGATGAGCTAAAGGCCAAAACGGATGAATTTCGCGCTCGCTTAGCAAAAGGCGATACCGTTAACAGTTTGCTACCTGAATCTTTTGCCGTAGTGCGTGAAGCGAGTAAGCGTGTTTTTGGTATGCGCCACTTCGACGTGCAGATGATGGGCGGTATGGTGTTGAATGACCGCTGTATCGCAGAGATGAGAACAGGTGAAGGTAAAACGCTAACCGCGACGTTACCGGCCTACCTGAATGCGCTGTCTGGTCGCGGTGTGCATGTTGTTACCGTCAACGATTATTTGGCACAGCGAGATGCAGAAAATAACCGCCCGCTGTTTGAGTTTTTGGGGTTAAGCGTTGGTATTAACCTGCCAAACATGCCAGCACATGTTAAGCGTGAGGCTTATAGTGCTGATATCACCTACGGTACTAACAACGAATTCGGCTTCGACTATTTGCGCGATAACATGGCGTTCACTCCCGAAGAGCGAGTTCAACGCAAGCTGCATTACGCATTAGTCGATGAAGTTGACTCAATTCTAATTGATGAAGCACGTACACCTCTGATCATCTCTGGTCCTGCTGAAGATAGCTCAGAGATGTATAAAAAGGTGGATAAGCTGATCCCTAAACTGATGCGTCAGGAAAAAGAGGATTCAGATACTTTCCAAGGCGAAGGGCATTTCTCCATTGATGAAAAATCACGTCAGGTCAACTTGACTGAACGCGGTCTTATTCTTGTTGAAGAGCTGCTGATGGAAGCCGGCATGATGGAAGAGGGTGAGTCTGTCTATTCGCCGAGTAACATTATGCTGATGCACCATGTGACGGCCGCATTACGTGCTCACGCACTCTTTACTCGCGACGTTGATTACATTGTTAAAGATGGTGAAGTTATCATCGTTGATGAGCATACAGGCCGTACCATGCAGGGCCGTCGCTGGTCTGATGGTTTACATCAGGCTGTAGAAGCGAAAGAAAATGTCGATATCCAGAATGAAAACCAAACTCTGGCTTCTATCACCTTCCAGAACTACTTCCGTTTGTATGAAAAACTGGCAGGGATGACAGGTACGGCAGATACCGAAGCATTCGAATTCCGCTCTATCTATCGTCTAGATACTATTGTCGTTCCGACTAACCGTCCTATGATTCGTAAAGACCTACCAGACTTGGTCTATATGAGTGAGCAAGAGAAGATTGATGCGATCATCGAAGATATTCGCGAGCGTACTCAAAATGGTCAGCCCGTATTGGTGGGGACTATCTCTATCGAGAAATCTGAAGTGGTTTCTCGCGAGCTGACAAAAGCGGGTGTTGAACACCAAGTACTGAATGCAAAATTCCACGCTAAAGAAGCAGATATCGTTGCCCAAGCTGGCCAACCTGCGGCAGTAACTATCGCAACTAACATGGCAGGCCGTGGTACGGATATCGTATTAGGTGGCAGCTGGCAGACTGAGATTGCACTGTTGGAAGATCCTTCAGAAGAGCAGATTGCTGAGATTAAAGCTGCGTGGAAGATTCGCCATGATGCCGTATTAGCATCGGGTGGTTTGCACATCATCGGTACAGAGCGCCATGAATCACGCCGTATTGATAACCAGTTACGTGGTCGTTCTGGGCGTCAAGGGGATGCAGGTTCTTCTCGTTTCTATCTTTCTATGGAAGATGCTCTGATGCGTATTTTTGCCTCAGACCGCGTTTCTGGAATGATGCGCAAATTGGGCATGAAACCGGGTGAAGCAATAGAACATCCTTGGGTAACGAAAGCTATTGCTAACGCACAACGTAAAGTTGAGAGCCGTAACTTCGATATACGTAAACAACTGCTGGAATATGATGATGTGGCAAACGATCAGCGCCGCGCAATCTACACTCAGCGTAATGAACTCCTCGACGTAAAAGATATCCGAGAAACCGTTACCAGCATTCATGAAGATGTGTTCAAAGTGGTTATCGATCAGTACATTCCACCTCAGTCACTGGAGGAGATGTGGGATGTTGATGGCTTAGCGCAACGTCTAAAAACAGACTTTGATCTGGATATGCCGATTGCAGAATGGTTAGAGAAAGAGCCTGAGCTACATGAAGAAACATTGCGTGAGCGCATCTTTGAACAATCTGTAGAAACCTATCAGAAGAAAGAGGAAGCGGTTGGCGAAGAGATGATGCGCCACTTCGAAAAAGGCGTCATGCTACAAACACTGGATTCGATGTGGAAAGAGCATCTGGCGGCAATGGACTATCTGCGTCAGGGTATTCATCTGCGTGGTTATGCACAAAAAGATCCTAAGCAAGAGTACAAGCGTGAATCTTTTGCTATGTTTGAAGCAATGCTGGAGTCTCTAAAGTACGAAGTGATTAGCATTTTGAGCAAGGTTCAAGTGCAGATGCCTGATGAAATTGAAGAGATGGAGCGCCAGCGTTACGAAGAAGCTGAGCGTTTGGCTCAAAAGCAGCAGCTTAGCCACCAAGAGGATCTCTCTTCATTAGTCACTGATGAGTCTGGAACAGTGAACCGAGTTGATCGTAAAGTAGGCCGTAACGATCCTTGCCCATGTGGTTCAGGCAAGAAATATAAGCAGTGCCATGGTGCCTTAGAGTAATCATAGGTCGTATTGATAACTGCGTAATAATAGGGGGGAGCAACATAATGCTCCCCCTTACTTTATCTGGTTTTTATACTGGGCAGATGCCGATAAGGCGCGAGTATAAATAGTGGGAGAACGAGGGTGGGACATAAACATTTGCACATTGCGGTAGGTATTATTCGTAATGCTCAGCGAGAAATTTTTTTGACTCAGCGACAGGCGGGATCACACTTAGCAGGATATTGGGAATTCCCTGGCGGCAAAGTTGAGGTTGGAGAGAAGCCTGAAGAGGCTCTGCGAAGAGAGTTGCTGGAGGAGACAGGGATTACGGCTACTCATTGTATTCCACTGAAAATGCTGGATTACAACTATACAGAGCGCGATCTGACACTGCATTTCTTCTTGGTGGAAGAGTGGGAGGGGGAGCCTTATGGTAGAGAGCAGCAACCCATGCGTTGGGTAGCGCAAAGTGAACTACAGATGGCTGATTTCCCCGATGCGAACCAGCCAATCATTAAGCTATTACTTGCTGATGCACATAGTGAACAGCAGAAATAACGGCGAAAAGACAAATAAAAAGGTTATTTTACATTCCGTCCATTTACCTTTCCCTTACGGTAAGGTTTATCATTTCCCCGTTCATTTGATTAACTACATACTGAATTAAGGTCATGATATGAAAAAACAACTCGCCATCTCTTTAGTTGTAATGATGTTATCGGGCGCGGCATTCGCTGCGACCGATTCACACGTAAGTCATGCCGGAATGAATAAGGGGGCAGAACCCATCTCTCCTGCAACAAAAGCCTATGTTGATTCAATGATGTCGATGCATGACACAATGATGGAAGGGATTAAAGATAAAAACCCTGACGTGGCTTTTGCAAAAGGGATGCTTTCTCACCATGTTGGTGCAATCGAAATGGCAAAAATCGAATTGCAGTACGGTAAAGATCCTGAAATGCGTAAGCTAGCAGAAGACATTATCAAGGCTCAAGACGCTGAAATTAAACAAATGCAGCGCTGGATTGAAGCAAACGAAAGCAAGAAATAATCTTACCTAATTAGCTAGAGATAAAACGAAAAAACGCAGGCTCAATTGAGTCTGCGCTTTTTATAAGGCCTAAAAGATATCAGCGGGGCAGCTCTTCCTCGCTCCATTCATCAGTGTCAGAGATATCTCCTGAACTGGGAATGCGTTTCTCTTCATCCGCCCACTCTCCTAAATCGATTAACTGGCAACGCTTACAACAAAATGGGCGATATGGGCTATTCGAGTTCCACACAACGGGTTTATCGCAGGTTGGGCAATTCACAATGACTTCATCAGCGTTCATACAAGCTCCATTATTAGCAGCAGGACAGTTCAAAGGATAAACGCTCAGGTATCTTTCCATGCTCGCTATCTAACGGTAAAAAACGAATGGCAAAACGCGTTTTATGGCCGGAAACTTGAGGATAAATTTGTAGGTCTAGATCCAGATTCATCCGTAAAAGATCTGCATCTTCGGCATTATCTTGGAAAAATCCATTTATGCTGATTTCAGGCTTAAATGGCCCCGATTGACGGGTAAGATCGAGAATAATCGAAAGTGCATTATCTAGTGGTGCAAGTTTATCTAGCCAAGATTTTACGTGCAAGTCTCGCTTTGACTGCTGCATATGCATCCACATATGCAATGAAGGAAGGTCAAAACTGCAACATCCACCAGGAATACTCAGGCGCTGGCGAACTAATGAAATAAGCCTATCTTCTTTTAGTTCTTGGCCAAGTCTTGGCGCGCTGGAAAGCTCACTGGAATAGGTCTTCAAGAGCTGCTGAAGCGCATTAATTCTCTCGAGGTCCACTCCGGGTACATCGGCCCAAAGTTGTAGCTTCTTCTGCTGCTTATCTAACTCTTTTAGGATCTCGGTACGAATCTCACCGCGTTCAAAAACGTCTAGCAGCTCGTTCATTGTGCGAAAAAATGCCAGCGTATCAGTGGCGTCAATCAAAGTATGGCTATTCATCAATTGTTTAAGCAGGAATTCGACGCGCAGCCAAGTCCTCATTTTTTCATTAAGCGGGTATTCGAAAAGTATGGTTTGAGGTGCATCACTCATTATTTTTTATCCTGCTGACTATCTGAACTGGCTAATGCCAGATAGCGTTTGTGTAGTGTCAATACCTGAGCGGCGAGTTCTGCTTGGGTACCGTTATTATCCATAATGTCATCGGCATGAGATAAGCGAACCTCTCGAGAAACCTGTGCTGCCAGAATATTTTCTGCCTGCTGCCGATCAACCTTGTCTCTTAGCATAGTTCTGGATAGCTGAATGTCTCTACTTACATCAATAACAAGTACTCGATCGGCAAGAGAGGACAGGTTATTTTCTATCAGTAGAGGGACTACCCATAAGACATAAGGCACGTTAACTGCGCGAAGCTGGCGCTGAGTCTCTTGCTGAATAAGTGGGTGAAGCAGTTGGTTCAACCACGTTTTATCTTCCGGATGACTAAAAATATGTTCTCTCAGTGCAGGGCGGTTTAACTGACCATTGGGGAGTATAAAATCTGCACCAAAATAGTTAGCAATAGCAGTCAAAGCAGGGCTGTTTGGTAAAACAACCTGACGAGCAATGACATCAGCATCGACAATGGGCGTGCCTAGTTGAGCAAAGGCATTGGATACCTCACTCTTTCCGCTACCGATGCCACCCGTCAATGCCACAATAAAAGTCATAAACCTGCTCACAATGATCACAATATGTGATGCTTTATCATATCATCGGGAAAGCTCAGGCGCAGTGACTAATCGATGTTTCGCTCAACCTTAAGCTCGAACCCTGTTTTTGGGGCGCTATATTAACAAGATATATTAAGCGGTGAGAATATAAAAATGTCTCTGTTTATATGATGTTAATAGATTAACTTGTACACATCTTTTAATGATGGGGCGTTGTTTGAGAAGGGGAGGACCGCGTTTTAAGAAGAGGGTTTAAACCGATAGGATTTCATAGGTAAATTTGAACGATTGTAACCCAAATTTTTGTAAAATCGCAGTCTTGTCGAAGTATTAATCACGTGTATGATCACGTCACTGGAACTGGCGTCTGCCGAGAGCAATATCATCGGGCCGACCATAAACCTGCGATCCGTCGCCAACACCAGGATAAACATCAAATGCGTATTGAAGAAGATCTGAAACTAGGCTTTAAAGATGTTTTAATTCGCCCTAAGCGTTCTACACTCAAGAGCCGCTCAGAGGTTGAATTAGAAAGGACTATTACCTTCAAACATTCAGGTTGGCAATGGTCAGGTGTACCTATCATTGCAGCAAACATGGATACTGTTGGCACCTTCACAATGGCGGAAGCACTGGCTTCTTTTGATGTTCTCACCGCTGTTCATAAACATTACACCGTAGAGCAATGGCAAGCTTTCATTGCCAAATCACCTGAGTCTGTATTGCGCCATGTGATGGTTTCTACGGGGACATCAGACGCTGATTTTGCTAAAACAAAACAGATCCTAGCACTATCCCCATCATTGAAATTTGTCTGTATTGATGTTGCCAATGGCTACTCTCAGCAGTTTGTCGATTTCTTACGCAAGGCACGTGATGCTTTCACAGATAAAGTGATTTGTGCAGGGAACGTTGTAACGGGTGAAATGGCTGAAGAATTAATTCTATCGGGTGCTGATATCGTCAAAGTAGGTATCGGGCCGGGTTCCGTTTGTACGACTCGGGTTAAAACCGGTGTTGGCTATCCACAGTTATCAGCAGTGATTGAGTGTGCTGATGCGGCTCATGGCTTAGGTGGGCAGATTGTGAGCGACGGTGGATGCACTGTTCCTGGCGATATTGCTAAAGCATTTGGCGGCGGAGCAGATTTCGTCATGCTTGGCGGTATGTTGGCAGCACACGAAGAGTGCGAAGGTACAGTCATTGAAGAGAATGGTAAGCGCATGATGTCATTCTATGGCATGAGCTCTGAGTCAGCGATGAATCGCCACGTTGGTGGTGTTGCACAGTATCGTGCAGCTGAAGGTAAAACTGTTCACCTGCCATTCCGTGGCCCAGTTGAGAATACTGTGTTAGACATTCTGGGTGGCCTACGTTCAGCCTGTACTTATGTTGGTGCATCACGTCTGAAAGAGATGACGAAACGCACGACGTTCATTCGCGTTGCTGAGCAGGAAAACCGCGTATTTGGTAGCTGATAATCAGCGCCATTTAGGCGAATAAGCCAGTAAATGATGAGTCACTGGCTACATTGAAGGGGCGCTATGCGTCCCTTTTCTGTCTTTAGCTAATCACACTCCCCAACTGAAATATGGGTAAATACATCGCAATAATCAGCACGCCAACGATACCTCCTACAATGAGCATCATTACTGGCTCTAGTGATTGAGAGAGCTGATCGGCGTACTCTTCTGTTTGCTGCTCATACGTTTTTGCGAGCTTCTCCAACATACTCTCTAATGCCCCAGACTCTTCTCCGACAAAAATCAATTGTTGGCTGAAGGGGGGAAAGAGGGGCTGTTGCTTAATGGCTAAGTGCAATGAGCTTCCTTCACTGACAAGTTGTTTAATGTCATTCAGCGCTTGCTGATAGAAGAGATTCCCCACGGCATTGCTGGCTGCATTGAGGCCATCTAACAATGAGATACCTGTCGATTGCGTCATTGCTAAAGTACGAAATGCTCGGCTTAGGCAACTGCTCGTCATCAGTTTATGAAAAAGGGGAAAATTCATCATACATTTCTGTTCTCGTTGTAGCCAATGGCGCTGCGGTCGTAGCTTTTTCAGATAGAACCATACGACACTGATCGAGAACATGAGCAGATAATGCCCACTTTTTAGCAGAAGATGAGAGAGATGGATGATGAATTGTGTGAACCAAGGCAGTGGGGCATCGAAGCTTTTGTATATCTCAGCAAACTCAGGTAACACCAGCATAAGCATCATCAACGTGACGATGGCAGCAATGACTAAAATAAAGAGAGGGTATCGTAGCGCCTTGCGAACTTTGGTTTGTATATGCAGTAAATGCTCTTGTTGGGCGGCTAATTGCAGGCAGCAGAGATCTAGCTTCCCTGTTAGTTCTCCTGTCGTGATGATCTCTTTATACAGTGAAGGGAATGCTTCAGGGTACTGGCTAAGCGCTTGTGATAACGCGCTTCCTTGAGCCACTAATTGCTGGATATGGCTTAATACGTATCTCCACGCAGGCTGGTTATGCTGTTGTGATAGTAGACGCAGTGCAATGGCTAAAGGCAAACCTGCCTGCAACATGGTGGCTAGCTGGCGCATAATCCTCACACGTTCAACAGCCTTCCAGTTTTTTCGCCCCATTCGTATGCCTTGGGATATCTTAGTCGGGTAGCAACCCTGATTTATCAATAAATACTGGGCTTGTCGTCGATTATCGGCGGTCAGTTCTCCCTGTTTTTGCTGCCCATTCGCATCCTGACCTTGCCACAAGAAGAGGCGTTTTGAGCTCATGAGTTAAGACCTAAAACGCGATAGACCTCTTCAAGAGAGGTAATGCCCTGATCGACAAGTTTTAACCCTGAATGAAAGAGCGAAACCACCCCTTGTTGTTCGGCGAGTGTTTGCAATTGATGTAGGTTCACACCATCGAGTACAGCTTGCTGAATCTCTGGTGTAACCGAAAGCAGCTCATAAAGCCCGACACGGCCATAATAGCCAGAAAAACAGTGTTCACATCCTATCGCTTTCCATGCCTTGAGCTCATGCATCCAACTTGTCGGTTTGACTCGATTCGATTCAGGGACGAATTGTTTGCAGTGTGAGCATAGGCGACGGACTAACCGTTGAGCGATGACGAGCTTTAGTGATGAGGCGAGCAGATAGGGCGCGATACCCATCTGCTCTAAGCGGTTTAGCGCCTCACACGCTGAGTTAGTGTGTAATGTTGATAAAACAAGGTGCCCAGTTTGAGCTGCTTTGATAGCGATCTCTGCCGTTTCTGCATCCCGTATTTCACCAATCATAATGATATCGGGATCTTGCCGTAGCATCGCCCTAAGTATGGTGCTAAACGTCAACCCTATTTTGATATTGGTTTGTGTTTGGTTGATTCCTTTTAGTGGCATTTCAATCGGGTCTTCAGCACTACAAATATTACGTTGTGTGCTGTTGAGCTGCTTAAGGCCGCTATACAGTGTGAGGGTTTTACCACTCCCTGTTGGGCCAGTAACGAGGATCATTCCCTGTGGTTGCTGCAATGCATGGGTGTAGCACTGGTATTGCTCTGCGGTTAGCCCAAGGTCTTGCAAAGACAGCGTACTTTTATCGTTCTCCTGCACTCGTAGGACAATTTTCTCTCCATGCAGTGTCGGCAGCGTTGAGATCCTCATTGCATGTGTTCGATTACTCAGTTCTAAGGCCAGTTGCCCATCCTGTGGTTGTCTTCGTTCTGCAATATCGAGAGAGCTGATAATTTTTAGGCGAGCCGTCATTCTGGCAGCCAGTGAAGGCGGTGGTGAGCTTATCTCTTGAAGTACACCATCAATGCGAAGACGAATCCGATAGCTATTGGCGAAGGGTTCGAAGTGAATGTCTGAGGCTCTTCTTTGTGTTGCGACCTCAAGCGTTTGGTTGATGAAATTAACGACAGGCTCGTCTTGATGAGTGTCTAATGTGTAATGAGCATCAGGCTCAGTGGCTTTTTTATGTTTTTGTGCCGCGAGTGTCAGTTCGGCGTCATAGGTTTTTCCGTGCAGGTTATTTAATGCATCCTCCAGTTGAGCTGATGACCATACTTGGCGTGTTATCTGTTTTCCGCAGGCAAAGCGCAGTGCTACATCTAATTGCTGCCCGCACTTATCTGGGACGGCGATAAACAGCTCATCGCGTGTTGATGCCACTGCCAGAGCACCATATTGGCGGCATAAATTTTGTAATGCGGGATCAATAGAGATATCGACAGTGGTATCCGTCTGGGGTAATGGTGTTGTTACAGAGAAATTGTTCATGGGGCATTACCTGCGCCAAAACGAAATACCTCTTCACAACTTGTGAGCTGACTGCGGTTCCCTGCGCTATGGGTGCACTCTCTGTTCCAGTTTATTTCTCCTGTAGCAGGTGTAATGGTCGGCCGTACTGTGACGAGTAATCCTTGGAGTGTTTGTTGTCCTTTAAGGGTAATTGCTCCTTTTGTTACCTGAATTTCACTGACATAGCGCGTTGTTTTCGTTTCAGGTATGCCATGTCTGCCTTGGTTGCATCCGTCTGTTGAGCCTTGTTCCAATGCGCAAAGTTCCACTGCGGTTTTATAGGGCACCATTGCTTGTAGTACATCTGTCATGGCGGCTTTCTGTACATAGCTTTGGTAGGCCGGAAGCCCTATTGAACTCAGAATGGCAATAATCGCGATAGAGATCATTAATTCGAAAAGGGTAAAACCACTCTGATACTGTAAGGCTCTCTTTTGCACTATAGCTGTGGATATTTCTCTGTTCATGTCACGTTCCTTGAGGGGCGGTTAATGACCAGAGTATTTGGTATGAGTGATGAGATTGATATTGTCAGAGAGCAGGCTCTGGATGCGCTATCCAGTAAATATTTTGTTATTGCACAGGGTGCAGAAAAAGTGCGAGCCATCTCTAGGTTCTGTGCTAAATCGGGGAAAAGCAAATGCCTCTGCTTGAAACAGAGGCTAGAGTCACTGCTATTGAAAACGCATGGACAGGTCGAGAGCAATAACGTGTTTAGTCAGTGCGCCAACAGAAATGTAATCAACGCCTGTGGCGGCGAACTCTCTTAAGGTTTCCATGGTCACGTTACCGGAAACCTCTAGTTGAACACGGCCTGCATTGAGTTTTACTGCTTCATGCATGAGCGTGGTATTAAAATTATCGAGCATCACGATATCAGCACCGGCCTCAATAGACTGCTGTAGCTCATCTAGAGATTCAACTTCGACTTCGATAGGTGCATCTGGGTGTAGCCAGAGTGCTTTTTCTACAGCAGCTTTAATGGAGCCTGAAGCGATGATGTGGTTTTCCTTAATCAGGAAAGCATCAGAAAGCCCTAGCCTGTGGTTGTTTCCACCCGCACAGCAGACGGCATATTTTAGTGCAGAACGTAGGCCGGGAATGGTTTTTCTCGTATCGAGTAGACGAGTGTGGGTGCTTTCTAGTTCAGCAACGTAGCGGCCGACGGTTGTCGCGACACCAGAGAGTGTTTGCAGAAAGTTGAGGCCAGTACGTTCGCCTGTTAGCAGTATTCGGGATGTACCAGAAAGGCGGCATAAGACCTGATCGGCGGTGATACGCTCGCCATCTTGTACCAACCACTCAATAGACACACTGTTGCCAAGTTGAATGAAGACTTCGTCAAACCACGCTTTGCCGCAAAAGATGCCATTTTCTCGGGTAATCACCGTGGCTAACGATTGCTGTTCTTTGGGGATCAAGTGTGCAGTGAGATCGCCATCAGCATCAATTTCACCGCCAAGGTCTTCGCGGAGAGCCTGTGCAACGCTGTAGGGAATATCGTGGCGCAGTTGCTCCATGAGTAGGGTACGGCGTTGCTCGGAATTGAAACTGCGTGCTGACATGGCGATCTCCAAGGGGCGTTGGGTATAAAGGATAAAAAGGGTAAAAAGAAAAATGCTACCCTGTTAGCATTGAAAGGCTGCCGTGCTGTCTGGTCAAGTCTTGTGTATAGCAGAATAGAGCCAATAGTTCGACGATGTTAATCTATTTGAAGTCTAATGCCGGAGTATAGCAATTGCGTTTAAAACAGGGTTGGTTAGAAGGAGTCAGGCAGGTTCATTCACCGCATTGTGATGAGCGCCCAGAAGGTGAGATACCATCACTGCTGGTGGTTCACAATATTAGTTTGCCTCCAGGTAAATTTGGTGGCCCTTATATTGACCAGCTTTTTATGGGGCAGCTTGATCCTGCGGAAGATCCGTTTTTTGCTGAGATTCAACATTTAAGAGTCTCAGCACACTGCTTAATTCGTCGCGATGGTGCCATCGTTCAATATGTCCCCTTCGATAAAAGAGCATGGCATGCAGGGGTATCTCTGTTTGAGGGGCGTGAGCGCTGTAATGATTTTTCTATCGGCATTGAAATGGAAGGAACGGATTTTGAGCCGTTTACAGACAAACAGTATCAAAGCTTAAGGGCAGTTACTGTGCTGTTAATGAAACACTACCCTATTAGCGCTGAGCGTATTACTGGGCATAGCGATATTGCCCCTGAGCGTAAGACTGACCCAGGGCCTTTCTTCGACTGGTCGCATTTTTACGAATTACTGCGCTAATCTCATATTTGAAGGAGGCCAGCATAATGAACGCTATGCTGGCCTTATTATTTAACGTTGTATTGTCGTAGCTGTCTGATGAATACGGTTACGGATTGCAAAACCGATACCTAAAATCACCAGCCAGACAGGGATCAGTAATACTGAAATCTGGATGCCTGGTGTTAAGTACATAACTATTAAGATGAAGGAGACGAAGGCCAGTACTAGATAGTTGCTAAACGGATACCAGATTGATTTAAATTTGGTAGTAACGCCTTCGGCATCTTTGGCTGCTCTGAAACGTAAATGCGCGAGGCTGATCATGGCCCAGTTGATGACGAGAGCAGATACCACCAGAGCCATTAATAGTTCTAGCGCCTTGCCTGGCATCACATAGTTAATGACGACACAGAGTGCGGTGGCTAAAGCAGAAAAGCCGATAGCAATATAAGGTACGCCACGACGGTCTGTTTTTAACAGCGCTTTTGGTGCATTTCCTTGTTTAGCCAAGCCGTACAGCATACGGCTGTTACAGTAAACGCCGCTGTTATAGACAGAAAGCGCTGCAGTAAGCACCACGATGTTGAGAATGTTAGCAACTAAGTTGCTGTTTAATTCGTGGAAGATCATGACAAACGGGCTACCACCTTCGACGACTTTATTCCATGGGTAGAGAGAAAGTAGAACAGTTAAGGCACCGATATAGAAAATCAGAATTCGATAGATAACCTGGTTGGTGGCTTTAGGTATGCTTTGCTCAGGATTCGTCGCTTCGGCAGCGGTGATCCCTATAAGCTCCAATCCACCAAATGAGAACATGATGATCGCCATTGCCATAACCAACCCTTCCCAGCCATTAGGAAAGAAGCCACCTGGCAGCGCCCACAAATTGGTAACAGTTGCTTCTGGGCCACCCGTGCCGCTGATGAGCAGGTAACCGCCGAAAGCTATCATCCCAATGATGGCGACGACTTTGATAATCGCAAACCAAAATTCCATTTCGCCATACAGCTTAACGTTAGAAAGGTTAATGGCATTGATGCAGACGAAGAAGATAGCGGCGGAGACCCATGTCGGGACTTCCGGCCACCAATATTGGATGTAGACACCAACGGCGGTGAGCTCGGCCATACTTACCAGAATATATAGTACCCAGTAGTTCCAGCCAGAAGAGAAACCCGCAAAGTTCCCCCAATACTTATAAGCAAAATGGCTGAATGAGCCTGCGACGGGCTCTTCGACGACCATTTCGCCAAGCTGGCGCATAATTAAGAAGGCGATGATTCCACCAATGGCATAGCCGAGCAAAACAGATGGCCCAGCCATTTTAATTGTTTGTGCAATGCCAAGAAATAACCCTGTACCAACGGCCCCTCCAAGGGCAATTAGTTGAATATGGCGATTTTTTAGACCCCGCTTAAGGTTATCGCTGCTTTGTTCATCTTTCATCTCTACTTCCTCGCTTATTTTTATGATCTGCTTTTATGGCTTATTTTTTCATCCGACGATGGGTCAACGGTGTTCAGGGGTCATATTGAACAACGGTCGCCATAGGTGTAATAAAGTAATTACTATATCCGTAAACAAATCTTTACTTAAGGAAAATGACAATGTCGTTACAAAAGTACCATTTCAAAAATAATAGTGGTAGGAGAAAAATACACGGGATGGGAGAGTAATATTTCGAGGTTGTGAGCCGAGTCTATAAATTGACATTATTAACGATAGTCAGTTGAACCATCGCTATATATTTTTACAAAAAATATCCTCTCATTTGAACTCGCCAACGGCTCTCATTTTTAAGAATAGAGCACCCTTCATTTTTGCGGTGAATGAATTTAAAAACATATTTATTAAATTTAAATTCAATAACTGAGTGGCTTTTACGTTTCAGCATGAAATTTTAGGATGTTAATAAGATGTTTGGTTTACATATAAGTAAAAATGGTAATACCAAGTGATTGTTTTGTTATTGTGGTTATTTTTGTGTCTCATTTGTTAATGTGGCGGGGTTTAATGATTTAGGTCAAAAGAGCATATGGACAGCAGGTAAATAGTTTGTTACTTTAACGCCACTTTTTTTAAATTGGTATTACCAATTGACTACTGTGAGAGCCACCCGCAGAGAAGCATATGGCCTATAGTAAAATTCGTCAGCCAAAACTATCAGATGTTATCGAACAACAACTGGAACATTTGATTCTGGAAGGGACTTTGTACCCCGGTGAAAAGCTACCTCCAGAGCGCGAGTTGGCAAAACGTTTTGATGTATCTCGCCCCTCTCTCAGAGAAGCTATTCAACGTCTGGAAGGCAAAGGATTGTTGCTACGTCGCCAAGGTGGCGGAACATTTGTGCAATCCAATCTCTGGCAAAGTTTTAGCGACCCTTTAGCTGAATTGCTTGCCGGCCATCCTGAATCTCAATTTGATTTACTCGAAACTCGCCACGCCCTTGAAGGGATTGCTGCTTATTATGCGGCATTGCGTGGTACTGACGAAGACTTACAACGCATCCGTGATTGCCATCTGGTTATCGATACCGTGCAGAAAACGGGTGATGTTGAGGCGGAAGCCGATGCTGTCATGCAGTATCAAGTTGCTGTAACAGAAGCGGCCCATAATGTGGTGCTTCTGCACTTATTGCGTTGTATGGCGCCAATGTTGCAGCAAAACGTCAGACAAAACTTTGAGCTGCTCTATTCCCGTAGAGAAATGCTGGAGAAGGTGAGCAGCCATCGAGCAAGTATTTTTGAGGCGATTGTGGCCCGCGAACCTGAAAAAGCACGAGAGGCTTCGCATCGTCACTTGGCATTCATTGAGGAAGTTCTGCTGGAACTGAACCGTGAGCATACCCGACGCGAACGATCTCTGCGTCGGTTGCAGCTTCAGCAGCGTAAAGATTAAGCTTCCTGTATTGGAAGCTATTGCAACACCAAAAATGGGTCTGTGATAGTGATGAAAAACTAGGGTGCCTTCCATTTCTAGGCACAATGCAGGCCAGACAAACCAACGTATAGAGACAATAAGGAATACCACCATGTCAGAAATCATCAATAATGACGTGGATCCGATCGAAACCCGCGACTGGCTGCAGGCAATCGAATCGGTCATCCGTGAAGAGGGTGTAGAGCGCGCTCAGTTTTTGATCGACCAACTCTTAAATAAAGCACGTAAAACGGGCGTTAATCTGCCATCAGGCATTAATAGTGACTACATCAACTCTATCATGGTGAGTGATGAGCCAGCTTACCCAGGTAACTTGGATTTAGAACGCCGTATCCGTTCCGTCATTCGTTGGAACGCCGTCATGATGGTTCTTCGCGCATCGAAGAAAGATCTGGATCTTGGTGGCCACATGGCTTCTTTCCAGTCTGCTGCGACGATCTATGAAGTGTGCTTTAACCACTTTTTCCGTGCACGTAACCAAAATGATGGTGGCGATCTGGTTTATTTCCAAGGCCACATCTCCCCGGGGATCTACTCCCGTGCTTTCGTTGAAGGTCGTTTAACGGCAGAGCAACTGGATAACTTCCGTCAGGAAGTTGACGGTAAAGGCCTCTCTTCTTATCCGCACCCTAAACTGATGCCTGATTTCTGGCAGTTCCCTACTGTTTCTATGGGTCTTGGCCCACTAGGTGCTATCTATCAGGCGCGTTTCCTGAAGTATTTGCATCACCGTGGTCTGAAAGATACTAGCCAACAAAACGTTTATGCCTTCTTAGGTGATGGCGAGATGGATGAGCCAGAATCTAAAGGTGCGATTACCATCGCTGCACGTGAAAAGCTAGACAACCTTGTCTTCATCATCAACTGTAACTTGCAACGTCTGGATGGTCCGGTTGTGGGTAACGCTAAAATCATTAACGAGCTAGAAGGTATCTTTGCTGGTGCTGGCTGGAACGTTGAGAAAGTGATTTGGGGTGGTCGTTGGGATGCTCTGCTGCGTAAAGACACCTCTGGCAAACTGATTCAGCTGATGAACGAAACACTGGATGGTGATTACCAAACCTTTAAATCCCGTGATGGCGCTTATGTTCGTGAGCACTTCTTCGGTAAATATCCAGAAACTGCCGCTCTGGTAAAAGATATGAGCGATGATGAGATCTGGGGCCTGAACCGTGGTGGTCACGATCCGAAGAAAGTCTTCGCTGCACTGCAAAAAGCACAGAATACCGAAGGCAAACCAACCGTTATTCTTGCCAAGACCATTAAAGGTTATGGCATGGGCGACACGGCTGAAGGTAAAAACATTGCCCATCAGGTGAAGAAAATGAACATGGAAGGCGTTAAGCACTTCCGCGATCGTTTCAATGTGCCTGTTGCTGATGCGGATATCGATAACCTGCCATACGTGACATTTGAAGAGTCTTCAGAAGAGTACAAGTATCTGCACGAGCGCCGTAATGCCCTGAAAGGTTATGTACCTACTCGTCAGCCAAACTTTACCCAAGAGCTGGAGCTGCCTCCTTTGAGCGATTTCCAACAGCTTTTGGAAGAGCAAAACAAAGAGATTTCGACCACTATCGCTTTTGTTCGTGCACTGAATGTGATGTTGAAGTGCAAATCTATTAGCGACCGTATTGTTCCAATTATTGCTGATGAAGCACGTACCTTTGGTATGGAAGGTTTGTTCCGTCAAATTGGTATCTACAGTGCGAAAGGCCAGCAATATACCCCTCAGGATCGTGAGCAAGTTGCTTACTATAAAGAAGATGAGAAGGGTCAGATTCTGCAAGAAGGGATCAACGAACTGGGCGCAGGTGCATCTTGGTTAGCAGCAGCTACCTCGTACAGCACGAACGATTGCCCGATGATTCCATTCTACATCTACTACTCTATGTTCGGATTCCAACGTATTGGCGATCTGTGCTGGGCGGCAGGTGACCAACAAGCTCGCGGCTTCTTAGTGGGTGGGACTTCTGGTCGTACGACACTGAATGGTGAAGGTTTGCAGCATGAAGACGGCCACAGCCATATTCAGTCTCTGACTATCCCTAACTGTATTTCTTACGATCCAGCCTATGCGTATGAAGTAGCTGTCATCATGCATGACGGTTTAGAGCGTATGTATGGTAAAGCGCAAGAAAACGTTTACTACTACCTCACCACGCTGAATGAAAACTACCACATGCCAGCAATGCCTGCGGGTGCTGAAGAAGGTATCCGTAAAGGTATCTATAAGCTAGAAACGTTAGCTGGCAGTAAAGGTAAGGTTCAATTGCTGGGTTCAGGCTCTATCCTGCGCCACGTACGTGATGCGGCTAAGATTCTGGCTGAAGAGTATGGTGTAGGTTCAGACGTTTATAGCGTGACCTCGTTCACCGAACTGGCTCGTGATGGTCAGGATTGTGAGCGTTGGAATATGCTGCACCCAACTGAAACGCCACGCGTTCCTTATATTGCTCAAGTTATGAATGATGCGCCAGCGGTTGCTTCTACCGACTATATGAAACTGTTCGCTGAGCAGGTTCGTAACTTTGTGCCAGCAAGCGATTTCCGCGTACTGGGTACAGATGGTTTTGGTCGTTCAGACAGCCGTGAAAACCTGCGTCACCACTTTGAAGTTGATGCTTCTTACGTTGTGGTTGCAGCGCTGGGTGAATTGGCTAAGCGCGGTGAATTAAGCGCTAGCGTAGTCGCTGAAGCGATTACCAAATTCAACATTGACGCTGACAAAGTCAACCCGCGTTTGGCATAAGAGGTAAGAATAAATGACGATTGAAATCAATGTACCTGACATTGGTGCAGACGAGGTTGAAGTCACTGAAGTGATGGTAAAAGTCGGCGATAAAGTGGAAGCCGAGCAATCTCTTATCACCGTTGAAGGCGATAAAGCATCAATGGAAGTCCCGTCTCCTCAGGCGGGTATTGTTAAAGAGATCAAAGTAGAGGTTGGCGGTAAAGTCTCTACGGGTTCACTTCTCATGATTTTTGAAAGTGCTGAGAGCGCAGCGCCTTCTGCTCCTGCCGCTAAGGCAGAAGCAGCAGCTCCTGCAACTGCACCGGCTGCACCAGCAGCAAGCGCAGAGAAAACCGTTAACGTACCTGATATCGGCAGTGATGAAGTTGAAGTCACCGAAATCATGGTTAAAGTTGGCGATAGCGTAGCGGCAGAGCAATCACTTATCACTGTTGAAGGCGATAAGGCTTCAATGGAAGTGCCAGCACCGTTTGCCGGTGTGGTGAAATCCATCACCATTTCAGTTGGCGCTAGAGTGTCTACTGGTTCAGCAATTATGGTGTTTGAAATCGCAGGTGCTGCTCCAGCGGCCCCAGCCGAATCCGCACCTGCTCAGGCAGCGGCACCAGCGGCAAGCGCAGATAAAGCTGTCGCGGTACCCGACATCGGTAACGATGAAGTCGAAGTGACCGAAGTGATGGTGAAAGTCGGCGATAAAGTGGAAGCTGAGCAATCGATTATCACTGTTGAAGGCGATAAAGCTTCAATGGAAGTGCCAGCACCGTTTGCCGGTGTCGTGAAATCTATCTCTGTTTCTACGGGCGATAGAGTTAAAACTGGCTCACCGATTATGGTCTTTGAAGTAGCAGGTGCAGCACCTTCTGCCTCTGCGGCTCCAGCACCAGCTAAAACCGAAAGTGCACCAGCGGCACCAGCGCCAACTGCGGCGCCAGCAAAAGCGGGCAGCAATGAGTTTGCAGAGAACGATGCTTACGTTCATGCAACGCCAGTTATTCGCCGTTTAGCACGCGAGTTTGGTGTAAATTTAGCGAAGGTGAAAGGAACGGGTCGTAAAGGCCGTATCCTGCGCGAAGACGTTCAGGCTTATGTGAAAGACGCCGTTAAACGTGTTGAGTCCGGTGCTGCGGCAGCGGGTGCAACGGGTGGTTCTATGCCTGGCCTGCTACCTTGGCCGAAAGTCGATTTCACCAAGTTTGGCGAAATCGAAGAAGTGGAGTTGGGCCGTATCCAGAAAATCTCTGGTGCTAACCTTCACCGCAACTGGGTGATGATCCCACACGTCACTCAGTTTGACGAGACGGATATCACCGAGGTAGAAGCGTTCCGTAAGCAGCAAAACATAGAAGCAGAGAAGAAGAAATCAGACGTTAAAATTACGCCTCTGGTCTTCATTCTGAAAGCAGTTGCGAAGGCGCTGGAAGAGTTACCGCGCTTTAATAGTTCTCTGTCTGAAGATGGTCAGAAACTAACGCTGAAAAAGTATATTAATATCGGTGTTGCTGTTGATACGCCAAATGGCTTGGTTGTGCCTGTTTTCCGTGATGTTAACAAGAAAGGCATTATTGAGCTGTCTCGCGAATTGGCTGAGATCTCCAAAAAAGCACGTTCGGGTAAATTGACGGCGTCTGATATGCAGGGTGGGTGTTTCACCATCTCTAGCCTTGGTGGTATCGGCGGTACAGCATTTACGCCAATCGTTAATGCGCCAGAAGTGGCTATCTTGGGTGTGTCTAAGTCATCTATCAAGCCAGTATGGAACGGTAAAGAGTTTGCTCCACGCTTGATGTTGCCTCTGTCTCTGTCTTATGACCATCGTGTTATTGATGGTGCTGACGGTGCACGTTTCATCAGCTACATCAACAACGTCATGTCTGACATTCGTCGTCTGGTGATGTAATACAGAAAGCCGACTCACTTACACCACCGAGGTGTGGGTGTGTCGGCTTTCCTATCAGGACAAAAGACGAAAGAATGACAGGACGGCACAAGTAAGGTGGTTTGCAGTAGGATGAATTTTGTTATGTCAGTAGAACATTGCTTTTCATAATATTAACAATTCTGTAAACTATTTGCGCTGGTAGCGTCCCGGCAAACAGCGAGCGTCATAAATTTTAGAAATATGAAAAGTTAGAAACATGAAAAAGTATGTTTCGCTCGCCAGACAATCAATAAAGGGGTCATGATGAGTACTGAAATTAAAACTCAGGTAGTGGTGCTTGGGGCTGGGCCTGCAGGTTACTCCGCTGCTTTCCGCTGCTCTGATTTAGGTTTGGATACCATAATTGTTGAGCGCTACGCGACACTGGGTGGCGTTTGTCTGAATGTAGGCTGTATTCCCTCCAAAGCACTTCTGCATGTTGCTAAAGTTATCGAAGAAGCAAAAGCACTCGCCGAGCACGGCATCGTTTTTGGTCAGCCAGAAACGGATATCGATAAAGTACGTCTGTGGAAAGAGAAAGTCATTACCCAACTGACCGGTGGTCTGGCTGGTATGGCTAAAGGCCGTAAAGTTAATGTTGTTCAAGGTGTTGGTAAATTTACTGGTGCGAACACCCTTGTTGTTGAAGGCGAAAATGGCCCGACAACCATCACATTCGAACACGCTATTATTGCAGCGGGTTCTCGTCCAATCGAACTGCCTTTCATCCCACATGATGATCCTCGAGTATGGAACTCTACCGATGCGCTGGCTCTAACAACGGTACCTAAGCGTCTGTTGGTTATGGGCGGCGGGATTATCGGCCTAGAAATGGGTACGGTATATCATGCGCTGGGTTCAGAGATTGACGTGGTTGAAATGTTTGACCAAGTTATCCCTGCTGCGGATAAAGACATCGTTAAGGTCTTCACTAAGCGTATCAGCAAGCAGTTTAACCTGATGCTAGAAACCAAAGTGACGGCAGTAGAAGCGAAAGAAGATGGCATCTATGTCTCAATGGAAGGCAAGAAAGCACCAGCAGAAGCTCAGCGTTATGATGCGGTTCTGGTAGCTATCGGTCGTGTGCCGAACGGCAAGCTTCTCGATGCAGGTCAGGCTGGTGTAGAAGTTGATGATCGCGGCTTTATCCACGTTGATAAACAAATGCGTACTAACGTTCCTCACATCTATGCTATTGGTGACATCGTTGGGCAACCAATGTTGGCACATAAAGGTGTTCATGAAGGCCACGTTGCTGCAGAAGTTATCTCTGGTATGAAGCACTACTTCGATCCTAAAGTCATTCCTTCCATTGCTTATACTGAACCTGAGGTTGCATGGGTTGGTTTGACTGAGAAAGAAGCGAAAGAGAAAGGCATCAGCTACGAGACGTCTGTATTCCCTTGGGCTGCATCAGGCCGTGCGATTGCATCTGACTGCGCTGAAGGTATGACTAAGCTGATTTTCGATAAAGAGTCTCACCGTATTATTGGTGGTGCGATTGTCGGGACTAACGGCGGCGAGCTGTTAGGTGAAATCGGTCTAGCGATTGAGATGGGCTGTGATGCTGAAGATTTAGCACTGACCATTCATGCTCACCCAACGCTGTATGAATCAGTGGGTCTAGCAGCAGAAGTATACGAAGGTAGCATTACCGATTTGCCAAATCCTAAAGCCAAAAAGAAGTAATTTTGGGGTAGGATTTTGTTAAGTTTTCTAAAAACCGCTTCGGCGGTTTTTTTACATTTTAAGTATGTTTTTTATATTTCAGAAAGGTAATGACAGAAAAACTAAGCAATATCATTTATTAGTTTGCTGCTAATCATCTCTAAAGCTAATGAAAAAGGTAAGCGTAATGAAACTGAGAGCGATGATAAGAGAGATGATAAAGAACAAAATGCCCCAGATAATAGGCCCGTTATAAAGGCCATTTTCATCTAATTGTATGGCCATGCTATCGGTAATATGCCCGAAATTAAGATCAATTGAAGTATAGAGTACCCAGATAGCTAGTACGATAGAGGCAATCTGTACCAGTGTTAGATAGCAAGAGTGGGAATAGCGAGTGGTTTTTGACATACCTAGCATCCTTGCACAGCGGTGAAATCTCAGATTCGGGATAATACCTGCTTACGTAGCAGTTAGCATTACTTTTTGCTTTTTTGCATGAAAAATTTCATTAGATAAATTTACATATAGCTCAAAATGCTTTTGTTGGTTTTTTGTGAATGAATTAACAACTATATCAAATCTTGATATGCTGGCGGGGTAAATGAGCGTACTTTATGATGGTTCATTATTTTCTGATATCGGCAGTTGATGATAAGACGTCAATGTGAAGAGTATTTGAATGCCTGCCCGTCATACTGTGAGTTACGGCAAGGAAAGTATTAGTAGAAATCCCGCATACTTACTGGCGTAAAAGCTTCGGGTAAGGGGGCTAAGCTTCAAGTATGAAGGGTGTATCACGGATAACAATAAGAGTGAGGAGAGAGTCGTGCTAGAAGAATACCGGAAGCACGTTGCGGAACGTGCAGCAGAAGGCATTGTGCCGAAGCCACTAGATGCAATGCAAGTAGCCACACTGGTTGAATTGTTAAAATCCCCTCCGGCAGGAGAGGAAGCATTTTTACTCGACCTGTTGACCAATCGTGTACCACCGGGCGTTGATGAAGCCGCCTATGTCAAAGCGGGTTTTTTAGCCGCGGTTGCAAAAGGTGACGCCGTATCTCCTTTGATTAAGCCTGAGCTTGCTATTGAGCTATTGGGAACGATGCAAGGGGGTTATAACATTACGCCTCTTATTGATGCATTAGATAGTCAAACGCTGGCCCCGATTGCAGCTAAAGCGCTCTCTCATACCCTGCTTATGTTTGATAACTTCCATGATGTTGAAGAGAAAGCCAAAGCAGGGAATACCTACGCCAAGCAAGTGATCAAATCTTGGGCTGATGCGGAGTGGTTCCTTTCGCGTCCTAAACTCGCTGATAAGATTAGCGTTACTGTATTTAAGGTCACCGGTGAAACTAACACCGATGACTTATCGCCTGCACCTGATGCGTGGTCGCGTCCTGATATTCCTCTACATGCTCTAGCCATGTTAAAAATCGCTCGTGATGGTATCACTCCTGATAATCCTGGCAGTGTCGGGCCGATTAAACAAATTGAAGCACTTTCAGAAAAAGGTTTCCCTCTTGCCTATGTTGGCGATGTTGTGGGGACTGGGTCATCACGTAAATCAGCAACGAACTCCGTACTCTGGTTTATGGGTGACGATATCCCTTATGTACCGAATAAGCGCGCGGGTAGCGTGGTTTTAGGCGGTAAAATTGCGCCAATCTTCTTTAATACGATGGAAGATGCGGGTGCTCTGCCTATAGAAGTAGATGTATCGAAACTGAACATGGGTGATGTCATCGACATCTATCCTTACAAAGGTGAGATTCGTCGCCATGATAACAACGAGCTATTGGCTTCTTTCGAGCTGAAAACTGACGTCTTACTAGATGAAGTGCGTGCCGGTGGCCGTATTCCACTTATCGTGGGGCGTGGTTTAACCAGCAAAGCGCGTGAATCACTAGGATTAGCGGCGAGTGATATTTTCGCTCAGCCGGTGCCTGTTGCGAGCAGCAATAAAGGCTATTCGCTGGCACAAAAAATGGTCGGTCGTGCTTGCGGTACAGAAGGTATTCGCCCAGGGCAATATTGCGAGCCGAAAATGACCTCGGTGGGCTCTCAGGATACGACGGGGCCTATGACGCGCGATGAGCTAAAAGATTTGGCGTGCTTAGGTTTCTCTGCTGATTTAGTTATGCAGTCTTTTTGCCATACGGCTGCCTATCCGAAACCTGTCGATGTAACGACACACCATACTTTGCCTGATTTCATCATGAACCGTGGCGGTGTTTCTTTGCGTCCAGGGGATGGCATTATTCACTCTTGGCTAAACAGAATGCTGTTGCCAGATACGGTAGGTACTGGCGGGGATTCACACACGCGTTTCCCTATCGGTATCTCGTTCCCTGCGGGTTCTGGTTTGGTGGCTTTTGCCGCAGCAACGGGTGTCATGCCGTTGGATATGCCAGAATCTGTTCTGGTGCGTTTTAAAGGCAAAATGCAGCCAGGTATTACACTGCGCGATCTTGTGCATGCGATTCCTTATTACGCGATTCAAGATGGTCTGCTAACGGTTGAGAAGAAAGGTAAGAAGAATATCTTCTCTGGCCGAATTCTGGAGATTGAAGGGCTGCCTGAATTGAAAGTAGAGCAGGCTTTCGAACTGGCAGATGCATCGGCTGAGCGCTCGGCGGCGGGTTGTACCATCAAGCTTGATAAAGCCCCAATTCAAGAGTATCTCACGTCTAATATCGTGCTTCTCAAGTGGATGATTGCCGAAGGTTATGGCGATCGCCGTACATTAGAGCGCCGTATTAAAGGGATGGAAAAATGGCTGGCAGACCCGCAATTGCTGGAAGGTGATGCTGATGCTGAGTATGCAGCAGTTATCGAAATCGACCTGAACGAGATCAAAGAGCCTATTCTTTGTGCGCCAAACGATCCTGATGATGCTCGTCTTCTTTCTGAAGTGGCGGGTTGTAAAATTGATGAAGTCTTTATCGGTTCTTGCATGACCAACATTGGTCACTTCCGTGCGGCAGGTAAGTTACTGGATCAACACAAAGGTCAGCTTCCAACCCGTCTTTGGGTTGTACCACCGACGAAGATGGATGCAGCACAGCTTAGCGAAGAGGGCTATTACAGCGTATTTGGTAAGAGCGGTGCTCGTGTAGAGATCCCTGGTTGCTCTCTCTGTATGGGGAACCAGGCAAGAGTTGCTGATGGTGCGACGGTGGTTTCAACGTCTACCCGTAACTTTCCTAACCGTTTAGGGAATGGCGCTAATGTTTATCTGGCTTCTGCAGAGCTAGCGGCAGTTGCTTCTCTGTTAGGGCGCTTGCCAAAACCAGAAGAGTATCAAGCATATATGCTAGAGGTTGATAAGACGGCGGCGGATACCTACCGCTATCTGAACTTTGACCGCCTGAATCAATATACGGAAAAAGCAAATGGTGTGATCTTCCAAACCACCGTATAACTGCTATATTGCAGCGCAAATAAAAAAACGGGAGGCGAGAGCTTCCCGTTTTTTATTATTAGTATCATTTTGCGACATAGCTTCAAAGATGAGCAGTTGTAAATCGCTACACTATATTTAAGCGTTCATTTAATTAAATCCTGAGGAGATCGATGATGGATTATGAGTTTCGACGTGACTTAACAGGGCAGGTGGTGGTCATTTTCTCAATGGGCCATGAAGCCTTGGGCCACTGGCTAAATGAGGAGATAAAAGGCGATCTCTCTTTGCTGGATGAAATTGAGACGGCGGCGGAAACCCTCAAAGGAAACGAGAATCAGTGGAGCAGAGTAGGCCATGAATACACGCTCTGGATGGATGGTGAAGAAGTGATGGTGCGTGCCAACCAGCTCGATTTTTCCGGCGATGAAATCGAAGAAGGTATGAGCTATTACGATGAAGAGAGTCTCTCTCTCTGTGGTTTGGAAGATTTTCTCCAAGTATTAACGGCTTACCGACGTTTTAGCTTGTACAATAATTAGTCTATCTCTCTTTTACACCTGACTTTGTCAACGGCGGCTTGCCGACCAACATAGTAGTGAGCCCGTGATAACCAGCGCAACACCTGGCCAGAAGGCCTCGGAAGGTGTGGTATGTAGCCATACGCTCGAGATGATAATAGAGAGCAACGGCGTAAAGTAAGAGAGTGCCGCAACCAGCGTAGCATTGCCTTTTTTCATGGCATGATCCCAACAAAGATAGGCTAAAGCGGTAGAGCCGCTCATCAAACAGAGCTCGAGCAGCGACGTGCGAGTAAACGCTATCTTTTCCGGCGCGAGAAAAAGAAACATGAGCCACAGACACGCTGCAGTCACTAGAAGAAATAGGGGTAAAGCGCCTTTATTGGGGCAGTAAATTTTAACTAAATTCGAGTAGAGTGCCCAAGCGATTGCCGCGAGAGCGGCTAATGAATAGGAAATTGGATTTCCAAGAACGTTATGAGCAAAGCCTGCAAAACTCAGTCCATTCCCTCCGCCAACTACCCAAATAACACCGCTGAAAGCGAGTGCCACACCGAGCCATAGCCACCATCGGACATGCAGTCTTTGCAGTTTTATGGCGAATAATAGTGTTAGGCTTGGCCATAAATAGTTAATCAGGCTAATTTCTAGCGTTTGTGGACGAGTACTTGCCAAGCCGATAGCGAGGGCAAATGCCACCATATAGATGACGAAAAGTGCACCAGCACCCCAAAGGTAGAGAGGGTGTTGCTGACGAATTTTGGGATTCCCGGAAACCAGCCAGACAAATAAACCGCTTAGTGTATAGATTGAAGCACCAGCCCCCATAGGCCCTAGCGTTTCAGCAAGGCTGCGAGTTAGTGCAACGCTCATACTCCAGAGAACAATCGCTAATATACCAGCTAGTGTGGCTGTGCGGCTCATCAATGTTATTACCAGAGGAAAATGGAAAGGCAGCATTATAAGATGTTCTAGCAACGTGTGAGATGAAATTTAATCATATTAATCAGAGATGTTGGAAAGGGTTTCTATTTTTATTACATGTTTGATAAATAATTATGTTGTAAATTAATAATTGAGATGCGTTCTAATCGTATTAGTTATTATATGGTTCCAAGTGTGATAATAAAGTATGTGATTCTTTATTCCCGCCTTTACTTATTATTTTTCACCGTTAGTATGTTGGCAAAATTATATTCGGAACACACCATTTCATGAATAAGCACACACAGATACCGGTTTTTATTGTCTCTCTAAAAAGAGATACTGAAAGAAGGGAAATAATATCTGATGTACTGAACCAACTAGATGTTAATTTTCAGTTTATCGATGCAGTAGATGGAAAGCTGCTGTCGGCAGAGGATCTTGCTAGCATTCATATCCCCGAGGAAAAAGCGGGGGCGAGTCTTGGTGAAATTGCGTGTTCCTTAAGCCACCAGTTGGTTTATCAGTGTATGGTGGATCACTCTCTTCCTTGGGCTGTGATATTGGAAGATGATGCAATTATTGATGAACGATTTAAAGATTTGGTTGATTCACTTAGTGTTGGTGAGGTTAAGAAATTTAACAGCGACCATGTTTATATTTTAGGTGGGCAGGAAGGTTTAAGTTCTAGAAAAAGAATTTCATTAAGTTTCTTTAACCGCTTTAATATTGGTAAGGCATGTTTTAGAAAATTGATTTATAAGCCAAGTAAAATATTTAGGACATGTTGTTATATAGTGAGCCGCCCTATGAGTGAAAAACTTATTACTGAGTTTTCCCGTGGATTCTACTTTGCGGATTCATGGTGCCCTTTGCATAAAAAGAAAATCATAAAAGGGTATTACCTGACGGAGATTATCGGACACCCTCTGGCAACGGCTGAAAATAGCCACTTAGAACGTTATCGATTAGAGCGGCAGGCTGAAGAGGATAGCGTGGTACAACGGCGCGAGAAATCAAAAGTTGAGAGTACCGTCGCTTTTGCATTTCTACAGGTTAGACGGTTTCTGCGCTCTTGCCGTTATAACTAATTACACGGCAGTGTAATGAATCAACCGTAACACCTCTGAAGCGTCAAAACACATTCAGAGGTGTTGTGAATATGGCTAGGTTTGGCTAATAAGTGTAAGACAACAGCCCCAGAGAATTCCGAGCTAAATTTTTGCACTTTTTCTCTTTAGGAATAGCGATCCCATTGAGGTCGTTATAACTCTCTTCGCCCATTCTTTTCATATTAAACCCACTGTAGTTACTTAAATCCCAGCGATTTTGTTGGGCAAAATAGACTAAGGCTTTTTTAATTTGAGTATTAGGCAATTCTTGGTAACCACAGTTATTTTTTAAATAGACAAAAACAGCAGTAAGATCGGCCAAATCTTCGGCTTCTGACTCAAGCAGGGCTTGGCTACTGCTTGAAAAACCAAATAAAGAAGCGAGCAGGACGACAAATGTTAATTTTTTCATCTTTTTAGTATTACTGACCATAATTATTGCGACGTTAACATACTTGCAGCATATCTCAATGCACTTTATTCCCCTTACCCTTGATGTTGCTTTTGTTTATGAGCACTGTAAGGAAGAGTAAAGCTTTTAAGTGAAGATTGACCTTCCCTCTAGGGAAGGGTCCAAGTTAGGTGCCTTTAGTATGAAATCTGTCTTTGTGGCGTGCACTTACACTCACTTGCTCTGGTGATTGTCGAGCTGATACTGAAACCGTGCACCCATCCTTATTTCTGCTCATTTTATGTTATTTAGGGAGTTTGTGATGCATCGTCGTGATTTTATCAAGCTATCTACCGCAGTGGGGGTAGCCAGCGCGCTACCGCTATGGAGCCGCTTTGCTTTTGCTCAAGATTATCCTGCTTTACCGATCCCTCCACTATTAGAACCTGATTCTGCTGGTAATGTTTTACTTAACATCCAGACAGGGTCGATGAAATGGAAAGGTACTGCTTCCACCACAACATGGGGAATCAATGGCAGTTTCCTTGGGCCAGCAGTTCGCCTGCAACGAGGAAAGCAGGTCAATATGCTGGTCAATAATCAATTGGCAGAAACCACAACGCTACATTGGCATGGCGTTGAAGTGCCTGGCACTGCCGATGGTGGGCCACAGGCCGAAATTTTACCTGGCAAACAGTGGACGGCACAGTTTGTACCCGACCAACCGGCATCAACCTGCTGGTTTCACCCGCATACACATGGCAAAACTGGTTATCAGGTTGCTATGGGGCTAGGTGGTTTGTTGATATTAGAGGATGACGAAAGCGCCAAACTGCCACTGCCTAAAACATGGGGTGTAGATGATGTCCCGGTTATTTTGCAAGACAAGTTGCTAGATGAGAAAGGGCAGATTGATTATCGCTTGAATATGATGACGGCAGCGATGGGTTGGATTGGCAACTTGATGCTGACAAATGGTGCAATCTACCCACAGCATATTGCGCCGAGAGGTTGGCTACGTTTGCGTTTTCTTAATGGCTGTAATGCCCGCTCACTGAATTTGACAACCAGCGATAAGCGGCCTTTATATGTGATTGCAAGCGACGGGGGATTTCTACCAGAACCGGTGAAGCTAAGCGAGATGCCTTTACTTATGGGCGAGCGCTTTGAAGTGCTGGTCGATGCCTCTGATGGTAAGCCATTTGATATTGTGACACTGCCAGTTACACAGATGGGTATGGGGATGGCTCCGTTCGACAATCCTGTCCCAGTGCTGCGTATTCAGCCTTCCGTAAATATCGGTATTAAAGAGATACCAGATAGCCTGATAAAACTGCCTGCATTACCTGCACTCGATAAGCTCTCTACCCGTTGGTTGCAGCTCATGATGAACCCGATGATGGAAAGAATGGGGATGCAGATGTTTGAACAGCGCTACGGGCAGCAATCTGGCGGCCATATGCAGCATGGCATGGGAATGAACACGTCTCAGTCACAGCATGGACGTGGGCATATGGGCAGTTCATCGAAGATAAACAATATGGTGGAGGGCCATATGCCGCTGCATATGGCTAGCAGCATAAATGGTGTTGCTTTTGATATGCGTAAACCTCTGTTTGAGGTGAAACAGGGGCAGTATGAGCGTTGGACGATTTCTGGTGAAGGTGATGCCATGCTGCATCCGTTCCATATTCATGGCACCCAGTTCAGAATTTTATCTGAAAATGGTAAAGCGCCAGCAGCACATCGCAGTGGTTGGAAAGACACGGTCAGCGTTGATGGTGCACGTAGTGAAGTCTTGGTGAGATTTAATCACCTTGCCCCACCAGAGCGTGCTTATATGGCTCACTGCCATCTATTGGAACATGAAGATACAGGGATGATGCTTGCCTTTACGGTAAAAGCATAGTGTGACGGAGGGAGTCTATTTATATAGGCTCCCTATTGTTTACACTGAATTTCTTCCTATCAAACCAGCGTACCCCTAACAGCCACTAAAGTTTTTGCTCTATTCTTTGTTATACTCCCCCACCTAAAGTACGTGTCTTCGGCGGTAAAAAAACCTCTCTTTTTTCTTATTGAAGGGACAGTGATACGTATCCTTTTCATCTATTTTGTAAGGCTATACTGAGTATGAAACACGCTGTTGAAGTCATGATTTCTGAGCAAGATGTAAAAGCGAGAATCATCGAGCTAGGCCACCAAATTAGTGAGCATTACAGAAACAGCGGTAATGATTTGGTGCTGGTGGGGCTATTACGCGGCTCTTTTATCTTTATGGCTGATTTATGCCGAGCCATTGATGTTTCACATGAAGTCGATTTCATGACGGCATCTAGCTATGGCAATGCGATGAATAGCAACCGCGACGTTAAGATCTTAAAAGACTTGGATGAAGATATCCGAGGTAAAGATGTTCTGATCGTGGAAGATATTATTGATTCGGGTAATACCTTGAGCAAAGTGAGGGAGATTTTAGCGCTACGCGAACCTAAATCTTTAGCTATTTGTACCTTGTTGGATAAGCCCGAGCGTAGGGAAGTGGATGTGGTGGTGGAGTGGGTCGGGTTTGAGATCCCAGATGAATTTGTGGTGGGCTATGGCATCGACTATGCCCAGCGTTATCGCCATCTGCCTTATGTTGGTAAAGTGGTAATGTTAGACGAGTAAGAAGCTATGCAGCTTTGGCAACGATGGTCGATTGCTTATTACCAGGTTGCCAAAATTTTAGTGTCTATCTCTACTCTAAAAAGCGAGAGATAGGCACTGGCAAACGTTTTTTATTACATTTTCTTATCTTGCAGCAATGTTGCCATTGCATTGCGATAGCGTAATTCCAGTGATTCACGGCTATTAGCCGAAATTTCCAGATCGCGTAAGCGGCCATCCTGTATCCCGTATACCCAACCATGAATCATCGCTTTTTGGCCTTTCTTCCAAGCAGATTGCATAATGGTTGAATGTCCGAGGTTATAAACCTGCTCGACAACGTTGATCTCGCATAATAGATCGAGGCGTTTTTCTGGCGGCAGCTCACCTAACAAAGAACTGTGTTTGTACCAGAGATCGCGAATATGCAGTAGCCAGTTATCAATCAGTCCCAGTTCTGGGTTTTCGATAGCGGCTTGTACGCCACCACAACCGTAATGACCACAGATAATGATATGTTCGACCTCTAAGACATCTACAGCATATTGTACGACTGAGAGGCAGTTCAGGTCGGTATGAATAACCAGATTGGCAACGTTGCGGTGTACGAAAAGTTCCCCTGGTTCTAAACCAGTTAGCCGCTCTGCAGGGACTCGGCTATCGGAGCATCCAATCCACAAAAAGCGTGGGCGCTGTGCTTCAGATAGTTTCTCGAAAAAACCAGGATCTTCTTCTTTAATGCGTGCAGACCAAGTTTGGTTATTGGCAATAAGTCGCTCTATTTCTTTCATAACTACGAATGACCTGTAACGAACGGATTACGATGAGTTAATATATGACAATGATTGCATTTTCTAAAGCGGAACAATGTTCGTGCTCTAGAAGATGTAAATGAAATATAGATGAAAGTGTGATTATATCTTTAATATAAAGTGTAAAATTATTTGTATTTTAGCGTGTTACTCGTTGTTACGTTGAAATGAAGGCTGGAACGTTTAACTGATGGAAAGCATTTCACCCTGAGGTTACTGAAGTCACCTGACAAGAAGGTATTTTCTTAGCTATGACATACGCATTGGAGTTATCGCAACTCGCCAAGACATATTCCGGAGGTGTTAAGGCATTGCGAGGGATCGACCTAAAGGTTGAAGCTGGCGATTTTTATGCACTGTTGGGGCCTAATGGCGCAGGGAAATCAACCACCATCGGCATTATTAGCTCGTTAGTGAATAAAAGTTCGGGGAACGTAAAAGTTTTTGGTTACGACATTGATAAAGACATTGTTAACGCCAAACGTCAGCTAGGGCTGGTGCCACAAGAATTTAACTTCAATCCTTTTGAGACGGTGCTGCAAATTGTCGTCAATCAGGCGGGCTATTACGGCGTTGAGCGCAAAGAGGCGCTGGTGAGGGCGGAACAATACCTGAGTCAGTTGGATCTTTGGGGTAAGCGCAATGAGCGCGCTCGTATGCTCTCTGGTGGGATGAAACGCCGTCTAATGATAGCCAGAGCGTTGATGCATCGCCCTAAACTGCTCATTCTTGATGAACCGACTGCGGGTGTAGATATTGAACTGCGTCGCTCAATGTGGGTCTTCCTGAAAGAGCTGAATGCACAAGGCACAACAATTATTTTGACGACGCACTATCTGGAAGAAGCGGAAATGCTGTGTCGTAATATCGGTATTATCCAGCACGGTGATTTAGTCGAGAATACCTCGATGAAAGAGCTACTCTCCAAATTAAAATCCGAAACGTTCATTATCGATTTAGCGCCGCGTAGCCCATTACCGCACTTGGATGGTTATCGTTACACGCTGACAGACACCTCAACATTGGAAGTTGAAGTCGCCAGAGAGCAGGGGCTAAACAGTATGTTCAGCCAACTTAGTGCCCAAGGTATTCAGGTATTGAGTATGCGTAATAAGGCTAACCGATTAGAAGAACTGTTTGTCACACTAGTTAGCGGTGATGAGGGGAAAGATAAGGGGACGAAAGCATGATGCATCTCTATTGGGTTGCGCTAAAGAGCATTTGGACTAAGGAAATTACCCGTTTTGCCCGCATCTGGATACAGACACTGGTGCCACCGGTGATTACCATGACGCTGTACTTCATCATCTTCGGCAATTTAATCGGCTCCCGTATTGGTGAAATGCATGGCTTTGATTACATGCAGTTTATCGTGCCGGGTTTGATCATGATGTCAGTGATTACGAACTCTTATGCCAACGTTGCAGCCTCTTTCTTCAGCGCCAAGTTCCAACATAATATTGAAGAGCTGCTCGTCGCCCCAGTGCCTACTCATGTCGTGATTTGGGGATACATTGGCGGTGGTGTAGCGAGAGGCGTTTGCGTCGGTATTTTGGTGACAGCGGTTTCGCTGTTCTTCGTACCTCTCCAGATTTATTCATGGTGGGTTATTGTCTTAACGCTGCTCTGTACGTCGATTCTGTTCTCGTTAGGTGGGCTATTAAATGCTGTATTCGCACGAACATTTGATGATATTAGCCTGATACCGACCTTTGTACTGACACCGCTGACGTATTTAGGAGGCGTGTTCTACTCTCTAACACTGCTTCCACCAGTTTGGCAGGCTATCTCAAAGCTCAACCCTATCGTATATATGATAAGTGGCTTCCGCTTCGGCTTTTTAGGAATTAACGATGTGCCTCTGTACCTGACATTTGGTGTGCTGGGGGCATTTATTGTTGGGATTTATATTCTGGTTTGGTGGTTGATTGAACGTGGTACTGGGTTGCGGTCATAATCATAAATTTGTTGATTAAGATGTGGATGGCAGTTGCCATCCGCTTCTTTTCTTTTATATCACTACAAACAATAGAGATGGCTTTGATTCGGCGTTTAACGCCCTTTCGTCAATTTCTCAAGATCTTCTTCAATCTCTGAAATCTTATTCGCGACCACGCTCTCTAAATGGCGTAAATCGTCTAAAATTTTGCGCTTAATATCGAGGTCGCTTTGTGGCTCCTGTTTGCACAGTTCATCCAACTCATCAATGACATAGCGTAGGTTAGGATTGATCTCATGGATCTCTTTATAGCCCATCTTACCCTCTTCGGAGGCGATGGTTTTGCGTTGACGGGGATACTTAAATTTCACGCTTTTAGCGAAGAACTCGCCTTTATCCTTGCGGAAATAGATCTTTAGAATGTCGTTGTTGGCTTCCTGACGTAGACTATAGCGATCGATATCTTCGGGTTGGTTGATACCAAGACTTTTTAAATTGTCGTACATAGCAGCACCTTTGATGTCTGGAGAGCAATCCTTGCATTATGATGGTTTTCGTTAATGTAATGTGTGATTTTAGTAATAATTGCGAGTTATTGCACAGTTAGCTGTATGGGCTACATTTTTACTGAAACACAAAATGCTAAGGGTGGTGTGATTAACAGAGCACCCTTAGAAGAGAGAAGGGCTATTTAGTCTATGGTGCGCAGCAGTTCGTTGATGCCAACTTTACTGCGGGTTTTCGCATCAACTTTCTTAACGATAACTGCGCAATACAGGCTGTATGAGCCGTCTTTAGAAGGTAAGTTACCAGAGACAACGACAGAGCCAGCAGGAACGCGTCCATAATGCACTTCCCCTGTTTCACGATCGTAAATACGAGTGCTTTGCCCTAAGTAGACGCCCATAGAGATAACCGAGCCCTCTTCGACAATCACCCCTTCAACTACTTCTGAACGAGCGCCGATAAAGCAGTTATCTTCGATAATGGTCGGGTTAGCTTGTAGTGGCTCTAACACGCCGCCAATCCCTACACCGCCGGACAGATGCACGTTTTTACCGATTTGTGCACACGAGCCTACGGTTGCCCAAGTATCGACCATTGTGCCTTCATCAACATAAGCACCAATATTGACATAAGAAGGCATTAGCACACAGTTACGGGCGATGAACGCACCGCGGCGAACGCTAGCGGGTGGAACAACGCGGAAACCTTCGCGCTCGAAACGCGCTGCGTCATAGTCCGCAAACTTCATCGGTACTTTATCGAAATAACGGGTTTCTGCGCCGTCGATCAACTGGTTATCGTTGATACGGAAGGAGAGAAGTACCGCTTTTTTCAGCCATTGATGAGTCACCCACTCACCATTAATTTTCTCCGCCACGCGCAGCGTGCCGCTGTCTAGCGCGCTAATCACTCGATTGACGGCTTCACGGGTTACGGTATCAACATTTACTGGTGTGATATCAGCACGGCGCTCGAAGGCAGTTTCAATAATTGTTTGCAGTTGATGCATTCTGTTCTTTTTCCCGATTGTCATTAAATCAATTATGCAGTGAATTCGGCGAGTACGGTGCCAAACATCACAGTTTATCCGTTGGATCGAGGGCTTCTGTCAACCTTTGTTGTAATTCATGGCGCATTTTTGTAGATAGTGCATGGCGATCGCCTTCGGTCAGAATAAAAAGGTCTTCTACTCGTTCGCCAATGGTGGAAATTCTGGCACTGTGTAGTGAAAGCCCAAGATCGGCAAACACTTCACCGATAATCGCTAACAAGCCTGGCTGATCGAGGGCGGCTAACTCCATATAAGTCACTTTATCGTTATCATGGGAGATGAAATCAATTTCCGTAGGAACGGTAAAATGGCGCAGTTTAGGCGATGGGCGGCGTGCTCTGGGGAGCTGGTAGCTAGGGTTTGTGAGTACTTGCTCTAGTGCAAAGCTAATATCAGCGTGTCGGTTATCGGCAAGAGGCTGCCCATCTGGCTCTAGTACCACAAAGGTGTCCATTGCCATCCCCTCTTTATTGGTAAAAATCTGAGCATCGTGCACGCTGAGATTGCGGCGATCTAATTCGCCAGCGACCGCAGCAAACAGATAAGGGCGGTCGGGGCTATAAATAAAGATTTCCGTTCCACCACGAGTGGCATAGCGGCTGACAAGTACGAGTGGTTTGCTAAAATCGTGCTGCAAGAGATGGCGGGCATGCCATGCTAGCTGATTGGGCGTGTGGCGTAGGAAATAGTCTGCGCGACAGCGGCTCCAAAGGTGGTGCAGCTTCTCTTCATTGATATTTTCCATACGCAGTAATGCTAAGGCTTGCAAACGATGGTGGCGTACCTTTTCACGTAGGTCTGGTGTGTATTGGATTCCCCGCCGGAGCTGTTTTTCTGTAGCGAAGTAGAGTTCGCGCAAGAGGCTCTGTTTCCAACTGTTCCACTGCTTTTCGTTGGTAGCACAAATATCGGCGACAGTAAGGCAGATCAGATAGCGTAATTGGCTCTCTGTTTGCACCTCGTTGGAAAACTGCTTGATCACATCAGGGTCTTGAATATCGCGGCGTTGTGCGGTGATAGACATGACCAGATGGCTTTTAACTAACCATGACACTAAATGGGCGTCTTTTGAATTCAGCCCATGCAGTTCGGCAAACTCTAACGCATCTTGTGCACCTAGCGTCGAGTGATCGCCCCCTCGGCCTTTGGCGATATCGTGAAAGAGTGCGGCGAGCAGCAGTAAATCCGGCTGTGGCAAACGTGGATACAGCTCGACACAGAGAGGATGTTTTTGTCGATTAGCTTCATCATAGAAGCTTTCTAGCTTGAGCAGCACCCGAATTGTGTGTTCATCGACGGTATAGGCGTGAAACAGATCAAACTGCATCTGCCCGACGATATTGCCCCATTGTGGCATATAAGCCCACAGTACGCCGTGCCGATGCATTGGTAGTAGCGCTCGTGAAACGCTACCTGAGTGCTTGAGGATGGCCATAAACAGCTCACGTGCAGCAGGAATAGAGCAGAGCGGTTGGCTAAGACGGCGGCGGGCAAAGCGTAAATGGCGTAGCGTGTTGGAGTAGATCCCTTTGATATCGCGATTGCGGGCGAGTAGATAGAACATCTCCAAGATAGATTCAGGTTTGCGTATGAAGAGGCTATCGTCGCAGAGATCAATAAGATCACCACGCAGCTGAAAATCATCGGTTAGCGGGCGAGGTTTTTCACTTGCATCCAAGGCGAGGATCGCCTCATCGAAAAGCTGTAATAGCATGAGATTCAGCTCGCTGACCCTGCGAGTCATGCGGTAGAAATCTTTCATCATGCGCTCGATTGGCTGGTTGCCTTCACCACCATAGCCCAACAGTTTTGCAACACTGAGCTGGCGATCGAATAATAAGCGGTTATCGTAGCGGGTGACAACCAGATGCAGTGCAAACCGAATTCGCCATAAGAAAAGTTGGCACTCGCTTAACTCGGCACATTCAGCATCGGTCAAAAAGCCGAAGCTGACCATCTCATCTAGTGAGGTTGCGCCAAAATGTCGTCTCGCAACCCAAAGTAGTGTGTGAATATCTCTCAACCCGCCAGGGCTAGCTTTAATATCAGGTTCGAGGTTGTAGCTGGTGCCGTGATAGCGCAAATGGCGTATCTCTTGCTCTTCGCATTTGGCGTGGAAAAACTCTGCTGATGGCCAAATATCATCGCTGAAAATATGTTTTTGTAGTTTTAGAAACAGTGCAACATCGCCGCAGATAAGACGAGATTCGATCAAGTTAGTGGCAATCGTTAAGTCAGTTTTACAGATCTCTAGGCATTGATCTAATGTTCGAACGCTGTGCCCAATTTCTAATTTCAAATCCCATAAGAGTGTGAGCAACTCGCTGATATATCCCTCTTGTTGTGTATTCAAGGGATGATGGCTGAGGATCAGAATATCAATGTCAGACAGAGGGTGTAACTCTCTGCGGCCATAGCCGCCAACGGCAATAAGAGAGATGCCACTAACATCCACCATTCCCTCAGCCCCTGGTGTGATAAAGCCGTAGCGTAGCCACAATCTTTGCAGGAGTTGATCAACGTAGTTGGCGCGAGCTAAGACAATTTGCTCAACGGGAATACCGGCGTGAAAGGCGTTTCTCATCCATTGCTGAAAGTCATCTAAAGCCTGTTTGAGAGTGGTGCAATTAAGCTCATCATCTTTTAGAAGAGAAGGGGAGGATACATTCTCGAGCTGGCGGATATCTGACATAGCGGCGATCACTTTGGCATGGAGACGAAGTTTATACGCTACTGAGGGATGAGGGTTTTAGCAAGTTCAAATCGCGGTCATCGAGAGGGTTTTGTGATGATAGCAGCAGGCTAATAACCTGCTGCTATTTTACGCATAGCTTGTGTTAGGCGGCAGTTAGAACGCGTTCGATGGTGTCATCTTTACGCAGTGTGAGGATCTCACAGCCGGTTTCAGTGACAACAATCGTATGTTCGTACTGAGCAGATAAACTGCGGTCTTTGGTTTTTACTGTCCAACCATCGTTCATTTGACGGATACGATAGTCGCCAGAGTTCACCATTGGCTCGATGGTAAATGTCATGCCCACTTGGAGCACAACGCCGCTGTCGTCGGCATCATAATGCAGCACTTGTGGTGCTTCATGGAAGCCTTTGCCAATGCCGTGTCCGCAATATTCACGTACAACCGAGAAGTCATGAGATTCAACGAATTTTTGGATCTCTTTACCGATAGTACGTAAACGAATACCAGGTTTAACCATGCGTAGTGCAAGATAGAGACTGTCTTGAGTCACTTTGCACAAACGTTCGCCTAAAATGGTGGGTTTACCGACGATAAACATTTTAGACGTATCTCCGTGCCACTCATCTTTGATGACGGTGACATCAATATTGACGATATCGCCTTCTTTCAGCTTTTTATCATCACTTGGAATGCCGTGGCAGACAACTTCATTGATAGAGATACAGACTGATTTCGGAAAGCCGTGATACCCCAGACACGCAGAAATTGCGTGCTGAGTATTCGTGATGTAATCGTGACAGATTCTATCCAGTTCACCCGTTGTCACACCCGGTTTAACGTAAGGTTCGATCATCTCTAGCACTTCAGCGGCTAATCGGCCCGCAACGCGCATTTTTTCGATTTCATCAGGAGTTTTAATTGAAATTGCCATGGGTAGAATCCAAAACTATGTCGCTCATTGTCGACGAGAAATGAGAATTAATCTTCACATGGTAACAGCCTGATCATTTGCTGCCAAATTATCATTCGCTTCACCGCCCCGTGGCGATAACTAATATTGGCGTAAAAGTCTGCTTTGTGGTATAAAGCGCGCCGGCAGATCGCTTAATAATGAGCGATAATGCTAAAACTCATTAAATGTGTAAATAACACACACGTGTCGACACATTCGCCGGGGTGCTCTGAAGCCGTAATAGGTCTAGGGGTCGGTGTGATGGGATACGTGGAGGCTTAACCCCAAACTATACTATTAGAGGTAGTAATCATGGCAACTGTTTCCATGCGCGATTTGCTCCAAGCGGGCGCACACTTTGGTCACCAGACTCGTTACTGGAACCCGAAAATGAAACCTTTCATCTTCGGTGCTCGTAACAAGGTGCACATCATCAACCTTGAGAAGACTGTACCTATGTTTAACGAAGCTCTGGCTGAGTTACACAAAATTGCATCTCGTAAAGGTAAGATCCTGTTCGTTGGCACTAAGCGCGCGGCAAGTGAAGCAGTAAAAGATTATGCGAAGAGCTGTGATCAGTTCTACGTAAACCATCGCTGGTTGGGTGGCATGCTGACTAACTGGAAAACCGTTCGTCAGTCCATCAAACGTCTGAAAGAACTTGAAGTTCAATCACAAGACGGCACTTTCGAAAAGCTGACCAAGAAAGAGGCGCTGATGCGTACTCGTGAAATGGATAAGCTGGAAAACAGCCTTGGTGGTATTAAAGATATGGGCGGTCTGCCAGACGCTCTGTTCGTTGTCGATGCAGACCACGAACACATCGCAATCAAAGAAGCCAACAATCTGGGTATTCCGGTATTTTCTATCGTTGATACCAACTCTGATCCAGACGGCGTTGACTTCGTTATCCCTGGTAACGATGATGCAATCCGTGCAGTAAATCTGTATCTGGATGCTGTTGCTACTACCGTACGTGAAGGCCGTTCTCAGGATCTGGCTGTTCAGGCGGAAGAGACTTTCGTAGCAGAGTAATAAGGCGCGCTCTGTACAGAGCCCCTTTATTAACCAGGTATTAGATATGTTGGTTAGCAGGGGCCCAAGTGGCCCCTGTTTTTTTAATTATTGCCCGGGGGATGTACCGTCGGGCAGAAGTAATAACCGAGGAATAGAGAATGGCCGAAATTACCGCTTCCCTGGTAAAAGAACTGCGTGAGCGTACTGGCGCAGGCATGATGGAATGTAAAAAAGCGCTGGTTGAAGCAAATGGCGATATCGAATTAGCCATTGATAACATGCGTAAATCTGGTGCAGCGAAAGCGACTAAGAAAGCAGGCCGTGTGGCTGCTGAAGGCGTTATCCTGACCAACATCGCTGCTGATGGCAAATACGGCATCATTCTTGAGCTGAACTGCGAAACTGACTTCGTTGCAAAAGACGCTGGTTTCACCGCGTTTGCTAACGACGTTGCTAACGCAGCACTGGCTGAGCGCATCACCGATATCGACGTTTTGAAAGCGAAGTTCGAAGAGCAGCGTGTTGCACTGGTTGCAAAAATTGGTGAGAACATCAACATCCGTCGCATCCATGCGCTGGAAGGCGAAGCATTAGGTTCTTACATGCACGGCGCTCGTATCGGTGTTCTAGTTTCTGCAACTGGTGCAGACGAAGAGCTGATCAAGCACGTTGCTATGCACATTGCTGCTAGCAAGCCAGAATATGTTAAAGCTGAAGATGTTCCTGCTGATGTTGTTGCTCGCGAGCATCAAATCCAGCTGGATATCGCAATGCAATCTGGCAAGCCGCGCGAAATCGCAGAAAAAATGGTTGAAGGCCGTATGCGTAAGTTCACTGGCGAAATCTCTCTGAGTGGCCAGGCTTTCGTTATGGATCCAAACAAAACTGTTGGTGAACTGCTGAAAGAGCACAAAGCTGACGTGACTAACTTCGTTCGTTTCGAAGTTGGTGAAGGTATTGAGAAAGCTGAAGTTGATTTCGCAGCAGAAGTTGCCGCCATCACTAAGCAATCTTAAGATCTATACTCAATATATTCGAGAGTAAGATGGTTAAAGTACCTCTCTCTTGAACGATGGTGAGTATATAAAGCGGAGCCGCTATGCTATTTATGCCATTAGCGGTTCCGTTTATCTCCATACCGAACAACCTCTATATAGACCGATTTTTTAGGAATAAATACCATGGCAACCAATGCAAAACCTGTTTACCAACGAATCCTGCTTAAGCTGAGCGGCGAAGCCCTGCAAGGCGCGGAAGGTTTTGGTATCGACCCCGCTGTTCTGGAAAGAATGGCTCAGGAGATAAAAGAGCTGGTTGAACTGGGTATCCAAGTCGGTGTTGTTATCGGCGGAGGCAACCTGTTTCGTGGTGCTGGCCTTGCACAGGCGGGAATGAACCGCGTTGTGGGCGACCACATGGGAATGTTGGCAACCGTCATGAACGGTCTAGCTATGCGTGATGCATTACACCGTGCCTATGTGAACGCTCGTTTAATGTCAGCCATTCCATTGAATGGTGTTTGTGATAACTACAGTTGGGCGGAGGCAATCAGCCTACTACGCCATAATCGCGTCGTTATCTTCTCCGCAGGAACGGGTAACCCGTTCTTTACAACGGATTCAGCTGCGTGCTTGCGCGGTATTGAAATTGAAGCTGATGTGGTATTAAAAGCCACGAAAGTTGACGGTGTTTACTCTGATGATCCGGCTAAAAACCCAGATGCAACACTGTATGAGCAACTCTCTTATCAAGAAGTGCTTGAGCGTGAATTAAAAGTCATGGATTTGGCTGCTTTCACCTTAGCCCGTGACCATAACTTACCTATCCGCGTATTTAATATGAACAAACCGGGCGCGCTACGCCGGGTTGTGATGGGTGAGAACGAAGGAACACTGATTAGTACACTCTAATCGGTAATACCTGCCAGCCTTTCACTGGCAACAGATATTTATTGGTTACGCATGAGCGTGGCCTGCCGAATAACTAGCTTTTACTTTTAAAAGGTTAGCAACGTGATTAACGAAATCAGAACTGATGCTGAAACGCGTATGGACAAATGCGTAGACGCTTTTAAAACTCATATCAATAAAGTTCGTACTGGCCGTGCTCATCCTAGCCTGCTAGATGGCATTCAAATTGAATATTATGGGTCATCAACGCCTCTGCGCCAGGTCGCTAACGTGGTTGCTGAAGATTCTCGTACTCTGGCTATTACCGTTTTTGACCGCAGCCTGAGTGCAGCTGTTGAGAAAGCAATCATGTCTTCTGATTTAGGGTTAAATCCTTCATCTGCGGGCACAACGATTCGCGTTCCGCTTCCTGCGATGACAGAAGAGCGTCGTAAAGATTTGACTAAAGTGGTACGTGCAGAAGCAGAGCAAGGCCGTATCTCTGTACGTAACGTACGCCGTGATGCGAACGACAAGCTGAAAGCACTATTGAAAGATAAAGCGATTGGCGAAGATGACGAGCGTAAAGCGCAAGATGATATTCAAAAAATGACAGATATCATGATCAAGAAAGTTGATCAGGCTCTGGCAGACAAAGAAAAAGAGTTGATGGATTTCTAATTTCTGCGCCTATTGCAGATATTTTAAAGCCGATAATAAAAGAGCAGCCCGATTTTTCGAGCTGCTCTTTTTGTTCAGGTTATTCGTTAAGTGGCTCTTCTAGTGCTGCTTTAGCAAGCTGATTGATTAAGTTCTGCTGCTCCGGCGTTGAGGGCATTTTTAACTGATATTGAATATCACCGATATGGTAAAAGAGTGACCCAGCGGTGAGGTTATAGATCAGAGAAGATCCTGAGTTTTTGAGGTCTGTCAGTGAGTCGGTAATTTGTTGAGAGCATTGTGGTGTTGAATCTAAGCACTGCAATTCTAATAGCGCGATGTTGGCATCGGTTCGGCTATCTTTGGGCAGTGTTTTAATCAACGCATGTAGCTTAGATGCATTTTTTGCCTGTATATAAATATCTTTTAGCTTATTGGGTTTCTCTGCGGGTTTGATGAACTTAGAGACAATCTTTTCCGCCTGAGCTGTATTCTTTGAGGCTAAATACATGTTGAAAAGCGTATCGTAATAATCAGCCTGAATACGGTTTTGAACGAGTTCTTCCGCTGTTAATGAAGCGAGCTTATTTTCAGTATATTGAGTGAGCTTATCTGCCAGTGTATATAATTCACTATCAATCAATCCCTGATAAATGTCTGTAATGGCGTAATACCATTGAAGAAGATCCTGTTTCTCTGCCTCAGAAAGGATCGCGTTCAGTGATTTTTCGAGCTGTTTTGTATCAAATATTTCACGGAAATGTGCCAACCCAGATGCTTTCTTGCCGTAGCACAGCACAATGCTATTACATTGGTATTCAGCTTTATGAAGCACCATGTTAAAGCGGGATTCGGCAAGATTATCCTCGGGGATCTCCAGTAATAACCTGATGATATTCAGTTCACTATCAACCTTTGGTGTGATGCCAATACCTTTATCCTTTGAGGTTGCCAGCGTTGCTAACAAAGATTGGTATTTATCTTTTTGTTGATAGTGCCGATAAATATTAAGCACATCAGGTGTACTCAATTTTTTGGCTAGGTAGTCAGGCAGAGTGCCGAGCTGATGGTTGAGAATAGAGAGTGAGCGCTCTCTATTTTCGTTTTCCTGGTAGAGTCTGGCTAATTCAATATATTGAGTGACATATTTAGCGCTTATCTCTTCCTTCTTTACTCCCTCATCCAGCATGCCTTCTGCTTCTGTCAGGTATCCTAGCGCTTTTGTGCGGTTGTCTTTAGGCGGGGAAGAGAGTGGTTCGCTATGAATATAGTTATATGCAATTGCCAGCAGCATCTCAGCTCGGCTCACTGTGGGGATATTCTTATTCTGATGACTTAAATAGATCTGCTCTGCTTTTTCAGGGTTATCTTTGTAATGTCTTAATATTATTGGTAAATAAGGGAAAAGGTGATCTGGTTTTTTCTGTAATGCCATCAGTGCTTTTTCTGGTTGATTTTTATTCAACCAAGATTGGGCGACTTTTCTATCATCTGATGGCGTCAGCGTGTTTTGTAACCCACTTATCTCAAGTAGTGTCTTTGATGTTTGATGATCCCCCATCTCTGCGAGCTCAACGGCCTTATGAGTAATGGCATTTTGTAAACGAGAGTCTTTAAGGTCGAGCCTGGCGAGAAGTGCCTTACCTCGTTCAATATTTTCGCTATAAAGCAGGTGTTGTAATAGCACCACATAACGGTTGATTTCACTAAGGTCGTGTCGAGTATTCTGGGGCGTTCTTCGTTCTAATGCGATCTGAGCAAGATCGTACACGTCATAATTTTTTGCTGGAACCTGTATAGGTTCTAGCTGAGAAGCATGCAGCGTGCCGGAAATAAATATTGCCAATAACGGCAATGATAGATTTTTCATTCCATTGTTCCTTAATCTTCCATGTCTGTTATTGGTCAGACTGCTTCAAGTATGACGGGTATAGAAGGGATAAAACAGATGTTCTGAGTAAGTTAGTGATTTTGGCCCCTTCAACAAGGTAGAATAGCGCATTAACTCTCATAAATATCACACTGTGTTCAGGGTTACCTGATAACGGTGGGGGACGATACAGTCCAATGAAGAAAATAACCATTCTTGGATCTACGGGGTCAATCGGAGGGAGTACTCTTTCTGTTGTTCGTGATAATCCTCAGCTTTTTTCTGTTTATGCGCTGGTTGCTGGCTATAACGTCGATGCCATGCTGCAACAATGTATTGAGTTCAAACCTGATTTTGCCTGTATGGCAGATGAAAAAAGCGCCGTTTCTCTCAAACAGAAACTGCGGGATGCCAATATAGCTACTGCTGTATTGCAGGGTATTGATGCTGCATGTGAACTCGCATCGGCCCCTGACGTTGATCAGGTGATGGCAGCCATTGTTGGTGCTGTTGGTCTTCTGCCGACACTTGCCTCTGTCAAAGCAGGCAAGCAGGTATTGCTGGCGAATAAAGAGTCATTAGTGACCTGTGGCCGCCTTTTCATTGATGCTGTTCGTCACTCTAAAAGCCAGTTATTACCTATTGATAGCGAACACAATGCCATCTTCCAAAGCTTACCTGAGCGAGTACAGCACCAACTGGGCTATGCCTCTCTGATGGACAATGGCATCTCGTCAATTATCTTGACAGGCTCTGGTGGCCCTTTCCGCACTACGCCCATTGAACAGCTTAAGCATATGACGCCAGCACAAGCTTGTGCTCATCCTAACTGGTCGATGGGAAGAAAAATTTCTGTGGATTCTGCCACTATGATGAATAAAGGGCTGGAGTACATCGAAGCCCGTTGGCTGTTTAATGCTTCCGCTTCTGAGATGGAAGTTGTACTGCATCCTCAATCGGTTATTCACTCTATGGTTCGCTATCGTGATGGCAGTGTCATTGCCCAGCTTGGCTCACCGGATATGCGTACACCAATAGGCCATGCAATGGCTTATCCAGAGCGTGTAAATACCAGCGTAGACCCCCTTGATTTTTGCCGTATCGGTGCACTGACGTTTGAGGAGCCCGATTATGCACGTTACCCTTGTCTGAAATTAGCGATAGATGCGTTTAATACTGGGCAAGCAGCAACAACGGCATTAAATGCTGCCAATGAAATTAGTGTCGAGGCTTTTCTTCGTGAAAAAATTCTCTTTACCGATATTGCGAGTGTGAATCAGCAGGTTATAGAACGTCTTAATCTCCGGGAACCGGACTGTGTTAATGCGGTCTTAGAGATTGATAAAGAGGCCAGATCACTTGCGGGGCAAGTCGTTACGCATATGTAGGGCTACTAGGCACGATGAAAAACAGAGTGTGCGCTGGTGATTTGTTACCATAACGACGAGATGGTATAGTTTGCGCCGCTTATCCTTAGGGCACGGTATTGTGCTTGAGTGTTTATTACACAAATCTGTTTTATCGATAGATATATCTTGGTACCCGTAAATCTTTCACGGTTTTTTCACATAGAGTGATTAATGTGTGCCGTAAAGTCCGTAAAGGTAGTTGAGTTTCTTTTTAAGGAAATAAGTTCGAGTGATGTCGTCCGCAAATCAACCAATAACAAGTTCTGACGCGTCTGGACCTAGGCATGTTGCTATCATTATGGATGGCAACGGGCGCTGGGCTAAAAAACTGGGTAAGCTTAGGATCTTTGGCCACAAAAGTGGTGTGAAATCCGTTCGTCGTGCAGTAAGTTTTGCTGTTAGCCATGAAATAGAGGCATTAACGCTCTATGCTTTCAGCAGCGAAAATTGGAATCGACCACAGCAAGAAGTTTCTGCTTTGATGGAGCTATTCGTCAGGGCGCTAGACAGTGAGGTAAAAAGCCTCCACAAGCATAATGTCCGTTTACGTATCGTTGGTGATATCAGCCGGTTTGGTGAGCGGTTACAAGGAAGAATACGTAAAGCAGAGGTGTTAACCGAGAATAATAGCGGGCTGACGCTAAATATTGCTGCTAACTACGGTGGGCGTTGGGATATTATCCGAGGTGTTCAGCAGATTGCCGAACAGGTTAAATTAGGAATAATAGCGCCAGAACAGATAGATGAGTCTATGCTTGAACAGCATGTTTGTCTTAGTGATTTGGCCCCCGTTGATTTAGTGATTCGTACTGGTGGGGAGCACCGTATTAGTAACTTCTTGCTATGGCAAATCGCCTATGCAGAGTTTTACTTTACCGATGTTCTCTGGCCTGATTTTGATGAGCTTGTTTTTGAAGGTGCGCTGAATGCATTTGCACAACGCGAACGCCGTTTCGGAGGAACAACTCCTATTAGCCCACAGGTTTCCTAGGAGGATCCTTTGCTGAAGTACCGTGTTATTACTGCTCTTATCCTTATTCCTACCGTTATTGCAGCATTATTTATGCTGCCGCCGTTGGGTTTTGCGCTTATGACGATTGCTGTGTGTGCTTTAGGTGCATGGGAATGGGGGCAATTAGCGGGGTTAGGTAAAGCGGGCCAGCGTGTTGGTCTGGCGGTGGTCCTTGGCGGTTTTTTACTTCTTTTGCTCTTGGGGCTACCTGCCTATAGGAGTGATGTGAGTAATCTTTCTGTCAGTGTCTGGCTCTGGTTAGCGATGGCATGGTGGATAATCGCTCTCTTTTTAGTCCTATTTTATCCTAAATCAGCTGTATCTTGGCAGGGTTCGCGGGTAATCCGTCTTATCTTTGGTGCATTAACGCTGATCCCTTTTTTCTGGGGGATGGTGACATTGCGTACTATTCATTATGATATAGACCCACACATAGGTGCTTGGTGGCTATTGTATGTCATGGTGCTGGTATGGGGTGCAGATACAGGGGCTTATGCATTTGGTAAGCTGTTTGGTAAAAATAAACTGGCTCCAAAGGTTTCCCCAGGTAAAACATGGGAAGGGTTAGGTGGTGGGTTATTAACCTCAGCGCTGATAGCTCTACTATTTGGTTATTATGCACCACTCTTTGTTACACCAATGACATTACTTATCTGCTCTATTATCACGGTCGCCGTTTCGGTATTAGGTGATTTAACTGAGAGTATGTTCAAGCGTGAGGCTGGAATTAAAGACAGCAGCCACCTTATCCCTGGCCACGGTGGGATCCTCGATCGTATCGATAGCCTAACAGCAGCAGTGCCTGTTTTTGCCTGCCTAATGCTACTGGTTTTTGGAGCTTAATACGCGATGCTTAGTACTCTCTGGAATCTGGCTTCATTTCTCGTCGCATTAGGGATATTGATCGCCGTCCATGAGTTCGGCCATTTCTGGGTTGCTCGTCGCTGCGGGGTTCAGGTCGATCGCTTCTCTATTGGTTTTGGTAAGGTTCTATTACGTCGTCAGGATAAACAGGGCACAGAGTATGTTCTCTCTATCATTCCCTTAGGCGGCTATGTAAAAATGCTGGATGAGCGCGCGGGTTCTGTCACGCCAGAACTGCGCCATCGGGCATTCAACAATAAAACTGTCTGGCAGCGCGCAGCGATTGTCAGTGCTGGGCCTATCGCTAACTTTATCTTTGCCATCTTCGCCTACTGGGCCATATTTATGATGGGTGTGCCTAGTGTGAAGCCGGTCGTTAGCAGCATTATGCCGAATTCCATTGCGGCAAAAGCGGAAATTCAGCCAGGAACGGAACTAAAATCCATCGACGGTATCGAAATGGCTGACTGGGATTCAGTCCGTTTGACTCTGTTGGGGCTAATAGGCAAAGATAGTGCTGAAATTGGTGTGGCACCGTTTGGCACCCAATCAGTCACATTGAAAAAAGTAGATTTAAAAGATTGGCAGTATGAGCCAGATAAGCAGGATCCTGTTGTCTCTCTAGGGATAATCCCTAAAGGACCGCAAATTGAACCTATACTGGCTGAGGTACAAAAAGATTCAGCAGCCCAGAAAGCGGGTATGCAAGTGGGTGACCGTATTATTAATGTTGATGGCAAACCACTTGATCGTTGGATGCTCTTTGTCCAGACCGTTCGCAATAACCCAGGAACGGCCGTTGTATTGGACATAGAAAGAAATGGTTCCCCCTTGTCTTTGACTTTGATACCAGATACAAAACAGATAGGGAAAGGAGCAACAGAAGGATTTGCTGGTGTCGTGCCAAAAATTATACCGTTGTCTGACGAGTATAAAGTAATACGCCAGTATGGGCCGTTTACGGCACTTTATGAGTCGGCAGGGCAGACCTGGCAGCTCATGAAGTTAACGGCCAAGATGCTTGGAAAACTGATTACTGGCGATGTAAAGCTGAATACGCTTAGTGGCCCAATCTCTATCGCACAGGGCGCAGGTGCATCGGCGGGATATGGCGTGGTACCATTCCTGATATTTTTAGCGCTGATCAGCGTTAACTTAGGAATTATCAACCTGTTCCCACTACCAGTATTAGATGGCGGGCATTTATTGTTCCTACTGATAGAGAAAATCAAAGGGACACCTGTATCCGAGCAAGTCCAAGAATATTTTTACCGCATCGGCGCGATGTTGCTGGTGGTACTGATGGGACTTGCACTTTTCAATGATTTCTCTCGTCTTTAAAATTTAAGACCTGGGATAGGTTAGGAAGAACGCATAACAACGATGGCGATGAAAAAGTTGCTCATAGCGTCGCTGCTTTTCAGCAGCGCAACCGTATACGGTGCCGAAGGGTTCGTAGTAAAGGATATTCGTTTCGAAGGCTTGCAACGGGTCGCCGTTGGCGCGGCATTATTGAATATGCCCGTGCGTGTTGGGGATTCTGTTACTAGCGATGATATCGGGAATACAATTCATGCATTGTTTGCTACAGGCAACTTTGATGATGTCCGGGTATTGCGTGATGGAACAGCCCTAATCGTTCAAGTTAAAGAACGACCAACCATTGCTAATATCACTTTCTCTGGCAATAAGTCCGTTAAAGATGACATGCTCAAGCAGAATCTTGATGCTTCCGGTGTTCGAGTGGGTGAGTCATTAGACCGCACCACACTCAGCTCAATCGAGAAAGGTCTGGAAGATTTCTACTTCAGCGTCGGTAAATACAACGCAACGGTGAAAGCGGTGGTTACACCTCTTCCTCGTAACCGTGTTGATATGAAACTGGTCTTTAACGAAGGTGTTTCTGCCAAGATCGAACAAATCAACATTGTGGGTAACAACTCTTTCAGTACTGAAGAGCTAGTTTCTCGCTTCCAATTACGCGATAGCGTTCCTTGGTGGAACCTTATTGGCGATCGTAAATATCAGAAGCAAAAGCTGTCTGGTGACTTAGAAGCCCTTCGTAGCTTCTATCTTGATCGCGGCTATGCCCGTTTTAACATTGACTCAACGCAAGTCAGCTTAACGCCGGATAAAAAGGGAATCTACATTACGATTAACCTTACCGAAGGCGATAAATATGAGCTGAGCGGTGTTTCTATTACCGGTAATTTAGCAGGCCACGACAGCGATATTAATAAGCTCGCTAAAGTCGAGAAGGGAGAGCTGTTTAACGGTGCCAAAGTGACGCGTATGGAAGAGGACATCAAGACCATGTTAGGTCGTGATGGTTATGCTTACCCGCGTGTTGCCACCCGTCCTGATATCAACGACAGCGATAAAACGGTTCAACTGAATGTCAACGTTGATGCGGGCAACCGTTATTACGTTCGCAAGATCCGTTTTGAAGGCAACGAAGTATCTAAAGATTCCGTTCTGCGTCGCGAAATGCGTCAGATGGAAGGCTCATGGCTCGGTAGCGAGCAGGTTGAAACGGGTAAAGAACGTTTAAACCGTTTAGGCTACTTTGAAGCCGTTGATGTTGATACTCAACGTGTACCAGGCATGCCTGATCAGGTTGATGTAGTGTACAAGGTTAAAGAGCGTAACACGGGTAGTTTCAACCTCGGTGTTGGTTACGGTACGGAAAGCGGCATCAGCTTCCAAGCGGGTGTGCAGCAAGACAACTGGATGGGAACGGGTAACACCGTCGGCATCACTGGAACCAGAAACGACTACCAGACTTACGTTGAACTCTCCATGACTGACCCTTACTTTACCGTAGACGGTGTTAGCCTTGGTGGGCGTATTTTCTATAATGACTTTAAAGCAGATAATGCAGAGCTGTCTGATTATACCAACAGCAGCTATGGCATTGACGGAACGTTAGGTTTTCCAATCAACGAAAACAACACGATGCGTATTGGCTTAGGTTATGTGCGTAACGATCTGTCGGATATGCTTCCTCAGATCGGCATGTGGCGCTACTTAGAGTCTGTCGGTGAAAAACCGGAGTTTACAAAACGTTCTTCGTACAAAGCGGATGACTTCTTCTATAACATGGGATGGGTGTATAACTCACTCGATAGAGGTTACTTCCCGACGTCAGGTATTCGTGCGACGTTGAATGGTAAAGTCACCATTCCTGGGTCAGATAACGAATTCTACAAAGCGACCTTTGATACAACAGGTTACGTTCCGCTGAACGATGACCGTACTTGGGTTGTGATGGGGCGTGGTCGTTTAGGCTACGGTGATGGCTTCGGTGGAAAAGAGATGCCGTTCTATGAAAACTTCTACGCGGGTGGTTCTAGCAGCGTTAGGGGTTTCCAGTCGAACAACATCGGACCTAAAGCGGTTTACCTAGATACGACGGGCGCTATTAGACCGACAGACGACGAAGATGCAGTTGGCGGTAATGCAATGGCTGTTGCCAGCATTGAGCTGATTACACCAACGCCATTCTTGGATGAGAAGTATGCGAACTCGCTTCGTACCTCTTTCTTTGTTGATGCGGGTACTGTTTGGGATACAAACTGGAAAAATACTGAAGCAACGCGTGCATATGGTCTTCCAGACTACAGTGATGCATCAAACATCCGTGTTTCTGCTGGTTTAGCACTGCAGTGGATCTCTCCGTTAGGGCCGTTAGTATTCTCCTATGCCCAGCCGATCAAAAAATATGACGGTGATAAGGCGGAGCAGTTCCAGTTTAATATTGGTAAGACTTGGTAAAACGAAACCTGCGGGTTTACGTGCAACAAGAATCGCATAAGTGTCTTCAATGCCCCTTTATGGGGCATTAATACCAAATTGGTATAGAGATATGCGTGCATTTTCATGTGTATAAACACAATCTGGTGTGGTAAGGAGTTGAAATTGAAAAAGTTGTTATGTGCGGCAGGTCTAGGTATTGCATTAGCAGCTTCCGCTGGTGTTCAAGCGGCAGAGAAGATTGCTATCGTTAACGTTACCGATATCTTCCAGAAATCACCTCAACGTGATGCTGTTAGTAAGAAATTGGAAGGCGAGTTCAAAAGTCGCGCATCAGAATTGCAAAATCTGGAAAAAGATCTGCAATCTAAAATGCAACAGCTCCAACGTGATGGCCGTACCATGAAAGACGCCGATCGTACTAAGCTGGAAAAAGACATCATTACTAAGCGTGATTCTTTTGCGAGCAAAGCAAAATCTTTTGAAGAAGACAACCGTCGTCGTCAAATGGAAGAGCGTGGAAAAATTCTGAAAAATATCCAAAGTGCTGTTTCAGACGTTGCTAAGAAAAATGGCTATGACTTAGTCATCGACGCGAACGCAGTTGCATATGCAGGTTCCGTTACCGACATCACTAGTGATGTATTGAAGCAGGTTAAGTAAGCTATGCTTTCAATTCGACTGGCTGATTTAGCACAGCAGTTGGATGCAGAACTACACGGTGATGGCGATATTGTCATCACCGGCGTTGCATCTATGTCTTCAGCACAATCAGGCCAAATTACATTTTTGTCTGATAGTCGCTATCGTGAAGGGCTGGCGTCATGTCAGGCTAGTGCGATTGTTTTAGCCGAAGCGGAGCTACCTTACTGGCACTCGGCGGCTTTGGTTGTTAAAAATCCTTATCTGACTTATGCCCGAATGGCACAGATTCTGGATACAACACCAGCACCGGCACAAGATATTGCGCCAAGTGCGGTGATTTCACCTGACGCCAAGTTAGGGAAACACGTTTCAATTGGTGCCAATGCAGTCATTGAATCTGGCGTAGAGCTAGGTGATAACGTGATTGTGGGGGCAGGCTGTTTTATTGGTAAAAATAGCCGTCTTGGGGCAGGAACCCGCTTATGGGCCAATGTCTCCATTTATCATGAAGTGATTATCGGTGAACGTTGCCTTGTTCAGGCTAACACAGTGATTGGTTCCGATGGTTTTGGTTATGCCAACGAACGTGGCCAGTGGATTAAAATTCCACAGTTAGGCACGGTACGTATTGGTAACAACGTTGAAATCGGCGCTAGCACAACGATTGACCGTGGTGCACTAGACGATACGATTATTGGTGATGGTGTCATCATCGATAACCAGTGCCATGTCGCACACAATGATGAAATTGGCGATCATACTGCCGTTGGCGGTGGTGTGATTATGGCAGGTAGCCTGAAGATTGGGCGTTACTGCCAAATTGCAGGTGCCAGTGTGATTAATGGGCATATGGAAATCTGTGATAAAGTCGTTATTACAGGTATGGGAATGGTCATGCGGCCAATTACCGAGCCGGGGATCTACTCCTCAGGCATTCCACTGCAGCCTAACAAAGTGTGGCGCAAAACAGCTGCTTTAGTCATGAACATAAATGACATCAGCAAGCGCTTGAAAGCAGTGGAGCGAAAAGTCGATAAAGACTAATTTTATAACGCCTAGGTTTGTAAACGTTAGATTGATAAAAACTAGGTTTATAAAGTCTGTATTTATAAAGACAATGCGTTCTGAGTGCTGTTTTCCTCTTTAGAAAGAGATGCTAACAGTTAACTCATAGTAAACGCCCTCCTTATTTACGGCCTGCTTTGTAAAACCATTTTTAGGTTTGGGCAGGCCGTGTTGTTCACGCTATTTTTTAGACAGGATGAGTATTTTGACTACTGACACTCAGTCTCTAGGTATTGATAAAATTTTAGAGCTACTCCCTCACCGTTACCCATTTCTATTGGTTGATCGCGTGCTGGATTTCGAGAAAGGGAAATTTTTGCGTGCAGTAAAAAACGTCTCTTTCAACGAGCCGTTTTTTCAGGGGCACTTCCCTGGCAAGCCTATCTTTCCTGGCGTATTGATCTTGGAAGCGATGGCGCAAGCAACTGGCATTCTGGCATTTAAAAGCGGCGGAAAACTAGAGCCGGGCGAGCTTTATTACTTTGCGGCTATTGATGACGCACGCTTCAAACGCCCTGTATTGCCTGGTGACCAAATGATCCTGGAAGTTAACTTTATTAAAGAGCGCCGCGGCGTTGCTCGTTTCACTGGTGTAGCGAAAGTTGACGGTGAAATTGCGTGTGAGGCATCAATGATGTGTGCTCGACGTCGGGAGGCCTAATCGGTGACCAATCAGACTACGTTTATTCACCCAACTGCTGTTGTAGAAGAGGGCGCTGTTATTGCTGAAGGTGCTCACATTGGCCCTTTTTGTTATGTTGGCTCTCACGTTGAGATTGGCTCAGGGACAGTGTTGAAATCCCATGTTGTCGTCAATGGTGTAACCAAAATTGGCTGCGACAATGAAATCTATCAGTTCTCTTCCATCGGTGAAGTGAATCAAGATCTCAAATATGCAGGGGAACCTACACGTGTTGAAATCGGTGATCGCAATCGCATCCGCGAAAGTGTAACGATCCATCGTGGAACGATACAGGGTGGTGGCGTAACGAAGATTGGTAACGATAACCTTCTCATGGTGAATGCGCATATTGCTCATGACTGCATAATCGGCAACCGCTGTATTTTTGCCAACAATGCGACTTTGGGCGGACATGTCGAAGTCGATGATTTTGCTATTATTGGCGGCATGACAGCCATTCATCAGTTCTGCGTCATCGGTGCCCATGTCATGGTTGGTGGCTGCTCCGGTGTGGCACAAGATGTTCCTCCTTATGTGATTGCTCAAGGTAACCACGCCACACCTTTCGGTATCAATATTGAAGGGCTAAAGCGCAGAGGCTTTGATAAAAGCGCACTGCATGCTATTCGCAATGCTTACAAGCTTCTTTATCGCAGCGGCAAAACCTTCGAAGAGGCAAAGCCTGAAATCGAAGCGTTAGCGAAAGAACAACCGGCAGTAAATCTGTTCGTCGAGTTCTTCGCCCGTTCTACTCGCGGCATCATTCGCTAAGCTATGGCCGATCGTCCACTTACGATAGGTCTGGTTGCGGGTGAAACATCCGGGGACATTCTAGGAGCAGGTTTAATCCGCGCCTTAAAACAGCATGTCCCTGATGCGCGTTTTGTCGGCGTCGCTGGCCCCCTAATGCAAGCTGAAGGCTGTGAAGCTTGGTTTGAGATGGAAGAGCTGGCGGTAATGGGCATCGTTGAGGTGCTTGAACGCCTGCCTCGCCTACTAAAAATTCGCCGCGAGCTGACACAGCGTTTCAGTGAATTACAGCCTGACGTTTTTGTCGGTATCGATGCACCCGATTTCAATATCACGTTGGAAGGCCGCTTAAAACAGCGTGGCATTCGGACGATTCACTACGTCAGTCCCTCTGTTTGGGCGTGGCGCCAAAAGCGCGTTTTCAAAATAGGTAAAGCGACGGATTTGGTATTGGCTTTTCTGCCTTTTGAAAAAGCGTTCTACGACAAGTTCAACGTTCCTTGCCGTTTTATCGGTCACACAATGGCAGATGCGATGCCGCTTACTCCCGATCGTGATGCCGCACGTGCTCATTTAGGTATCTCGCCTGATGCACTGTGTCTTGCCATGCTTCCGGGAAGTCGAAACGCTGAAGTCGAAATGTTAAGTGCTGATTTTTTAAAAACGGCCCAACTATTGCGCACGTGCTATCCACAGCTTGAAATCGTTGTTCCGCTGGTGAATGCGAAACGTCGCGAGCAGTTCGAGCGAATCAAAGCAGAAGTAGCACCAGAGTTGACGGCTCATCTTCTTGACGGGCAAGCCCGTGAGGCGATGATAGCAAGTAACGCCGCACTGCTTGCATCAGGCACGGCAGCGTTAGAGTGTATGTTGGCAAAATGCCCGATGGTGGTTGGCTATCGCATGAAGCCCTTTACCTTCTGGCTAGCAGAGCGTTTAGTCAAAACCCCTTATGTCTCTTTGCCTAACTTGCTTGCGGGCAAGGAGATCGTCACTGAGTTGCTACAGCATGACTGTGTGCCGGAAAAACTGGCCGCAGCCTTAGAGCCGCTTCTCAACGGTGGCGAAAGCGTCACGGCTCTGCAACAACAGTTTCTTGAGTTACACCAGCACATCCGTTGCGATGCAGACGAACAAGCTGCACAGGCTGTCATGGAGTTAGCAAATCGATGAGTGATATTTTTATCTATCCACAGGCTAACCTGATCGCGGGTGTAGACGAAGTGGGCCGTGGCCCTTTAGTGGGCGCTGTTGTCACAGCGGCGGTGATCCTCGATCCTGCCCGACCCATTCAAGGCTTGGCTGATTCAAAGAAACTGAGCGAAAAAAAGCGCCTTGCATTACACGATGAAATTAAAGAGAAAGCGCTGGCATGGAGCCTAGGCAGAGCAGAACCTGAAGAGATAGACGAATTAAACATTCTTCATGCAACCATGTTGGCAATGCAAAGAGCCGTTGCAGGTCTATCTATCACACCTGATCTAGTCTTGATTGATGGCAATCGCTGTCCAACGCTGCCGATGTCTTCTCTGGCTGTCGTCAAAGGTGATAGCAGAGTAGCAGAAATCAGTGCAGCCTCGATTCTGGCAAAAGTCACCCGCGACCGAGAAATGGAAACGCTTGATCTCGAATACCCTGAATATGGATTCGCCAAGCACAAAGGCTATCCTACCGCCTTTCATCTCCAGAAATTGGAAGAGTTTGGGGCGACCGAATTTCACCGTCGTAGCTTTGCTCCGGTGAGAAAGGTACTCTCCCTATGAGCTGGCAACGACTGTCAGTTATTCGTTTTTTTATCTGTCTTTAACTGATTTTGGTATCTGGATATGGCTGAACCACGTTTTGTCCATCTGCGTGTACATAGCGATTACTCCATGATTGATGGGTTGGCAAAAGTCGGCCCCTTGGTGAAGAAAGTCGCTTCTCTGAACATGCCCGCGCTAGCACTCACCGACTTCACTAACTTATGTGGACTGGTCCGGTTTTATGGTGCTGCTCACGGGGCAGGGGTCAAGCCTATTGTTGGTGCCGATTTTAAAGTACAGAGCAGTGAGATGGGCGACGAACTTACGGCGCTCACTGTTTTAGCCGCTGATAACGACGGTTACCAAAATTTAACGCTGCTTATCTCTCAGGCCTACCAACGAGGCTATATCCAAGATGGTCCTGTCATTGATCGTGACTGGCTGATTGAGCGCAAGAAAGGCTTAATACTCCTGTCTGGTGCGAGGGATGGTGACGTCGGTAGGTTAATGCTGCGGGGCAATCAGGTCTTAGCAGAACAGAGCCTTTCGTTTTATCAGCAGCACTTTCCTGACGCCTACTTTCTTGAACTGATTAGAACGGGCAGACAGGACGAAGATTCCTACCTACATTTTGCCGTAGAGTTGGCAACGAAACAGGGCATTCCCGTTGTTGCCACTAACGACGTTCGCTTCCTCGATGCGAAAGATTTTGATGCCCATGAGATCCGCGTCGCGATCCACGATGGCTTCACGTTAGACGATCCCAAACGGCCTAAAAATTACAGCCCGCAGCAGTATTTACGCACGGAAGAGGAGATGTGCGAGCTGTTTTCCGACATCCCCGAAGCCTTACAAAACAGTGTAGAGATTGCCAAACGTTGTAACGTAACGATCCGTCTTGGTGAATACTTCTTGCCGCAATTCCCTACAGGGGATATGTCGACAGAAGACTTCTTGGTGAAGTGTTCCAAAGAGGGGTTAGAGGATCGTTTAAATTTTCTGTTCCCTGATCCAGAGGTCAGAGAGCAACGCCGCCTAGAATATGATGAACGTCTGGATATTGAGCTCAAAGTTATCAACCAGATGGGATTTCCCGGCTACTTCCTGATCGTAATGGAGTTTATCCAGTGGTCGAAGGATAACGGCGTACCCGTCGGGCCGGGGCGAGGTTCGGGTGCGGGTTCTTTGGTAGCCTATGCCCTTAAGATCACCGATCTCGATCCGCTAGAGTTTGACCTCTTGTTCGAACGTTTTCTTAACCCAGAACGTGTCTCAATGCCCGATTTCGACGTCGACTTCTGCATGGAGAAACGCGATCTGGTTATCGATCACGTCGCAGAAATGTACGGACGCGATGCCGTATCGCAAATCATCACCTTCGGTACGATGGCAGCAAAAGCAGTTATTCGAGATGTAGGCCGGGTGCTTGGGCATCCTTATGGCTTCGTCGATAGAATCTCTAAACTTGTACCGCCTGATCCAGGGATGACGCTGGAAAAAGCCTTCGCCGCGGAACCACAGCTGCAAGAAACGTATGATGCTGATGAGGAAGTTCGGGCGCTGATCGACATGGCACGAATTCTAGAGGGTGTCACGCGTAACGCCGGTAAACATGCTGGCGGCGTGGTGATTTCACCGACGAAAATCACCGACTTCGCACCGCTGTATTGCGACTCCGAAGGTAACCATCCTGTTACCCAGTTTGATAAAAACGACGTTGAATATGCAGGCTTAGTAAAGTTTGACTTCCTAGGCCTGCGCACGCTCACTATCATCAACTGGGCGTTAGAGATGATCAACGCCCGTAGAGCGAAAACAGGCCTAGAGCCTATTAATATTGAGTCTATCCCGCTCGACGATCAAAAAAGCTTCGACATGCTACAGCGCTCGGAAACGACGGCGGTATTCCAGCTTGAATCCCGTGGCATGAAAGATCTGATTAAGCGCCTAAAACCAGATAGCTTTGAGGATATGATTGCACTGGTGGCGCTATTTCGCCCTGGCCCGCTACAGTCCGGCATGGTAGATAACTTTATCGACCGTAAACACGGGCGCGAAGAGCTTTCCTACCCCGATATTCAGTGGCAGCACGAATCCTTGAAACCGGTACTAGAGCCAACATACGGCATCATCTTGTATCAAGAACAGGTCATGCAGATAGCGCAGGTTCTAGCAGGTTATACGCTAGGCGGTGCAGACATGCTGCGCCGTGCGATGGGTAAGAAAAAGCCAGAAGAGATGGCAAAGCAGCGCTCGGTATTTGAAGATGGAGCAAAAAGCCAAGGCATCGATGGCGAACTGTCGATGCATATCTTCGATCTGGTAGAAAAATTCGCGGGCTATGGCTTTAACAAATCTCACTCTGCGGCCTATGCTTTGGTTTCCTACCAAACGCTATGGCTAAAAGCACACTATCCTGCCGAATTTATGGCGGCGGTAATGACCGCAGATATGGATAACACCGAAAAAGTCGTTGGTCTGGTGGATGAATGCCTGCGGATGGGGCTAAAAATTCAGCCACCAGATATCAACAGCGGCCTGTACCATTTCCATGTGAACAATGAAGGCGAAATAGTTTACGGAATCGGTGCAATAAAAGGCGTTGGTGAAGGTCCAATAGAGGCGATACTCGAAGCACGTAAAGAAGGCGGCTATTTTAAAGAGTTATTCGATCTCTGTGCTCGGGTTGATATCAAGAAACTCAATCGCCGAATGTTAGAAAAGCTGATCATGTCTGGGGCATTCGATCGCCTTGGGCCACACCGCGCTGCATTGATGAACTCATTGGGTGAAGCAATGAAAGCGGCTGATCAGCACGCGAAAGCTGAGGCACTTGGGCAGGGGGATATGTTCGGCGTTCTGGCTGACGCGCCGGAACAGGTAGAGCAATCTTATGCCAGCGTGACACCTTGGCCAGAGCAAGTGGTGCTGGACGGCGAGAGAGAAACCTTAGGTTTATATCTCTCTGGGCATCCGATAACACAATACCTGAAAGAGATAGAACGCTATGCTGGCGGGCAGCGTTTGAAGGATATGCACCCAACGGAAAGGGGAAAAATGACGATTGCCGTTGGTTTAGTCATAAGTGCACGTATAATGACGACCAAGCGTGGTAACCGAATTGGTATCTGTACGCTAGACGACCGATCCGGTCGTTTGGATATCATGTTATTTAGCGACGCATTAGATAAATACCAGCATCTGCTGGAAAACGACAGGATTCTAATTGCCACAGGACAGGTCAGCTTTGATGATTTTAACGGCGGGCTTAAAATGACAGCCCGAGAGTTAATGGACATCAGTGAGGCTCGGGAAAAATACGCTCGCGGTCTTGCTATATCATTAACTGACAGGCAAATTGATGACCAACTTTTAAACCGTCTCCGCCAATCGTTAGAACCACATCGATCGGGGACGATTCCAGTGCATCTTTACTACCAGCGGGAGGATGCGCGCGTGCGGCTAAGATTTGGCGCTGCGTGGCGTGTAACACCAACCGACAAGCTATTACTCGATCTACGCACACTGGTGGGTAACGAGCAAGTAGAACTGGAATTTGACTAAATAGGAATGCTATGAGTCTGAATTTTCTAGATTTTGAACAGCCGATTGCAGAGCTGGAAGCGAAAATTGACTCGCTGACCGCAGTCAGCCGTCATGACGAAAAGCTGGATATCAATCTGGATGATGAAGTCCGGCGTCTGCGTGAGAAAAGCGTTGAGTTAACACGCAAAATCTTCTCCGACTTAGGTGCTTGGCAGATCGCCCAGCTGGCACGCCATCCGCGTCGCCCATATACGCTTGATTACATCGAGCACGTCTTTACCGATTTCGATGAACTGGCAGGTGATCGCGCCTATGCTGACGATAAAGCTATCGTCGGTGGAACAGCACGTATTGACGGGCGCCCAGTCATGGTCATTGGCCACCAAAAAGGGCGTGAGACAAAAGAAAAAGTGCGCCGTAACTTTGGTATGCCAGCGCCAGAAGGTTACCGCAAGGCACTGCGCCTAATGGAGATGGCAGAGCGCTTTAACATGCCTATCATCACCTTTATTGATACCCCAGGCGCTTATCCGGGTGTCGGTGCAGAAGAGCGGGGCCAGTCTGAAGCTATCGCACGTAACCTGCGTGAAATGTCTCGTCTAAAAGTACCAACCATCTGCACCATCATTGGTGAAGGTGGCTCCGGTGGGGCATTGGCGATTGGTGTTGGCGATAAAGTGAATATGCTTCAGTACAGCACCTATTCCGTTATCTCTCCTGAGGGCTGCGCCTCTATTTTGTGGAAAAGTGCAGAGAAAGCCCCTCTGGCGGCAGAAGCAATGGGGATTATTGCCCCACGCCTAAAAGAGCTAAAACTCATCGATTCTGTTATCCCAGAGCCGCTAGGTGGCGCACATCGTGATGTTGCTGCGATGGCTGAATCTCTAAAATCTCAGATTCTTGCTGACCTAAGCGATATCGATGCTCTCGATACCGAGGGAATGCTAAACCGTCGTTATCAACGTTTGATGAATTACGGCTACTGCTGATTGATATCCGAGCCGCTCGGATAAAAGCAGGAGTATGAACGATACAAAAAAGCCAGCCAGCTTATTAGCGAGCTGGCTTTTTTATTACCTCCGCTAAATCACCTCTGTGCAGCGTGCGACAAACTGAGGATGAGTGTTTCTCTGCTTTTTCACCCGCTTATTACCCCTTACGTCATCCTCTTACTTTCCGTTGTATTTGTTTTTTATGTGATTTTCTCTCTTTTATTTGTAAATTTTATGAGATTACAAACAGGTCGTTTGTAATAAATTCCAATTTATTTATAACGTTTTATGCTAAAAAACCATGTATGAAACATTTAAAGGCGTCGTTTATTAACATAAAGCTAGATGAAGTCACATTGTTTACGTAGTTTTACAAAAATACTCATATGAACTATTATCGTTTAAAATCACTTGGTTAGCGTTAAATATATATTATGTTTAAAACATTATGGATGATGTTATTGTGCGGGCTAACTATATCCGCAGTGGCTTTGGCGGCGCCGACCAGCCCCTCAGACCGTGAAAGTATCGAACAGCAACAAAGAGAGCTATTACGGCAAAATCAGCAACAAAGGGAAGAGTTGCAAAATATCACGCCCATCCTCAATCACCCATCGATAGAAGTAGCCCCTTCCGGTGCCTGTTTTACTATCGATAAGATCACGCTTGAGGGAAGCACGCTGATATCTCGCACAGAGCGCGACGCACTGCTCTCTCCTTATCTCCATCAGTGTCTGGATCTCAATCGCATCAACCTCTTGGTGCAGCAAGTATCAGACTGGTATATGCAAAGAGGCTATATCACCAGCCGAGCTTTCCTGTCTGAACAAGACCTTGCTACCGGAGAACTAACACTGCTGATCATGGAGGGCCACTTAGAAAAAATCCTCATTGATAACTATGCTGAGCGAATATTAAAAACCACCTTTCCGGGATTAGAAGGCAAGATCCTCAACCTGCGTGATGTTGAGCAGGGAATGGAGCAGCTCAACCGAACACGCAAAAACCCAGTAAAAATCGAGATTTTGCCCAGTGAGCAAGCGGGTTACTCCATTGTGAATTTAACGGGCGAACCAGAGTTCCCAGTAATGGGTAGCCTCGGTTTTGATAACAGCGGGCAGAAAAGTACCGGAACAGGGCAATTAAACGCCTCACTCACGGTAAACAACGTGCTAGGGCTGGCGGACCAGTGGTTTGTCAGCGGCGCTAGAAGCAGTGATTTTGCCCATAGTTATAACGCCAGAAGCGTACAGGCTGGCGTCAGCTTGCCTTATGGGTACTGGCTATTTGATTACAACTACTCCTATAGCGACTACCAAAACACGATCCTCAACAATGGGTATGACTGGGCTTCTACTGGCGATACCCAAACCCATCGCCTAAACATGTCCCGTGTCCTATATCGTGATGGCGATACTAAAACCAGCATGGCGCTTGGCATCACCCATCGCATCGGTCGCAATTACCTCAATGACAGCCTTTTGGAAAGCAGCAGTCGCAAACTCTCCAGCGTTTCACTCGGTGTGAATCACGGTCAAAAACTGTGGTCTGGCTTTGCGACCTTCAACCCAAGCTTTACTCGTGGCGTGCCTTGGCTTGGGGCAGAGGATGATAAAGATAAACGAGGCGATGTCCCTAGAGCGGAGTTCTCTAAGTGGTCCTTCTCTGGCAGCTACTATCTCCCACTGGCTCAAGATTGGACTTATCTCACCAGCATCTATGGTCAGTGGAGTGAGAACAGATTATATGGCAGCGAGCGCTTAACCATCGGCGGCGAAAGCTCCGTACGCGGCTTTAAAGAGCAGTATCTCTCTGGCGACAACGGTGGGTACTGGCGAAATGAAATTAACTACGCACTTTTCACTCTACCGTGGCTTGGCAATATCAGCAGCGTGGCAGCCGTGGATGGCGGCTATCTACGTCCCGATAAACAAGATAGCTACGCCTCAGGGACGTTATGGGGGGCATCAATAGGCTTAAGCAGCAATGCCAGCCATTTCTATAGCCAACTGAGTGTCGGTTGGCCCCTGAGTTACCCCGACTGGTTAAAACCCGATCGTGTTGCAGTGTATTACCGTATTGGAACGGCATTTTGAGGAGCACAAGAATGAAAACATTACGTCATTTGAATTTACAGCGGCAGGATGCCCATTCCAATAGAGAGCCTCTGCCTTCCATTCCACGGCGCATCATGGCCTACACCTTGAGCGGGTTGCTGATATTACAGCCGGTTACACCTGCGTTAGCGGCAGGGATCAGTGGTGCACAGGGTAATACCCAGCTCGATAAAGCGGGCAATGGGGTGCCTGTGGTGAATATCGCCACGCCAAACGGCGCTGGGGTATCGCACAACAAATACAACCAGTTCAACGTGGGCAAAGAAGGGGTCATTCTTAATAACGCCACTGGTCGCCTAAACCAGACACAGCTCGGCGGGCTGATTCAAAACAACGCCAATCTACAGGCGGGTAAAGAAGCCAAAGCCATCATCAACGAAGTGACGGGGGCGAATCGTTCCCAATTACAAGGTTATGTTGAAGTGGCAGGCAAAGGCGCCAGTGTTATGGTCGCCAACCCTTACGGCATTACCTGTGATGGCTGTGGTTTTATTAACACCCCCAATGCCACGTTAACCACGGGCAAACCCACACTCGGTGCTGATGGCAAACTCCAAGCGTTAAACGTGACGCAAGGCGTGATTACTGTCGGTGGTAAAGGGCTGGATGCGAGCCAAAGTGATTCCGTCTCTTTGATCTCACGCGCCACAGAAGTGAACGCACAGCTCCATGCCAAAGCGCTCAATATTACCGCCGGTGCTAACCGCGTTGATGCCAATGGCAATGCGACGCCTATCAATGGCACTGGCAGCGTACCTCAAGTGGCGATCGATACCCGCGCACTCGGCGGCATGTACGCCGATAGAATCAAGTTGGTATCGACAGAAAAAGGTGTGGGTGTAAACCTCGGCAATATGAATGCGCGTCAGGGCGATATTCACATCGACGCCAGTGGCAAACTCACGCTAAATAATACGATAAGCGCCGGTTCACTGACCGCAAATGCCCAAAATATACAGCTTGGTGGTACCCATAAAGCGGGTAAAGATATCTCGCTAAACAGCCAAGGCGAGTTGCGGCTACAAAACGCCACACTGGCGAGTACCGGCAACAGCAACCTGAACAGCAAAGGTTTATTACAAGGTACAAACAGCCAGATAGCAGCAGGTGTTGATGCACAGGGCAAGGTCAGCGGTAATGCTACATTGGCAGCATCGGCTAACCAGCAAGTATGGCAAGGCAGTAATCTGAGCGCGAAAGATGTAACTCTAACGGCGCAAAAAGAGAGCCAATTTGATAAAAACACGCAGGTGCGTGCAAACAGAGATATCACTCTAAACGGCGGCAAAACAGCGCTAAGCGGGGGCTTAAGTGCGGGGCAAGATGTCAAACTCAGCACCACCTCGTTAACCTCCGATAAAAACGCCAACGTCGATGCGCTGCGTAATATCACCGGTTCCTTCACGGGTGATAGCAACTGGCAAGGCATCATGACGGCAGGGCAACGTCTCACCCTTGATGGCAAAAACGTCACCAACACAGGGCAGTTAGCCGTCAACGGTAATGGCGTCTTTAATCTTGCTCAGCTAGATAACCAAGGCTTAATCCAGAGTAAGGGAAACCTGAATTTCACGCTGGCTACCTTAAATAACGGCGGCAAAATTCTGGCAGGCAATACGCTAGGGCTAAAAGCAACCAATGCCAATATCAGTGGTGTATTGGGCGCTCAGCAAAACGCGGGCCTCTCCGTTGCCAATACGCTACAACTCCTCAAAGGTGGGCAGCTTACCAGCGAAGGCACACTATCTCTTGATACCAACCGCTTCTTACTCGCCGGTTTAGCCTATGGCGCCAATGGTGTTGTGCAAAAGAGCGACAGCGTTAATGCAGCCCAAGGCAGCCAGCTACTCAGTAACCAATCTATCGTCATCAACAGCCGAGATACCCAGCTTGCAGGGGAGATCTCCGCTAAAGGTTCCCTTTCTCTGAGTGGTACAACACTCAATACGCAAAAGGGCTCACAGCTTCAGGCTCGCCAAAATGTGGCTCTGGTATTACAACAGGGCGCTAATCTGTTGGGCAGAGTCGTTGCTCAAGGTGATACTCGCATTAACAGTGCGACACTAAACCATGCAGGGCAGAGCAGCGGCAACACGCTGACGGTCAAAACCAACCGTTTAGACAATACAGGCGCTCTTGAGGCGAATAAAACCCTCGATCTTCAAGTCGGGGAGCTAAACCAGCGCGGCTCGTTATTATCACAGCAAAGCCTCAACATCACGGCGAACAAAGCCCTCAACACCGGTTCGGTGCAGGCGAATAACATCACATTACATGCCAGCAACACGCTGGATAATCAGGCCACGGGCAAAATCGTTGCGAAGAAAGGGCTAACGCTAAAAAGCGGCGCTCTGGCTAACTCTGGCGAGCTTGTTGCAGGGGCCTTGGCCTTAAGTGCCAGCACACTGAATAACACCGCTAAAGGGCAGATCCTCAGCAACGGTGCGCTTAATCTAGACGTAGCCAATACCACTAACGCAGGTACGGTACAGGGGAAAGCCCTAACGCTGAAAGGTCAAAGTTTAGATAACACCGGTTCACTCAAGGCCGAGCACCTTTCGCTGGCGCTAAATAGCCGTGTGAATAACCAACACAGCGGTAAGCTTCAAGCGTCGCAGGCGATCACCCTGAATACGGCTAACCTCAATAACGCAGGAACATTAGCGACCGACAAACTCAACGTCTCTGCCAATCAGCTCACTAACAGCGGGCTGCTTCAGGGCGGCAGTTCGATGGCATTGGCTGCACTCGCACTTAATAACCTGAACGGCGGGCAGATTCTTAGCGGCAGCTCACTGGATCTCTCTATTCCTAAGTTTGAAAACGCCGGATTGTTAAAAGTCGCACAAGATTTCACCCTCAAGGGGGAAACGCTGAATAACCGCGGCGAAATTCAGGCGAATAACGCAGCGCTCACACTAAATCAGTCTCTTTCTAACCAGAAAGGGGCGCTGTTGCTGGTGCAAAATACACTCAAACTGAATGGCGCCAAGCTGGATAACGTAGGTGAAATCACCGCAAATAACGCTACGATCTCCACGCAGGTGGTTAATAACAGCGGGCGTTTACAGGGCAAAGCACTACTTACACTAACTGCTTCTAAGCTAAATAATGCCAGTGGCGGGGATCTTCTTAGCGGCGGGGCACTGAGCCTGAATGCCAGCCAGCTTGATAACGCAGGCTTAGTGCAGGGGCAAACCCTCACCGCCAAAGCGGGCCAGTTAAACAACAAAGGCAACATCTTAGGTGCAGATAAGCTAACACTGACAGCCGATGGAACACTTGCCAACAGCGGGCAGATACTGGGCCAAAACGTATCACAGCTCAATGCAAAAGCGCTGAACAACAGCGGCACGGTAGCGGCAAAATCACTCGCGCTCTCTGCCAGCAATATCAGCAACAGCGGCGTATTACTGGGTAATAGCGCACTGACATTCAACACCTCAGCATTAAATAATCAGGCTAAGGGGCAGATTTCCAGCGGAGGTGCACTAACGCTGACGATCCCTAGCCTGATTAATGCGGGCGCAATATTGGTAGATAAAACATTAACGGTTAATGCCGCGACGCTCGATAACAGTGGCACACTGCAAGCGAATGAACTGGCGCTTAATGCCAGCCAGACGTTCACCAACCAGCAAAACGGCACTATTCTGGCGAAACAGACACTGACTCTGACAACGCCAGCGCTCAATAACGATGGCAAGTTGGTGGCTAACAACGCCCAGCTCACCGTTGGTATGCTGAAAAATAGCGGCTTGCTGCAAGGTAATAACGCACAGGGGATTAAAGCCACGACGTTTAATAACCTTGCGAGCGGGCAAGTCTTAAGTGGCGGCAATCTCAGTGTTAACGCTAGCCAGTTTGATAATGCAGGGGCGATACAAGGAAAAGGGCTGGTTGTAAAAGCCGAACAACTGGCTAACCGTGGCGGTGTTCAGGGCAGCGATAGCTTAATGCTAGACGTAAAAGGCACCGTGACCAACGCAGGCAAACTGTTAAGCCAAAACACGCTAACGTTTAACGCTGGGGCATTAAACAACGAAGGCACGCTGGCGGCAAACATCCTGAATTTGAATGCAGGTAGCGTTAACAACAGCGGGCTGCTACAGGGCAACAGCGATCTGGTTTTCAACACCGCCGCTTTGAACAATCTCGACGGTGGCAAAATTATCAGCGGCGGCGAACTGACGCTGACTATCCCGCAGATGATCAACAGTGGCACGCTACTGGTTCAAAAAGCATTAACCATCAATGCAGACAATCTGGACAACCGTGGCACGCTGCAATCCGACAAGCTGACGCTGAAAGTTAACAAACAGCTCACTAACCAGCTAAACGGCAAGTTGCTGGCACAGCAAATATTAACGCTGAACAGCGCACTGGTAAGTAACTCAGGCGCTATCGCTGCCAATAACCTCGTGCTCACCACGGGTGGCATGAGCAACAATGGCGTGTTGCAGGGTAGCCAATCCCTTCAATTAAACACCGATAAACTCAGCAATTTAAACGAGGGGAAAATCCTCGGCGGCGGGGCATTAACTCTTGCTATTCCTGATTTAGTGAACGCGGGTTTGATCTCTATTCAGCAAGGTTTAACGCTAACGGGGAACAAGTTAGATAACTCTGGCACCCTACAGGCAGGGGCGCTCAACGTTAAACTCACGGGTGAGCTGAACAACCAAGCCAGCGGTAAATTGGTAGCGCAGCAGGCGCTGGTGGCAAACGGCTCGGTGGTGAACAACAAAGGCACGCTGGCAGCAGACAGCGTCAATCTCACGACAGGTGTGCTGAATAACAGCGGGTTATTGCAGGGCAACAGCGCACTGCAATTTAACCTCTCAGCGCTTAACAACCTGAGCGCAGGCCAGATCTTCAGCGGTGGTTCACTCGCCCTCACTCTGCCGCAGCTCAATAACCTAGGGTTACTCTACTCAGGTAAAACGCTAACGCTGAATGTAAACAATCTTGATAACCAAGGCGCAATTCAGGCCAATGAGTTGATTCTGGATGCTAAAAACCAGCTCAATAACACCCAAAGTGGAAAGCTGCTGGCTCAACAAACCCTCACGCTAAACAGCGGCACACTAAATAACCAAGGCATACTCGCTGCCAATACACTAGGCGTAACCGCTAATAGCATCAACAACAGCGGGCTGGTACAAGGCAGCAATAACCTGTCTGTGACAACCTCAGCGCTGAATAACCAGGCGAATGGCCGCGTGTTAAGTGGGGGGGCACTTACCCTTGCAGCGTCTCAATTCGACAACGCAGGCATGCTCCAAGGGCAAAACGTCACGGTCAACGCCAGCGACTGGCGCAACGAAGGCAGCGCACTGAGCACCGAAACGCTCACCGCCACTGTCGATAACACCTTAACCAATACGGGCCGTTTGCTGAGTGAAGGGGATATCCAACTCAAAGCGCAAACCCTCACTAACGAGGGCGGTGTACTCAGCCAAGGCAATGTCAAACTAGAGAACACGCAGCTTACCAATAAGGGCAATGTGCAGGGTGATAACCTCACCCTCACCAGTTCTAGCCTTGAAAACAGCGGCGTGTTGCTTGGCATACACTCTCTGGGGCTGCAACTTAAGCAGTCGCTGAATAACAACGCCGGAGGCTCGCTGCTCACGCAGGGTACGCTCAATGCGACGGCAGGTAGCGTGACGAATGCGGGAACGTGGCAGGGAAATAACATCCTGCTCAATGCTCAGCAACTGACGAACTCAGGCACGCTGCAAAGCGCCGATACACTACGGGCAACGCTAAGCAATACCTTGGTTAACAGCGTAAAAGGCAAAATCATCGCCAATGGTGAGGCGGCCTTACTGGCACTGCAACTCAATAACCAAGGGCAATGGCTGGCAAAAACACTCTCATTACAGGGCACTTCGTTAGAAAACAGCGGTGATATCACGGGTGTTGATGGTGCCACACTGACGCTAAAAGGCGCATTTACCCAAAAGAGCGCAGGCAAGCTACTCAGCAATGGTTTAGCTAAAATTGACGTTAATAGCGTTGATAACCAAGGCAATATCCAATCTCGTTCACTACAGCTGTTAGCGGCAACCTTGAATAATAGCGGCACGTTACAGGCGACCGATGCCTTCAATGCCACGGTGAGCGGCGATGTTAGCAACAGTAAAACGGGTACCTTGCTAAGTCAGGCGGGTTTCACACTCAGTGCTAACCATCTCGACAATAAAGGCAAGCTACAAGGGGCGGGCAACACGACCCTGACGTTGCAACAGAGTGGCATCAACGAAGGCGAACTCATCTCCGGCGAAGCGATGACGCTCAATGCACCTGATTTCAACAATACCGGCTGGTTGCAGGGCAATAGCCTGCAATTAAAAGGGCAAGCGCTGAATAACAGCGGCACCTTACTGGCGCAAAATACATCACTACTTAGCGGTAATCAGCTGAATAATCAGGGTACCTTGCAAGGGGATAACTTAACGCTGAACTATGGGCAGGTCGGCAACAAAGGCACTTTGTTCGCTAACCAGGTTCTACAACTGAATTCACAGCAGGTGAATAATGAAGCCAGTGGCAAGATCTTCAGCGCCGATGCGCTGGCGCTAAACAGCAGAGGTTTAATACAGGCAGGACAACTGATTGCCCTAGGCAATTTGACGCTAGATCTGGAGACAGCCTTCGACCAGAAGGGGACGATGGCTGCGGGTAAAACGCTTTCTGTCACCAGCACGGGGAATATCAGCAACACTGGCGTGATACAGGGTGAAAGCATACAGCTGAGTAGTGCGGGCGTTCTTAGCAATGAAGGGAAACTCACCGCAGGCAGTGGCAACACGACCCTGAAAGGCAGCCGCATTGATATGGCAGAGACGGGCTCGTTGCAAGCGGGAGGTCTGGTAGAGCTAACAAGCCAAGGCGATATCAATAACGTAGGCTTTATCGGCACGGCAGATAATTTAGTGCTGAATGCGGGTGGGACGATCCTCAATACCGCATTGCTCTATGCCGCAGGCGATATGCATCTTCTGGCGGACAAAATCCACAACCAGAAAGGCGATATCCTTGCCGGTAATAGCCTGTGGATGCAAAAAGATACCCAAGGCACAGCAAACAGCGAAATCATTAATAGCTCTGGCACGATTGAAACGACCAAAGGCGATATCACGATCAATACGGCTCATTTGGTGAATGAGCGTGAGAATATTAAAGAAAGTTCAGATTTTGAACACTATATTGTCGATCCGAGTAAAACATGGCTGACATATGATTATGGCTACATTCCCCTCTCTGAACTCGCAGCAGGAAGCTATGGCCTAGCGGTGTCAGACCGTGGTGGCTATCTTTATTCGCCTTTTGAAGAGTACAAGGAGCAAGAATACCTCTATAGCTGGACAGAGTATGGCACCACTAGCTCGGGAGCGACGGCGAGGATCTCATCTGGACGCAATCTCAATATCGCTGCTGATCTTTTAGAGAATAAGGCGAGTGAAATTCTTGCTGCCAATAATGCAGTACTGACAGGCAACATACTTGATAACCTGAGCTATAAAAACAGTACTGTTTATCACTACTTTGTATATACCTACGATCCAGACCTTTCACTTGCTGGCTATGCAACAGACCCATTAGGCACGACTTATCCTAAACAGGACGCTATTTACTTTCATCATATGAGAGTCGATGCAAGAGAAGTCGCTGGTGATGCTTATCGTTCAGTGATTCATGTTGGCGGAGATATTGTTGCCAACTTTACTAACGACATAAGTAACATGTTCATCCAAGGAAACATGGGTGACTATGGACAAAAAATCATTACGCCAACCCTAGATGTGCTCAATAAAATGGAGCAAGACAAGGGGATTAAGGGCAAAGAGCTCGCTGCTGCTAACAAAGACAGCATCAACGCCCCACAATGGCGGGATGAAATACTCGACGCACTGGAAAACCTCGGTAATCAATCTGTTCAGCTCAACGACCACAATGTTTCTGGCGGTCAGACTGTCGATACGGGCGGTGGTTCTGGGCTTAATGATTACACCCAACCGGGTGGCGGTGGTGTCGATATAAATGGTAATCCTGTCGGCCTTAATAACAGCAAACCGTCTGAAAGCGCTGTTGTAGATACGAGTAAAGGCGGCTCATCGCTCAATACGGCAGCAGGTTCGCAGGGTAACAGCGTCAGCACGGCCACACGGCCCGTTGATCTAGACAACTACCCACTACCAAACGGCAACAACGGCTACTTTGTTACCAGTAAAGATCCAGACAGCCCTTATCTCATCACTACTAACCCCAAACTGGACGGTTTAGGGCAGCTTGATAACAGCTTGTTTGATGACCTGTATGCGCTGCAAGGGCGCAAGCCTGCACCGGTCAACAAAGAAACGGATGCCCGCTACACCGATGAGAAAAAGCTCTTAGGCTCGTCTTACTTTATGGACCGCCTGAACCTGAAACCGGATTACGACTACCGTTTTCTGGGTGATGCGGCGTTTGATACGCGCTACGTCAGCAATGTGATGCTGCAACAGACGGGGTCACGTTATGTCAACGGTGTCGGCTCAGACTTAGAGCAGATGCGGTACCTTATCGATAACGCAGCTAAAGCGCAGAGTTCACTGGGCTTGAAACTGGGTGTTAGCCTGACGGCAGAACAAATCGGGGCATTAAAGACCAGTATCCTGTGGTGGGAGAAGACCGTGATTAACGGTCAAACGGTGCTGGTACCGAAGCTCTATCTGGCAAAATCGGATGTGACGGTGCTCAACGGCAGTGTGATATCAGGCAAGAATGTGAGCCTGAACGGGGGCAGTATCACCAACTCCGGCAGCACGATAGCGGCGCAGAACGACCTGAACATGAAGAGCAACAGCACGCTGAACAACCTGAACGACGGGCTGATTAAGGCCGGAAACGCGCTTAACCTCAGTGCGATGGATAACATTAACAACATCGGCTCGACCATCAGCGGCAATAAAGTGGTGTTGGAGAGCATCAACGGCAGCATCATCAACCAGACATTGACCACGTCGTGGGGGTTGGCTCAACAAGACGATTGGTTATCCACGTCGATTAATCATAACAATCTTGGTGATATGGCGTCGATTCAGGCACTGGATAGCCTGAGTTTAAGTGCCGGTAAAGATATCGTGATAACGGGGGCGAATGTGGCCTCTGGCGGTGACTTATTGATGCAGGCGTGGGGCGATATTGCGGTAAGTGCGAACCCGTCAGTAGGTGGTAGCCAAGAGACGAGCCAAGGCAGTTCAGTTAAGGCAGGCGGCAACCTCAGTATGGAGGCAGGGCGAGATTTAACCCTGAGTGCCAGTCATACGGCAAGCGGTGGTGACACCACGCTCAGTGCAGGGCGTGATGTGAACGTGACTACGGTAGAGAAACACAGTGAGTCTTTTGCCAACGGTACACAGACGCAAATTACGGAGCATGACCGCAGCACGGTGACCAGCGGTGGCGATGTCACGGTCACGGCAGGGCGAGACGTGAACTCACAGGCGGCGGTTATCGTTGCCAAAGATAGTGTGGCACTGAACGCAGGCCGAGATATCAACTTGTCGGCGGCAGAGAGCAGCACGTCGAGCGAGATGCACAG
>DF158883.1:437218-437966 GCA_000307305.1 Enterobacteriaceae bacterium B14
AGCACATGTGGGTGGCGCAGACCTGATAGCGGGCAAGGATTTGTCCATCACCGGTGACAGCGTGATTATCGAGCCGGGTAAAGACACCCGCAGCCGCGATGAGAGCCATGAGCAGAAGAGCAGCGGGATTAAGTTTGCGCTGTCAGGCACGGTGGGGAGCGCGATTAATAGCGCGGTGACCACGGCACAGGAAGCGGACAGAGAGACGGATGACCGTCTGGCGGCGCTGGGGGCGACCAAGGCGGTACTCTCAGGCGTTCAGGCAGGTCAGGCAGCGGTACAGGCGCAGCAGTCGGGTGATACCAGCAACATGATTGGTGTCAGCATCTCGGTGGGGGCGAGTAAATCGACGTCGGAGCAGCATCAGGAGCAGGTGTTGGTGACGGGTTCGACGCTGACGGCGGGGAACAACGTCAATATTACCGCGACAGGGAAAGGGAAGGGTGAGAACAGCGGTGACGTGGTTATCGCGGGTAGCCAAGTGAAGGCCGGTGGTGACACGAAGATTGACGCTGACAAGGACATTATTTTAGCGGGGGCGGCCAACACGCAACTGACCACGGGCAAGAACAGCAGCTCGGGGGGAGAGATTGGTGTCAGTTTAGGGGTGAAGGGCGAGTCTTATGGCTTAAGTATTTTTGCGAATGTCAACGCAGGCAAAGGCAAGGAGAAAGGCAACGGGACGAGCTGGAGTGAGACCACGATTGAGAGTGGAGGGAACACCAGCCTTACCAGCGGGCGCGATACC
>DF158883.1:439096-440937 GCA_000307305.1 Enterobacteriaceae bacterium B14
GAATGCGATGGCGCATGCGGTACTGGGCGCGGTGGTGGCTGAAATCAACGGCAACTCGGCGTTAGCGGGTGCGGCAGGTGCAGCGGGGGGTGAGCTTGCGGCACAGGTGCTGGCGGATAAGCTGTATGGTAAGAAGCCGTCAGAGCTGACAGAGCAAGAGCGTCAGAACGTGAGCACGCTGGGCACCATCGTAGGCGGTTTGGCGGGTGGTCTTGCAGGTAAAGGTTCTGGTGATGTTGTTGCAGGGGGTGAGGCAGGGAAGAACGCGATCGAGAATAACTTGCTGGGTGGTAATGAAGATACTCAGGCGGCGTTCGCACGCGAGCACGGTAAGAATATCGCGTCTTGCAGTACTGACCCAAGTTCCGCCTCCTGCCAGAAAGGACTGGCGACGCAGGATGCGTTAGCGATTGCGATACCAGCAGGTCTTGGCGGAGGGATACTGGCAGCGGCAACACCAGAAATCGCGGCAGCCGCGAAAGCGGCGATACAGGCGTGTGCGGGCAATGTCGTACTGTGCCTGAATAATGCGGGTATCACGATGTCGGAAGCGATAGTGCCGGGTGGTGTAGGTGCTGGCGGTGCGATAGGTATTGGTAAGACTGCAGTAGAGGCGGCGGCAGCGAAAACGGAAGCGGCTGCGGCTAATGCGATTAAGAATGGTGGGAAAACACCAACTAACCCGTTAACGCCGAATAGTTTTGTTACGGATGTAACTAAGCATAATACTCAGATTGGCACCTTAAATGCGAAAAAAACTGGTATTGCCGGAGCGCATAAACAAGATGCGTTCTTAGAGTCGGTTGAAGTGACTGGAGCTAAAATTAACTTAAAAACAACAGATAAAAGTTATCCTGGCTTGATTGAGTATCAATATCAACTTCCATCCAAAGCGGGAAATGGGCCAAATGCTGGAAAAGTTATTGGATATAAAAAAACTGAGTCAAAAACAACTTATGATCCCAAAATATTACCGGATGCAAAAGTTGCAGATATGTCAAATAAAGCAGCGAAGCAATCTGAAAGTTATTTTCTATCAAACCCTGCTCATAGAGAATACTCCGTTAAAGTCGATGGGTATTGGTTCCAAGTCACTAGAGACGCAAAAACAGGGAAAGTTAGTAATGCCTTTATCACTATGCCGCCGAGGAATACTAAATGAGCAATGAAGTAGAATGGCTGGAAAAAAAAGAGGGATACTTTTTAGAGAATGGTGGGGTTGATTTGTATTATTTGATCTTAACTATGCTTAAAGAAAAAAAGATGAATATCTTACAGTTTTTGTATGATGCATCTAGAGGTATTGGGTGTGTTGTTCATGAGGGGCTAGAGTATGTTTTAGATCAAGACCTAGATGATTCTGATGAGTTTACGGAAGTATCTTTCTTAGTTGGCGATTATGAAAGCTCCACAATATCACCACAACATTTTGTTGAGCTTATGCAAGTGATATCCGATACCTATATTGAGGCTTATCCAAATGATCGAGAGTCAGTAGAACGTAATATGAATCAACTGAAAGCTCGTTATTTGTAAACTTAGAATTAGGTTGTTAGATAAAACCCCAGCCATTCGGCTGGGGTTTTGCTTTTAAGCCTCAATGACCATGATTTCATACAGCCGCAGCCGAATAGTTCCGGCTTGAAAAGCGACATCAATGTGTTCTGGGTTGGCGGTATCTAGCTGCTTTAGCCAGTCACCACCAATGCTCAAATCGCCGTTATCCTGTACCCAATCCGCCCCCAGTTCGCTGTCGTACTGGCTGATTTCGCACAGTTCATCCTATCTTCAACAAGGAGAAAGAGCAGAACCGGCTGAAAGAAGTGCAGATGATAGGTGAA
>DF158883.1:442658-444445 GCA_000307305.1 Enterobacteriaceae bacterium B14
AACTGGAACATCTGGGCACCTTAACGATGATGGGTAATGATGCCATCACGGCTCAATATCTGAATGCACTGCAAGATAAGTATGCGCCGGAAAGTGGTTCAAATCCGAATCTGGGTAAAGACTTAACAACAGAAGAGAAAAAAGAACTGGGGGGAACTGGATCAAGTTCTTCCGGTGGTTGGGGGCCTGATGATGACGAGGATTGGAATAAGTTACAGTCTACGAACTCAAATAACGGTGGCTCTAATGAGATTAAAAATGTTTATAATTCGATTAAAGATGCACCTAAATACCCAGAAGGATTTAAGGCTACTCAAGATGGCACAACGAAACATACTATAAATAATAGAGAGGTTCTGGAGGGTTTAAGAAAAATTGAGCCTGGCAAATGGACTAAGGTATATAAAGATGGATTTGATGCATCAGGTAATAGAGTATCTGTTCATTACTTCCAGAGCCAAAGTGGTAAGGTTTTTGACGTGAAAGTTAAACCAAATTGGAGCGGAAAATTATAATGAAACTTAATTATAAAATTGCTCAAGGTGATGCCGATAAGTTTATAGGTTTCTTGACGTTAGGTATTTTGCATTGCCTTGAAAGAAACGTGATATCTATTGATGAGGCCGAAGGATTTATTTTTAAACCTTATGTCTCAGAATTGCTAAGAAAAATAAACTCTTCCGATGAGTTGGTTAGAATCATTGAATTGGGTTGTGAGTTAGAAGATGTAGAAAGTTTAATTCCTGGACGGCTTGGCTTTCATATCAATGAATTAATTGAGCAAACAATTTCAATGTTAAAAAACAGTAAGGAGATAGGAAGACTTGTTGATAAAGAGATTAGCTTAGTTGACAAGTAATCTTGTTATTGATTTTAAAATAAACAAACCCCAGCCAATCGGCAGGGGTTTGTTTTCTAGTCCTTAAACATTAAGCTCAGCTCTAATCACCAAACAGCCTTGCTCCGTGGTAATTATCACCGGTTGGCCTGTGATAAATCCGAGATCTTCCAGCCATTTACCCTTAATGGTGAGCTGTGGGCTAGGGTTAGGCTTACCCTGATTGGGGGCATAACCCACCGTATAATAACGGGGTTGAGGTTCTTTTATCTGAGTTGTGCTGACGTTGGGTTGTGACTTAGAATCGCGCTTAGCCATAGTTAACTACCTCGTTTAGTTGCTTGTGGTTAGCGGCTTTATCGTGCTTGAACACGGTAAAGTCGCGTTAATATTATCGCTTGTTGTTAATACTCATTACCTGCTCAACCAATGCCTTCTTAACAAAACTGTCTATCACGGTGATCAATGCTTGTTGATCTGTGTCTGGCAATGAATCTGCCTTTTCCCATAATGCATGTAACGTATGGTTCCTGATCTTTATGTCATCAGAGATAGGCTTACGACCAACCAGTTCATCAATCGTCACTTGAAGCACATCGGCCATCTTAATAATGGTATCAAGATGGGGTGCCGTAGCCCCTTTTTCCCAACGATTATAGGCTCGTGGATCAACGCTAAGAAGTTCAGCCAGTCTAACTTGGCTTAAGTTACGTGCTTCTCTTAGTTGACGGAGACGCTCAGCCAGTGCAGTCATATCAATACCTGTATGCCAAGGTGGATCACTTTTCGGTGATCGTTAGTGGATCAGTTTTGCATGACCAGTGACAGCAGGGCGAGACGTGAACTCACAGGTGGCGGTTATCGTTGCTGAAGATAGCGTGGCACTGAACGCAGGCCGAGATATCAACCTGTCGGCGGCAGAGAGCAGCACGTCGAACGAGATGCACGG
>DF158883.1:446077-448603 GCA_000307305.1 Enterobacteriaceae bacterium B14
AGCTGGAACATCTTGGTACCCTAACGATGATGGGTAATGATGCCATCACAGCTCAATATCTGAATGCACTGCAAGATAAGTACTCGTCTAGTGCTGCGACGGATAAGTTGCCAACGCATACGGGTGGAGATCAGACTACGAGTCTTGGCCCGACGAATACCGGTGGAAATCAAATCACCGATCCGTTGCCAACGGATACGGGTGGTAATCAGATAGTTGATGGACAATCAACGAATACTGGCGGTGATCAGATAGTTGAGGGGACGCCAAGTAATACAGGCGGAAGTCAGATTATTGAGTCGGACTGGCGGGATAATGTTTATCTGTCTGAAAATAATAAGGCAGTTAGTGATGCTTGGCATTCCGGCAGTTTTGATTCACCGGAAGATTCCTTATTAAAGCATTTTAATAAGCATGGAAACGAAGTGAAGGCAACCAGTGTTGAACAATATCTTCTTAAAGCTCAATCATTTGCTAATGATTTGAAAGGAGCTAAGAAAGTTCAAGTCAGTGGGGCAACAGAAGGTGTTACAAGATATTATAAGAATGGAAAATACATTGATATGACTAATGATAGGAAAATTATTTCATTCGGTAAGCAATAGAGGGGCATTTTATGTGGCATAAATTAAGATTAGAGAATGTTGGTTGCATAGAGAAAATGGTGGCTGAGTTTACCATTTGGATGATACCTCTTTTACCTTATGCGAAAATGAAAGTTAAAGTTTATGAAAGTCAGTCTGGTTTATATACGGGAAGAACAGACTTGCAAATAAAAAGAAAATTTGATGGTTATCCTGAAGGTGCGATAGGTAATGGAGACACTATTGAGGAAGCTTTAGAAAATACAATAAACTACTTTAATAACATGCTTAAAGAAGATGGACTTAGTGAACTAACTGAGGATGACATTGAATATTGTGAATGGTCTGATTTTTAATTAACAGAGCTTACCCATAATTCTGTATCAGTAGTACAGCAAAATCCCAGCCAATCGGCTGGGATTGTACAAAGGCTATGGGCACATTTTGAAAGTGGCTTATGAATATCAAGACAGAAGAGCAATTGATTAAAGAGTCGTACAAAAAAATCCAATGCCATTAGTCATATATTTTTTATATCGTGGCTATAAAATCAATAAGTTATGATTGATAAGGACGTTGTCATGAAATGCATTCAATGTAATGTGATGGACTCTAATAAAAACTCAGGGTTATGTAACCAGTGTGAAAAAGAAGAAGAAAATAAAATAAATGGTCTCCTTTATATCCCTGCTTTAGGCATTGTCGCTAATTTTATTATTGGGCTTTTAGGGTTTTATACTTTTGCCTCAGCTTTTGCTGATATGTTTATAGCTACAGGAGGCATAACTATACAAGCTGTATGTTTTTTATTGCTAATGCTGGCTAATATTATTGTTACACTTATTGCGACATGGTTTTTCTTTAAGCGATTGAAGCAGATAAAGAGAATCATGGTGTTATACTATGTTTTTGGTCTTTTATATGCACTTTGTTTAATGGTAGTGCGAATAATATTATACGGTTTCAGTCTGAAAGCTCCGGAGATGCGAACTCTTATTAGCAGTATTCTCGGTGTAATAATATGGCTGCCATACTTCTTGTTCTCAAAGAGAATACCTGTAGTCTTTAATAAATAGAAAGGCTTAATTTTAATAATGGTGAGGTATGTACAGGGCTTTATAATTTTAAAGGAGATGGTTTAAGCTATTTTTTTATTATTAATATGTATTCATAATACGTTTAAAAAGTAATGATAACTTGATAAATGGTTTGAATGCGATTTTATAGGCCGTATGGAATTAAAAGCGAAGTATAAAAATCCAATAGCATGCATTTAAGGATGATAATGTGAGTAAATACATTTTTTTGATTGTGATTTTTCTTCTTTCTTCGGGGTGCAGCCTTAAGGATGGGCCGAGAATAGCTGGCATGATAAACAAAACGCTAACATTTAGAACTTATGAGTTTTATAGCGTTTCAGATTTAAGCTATTGGACATTTGATATTGATAAAAATAAAAGAATAAATAATCCTCATGATGCTTTTGCACAAATTGATGATAAAAATAGATATATATTATTTGCATTTGATGCTTATGACCATTATGAGAGAACACCAAAATTCACCTTAGATAATTTGCATAAAGATTTAAAGTCTCTTTTTATTTTTGTAAATTGGGCTAGTAAAGGTCTTGATGAAAGAAATGAACAAAAAGAAAACATAAATAAAGAGTATAAATCAATGGGTTTGAAATATGTTGTTGTTAATGAGGCTAATACAAATGAGCCTTTATTAATCTTTAGAACAGGAGGTATATTCATACCAGAGTTCGCTGCATACCCTAAAAAAAGTATCGCTGTCATGATCCTAACGGCAATAATGTGGAAAAACGAAGTGGGTAGTGCAGGAAAATAAGGTAGAGAAAAGACAACTATATATTGGTTAGTAGAAACCAATCAGTTTTTAGGTTTGATTGGTGATGAAACTTATATTTTTGGTAGTG
>DF158883.1:449981-451053 GCA_000307305.1 Enterobacteriaceae bacterium B14
GGTCATGGATACAATGGGTAAGCCAGTAGATATCACTAATTTGATATCAAAAACAAAACCGAGTCCAGAAGGTATAAACTCTCAACAAGTCGCTAATATGTTGAAATCAGAAGGAGTCAGTGCTGCGGCTTGGACAAATCGTAATGTAAACGATCTGGCTCGCTATACGGCTAATGGTACGCCAATTGTTGTCCGTATAGTGGATAAAACAGGTGGTAGTAATTTCTCCCATTTTGTCGTTGTTGATGGTGTTACACAACGAAATGGTATTCCAGTTGTTGCTATTAGAGACCCTTGGGGTAAGCAATACTTTAGCCCAGTAAGTACATTTGAAAAAAACTTTTCAGGGGATGTAGTTGTCCCTAAAGGATGGCAAAAGTGATTTTAAATATAGAATTTCCAAATAATCTAATAACAGGGTCTTTGATAGAGCAGGGAAATATCCCATGTACTATTCAAATTTCTGATAAATTTGAAATTATATTTTCTACTGTTTTCCCAACTACAATAGGCGTTGTCTCTGAGTGGGATAGAGAATTACTTGATGAACGAGCTATTGCTAAAGGTGGGGGAGCTTATACTCATAATGAACCTGGGCTAATAACGCTAGAAAGAATAAATAAAAATATTTATAAAATTAATGAGTTAAGTATTTTTTATAATGATTTTGGATGGTGCTCAATAATAAAAGATGGTGAGTATGCAACTCCTCACCAATTTTGGGATAGTGATGATGATGATCCTGATTATGTACCAAGAAAATGAATTTGATTATTTAACTTAAGTAGTAAACCCCAGCCATTCGGCTGGGATTTTGCTTTTTAAGCCTCAATGACCATGATTTCATACAGCCGCAGCCGAATAGTTCCGGCTTGAAAAGCGACGTCAATGTGTTCTGGGTTGGCGGTATCTAGCTGCTTTAGCCAGTCGCCACCAATGCTCAAATCGCCGTTCTCTTGTACCCAATCCGCCCCCAGTTCGCTGTCGTACTGGCTGATTTCGCACAGTTCATCCTATCTTCAACAAGGAGAAAGAGCAGAACCGGCTGAAAGAAGTGCAGATGATAGGTGAC
>DF158883.1:451129-457165 GCA_000307305.1 Enterobacteriaceae bacterium B14
AAATGCGATGGCGCATGCGGTACTGGGCGCGGTGGTTGCAGAAATCAACGGCAACTCGGCGTTAGCGGGTGCGGCAGGTGCTGCGGGTGGTGAGCTTGCGGCACAGGTGTTGGCGGATAAACTGTATGGTAAGAAGCCGTCAGAGCTGACAGAGCAAGAGCGTCAGAACGTGAGCACACTGGGCACCATCGTAGGCGGTTTGGCGGGTGGTCTTGCAGGTAAAGGTTCTGGTGATGTAGTTGCTGGGGGTGAGGCAGGGAAGAACGCGGTTGAGAATAACTTCCTGAATATGGCAGCCAAAGGGTGTGCGGTAGCTTCACCATGCAGAAGTAAGGTTGCAGAGCAATTGCTTGAAATCGGTGTGAAAGCGGGAGTAGTTGGTCTTGCAGGCGTCGCGGTCAGGGAAGTTGCGGAAAATATGACCGCTGAGGAACTGGAGCACTTTGGTACCCTAGTGATGATGGGTAACGATGAGATAACGGGTAAGTATCTCAGCTCGCTTCAGGATAAGTATGTTCCCTCACATACCGGCAATGACCAAATAATTGACCTAGGTTCGACGAATACAGGTGGAAATCAACTGCCAGAGCAGGGATCAACCCATACGGGTAATAATGATGGCAAGGTTGATGTAGGCTCAGGAAATACAGGCGGCGATCAAACGGTAGAGACATTACCGACGAATACAGGGAATACGGAAGGTGCTCCTGATTTATCGAATCATTATGAAAGTACAGGAAAGCCTGATAATCGTTTGCCTATACCAGAAGCCACAACATCTCAAAATGGGCTAAAAATTGAATCTAATCCTAAACATACGCCTGGTGCTCAAGGGTTTAGGCCTAACGCAGGCACTGAACCGAGAAACTCTTTAGACCTTTTCGATAATTCTATTGCGACAAAAGATCCGAAGATTAGACTATCTATTGATAGTGATGGAAATATTCATCGATTCTTTAATACAAGCAAAGATGGTTCAGGTGCTTTTCACTGGAGTGGTAGTACTGGCGATAAAGCAAATGCATTAGGTAATAGAGAGTTAGGTAATTTTAATAAAGAAATTAAAGAATTGAAGGGGAAAAAATGATCTTCGGAACACCTTTTGAATTCGCTGTTTTTTATGAGTTGCTAGAAAAAACAGAGGATGATTATTGGAAGTATGGGATTTTTTTATTCTTTATTGAGGATGAAATATACCCAGCTAAAGGATCTAGTTATACGCTGTCGATGGCGATGGATTATTTGAAGGATAGTCAGCAGGAAATAATTTCATGTGAAGAAAATAAATTAGATTTATCTATTGGGGATTTAGAGTTGCTAAAAGATTTAGCTCATTCACATGGAATGATTCTTGATAGTGACCCTGATGACTTTGAATTGTCTGACTCTCAGCCAGTTGGCGTGTATTTAAGCCCTACAGAGATCTCAGATACTGGTTTTTATCTTTTTTATTATCCTAAAGATAATGATGAAGAATATTTAATTTATAGTACAGATTATGGCAAGACAGCGAAGAAAACTATCTTGCAGAGGGGATATGTTAGTAGTGTAATTGAAAAGCTTCCTTGTAGAGAGTCAATATAATTGACCAAATCCCAGCCAATCGGCTGGGATTTCTCTTTCTATCCCTTAAATATCAGCTTCAGTCCTAATCACCAAACAGCCTTGTTCTGTGGTGATTATCACTGGCTGGCCTGTAGTAAATCCAAGTTCTTCCAACCATTTACCCTTAATGGTGAGCTGTGGGCTGGGGTTAGGCTTTCCCCGATTAGGGGCATAACCCACGGTATAATAACGGGGCTGTGGTTCCTTGAGTTGGGTTCTGACTTAGAATCGCGCTTAGCCATAGTTAACTCCTAACTAGTTAGTTGTGGTTAGCGGGTTGTTGGTGTTCGAGCACCTTCAACTCGCGTAATAAAAGACTCTCTTTAGCTGTCCGCGCCTGCCTGTTGTGCCTGAGCGATTACGGCATCCAGCATCTCTGATACAAACTTCTGCTTACTCTTCGGTAACTGCCCGATGGTCTGGATCTGTTGCTCTAAACGTGAAGCAGGACCACGCTTACGTGGTGTGCCTACCGTCTCTTCACCTAATAATCCTTCCAGTGAAAAAATCTTTGATAAGGAAAAAGAGCAGAACCGGCTAAAAGAAATTCAGATGATAGGGGAAATCGGCGGCCAGATGGGCACGGTGCTGAGCACACAGGGTGACATCTACGCCACCAGTGAAGCGAAGAAGGCCTTAGCCGCAGAAGGGAACAGCACCCCAACACGTAAAGAGATAGAAGCCTCGGCCGCGTATCAAAACACCATGAAGGAATACGGTACGGGGAGTGACCTGCAACAGGCGGCACAAGCCGTCACGGCAGCACTGCAAGGCTTAGCGGGTGGGGATATTGGTAAAGCGTTGTCGGGCGCCTCTGCGCCGTACTTAGCGGAGGTGATTAAGAAGACCACCGGTAAGAATGACATCGCCAATGTGATGGCACACGCAGTTTTAGGTGCCGTGATAGCAGAAATCAACGGCAACTCGGCACTGGCAGGTGCGGCGGGTGCGGCAAGTGGAGAGCTGGCGGCGAAGATTATCGCGAAGCAGGTGTACGGCAAAGACCCGTCAGAATTAACCGAGAAAGAGCGGCAGAACGTCAGTGCGCTGGGAACATTAGCGGGAAGTATGGCGGGTGGCCTTGCCGGGAATGGCTCGGGTGATGTGGTGGCAGGGGGACAGGCTGGGAAGAATGCAATCGAGAATAACTCGCTGAGTTCTATTGCTAAAGCCAGTGAGAAGGCGTTGGAGTCTTGCTTTAAGAATGCGACCTGCCGTGCGGGTATGAACCAGATAGGCATATCTATTGGGTTGAGCAATAGCCAAATAGAAGAAGCGATGAAGGCTGGAGCGACAAGAGATCCGGCAGCGATAGCGAAACTGAGCCCGGAACAAATCGACTATCTGGATAAGCAGATAACGAGTGGTACAGGGATGTCTGACCTGATTTTGGGTAAAGAAACGTGGGGAGATCGGTTAACGTCGTCGAATAGTGGCTCAGGGGAAGGCTCAAATCCGAATCTAGGTAAAGAACTGACCAATGAACAGAAGACGGAACTGGGTGGAACGGGCTCGGGTACACCAGGTGGTTGGGAGCCTCAGGATGAGGAAAATGCTAGGAATAATGAGTCTAATAAATTCGATCAATTCAAAAAAGATGACCTAATAGATGCAGCGGAAAAGCCAATTAATAATCAAGGGATGTCCGCAGCAGCAAGGGCATGGGAAAAGCACGCAGGTCGTCCAGGTGGTGTTTTTGAACCTCTAAAAGGAAATCCGGCACAAAAAAATGAAGCTGCTAGTAAGTTTGTAAATGAAGTTTTAAATAACAAAGGTACTATAAAAACAGATCTATCGAGAGGTGGGGTTGAATATCGTCTTCCTGATGGAAGAGGTATTCGATATAACTCTGATGGTTCTTTTTCTGGTTTCTTAGATCCTAAGAGGTTTTAATAGTTAGTATGAATGGCGACTTTGAAATAGATTTCTTTAGTGACTCCAAGTATGAAGAGCTTACGGTAGAAATTTCATATAAAAATCAAATCCTGTGTCAAATGAACAAAGATAAAGGAGTGGATAATATTGAAATTGAGTTCTTTACTGACTTGAGAGTCTTATCTGAACAAGTTGAAATGAAATTTTCGTTAAATGACTTTTTTGATGTGCTAAGAGAAGCCAAAAAGGGTTTGATAGATTCTTAGTATATATCCCGGCTCATCGAGCCGGGGTTGTTCATTTAACACTCAACTCACATCATCGTATACCGCCGTAACCAGATGGTGCCCGGCTCGTAGGTGGCTTCCACTTGCTCAGCATGGATAATGCCTAATTTTGTCAGCCAATCACCCCTATCTTCAACAAGGAGAAAGAGCAGAACCGGCTGAAAGAAGTGCAGATGATAGGTGAAATCGGCAGCCAGATGGGTACGGTGCTGAGCACGCAGGGTGATATCTACGCCACGAGTGAGGCGAAGAAGGCACTGGCAGCCCAGGGCAACACCAACCCAACGCGCCAAGATATCGAAGCGTCTGCGGCGTATCAAAGCACGATTAAGCAGTACGGCACGGGGAGCGATTTTCAACAGGCCACACAGGCCGTGACTGCGGCACTGCAAGGTCTTGCGGGTGGCGACATCGGTAAAGCTTTAGCGGGTGGTGCAGCGCCGTACTTGGCGGAGGTCATCAAGAAAGCGACGGGTGAGAACAAGACGGCAAATGCGATGGCGCATGCGGTACTGGGCGCGGTGGTGGCAGAAATCAACGGCAACTCGGCGTTAGCGGGGGCGGCAGGTGCTGCGGGTGGTGAGTTGGCGGCACAGGTGTTGGCGGATAAGCTGTATGGTAAGAAACCGTCAGAGCTGACAGAGCAAGAGCGTCAGAACGTGAGCACACTGGGCACCATCGTAGGCGGTTTGGCGGGGGGTCTTGCAGGTAAAGGTTCTGGTGATGTTGTTGCTGGGGGTGAGGCAGGGAAGAACGCGGTTGAGAATAACTATCTGAGCAGCTCAGATAAGAGTCGGCAAACGGAGTTAAATCACAAACAGAATCTGACACCGCAAGAGCAGAAAGAGCGTGATGCGCTGAACCGTAAGGATGCGGAAACCAGTAAAGCATTGATTGATGCGTGTATGGGCGGCAGTGCGGCGGCCTGTACCGCAGCCCGTAAAGATGCGCAGGATAAGCAGAACACGTATCAGAGTCAGGGCTACCAGAATCAGAAGGAAACCCAAGAGGGTTACCAACAGATACAGCAACTCCTGAATGGCACCAGCAAGGAAGCCTTGCAGACGCAAGAGCTGTTTAATGGCATGGTCGCGGCGTATATACGCACCGGAATGAGCGAGGAATCCGCGAAATCGGCGGTGGGTTACCAGCTTGGTGCGATGTATATCGTTGGTGGGGTTGCAGGCATTGGTGGTGGTAAGGCGGCGGATGATGGTTTAACGCCGAGTGTGAAGCCGTCGACAAAACCGGGGGGTGAAACTCAGCTTGGAAAAGAGAATGCTAATCTTGAAATTAAGCAACTACCTGATGCTCATGGTAAAAATCATGCTACAGCAGTAAAAGATGATGCTCATGTGCCAGTTGATAAAGTTGAATTGTGGCTACGCGGTGGCGCAGTAGGTGACAAGGATGCTTTAGTAAAACAGCGAGCAGAGTTGATGGCTGAAAAGAATGCTAATCAAAGTGCTTTTGCGAAGTCAGGAAAAGAGGCTGAGTTAAAAAATATTAATGACAACATCACTAGATTAAATAGATCTCAACAAATGGGTTTGGACTTAGAAAAAGCAGGTATACCAAATACACAGGCAAATAACTCCATGATAATGGAGAGGCTATTAGACTCTGCCAAAGCTGTAAACTCAAATAGCACAAGTAGTTCTATTGTTTTGCAAGGTACAAATGGTTCAGTCCGTATTAATGCTAAATGGAAAGTGATGGAAGATGGAACTAAGAGGCTGACTACAATGACTACTGGCACATTTTGAGGGTGACTTATGAGTATTAAGACAGAAAATCAATTGGTTGAAGAATTAGAGAGCTATATAGAAAATGGCTATCTTGATATTAATTCATTTGATAACCCTGATGATGAAGCAGCTACTGCATTGTCCGAGCTTTATTTCATTAATAAGTTATTATGTGAAAAATTTTGCAAAATTATCATAAACAATGATGATGTTGGGGACTATTTTTTGAATTCTCTTTGCCTCTCTCATCTTTTTGATTTAAATAAAGAATATAGTCTTAGTTATGTAAGTAAACATGTGGCTCATATGTTGACACCTGAATTAGTTGCAACGATGGATGGCTTGTGCCAATACAGCAATACTCCATTCAGGATGGTGTTTTCTGATGACTTAGTTAATCGAATAAAAAAACGTTATGATGAATTATCATCTGATGAGTTCAGTAAAGAAATGATGTCTCGTTCTTATCCGGACTTTGCTAAAACATTTTTAGAGCAGGGTGATTAAATACAAGAAAATCC
>DF158883.1:457909-476229 GCA_000307305.1 Enterobacteriaceae bacterium B14
CACTACCTCGAAAAGAAAAGTGACCAAGCTGGCGGTGTTGTTGTGCAAATGGATCTATCGGGAAAAGAAATGCAGAGTATGGCCTCAAGGTTATGGGGTAAACCAAATGCTCAAAATATTAAAACGCTATTTTTCCAAGATTCAAAGGGGACAATACACCGTTTTGATAGAAAATAATTAGGGTTAATTTATGCCAAAGATTGCATGTAAATGTGGGCACATAATGAATATTGGCTCTCTTGATGAAGACTTTGCTTATGACCTCATTTCACAAAATGCTTTATGGGACATAATAGATACATGGTCTGAAAAAAAAGAATTTATATCAGAAGAGTTTGTAGATTCTTTTAATAATGAAAGTGTTGAAGTATATGAGTGCCCATGCTGCCAAAGATTATTAGTTGAGGAAGCACCAAACTCAAATAGGTTTAGTTTTTATAAAAAAGAAACTGAATAAGCTGAAGAAAAATCCCGGCTCATCGAGCCGGGATATATTCATTTTAAACCTCATCGAGAATAATTATCTTAGCTCATCAGAAGGCAAACAACTTGATAAAGAATTATCAGACTGTAAGGCATCAGGTAGTGACTGTAAGCCAGTGCTTGAGAAATTCATTGGGATCAGCAATAAAAACAGCAAGGTGTTAGTCGATGCTTGTACTGGTGGAGGTGTTGCCTGTGTAACATGGGAAGAGCTTATTCAAGGGGCAACAAATGTTGCCAATAATGCTAACCCATCACAAATTCGGTTGGATGAAAAACTGAAAGATCCCGATGCGGCAGCGTTAGTTAATTACCTTAATGGTACAGATCTGAAGTTTCTGCAAGATAACATAACGACAGGTGATCGGGTCTTATCGGTTGTGAGTGATCCAACGTCATGGCCTGTGTTGGTCATGGGTGGAAAAGCTATTGTTACCAATAGTGTGACCAATGGGAAAGAGTTGTTAATTGCAGCGGGAGCATCAATGGCAGGAAGTGCCGCTATCCAATATGGTGTTTCTGGTGATGTGAAACTATCAGATGTGGTTGGTGCGGGGATTATTGGAGGGATAACAGCAGGGAAAGGCTATAATCCTACGGTCACTTGGAATGCAGCAGGAGGATATTATCAAGCAGAACTCAAAGGTGATGATCCCTTCTTAGGGGCGATACTGAGTAAAGCAGGTGCATCGGCTGGCTATGCGTCGGGTAATATACTTAAAGTTCAAGCTGATAAAGTATTTAATCCGGTATCAAAACAGTATGAATGGGTTCCGACAGGCGTTTGGACTATAACCAAACCAGTACCACAAAGCCCTTTACCTTCAGTCGTAGGCAATGCAGGAAACTCCACTACTTCGGGTTTATTTACAGAAGGAATAAATGAAGCTCTGAAAAGTAAAGGGGAGGGACAATGATGAATAGTCGATATAGGTCTTTCATTGTGCTGCTTTATCTGTGCTTTGCCCTTTTTATTGCATTATTCATTATTGCAATGTCATCCAGTTTGCTTGGTTACTGGATCGGTGGTGGAGAAGATATGCTTTCGTTTTTTATTGGCAAAGTATTTACTTACTTTAAAGTGGCTCTTACTGGGATATTGATAGGATTTATTTTTTGGTTTTTCTACTATCGATGATTTTTAGCTGAGCATGTTTAACTCAAAGCAGAACCCCCAGTTTTTACTGGGGAGTATTGGATAGATCGGAATTTTATTTAAATAACGATCGAGAATAACTCCCTCAGCGGTGATAAGGCGAGAGAGTCTGTTAAGGAAAGCGCCGAGTACTGGAAAGATCAGGTACGAGATAAGCTAGGTAATGGCACAGCATCGCAAGTAGCAAACGGTATGATCAACGCCGTGACAGAGATAGGTGATAGCGCTATCGGTGCAGCAGACTATGCCGCCGATACCGCGATGGCACTGACTGCTTGTGCTATGGGTGACAGCTACTGTAACCGCGCACTGAGTGATTTGGCGGGGAAAAATCAGGCAGCCGCGGACTCGGTCACTGCGCTGATGAATGGCGATACATGGGATGGTATAAAGGCTCTTGCTCAGAAGGCGGGTAGTGGCGATCAGCTCGCACTGGAAGGCATGGGCGGGGTAATGGCGGGTATTATCTTACCGGGTAAGAAGATACCTAATGTCACGGTTACTAAATTGCCTACTGGAGTAACAGTTGCTGACTTTGAGAAAACCCTATTTAATCTTCCCCCTGGAGAAAGAGTTGCACAAATAAAGCAAACAGCGACATCTGTTGCTGATGCAAATGGGATGGTTAAGGATAGTAAGCTCACCAAAATGAATAATAGGGATGTGTACAAGGGTGCTGATGGTAATTTTTATGCCTTAGATACTCAGCATGGGCGTTTTGAAATGCTTGATGCGAAGGGTAAACATCTTGGAGAGGTTGATATGGGAATGAATCCTATACCAAACTCTATCGATAAATCCGGTGGGCATAATATTAAGGTGAAATGATGACCATAAAACTAATTGATTATGACCAAAAATCGATAAGTAGAGGCATGGTTTTTCGGTTATCGGCACAATGGCCGTATGAGTCAATCGTTGACTTTATGGTCATTGATTTAGCTGATTCGGAACGTCCATATGGTTTGGTTATCTCATCAGGCCATAAAGCAGGACTAATTTTGGTTAAATTACCTGCGGAGAGCCATTTTGATGAGGGGCGGGCTTTGAGCACAGAGTGGGTTATATCCAATTGGGATAAATGGATATATCCTGAATGTGATGTCAGTGATGTATATTTAATTGAACGATATGAAATAACATAAGCAAAACCCCAGCCATTGGCTGGGATTTTGCTTTTTAAGCCTCAATGACCATGATTTCATACAGCTGCAGCCGAATAGTTCCGGCTTGAAAAGCGACTTCAATGTGTTCTGGGTTGGCGGTATCTAGCTGCTTTAGCCAGTCTCCACCAATACTCAAATCGCCGTTATCCTGTACCCAATCCGCCCCAGTTCGCTGTCGTACTGGCTGATTTCGCACAGTTCATCCCATGTTTTATCATCGGTAACCGTGGTGAGCCACAAGCCGTCTTGCTTGAGGGTAATCTGAAATGGTGTCTTTGGTGTAAAACCCAGTTCGGCAAGCTTGCTGCCAGAGAGGATGAGCTCTGGGGGCGGTTCGGCAGTAAAAGTGATGTTCATCTGTTTGTCGTGGTCAACGGCAGTGTGATATCAGGCAAGAATGTGAGCCTGAACAGGGGCAGTATCACCAACTCCGGCGGTTCGATTGTTGCGCAGAATGACCTGAACATGAAGAGCAACAGCACGCCGATGAGCTGATTACAGCGGGTGGCAATCTCAGTATGGAAGCGGGCGAGATGCGAACCTGACCAAAGCAGAGTCTTTCCTGCACCTATAGCACTAGAAATGAGCCAAGAAGCTCCACTATTGTATATTTGAGTCACTCATCTCAAATTTCATGGATTCTCAATTTATTTATAGGAGTGAGAAATAAGATGAGGTTAGAATCAATAAAATATTGAATAGGGGGTAGTTTATGAAACGGTTGATTTTGCTATCGATTTTAGTGACTTTTTTATCTGGTTGTGCGGTGAGTTTGCCATTCAATAATCGGCTTTCATATGCTGGCATTAAAGAGATGAAGACTGTTGAAGAAAAAGTAAAGGAAAAACCTATAATTTCAATTAACTGGGAGCCAAATACTTTTCTTAAAAGAATCGATATTCAAGGGGCGGATGGTTTTGTTGGAGGGGGGTCTAGAACAAGAATCCCTACGGGAATAGCGTTATCGGCAAGAATAGAGGAAGCAATATCAACGTTTGCTAATGTCACGTCAACAGGAAAACCATTAGTCATTACGATTATTGAAGCTCGTTCAGGATTTGAATATTCAGCGGGTATTTTTAATGTGACACCTGCGATGGATGTAGGAAGCATGGTATTGAAAGCTTCATTTAATATAGAGGGTGCTACTTGGTCTGGTGAGTATAGGTCTATTAAAAAAGAGCCGAAGATTGGAGGAACAAGCCAAACAGCTCTTCTTGAAGAGGTTTGGGATGATGTTGCAGTGCAAGTGGCAAAAGATGTTGCAGCTCATATCACACAGTAACTATTGCTTATTATTTTTCTCTAGATCATCTGTTATGACGTTTATAGGGATAGCGTCTTGTCAGGTGGTCGAATTGCGAGAGATAGCACACAGCTATAAAAAATATAAATAACAAATCCCGGTTATCAGGCCGGGATTTTGCTTTTTAGTTTCTTAGCACGAGCACTTAGTCTTTATCACCAAACAGCTTTTATCTGTAGTAGCAACAGATTAGCCCGTGATGAATTTCAACTCTTCCAGCCATTTACCATCTCATCATGGCTAACTTAAGCCAACTTTACCTTAAAAAATCACTCAGAAATCGCGCCACTAATCTCCTGAATATCCCTCTCACTAAACGAGATATTTACCTTCTCGGCAGTATCCTCAACTATTTTTTGAGCAATCATCTCCGTCACTGGGCTAATGATATTAAAGTGGTCTGCACCTTTAATCTCATAGATATAAAGCGGAAGGTTTTTATCTATTGCTTTAGATTTTAGGTCATCGAACTCTGGCCAATAATAATCTTCACCTTCAAAGTAAAACATCGGTGATTTTATTGAGGTGATAAATAGGCCGGGTGAGCGAAGGCGAAACTCTTCGGGATTGTTTTGATTGAAGGGAACAGCAACCATCATCTTTCCCATTTCAACTCGTTTCTTTAAATCAGGAATTCCACCCAGTGAAAAAGAGGCTCTAAAGCCAGTGAGGGCTTCACTTCCAAGTAATACGCGAGTGCCTCCGGTGCTGTGGCCTGCTAGATAAATTCTGTTCGGGTCAACATAGGGTAGTGAGGCCAAATATTGTCTGGCTGATTCTAAATCATCGATTTCGCCATAAAACATTTCATATTTCCCTGGGTTATTATTTTCTCCCCGAAAGCTAGGTATCATCGTGACTAATCCTGCTTTTCTGAATGCACTGCCGGTTTGGTCGTTCTCTTTGGGCTGTTCAGTCCAGAAAAAATCATCGTCACCGATACCGCCATATCCACCAATTAACCAAATAACAGCAGGGTGTTTTTTTCCATCTTTAGGGTCTGGCGTCAGAAATGCTGCCATATCGCCATCTTTCGCGGGATAGCGTATCAAGGAAAAAATATCGGCGGGAGGGGTTGCTGGTTCACCGTCGCCTTGAAAGCTGGTGTCTACAATCTCTGTCTGAAATGTTGCTCGGGCGCTGCTCAGGTTGTCTGTGCTGAGCTCACTATCCAGATCATTTGGATTGCAGGCGGTGATAAATAGGCAGGCTAAAAAAGCTACGGGCAGTGAAACAGCTCTACCCCAATGCTGATGGTTTCTCATAACAAAATCCTTATCGTTTTAATACTGACTAAAAACCCTCTAGAATAAAGTAAATCATCTCAATATGTTAATTTTAACGCCTTTGGCCCTAAATCATTGCGCTAAATTGCGGCTGAAAAACCACGCTACTTGTAGGGGAGAGTTATGAATATTATCGCCATCATGGGGCACATGGGTGTGTACTATAAAGATGAACCACTCCGCGAGCTGGATAGCGCCCTGTCTGCCATGGGCTTTCAGCTTATCTATCCAAATGATAGTGAAGACTTACTGAAGCTTATCGAGCATAACGCACGTATTTGTGGCGTTATCTTTGATTGGGATAAGTACAGTATGGAGATGTGTACAGAGATCAACGAGCTGAACGAGTCTCTGCCGCTGTATGCTTTTATTAGTACTCACTCTACGTTGGATGTCTCTCTTAATGAGATGCGGATGGCGCTCTATTTCTTCGAGTATGCGCTGAATGCCGCCGATGATATTGCGCAGCGTATTCAGCAATATACTGCTGAATATATCGACACTATTATGCCTCCGCTGACCAAGGCGTTATTTACCTATGTAAAAGAGGGGAAATACACCTTCTGTACGCCTGGGCACATGGCAGGGACGGCATTTCAGAAAAGCCCTATGGGCTGCCTGTTTTATGATTTTTTTGGTGCGAATACCCTTAAGTCAGATGTTTCTATTTCCGTCACTGAACTAGGCTCTCTGCTCGATCACTCAGGGCCACACCGTGAGGCAGAGGAGTATATCGCCAGAACATTCAATGCCGAGCGTAGCTATATGGTGACGAATGGTACATCGACCGCCAATAAAATTGTTGGGATGTACGCAACACCTGCGGGCAGCACGGTGCTGATAGACCGCAACTGCCATAAATCGCTGACTCATTTGATGATGATGAGCAATGTGATCCCCATTTATCTGCGCCCTGTGCGTAATGCCTACGGTATTTTAGGCTGTATCCCTAAGAGCGAATTTAGCCGTGAGAGTATAGAGGCGAAGGTTGCTAAAACGCAGGATGCCACTTGGCCTGTGCATGCGGTTATCACTAACTCGACTTATGATGGGCTGTTGTATAACGCTGAATTTATTAAGCAGAACTTAGAGGTGAAATCGATTCACTTTGACTCTGCATGGGTTCCTTATACCAATTTCCATGAGATATATGATGGAAAATGCGGTATGAGTGGCGAGCGTGTAGAAGGGAAGGTTTTCTATGAGACGCAGTCGACACATAAACTGCTGGCGGCGTTTTCTCAGGCTTCAATGATCCATATTAAAGGCGACTATAACGAAAAGACCTTTAACGAAGCCTATATGATGCACACAACCACCTCGCCAAACTATGGCATCGTGGCTTCTATCGAAACCGCAGCGGCAATGATGCGCGGTAATCCTGGGCGCAGGATGATCAATCGCTCTATCGAGAGAGCGCTTCATTTTCGGAATGAGATAACGCGTTTGGGGGCAGAGTGTGAGGGCTGGTTTTATAAAATCTGGCAGCCAACTAAGATTGATGAAGCCGAGTGTTGGCCTTTGGAGCAGCAGGATAATTGGCACGGTTTCCCAAATGTTGATGCAGACCACATGTATCTTGACCCGATTAAAGTCACCATTCTGACACCAGGTATGAGCCAGTCTGGTTCACTTGAAGAGACGGGTATTCCTGCGGCATTGGTGGCGAAGTATCTGGATGAGCGGGGGATCGTGGTCGAGAAAACTGGGCCTTATAACTTGCTGTTTTTGTTTAGTATCGGCATTGATAAAACGAAGGCGCTTAGTCTGTTACGTGGGTTGACGGATTTTAAACGCTCGTTCGATCTTAATCTTCGTGTCAAGAATATGCTCCCTGATCTGTATGCGGAAGACCCGGATTTTTACGGCGAAATGCGGATTCAGGAGTTGGCGCAGGGAATTCACGATCTTATCTGCCACCATGATCTCCCTAATCTGATGCTGAAAGCGTTCGATGTGCTGCCGGAGATGGTTTTAACGCCGTACCAAATGTTTCAGGAAGAGGTGCGTGGCAACGTTGAAGAGTGTGAACTGATCGACTTGGTCGGCAAGGTGAATGCCAACATGATCCTACCTTATCCCCCAGGCGTTCCGATGATTATGCCGGGAGAGATGGTGACGGAAGAGAGCCGCCCTGTTCTGGATTTTCTGGCGATGCTTTGCAGTATCGGTGCTCACTATCCGGGTTTCGAGACAGAGATCCACGGTTTAGAGCGCACGGAGCAGGGGCGCTATGTCGCGACCGTGTTTAAGGAACAAGAGTGATAAAGGTAAGCGAGGAGTAAATTGTTAAACTTACGTCAGGTTCACCATATTGCTTTGATTTGCTCTGATTATGCGCGTAGCAAAGTATTTTATTGTGATGTGTTGGGGTTTTCATTACTCAGAGAAGTCTATCGGGCTGAGCGGGATTCGTGGAAGGCCGATCTCGCGTTGGGAAACCAATATACCATTGAGCTTTTCTCTTTTCCTGAGCCACCGCCGCGGGTATCAATGCCAGAAGCCTGCGGTTTAAGGCACTTGGCATTTAGCATTGATAAGCTAGAGCCTGCCATCGCAGAGTTGGCGGGGAGTGGTGTCATATGTGAGCCTATCCGTATCGACCCTTATACTCAGCGGCGTTTTACCTTTTTTAACGATCCCGATGGGCTACCGCTAGAGTTGTATGAGCAGTAGTCATATCACCGCCATATTTGCAGTGTGGCGAGTGCAAGAATCTCTTACCTTGGAGCGGCAATCTCGCCGTATCTGGTTATGGTTATTCAGGAATTATTAGCGTATGTCGCCTCCCGTTTGGGGGCGCGTCGGCGGTTATTAGTCGCCTTGAGTGGGGGGCTAGATTCTACGATTTTGCTTTATGCGCTAGCTCAGTTGAAAACAAACGGTGGGTTGCCTGATTTGGCGTTGCGAGCAATTCATATTCATCACGGATTAAGCCGCTACGCGGATGAGTGGAGCCAGCACTGCCATCGCCTTTGCTATGAGTGGAATGTGCCTGTCCAGACAATCAAGGTTCAGCTTTCAACTCAGCATAAGGGGATTGAAGCCGCCGCAAGAGAAGCACGCTATGAGGCGATGAGCCATCAGCTTCAGCTTGGTGAAACGTTAGTGACGGCACAGCACCTTGATGATCAGTGTGAAACTTTTTTGCTCGCGCTAAAGCGTGGCAGTGGCCCGGCAGGGTTATCTGCGATGGCGGAAGTGATGCCTTTTCATCAGGGAGAATTATTACGCCCACTATTAGCTATATCTCGTCGCCAGCTAGAAACTTGTGCACAAGAAGTAGGGCTGAGCTGGATCGAAGATGACAGCAATCAAGATGACCGCTTCGACCGTAACTTTTTGCGTTTGCGGGTACTGCCAGAGATGTCGGCGCGTTGGCCTCATTTTGCTGAGTCAGTTGCCCGTAGTGCGGCACTGTGTGGTGAGCAGGAGCGTTTGCTGGATGAGCTGCTGGCAGATCTTTTGCTGTCGCTCGTCAATGCTGATAACGCGATCTCCATTGATGAGTTAAAGCCAATATCAGACGAAAAGCGCTACGCGTTGCTACGCCGTTGGATTGCCAGTTTTGGTGCAATGATGCCAGCTCGTGAGCAGCTACAGCGGTTATGGCATGAAGTCGCTTTGAGCCGTGAAGACGCAGAACCACAGCTGTTACTTGGGCAGTGGCAGGCTCGTCGTTTTCGACAGCGTCTCTATCTGCTGCCGCTCTTCTCTTCATTGAAAGAGATGATATTACCTTGGGATAGTTCGACGTCTTTGCGTTTGCCTGAGGGGCTTGGTGAGCTAAACCTTGGCGAAAAAGGTATTAGAGTACGTGCGCCACGGGCAGAGGAACAAGTGACTATCCGTTTTATTGCGCAGGGAAAAGAGAGTATTGTCGGGCGGCAACACTCAAGGCCAATAAAAAAGCTGTGGCAAGAGCTGAATATCCCCCCTTGGGCGCGTGAACGAACGCCGATGCTCTACTTTAACGAGCAGCTTATCGCCGCATTAGGCGTGTTTGTGACGAAAGAGGGGGAGTGTGTCGAGAATGAACCTATGTGGTGTATTCATTGGGATAAGTGATTTACCCAGAGCAGTGAGTTAGCCTGTGCCATAATTTAAAAATTGATTAAGTATAAGAACACTATGCATTGTCTTAAGGGGACGCCGATTTATGAAACGAGTATGTCTGATCATGGCATTAGGGATGTTAAGTTTGCCTGCGTTAGCAGATGGTGATATCGCATCAGGGCAAAATAAAGCGGCGGCGTGCGTGGCTTGCCACGGCATGGAAGGGAAGGTGAGTGTACCTGCTTATCCCAATATTGCTGGGCAACAGGCGTTGTATCTTGAATTGGCAATGAAAGCCTATAAAGACGGCGGGCGTTCTGGTGGGCAGGCCGAAGTTATGAAGGCGTATATGTCTATGCTGGGTGAGCAGGATATTAAAGATCTCGCTGCGTATTATGCGAGTTTGAAGCCTTAAGGTTTGATAGGGTTATTGACGTTTAAAATGAAAGGGCAGCGAATGAGTCGCTGCCCTTAATCTTAATGTTTGCCATTAGCCGGTATTAGTCCGCTTGGCTTACGACAATGGTGCCAATTTGAGGGTGGCTAAAACTGTCGATGTAGTCGAGTCTGAGTTCACGCTGCGTGCCAGCGTGCTCGACCAGCAGATATTCGACGTTTTTTCTGGAGAATAGGTCGCTTGCTTTCCCTTCAACAACCTCTCCTCCGCGGATATTGATTGTCAGCACAAGATGATGCTGACAGGCGAGTTCGAGGTTATCGTAGTCATCACAGTTGATGGGTTGGTACGCATCAGTTATCGACATGATCACTCACCAATAAGTTAGCGGCGGCGTAAGCTGCCTGTTCCCTAATAATAGACGGTAGTGCAACATTTGCGGCAATCTCGTCCAGTGTCTTTAAAACGCAACCTAACGCATCTGGCACATAACCGAGATCTCCACTGCCTATTTCGGCGTACATTTTGCGTATCAATTCGCAATACTGCTGCATTGGCCCTCCTTTAACGCAGAGGATGGTTTACGACCATCTGCTTTTTTATTTCGCTCATAAAACAGCGTTATTTAACAACTATTAAGATTAACATGTTAAAAGCGTTGAAATATAGCGTTATGCGCGACTTCGACGACTATAGCACAGCCATCAATCGATCGGCATACCCCCTCTTTGTTCTCTTGTCGCTGGCTGCATGACAGTGAATTCAGTACACTGCACCTCTTATAAAAAGAGGCTCACTCATGGCGTTAAAAGCAACTATTCACAAAGCAAATATCAATATTACGGATACGGATCGTCAAGTCTATGACGATGTGACATTGACGCTTGCTCAACACCCTTCAGAAACCGACCAACGCATGATGCTGCGTTTACTGGCATGGATCTGCCACTCGAATGAACGTTTAACGTTTACGAAAGGGTTAAGTGCAGATGATGAGCCGGAAGTCTGGTTGCATAACGACCATAATGGCATTGAGTTGTGGATTGAGCTTGGCCTGCCGGATGAGAAACGCTTGAGAAAAGCGTCTCATCAATCTAAAGAGGTGGTGTTGTACGCTTATGGTGAGCGCCCAGGCCGCATCTGGTGGCAGCAGAATCAGGCAAAACTGAGTTCACTCACTAACTTGAGTATTCGTTTTCTCTCTGATGAGCAACTGAATAAGCTGAGTGAGTTCTCAACTCGAAATATGCAGCTACAGGCGATTATTCAAGATGGCGGGATCTGGCTTTCTGACGCTGACCGTAATCTTGAAATCCACTTTGATGAGTGGCAGCGTGTAGAAGAGAAATAGTCATGTTGATGGTTACCCAGCGAGTGTCTATCCCCGATGATGAAATTGAACTTACGGCTATTCGTGCTCAAGGGGCTGGTGGGCAGCACGTAAACAAGTCATCAACGGCGATTCATTTGCGCTTTGATATTGCCTCGTCGAGCCTGCCCGATAGCTATAAACAGCGTTTGTTAGTGTTTAAGCATCATTTGATTACAGCAGAAGGGATCGTGATTATTAAGTCTCAAGAACACCGTAGCCAAGAGCTGAATAGAGAAACGGCGTTGGCTCGGCTGGTGGCGTTAATTAAAGAGGCTACAGTGGTGGTGAAAGCTCGCCGTGCGACTAAGCCGACGAAAGCCTCAAAGCAGCGACGCCTAGACAGTAAGAGCAGAAAAGGTTCGACAAAGGCGTTACGGGGCAAGGTTGTTGTTTGATTTATCGATTAAACGAAGTATCTATTAAAAGCCGTACCCATCAAAAAATCGCCCCGCATAATGCGAGGCGATGATAACAACAAATGAAACAGAAAGAGCAAACAGAGTGATTAACGTTGGATGCTGTTTAGCAGGAACTCAACGATATCATCGGTTTTGATCATTTTCTTTTCACCTTCACGGCGATGTTTATATTCCACTTCTGCATTATCCAGATTACGGTCACCAATGACGACGGTGTGTGGAATGCCCATCAACTCCATATCGGCGAACATGACGCCCGGACGCTCTTTGCGGTCATCCAGAATAACGTCGATACCTTTGGCGCGTAGGCTGTTATAGAGATTTTCAGCCACTTCTTGCACACGGAAAGATTTGCTCATGTTCATCGGTAGAATCGCAACGTGGAAAGGTGCGATAGCGTCAGGCCAGATAATTCCGCGTTCGTCGTAGTTTTGCTCGATAGCTGCGGCTACAACGCGAGTTACACCGATACCGTAGCAACCCATTGTCATAGTTTGGTTACGACCATCTTCACCCTGGACACAAGCTTTCATCGCTTCAGAGTATTTGGTGCCAAGTTGGAAGATATGACCCACTTCGATACCGCGTTTGATAAGCAATGTACCTTGCCCATCTGGGCTTGGGTCACCGTTAACAACGTTACGAAGATCAGCAACAGTTGCCAGTGGTAGATCGCGCTCCCAGTTAACACCAAAGTAGTGTTTGCCATCAATATTGGCACCAGTACCGAAATCACTCATCAGAGCCACGCTGCGGTCGATAATGACAGGAACATTGAGTTTTACTGGGCCAAGTGAGCCAGGGCCTGCACCGATAGTAGCGCGGATCTCGTCTTCGGTTGCAAATGTCAGCGGGCTGGCGACTTGTGGCAGTTTCTCTGCTTTGATCTCGTTTAATTCGTGATCGCCACGGATTAACAGGGCAACGAGTTTATGACCACTCTCTTCATCGGCCTGAACCAGTAGGGTTTTCACCGTTTTAGTGATTGGCAGATTAAACTGTTCAACCAGCTCGGCGATCGTTTTGGCATTAGGTGTATCGACAAGACGCATCTCTTCTGTTGGCGCAGCTCTTTCGCCCACGGCGATGGCCTCTGCAAACTCGATATTCGCGGCGAAATCTGAGTCGGTAGAGAAGACGATATCGTCTTCGCCGCTCTGTGCTAATACCTGAAACTCATGGGAGGCGCTACCGCCGATAGAACCGGTATCGGCTTGAACAGGACGGAAATCTAGGCCCATGCGGCTGAAAATTTTGCTATAAGCTGCATACATCGCATCGTAGGTTTCTTGCAAAGATTCCTGTGTGGTATGGAACGAATAAGCATCTTTCATCAGGAATTCACGTGAGCGCATGACACCAAAGCGAGGGCGAACTTCGTCACGGAATTTGGTCTGAATCTGATAAAAATTCAGGGGAAGCTGTTTGTAAGAGTTCACTTCGTTGCGGATCAGGTCCGTGATGACTTCTTCATGAGTCGGGCCTAAAACGAAAGGGCGATCGCCACGGTCAACTAGGCGCAGTAGCTCTGGGCCGTACTGATCCCAGCGGCCACTCTCTTGCCAGAGATCGGCTGGTTGCACGACAGGCATTGAAATTTCGATAGCGCCAGCGGCATCCATCTCTTCACGCACGATATTTTCAACTTTGTGCAGCACTCGCAGGCCAGTGGGTAGCCAAGTATAAAGGCCAGAAGCAAGTTTGCGGATCATCCCGGCGCGCAGCATCAGTTGATGGCTGATAACTTCTGCATCGGCTGGCGTCTCTTTCAGAGTAGAGAGCAGATATTGGCTTGTACGCATGGTGGTTAAGATTCCATTAGAACGGCGATATTAACGGGCTGCTTGTTGATCAAATGGGTGCAGCCAGAATTTGTCAAAATGATTCTTTTCAGAAACGATTAGTCTACCAGTGACGAAGGGTGACCAAAAGAGAGTGTGGGGAATTCTTTAGGATCTATTGGGTATAGAGGCTATCTATAGCAAAAACCTCTGCTTCCCGCAGCCCTAGAACGCGCCAACGAATATTAAACTCTAATAAATGCACGGCATAATCGCGGTTCGCCTCCTCTTTTTTACGGTAGGCTGGGCGAGGGTCTTGTGCCAGAACCTGTGTAATAAAGCGGCGTAAATGTGGATATCGGCTAAGTTGCTGGCGTATTTGCAACTCGGCTTCTGCCGTAAAGATAACGGTCATATCAGAGAGTGGTGCATTGGGGGCAAAACCTGCTTGGGCATCGGGCTTGCTTTCTGCGAAGGGCAGATAAGGCTTAATGTCCAGAATCGGCGTTCCATCCACAAGATCTAGGCTGCCTAATTCGAGAACAACATTGTTGCCATTGCACCGAATGTTTTTTAGTTCAACTAAAGACATCCCGATAGGGTTAGGCCGAAATGTCGAACGTGTGGCAAAGACGCCCATGCGAGCGTTTCCACCCAATCTTGGCGGGCGGACTGTGGGACGCCAGCCACCGTCCATTGTTTGGTGAAAGACGAAGACCAGCCATAAATGACTGAAATCAACCAAACCTCTCACGGCTTCTGGCTGGTTATAAGGAGGCAGCAACTGTAATTCACCACCTCCATCTTCAACCAATCCAGGTTGGCGAGGAACAGCAAATTTCTCCTTATAAGGAGAAGAGATAACGCCGATTTGGTTGAAGGTAAACGCTGTCATCAGTTTTCAGTATTTAGGGCAGAGCCGCTGCATACGGCTTGTCTATAGCAACCAGGAACATTCCCCATCACTTCACAGCTGTTTAATAACACAGCATTAGCGCCAAGCTTGCTTGCGCGCATTAACATATCTTGGCGTGCTGTCGTGATATTGGGTGGTGAGTCCTGAGTAGAGATCTGGCAGTCTGCACCATTCACTTCGGCCACGATGGTATATTTTTGACCACCTAATTCAGCAGCGTTTTTATATAGTTTTGCTGGGAGGCGGTAATGGCTGCCTATCTCGTTTCTGATTGGGTCATAGGTTTGGCATCCTGCAAGGGCGAGTGCGAACAAACCAAGAGTTATCTTGCGCATAGAAAATCCTTCATCATTATTAGAATAGTGGTTGTTTGGGATAGATAGCATACACATAAGTGTATCTGTAAATTAAGTAGATATATAAACAGTAAGGCGGGCATTTGCCCGCCTTACTGTTTGAGATGTTACCACTTATAGCAATAAAACATTACCAACCTTTAACTGCACCGCCTTTAAAAATGGTGTCTGCAGCTTTGAAAACTTCATCTGATTGGTATGCTTGAACGAATTTCTTCACGTTCTCTGCATCTTTGTTGTCTTCACGAGCAACGATGGTGTTCACATATGGAGACTCTTTGCCTTCAACGAACAGGCCATCTTTAGATGGTGTCAGGCCAATTTGGCTTGCATAAGTGGTGTTGATAATCGCGAGTGCAATTTTCTGGTCGTCCAGTGAACGAGGTAGTTGTGGTGCTTCAAGCTCAACCAGTTTCACTTTCTTAGGATTTTCTACCACATCTAGAACGGTAGGCATCAGGCCAACGCCGTCTTTCAATTTGATGACGCCCACTTGTTGCAGTAGCAACAAAGAGCGGCCTAAGTTAGTTGGATCGTTAGGTAGAGCGATTTGTGAACCTTCTTCTAACTCATCCAGTGATTTGATTTTTTTAGAGTAGCCAGCAATTGGATAAACGAAGGTGTTACCAACAATAGTCAGTTTATACCCACGATCTTTGATCTGCTGATCAAGATAAGGCTTGTGCTGGAATGCGTTTACATCCAGATCACCTTTATTCAGTGCTTCATTTGGTAGAACATAATCATTGAATGTCACCAGCTCCACATCAAGGCCATATTTTTCTTTAGCGACTTTTTTTGCTACTTCAGCAACTTCTTGCTCAGAACCCACAATCACACCCACTTTAATATGGTTTGGATCTTTGGTTTCTTGACCACAGCCAGCTAAAGCTAGGGTGCCAAGCAGTGTACCGATTGTTGCTATTGTCTTAAGTTTTAATAACATAACTTCCCTCTCTAGCGTGGTTATAACTCTGCCATTGAGATGACAGAGTGAATGATTGATTACTTATGAGTCACTGCTTTTACGACTTTATCGCCAGTAAACTGAATGAGATAAACCAGTATAACCAGCAGAATTAAAACGGTATTCATTGCCGTAGCATTGTAGCCTATATATCCGTATTGGTATCCGATCTGCCCTAGACCACCGGCCCCAACAGCTCCGCCCATGGCGGAGTATCCGACTAAAGTGATTAACGTGATTGTGGCGCTATTGACCAAACCAGGCAGAGCTTCGGGTAGTAAGATCTTTTTAATGATCTGGAAAGGTGTTGCGCCCATTGCTCTTGCTGCTTCGATAAGCCCTGATGGGATCTCAAGCAATGCATTTTCAACCATACGGGCAATAAACGGTGCAGCCCCAATGGTTAGCGGCACAATCGCCGCCTGCAAGCCAATAGATGTACCTACGATTAAACGGGTAAACGGAATCATCCAAACCAATAGGATAATGAATGGAATGGAGCGGAAAATGTTTACTAAAGCAGATATCAGCTTATACAGCGCCTTGTTTTCTAGAATTTGGCCGGGGCGAGTGATGTACAGCAAGATGCCAATCGGTAGCCCTAAAACAAAGCCAAATGTACCGGATAGAAACGTCATCACTATCGTTTCCCATGTACCTACTAGTAAGAGATTAGACATTCTGTCTAACGTATCCCAGATACTTTGCAAGTCTTGAGCGAATGTGGCGGGATTAGACATAGCCTAGTACCTCAACTTTTACATGGTGATCTTGTAAGAATGTTACTGCTGCTGCTACATCACTCTCTTCGCCATGGGCTTCTGCCAACATGATGCCGAATTTAACACCACCGGCATAATCCATTTGGGAACTTAATATACTGAAATCGGTATTAAAACGGCGTGTAGCTTGAGAGATCAATGGTGCATCGACGGATAGGCCGGTAAATTCCAGACGCAGAAGCGGTATTTTATCAGGAGTAGTTTGGTCTGGTGTCAGGCGAGCGATATAATCGTCGGGCACGGCAAGGTGCAATGTCGATTGAATGAACTCTTGTGCTAAAACGGTTTTAGGATGAGAGAACATTTCGCTCACGGTATCCTGCTCGATAAGCTCTCCGTCACTAATGATAGCGACGCGATCACAAATCGTTTTAACAACATCCATTTCATGTGTAATAAGCAGAATAGTGAGCCCAAGGCGTTTATTGATATCTTTCAACAATTCAAGGATCGAACGCGTTGTTGCTGGATCGAGTGCGCTGGTTGCCTCATCACACAGTAAGACTTTGGGGTTACTCGCAAGTGCACGTGCAATCGCAACGCGTTGCTTTTGTCCACCAGAGAGATTGGCTGGGTAGACGTCTTTCTTATCTGCTAGACCGACTAAGTCGAGTAGATTCATGACGCGTTGATGCAACTCGATTTTGGATAGATTGCCTAGCTCTAAAGGCAGAGCAATATTGCCGTAGACTGTACGCGAAGAGAGCAGATTAAAATGTTGAAAAATCATGCCAATTTGACGACGAGCATCAGTTAATTGACCTGAGCTTAGTTTGGTCATATCTCTGCCATCAACCATGACGACGCCTGACGTTGGACGTTCAAGTAAGTTAACGCAACGAATAAGAGTACTCTTTCCTGCCCCTGATGAGCCAATGACACCAAAAATTTGTCCGACAGGCACGTGAAGGTTCACGTTGGCAAGCGCGCGAATTTCACGATTTCCCTGACGAAAAATTTTAGTGATATTAATAAGTTTAATCATATTCTGTGTTGGCCTGAATTTTAGTGGCTTTAATAAAATCTCTAACCTAGCAAGGTTTATGAATCGGATGTTAAGGCGTCTAGACGGCTAAGTCAATAAACAATGATGGGGGGATGTTTACACACGATAAAGAAAATCGTGTGATACTATTTTCCAAATTTTATTGTTTACCGCTTTCTGGAGTGTAAATGTGACCCAGCTTGTTCCCGCCATTTTTCTTGACCGTGATGGAACACTTAATGTTGATCATGGTTATGTCCATGAGATCGACGAGTTTCAATTTATCGATGGTGTTATCGATGCGTGTAGAGAGCTTAAACAGATGGGTTTTGCTCTGGTGCTGATTACTAATCAGTCAGGTATTGCACGCGGTAAGTTCACCGAAGATCAGTTCTTGCAATTAACTGAGTGGATGGATTGGTCAATGGCAGACCGCGGGGTTGATCTTGATGGTATCTATTATTGTCCACACCATTCTGAATATGGTGAAGGTGAGTTCCGCCAAGAGTGCGATTGCCGTAAGCCGAAACCGGGTATGCTGTTGTCTGCTCAAAAAGAACTCAATATAGATATGGCGGCTTCTTATATAGTAGGGGACAAGATAGAAGATATGCAGGCGGGGCTAGCGGCAAATGTTGGAACAAAAGTGCTAGTGAGAACGGGCAAACCAGTGACTGCGGAGGGTGAAGCGTTTGCTGATTTGGTATTAGATAGCCTTGCTGAGTTGCCTAACGTGATGAAGAAGAGCTAAAAAGCACCGTATTGCTCAAATAAAAAGCGAACGAAATAAAAAGTGAAATTAAGACTTGTCAGGCTCTGAGAACTCCCTATAATGCGCCTCCACTGACCGGGTGAAGCAACGCAAAAGCCGCTTTACCGGTGAGCGAGCAAG
>DF158884.1:0-81519 GCA_000307305.1 Enterobacteriaceae bacterium B14
GATGATATCGGTTAAGGCGGTTTTCTGTGGGGTGGTGCGTAGATGCTGTTGCAGTCTGGTCACCAGCGCCGCGCGCGGGTATTGGGCTATAAGCTCAGGCGTTTGTGCTTCAAGTTGCTGCAACAAGTTAAGAATAAAAGGCATTTGATCTAATTGGGCCAGCCCCGTTAATACCTTTTGCGGTACCTGCCACCAAGGCGAGGTGCGCACAGGCATGTCATACACCACATCGCACATAAAGTGTTCACCATTAATCCAATAAAACGGAATGCAGGGCACTACGGTGCGCCAATCGATACCCATTAAGCTAAGGTGTGCGCTAAAGAAACGTCCATCCCAGTAGCGAAAGAAGACAGCTTCGCCGTTCGGCATCAGCACCTGTGTCAGGCTTCCAAGATGGGCAACGACAGTCGGCATAGGTATCGGTGTTCGGGCAAGCCAGCCCCAGTCGAGATGCTCAGTCTCAGCTATCCAACGGAGAAAGGGGCTGGAGTCATCAAGCTCCACCAGCATGGGCTGTGCCGGATACCAGCCCTCATAGGGTGTACCGCCCCATAATCCCTGCGGCGTGCGGCTACCATCAAGCCGGTAGTACATTTTCACCGACTCAGCTGCGCTGACATTAGAGAGTACGGCATACAGTGGCATCGATGAGGTACTGCTTACCCAGTCGTTGAGTGAGATAGCTCGGTCTGATACAGCAGAGGTGTTATGGGGTTCTGGCATGAATATGTCCCTTCGCGATGCCGGCGGCACCTTTCTACGTCTTATCATCTGCCTAGCGGCAAATGAGGGAGAGGTCGCCAAAGAATAATCAGGGAAGAGGAAAAAATGAAGTAAAAATAAAATGTTAGCTTGATATGCAACTATCTCAGCAGGCGTTTAGGTTAAAATTTTTGCGCAAAAAGTGTTTTGTTTTTTCATATCACCCTCTTTTAATATTTTCTCTTGCTTAGAGAGTGAATCTCGACATATTTCAGATACAGAATTTATATAACCACTTTATTTTAAAGAAAAAAATAAAACCCATGAGTAAAGAAAATGAAGATAAGGGAGGATTTGTGAAAACCTTCACGTTTTTAGGTTATTTCTTATGCCGCCATTGACACAAAGAAGCTTAGTTTTCGGTGAAATGTTGGGCACTCCTTTACCGCGCACGGCGAAAGGTCAGATTAAAACGATTAGCACCAAAGATAGGGTGACTCCCCTCTTTTAGCGGCAAAATGCCATGATATTTAAGACGAGAAACACCACCCCAAACAAAAACATCGCCATGCATTAAAGCGATTCGTTGTGTTTTATCGCTACGTTCATCCCCGCCAAACTGAAAGATAGCAGGCAGACCTAAAGAGATAGAGACTATCGGTTGGCCCAAATTGCGCTCGTCTTTATCCTGATGCAGCGACATCTTGGTGCCGGGTCGGTAGCGATTAATCAGGCAGGAGTCCGGTAAAAAATCGGGGTATCCCGCCTCATTCGCAGCAGATTGCGCCAACTGCATAAATAACGCAGGCATCTCCGGCCATGCTTTTCCCGTTAGTGGGTCGCGGGATGAATAGCGGTAACCCGCACCATCCGTAATCCAACCCGCTTGCCCACAACTACTCGTGGAAACCGACATACGAAAACCACCCGGTGTGACCATATGGCGTAGCGGCGACACGTGAATCACCGACTTTATCGCAGCCGCCAGTTCTCTCTCTTTTGCTAGAGCATAATGATGAAGATGTACTACCCCCTCAGTAACGGTTTCGTTCCACGGAGCCATACAGTCAGCACGGCCAAACAAATCCGGTGTATAAGGAGCTTCTCCCATATTTAATCTCCTTTCCTGAGTAAACAACCCTTTCTATCAATGCCAAATCATCTAAACTAAACGGCACTCTTTCCGTTACCCTCTCACCGCTGGCGATTGTCATGACACAGATAGACCTCTACCAACAGGCTACCCAGCATCTGGCTGGATTAGATAAAGATCTAGCTCAACTCATTAGCCGAGTCGGTGTCTGTAAACACCAAACAAGACCTGCCAGAGAACCCTATGAAGCACTGATACGCGCCGTGGCCTATCAGCAAATTAGTGTGAGAGTGGGTGACTCGATGATTAATAAATTATTAGCTCTCTCTCCCACCAATGAGTTTCTCGCCCCAACCGCCATAGCGCAGTTGAGCTATGATCAACTCAGAGCCTGTGGGTTTTCTAGCCGCAAGATAGAAACTATACAGCAGATTGCCAAAGGCGCATTATCCGGTTTAGTCCCCTCTCTAGCACAGGCGTTAGAGATGAAAGATGAAGAGCTTATTCAGTGTCTTACCTCAATTAAAGGCATCGGTCTATGGAGCGTTGAGATGTTCCTTATCTATTCGTTAGAACGCGCTGATATTATGCCCATTGATGATTTTGGTATTAAAGAGGGGTATCGGTTTTTAAAATCCCTAAATGAGATGCCCACTCGAAAAGAGTTAGCTGGATTTAGCGCACTTTGCAGCCCTTATCGCACGGTTGCCTCTTGGTATCTTTGGCGCGCCGTTGAATTGCCTGATTATAAAAAACTCGCACGGAAAACATCCGTTTAGGGTAAACCAGATAACAGCCTGCGTTTTACACTCGCAACAGCATTGAATCATTAATGTCACTTATATCAATATGTTATACAAAAATAGGTTTCAAGGAATAACATGCAAGCAATAGCATATGGATTAGCAGCCTCATTTTTCTTTGCCTTTACCTTTATTCTCAACCGGTCAATGGATCTCTCTGGGGGAAGCTGGATTTGGAGCGCCTCTCTGCGCTTTATTTTCATGCTGCCGATGCTGTTTGTTCTCGTCGCACTAAGGGGCAAACTGCATCACTCTCTTGCACACCTTAAACAGAACTTCATGGCCTATCTGCTCTGGAGTACGGTGGGTTTTGGTCTGTTTTACGCCCCCATCACGTTATCCAGTAGCTTTGGTGAGGGTTGGCTGGTCGCTGGCTCTTGGCAGATGACGATTATCGCAGGCACCCTGCTTGTTCCCCTGTTCCGGCAAGAGATGGCAACGCCTGAAGGTGTTGTTATGGTGAGGCCAAAGATCCCCTTTAAATCACTCGGCTGGTCGCTGCTTATTTTAGTCGGCGTACTCTGTATGCAGATAGAGCAAGCTTCTCAGTTGAGTATTGCTCAAGCTCTTGCCTGTTTATTGCCTGTGTTGTTGGCTGCCTTTATGTACCCGTTAGGCAATAGAAAGATGATGGCTATTTGCCATAACGATGTCGACACGTTCGAACGCGTGCTGAATATGACCATCGGCAGTATGCCGTTCTGGTTGCTGCTCTCGCTATATGGGTTGGCGACAGATGGCCCGCCGAGTATGGGGCAGATAGAGCAATCCTTTTTAGTGGCGCTGTTTTCCGGCGTTATCGCAACGCTGCTGTTTTTTGCCGCCACCAATCTGGTCAAAAACGATTTTAAAAAGCTGGCAGCGGTTGAAGCGACACAGTCTGGCGAAGTGCTGTTTGCGTTGCTCGGGGAGATCGTCTTACTCCATGCACCGATTCCCGCCTCTCTTTCGCTGTTGGGGATCGCACTTGTTATTCTAGGCATGATATTGCACTGCGCAGCGCCGCTACTGCGCAGGCGGTAGCACTTATCGTTATCCGATAAGCTCATCGCTATGATTGGTGGGTGTGATGACCGGAGTCATAGAGGGTGGTGTCATAAAATCAAGCTCACAAAAATTTTCAGCCAGAAAATCAATAAAGCTTCTGACGGAAGGCAGTAAACCTCTGCGGGAAGGGAACAGGGCATGCACAATGCCCTCACGAGGCCGCCAATCGGGTATCACGGGAATAAGCGTTCCCGCTTTTAAGTCATCGTTCACCACCAGCAATGGCAGTTGCACAACGCCAACCCCCGCCAGTGCCGCCTGACGTAGCGTCGCCATATCATCGGTCACTAAACAGGGTGTATGGATAATTTGCGCCGATCCACCGTCCGGCCCCTCTAGGCACCAAGTGTGCGTGCTACTCTCATTTTCCCAAGAGAGCGTGGGAAGGTCACTGAGGTCAGTAGGCAAGAGTTTGCCACCGTAGCGTTGAACAAGGTCAGGGCTGGCAATGAGCTGCTGCGGACTTTTAGAAAGGACTTTCATGACCAGATCACTGTCTTCCAGCGGTGGAAAACGAACCCGTAAACTAATATCAAATCCCTCTTTCACTACATCCACCAAACGATCGGTGCTTTCTAGATACAGCGTAACCTTTGGGTAGCGTTGCATATACAGCGGCAATAGCTTAGAGATCTGAAAATTCAGCAGCGCCGTCGGGCAACTGATCCGAATCATTCCTTGTGGTTCTGCCCGTCTGGCATCAATCGCCTCTTGCGCTGCCTCTGCCTGCACCAGCATGGCAGAACAGTGGCGATAATAAATTTGGCCGATATCGGTAACAGTAAAGCGCCGCGTGGAACGATTAATGAGCCGAACGCCAATGCGCTCCTCTAGCAGCGCTATCCTGCGGCTTAACCTAGATTTAGGAACATTGATAGCCCGCCCAGCAGGGGCGAAACCACCATGTTCGACCACCTGAACATAGAAGTAGAGATCGTTAAGGTCATACATTGTCGTTACTCTGCCTATGATTTTACATTTAGCCGAATTTTAAGTTCCTAGCCCACTGTCCCACAATAGGAACGATGAGTTCAAATTATCGCTCTTTCACCATTATTGTTCCATATATAAACTGAAATTCAGACAGCAACACAGATCACGCTGTAAAACAGTACAGCGAAGAGGAATGAGACATGAGAACAATAACAGGCGTTTATAGTGCACCTAAAATGCACTGGGTGGGTGATGGTTTCCCCGTTCGTTCGCTCTTTTCTTATCAAAGCCTAGGGGCAAAAAATATCAGCCCATTCCTGCTATTCGATTACGCAGGCCCTGCTGAATTTAAGCCGACGACGGCGCGACGAGGCGTTGGGCAGCATCCACATAAAGGGTTTGAAACCGTCACGATCGTTTACAACGGTGAAGCTGAACATAGGGATTCCAGCGGCGCAGGCGGTATTATTGGCCCCGGCGATGTACAGTGGATGACAGCAGCATCGGGTATCGTGCACGAGGAGTTCCACTCTCAGAATTTCGCCCAGAAAGGCGGGAAATTTGAGATGGTTCAACTGTGGGTGAATCTGCCTGCGAAAGATAAACGGGCACCTGCTGGCTATCAATCAATCATGAATGCCGATATAAAGAAGGTCGCGCTGCCGGATGATGCAGGCATATTGCGGGTTATCGCTGGTGATTATGCCAATGTGAAAGGTGCGGCAAAGACGTTTACGCCGATCAATATCTGGGATATCACGCTCAAATCAGGTAACAGCCTGCCGTTACAATTACCTGAAGGCCATACCCTTATGTTGGCCGTTTTGAAAGGCACATTATTGATTAACGGTGTTCAAACTGCCCGTGAAGCAGAGTTGATCTGTTTTAGCCGTGAAGGGGGAGAAATTCACCTCGAGTCAAACGATGATGTGCACGTTCTACTTCTCAGCGGTGAACCTATTGATGAAACTGTTGTAGGCCATGGCCCTTTCGTTATGAATAGTTCTGCTGAAATTTATGAAGCATTTAATGAGTTCAACGAAGGGAAAATGGGCGCACTGGATCACTAACTCAGTGTTTTTATCATACTTGTAGTAACTTATGGGGGTGGCTTTCTTACGATATTACGCTTTCGAGAAAGCCCCCTGCATATGAAATAAAATACCAATGAATAGCCAAATTAAAGAGTAAGGCACTGAGTCATTCACTAATTTTTTTTACATAAATCAGGTAAAATCTATCTACACAAATGATGTTTCGTCTCTAATTAATGCATTGATGTCACGAATGTGCTTACGTTAGGGAATGACTTTTTAGCCAGAAATGAGCCGAACATGTCTACATTGATAAAACAGTCATCAGCTAATGGTTTTCAGATATATGAAAAAAATGATGGTAATGACTACCTGGCAATACTGCAGGACTTTATTGAAGGTAAGATTCAATACAAAACGCTCACCAGCGGCAATGAGCAGCGCGATGTATTTCTGATCGAGGCCAATCATCGTAAATATGTTCTGAAATGGGATCGTGAAATGGATCCCCGTCTAGAAAAGCGTATCTGGCAAATCATCTCTGGCCCTTACTATTCAAATCTTATCCGTCGGGTCGCTGAAGCAACACACGCTGGCTGTAATGTGACTGGTGATATCTATCTAGTCGCAGAAAAAGCCGTGCACCGCCAAAGTGAAGAGGCCTATATTCTGATTGAATACGTTGAAGGCAAACCGCTGGCTGACCATTCCAATATTGATGAGTACAAAACCGAAATCTTCTCCTGTATCCACACGCTGCATCAATATGGATTAGCTTCTAATGATGCCCATGCTGGTAACTTTATTATTGCCGATACTGGCCTAAAAGTTATCGACCTGTCAGACCGTGGAGCGCTAAGTATCTGCCAAGCCAATGACGCACTGGCGCTTAAGCGATTTTATGGTATCGACCTGGAGCTAAAGGGGTTTGTTGCACACCTCATTGCGACGAAAGAGAAATTAAAGCGCTTCTCTCGTAAACTTCGTGGCAAGGCTTAAGTCATCACGCATAGCGTCTAGTTTAATCCCACACCATATCGATATACCGTGATCCCCCAACAGGCCATCGCCAAACTAGGCCCAAATGGAAAAGGCAGGGATGGTAATCGTATCGATTTTTCCCGTGTTACCTCATCTGACATAACGCTGCGATGAATAAACATAGTCATCAATCCGAAAGCCGATGCCACCAACAGTAACCAAGGCAATACCTGCCACCCTAACCAAGCACCCATTGCTGCTAATAACTTAGCATCGCCTAAACCTAACCCCTCACGATGAGTCAAGAGAATAGACCCCCACCTCAAGAACCAAAATATGAGATACCCCGCCACCGCCCCCAATACAGCCTGTTCTAGTGGGACATAGACCGCATAGACGTTAAACAGAAGCCCTAACCAGAGAAGAGGCAGGGTCAAGCAATCTGGCAGCAACAGGGTGTCGATATCTATCATAGCCAGTGCAATTAAACATCCACTTAAGATAAGAACACCAGCGAGCATGGCGGTAGCGGGAAAGAGAAGCGCAGATACAACAGAAACCAGAGAGGTGCCTAACTCCACCAGAGGGTAGCGTCGGCTAATTGGCCGCCGACAATAGCGGCACTTTCCTCGCAACAGTAGCCAACTTAACAGCGGCACATTGTCTTTCCACTGCAATGCGCCATCGCAGTTCGGGCAAGCAGAGCGAGGACTGATAAGTGTATAACGAGTACTTTTATCGATAAATTGATGCTGCTCTTCTCGCCGCAGCATCAGCGGCAGTCGGTAAATCACAACATTGAGAAAGCTCCCCACACATAACCCTAATATGCCGCAGACCAATGCGGGGTAAATAATCATGAGTACAACCACACCATCCATCGCCTTACTCCACATACGTTTTTCTTTGGGGTTGTATGTCATCACAGGCAGTGGAGCGTGATAAGAGTGGGTTGGGCTTGACGCGTTATTTTTGCAAAGGGGATCTGAAAATATCTTTCTGCTGTTTCATCACACGACAAGTGATGTGGAAGAGCCTCGAAAAAACAGGCGGCAAATGCTCTCACATTTGCCGATAAACCTTTTTGGCTAGAACGTTTTCAGTATGGCGGTAAGACGCGCCATCAATACCGTTTTCGCCCGCAGGCCCGCTGGTGTGCCCTCTTTTTGCTCATCCTCAACCGTTTGAGCAAAGGCCAGAGTTTGATTGCCACGACGTGCCCAGCCAATAAACCAGCCGAACTGACGGTCACTATCCAGAGAACCATCCTCTTTCGTTAAGTATCCGGTGCCTGTTTTGCCGTTGATCGTCCAGCCAGAAACCATACCGACTTCACTGATCTTGCTAGTCATCTCATAGGCATTTTTAGAGATGAAGAGCTGTCTGCGAATCACCTTACGAAGGAAATCAACCTGCTCAAGAGGGGAGATCTTTAAGGAGGAGCTCAGCCAAGCCTGTGTCAGTCCATTATTCTTGCCTGGATCGCCGGAGAGATCCTTATTGCCATAGGAGAACGTAGTGATATAGCGTTTAAGCCGTGCCTCGCCAAGCCATTCGGTTAACTGCTGTGAATACCAAATAGCAGAGTATTGCAGCCATGTTGTAGGTGAAATTGACTGTTTCCATTCAGGGAGCGTATCGATATATCCCTCATGGAAAGGTAATAACGGTAGGTTCTTGTCCGTCAAAAAACCTGCGTCATAACCCATTAAGCTTAAAGGAATTTTAAACGTTGAAGCAGGGCTGAGGCGGCGTGCACAATCGCCTTCCTGCTCCAGCGTTTGCCCTGTGCCAATATCTTTCACAAGAGTACATACCGGTGCCGCATTCGCCACACCCAATAGCAGAAGCAATACAGTCAATGCACCAGTAGCTCGGCTAAATATCATGAATCGTCCTTATAGATAAAGGCATTATCTCTCATCGCTTAGCAGCACAGAGGAGATAAAAGAGAGCGCTTAGAATAGCAGCAATTGTACATCAGAGAAGCAGGCGTAAATAGATGTTCTGCCATCCTATGCTTAGCTAACTTGATTCTCATCGCTATGCTCATTATGAGTTTCTTCTTTTTCAGGGAAGAGAAAACTTGCCACTACACCTACCGCTAACACGATTAACACCACATACAGGCTCGTCATCGCATCAATTTCATAACCGTGATGGAGGAAGTGATCACTTGCACTCAGCCCCAATTTAAACGCAATGAAGAAGAGCAAGACAATGACAGACTTCTCCAGATGCACCAGATATTTACGCAACGCTTCAAGTACAAAATACATGGTACGCAGACCAAGGATAGCGAACATCATGGCGGAATAGACGATAAGCGGTTCTCGGCTTACAGCAATAACGGCAGGTACGCTATCAAATGCAAACATCACATCAGAGAGTTCAACGACTGCCACGCATAATAGGAGAGGCGTCGCATAACGCATTCCTGCTTTTACATTGAACTTGAAATCTTTGTTTTCGGGGCGAGCAAGATCAGCTTCTACTTCTGCTGAATTAACCAAAAAGTGATGGCCTATCAGTTTTGGATAAACAGGAAAGAAACGGCGTACTAAGCGGTTTGCGGGGTGATTGGTGTAATCGTCTATCTCTTCGCTATCGTTGTTAGCTCTTAGCATCATGACCGCTGTCCATGCCACTATCAGTGCAAAGACCACTTCAACCCATGGCCCTAATGCCAATAACCCCGTACCAATAGCAACAAAAATACCTCGGAAAATAATCGCACCGATAATCCCCCAATACAGCACACGGTGGCGATAACCATCAGGGACTTTAAACCATGCGAAAATTGCCATCATCACGAAGAGGTTATCGACCGAAAGCACTTCTTCTAGCACATACCCCGTTAAAAATAGGCTAGCAACCTCAGCGCCATGATGGAAATACAAGAAGGCAGCAAAAGCCAGTGCCGTGAAGACCCAGAACAGCGTCCAGAGTGAAGCACTTTTCAGGCCGATGGGCTTATCGCTGCGGTGGGCAAACAGATCTATGAACAGAGCCGTAACAGCAATAACTACAAAAACGGTGACAGTCTCGATAGGAAACCCGATAGACGTCGATTCCATTGACAACCCCTAGATTGGAGTAGCGTACCCAAGATGGGTACGGCGTAGATGAATATGATGGGCACCAAGTATGCGCCCCATCTCAATACTTTTACACCCTCTGGACGGCAAAACGGCACAGAACTAATGGCAAAGCAGCCAGAAATCATTGAGAATACCTGCCAATAACAGGGATACCGGTGTAGCCAAAACAGCTTTGTGTTTGCCGATATATCAATGAAAAGATATTGAAATAAGGTTTATTTGTGTCCAAGTTTTCCATAAAAGAAGAGTTAAAAAATCTCAGTCCTACCAACCCACATCATGTATTGGCTCTAGGATTTGGTTCAGGTTTAAGCCCTATCATACCGGGAACCATCGGCACTCTCGCCGCCATTCCCTTCTATCTGATCCTCTCTTATCTCACGCCGATGGCCTATCTTGCTGCGATTGTGCTTGGCTTGATAGTGGGCATTTACTCCTGCCACCGGACGACCCGTGATATTGGCATTGACGACCACGGCGGCATTGTTTGGGATGAGTTTATCGGCTTCTTTATTACGATGATTGGCGCGCCCGCAGGCTGGGGCTGGATTGTGATTGGCTTTATCCTTTTTCGCATTTTCGACATCCTTAAACCACAGCCTATTCGCTGGATAGACAGCCACCTTAGCGGCGGATTGGGGATTATGCTTGATGATGTTCTCGCGGGGGCAATGGCGCTGATTGTCCTGCAAGCTTTGGCCTTTTTTATTCTGTAGTCGCATCGCTTTTAGCCTTCCCCCCTTTAACAACCGTAAGTGCTCACTCCTCATGAGCACTTACGCGGTAGCTTATCCACATTCCCACACTCTCTTTGCATCCATTATTATTTGCTTTACCTCTAAAAATTGAGAATAAAAGTGATAACAATAATTATTATCATTGATTGAGCGAATATTACTCCTTAGAATGTCAGATAAAATTTCTACCTTAATCATGTATCTAAAAAGGCTAACAACAATGAAATCGCTGTTCCCCTTGATTCTAACTTCCGTTCTAACACTCACGGCAGGCAGTGTGTATGCCGCAACAAATACCGCAACTACCCAAGAGAATGCGCCTTTTACTATCAAACACGCATCAGGAGAGACGCAAGTCGGCCAAAATCCGCAGCGCGTTGTTCTGTTCGATTTAGGGACATTCGATACGCTGGATAAACTGGGTGTAGCTGAACGTGTCATTGCGCTGCCAAAAGGCACAGCACCTGACTATCTGCCAAAGAATGACAAATTGGTGTTGAAAGATGCCGGTGGGATGAAAGAGCCGAATCTAGATACACTGAAAGCGTTAAAGCCAGATTTGATCATCATTACGGGTAGACAAGGTAAATCATATGACAGCCTTACTGCGATTGCTCCAACCCTAAACCTGAGCATCGACGCTAAAGACTACCTCAAATCCATGAGAACCAATGTCCGCACACTGGGTACCGTTTTCGGTCAAGAGTATGAGGCAGATAAGCAAATGGCCTTGTTAGATGAAAAAATCGTCGAAGCACAAGCCGTTGCTAAAGCATCACCACTGAAAGCACTGGTGATTACGCATAACGATGGCAAGATCATGCCTAATAAACAAAGCGTTATCTATGACGTCATTGGTGTAAAACAAGCCGCCCTTCCTCCTCAGCCTGTGCCAGAGAAAGAGAGCAAAGAACCTGTTCGTCGTCTTCTGACCACAGAAGATATTGCCGCAGCAAACCCAGATATCATCTTTATTATCGACCGCAGCAATGCTATTGGTGCAACACCGATGGATATGGCCAAGTTTGAAGATAGCCACCTGAAAGCGACCTCTGCCTATAAAAAAGGCAAGATAATTACGCTAGCGCCTGAGTTATGGTACCTCTCCGGTGGCGGCTTACAGAGCCTCGCACAGCAAGTTCAAGATATTGAAAACGCCCTGAAGTAAAATTACCCTCCGTTATCGCTATCTGACGATCTTATCGTGGATAGCGGTAACACCTCACCCTTCCGCCATGTACGTCATTCTGTTTTCTCGTAGGCGGTTAATTTCATCTAGCGGCGTGTGCCCAAACATCCGTTTAAACTCTCGGCTAAACTGAGAGGCGCTTTCATAACCCACCTTCATCGCCGCCGAACTCGCCTTAGCTCCTTCACTGAGCATCAACATACGCGCTTTATGCAGCCGATAACTCTTTAAATACTGGAGTGGCGAATTTGAGGTCACCGCTTTAAAGTTATGATGAAAAGCCGACACGCTCATGTTTATCTCTTGTGCCAGTGCCTCAATAGTGATGTTCTCGGCATACTCTTCTTGAATGCGACGAATCGATTTTGCGATTTGGCTAAAGTGCGTATGGCGGTTAGCCAATGCCTGCAAAGCATCTCCCTGCCCACCACAGAGAACGTAGTAGACAATTTCGCGCACAATATGCGGCCCAAGTACGCGTGCATCGAGTGGCTTGCTCATCGTATCGAGTAAGCGCTCTGTCGCGCAAAGCAACTCTTCGGTCAGCGCAATAGAGTTGATACAGGAGGAGCGGCTATTGGGCTTCGCCAGTTCACCATCCCCAATCGCCATCAAGACTTCCTGCAACATCGTAATATCGACACTGATGGAAATAGAAATCAGTGGCTCTTCTGGACTGGCTATCGTCTCACACTCAAACGGCAGGGGTACGGAAAGCACCAGATAGTTGTTCGCATCATAGCGATACACCTTTCCCCCTGAGTAACCCACTTTACTACCCTGTAACACGATGATAATGCAAGGATCGTACATAACGGGCACTCTTGGGTAGCCCTGAGTTAGGCAGACCAACTTCACTCCACCTACCGGAGATTGAATAATTCCCTCACCACCCGCGAGCCTACGGGCGAGTGCGGCAAGATGTGAGTAATTCTCTATATGTGCTGACATAATTTAATTAAGAGACCGCTTAAATAAAGAGTTATTGAATAGGAAAATACACAATTTGGCCCTATTACTGTAGTCGATTGTAGAAATAGGCAAGAGATAGGCAGGATTATGCATTGAGGTAAAGTGCTCATCCCGACAAAATAGCGACCATGCACTATTCTTTACCTTCAAACTATAAACAGGCTATCGATCATGGATAATTTTGTACTGCATACTCCAACTAAAGTTCTGTTTGGCGAAGGCCAAATTGCTCATCTAAATAGCGTTATTCCAAAACAAGCTCGTGTTCTTATCCTTTATGGCGGCGGGAGCATTAAGCGCAACGGTGTGATGGATCAGGTTCAAAATGCACTAAAAGGCTATACCCTCTTTGAGTTTGGTGGCATTGAACCCAACCCAACATATGAAACCCTGATGAAAGCTGTAGAGCTGGTTCGTCAGGAGAAGATTGATTTTCTGCTCGCCGTCGGCGGTGGTTCTGTATTAGACGGGACTAAATTTATCGCTGCCGCTGCGCTCTACACGCAAGAACCGTGGCATATCATCGAAACAACGGGCGGTGATATTACTCAGGCTATCCCACTAGGCTCAGTACTAACGCTACCAGCAACGGGTTCAGAAATGAACGCAGGCGGTGTGATTAGCAGGAAGAGCACGGGTGATAAGCAGCACTTTTTCTCTCCATCGGTTATCCCACAGTTCGCCATTCTTGATCCAGTAACAACGTATACGTTGCCACAGCGCCAAATCGCTAATGGCGTAGTGGATGCCTTCATCCATACGATGGAGCAGTATTTAACCTATCCGGTTGACGCCAAAGTTCAGGATCGTTTCGCTGAAGGGTTGCTGCTTACTCTGATCGAAGAAGGCCCACGCGCCCTCGCGGAGCCAGAAAACTACGCAATACGCGCCAATATTATGTGGAGCGCGACAATGGCGCTGAATGGCCTTATCGGTGCAGGTGTACCTCAAGATTGGGCTACGCATATGTTAGGCCATGAAATTACTGCTATGCATGGGCTAGATCATGCACAGACATTGGCTATCGTTCTCCCTTCAGTAATGAATGCCAAGAGAGAGCAAAAGCGCGCCAAACTGTTGCAGTATGCAGAGCGTATCTGGAACCTGAGAGAAGGCAGTGAGGACAGCAGAATAGATGCCGCTATCGCCGCCACCCGTCACTTTTTCGAACAGATGGGAATGCCAACGCACCTATCTGACTACGGCCTAGACGGTAGCTCAATCCCCGCACTGATTGAGAAACTGAAACAGCATGGTATGACCGCATTAGGCGAGCACGGCGACATCACACTACAGGATAGCCAACGCATTCTCGAAGCGGCTCGCTAATCTACGTCTTTCACACTTATCATTCATCAATACAGCCCGCAAACGTAGCCGATAATTTCGGCTACGCTTTACCTAATTACTCCCTACATAAAAAACACCGTTAAGGCGATAAACCATGACAAAAAGCTCTAATACCTTTCAGGCTTGGGCAGCAACGGCACCTCGCTCAGCACTACAGCCTTTTAGTTTTGACGCCGGTGAGATTGGCAACGAAGAAGTCGAAGTGGCCGTTGAATATTGCGGTATCTGCCATTCAGACCTTTCGATGATTAACAATGAGTGGGGCATCACTCACTACCCGTTCGTACCCGGTCATGAAGCTGTCGGGCGTATTGTTAAAATTGGCGATCATGCCCTGAATAAAGGCTTAAAAGTGGGCCAAATCGTAGGTATTGGCTGGAACCGCGGCAGCTGTATGCACTGTCACCCTTGTGTATCTGGCGATCAACACTTATGCCACGATGTTGAACCGACAATTTTAGGCCGCCACGGTGCCTTCGCTGACCGTATTCGTGCGCACTGGGCATGGGCTATTCCACTGCCTGAAGGCGTAGATATCAGCAGCGCAGGCCCACTCTTCTGCGGTGGAATAACCGTCTTTAACCCTCTACTGCAATATGATGTGAAACCGACTCAGCGCGTCGGCGTCGTGGGCATTGGTGGGCTGGGGCATATGGCTATCCGCTTTATGAGTGCATGGGGCTGTGAAGTCACCGCCTTTACCTCATCTAACGCCAAGAGAGAGGAAGCGCTATCTCTTGGGGCACACCGTGTCGTTGCCAGCAATGACAGCGCAGCTCTAGCTGATATTGCCAATCAACTGGATTTTATTTTGGTCACTGCTAGTGCCTCGCTTGATTGGGACGCGTTTATTAAAACGCTGTCACCAAAAGGTCGCTTACACTTCGTGGGTGCTGTACCCGAGCCCGTTCCCGTTCATATTTTCAGTTTGATCTCTAAACAGGGTGATATCTCAGCCTCACCAACAGGTGCGCCTTCCCGTCTGGCAGACATGTTGAGCTTCTGTGCCCGTCACGATATTAAGCCGTTGGTAGAACACTTCCCCATTGAGAAGATCAATGATGCTATGGCGCATCTTGATAGTGGGAAGGCCAGATATCGCATTGTTTTAGATATGAAAAAGTAAAATAGCTCACTTCTCTATCCCCGTCAGGAAAGATAAACGTCGACATAAATAGACCATCACATATTGCTGATGGTCTATGCTTAATATCCGAGGTCGCCGGGTGAAAACACCCCCTCAGACCTGAGATCAAGGAGGTATTTATGACGCAACAACCTCATATCAAACTAAATGATGGCCAAATAATGCCCCAACTAGGGCTAGGTGTTTGGCAGGCAGATAATAAACAGGTGATTTCCGCCGTTGAAACGGCTCTCGACGCGGGTTATCGGGCGATTGATACCGCAGCGATTTATGAAAATGAAGAAGGTGTAGGCAGCGCCCTGCACAATGCTTCCCTTCCCCGTGAAGAGCTGTTTATTACAACCAAACTCTGGAATAACCGCCACGGTAGCCAAGCGCCTCAGCAAGCACTGGAGGAGAGTTTAATAAAACTCAAGCTGGACTATGTTGATCTCTACTTAATCCACTGGCCCGTCCCTCAGCAGGGCAAATTCGTAGAAACATGGAAGGCCCTGATCAAACTGAAAGAACAGGGGTTGATAAAAAGTATTGGTGTATCAAACTTTAATTCATCGCATATTCAGAAACTGCTGGATGAAACGGGGGTTTCGCCGACAGTGAACCAAATCGAGCTGCATCCTCTCTTCCAACAACGCCAAATGCATTCATGGAATGCGACCCATCATATCGCAACTGAGTCGTGGAGCCCGCTAGCACAGGGCGGTGATGGTGTTTTTGATCACGCCATTATTACTGCGCTCTCTATAAAGTATGGCAAAACGCCAGCACAGATCGTGATCCGTTGGCATCTGGACAATGGTTTGCTTGTTATCCCTAAATCCGTAACACCGGCACGCATACGGGAGAATTTTAACGTTCTCGATTTCCGTCTAGATAAAGATGAGCTGGGTAAGATCGCAACATTAGATATCAGTAAGCGTTTAGGGCCAGATCCTGAAACGTTCAAGTTAGGGATAGATTAACTCCCTTAAAAATATCAATAATTCCAATTAGTTATAATTAAGTGGGGATTTAATCGCGTTTAAACACGCATGTAATGCGATTATCCCCATAATAAACAACGACTTCAGCATCGATATTTTATTTTACCCAAATAGATATTTATGAACTATTTGACTAAACAACCCAGTGTTTTTAATAAAACTCACTTTCCGCCCTCTTTGATTGAGATCAAAATAATCCTTGCTATAAAAAGAGAGCCGTGCGTTAATACCTCTATCGGTTTGTAGTACAGACCTATTTATGTCAGTCATTTTAGTAAAGCAGTTCAAGTAAAAGCGTTATCTTTGATACCACTTATTCAACGAATTTTCTTCTCTAGTGCTCATAAGTAACCCCTGATCGACAGACCAATCTTGCCTTATGGCAACCCTATGATTATGAAGGAAATTTCAATGTCTAATAAAATGACTGGTATCGTAAAATGGTTCAACTCTGAGAAAGGTTTCGGCTTTATCTCTCCAACTGACGGCAGCAAAGATGTATTCGTACATTTCTCTGCAATCCAGAGCAACGATTACAAAACTCTGGACGAAGGTCAGCAAGTTGAATTCACTATCGAAAACGGCCAAAAAGGCCCAGCAGCTGCTAACGTAGTTGCTCTGTAATTTACAACTTGTAAATTAACAGTTTTGATAGAAGAACCCGCCTACGGCGGGTTTTTTATTGCGGTGAAATTAGCCTAGGTGTTACTAATGGCTCACGCTAAGATATAAAGCCACCTCTTTGCTTCTAAATACGTAACAGCCCCAAAATGAGCACCAAGAAATGACTTTAAACTTTAGGAAAAAGTTACTAAATAATGGGTTCACATATAGGAACTACTTTTATTTAAAAGAAGCTTTAACAAACTCAAGAGAAATGAGGAGTCCTTTGAAGACTATCTGAAAGATAAGGGGCACTCTTTTCTCATTATTGTAGAGCCATCTATTATATTGATGCTGATATTCATTCCTCTTATGTATATACAAAATGATGCTACTGGCATTCCATTGATCATATCCATCCTTTTTTCATCCCCGCTATCATCCTCATACATCATTGTAGAAAAATGAATTGCTGCTTCTTCACAGGAATAAAATTAGCTTTATTATACAGCGAGTTAAAGTATAGTTATTTTCTCCATTAATTATTATTCCAATCTTTATTATTACTATCTATCACCCAAAGCATCATCTACGAAAAAAATCAAAAAAAATGCCCAAACCCTAAATTAAAGATTTGAGCAACTAAATTAACGTAAAAGTCTAAGCGGAGAAAAAACCTATTTCCCCACTCTAGGTGCCTTCGCCCGCCCTTTTTGAACGTTTGGCTTTGCTGCACCCTTCGGCGTAGGTTTCACCGTACTTTTTCCAGCACCCGCAGGTTTTGCATTCGGTTGGCGAGCAGGTTTCTGTCCCGCAGGTTTGCCGTATTTCGTTTCAGGATTACGCTGCTGTGTAATATCCGTATGTTTCGTCATCGCCGGACGTGCACGTTGAGAAGATCGGCGCGCCTCGCGCTGCTCTTCAAGCGTTGGTGAAGGCACCAAACACTCGCGGCGACCACCAATGAGATGTTTTAACCCCATCTCTTCCAATGCCGTTCTGATCATCGGCCAGTTTGCCGGATCATGGTAGCGCAACAGAGCTTTATGCAAGCGACGCTGGCGATCCCCCTTCGGTACCACTACCTCTTCGCTCTTATAATCAACCTTCGAGAGCGGGTTCTTTCCGGTGTAGTACATCGTGGTGGAGTTCGCCAAAGGTGACGGATAGAAGTTCTGCACTTGATCGAGACGGAAGCGATTCTTTTTCAGCCACAGCGCCAAGTTCACCATATCCTCATCTTTCGTTCCTGGGTGAGCAGAGATGAAGTAAGGGATCAAATATTGCTCTTTGCCCGCCTGCTTAGAGTAGGTATCGAACAGCTCTTTAAAGCGCTGATAGCTGCCCATACCCGGTTTCATCATCTTAGAGAGTGGCCCCTCTTCCGTATGCTCCGGTGCAATTTTCAGATAACCACCGACATGGTGGGTCGCCAACTCTTTAATATAGCGAGGATCTTCTACTGCCAGATCGTAACGCACACCAGAAGCAATCAGGATCTTCTTCACGCCATCAAGGTCGCGCGCCCGACGGTACAGCTTGATCGTCGGTTCATGGTTGGTATCCATATGCGGGCAGATATCAGGATAAACACAAGAGGCGCGGCGACAGGTCTGCTCTGCACGCGGTGATTGGCAACGCAGCATATACATGTTGGCAGTCGGGCCGCCTAAGTCAGAAATAATGCCGGTAAACCCTGGGACTTTGTCGCGGATCTCTTCGATCTCACGAATAATCGAATCTTCCGAACGGCTCTGGATAATACGCCCTTCATGCTCAGTGATAGAGCAGAACGAACAGCCGCCATAGCAGCCACGCATGATATTGACTGAAAAACGGATCATGTCATACGCAGGAATACGGGATTTTCCATAGGAAGGATGCGGGATACGCTGGTATGGCAGGGCAAAAACACTGTCCATCTCTTCCGTAGAAAGCGGGATAGCCGGTGGGTTGATCCAGACATAGCGATCACCATGTTTCTGCATCAGCGCTCTTGCGCAGCCGGGGTTAGTTTCATGATGCAAAATACGTGACGTATGCGCGTACATCACCTTATCCCCTTTCACTTTGTCGTAGGAAGGCAGCAAAATGTAGCTCTTTTCCCACGGTTTCAGGCGCGGCGGCTGCACGGTAATCGGCTTGACCTCCGGCTCTGCTGGCATCGTTTCCCCTTCGGCACACGGCAAATCTTCGCCATAGGGATTAAGAATAGGTTCGATACGGCCTGGCTTATCAATACGGGTTGAATCCACCCCAGACCAACCCGGCAACGCTTCTTTGCGCATAATGGCGGTGTTGCGCACATCAAGAATGGTGTTAATCGGTTCGCCAGCGGCGAGACGGTGTGCAATTTCAACCATTGGGCGTTCACCGTTACCGTATACCAGCATATCTGCCTTAGAATCCACCAGTACGGAGCGGCGAACGGTATCTGACCAGTAGTCATAGTGGGCGATGCGGCGCAGGCTCGCCTCAATGCCGCCGAGGATAACAGGGACATCGCTGTAGGCTTCTTTGCAACGCTGGCTATATACCAACGTGGCACGATCTGGCCGCTTACCGCTCTCATTGTCTGGAGTATAAGCGTCATCGTGGCGCAATTTACGGTCAGCGGTATAACGGTTGATCATCGAATCCATATTACCTGCCGTTACCCCATAAAACAGGTTCGGCTTACCCAAGCGCATGAAGTCATTTTTATTGGTCCAGTCCGGCTGGGCGACAATCCCTACTCGAAACCCTTGCGCTTCCAACATGCGCCCAACAATCGCCATCCCAAAGCTCGGGTGATCGACATAGGCATCCCCCGTAATCAGGATAATATCGCAGCTATCCCAGCCTAATGTGTCCATCTCCTCGCGTGACATCGGCAAAAAAGGCGCAGTGCCATAGCACTCAGCCCAATAGGGCTTATAGGAGAAAAGATCGCGTTCCGGCTGAATCAGACTGGTACTCATGACATTACTCGTTAACAGGTAAATTGGGCGCAAAATACGCAGGGGGTGGGATTATACGGATTTACCGCGCCATCAGCACGGAGAAAAAAGAGGCAGGAGATGAAAAAACGACAATCCCTATCAACCGAATAAGGGAGACAACAAGCCAGAGGATCCTCTCCGGCCCGTAGCCTAATGATATACCAGCGATTAATTCATAGCCTAAGCAACAAAGCCCCCTTCCAACATTCGTGCTTCTATCCACTGGCGTGCTTTGATAATTTCTAATACTGGCTCGTTCGCTTTCTCTGTCCACATTTCAATCAGAAACGCACCACGATAGTTAAGCGCTTCCAACGTTTTGAATACATTCACGAAATCAACACAGCCTTCACCAAAAGGCACATCGCGGAACTGCCCCTGTGAGGTTTCCGTCACAGGATAGGTATCTTTTAGGTGGATGGCAGCAATGCGATCAATCCCCAGCTTTAACTCTCCAGTCACGTCATTCCCCCACGCGCTGAGGTTGCCCACATCGGGATACACCGTAAACCACGGTGATTCAATCAACGATTCCCAAGCCTTCCACTTCGTTATGGAATTCATGAACGAAGTATCCATAATTTCAACCGCCAACATCACTTGTGCCGCTGCTGCCTGCTCAACCGCCCATTGCAGCCCTTCAGTGAAATAACGTTGGGTCACTTCATCATGCTCTTCATAGTAAACGTCGTAACCGGCAAGCTGTATGGTGCGGATCCCCAAATCGCGGGCCAGTTGAATAGCCTGAGACATGATTTCGCGGGCGCGTTCACGCACCACAGGATCTTTGCTGCCGAAAGGGAAACGACGATGAGCAGATAAGCACATAGAGGGGATCGCAATACCGTTTTCGATCATAGAGGTAGCCAACTCAATACGCTGTGCCTTGCTCCACGTTAAACGGGACAAACGTTCGTCGGTTTCATCCAGCGACATCTCCACAAAATCAAACCCACAGCTCTTCGCTAATGCCAATCTCTCTGGCCAGCTTAAGGTTTTCGGCAGTGCTTTTTCATAGATACCTAGAGGATGTTTTCTCACTATTTATTCCCCCAAATAGCACTGATCTGCTGGTGGAAGGCTTCCGCGATACGAGCAGGTTCAGCAGCATCAGAGAGTGCACGCCCAGCAATAAACGCATGGACGGGTATATCTTTGAAGAGATGTAAATCAGCAGGAGTAATACCGCCAGTAACAGACAGTGCTATTCCCAACTCTGCCAATGCTGCCATATTATTGAGGTCTTCTTTGCTCCAACTCTGCCCGCTGGCCTGCGCATCACGGCCTCGATGATAGATAGCCTGTTTTACACCAATATCGCGCCATGCTCTGGCATCCTCTAACGTCCAGCGACCAAACAACTCAATTTGCACTTCACCTTGGTATTTCTGTGCGACGCTATGCGCCTTAGCAACCGTTGCGATAGGTGCAGCGCAGATCACCGTCATCCAGTTTGCCCCTGCACCAAAAGCTTGTTCTGCCAGCGTCTCTCCGGCATCTGCCACCTTCAAATCGGCAACCAATGTATGATTTGGGCACACCTTGCGCAGTGTGCGCACTGCGTTTAGCCCCTCAGAAATACAGAGGATCGTCCCTGCCTCGATAATATCGACGCTCTCTTTTAGCGCCTCAACACTCAACAGTGCCGCATTTAACTCTGTGTGATCCAGTGCCAATTGAAGCAAAGGTCTGCTCATAATAAATCACCTCTTTAAAGTGCATCGGTGGAAAGCGCTGCGCAGCGGTCTTGAAAACCGCTGAGGGCTTCCACCAGAAATTGATACTTTTGGAACTTACTTTGATAAGCAGCCTGAGCTTGTCGGTCTGGCTGAATAACGACCGTACTGGGCTGAAGATGAATTTGTGCCTCGGCAAAGCTATCGTAGATCCCGCCCCCCACCAGCGCAGCGAGTGCTGCACCTAAGCACCCCGTCTCTTCCACTGGTGAAAGCTCAACGGGTAGCCCGCTGATATCCGCTAACATCTGCATCCACACCTTTGATTGCGTCGGCCCACCAGTGACTTTTAGTGAAGTAACATGAGAGAAACGTTCTCGCATACGGTTCAAATGCACCATGTGGCTAAACACGACCCCTTCATAGACAGCCTGTAGTAAATGGGCTTTTTGGTGGAGTGATTGCAGTCCATAAAACCCTGCCGTCATCCCCAACCCTGCATTGCTGCCATATAAAAAAGGAATAAACAGCACATCGCTGCCCGCTTTGGGTAGGCTCTCGATAGCATCATTAATCTCTTCGTAGCTAATATCGCCCCACTGTTTAGTCACCCACTCTAAATTGGCAGAAGAGGTTGGGCTGGCTTCATGCACAAGGTATTGGCCTGCATCGGCATAGCGGCCGTAGACGTAAGGGTGTTTCTCATTATCCAAAAGCTGACTTGCCAAACCGCTCGTCACGGCCCACGTCCCCATCACGGCATTTAGCGTATTTTCATCTTGGATCCCCGCGCACAGCGCAGTAGAAACCACATCAAACAACCCACCCACAACGGGTGTTCCTGCGGCTAATCCAGTCAGTTTCGCTACCTGTTCAGTCACTGAACCACATACATCGGCCGAGCCAACAATAGGTGGTAACGCATCCATAACTTCTTCAATACCGAGACGCGCAGCCAATGCCGATTCATATTTTCCGGTAGCCATGCAATAGAGGTTGGATTCAGAAATATTGGTCTCTTCACAGCCACGCTGCCCTGTCAGGCAAAAACGCAGATAATCGTGAGCCATCATCACAGAGCCTATCTGCTGATAACGCTCTGGTTCATGCTGCTTCACCCAGCGCAGTAGCGATACAGGGTGCCCTGTCCAGAGGGTTTGGCGCGTATAGGGATAAAGCCATTCGGGCAACTTATCCCGCTGCCACGCCAGAACGATATCCATCGCCCGCCGATCGGATGAGAGGATCGCGCGGCCAAGGGGTTGATTCTGTTTATCCAGCAAAAATAAGCCCTTACCCTGAGCAGAAATGCCGATCCCCTTAACCTGCTCGCCGCGTACTGAATGCTGCTGTAACACGCTAGCTATTGTTTCAACACAGGCCGACCAGAGCTGATCCATATCCCTTTCTGCCCAGCCGGGGCACACACTGATGACAGGCAGAGGCTGGCGGCTGATACCGTATTCCCGTCCTTTGCTGTCATACAATCCCGCTTTTAGAAAGGTGCCGCCACAGTCGATACCGAGCCAATATTCCATGCTGATTACCTTTTATATGCCGTTTAGTGCAGTGTTGTTTACGTGCTGTACATCTACATCTTATCTACCCCCGCCATGCTTGGCGCATGACGGAGATATCCAATCTATTCACGCTGCGCTTTGCTTCTTATCTAATGGCGCTAAGGGTTCCAATGGCTGATCAACGCCCTTTGTTACTTGATCGCACTTACTCGGCAACATCAGTGCCAGCACCGCAGCTATAGCCAGAGACACCGCCAAGCTATATACGCCAGCGTCTTTGCTGTAGTTCGTAATCAAAACACCCACGGCGTAAGGGCCGCAGAAACCACCGAGGTTGCCCAAAGCGTTAATTACACCTCGTGCACCACCCGCCATCTCTGCACTAAATAACTTGGCTGGAATCGTCCAGAAGACACCGGCGGCAGATTGTAGAAACACACCGCAGCCCACCAACATGGCGTAGGAAAGCCAAATGTTCTCTTTAAACACCACAGACAGGAACATACACAGGGCAAACCCGATCAACGGCAAACAGACAAACAACTTACGTTTACCCGTGCGATCGGAGAGCGTAGAGAAGAGGAACATGCCAAACATCGCCCCCACGAAAGGCAGAATGGCTAACACCCCGACTTCCTTCATGCCTGTATGAGTGAGCTCTTTTAGAATGGTCGGCAACCACAGCGTGTAGCCGTAAATTCCCGTTTGATAGAAGAAATTCAACGTGATCAACTGCCACATAGTACGATTGGAGAGCACCGCTTTTAACGATGCATTGACCACTTCTTTACCCTCTATTGCCTGTTGCTCTATCTGTAATTCAGACAAGATCCAGTTTTTTTCACGCTCGGAGATCCAGCGCGCCTCCTGCGGTCTATCGCTGATGGTAAAGACCCATAGCAACAGCACAGCGAAAGAGAGCAGACCTTCAACAATGAATAACCAGCGCCAGTCGAGGGCTGAAATCAACCAACCGGATAAAGGCGCGGTAATAATGCCCGCAATAGGTACGAACATAATGACAATGGCATTCGCCCGCCCACGCTCTTTGTCTGGAAACCAGTTGCTGACCATCGTCAGAACAACAGGAAGCATTCCCCCTTCGGCAACACCGAGTGAGAAACGTAAAAACAAAAGTTGGTAGTGATTCGTGACAAAACCCGTCAAAACAGAAATCACGGCCCAAGCAACCAGCGACCAGCCGATAAATTTCTTACCGCTGCCATGTACAGCAATTTTTCCGCCAGGTACTTGCAGAAAGAGGTAACCAATAAAAAAGATACCGCCAGCGAGCCCCGCCATAGAGGCGGTAATACCTAACTCCTCATCCATACCGCCGGGCATCGCAAAAGCAATATTCACCCGGTCCATATAAGAAATAATACAAGTAATAAGAATAGGTGGAATTATCCTCAACCAACGTTGCTGAGGGATACTATTATTTTGTAGGGTAGAGTTATTATTCATTTATTTCACGCCTTAATGATTATTATTAATATGCCACGCCAATTTGGCGTGCACAGACGCTTCTCTCTAAATAAAGAGAGCTTCCATTTTAAGTGAATAAACCAATTAACAATATTTACCGAAATTTAAATTAACCATGCTCTGATTGGCATTTACACTGCAATTTAAACGGTTAAACATCTATTTTAGTGGCGACAGTCATTTATCGTTATTTCAATTTAATAAATTCACCACCTATTATTTTAGTGATTATTAAACTATTTATTTAGTATGCCTATTTGCTATTTCCACTTGCTAATAGCAAAGCCTGAATACCATCGTCAATAATGGATATTCGGTGGGTGACATCTGCCTGAGCATCAATTTCAAGTAATTTAATACCGGCAAAACTCAACGCATTTAAAGGTGCTTGACGGAAAATATCTGCGGCGGCATCAACGGTCATTAACGACTCTTTACATGCAACTTTTGCCCCAGAGAACGGAGCAAAAGGCGCATGAAGATCCTGCCACTCGCCATAAGCACCATCCGGTGTGGTGCCGGAGAACATCACAGCCTTTAACAATCCCGCTTGTTGCGCTTCTTTAACGTGAGCCAGAGGCAGGCTTGTTGTGTGATTTTCCAATACTGAGCGCGCCCAGTTAATACACAGGCCGACAGAAGCCTCGTGTTGCTGGTTAATCATTGTTAATGCATTAATTTCATTTTGTAACGGCAGGAAACCTTTGCGGGGTGCGATGCCCTCAAACGAATCACAGTGTTCAAGGATAAGCTCGCAGGGCCAATCCCAGCGGAGAATCTCCTGCAAAGCGTCCTGAAAACAGGCCTCAGCGACAGCCACATTGCGTGTCCCCGCTAGAGGTGCCGCCTGCATCTCTAAGGCAATGACCTTTTGCCATCCAAAACGATCGTTAGTGCGCTGAATGCGTTCGAATAGGTGCCGATAGTAGGCAAGGCAAGCGTCTCTTTGTACCTTATCTTCTGATGCTAGACCAAACCCACTCTCAGTGCCGCGACGGCGCATAGTTTCCATCACCGCGGTCACCACGATATCCCACTCATCTGGCAGATGAGTAAACAGGAAATCATCACCGTAGGGATGCAAATTTTCGAGGCATGGCTGCTCGATACCGCGAATATGAGGGATATCGGCTAACCGACGTAAAAAGTCTACCTCCATCGCTTCATCACGTTGATGAAACGAGGGTGCGCAAGGGTATGCGCCGACAATAAATCCCGTGTGTTTGTTCGACATATTGTTTGACCTCCGTGCATTTGCCCTGCGGCAAATGGCTCTTGGTGTATATCCTTCAACTTAGAACGCCCCTTTCAGGGCCACCTAATAAATCTCGGTTAGAGCGACTTTTACCACCACCTTTCTAATGGCCGAAGGTGCTTGATAGACACAGGCTGGGCGATGCACATCCTGTGGAAAGAACATTGCGTAACTGCCGGGAACCATAGTTAATAACGACTCATTTTCCATTCCGTGATAGAAAATAATGTCTCTCTCTTCAAGAAGTGATTCGGCTATCTCATTGTTCCCTGTATCGGAAGCCACGCCGATATACTCCTCACCGCTGGCAAGAAACTGGATATCAATGTAACGACGATGAACTTCTGGGCGATTCTCTTCACGTGGGCGAGTGGTGAGATCGATAATCTGGGCATAAATCCTCCGCCCTTCAATCTCGATTTCACCTGGCTTTAGTGAAGCAAAATCAGTAGTCCGTAAGAAGTGCAACGCCTTCTGAATCGCTGACGGAAAAGGCAGCGCATTCTCCTGAGAAATATGCCCAAATATCATGGTGTCCTCCGCTATAAAGACGTGATTTTCGCCCACACGCTGTCATCAATGGTGATGCCATTGTGACGGTTGTTAGCTTGCTTTTTCGTAAACTCGTGGCCTGGTAAACGAATTGCCACTTCAGGATCTGAGCGCTCCGCCGTTTGCACATAATCGATAATGCGCTGTAGCTTCGCATCACGGCTTTTACCATCAATCAGTTTGTCGACTTCTATCGCAATAAAAATCTGAGAGATACCGTACTCATCAGCGTTATCTTCCGTCACCTCTGCAACTGAAGCTCCGTCGGAGAGCAGAGTGGCGATCATATCCAATACGATAGACATACCAGATCCTTTCCAGTAACCCATCGGCAGAATGCGGCGGTTTTTCTCTATGATGCCAGGCTCGCGGGTTAAGTTGCCTTCATCATCAAAACCACCATCTACGGGAAGCTCTTTTCCCGCTAAACGGTTCACTTCCAACATGCCGTAAGAGAACATCGACATCGACATATCGACCATAGTGATAGGTGAACTAGGGATCGCAACAATCAGCGGGTTAGTACCAATACGGCACTCTTTTGCTCCCCAAGGTGGCATCACGGCGATAGAGTTCGTCCAGCAGATACCGATATAGCCCTTCTCTGCCGCCTGCCATCCGTAGCTGCCACCACGCATCCAGTGGTTAGCATTACGCAGGGCAACAAGACCGATACCGTGGCTATCCGCCAGCCCAATCGCCCTATCCATCATCGTCTTAGCCGTCAGGTTTCCGATAGCACGGTGAGCATCCCACTGTTCTATCGCCCCTAGAGCCAAGGCTTTAGTTGGTTTTGCACTAGGAATAATATCGCCGTTATCCAACTGCTGTATAAACCGAGGGAAACGGTTTACCCCATGTGAATAGATGCCCCATTCAGTGGTCTGGGCAAACATGGTGGCGCACTCATCGGCCAGTTCAGGGCTGACATCCCTTGTCAGCAGCACCCGTTCAAACTCCTGCTTTAACTGCTCGAAGGTCACCTTCATTTACTCTCTCCAAAATTTGGTTAGCGATGCATTTGCGCTTATATTTTAGACTTTAAATTTCATAATACGAAATGTGATTTCAAAAATCATACATGCCGCTTTATAACAAGTCAAAGCACCACATGTTTTAAAAGATTTTTAAAATCAATGAATTAACAAATTAATTTCAAGATCGTGATATGGAACACACTTTAGACGAAGGAGGAAAGAGTAGAGATGACATCTGGCTTAAAAGAGAGATTATTTAATGTGTTAGAAGAATGCGTAGCGAGAAAATAAGGTAAAAGCGAACTCTTGCTTCGCCCTTCAGTTATCTTTGCGTTAACATCATTTCATTAACCAAACACCATAGAAATGATGGGAATACATGAAAGAAATCGAATCGGCTAAAGAAAAGCCCATGGGCAGCCAGAGCCTGTTTCGCGGGCTTCAGTTAATAGAGCTTCTCAGTAATTATCCCAACGGCTGCCCACTCGCTCATCTTGCTGAGTTAGCCAAAATGAATAAAAGCACCGTGCATCGTCTCTTACAGGGGCTACAAACCTGCGGCTATGTCACAACCGCTCCGGCTGCTGGAAGCTATCGTCTCACCACCAAATTTATTGCTATCGGGCATAAATCGCTATCGTCGCTGAATGTGCTGCATGTGGCTGCGCCACACCTTGAAACACTAAACCTTATCACCGGAGAAACCGTTAATTTCTCTAGCAGGGAAGATGACCACGCCATTCTGATTTACAAACTTGAACCGACAACAGGCATGATGCGCACCCGAGCCTATATTGGCCAGCATATGCCGCTTTACTGCTCGGCGATGGGTAAGATTTACATGGCATTTGGTCATCAGGAGTACATTAAGCAGTACTGGGAGAACCACCAGAACGATATCCAGCAGCTGACGCAGAACACCATCACCGATATTCAGCAGATGTATCAAGAGCTAGAGCAGATCCGCACGACGAATATGGCAATGGACAGAGAAGAGAATGAGCTAGGCGTTTCCTGCGTCGCCGTTCCAGTATTCGATATCTATCAGCGCGTCAGCAATGCCGTCTCTATTTCCCTGTCTACCGCCAAACTGAACCAGATCGGGCAAGAGTATTTGATCGAAAAAGTGAAAGAGACAGCAAAGGCAATTTCTTTGGAATTGGGGACACCTGCGGAGTAGTAGGGTTATTGCTTTAGAGTAAGGATTCAGAGCATAAGGAGATGCCAAGTGAGTGAAAGAATAGATGAAGCCTATGAACTTAAACGGTTAGCAACTGAGCTTGCACATAAGTACTTAAAAGATCACAGAACAAGATATGAGTTTCTATACAACATTGATTCATTTATAAACAGTGTCTATACAAGCACCGCATTTGAAGAAATTGATGATGATGTCGCTCGAGTAGTCATGAATCAAGAGCTTGATTTCCTAAAAAGACAACGACAGTTATTAATTCTAAATGATGTTGTGCAATATAGTATTTTGGTGCAAGTTGATAAAATGGCTCAGCTCGCACAATATCAAAAAAATAAAGAAAACCTTAAATTATTATTAGCAGGAACAGGGCTAGTTGGTGGTTCTGGGCAAGTAATTGCTGGTGTAGGTCTTTCTGCAACACCATTTGGCGCACCTCTTATTGCCCATGGTATAAATAATATAGTTGAAAATGGGTATTATGTAATATATAGAAAAGATATCGTTGGACCAATTAGGCATACATACCGTTTTGTTGCCCATAGTCTTGGGATAAAAAACAGTGATCAAGTTGGCGATTATGCTTATGCTACTATAGATGTGGCTTTATCTGTTAATGGGCTAACAAGATATGTATTAAAACCTGAAGCATGGCGCTTATTTAATTACATCAATACGGATTATATAAGAGCATGGAAACGTACAGGTGTTACAAGCTTTATGCTTGAATTTACTAATGATGCTTCAACAATTATTAATACTTACAACAACTATAATTAACTTAAGGGTTGATAAATGAGTGGTTATTATATTGTTTATTTATTTATTTCGATTTTATTATTTATTTTCCTATATGGAGTAAGCGATTACTTTCTTAAGGATGATTCCTCTTTAAAATTACAAGCATATGCTCTACTTTCAGGTTTTGTTTGTGGTGGTGGGCAAATGATAATATCCATCAACGGGATTATTCCATTTTTCCCTCAGAGCAATGAATTTATCGAGTATAACTTCACATGGAGATACACTGCATTTTTCCTCTCCATTTCTCATGCATTGTTCGCAAGCTATATCTTTACAAAAAAACGATGAGTGTAATTATCAGTTATAATTCATACGACAAAATTTAAACGATAGCTAGGTTGAAAATATGCTTTATGTGATTTATTTATTTATTTGTATCTGTTATTTTATTTTACTTTCTATATTATACCAGTGATTATTTAGTTAAAAAATATCACCTTTGAAATTGTATATTTACATTTTCCTTTCACTTTTCTGTTACTCTGGCACTCAAATAGTAATTTCCTCTAGTGGAGTAATCCCCTTTTTCCCTACAAGTAGAAACTTTATTGAATATGATTTCACTTGGAGATATACAGCATTCTTTTTCTCTATTACACATGCTCTCTTTTTTAGCTATACCCTCACAAAAAAACAATAAATATAGGCTCTCTACAAATATAAGAGCCTACCCTAATTTACATCACTCTCTCTTCCCAAATACTATACCCACTAGTCCCTGCTATATGATGCTTCCATATGATATTGGCATACTTTAAGGAGATCGATTTTTGAGGCTGGGCGTCTTTATGTGTCACAGAGTGAGGATAGAACACGCTAATATCAGTGATAGTGACATCCGTTAATGTAATGGTGTAGTACAACTCTTGGGTTCCAGTATCCGATGTTCTATAAAAATCGAGAGTACAATTCAGCATTTCATTGTCAGTAATTGCCATACCCAGTAAAGGTGAAGACTTATCAATGGGTTTAGTAATTACAACAGGTTGATGGTTTGAGCTCTGATCGCGGGTAATGGAATGCGTCATACTGTACACCATAATTTGGTCAGCATGCCCAGCCTGATATTTATTGCCAATAGAATCAGGTGCTGAACAACCTTGAGAAATTAGCCCCTGCTTTTTTGCCTTCTAAACGCAAATAAATCATGTTCGCCATACTATTCTTCCTTGTTATTTAATGAAAAATAAAATTAACTCTAATCAGTATATATAAGCATATCATTAAATATTAGCTGCAATTGCAACACAAAAAACCAACCTATTTTCTCAAGTATTTAACCTACCGCTTATCCTTGCACCCAAAACAAAATTACTTTGAGCTACGTCAAATAACTGCGCTGTAAAACGAAGAAATAACAATATATAGTATGCAAAATCTAAAAAAGCGCTATATATAGTAGTTATACACATTTAATCCACACCATATGTTATGCCGCAAAGAGCCTAATGCCTCTGTGGATAACCAGTCTTTTTTGCGCTAAGTAGTGAAAAACCAAGGAGTAGATCGTGAAGCCCATCGTGATTAAACGAGACGGTTGTCAGACCCCTTTTGATGAAATTCGCATCAAAGAGGCTATCCAACGAGCAGCGGTTGCTGTTGATTTAAATGATGACGAGTATTGCGCTACGGTTGCCCGTACTGTTGCTCAGCAGATGGATGGCAAGGAACGCGTCGATATCCACGAAATTCAAAACTCCGTAGAAAATCAATTGATGGCGGGATGCCATAAAACCTTGGCTCGTGCCTATATTGAATATCGTCACGATCGCGATATCTCCCGCGAGCTGCGCGGTCAGCTTAACAAAGAGATTCAGGGGTTAGTTGAGCAAAGCAACGTTGCACTACTTAATGAAAACGCCAATAAAGACAGCAAAGTGATCCCAACCCAGCGTGATCTGCTCGCTGGGATCGTTGCAAAACACTATGCCAAGCAGCACATGTTGCCGCGTGACATCGTCTTAGCCCACGAGCGCGGAGAGATCCACTATCACGATCTCGATTACGCCCCTTTCTTCCCTATGTTCAACTGCATGCTAATCGACATTGATGGCATGTTGAATAAAGGTTTTAAGATGGGAAATGCGGAGATAGAAAAACCAAAATCTATCTCGACAGCAACGGCAGTAACAGCTCAAATCATCGCGCAGGTCGCCAGCCATATTTATGGCGGTACAACCATCAACCGTATTGATGAAGTGCTTGCTCCGTTTGTCACTGCCAGCTACGAAAAACATAAGTCGATAGCCCAAGAGTGGCAAATTGCAGACGCTGAAGGCTATGCGCATTCTCGTACCGAAAAAGAGTGCTACGACGCCTTCCAATCGCTGGAATATGAAGTCAACACGCTGCACACCGCAAATGGTCAGACACCCTTTGTCACCTTTGGCTTCGGCTTAGGTACCAGTTGGCAGTCACGCATGATTCAGGCGTCTATCCTGAAAAATCGCATCGCAGGTCTTGGTAAAAATCGTAAAACAGCGGTATTCCCTAAGCTAGTATTCGCGATTCGCGACGGCGTAAATCATGCTTTTGGCGATGTAAACTACGACATTAAGCAACTGGCCTTAGAGTGCGCGACCAAGCGCATGTACCCAGATATTTTGAACTACGACCAAGTTGTGAAAGTCACTGGCTCTTTTAAAACCCCAATGGGTTGCCGCAGCTTCCTCGGTACTTACGAAGAGAATGGCGAGTTAGTGCATGAAGGCCGTAACAATATTGGCGTCATCAGCTTGAACCTGCCACGTATCGCCATTGAAGCAAAAGGTGATGAAGCTGCATTTTGGGTACTGCTAGACCAGCGTTTGGTATTAGCCAAACGTGCATTAATGACCCGTATCGCCCGCCTAGAAGGTGTGAAAGCACGCGTCGCCCCTATTCTCTATATGGAAGGCGCATGTGGTGTTCGTCTGAAAGCCGACGATAATATCGCCAACATCTTCAAGAATGGACGCGCGTCTATCTCCCTTGGCTATATCGGGTTGCATGAAACCATCAATGCCTTGTTTGGCAACCAAACCCATGTCTTTGATGACGAAGCCTTGCGTGAGAAAGCGGTTCAGGTCGTTGCTCGCCTGAAAGAGGCTACCGAGCAGTGGAAAGAGGAAACGGGGTACGGTTTCAGCCTTTACAGCACGCCGAGTGAAAACCTGTGCGATCGCTTCTGCCGTTTAGATACCGCCGAGTTTGGTATTCTCTCCGGCGTAACAGATAAGGGCTACTACACCAACAGTTTCCACCTCGACGTAGAGAAGAAGGTCAATCCTTACGATAAGTTAGATTTCGAGATGCCTTACCCACCTCTGGCGAACGGCGGCTTCATTTGCTACGGCGAGTACCCGAATCTGCAACATAATCTGAAAGCACTGGAAGATGTCTGGGATTACAGCTACGCCCGAGTCCCCTATTACGGCACCAATACGCCGATCGATGAGTGTTACGAATGTGGCTTTACAGGTGAGTTCTCCTGCACCAGCAAAGGGTTCACCTGCCCGAAATGTGGCAACCACGACTCCACCAAAGTCTCCGTTATTCGCCGTGTCTGTGGCTATCTCGGTAGCCCCGATGCGCGTCCGTTCAATGCAGGGAAGCAAGAAGAAGTTAAGCGCCGTGTTAAGCACCTCGCTAACGGCCAGTTAGGATAACGTCACTTCATTTCAGGGCGCAGATTATGGCTTACCGCTGCGCCCTTCTCAGTGAAAGAAGAACATGAACTACCATCAATATTACCCCGTCGATGTTGTTAACGGCCCCGGAACACGCTGCGTTCTGTTTGTGTCTGGTTGCATACACGAATGTGCTGGCTGCTATAACAAAAGCACTTGGCGACTGAACTCCGGCACACCTTTCACCCAAGAGATGGAAGAGCGCATCATCGCCGATTTAAACGACACGAGAATTAAACGCCAAGGCATCACTCTCTCCGGCGGTGACCCCCTACATCCACAGAATGTGCCAGATATCCTGCGGTTGGTAAAACGCATTCGTGCCGAGTGCGAAGGAAAAGATATCTGGGTTTGGACAGGGTACAAGCTAGGAGAGCTAACAGCACAGCAGCAGGAAGTGGTGGCGCTGATTAATACGCTGGTGGATGGTAAATTCGTGCAAGCACTGGCAGACCCGTCATTGCTATGGCGCGGTAGTAGTAATCAAGTGATTCATTATTTGCGTTAAATATCATCTGGTTTGTCCCCACTCGCGCAGGGAACAGCCATCGATAAGAATGCCGCCAATAATTACATTCGGTTTACCCCCGCTCATGCGGGGAACACATATCGCGTTGAGTCTGTAAAAATCTAAAGTCCGGTTTACCCCCGCTCATGCAGGGAACACTCTAAAGCTATCCGGCTGTTTTATAAAAAATTAATATCACCATAAAAACCCACCGAATTTATCACACCCTTAATTGAAATTAACCAATTGATTTATAAACATAAAACAAATTCATTCCGTAAATTCCATCACCCTACCAAATAAACTTATTTTTCATATTATTACCAGCCTAATTTACACCTTGCCCAACCTGCGCAGTTCGTTCGATTCAACAATACGGGATTGGGTCGCTTGTGGTGTACTTGCGCACTTTAGCATCGCCCTTGCCACAGATTTGGCTTTGATGGCCCGCCATTTACCAGGTAATAAAAAGAATAAGGGAGCGGCTAGTGTTTCAAATATTCGTGACGTTGCGCGCTTGCCCAATAACATGGAAGGACGAGCTATTGTCAGGCTTTTCCACTGCTGGGCTTGCAATGCCTGCTCCATCTCACCTTTAATTCGGTTATAGAAAAACGGAGAGCGCTCATTGGCACCAAGAGCGCTGACAACAACATACTGCTGTGCGTGTAAGCGCAATCCTGCCAGTCCGGTATAAAGTGGGAGAATATAATCGACATAGTGGAATTGATTTTTGCTACCCGCTTCCCTCAAGGTTGAGCCAAGACAGCAAAATACGGTATCAACAGGCTCAACGAGTTCATCAAGCAAAATGCGAAGGTCTGCACCAACAGGATTAACTATCTTACTGTGAGCGGGCAACGGTGTACGCGTTGGGGCATAAATATGGCCGATATTATCGTCATCCAGCAACAATTTAAGCAACTCTTGCCCGACAAGCCCCGTCGCGCCAACCAACAATACGTTTGCCATACTCTCTTACCTCACACAAAAAAATGCGTTCATTGCATCGTGTAGTTGAGACTCTTAGCAATAGGATTAGTTTCGTTAAAAAGAGAGAGTTCACAGTCTTACGGCTCCAACCTAAACCAAGCCTATACTCTCCCTACATTAGAAAACCGCTTTCATCGTCGACAATTTTTTATCTACAAGTAACGGTTGCCACAATACTCGCCAGTAAAATCCTTCTTAAATCTGCCATATATCTCTCAAAAGTATCTCTGTTTTCAGGCAAATTATTCGTTAAGATATTGTTTCTTTTTATCGAGATAGGCTCGTTCTTTTATATTGAAATATGTCAATTCTTATCTTGTTTGTCGCCTTATGGCTGGCAAGTACTGATACGGTTCCTGATTAAGATTGGCTTATCACTATTGAGAACTATTATTGAGTTAAATAATTTTCAAGGATAAGAAATCTATGCGCTGGCAAGACTTTAAACACCAGTATCTGATCAAGTTCTGGGCACCACTTCCCGCCGTTATCGCTGCCGGAATACTCTCTACTTACTATTTTGGAATAACAGGAACCTTCTGGGCCGTTACCGGTGAATTTACCCGCTGGGGCGGCCATGTTGCCGAACTGCTTGGCGCCAATCCCCACGCATGGGGCTATTTTAAGACCATCGGTTTTGAAGGCACACCACTAGACCGCATCGACGGAATGATGATTATCGGCATGTTTGGTGGCTGTATTGCCGCCGCGCTGTGGGCGAATAACATCAAACTGCGTCTGCCTCAGCATAAAGTGCGCATCTTCCAAGCCTTGCTAGGTGGGATTATCGCCGGTTTCGGTGCCCGCTTGGCAATGGGGTGTAATTTAGCTGCCTTCTTCACGGGGATTCCCCAATTTTCTCTTCATGCCTGGTTTTTTGCATTGGCAACAGCCGTTGGCTCGTACTTTGGCGCTCGTTTCACACTACTGCCAATGTTTCGTATCCCTATCAAGCTACAAAAAGTCAGTGCCGCTGCACCATTAACTCAAAAACCTGAGCAGGCTCGCAGGCGTTTTCGGATAGGGATGATTCTTTTCTCCGCCCTCGTTATCTGGGGTTTAGTCACCGTAGCTGGTAGCCCTAAATTAGGCATGGCTATGCTATTTGGCTTGGGGTTTGGTTTATTGATTGAACGCGCTCAAATCTGTTTCACCTCAGCCTTTCGTGATTTATGGATTACAGGCCGTACCCATATGGCAAAAGCGATTATTATCGGGATGGCCGTTAGTGCCATTGGTATTTTTAGCTATGTACAGATGGGTGCTCAACCCAAAATTATGTGGGCTGGGCCTAATGCGGTTTTGGGGGGATTGTTGTTTGGTTTTGGTATCGTCCTTGCAGGTGGCTGTGAAACCGGTTGGATGTACCGTGCCGTTGAGGGACAGATTCACTATTGGTGGGTCGGGCTAGGCAATATTATCGGGGCAACGGTACTGGCCTATTATTGGGACGACCTCGCACCCGCATTGGCAACAAACTACGATAAGGTCAACTTACTCGATACCTTTGGCCCTTATGGCGGCCTGTTAGTCACCTATCTGCTACTCGGCTTGGCTTTTGCCGCCATGCTGTGGTGGGAAAAACGCTTCTTCGCCAGAAAGCACACGTCTCAATCTCCATCCCTTCAAGCAAATAAGGAGTCTGTATGACCCTTGATACTAAAAATATCGTTCCAGATTACCGTTTGGATATGGTAGGTGAGCCTTGCCCATACCCCGCTGTCGCGACACTTGAGGCCATGCCACAGCTTAAGTCTGGGGAGATTCTAGAAGTTATCAGCGACTGCCCGCAGTCGATTAACAATATTCCTCTAGATGCCAAAAACCACGGCTACGAAGTGCTGGATATTCAGCAAGACGGCCCAACAATCCGTTATTTGATTCGGAAATAGAAGCTGGTTTAGGTGCCGCCCGTGGTTACTCGGGCGGCTTATCTAGACGGATTTAAACCCGCTTGAGTGGGGAACACAAAATTGCAGAACTGCAAAAAGCGTTATCGTGCGGGAACACTCAGGCTTTAGGGATCAGGTTAATAACCACTACGATTTACCCCTGCTCGCGCGGGGAACACATTCGATGTCCAGTTTTTCAGAATTCATCCACCGGTTTATCCCCGCTCGCGCGGGGAACACACCCCTGTAAGCAACGATGATGGCACAGTGGTCGGTTTATCCCCGCTCGCGCGGGGAACACTCGTTAATATGGATATTAATCATTGTTAATTCCGGTTTATCCCCGCTCGCGCGGGGAACACTCGCAGCAGCAGCAGCTAGCTGGGCCTCGCTCCGGTTTATCCCCGCTCGCGCGGGGAACACACATTCCGTTTACAAATTTAATATTAGACTATCGGTTTATCCCCGCTCGCGCGGGGAACACTAAAAAACGATCTTCGTATTCTTGCGACCATTCGGTTTATCCCCGCTCGCGCGGGGAACACACAATATGATATTATTAAATTATCAGCGTTACCGGTTTATCCCCGCTCGCGCGGGGAACACGCCATTAAAATACATTCCATCGAAACGCCGAACGGTTTATCCCCGCTCGCGCGGGGAACACACGGGCCTTTATAGCGCCGCTGGACGCGATTCCGGTTTATCCCCGCTCGCGCGGGGAACACTCTAAAACTATCCACCTGTTTTATAAGAAATTATTCCCCCCTATAAAATCCACCAACTTTTTATCACTTTGATAAAAACTAACTTACTGATTTTCAACAGGATAAAAAGAGACTAAGCGCAGGCCATCGAGGTCTACCGGCATTCGCCTGTTTTCGCCCCACGTTTGGAACTCAAACCCTGATTCGCTGTTGGTTGCCCACGCAAAAACAATGTTTCCTTCTTCAGCCAAGGTCGTTGCCTGCTGCCAAATCATTTCGCGAACTCGTTTCGATACATCGCCTACATACACACCTGCCCGCACTTCCAGTAGCCAGATTGCCAGCCTACCGCGCAGCCTTGGCGGGACATTCTCTGTCACCACAACCAACATGCTCATTATCCACTCCCCCTATGCCCTGCATCAGCGAACGATTCAGGCTCAGGGATCGCAATAGGTTGGCTATCCTCCGGTGGTAAAGGCGGTTCAATGCCACCCGCCGAAAGCACGTCTTCGATGAGTGGGATCAGCTTCGATAACGTCTTTTGGCTGCGGAAGATTTCACGGCATGCCAGCCGGACTTCTCGGTCTGGCTCCGCGGGTTTCTTCGCCGCTATCTCGAAAGCCTTCGGCACGACACCCTCAAACTTAATGATATCGGCAATATCATAGATAAATGAGAGGGGCTTGCCACTGTGCACAAAACCAATCGCAGGGGCATAGCCCGCAGCAAGCACTGCCGCTTCCGTAATGCCATATAAGCAGGATGTTGCAGCGCTAATGCACTGGTTAACTTTATCGCCTTTGGCCCAATCTTTGGGGTCATAGCGCCTGCCTTGCCATTTTACGCCGTACTGCTTCGCCAAAATGGTATAGGTTTGACGGACTCTTGCACCTTCAATACCCCTGAGTTGATCTACCGATCGGCGAGCCGGTGCAGGTTCGCCAAAACGTAACTCGAACATACGACGAACGACTTTCAGGCGTAGCTCATCATCCAATGCCAGTTTGGCCTGATAGAGCAGCTTATCCGAGCGCGCACCGCCGGGTTGCCCTGCGGCATACATTCTTACCCCTGCCTCACCAACCCAGACCAGTAAAGTGCCGACAGTTGCCGCGAGCTTTACCGCCGCATGGGAGACGCGTGTTCCCGGCTCCAACATAATGCAGGCAACAGAACCCACGGGAATATGAGTTCTTATTCCCGTTTTATCCACCAGCACAAAGGCTCCATCAATCACATCGACGTTGCCATATTGCAGGAAAATCAGCGAAGTACGATCCTTCAATGGAATGGGGCTTAATGGGACATACACCATCATTCCCTCCTTAAGTTATCCCTTCTTAACGAGCAGCAAACCACAACCAAACCCTTTGCTTTTCCCCAAGCCAGAAACTAACGCCGCAGAGAACAACTCAGGGTCAGTCACCGTTAATCGCCCTTCATAATCAACCGAGCTGAACTGGATAGGTGCTAGCTCTACTCGCTTTTGTAGGCGGTGTTGCTGATAGCTCATCACACGGCATTCATCTCCATACTCTTCTAAAGAGAATCCGTGCCGTTTACCCTGCGCGATAAGCCACTCTTTTGCTGCCTGCTCTTGCATGTTCCAGATGCCATCTTTAGGAATAGCGTTTTTCTTTGCCTGACATTTGGCATCCATCAGTACGTCATAGCGCTTCTTCTGCCGAGTGATAACGGGATTAGCACGCAGCGAAAAGAGTAACGTTGCCCCCTTAAGCAAGCTTGGGTGATAGAGTTTTGTCTCCACAGAAAACAACTCATGCGTCCCACTTGGCGCACTTGCTGACACCACATAGAAGGTATTGATGCTGCGCGTATCATCTCGCCGAAAGAGCATTCGCTCCTGGCTTTGCTCAGGGAAGAGCTGCCATAGCCACTGGTGCCATGCATAATCCCCTGCCGCGATCACCTTAGCTCGCATTACAGGAGGTAGACGATTGAGGTGAACCCTTACTCGTGAAAAATACATTATTCACCCCCTCCCAATGTGCCGCTGTACTGTATTCGCTCACCAAACTGCCAACGGCGGCGGTCCAATGGATCGTCTGTACGAACCTGAGACAGCGAAGCGTCGATCTCGACATTCTCGCTCTGTTCCCAGTAGCAGATGTCCGAACTCTCCATGAGCTTATGAAGATCTAAACCCCCCTCCTCGCCACTCTGGTTAGACAGTGCTTTTAGTTTGTCCGTAAACACTGTTTCAGCCTGTATAAAGGCTGTGGCCAGTGAGCCTTCGATCACCTGCGGCGAAAGTGGCAAAGCCAGTGGGCAACTTTTTCTCCCCAAATAGAGTGAGAAAACAGGACTCTCTAACGCGTTTGCCAGTTGAGCCAAACTCACCGGAGCACCCGCTAAGGCGCTAATCGCTACGTGATAATAGGCATCACAACGGTAGTCGCGTGTCGAGAGAACCGTTTCTAATGCATGCTTCGGCTCTTTGCACAGCTCATCACGGCGGGTATAACGCACCCGTTTTTTATTCTCTCTTGGCATTTGGATGGTGTGGTAGTCACTCAACCACGTCTCTTGCTTCCCCATAGGGCGTACAGCAACTTGATAGTGGCTGTAAAACTCAGCTAAACGCGCATCCTCTTCACGTTTAATCCCCAGCGCAGCGGTTAGTAACCCCAATAGGGCAGAACGACTAGGGATCTTCGACGTATGGCGCATCTCACCAACGGCAGGCTCCCCCCAAGACACCAACGGCGCATAAAGCTGAAATACCAAATATTGGGACATCGTTTTTCCCCTTATTGGCTAACAAAATCCAGAATCGCCGATAGCGAGCCTTCACCCTGATCTACGTTCAGTTCACACGCCGTCTCAGCACATTTGCCATAGACCGCATCGAACTTATCCCGCTGCTGTTGCAGTACTTCAATCGCCTGACCCAGTTGATCCTGTGGAAACACGGGCTTGAAGAAGGCGACAGAAAGGGCGCGCGGCTGTCTGGTGCCTCGCTCGGCTAAAACATAAGAGGCGTAAGCGCGGGAGGCAAAGCTGTTTTGCTTACCGTTTGGTGAAACAGTGAGTGCCGTTTCGGTTAACGCACGCAGCGTTTTTTGCACCAGCGCTTCATCACCGTTTAGACTCTCTAACAGTTGGTCGCGGTTAATGCAGATATAGCCGTAGAACAACGCAGAGGCGAACGCGGTTTCCCCCATATGGGCCGAGCCAGATTCCTCATTGGATTGGAGATCGTCTACGGCAGTGAAGAAATCATCCTCGACGGTAACGGCACTCACACCTAGTGCATGCGCTACTTGGCAAGCTGCCTCGATATTAAACTCTGGGCTGGAAGCCAACATACGGCCAAATAGGGCGATATCAACACTCATGCTTTCATTGCGCAGAAGCTTTAGCTCCTCGCTGGTTGGCTCGCGATTTTCTTCTGCTAATGTCGCAATAAGCTGGTTGATCAACGCTTGTTCATGATGGCTGATATGGACGATCTGTTCGGTTTCTAGATTCTCTGTTTCATTCTTTTCTTTACTCTCACTTTTACGCTTACCGAACTGATCGACAATCTTCTGCGTTACCTCTTTGGCAAGCTTATCTTTCATTCCCGCCGCAATCAGTGCGCGATAGGTGATAGGCCCTAACAGACGAGTACGTTTACCCGTGTGTTCACTCAATGCAGATTCGAACACTTCTGACGTGCGCCATGCACGCTTCAGGCTTTGCGAAGAGACTCTTAAACGCTCATATCCCCCCATAATGGCGGTTTTCGGCCTGCCAGTATCATCGCGGTTTAGGTTAGAGGGCGCGTAGGCGGTTAATAGATGAAGTTGGATAAATGTTGTCATGTTCGTCATTCCTTAATTATTGAGTCGCCTGAAAGTATTCACATGCCCAGCGCACAGCAAGGCGTTCGAAAGGTTTAGTGCTAGGAGAACGATGTGCTAATTTCGCCTGATACTCTCGCATCCACAGAAAGATGCCATCGGCGAGAGAAAGAAGATTTACACCGCTATCACCTCTAATTTTTACGGCACGAATGAGTTGACGGGAGAACTCTTCCGGCGTTGCCGAGCGCAGCAAGCGGTTAAAGCGAAGCTCTGATAAGCAAGGGCGATCGCTACTCACTTTCTCCCCAAGTTGAGCAGCAAAGCTCTTCTTCGTATTGTTGCTTTTCACATACACGGCGACAGAGGTAAAAATAGCCAGTGCAAGTTGATCGCTTTCGCTACGCTCCAAATCAACCAATGTACCCAGTTTCTTCGCCAAATAACGATAGCCGCCACAAACCAGTGCATCCCAAGGGTCAGAGATACGGCGTAGTTTTGCCCGTTCTGCCCTGCCGTTGATATACACCCCTTTATCGCTGTTATCTCTGTCTTGCAATATGCCAAACCATTGAGCGATCTCTTTGCCAATGCCGTCATTGCGCAAGATCACTTCGTTTGTTGTATTAGACACTCGCTACCTCCTCACGATCCTTCGTTATCTCTTTCAAGGTTTTGTAGGATTTCAATTTATAGAAATTGGCTGTTAGCCGTTTACGCGCCGTGACTTCCCGCTCCAAGTTATTAGGGTTATCAGGGTGGGAAAAGATGCGTAAGTCGTAGACAGCAAGCACATAGCGGTGGAGCGAAGAGATCCACGTTACTAACGCTGCCACACTGTTCTCTTTGGAAAGCAGTGAATGCAGTAGCTGGCTAAAATAGATTTCTGTCTCTTGCCAATAGGCTCTATCGATGGCGCTAAAATCCCCTCGTGCATATTTGGGGCTTTCGAACCAAGCGTCTCTTAACGCACTTCTTAAGATCGGAAGCGTCTCCGCTGCCAGTGCAACGGCTACAGAGAGATCATAATCCAACGCAGCTGCATCCTCAGAGGAGAGCGCAGAAATAGGAATTCGGTGTTCATACCAGCAACGGGCCTTCATATTGTCCATATCAAAGGCAAAGCACCATAGCCCCATTTTTACACCTAACGCGCTATGATCCCTCTCAGCATTTACCTGCACAATCTTTGCCGGATACTGTTCATTGCCATTGTTTTGGCCCCGTAGTATCAGCCCGAGCCAATCTTTATAAGCGAGGCCACCTGGTTGCCCTTTTACGGAGAGCATAGGGGCCTGCTCATCTTTCAATGCCTTGCGGTATGGCGTTAGAGGATGTAGCCATCCGTCATACTGCACGCCGTAGTTTTTGGTGCGATAGTGGGTAAAAAGCACATCACTCTGTTCACCACAGAGATCACATTGGCCTTCACGAACAGAACCAAAATCCAGCCCGATTCTGCGCGGCATTCCCCAGTAAGCTTGTAATTTATTGGCACTCTCTGGCGTGACAGGCTTGCCCGTTTTATCACTCACTCGCGTCTCTGCCAGCCAAGGGAAAACCTGTTTGTCACATGTACCGATGGACATATCCTCTTGGGACAAAACATTGAGCCACAGCTTGCACCATAGCGATTTATCGTCACTCAGTGGCATGACCAGCGTCGTCATCGGGCCACCACCGCGCATACCAGTGCGGTGTCCTTGTCCACCAGAAGGAGCATTAGTTTGTAGAGTAAACAAGGCCATCGCGGCACAGTGTGGACACATGGCACTGACAACACCGCGTTTCACAAAGTGGTCTTTATTCAGCTTTAGTGTATTGCCCCCCGGCGCATCAATCAGCAAACCCGAGATAGGAACCAAGTCGCCGTCTAGCTCGCTAAAATCCTGCATAAATGCGGGTTTTTCTTCACCAAACTGCATAGCAGGGGCAAGTTTAGAAAGCGCCTCTTGCAATACTTCACCCTGTACACCATTTAGCGTCTCCTCCCACTCTTCCTCACCTTCTGGAGAAAATGCAGTTTGCAGCAAGCCAATTAAAAATTGATACGCCGCCCCCTGAAAATCAGGGCGAGGGTAGGCAAGATCGAGAATCTCCGGCTCCACCATTTGCCAAGGCGCTATCTTGCCAACGCTGCCGTCTCGGTATTTCACCGGTAACCACTGCTCTGTAAGCAAAGAAAACATAACTTCTCCTAAGTCACCTTATCTCCGTCAACTTTCCGTTGCAGGCTCGTGGGCTGCAACGGAAGTTATTTAAGATATCGTTCGCTGAAGTAACGCTATCAGCCCCATATCCTTCGAATAAAACGCCGATGCTTTCCCCGGTCTTAGTAGTGCCACCACGGCATCATTCCGACGTAACATCTTTTGTAACTGTTCTAACTCCGCCCCTTCTAAGAGTGGAATATCTGCGCGATTGTTTTGCCACCAGACCTCCCTCACCTGAACTCGGCTCATCTCCCACGGGAAATTCACCTCACCCGCATAAGGCATGATGGGTTCACCCTCTGTTGCCCATGCAAAATAGAGGTCTTTCGAGGCTTCACTCAAGCGAGTGGATATCTCGATCTCTTCTCTCCACCCTGTGTTACTCGATTTAGCACAGTAGCCTTGATCTAAAACCAGCGCGTTCTGTTCTGCGGCGGCGCGTTCGCTCATCTGCTTGCCCATCGCATTGTGTTCAGCGCGCTGGAGTGATGAAGGTGTAGGAATCGTGGCATCGCCCTCATAGACACCATCGACCAGCGCCCTCGCCTCTTCCGGCATCTTGATATGCCCTAGCTGACGTAAAATAAATTGAGTTCGCCATAACAGCGCGTGATCGGCATAGACAAAACCGCTGTTGCGCAGTTCGCCGTTGATCCAATTTGAATCAGGTGTGTCGCTCCATTCAGGGGCTAAGACGTAGAGTTCAGGCGGTGCTCGTTCATCGCATAACGGCTGTGGGGAATCTGACGATTTACGATTGCCATTGGCATCGCGAATATGTCGCTGTAACCGGCCCGCCCGCTGGATCAGTAAATCAACGGGAGCGATATCGCTAATCATCATGTCGAGATCGATATCTAGTGATTGCTCGATAACTTGAGTCGCAATCAGCACCCTTCCCTTGCGGGTTTCCGATGAAGATTGGCTACCAAACCACGACAGCGATTTATTCTCGATATCCACTCGGTCACAGAACGCAAAGCGGCTGTGAAACAGTAATAGATCCTCATTCGGCATCCATACTGCTTGTTTTAGCTGTTGATAGAGCTGGATGGCATCGTCTACCGAGTTAATAATCCAACAGATACAGAGGCCAGATTCAACCGCCTGTTTTATGAGCGTAATACCCTGCTGACGCTGAGTCAGCCAGCGTACGCCAACCGTGCGGCGCACTTCTTCACGCGTCGCTAGGCTCAACTCTTCCACTCGTTCTGCCGACAGATGCGTCCACCACGGATAGGTCGCGTCAACATTGAGCGTCGGCATCTCCCCCTGACACCCTTTGCGAAAAGCATTGCACAGTTTTTCGCGCAGGGAGAACGGCAGAGTCGCCGTCAGCACAATAATGCTGCCGCCCTGCGAGGCATGAAGATAGATCAGTTTTTCCAATAGCCGCGACATGTAAGCATCGTAAGCGTGTACTTCATCCAGAATCAGAATCTTGTTACACAGGCCCAATATGCGCAGGGTTTGGTGCTTAAACGGCAAGGCTGCCATCAATGCTTGATCCAGCGTGCCGACGCCGATATCAGCAAGCAACGCCTTCTTTCTAGAGTCGGCAAACCAGCGATTACATTCACTGCCAGCACTCTGCTCGTCTAAAGCGTAGTTTTCCTGCCCCTGATTCTCTTCTGTCCACACCGATTGGCTAAACGCCTCAGACATGTGTCTCGCACCATGTGCAAGAATCAGCGATGGTCGAGAATGGGGTTGGTAAAGCGCATGGTAGGCCGTCGCTAAACGCATATACATGGCATTTGCCGTCGCCATGGTGGGTAGGCCAAGATAGATACCTTTACCTTTGCCTTCAGACATTAATCGGTGCGCCAGTATCATAGCGGCTTCGGTTTTCCCTGCTCCCGTCACATCTTCCAAAATAAACATCTGCGCACCGGATGAGGAGAGATCTTGCTCCAACGCTTGTTGCTGTAACGGTGTCGGCTGCTGAATAAAAGGAAACAAGTCTTGATGAGAGTGAAAAGGCAGGACATCGGGCGTCGGTGGCAGCTGAGTGATGGCCTCTTCTGCCTTAGGTAGTGCCATCGCCTGCCAATAATCTGTCAGTGGCATCTTCTCTGCACAGAGTGGGAAATAGGTTTGATTCGAGCCTAACCAATCCGCCAATACTGTTAGGCCAGCCAGTAACCAACTTTGCTGTTTTAGCTCAGCCCGCCAAGACTTAGTTGCAAAACAATCTGGCAGTGTCTCAAAAGGAAAGATGGTCTTTAATGCCAAAAAATAATCCACCACCGCGAGCTTATCGCTGCCATCAAACGCACGAACGCCATCATGTTCATCGGGAGTGGGAGGTTTGCCGTGGTGCCCTGTGACAATTTGCAGCCACATATCCAGTGCATAAGTCGTCCCCGAAAGATCATCCGCAGCGGGGAACAATGCAAGGCTGCCTGACTTCCACTCACTTCGAAGATATCGCTGCCACAGCCAGTAACCTAAATTATCGTGCTTGGTGGTGTAGGCTTTGCCATTAAGCGGCGTGACCAGATCAGGGCTGGTATGGGGATAAAGCTGCTGGAAACCGCGGGCAAATTTGCCGATATCGTGAAGGGCAAGAAAGTAGGCAAACCATAGTGCCCCCTCTTCTCCTTCTAATCCAAGGGAGACGAGAATATCCGCAGCCTGAAAACGGTTTTGCTTCACCATATGGTAGCCACAAGCGGCTACATCGAGGCAGTGATAAGGTAAAAGGTGATAATCATCGCTGTTTGGATCTTTACTGCGGTTAGTTTTTCCCCAGTAGTGGAGGTATTGCCCTACATCCATGCTGTTGAACCTAATACGAAAATTGTAACGAGCAGCATAAACGATCTATCGAAGAGATATCTCTGTTTGTATCACAAAACAATAACAATAGGCATGAGATTTTTCACTAATCATTTACAGAATAAATAATTGGTTTCTTATAACAAAAGGAAATTTAAGGTGGGGGATAGAAAAATAAGCTGTATTGAATATGCCATCAGGAAAGATATGTTAGCGAGCCAAGCCAGCCCGCCACATGCAGAAATAACGTTTTAAAACCTACAACAATGCTGATAACGCCTTAGCATTCGCTGCCTTATCGCACCCTTCAAATAACCCTCTCCCCACCACAACTGCGTCATTTTCAGCACCGCGCAGTGCTGCAAAGTGTTCAGGTTTCATACCGCCATCGACGACAACGGGTAGGTGGGCAGGAAGTTGGTGTGTTCTCTCTAATACCTGAGGGCAGAATTCACCGCCGCCAGCGGGAGCCGCCAGCAATAGCACGCCATCTATCTTATCCAGCCAAGGTGTTAGCTCATCAATAGAGGTATCGGGTTTTAGCGCCAGATAAGCCTGCGAGCCACACTGGCGGATCTCTTCGATCAGCGCCACAGGATCTTGGCAAGCTTCTAGGTGAAAGGCGACCCAGCGAGCACCCAACGAGGCAAAATGTGGCCCCCAGATATCAGGGTTGCTCACCATAATATGCACGTCGATAGGGAGTGTACTGGCCTGTTTCAGGCTATTAAACAGCAGTGGATTGAGGCCAAATGCGGGGGCGAAGTGGCCATCCATAATATCGAAATGCAGGGAATCCAGATAAGGCAGGAGTGGCTCTAGGTCCTCCATGATCATCAACTGTTCAGCGGCATATACGCTGGCTGAAAGTTTCATGCCGCATTCTCCCCATCATCACCCCATGCAGCCTGACGCAATGCCGCAGGTGTCAGTTCACTGGCAGGAATAGCGACACCATCACAGCGACCGTGGCGGAAAACCAGAATACGGTCGGCAATCTCCAGCAGTTCCTCTTCTTCACTGGATACCGCCAATACGCAGCAGCCCTCATTCGCTAGATTGCGCACAATCTCATAAATATCTGCTTTGGCGCCGATATCGACCCCTTTGGTCGGCTCATCTAGCATCACCAATTTTGCCTGTTGCCCGATAACGCGAGAGAACAACACTTTTTGCTGATTGCCACCAGAGAGAGATTGAATGGGCCCAGATAGGGTGCCGCGCGTATTCATTTTATCCAGAATACGGCTAGCGCTCTCTTCGGCTTTTCCATGGCTGACCAATAACAGGCGTTTAAAACGGTTGAGGATCGGCAATGTCGCATTGCTAAAACTGGACATCAGCGGGATAAAGCCGTCTTTCTTGCGCTCTTCCGTCAAATAGGCCACGCCTTTCTTGATAGCCTTTGCTGGGCTAGCCGCGTGGTAAGGCTCACCGCCCAGTGTAATCGTGCCGCCCGTTACTTTTTCTAAGCTGTATAGCGTTCGGCAAAAACGGGTACGCCCCGCGCCTGCCAAACCATAAATACCTAAAACTTCACCCGGCCACGCATCTAGCGAAACACCTTTTAAGCGCGAAGTTTGTAAATTCCTAACCTGTAGATAAGGTTCGTCAGAGCGATCGATATAGCGCGCGCCCCTCTTTTCAGACGTTTTATCACCATGATTCACAGCAGCATCGCCGACGATCGCATCAATGATGTCCTGTTTAGCGATATTTCCCTGCTGGGCATGAAAAATCACTTTTCCACCGCACATTACCGTCGCTTCATCGCATACACCGAGCACTTCATCTAGCTTGTGCGAGACTAAAACCACGCCGATGTTCTTCTCTCTGGCAATGCGTTGTACTGCTTTGAGCAGCGCCTCTGCTTGTGCTCCTTCCAGCGCCGTTGTCGGTTCATCTAAAAATAGAAAGCGTGCGTCTCGGTCTAAGTTCGCCACCACTTCCAGCATCTGTTTATCTGGGTGGGAGAGATCTTTGATTAAATCTGTTGGGGAAAGCTGAAGCTGATACTCTTTTAGCACCCGTGCCGTATGCGCTTTCATCCCATTTTCATCTAGAAAACCGTTCTTCTTAAGCTCACGTCCTAAAAAGAGGTTTTGCCAAACAGTCATGCCAGGAATAAGCCTGAGCTCTTGATAAACACAGGCTATTCCTTCGTTTAATGCATCACGAGGGGATGACAGATGAATCGCGCGATCGCCGAGAGAGAGAGTCCCCGTATCCTGACGATTAACCCCCGCAAGAATCTTTAACAGTGTCGATTTACCCGCACCGTTATGCCCGAAAAGGCCGTGAATCTTGCCGGGAATGACATCAAAATCAACGCCGTGCAAAACGGTTACACCAGAGAACGAAACTTTAATCTGACGTGCCCGATAACTCATATTACTGTCACCCATCGTGTTTTCCTGCCGTTAGTAAGCCTGATCGATAACGTCTGCTGCATTGTCCTTATTCACCAGCAAAGGCGGGCTATTCAGGATTTCAGGCAGTGTTTCCCCAGCAAAGTGCTTGCTGACGCTGTCCACTAGCAGAGAGGCCAATTTCACTGGCTCTTGGATAGCGCCCGCTTTTAATACTGAGCCGTCTTGAATGTGTTTCACACCCTCTTTATCGACAAAAGCATAAAGCTGAACTTTGCCTTTCGAGCCTAGCTGGTTAATCGCAGCAACTGAGCCTAACGCAGCCGGTTCGGTATCGGAGAAAACGATGGTCATGTCTGGGTTACCCTGCAACATTTCCGTCGTCACCTTAAGGGAAGTGGTCTCTTCCACTTTGCCGTTAACCAACGCGACAACTTTCAAATTAGGGTTAGAGGCAATCCCCTCTTTGAAACCATCATCACGATCAATAGAAGCGCTGGATGTTGGCTCACCTACAATCCCGATAATCGCTTTTGCATCCGGTCCTAAATCTTTTACCAATTGCTCGCCAATAAACTTACCGCCTGCTTTCTGGTCGGTTTGCACACCTTGAACCATGTGCGCACCTTGCTGTTTCATGCCCCCGGTGTCGGGCAGAATATTAATAGTAAACACAGGGATATTAGCGCGGTTAAGCTCCGACACCACAGAGACACAAGGCCCAGAGGTGATACAGTTCACCGCCACCACATCCACTTTTTGTTGGATAAAGCTTTGTACTTGAGAAAGCTGTTTTGCATCGTCGTTATCTGCAATCGAAACTTTCACCTTAAACCCTTTCGCAGCACCGCTCTCTTCGAAGCTCTTTTTCATGGCTACGTAATAGGGGTTCGTCAGGTTTGGCAGCGCCACACCCAGCGTTTTCTGGCCTTTGACCGTTTCGGTTTCTGCTTCACGGTTACAGCCTGATAGGCTCAGAGCCAACAGCGTTAGCGTTGCACCCATTACCATTTTTTTATTAATTCGCATGACCTTCTCCTTCGTGAGACACCTTATCGAGTGAACCTGCTTTTTGAGCCGTGGCTTCCTGTTTCTTCCGTCCTTTTAACCACGGAAAATTAAGACGTTTGGATGAACGCATCGTGTCAAAGGTGACACCGAACAGGATGATCACGCCGATGACCAACGGCTGCCAATATGCGCTGACGTTAAGTACGTTCATTAAGTTAGATATAGCGGCAATCAGCATGGCGCCAATCATCGCCCCAACAATACTGCCCGTCCCGCCAAACAGGCTGACACCGCCGACAACCGCGCCCGCAATAGAGAAGAACAGCTCATCACCGCGCCCTGCCATTGGGTAGCCTGTCATTAAACGCGAGCCGTAAATCAACCCACCACAGGCGGCGCATAGGCCAGAAATGGCGTATACCAGCAGCGTGATCTTCGGAATGCTGATCCCCGATAGACGCGCAGCATCCGCATTGCCACCAACGGCATAAATGTGAGTCCCTGTTACCGTGCGCTTTAAGAACAGCGCCGCCAGAATAATGGCCCCTAGCAGTGCAATAACGGGGAAAGGAATACCAAATGGCCTCGATTGACCAATCAGGCTATAACCAATTTGAGTAACTCTTATCGACTCTGCGCCGGTGATGATCTGCGGGATAGATGCCGCCACCCCCATCATGGCAAAGGTGACAATAAACGGCGGAACACCAGTTCGTTCGATAATTAAACCATTCACTAGCCCAGTGAGCGCGCCAACGCCAAGCACGAGCGGAATCGCGAGCTGCCAAGGTAGCCCCAAATTCTCCATAAGCAGTGCCGAGATAACACAGGTCATCGCAACAATCGAACCGCAAGAGAGGTCTATACCACCTGTCAGCAAAACAAAGGATTGCCCAAGGCAGAGAAAGCCGATAACCGCACCGTTAAGTAGCAGTACCATCAGGTTCGACATGGTCAGAAAGTTAGGCGTGGCAATAAAACCGCCTAGCAGTACCAGCATAAAGACAATCGCTATCCCTGTTTCCGCGGGAAGTTTTATCGGGCGCCGTGGCGGCATAAGTGAATCTTGTTGGCTCATTATTTTTCTCCTAAAAATGCGCGTGCGGCTGTCTCATAAACGGCTAATACCTGCTCACTTTTTTGCAGAGGTTCAGCGACACAGCGCAATGGAATCGCCCATTCAGCCGCCATCTCAACGTTACTTTTACCCAGCAAAGCAGCAGCGGCCTGAACGGCGGCACCTGCCGCAGCCGTTTCAGCTACAGTAGACACCCAGACGAGTTTGCCCGTTAAATCAGCTAATACTTGTTGATAAGCACGTGAGCGAGCGCCACCGCCTGTCATAATCATTCGTCCTTCGGTAGTTAGCCCGTGTTCGCGCAAACGCGCCAAACCACTTAGTAGTCCGCACAAAACCCCTTCAACGGATGCCCTTGCAAGCTGCTCAGGTGTGCTGTTACTCCGCAGCCCCATCAGTTGGCCCGTGGCAAAAGGCAAATCTGGCGTGCGCTCTCCATCCAGATAAGCCAGCAGTGTCATTCCACCAGCACCTGGTGGGCATGAGAGCACCATCTGGTCGAACTCATCGGTCGTCACACGCAGTAAACGCCGGAAAGTATCCGTGACCTTGGCGGCATTAAGCGTGGTTATCATCGGTAGGAAACGGTCGCCTGCTTCGGCATAGCCGTTAATCGCTCCGCTGCCATCTTGTATCCCTTGCTCGGCAATGCCGTACACCGTTCCGCTGGTGCCAATCGACATGCCCACATCCCCTTTCTCTAGCGCCATACCAAGCGCTGCCGACATATTGTCCCCCGTACCAACACCAACAATGGCACCGGTTAGCTCGGGGAATCCTGCCGCTTCGATAACCTGCCCTGCTGGCTCAGAAGAAGGGATGATTTCAGGCCAGCGAGCAAGCCAGTCGATATCTGGATTCACTAGCTCCGCCAGCTCTGGCAGCCATTGATTGGTAAAGGGATTGAAATATCCGGTTCCCGTTGCACCACCACGTTCGGCAACAGCACGACCACAGAGGCGATAAACCAGATAATCGAAAGGCAGCATAATTTTATGGCTGCGAGCCAGCAGGCCGGGGTGATTGCGCTCTGTCCATGCCAGCTTGGAGATGGTAAGCGCTGGGCCTGGGACAGAACCGGTTAATGTTGCCCACTCTGCGGCGGGAAAACGCTGTTTTAGTCGCTCAGCATCAGCTTCTGACTCAGTATCGTTCCACAGTTTCGCGGGGCGTAGAGGCTTGTCGTGCTCATCCAGGATCACTAAGCCGTGCCCCTGCCCGCCCACTGCCAGTGCAGCGATACGTGGCCAGTACTCACGTAGTTCACCCAGTGCTGTCTGTAAGGCGTTCCACCACGCTTCTGGATCTTGTTCACTGCAAGGAGGAGTCGTTGGCGGATGCGGTGCTCTGGCTTCGGCGACCACCGAACCATCAGCTAAACTGCGTAACATCACCGTGCATGACTGCGTTGAGGAGTCGATACCCGCGACGAGTTTATCCGAGTGCAGCATATCCTGTGTCATCGGCGCTTACTCCTGCCCGTTCTCATGTAAACGTTCTAGGCTGCGAGAGGCTTCTTTCCCTACCGCACCCGCCGGATGAGTGTAGAAGAAGGATTCCCATGAATAGCCACGTGCACAGCGAGCCATCTCTACCAGCACATCCGTGATGGCAGAGAAAGCCAGAGAGCTGCCCGTAGCAATCACACCACCCAAATCACAGTCTGTAGCTAATGGAATATGCAGCACGCAATCGGCCATTTGTGCTAAATCAGACGTTGGCGATGCCGTTACCACAATCAAATGGCTCGACATGCTTTTAGCTCGTAGACAGAAATCGTTTAACTCAGCCGAGCTGCCGCCTTTTGAGAAAGCCAGAACCAGATCCGCAGAAGTTAAAACCCCCAAACCACCGTGCAAACCGTCGCTTGGGGGTAAAAAGAAAGCAGGTGTCCCTGCAACAGAAAACAGATGAGCGGCACGATGTGCAACTGAACCCGACGTCCCACTCCCCGTAATTAAAGCCTTGCCCTGACAGGTAGAGAGCAGCTCTACCGCATGTTGAAAGGCGGGGGTATCCAGCATGGATTTCACCGCATTGATAGCAGCAATATCGGCATCAATGACCTGCATCGCGTGATTGAGGGTTTCTGAATTCATCATGTTCGCTCGTTTGATTTAAATGAATGCTCAAATGTTTGTTAGCAAGATACACGCATTGCTAAATTGCACAATTGAGCACTTCAATTTATCAAATGAGCGATAACATTTTCATGCAACAATGCCATGTCATTACATTTCATTTGAGAGATGAAACGATTTAATTGATGAGAAAATACAGGAAACAAGCCCGTAACATAGGCTTAATAGCGATTTAATGAGGGATATTTAATAGAAGAGAATCGAGAAGACGAGGTGTCAACTCAGTCATAAAACCAACACTTTATTGTGATGTTTTCCGCTCATATGAGCGGAATTAATTTTCTAGTAATTTTGCCGCAACGACAGCGTCTGTTACCAGCGTCGTTATCCAATTGCCTTTTAGTACGGCGGCAATACCGTTGCATTTATCCAACCCACCAGCAATGGCGATCACCTCTGGGACTTTGCGAATTTGTTCTGCGGTAATCGCCAAACCTAAGCGCCCAAGCTCGCTAGGGATAACGTCACCTTCAGCATTGATAATGGTGGTGCAGATATCGGCACAAGCTCCGGCAGCCAAAGCCGCATTGCGCCAATCGGTAGGGAAAGTGGAATAGAGACAGGATGCAGGAGGATGCCACGAGCCGATACCCGTAATCAGCACATCCAGATTGTCGTAACGATCGAGCACTTTGGAAACACTCGGTTCACACATCAGGTGCTTTGCCGTACTTTCATCCTCAACCCACATCGGCACATAAATGGGGTGAGGTGTCCCTTTACCAATACTCGCAATACGGTGAACCAGATCGATAGAGTTTTGCGAGAATTCCAACCCCGCATGTGCGCCTGCAATTTGTACCACATCGAGTGCAGGCAAACGGGTAAGCGCATCTGCCGTCGCCGAAAGCACTCTGCCCCACGCCACACCAACATGAGTATGAGGCTGTAGCATCTCTTCTAACAAAGAAGCGGCTAAACCACCGAGGCTTGCCGTTATAGCATCAGATGTTTGCGCGGTAGAGCCAGCTAAAACCAAGGCATTCTTTAGGCCAAATTTGTTCTGTAAGCGAACAGACAGTGAAGTGTCGATATCCTCTTGCTCAGCAATAACGAACTTCACCAAACCCTGCTCGATAGCTTCATCAATGATACGAGCAACGCGAAAACGGGAGATATTTAGCGCTTCCGCAATCTGGCTTTTTGTCTGTCGATCAATGAAATAGCGCCGTGCAACCGTAATAGAGTGAATTCGCTGTAGAGGCTGACGGGGCATTGCACGATCTCCTTGGTAGGGCTCAAAAACTTTTCAAACTCTACCATACAAACGGGATATGGGGAGATGCCAACACTATGTTCTCGTCATAAAAGCCATCAGAAACTCAATGATCTGAAAAGAGGCTATCTATGATCAGGCAGAACATTTGAGTCGAAACCACAGAAATAGCGCTACCCTATATATACAAAAGCAGCCTATCCAAGGGCTGCTTTTTGATATTTCATTTTGATAAACGCTTACTCAGCAACACAACAACCTTCTGGCATCACCTGAGCTTTACTTTTGCGATCCAGATACCCACTCCATGTAATCATGCCAAATGCCATCAAGACCACCACTGCCCCTATCCAAGGTGTATTCATCAGCCCGACATGCCCAACAATAAAACCGCCAGCAATACCGAGATTAAATGCAGCGATATTCAAACCAGAGGCAACATCAACCGCGTGTGGTGTGTAACGCTCTGCCTGCCGTACTACATATACTTGCAAACCCGGTACGTTGCCAAAGGCTACCTAGGCTATTTAATGAAGCGAAGTTTGCCGTATTTATTACTTATGAAAAATGCTCTAATCTGCACAAAATACTTGAGTAAAGATCAATAATGAAAAGCAGCACTGAAGAGTTACTCGCGTTTGTTGCTGTGGTTGACAGCGGCTCTATCACCGCCGCCGCCGAACAGCTTGGCTTGACCACTTCCGGCGTCAGCCGTTCTCTGAGTCGTCTAGAAGAAAAGCTAGAAACGACGCTATTAAACCGAACCACTCGCCGCCTCGACCTCACGGAGGAAGGCCGTCTTTTTTTGCAACATGCTCGTGGCATTCTTCTGGCGATTGATGAAGCAGAAGAGTTGATGGCACTGCACCGCGAGCGGCCTGCGGGGCGCTTAAGAATCAATGCGGCTTCCCCTTTCATGCTGCATGTGATTGTGCCTTTGGTGGAAGAGTTTCATCGTTTATATCCTGATATTGAGTTGGAGTTGAATACCAGCGATCGCATTATCGATTTGTTGGAACAGCGCACAGATATAGCACTGCGTTTTGGCGCACTACAGGATTCCAGCCTTCACGCCAGAAGGTTGGGGGAGTACCGAATACGCATCGTGGCATCACCGCGTTACCTTGAGCGCTATGGCACACCAAAGACGATGCAGGATTTGGATAAGCACCGTCTTATTGGTTTTACTCAGCCGACCTCACTAAATATATGGCCGTTGAGAAACGCCGAGCCGATTAAAGCCACGTTCAGTGCATCCAGTGGTGAAACGGTGCGTCAGTTGGTGTTGAATGATTTGGGGATAGCCAGTTTGTCTGATTTTATGGCGAAGCCGGATTGTGAGAGTGGCGCGATGGTGAGGGTTTTGGAGGAGGAGACGCTGGAGGTTTGGCAACCGATTCATGCGGTTTATTATCGAAATACGCAGCTTTCGGCGAGGATTCGGTGTTTTGTGGATTTTTTGGCGGCGAATATGCCGTAGGGTGTGTTGTGTTTTTGGTGGGTTTGCATTGGTGTAAGGTTTCGAAAGCCTGTTGGCATGGGCTTTTCTCTGCTACACCGTGCAGGCTTCCGAGGCGGGGGATAAAGCCATCCCCCACCGCCTCGGCTTTAGGTGCGATATGTCCGCAAATGGCGGTTGCTTCGCAACTGAACTCAGTCCAGCACCTACGATTGAGGGGCGGCTCCATTCGCGTCCCGCTCAAATCGCCTCAAATGGGCGTCCTGCCTATTTGACCCTCATCTCCGGCACTGGTCTTCGCGCCATTTAAATGCTCTTAAGGATATTTTGGTGTGAACGGATTTTTTATGTGAAAAACCAAAGAATAAAGAGATAAGAGAACTAATAATTGGTTTAAGGCATACAACAAATTAATGCTAACAATGCTAAACAAATACCAACCACAACATTTGTTTTAAAAACAAAAGAACACTCTCGTATAGGCAACACTGAACGAGCATCAGAAATTGCGCCGAGGCTTCTCCGCAGATAGGGGCAATCGCGCAGGACGCGCGATTGAGGTGGGCATGAGCCATGGATGGCGAATCCCGCCGACCCGCAATCGAAGGAGATGCCGAGGGAAGTTGCGAAGCAACCGCAATTTTGCGACCAGAGAGCACTAAAACGGCAGGATCCCAAAGGGGGTCCGCACCCCCTTTGGTTGGGAGCGGGTACTAGTGCTATATGGAACCTCGAAAATCAACCCGCTACCAAAACTGTCACCAAATCAAACAAACCCCACCAAAAAACATAAACATGCATTCATGCCCACAACCCCTAACGAGCATCAGAAATTGCGCCGAGGCTCCTCCGCAGATAGGGGCAATCGCGCAGGACGCGCGATTGAGGTGGGCATGAGCCATGGATGGCGAATCCCGCCGACCCGCAATCGAAGGAGATGCCGAGGGAAGTTGCGCAGCAACCGCAATTTTGCGACCAGAGAGCACTAAAACGGCAGGATCCCAAAGGGGGTCCGCACCCCCTTTGGTTGGGAGCGGGTGAAAGTGCTATATGGAAGCTCGAAAGTCAACCCGCTACCAAAACCTTACACCACGCCGAGCAAATGCCACAAAAAACATAGGCATGCAATCACGCCCACATCACCCAACGAGCATCAGAAATTGCGCCGAGGCTTCTCCGCAGATAGGGTCAATCGCGCAGGACGCCGATTGAGGTGGGCATGAGCCATGGATGGCGAATCCCGCCGACCCGCAATCGAAGGAGATGCTGAGGGAAGTTGCGCAGCAACCGCAATTTCGCGTACAGAGAGCACTAAAACGGCAGGATCCCAAAGGGGATCCGCCCCCCCCTTTGGTTGGGAGCGGGTACTAGTGCTATATGGAACCTCGAAAATCAACCCGCTACCAAAACCTTTCACCTAATCCAACATATAGCCTACCGCGGATCACCGCGCCAAATCACTAATCAACTGATTCACCCCATTACTCATCCCAGTAAACTTAGACTTAGCACTACGCGTCACCACCACAAAAACACCAATATTCTTCTCCGGCACCATCGCCATATACGTCATGAAACCGCCTCCGCCGCCCGTCTTCTGCAACATGCCTACTTGCCCGTTTCGCGGTTCCATATAAACCCATCCCAGCCCCAATCCATCAGCTTGGCCCGGGACATCCATACCTTTAACACCATTCAAATCACTACGCTGGAAATAGATTTTCAGCTCTTCCGCCATCGTCGGCGTTCTTCTGCCTTGCGCATCCGCAAGGAACTGCTGCATCCAGCGCTGAATATCCTGCGGCGTAGAGTAAACACCACCACTGCCTATCGCCGCCAAGCCATTCTTACAAGGGCCAGCCCCCGTGCCTATCATCAACCGAGCACACTGCTCCGCCGTCGGCGTATAAGTGGTGTCTAACATGCCTAAAGGCCCCGTGACTTTTTCACGAAATAGCGTCGTATAAGGTTTTCCCGCCGCTTTAGATAATGCATCTGCCAGCAAGTCATAAGCCAAATTAGAGTAAGCCGCACTCTCTCCCGGTACCGTTGTCAGCTTTGTGCCCCCCAACCACTGCATACGTTCAGACTTCGTTGGCCACGTGAAAACCGTGGCTTTAGGTGGCCTGCCAGGCTGCTCACGCGGAATGCCACTAGTGTGGGTTGCCAAGTGATAAAGGCGAATCGGGCTGCGAGGGGAAGCGTTAGGCACACGTACTGGGACATATTTCTGCAATGGGTCTATCACCTGCAGGCGCCCTTCCTGAGCCATCTTAACCATCACTTCACTGGTCATAAGTTTGGTGATTGAAGCAATACGAATCAGCGAATCAGGGCGAGGGTGAATGTTATTGCCAGGCTTCGTCTCACCATAACTACGATTAACAACCTGATTGTTATCAATCACCACTAGCGCCATACCTGTTGCACCGCTATTCATGTAGATATCCTCAGCGTACATATCCACCACGACTGAGGTTAAACGCATAATGTCTGATTCTGCATTTGCAGGCAGTGCCGCCGCCATGCTGATAGAAAAGAGGGAGAATTTAAGTAATTTTAATAAGTTATTATTCATGTTTCTCAAGGATCATTCGGTGAAGCGCTCAGCTTCACTCTGTGTTAAGTTTCCGGCTCCAGATCTGCTAGCCGTGCTATTTGTCTTCCCTGCGATGCCTTATTAATTTGCAAAGCAGCCAATAGAAAACCCGTTATTAAAAAACGAGCTCCGGAAAAAGGTGATGAATACGTGCTTATAAACCAGCCAACAATACCCTACAGGAAACAGGGGAATTAACGTCGTTATGCAAAAAAGAGATATCTAATTGTATTTATTGTGTTTAATGGCTCTATCTATATCACTTTCAACGACACAACAACGCTTCGCAAAATGCGCTTAATTTAGTAGATTGCATCTTAATTAATAAGTTCGTTTATTTTTAAACTCATTTAAGAATATGCAAAGCCATCAGGCACTCCCTATTAATAGCCCTGTTGCAAAGACCAACATTCCCCCAACAACCACCTGAAATGCCGCAGTAAAAAGAGGGGTATCCATATAGCGATTTCTTATCCACGCTATTACACCCAGTTCAAGTACAACGACGATGCAAGAAACAGTGATTGCCGTCCAAAAATCAGCGATTAAAAAAGGCAGTGTGTGCCCTAACCCACCGAGTGTCGTCATGACCCCACAAGCACCGCCACGTAGCCAAGGGCTACCACGGCCTGTTAACGATCCGTTATCAGAAACCGCTTCGGCAAAGGCCATTGATATGCCAGCACCTACAGAGGCTGCCAAACCGACCAAAAACGCTTGCCAGCTATCCTGTGTCGCCAATGCCGCAGCAAAAACTGGCGCTAGCGTAGAGACAGAGCCATCCATCAACCCCGCTAACGCTGGCTGGATTATCTGCAAAACAAACAGTTTTCTGCCCGTCTCATTCTCTTTTTTCTCTATATCCGGCGTGACATATTTTTTCTCTAGCTGCTCGGCTCGCCTTTCGTGGCGCTGCTCTTCAGCGGCTAAATCGCCCAAGAGCTGCCTAATCGCCGTATCCGTGCTTAATGTGGCAGCCTTCGCATAGAAGCGCTGCGATTCTGCTTCCATGATTTCAGACTGTACGCGAACTTTATCAATGTTAAGAGGCAGAGAAAGCCAGACAGGTTTACGCTGAATAAAGCCTTTCACATCCTGCCGCCGGATCAGTGGAAGATGGCGGCCAAACTTTGTTTGGTACAGCATGAGCAAGCGGTGTCTATGGCTATTTTCTTCTTCTGCCATCGATTCAAATACTTTTGCCGAGCTTGGGTAACTCTCTCTTAGCCCTTCTGCAAAATCGTTATAGATGCGGTTATCTTCTTCTTCCAACGAGACAGCTAGCGCTAGAATCTCCTGTTCAGAAAGGTCTGAGAAGTTTTTCATGCTCGATTCACCCCATTTTCAGGTGCATATTCAATATGCGATAGTGCAAGCATACTCCTCTGAGAATAATCATGACAGCGATCACATTAAGGAGATCGTCGCTTCTCATATCAGGAACCAGAGACTAGATTTAATGAAATACTCATCAGACCACTTATAATACTAACAATTAACTCTATAACTTTATTGAACATTTTTTTATTACAGCAATGGCTGCCATGTTTAGGTTAATTCAAGACCGATGGAGATCACTATGAACACTTATTCTCACCTACTTGCTCCTCTCGATCTGGGATTTACCACCCTCAAAAACCGCGTGCTGATGGGTTCGATGCATACAGGTTTGGAAGAGTTACCAAATGGTGCCGAGCGCCTTGCCGCATTCTACGCCGCAAGAGCCGCGGGCGGTGTCGGGCTTATTGTTACCGGAGGAATGGCCCCCGATGACAAAGGGCGTATCTCTGCTGGTGCAGCATCGCTAACAAAAGAAGAAGAGGTTGCACACCATCGTTTAGTGACCGATGCCGTACACCAAGCAGGCGGGAAGATTGCCCTGCAAATCTTACATGCAGGCCGCTATAGCTATCAGCCACACCCCGTTGCCCCTTCAGCCTTGCAAGCGCCGATCAACCCCTATCCTCCCGTTGAGATGAGCGGTAGCGATGTCACCGATACTATTGCCGCCTTTACTCGCTGTGCCCTGCTCGCCCAACAAGCCCACTATGACGGTGTTGAAGTGATGGGTTCAGAAGGTTATTTAATTAACCAGTTTATCGCTGCCCGTACTAATCAGAGGCAGGATGAATGGGGTGGCGATTTTGAGCACCGAATCCGTTTCGCCGTTGACATTGTTCGCTCTATCCGCGCCGCAGTCGGTGAGAAATTTATCATTATCTATCGCCTTTCTATGCTGGATTTAGTGAAAGATGGCTCAAGTTGGCAGGAGGTCGTACAGCTCGCCAAAGCAATAGAAGCAGCCGGTGCAACGCTTATCAATACTGGCATTGGCTGGCACGAAGCCAGAGTTCCTACCATTGCCACTATGGTACCGCGCGGTGGGTTTGCATGGGTCACTCAGCGCTTAATGGGTGAGGTTAATGTTCCGCTTATCACGACTAATCGTATCAACGATCCTGCCGTTGCCGAATCGCTGCTCGCGAAAGGCTGCGCCGATATGGTTTCGATGGCCCGCCCTTTCCTTGCCGACCCTGAGTTAGTCCTTAAAGCGCAGGAAGATCGCGCCGATGAAATTAATACCTGCATCGGCTGTAATCAGGCGTGTCTGGATCAGATTTTTGAAGGGAAGGTGACATCTTGTCTGGTGAATCCGTTTGCTTGCCGAGAATCAGAACTGCAAGAGCAACCTGCTCAAATCAAGAAGCGGTTAGCCGTCGTAGGCGCTGGCCCAGCGGGTTTAGCCTTTGCCACAACAGCGGCACGGCGCGGACATCACGTAACGCTGTTCGATGCCGCAAGCGAGATTGGCGGGCAGTTTAATATCGCCAAGCAGATCCCTGGTAAAGAGGAGTTTCACGAAACCCTACGCTATTACCAGAAGCAGCTTGAGTTAACTGGCGTTAAGATACAATTAGGCCAATTCGTTGATGCCAGCGCGTTGACCGATTTTGATGAAGTGGTTCTCGCCTGCGGCATTGTACCGCGTAAGCTGGATATTCCCGGTATCGATCACCCTAGCGTACTCAGCTATTTAGAGGTGCTGAGGGATAAAAAAACTGTCGGCAAGCGGGTCGCGATTATTGGTGCGGGTGGCATTGGTTTCGATACCGCAGAGTATTTGTCGCAATCTGGCATGTCGAGCAGCTTGGATGCCCATCTATTTAGCCAAGAGTGGGGCATCGATATGTCGCTCTCCCATCGCGGAGGTCTGGCTCCTGAGGGGGTTAAGATCGCCCTTAGCCCGCGGCAGATATTTTTGCTACAGCGCAAAAACAGCAAGGTCGGTGATGGGTTAGGCAAAACAACTGGCTGGATACACCGCAGCAGCCTACTGCATCGCGGTATCACAATGTTAAATGGTGTGAGTTATCAGAAAATCGACGACCAAGGCTTGCACGTCTTAGTCCAAAACGAAATGCGTATCTTACTGGTTGATAACATTATTATTTGTGCGGGGCAAGAGCCACGCCAAGAGCTGCTCGTGCCCTTGCAGGCTTTAAAAATAAAAACACATTTGATTGGCGGTGCGGATGTAGCCACAGAGCTAGATGCTCGAAGGGCAATTAGTCAGGGCACACAATTGGCGCTCTCGATTTGACGGGGACGATAGAGGTTATAAAGTGATATTCTTTTAGATACACCACCCGTGAGTGGTGCATCTAACCCCGTTAATGGGCTACTTAGCTTTTCTTGATCGTCTTCAGTATCACAAACTTTTTATTCGATGCCACCAGCGTACAGTTGCCGAACAAACGCTTTAACTTCTGGTGATAACCTAGATGGCGATTGCCGACGATCCACAACTCGCCGCCTTCCATCAAGCAACGGCGTGCATCAATAAACATCTGCCATGCAATCTCATCGGTGATAGAACTCAGTTGGTGGAACGGTGGATTACATAACACTGCGCGTAGCGAACCGCGCTCCACACCTGCCAAGCCGTTATTCACATCGAAAGAACAGCGTTCGATATCATCAGGGCGATTAATCTCTACGTTCATTTGGCTAGAAGCAACCGCCATGTAGGATTCATCGACAAATAGCATGCTGGCGTCTGGGTTTTTCTCTAACGCGCGCAAACCAATAACGCCATTGCCACAGCCTAAATCGGCTATCGGCCCCTCGAGGTCTTTAGGCAGATGCTTGAGGAAGAGGCGAGCGCCAATATCCAAGCCAGTGCGAGAAAACACGTTGGCGTGATTATGAATCTGATATTTCGTGCCATCGAGCGACCATGCTAGCGTCTCTTGTGCTTCGCTCGGCTTCACATCCGCCAGCGTTGCGTAAATCAAACGCGCTTTTTTCCACGCCAAGCTGGTGGTAGTTGGCCCTAAGATTTTTTCAAACAACTGTAACGTTGAAGTGTGAATATCCTTCGCTTTAGCTGAGGCGATAATGACCGTATCCGGCGTTGCCACTTCGCGTAGTTTGCGAAGTTGCTGCTCCAGCAGAGACATGGTGCGAGGGATCTTGATCAGCACAATGCCCGGAGCATCAGGCCACGGAGAGAGAGAATCTTGTAGTGTTATCCCCTCTTCATTTAACCCGTTAAGTTTCAGGTTGTGCCACGTGGCAAGCTGGCTAAGATAGGAATCGCTGATGCTCACTGGGTGATGATCGCTAAGCGCACAGGCCAGCGTACCAAAGCTGTCATTCAACAGTAATAGTGGGCGGCCGTTTAGCTGGCTCATATCGGCATTTTGCAGAAGATATTCATCTGCCGCATCCCATGCTTGCAAGGCCGAAGCCGCGTTTTGCTGTGGGTAGCGTTCTAGCCGAAGGTTCAGCTCACCGAGTTCAAATTGGCTCATCACCCCTCCAAAGGATAAAAAAGAGGGCCGTTATCCACTAAAACGCCCTTTCAGTAAAATGTTTTTTGCGATGTTTTTACACAGAGGCGCATTCTGCCGCTGAATTGATCATTTTGATACTGCTTTATACCCTAAACGATGCAAGTGGCGTTTTGAGCAGCAGCTTGTAGTATGGCGGCAGTAGCGAAATCATCGAGCCGTAACAAGCCGAAGAGATACCACTGTTATGCGCGAAAGGTTAGGATATCAACATCTACATTAGGAATATGTAAAACCGATGTCATCGCTCACTTATCTATCTAGCTACCCGCCCCACTTACAGGCTCAGGTGCAACAGCTTATCCAACAGCAGAAGCTCGGGGAGATTTTGCTCAAGCGTTATCCTGAGACGCACAATCTGGCTACCGATAAGGCGCTCTACCAGTACACGACCGACCTTAAAAATCAGTACCTACGTAACGCCCAGCCTATAAATAAAGTGAACTATGACAGCAAGATCCACGTCTTAAAACACGCACTTGGGTTGCATACTTCCATCTCTCGGATACAGGGCGGCAAGCTAAAGGCGAAGGCTGAAATCAGAATCGCTTCCGTTTTTAAGACTACGCCAGAGGCATTTTTACGGATGATTGTTGTCCATGAATTAGCTCACCTGAAAGAGAAGAGCCACGACAAAGCATTTTATAGTCTGTGCTGCCATATGGAGCCGGAGTATCACCAGTTAGAGTTTGATACCCGTCTCTATCTGACCCATCTTGAGTTATTCGGCCCGCTTTATACCGTTTGATAGCGTTATCTCATCAACAGAGCATCAGTAGAGGTTAGACATGGTTCGTTTTGCTGTTATTGGCACCAACTTTATTACCGAACGTTTTATTGATGCGACACATCAAAGTGGAAATATGACACTAGGTGCCGTGTATTCACGCACGATGGAACAAGCTAAGGCATTCGGTAGTAAATATCAGGTCACTTACTGCTTTGATTCGCTTGAAGCGTTAGCAAAAACAAAAGATATCGACGCGGTGTATATCGCCAGCCCTAACTCTGTGCACTGCGAGCAAACGCTGTTTTTCCTGAACCACGGCAAACACGTTATCTGTGAAAAACCGCTGGCCTCAACATTAGCCGAAGCCGAAGCGATGATCGCCTGTGCCAAAAAGAACAAAGTGATTTTGTTCGAAGCATTTAAAACGGCTTATCTCCCCAATTTTATTCACACCCGCGAATGCCTGCCAATGCTGGGAAAAATTCGTAAAGCCTATCTGAGCTATTGCCAATACTCATCGCGCTACCAGCGCTATCTTGATGGTGAGAACCCAAATACGTTTAATCCTGAATTTTCAAACGGCTCTATCATGGATATCGGCTACTACTGCATCGCCAGTGCTATTGCTCTGTGGGGCGAGCCGAAAACAATACTCGCCAGCGCTAGCCTGCTTGCTTCCGGTGTCGATGGACACGGCAGCGTCATTCTTAATTATGGCGACTTTGATGCTGTTATCACTCATTCGAAAGTCTCTAACTCCCTGCTTCCCAGTGAAATTCAAGGTGAAGATGGCGTCTTAACGATTGAAGGGATGCCGCTATTTAGCAAAGTGATTTACACGCCGCGCGGTGGCGAGGCGCAAAATATGACTCTGCAACAGGTGCAAAATGGCATGGTATATGAAGCCGATGCGTTTGTTCGGCTGATAGAGAAAGGGGTTGTCGAGCACTCTGGTTTAGCGCTATCTCGAAGCGTTGCTAAAGTGCTAACAGAAATCCGTCGCCAGACCGGTGTGCATTTCCCAGCGGATAAAGATTAAATAAAAAAAACCTCTTGCTGCATCGCGGCAAGAGGGAGAAATAGAAGAGAGAAAGAGAACTTAATCTAGGGTCACTAAATCTTTTTCGCTCTCATCTGCAATAAAGATAGCAAGCAGTTTCGCTGGTTCTGTCTTGCTCGCATTATCGCTTTGTTTGTGGTGCGTTCCTGGTTTCTCTACCCAGCTTTCACCTGCTTTATAGGTGACTGCTTCGCCATCGTCTAATTTGCTAACAATCGCACCAGATAGAACATAGCCAACAACGAAAGCAGAGCCATGGCGATGAATGGGTGTTGTACCACCAGCAGGGTAATCCACCACCAGCGCCGTCACATTTTTACCCGGAATATTAGGAATTGGGTACTGGAAAGCCGGAGTAATGCTCTCTCTTGGGCCATGAGCAAATGCGTTAAACGTCATTGCAGACAATATTGCGACCAAAGCTATTTTTTTACCAAACATGTCATTCTCCTTTTGATGAAATGGTTTTTAATTCAAGGTTATGCAAACTGATTTTCACGAACCTGTGCAAAGATTTCTGCCCATTGAGCAGCCACGTTATCTAAATCTTGATGTGCGCGTACCAATGCTGCCTCTCGTGATTCAACATCAGTAAATTGCAGCGGTTGAGCATCCACAAACAGCGGTTTGTCTACGCCGATAAAGGCAAATGAAGCTTTTAATACTGGCGTCATTGCATCCATATTCGCAAACGGGCTGCCTTCACGCAGGTCTGCGCCACGGGTGGTAATGAATAGAACTTTTTTATCGCCTAAACGCCCTTCAGTTGTGCCATTTGGGAGTAAGTCATAGGTCACGTTGGTACGAGTAATCGTATCGATGAAGGTTTTAAACGTAGAAGGGATCGTCCAGTTATACATTGGCATTGCACATACCAAAGCATCCGCAGCAAGAATACGCTCACACATCGCATCGGATGGAGCCAACGTCTTTTTCATCTCATCGGTACGTTCGGCCTCTGGCGTATAAGTCGCATGGGCAAACTCTGCGCTAATGTGTGGCTGCACATCTTCCGTGACATCTAAATAATCAATATCTACATCAACGCCTTGCGCTTTCAGTTGTTCAATAAAATAACGCCCTAATGCACGGGAATTAGACCACTGGTGAAATTTAGCGCTCGCGTCGATATGTAATAGTTTCATATTTGATTTCCTTAACGTGATTCCGCTGCCCTTTAAGCAACTTCTTCCATTAATTTAATACGTTATGCTGTTTAAAACGCTATCTCTGTTTCCACTGATAGCGCCAGCACAACGGGCCAATTTGGGTTGATAATGTTCGCCCCACAACTACGACTCAACTTATCGTAGTTTTAGATTAAACATTTTTTCGCGATGTGACAAGGATGTTTTATCGCTGTGAATAGAATAATTGGGTTCACTAAGCCAAATAGTGGCCTAATAGATTGATGTTTAAGTGAATATTTTATTTAAATGGCTCAACACCTAATAACCAGAGGTGTTGAGCTGAGAAAAGCAGAGAAAATCAGGCTTTATCAGTACGGCGAGCACTTGGGCGCTCATCAAACCATTTGATGATTTGAGTGCCGTAGACAGGGGGGGCTTTCGTCACAACTTGTTGGGCGAGATCGAAGAGTGTGGTTTTAGCCAGAGATTGGCGCATCTGTTGTTCTGCTTCTATCATCACCGCATGAATGGAGCAAACCCCACTCGTTGCCCAATCAGGCGGTGTTTCGGAGCAAAAAATATCATTGCGAGCACGAATTTCTCGGCACTCAAACAGTGATTTTTGCCCATCAATAGCCAAAACGACATCGTGAACAGTGATCTGCTCCGGCGGACGTCCCAGCGTAAAACCCCCTTTGGCCCCTTCGGTTGCAATCACCAAACCGGGCTTATGCAACTTAGTAAATACTTTTGCTAAATACTCGGCAGGAACCCCCTGTAGCTTGGCGAGATCTCTCACGTTTGCTTCTGTTGTTCCGGGGTGTGGTTTACTTAAATAAAGTAAACAGTGTAGGGCGTACTCAACGCCAGTACTGATAAATGACACGCTTAACTCCGATGATATAAATCCTAGTTAAGCGTAAAGGGTTTTATTTACGTAGGCAAGGAGCAGGCACTATTGGCCTGCATTTAGATAAATTGCGGGGAAAACTGACTATCTAATGATTAATTTTTACTACTTTCGACTTCGGTTTTCTATTGCCTAAACTGATGGCAGCCAGTGCTAATACAATCAACACAATACCCACGATTTCTGGCTGATTAGGCACTTCATTTAACAGCCACCACGAGAAAAACACCCCTAAAACCGGCACGGCTAATGTACTTAAGCTAGCGATACCCGCAGGTAAGCTCTTTAAGACAAACATCCAAAGTACCCAAGCAAAAGCGGTCGCTAAAATAGAGGTATAACTGAGGGCAGCAAAGACATACGGCGACCAGACAATCGGTTTCTCATGCACGCAGAGGGCGATAACAGAGAGTAGCAACGCCCCAAAAGCCATCTGCCACGCGGTCAGAGAGAGTAAATCGACTTGATGCCGAGCATACATTCTCTTCGCCACCACTGTGCTTGCCCCCCAACTTACCCCAGAGAGCAACGCCAATAACGGCGCAGCGACAGAGCCGTGAAAATCCCAAGGCTGCAATACCAGAGTCAACCCAACGGCGGCAACAAGAATGGCGATATATTGCAGCTTACGCATCCGCTCACCAAGAAAGAGCGCCGCGAGAATGATCACCCAAAACGGCATGGTATAAGTGATAATCGCCACCTTCCCCGCCCCACCAACGACCAGCGCCCACTGAGAAAAACCAACCATTCCCCCAGTTTGCAAAGCCCCGATGGCAAGCGCCGGCCACAGTGGAGGCATCCCAGATTTACGCCCCCGCAGCTTCAACACAATAAACAGCAAAATTGCGCCAAACACACTCCGCAGCGCGGAAAAATCAAACGCCCCGATATATTGCAAAACCGATTTCATCACTATCCAGCTATAGCTCCAGATAAGCGTAATCAGCAACAGCCCGAAAAGAGCCCATAAATTAGACTTTGAATTTAACATGACAAGAACACATCGAATGGCGAGAGGTTAACAGGCTAACCATATAACCCAAGAAGAGCAATATCCCATAGCACGATAACCATTAACAAAATCGCCAAACCCCAAAAACAGAAGAACACAAAAAGCCAACACCCCCGAACGAGCATTTAAAATCGCGCCGAGGTATCTCCGTAGATAGGGACAATCGCGCACGACGCGCGATTGAGGTGGGCATGAGCCATGGATGGCGAATCCCACCGACCCGCAATCGCAGGAGATGCCGAGGGCAGTTGCGAAGCAACCGTGATTTTGCGTCCAGAGTGCACCCAAACGGCGGATTTCAAAGGGGGTCCGCCCCCCCTTTGGTCGGGAGCGGGCAAACCTGCTATATGGTAGTACAGTAATCAACCCGCTACCGAAACCTTTCACCACTCCAAGCAAACGCCACCAAAAAACATAGATATGCAATCATGCCAACACCCCCGAACGAGCATTAAAAATCGCGCCGAGGCCTCTCCGAAGATAGGGTCAATCGCGCACGACGCGCGATTGAGGTGGGCATGAGCCATGGATGGCGAATCCTACCGACCCGCAATCGCAGGAGATGCCGAGGCAGTTGCGAAGCAACCGCGATTTTGCATCCAGATATCACCAAAAGCCCGGATTCTTAAGGGGCAGCGGCCCCTTAAGTCGGGAGCTGGCGAAAGTGCAATATGGAAATACGAAGATAAACCCGCTACCGAAACCTTTCACCTACACTAACAATCACCACTTAATCCAATAACACTTTTATGTGATTCTTATCACATAACAAACATCCCCCTTCAATATCACGCTATTTATTGATCTAAAGAACGATCCCCCCACCCCCACTTTCTTATAGTGAAGACAATATAAAATTTTTGCTTTTTATCGCTTTTTTTGAGGTTAATTCCTCCACGCACAAGCTGCCATAAGCGACTCGCTAACTGGCATTTAAGCGCCAAGTCTCTGACCGATAATCATTATCGCTAAGGGTCAAGTGGAGGGTCATCCGTAACTGTTGTTTTACAAAACAACCATAAGATAAATAAGCAATGTTATGAGCAAAAATAAAAATGATATGACTCTACCGCCAGATATGCTTGAATCTTCCGGCACTGGCCCTGTACGCCGAAATAGACCGATCTATCAGGATTCCCTCCCCCCTTGTAACCACGCCTGCCCTGCGGGAGAAAATATACAAGCTTGGCTTGCGCTGGCCCAAGATGGGTTATACGAACAAGCTTGGCAAAGCCTTGTAGCAAATAACCCAATGCCTGCCGTGCATGGTCGCGTCTGCTATCACCCATGTGAAAACGCGTGCAACCGTACGCAAGTTGACCAATCTGTCAGCATTCATGCCGTCGAGCGTTTTCTTGGTGACCAAGCCTTAAAAAACGGTTGGAAGCCTAAGTTTGATGCCCCTGCTACCGGCAAGAAAGTCCTCGTTATCGGTGCTGGCCCATCTGGACTCTCTTGCGCATGGCACCTTCGCCGTTTAGGGCATGAAGTTGAAATTCATGAGGCTGGCCCAATGGGTGGCGGCATGATGCGTTTTGGTATCCCCGCTTATCGTATGCCCAGAGATGTTCTGGACAGCGAAATTCAGCAGATTCTTGATACCGGCGTGACATTAAAACTAAACCACAAAGTCGAGGATATTTTACAAGCCAAGAAAGAGGGGGGATTTGATGCTGTCTTTATGGCTATCGGCGCCCATTTGGCTAAAAAAGTCGATATCCCCGCCCGCGAAGCAGGCAAAATCCTCGACGCTGTAAGCTATCTCTCGGCCGTTGAGCGAGGAGAAGCACCGAAACTCGGTCGCCGAGTCGCCATCTATGGTGGTGGTAATACGGCGATGGATGCCTCCAGAACCGCTCGCCGCTTAGGCGCCGAAGAAGTGATGATTATTTATCGCCGCGACCGCGACCATATGCCAGCTCACCAGTTTGAAGCCGATGAGGCAATGGAAGAAGGCGTTAAAATCAACTGGCTACGCACTATTCGTAATATCGACAGCACCACCATGACCGTGGAAGAGATGGAAGTCGACGCCAACGGTCGCCCTCAGCCTACTGGCCGTTTTGAAACGCTAGAAGCCGACAGCCTGATTCTGGCATTAGGCCAAGACGTCGACCTTTCGGTGTTAGAGCGTATCCCTGGTATTAAGCTGCATAAAGATGGCGTCGTTGATGTTGATGAACACATGATGACTACCGTTACAGGGATCTTTGCGGGGGGCGATATGGTGCCATCAGAGCGTACCGTGACTATTGCCACCGGACACGGTAAGAAAGCCGCCCATCATATTGATGGCTGGTTACGCGCCCTGCCTTATCGCAAGCTAGAACCTGTCCCCGTAATGGAATTCCCCGGATTGCACCTGTGGTACAACACCGATGCTAACGCCTCTCATCAACCTATTGTGATACCAGAAGCCCGCGGTGGATTCAGCGAGATCATTGGTGGCTTAAGTGCTGAACAAGCCCGTTATGAGGCAGCTCGCTGCTACTCCTGCGGTAACTGTTTTGAGTGTGATGGTTGTTACGGCGCTTGCCCTGAAGGTGCCGTTATCAAACTCGGTAAGGGGCTAAAATACCGTTTTAACTACGATCTATGCACCGGCTGTGCTGCGTGCTTCAACCAGTGTCCATGTCATGCCATTGAGATGGAACAAGAGGAGGCACACTCATGAGTGACAATAACTATAAAGACAGCCACGCCAATATGGTGATGATGGATGGCAGCGAAGCCACCGCTTGGGTCGCCTATAAAGTCAGCGAAGTCTGCGCAATTTATCCTATTACCCCGTCATCAAACATGGCAGAACTCTCCGATGAATGGTCGGCAAAACATGAACCTAATATTTGGGGTAACGTGCCTGCGATTATGGAGATGCAGCACGAAGGCGGCGCAGCAGGAACAGTACACGGTGCACTGCAAGCGGGGGCATTAAGTACTACATTTACCGCTTCTCAGGGATTGATGCTAATGCTGCCGAATATGTACAAGATCGCGGGAGAATTAACCTCTGCCGTCTTTCATGTGGCGGCACGATCTCTGGCAGCGCAAGGGTTGTCGATCTTCGGCGATCATCAAGATGTTATGGCAGCGAGAACCACCGGCTTTGCAATGCTCGCCTCTGCATCTGTACAACAGTCGCAGGATATGGCGATGATCGCCCATGCAGCAACGCTGGAAACACGCATTCCTTTCATTCACTTTCTCGATGGATTTCGTACCTCTCACGAAGTTAACAAAATCTCTCGCCTGACGGACGATCAAATTCGTTTCATGATCGATGATAGCCTAGTACGAAAACACCGTTCGCGTGCACTGAACCCCGATCAGCCCGTTATGCGTGGCACCGCTCAGAACCCTGATACTTACTTCCAAGGCCGCGAGAGTGTCAACGCGTATTACGATCGTGTGCCTTCTATTGTCGAACAAACAATGGATAAGTTTGCGAAATTGACTGGTCGTCAGTATCACTTGGTGGATTACTACGGTGCACCAGATGCAGAACACGTTTTAGTTATCATGGGTTCAGGCGCGTCAACTGTCTGCCAAACCCTAGATGTGCTGAATAAAAACGGCGGGAAATACGGTGTCATCACCGTACACCTATATCGCCCATTCCCTGTTAAGGCGTTTCTTAAGGCGCTACCATCCAGTGCTACATTTGTCACAGTGATGGATAGAACCAAAGAGCCAGGTTCTCACGGTGAACCTCTCTATCTGGATGTGTTAGGGACACTCGTCAACGGCTTGCAACATGGCACGCTAAAGCAGTTGCCAAAAATTAGCGGAGGCCGTTATGGCCTATCATCGAAAGAATTTACCCCTGCGATGGTGAAAGCGGTACTGGAGCACCAGCAGCAACCTGAAGCGAAAGATTTCTTCACTGTGGGGATTAACGATGACGTCACCCACCTGAGTATCCCTTGGGATGAAGAGTGGCATATCGAGCCCGATAATCAGGTAAGAGCCCTGTTCTTTGGCCTCGGTGCTGATGGTACGGTGGGGGCAAACAAAAACAGTATCAAGATCATTGGTGAGCTGCCGGAATATCATGCTCAAGGCTATTTCGTGTATGACTCGAAAAAATCAGGATCCAGAACCACCTCTCATCTGCGTTTTGGGCCAGATCCTATCGATTCACCTTACTTGATCAGTTCTGCCAACTTTATCGGCTGCCATCAATTTAACTTTGTTGAGGCCATTGATCTGTTGGTATATGCCGCATCGGGTTCCACCTTCCTGTTAAACAGCCCTTACTCAGCGGATGAAGTTTGGCAACATCTGCCCGCCAAGGTACAACGCCAGATCCAACAGAAGAAACTCTCTTTTTATGTGATCAATGCGGCAGAAGTGGCGCGCAATACCGGTATGGGTTCCCGTATCAACACCATCATGCAGACCTGCTTCTTTGCGCTCTCCAAGATCATGCCGAAAGATCGCGCCATCGAGCTGATCAAGCACAGCATCGAGAAGACCTATCTGAAGAAAGGCCGAGCCGTCGTCGAGAAGAACTTTATCGCCGTTGATGCCACGCTAGAAAATCTGCATCAGGTTGCTGTGCCAAGCCAAATTACAGGATCTCTTGAAGCGGGTTGGACCGTATCAAATGACGCACCGCGCTTTGTGCGTGAGGTAACCGCGGAAATGTTGCAGGATCGAGGGGATCGTATTCCTGTTTCTCTATTGCCTGCCGATGGTACTTATCCAACGGCTACCACTCAGTGGGAAAAACGCGATATTGCGCTACAGATCCCTGAGTGGCGTGAAGATCTCTGTATTCAGTGTGGTAACTGCTCGTTTGTCTGCCCGCATGCAGCGATCCGCGCTAAATTTTACAATAAAAATCTCACAAAAGGCGCACCGGAAGGCTTTAAAACTGCACCGATTAGCGCTCGTGGTTTCCCAGACACCATGTATACCTTGCAAGTCTATCCTCAGGATTGTACCGGTTGTAACCTGTGCGTAGACGCTTGCCCTGTTCGAGCAGAAGGCGGGGAAGTTCGCGCGATTAATATGGTGGACAAGCTCCCTATTCTGGAACGTGAGAAAACGTCGCTCAATTGGTTCCGTTCCCTACCGTGGCCTGAGCGTGGAACGATCGATTTCTCTACTGTGCGTGGTGTGCAGTATCTGGAACCTCTCTTTGAGTTCTCCGGTGCCTGCTCCGGCTGCGGTGAAACACCTTACCTGAAAACACTAACACAGCTATTTGGTGATCGAATGATGGTCGCTAACGCCACGGGGTGTTCATCAATTTATGGCGGTAACCTCCCCACTACACCTTGGTCTAAAAACCGTGAAGGTAAAGGGCCAGCATGGTCTAACTCTTTATTCGAAGACAACGCCGAGTTTGGTTTAGGTTTTCGTCTAACGGCTGATCAGCACCACATGCAAGCAGCACATGCGCTACAGGCAATAGCACCTCGTATCGGGCAAGACCTGGTTGATGAGATTGTTAATGCGCCCCAGCAGGTTGAATCCGACATTCGGCAACAGCGTAAACGGTTAGCTAAAGTGCGTGAGCTTCTTGCTGGCGATGCCTCTGAAGAGGTGTTGAATCTGCAAAGTATGCTAGATCATCTGGTTCGCCGCTCAGTGTGGATCATTGGTGGCGATGGTTGGGCATATGATATTGGATCATCGGGACTGGATCATGTTCTGGCTTCCGGCCGCGACGTTAATATTCTAGTAATGGATACCGAGGTTTACTCTAATACTGGCGGGCAGATGTCAAAATCAACCCCACTAGGCGCCACAGCGAAGTTTGCTGCGGGCGGTAAAACGATGGCGAAAAAGGATATGGCGCTGCAAGCCATTGCTTACGGTAACGTTTATGTTGCCCGCATCGCCTTTGGTGCCAGCCCTCAGCAAGCACTTCAAGCCATGCGCGAAGCCGAAGCTTATCCGGGGCCATCGCTGATTATTGCGTATAGCCACTGTATTGCGCACGGTATTGATATGGAAATTGGCTTACATCAACAGAAACGCTCCGTTGAATCTGGGCACTGGCCTCTGCTGCGCTATAACCCGATACTGCGCGAAGAGGGGCGTAATCCATTTACATTGGATAGCCTGCGCCCAACTATCCCTCTCTTCGAGTATCGTAAACATGAAACGCGGTATCAAACTCTGATGCGCCAAAACCCAGAAGAGGCGGAACGTTTGATGGGTATTGCACAAAAAGTAGCACACCTGAAATGGGCAAACTATGAGGAGATGGCCACGCGCCCAGCAAAAGCCTTCCATCCAGATGCAAGGCGCTAAGTGCTAATAGGTTAGATAGATAAATAGCATAAAGGGCAGTTCTACTGCCCTTATTCAGCCTTTATATCGCATTTTATGCTGAGTTTAGGCCGTAATATATCTATCTTCCCCACCTAGCTTAAAACCCATACTCAATATTTTAGAATATCCAGAATAATCTTAAGTGTATTTTTTTGAGCTATAGGGTTTTAAACAAGATGACTTTCCCTATACTAACAGGGCAAAAAATAAAGGGATTTTTTCAGATATATCGTGAGCATTTAGGTAAATCCGCTAAAAGGCACTAATCCCCCCAATAATATGCCCAAATATCAATAGTATGCTTTTCTATTAAGCATGCTATTGCTGTTAATAGGGTGATCAATACACAACAACAAATATGTAACAGGCAATTTTATGAGCCAACTAAACAAACTCATCGACTTTATAAAAAATGGCAATCTTATCTTACAAATATTGATTGGTATCATCGCAGGTATTGCTCTTGCATGGTTTTTTCCAAGTGCTGCCATCGCAGCGGGATTATTGGGAACACTGTTCCTTAGCGCATTGAAAGCTGCAGCCCCTGTTCTCGTTTTCATACTGGTTATGGCTGCTATTGCAAACCATAGAACAGGGCAGAAAACAAATATTCGCCCAATACTGTACCTCTATATTTTAGGGACATTTCTTGCAGCCGTTGTCGCCGTTGGGTTCAGCTTTGCTTTCCCATCAACGCTTACACTCGTCAGCAGCAGTGCTATTGATATAAAACCACCAAGCAGCATCGTTGAAGTGTTAAGAGGTCTGCTACTCAATTTTGTTGATAACCCGATCAACGCGCTATTAACCGCTAATTTCATCGGTATTCTCGCTTGGTCAATTGGTTTAGGGCTGGCGCTACGCCATGCCGCGGAATCAACAAAATCACTGGTTAACGATCTCTCTAATGCCGTAACTTACCTAGTTAAAATCGTTATCCGCTTCGCACCATTAGGGATTTTCGGGCTGATCAGCGCAACCCTCGTCGATCCAGCAACCGTGAAGTTTGCGGGCTTTGAGCAACTCAAAGAGTATTTACATGTTCTGATGGTCTTGGTTAGCTGTATGTTGGCAGTTGCCTTAATCATGAACCCACTCATTGTTTATTGGAAAATTCGCCGTAACCCTTATCCGCTGGTATTCACTTGCCTGCGTGAAAGTGGTGTAACGGCATTTTTTACCCGTAGCTCCGCAGCGAACGTGCCTGTCAATCTGGCGCTGTGTAAGAAAATGAAGCTGCACGAAGATACTTATTCTATTTCTATACCTTTGGGGGCGACCATCAACATGGCAGGGGCTGCGGTCACGATTACTGTGCTTACCCTGGCTGCGGTAAGTTCACTGCCGTCTATTGAAGTTGACATACTCAGTGCTCTGTTGCTTAGCGTCTTAGCTGCCGTTTGTGCTTGTGGCGCATCTGGTGTTGCTGGTGGCTCTTTATTGCTGATCCCACTTGCATGTAGCCTGTTCAATATTCCTATTGATATTGCGATGAAAGTCGTTGGTGTAGGGATGGCGATTGGCGTCGTACAGGATTCTCTGGAAACCGCAATTAACTCGTCAACTGACGTGCTGTTTACCGCAGCAGCATGTATTGCAGAAGAAGAGAAAACATCCCTGATCGAAAACGTGGTTTAATACCCTTCACTATACCTAGAACATCGGAGTAGCTTACTTAAGCGATATCGATGTTCTAGGCAGACTCTCCTTATCTTCTTCATAAACATTTTACTCATTCTTCCCAACGAATTATCTTTGATACATTGAGCCAACTCGTTAGTCGAATGAAACAAAAGAGGCAGTTATGAGCCATTGGGTGACACTACTGATTGTTGCATTTGGTGGAGCAATTGGCGCTATTAGTCGATTTCAGGTGACGGTGTGGTTCAACAACTGGTTTGGTAACAGCTTTCCCTATGCCACTCTCGCAGTAAACGTTGTGGGGTCATTTATTATGGGCCTGCTAATGTCTGCCCTTACTATGCAGCTGATTTCATCTCCTCTGTGGCGCCCTATTGTTGCTGTCGGTTTTTTAGGTGCTCTTACTACGTTTTCTACCTTTTCAATGGATACATTCATGTTATTCACCCAAGGTGAATGGCTAAAAGCGGCTCTGAATCTATTGTTAAATGTGGTGTTATGTATCATCGCAGTAGGTGTGGGTTACTATGTATTTCTACGGGGTCAGTGAACGCCCAAAAACAAGCCCGTCATACGGGTTTTAGATGATAAAAAATGACAAATATAGAAAGAAAAGGCTTTTTATATCAAAATATGAAAATTTCAGTTAAATCAATTAGATATAAGTTAGCCTGGAAATAATAATCATCGAAATCACCTATGAGAAAAACGTTACTCATTGTCAGGTATAGCTTTTATATTTTCCTGTCTACACACACGACATTTTGCTAAAATCCAGTCCTGTTTCGTCCCTATCGCTGCTAAAAAATGTAAGAGAATTGAATGAAATTGAGCCGTTGGTTACTTGTTTGTTGTATGACGCTGTTTTGCTGGGCTGCATCAGCCGCAAGCAATACTCAAAAAGCTCATACAGTAACGATTAAACAAGTGCCTAACTTATCATTCAGTTACATCTCTCATCTGCAGCTTAAAAGCCATGCTCGTAGCAAAAATAGTGCTGGTCATTTAAAAAAACAGCGCCAACCACAAAAGCTGCTCTCTGCATTAAAATATGCTCATGTTTATCCACCGTTACTCTTTAGCGATAACTCGCTACCGCACAGTGGTATAGCAAAACCAGAGAAAGTATTTTATCGAATACGCGCATCTAAAGTACGAACACCGCCATCACTGACAACCTGTAGTAGCTGGAATTTTCACCCCCCAAGGTATGCTCATAGATTAGGCGGTTGGAAAGAGAGTAATACGTTATATACTGGTAACCTAACCTTCCATACGTAACCAAAATCAGCTAATTCATTTAAAAAAACTATGCTTTAAATATCTGCTGTTATGGAACATAAGTTCTGTTCCTTTTAGCTACACCACATAGTAAAGCGTTACATCATAAAAAGGTGGACGCTTTGGGAAAGAATGACCATGGAAACAATCAGAGAATTACTCGAAGCCCTGTGGCATCAAGACTTTCAAACACTCTCAGACCCTAAACTCGTCTGGACAATTTATGGCCTTCTATTTGCAATCTTATTATTAGAAAATGGCCTTCTGCCTGCGGCATTTCTACCGGGCGACAGTCTGCTGGTCTTAACTGGCGTGTTGATTGCTAAAGGAACATTAAGCTTCCCATTGGTGCTGATCATTCTCACCGTAGGTGCCAGCCTTGGCTGTTGGCTTAGCTTTATACAAGGACGCCTATTGGGGAATACGAAGATAGTTCAAGGGTGGCTCTCTCATCTTCCTCCTCACTATCATCAAAGAACGCACAATCTTTTTCACCGCCACGGCCTTTCAGCGTTATTGATCGCTCGTTTCTTAGCGTTTGTTCGTACTTTACTACCAACGATTGCGGGCCTATCTGGCCTTAGCAGTTCGCGCTTCCAGCTTTTTAACTGGCTCAGCGGTTTTCTATGGGTACTCATCCTCACAACACTCGGCTACGCATTAAGCAAAACACCACTGTTTATCCGCTATGAAGATGAGCTGGTATTTGGGCTTATGTTATTACCACTTATCCTGTTAGTTGTTGGCTTGTTCGGTTCTATCTGGGTTGTATGGAAACGCAAGCGCATGAAAACTCTATCATCGGGTAAAGTTGAGTGAATTTAATCACCCGTATTTGGCGTAATCACAAATGGATGACTCTATCTGTTATTACGCTATTGGTTTTAATTTCAGCACTACTATCTAGCCTTCTTAATCATGAATATGTCCTGAACATAAAATCACTGAAAGAAGGCCAGTCGCTACCCGATGGTTTTTTTCTCTACCAAAAGCTGGATGAGAAAGGCATAAAAATAAAAAGCATTGAATCTAAAGATGACAGCCTAGTTATCGAACTAGACTCAAGAGAAGATTGTGAGGCGGCTCAGGCAGTCTTACAGACGATTCTTTTACGTACCTACTCCATCAGTTTAAGTGCAAATATCTCTGCTGCTGAGCAACAGGGGAATATACGAATAAGCTCTCAAAGACACCTTAACCCACCGAGTCTAGCCAAAGTTGAAAGCAGTGACGACGAACCTCGTTTACTATCGCTGCACTTTCTTTTTTAGCAACTTATGCCTCTCTATTTATTTCTTAGGTCCTATACTGTGCCCCGGAATATATGATTTCACACTCAGAGACAAAAGGAATTTTTAGCCATGAGCTTACGTCATACCTTCTTATTTATTCTTCCTCTGTTAGCATTTAGTAGTACAGCCCTTTCTTCACAGTCCAGGGGTTGTCAGATAAAACAGGCTAATCTTGAAAAGCAACTCTCTTACGCCAAACACTATGGTAATCACTGGAGAGTTGCCGGACTCCAAAGAGCAATAAGCAATGTGAAAGCACATTGTACTGGGGCAGGTTTAGCCGCTAGCAATGCAAAAGATATTAAAGATAAACGAGAAGATATCGCAGAGCTTCAAGAAGACGTACAAGAAGCTAGAGCGAAAGGTGATACCAAGAAAGTGAATAAAAAGCTGAGAAAGCTACAAGAAGCACAGGCTGAGTTAGCAGAAATGCAACAAAATGTATATTAACTAACCTTTCCATTTTATTTAAAAAGAAATAGTTAGCAGTATTTGTATTATGGTCTGCATTTATTCTTTCAAATAAGAGTAAATCAGACCTTTCAGCTAGCATAGAAATTCGTTATGTTAAAAAAACCTCTCAAGAAGTTAAGGAGTTTTCAAAATGGCAAAACAAACTGACTCTACTGCTGAAACTCTTCGTCTAGAATTACAGTCTCTGGCTGATACTCTTGAAGAAGTGCTCAAATCCTCAGCCGATAAACCGAAAGAGGAACTGGAAAAGTTGAAATCTAAAGCGGAAGGTGTTCTTAAAGATACTCGCGATCGCTTGAGCCAAACAGGTGGGAAAATTGTCGATCAGACAAAAGAGATCGCCTGCCAAGCAGATGGTTATGTACATGACAAACCATGGACCAGTGTCGGTATTGGTGCCGCTGTTGGCGTTATTCTTGGTGTTCTTCTGACTCGACGCTAATACTATGCCTCTGGATACCATTCCTCAGAACAAATCCCGAGCTCAGGGCCCCGCAGAGGGTGCCCTGAATATTGGTCGTCGTATCATTACCATTGTTATATCGATGGTTGAGACTCGACTAAAACTTGCCGTACTTGAACTTGAAGAAGAAAAAAAGCGCATCATCCAGTTAATGATTGTGGGTGGCATCACTTTATTGTTAGCCGCATTTGGCTTAATGAGCCTTCTTGTTCTTGTCTTTCTCGCTATTGACCCAGTATATCGGCTCACGGCAATCGCTATTACTACCGGAACCCTGCTCCTCTTTGCACTCATCGGTGCAATATGGACATGGCGCAAAGCCAGTTGCTCAACGCTATTAAGTGCAACGCGAGAGCAATTAGAAGCAGACAAAGCTTTGTTGGAGAAAAAATAGTGTCTACCACCAAACAACTGGCATCGAGAAAAACGCAACTACTAAGAGAGATCCAACAGCAAAGGCTGGATCTCTCTAGCACATCTAGCCAATGGCTACATAAAACAGAATCATTGGATGATGGATGGCGAGCAATGACCAAATGGCGTAAATATCTTATTGCTGGCACTGGAATTTTGGCGATATATGGTATCCGTCGCCCAAGCCGACTGATTAAATGGTCCCGCAGAGCAGTTAGCGCAGTGGGTACTTTGCGTATAATTCGCAGAACACTATCTAATTAACTGATATTTAACACAATAAAATTTAGACTCTTGTTCAATTTTATTACCTGTAAAAAACAATAACGAATATAGTCAACACCTTCACTATAATCATGGTCATAAAAACCCCTTAATTATCACACCGATATACACCCCTATTAAGAAAAACACATTCAATTATTTTGATAAACAAAAACAGTTTTACTTGCTAACACATATATCACAACTCAACTAATATTCATTTCAAGCAACCGTTATGTCCCCACCAACACAATATGATGTTGGTAAGACTGAAAACTATAGCGAAATAACTGGCAAATCAGTTTTACGTCTAAAAATGGCTAAAACGAACCACATTCCGTCAGTTTGAAATCGATTATTGATAATTTTTTTGGGAGTTGATGATGAAGAACTTAGAAAATTTGGCATTACTTGTCGCGCGTATTTTTATGCCGATTCTCTTTATCGTTGCTGGATACGGTAAATTAGGTGATGCATATGCAGGAACACAACAATATATGCAAGCTATGGGTGTCCCTGGGGCTCTGCTGCCATTAACCATTTTACTTGAGCTGGGCGGTGGTTTAGCTATTCTATTTGGCTTCTTTACTCGCACCGTTTCTATATTCATTGCTGGTTTTACTGTATTAACAGCACTGCTATTCCACATCGACTTTGCTCAAGGCGCTAACCAATTAATGTTCATGAAAAACTTCACCATTGCAGGTGGTTTCCTTGCACTGGCTGTAGCTGGACCTGGTTGCTGGAGTATCGACCGTCTTCTGAATAAAAAGTGGTAATACGTTCGTATTCAGAACAGATTAAATGTTAGAAAGTAGATTCTATTTTCAACGGGCGGTTTTATAACCGCCCGTTTTCGTTTTTAAATTGCAGGGAGATATCGCCATGGGTCAGTTGGTTAATGGAATATGGCAGGATGTTTGGTATGACACCAAATCGACGGGTGGGCATTTTAAACGTACAGAAACACAGTTTCGTCACTGGGTCACACCAAACGGTGATGCTGGGCCAACAGGTGACGCTGGTTTCAAGGCAGAAGCTGGGCGCTACCATTTATATGTTTCTCTCGCCTGTCCTTGGGCGCATCGCACACTTATCATGCGCCATCTGAAAGGACTTGAAGCGTTGATCTCTGTCTCTGTTGTACACCCGCTCATGCTAGAACATGGCTGGACCTTTGGGCAGGATTTCGAAGCAGCAACTGGCGACTCTCTCTATCACAACGATTATCTGTATCAAATCTATCTGCGTGCCATGCCCGATTACACTGGCCGCGTTACTGTTCCGATTCTTTGGGATAAGCAAAACAACACCATCGTCAATAATGAATCCTCTGACATTATGCGAATCTTTAATCATGCGTTCGATGAAGTGGGTGCGAAACCAGGGGATTATTACCCGAAAGATCGACAGCCGGAAATTGATGCGCTTAATGCATGGATCTACCCACAGCTGAATAACGGGGTTTACAGAGCGGGCTTTGCTTCAACTCAAGAGGCTTATGATGAGGGTGTTACTGAGGTTTTCAATGCGTTGGATCGTATTGAAGCCTTGCTGGATAAACAGCGTTATCTAACTGGGTCACAGCTCACTGAGGCTGACTTACGCCTGTGGACAACGTTGATCCGTTTCGACCCTGTCTATGTGACTCACTTTAAGTGCGACCGTCGCCGTATCAGTGATTATCCGAATATTTTTGCTTTTATGTTGGATATTTATCAGACGCAGAGTATTGCTGATACTGTGGATTTTTCTCATATTCGTCATCATTACTATCGGAGTCATGGAACGATTAATCCTTATGGGATTATTTCTACTGGGCCGGTGGAGGATTTGGATGCGGCGCATGGGAGAGATGTGAGATTTGGGTAGAATTTGTTTGGTTGGGTGTAAGGTTTCGGTAGCGGGTTGATCACCGCATTTTCATATAGCACTTGCACCCGCTCCCAACCAAAGGGGGTGCGGACCCCCTTTGGGATCCTGCCGTTTTAGTGCTCCCTGTACGCAAAATTGCGGTTGCTTCGCAACTTCCCTCGGCATCTCCTTCGATTGCGGGTCGGCGGGATTCGCCATCCATGGCTCATACCCACCTCAATCGCGCATCCTGCGCGATTGACCCTATCTACGGAGATACCTC
>DF158884.1:81539-187277 GCA_000307305.1 Enterobacteriaceae bacterium B14
ATTCGCCATCCATGGCTCATACCCACCTCAATCGCGCATCCTGCGCGATTGACCCTATCTACGGAGATACCTCGGCGCAATTTCTAATGCTCGTTGGGTGTTGCCTATACGAGAGTGTTCTTCTTTTTTTAAAACAAACCTCATGATTGGACTGATATTTGTTCAGCATTAACAGGCTTTTGAAACCTTACACCACCCCAAACAAACACCAAAAAACACTCGCTAAGTTACTTTCCTCATCCCCACCCAAGAAACCGTAAAAATAATCAACGCGCCCCCCAAAACCATCCTCAAACTAGGCGTCTCACTAAACAATAACCACGCAACAAAAATGGCATAAATAGGCTCCAGCGCAATAATCAACGCCGCCACCCTAGCCTTAAGCACCATCAGGCTATCAATAAACAAACTGTAAGCTAAACCTGTACAAATCAACCCAAGACAGGCTATCCAGAACCAATCCGTCAATGAAACACCCGATAACGAGCCTGCCGCGAAAGGCAACATACACAACATAACGGAAAGATTTTGCCACCAGCAAACCTGAACACCGCTGATTTTAGCCGCCGCTTGGCGGTTGGCGATCGCTAATAGCGCATAAACAAGGCCAGAAAGTGTTCCCCATAACAAGCCTTCCGTCGCGCTGTCGGCAAAATCGAAACTCGGCGTGACAAGAACCAATCCAAGCGTCACCAATATCATCAACAAAAAATCTATAACGCTAAGCTTCTCACGAAGGAATAACCATTCGAACAGGGCAACAAAGGCAGGGAAGCTCGCAAATCCCAACGTTCCGACAGCGATCCCTCCTACTTTTACCGCAATAAAAAAAGTGACCCAGTGCGCGGCAAGCAGTAAGCCTGCACAACATAATGCGCCAATACGCTTTGCACTCAGTTGATGCCAAGGCAATCGACGCATCTTAAGCGCAAGTAACGATATCGCTAACAAAGCAAACAGCGCCCGGCCAAATACCAAAACAAAAGCACTACTCGCAATCAATTTGCCAAAAACCCCAGTAATGCCAAACAGAACAGCAACGATATGCATTTTAAAAAGGGCTGTTCTGTATGCCATTAGTACCTCTGGTGATTATTTTCAAGCGATAGAAAACACGATGACTATTCGTGAGTAAACAGCTTTGGTATTTCACGCAGTAGCCACGATTTCGCCTCCCCCATACTGTCTCTGCGCCATGCCATGATAATGTCCGTCTCCGCACTGTATTCTGGGCTAATAACCCGTAAACGTCCTGCTTCAATATCCTCTTTCACCATCTTATAAGGTAGCGTGCCAAAACCGAGGCCAGCGAGAAGCGCCTGATGTTTACTTTCGATAGAGCTAACCGTTAAACGCTGCTGTTTATCTAACAGTTGAACGGTCAACGTTGGCCTTTCACGGGCTGTATCCGCAATAGCAATTCCCCGATATTTAATCCGAGTCTCTTCCGCCAATGGTTCCGCTTCCTGATGAATAGGGTGGTCAGGGCTAGCAACATAGATACTCATAAGGCGATAGAGTTTTTTAGTATTAATCTCCGAGGAAGAGCGAAAATGCAGGTCCGGCGCAATAACAATATCCGCCCTTCCTTGCTCCAGACGTTCCCATGCACCAGCTAACACTTCTGTCGCAAAAGTTATCTGTGTATGGGCTTTCTTCGCCAATTTATCCACTAAGGGGAAGAGCTTAACCGTGGGGATCAGCGCTTCATTCACGATGGTTACCTGTGGCTCCCAACCTCTGGCTAATGCATCAGCATCACTGGTGAGTTTATCTGCAGCTTCGAGTAGGATCCGGCCCCGCTCAAGCAACATACGACCAACATTGGTAAACTTGGTTCGATGCCCAGAACGGTCGAAAAGCACTACATCCAACTCTTCCTCAAGTTTCTGCATCGTATAGCTAAGTGCTGATGGCACACGCCCTAGCTCATCTGCTGCTGCTGCAAAACTCCCCCGACGATCGATAGCATCCATAACTCTTAATGCTTCTAGTGTCAGTGCTCGATCCTTTGCCATAGTTTTTTATTCTTCAGTAAATTTGATGATACAGAGCAGATAAAATCGCTAACAATCCGCCCTCCATTTGCTTACTATCAAACCATCACCCACAGGAGAAAACCACCAATGATTACATGCAGAACAGCGAAACAGTGCGGCCAAGCTGATTATGGATGGCTACAGGCGCGTTATACTTTCTCCTTTGGGCACTACTTTGATCCTGACTTGATGGGATATGCCTCCCTAAGGGTACTCAATCAGGAGGTTTTAGAGGCCAATGCCTCATTCAAACCACGTACTTATCCTAATGTTGATGTACTCAATATTCTCCTTCAAGGTCAAGCCGAATACCGTGACAGCGAAGGGCATAGTTGGAAAGCGGGAGTAGACGATTGCATTCTTATTTCTTCACAGCCCAAAGTCAGCTACAGCGAGCAAAACATTGATGCCAGTGGCCCTCTAACACGTCTTCAGCTCTGGCTAGACGCTTGTCCAAATCAGACAAACCCACTATTTCAACGCCTTTCACTAAGCCATCAAGCCTATACTTTAATTGCCTCACCTACTGGGGAGCAAGGTAGTCTGCAGCTACGCCAGCAAGTATGGATCCACCATATCCAGTTGCAAGCAGGGGAGCAATACCAAGTTTCCCTCCGCGGTTCTCGCGCATATATGCAATCAATTTATGGATCTCTGATATTAGAAAATATGAATGCTGAAAGCTGCCAAAAGCTGGGCTGCGGTGATGGCGCGTTTATCAATGATGAAAAACAGATTATCTTCAAAGCGGTGAAACCGGTGCGCTTGCTGCTACTCGACCTTCCAGTGTAACTAGCACCAGTTATCATGAAAAATAGTAGTAACGATAATATCTTTATGCGACGCAATAAATTTATAGAGTTCTGAATACCGTTTCTACATTAAAATAACATGACGTTAAATTAAGTGATCAATTACCTAATCATTGCTTTTCAATATATGACAAAAAAACTTACTTAATGTCACATTAGTTCCTATCAACTCACCCAAAGTGAGTGTCTTATATCGTTCTGGTGTCCACGAATTATGCAGTGATATAATATTACATACTGCTTTTGATAATATCTCCTCCGGTTCTGTTACTTCCTCACCAAACCAAAATATCAAATAGGCATTATGGGCGTTACTATCATCATCAAAAACAGACTCCATGATATTCCCACTTAATGTTCTATCAATAATTTCATATTTATTACTGTAGTATTCTGATTTGAGTAATTCATTAACAATAGAGTTACCAACATAATCCCAAGGTATTACTTCTGGTGTACTTTTAAGCTTCTCACAAATTTGAGCATACCACTCACCCAATAACTCATTGCCTGTTTCATGACACCACATCACCGCCAAATGTATCGCTTTTTCTTTCGGATAACCGAAGACTGAAAGCCGGCTTCCCTGCTGTTTGAAAATAAGCTCTGATACATCTCCCGTTAATATCGTATCAATATCCATAAATACGCCCCCTCTTTTATAGAGAGTAGCAACAGAAACAACATCTGATTGTTGAGCAAGAGAGAGTTTGAGAAAATTATTCATATCAAGATCATCACCAACGAACTCTAAAACGTTAGAGTGATTGATCACAATAATCTCTAATTCAGGAATGTTTTTCTGCCATGTTTTTAAACACATTTTTAAATAGATAGGAATATCTAAATTACTGGCATTAACCCAATAAGTATAAACTACACGACGAGCGGAAGATTTAAGCATGTAAATTATTTACTACCTATTAAATAATTAAGATGACAATATTATAAAACAGGCAGAAATGACATAAAAGGACGCGATATCCAAAGCCATTATATTTACATCACACATGTCTATCGCGTTTTTGAAAAAAACTTATATGGCTCTGAAAAAGCACCCCTTTATGCATATAGTATTTTTTATTTAGTATTCTCTTTTGCCGTCGCAATCCAAGCCGCGCAAAACAGAGTCAGTCGAGCAAAGAAATAGAAGAAAGCCAGTAAACCGATAATCGAACCAAAGGCCGCGCCAGAAGGCGATTTAGCCAGACTAGGCAGCATCATGGTCATAATAAATTTAATCAGTTCAAAGCCAATCGCGGCGATTAATGTGCCCTTTAACAGTGCCTTTGTATTGAGTTTTTGTTTCGGCAGCATCCAAAATATCCAAAGGAACATCAAATAGTTCGCAATGATAGAGATTGTCAGCGCTATCGCCGTCATCACAGGTCGGAGCCAAGTGATACCGCCTAAACCCAGTGCATCAACAATCGCCTGCTGAGCCGAGCCTGCCACAGATGTCAGCGCGATAGTAATCACTAATGCAATAACCAATCCGGTCAGTGCCAATAAATTTTTGGCATAAACGTACAGGATGTTTTCTTTCTCTTTGGGGTCTCTTTCCCATACATCTCTGCACTGCGCCCTAACCGCTTCGCGCAGATTCCCCATCCAGCTAATGCCTGAGTAAAGCGCAACGAGCAACCCACTTATCCCTACCGTTGTACGCTGGCTGATAGCTGTATTAACGGTGTTTTCTAGCGTTTGTGCCAAGCTAGGATCGCTTATCGTACTGACAATCTTCCCAATCAGTTTAGAAAGTAGCTCAGGGTTAGAGGCTAGAATAAAACCCACGGCAGCAAAAGAGACCATCAAGATAGGTATTAAAGATAAGAAAGAGAAATAGGTAATTGCAGCACCAAACTGGCTCCCCAAACGATCGTTAAAACGATCGACGGCTCTAAGAATATGGTTAATTGTAGGAATGGCTTTAAACCAGTTTAATAAAGACTGAAACGTGGTTAGCGTAGTCTGAATGTAAGGTTTACCGCTCGAAGATAAGGACGGCTGCGATACATCAACATTTGTTTGTTTTAACTCATTTTTTATCTCTTTCGACATGATGTTCTCATTACCTTAAGCAGATACTCACAGCCCACGTATTCAGATAACAAATCGTTATTCTATGAATAATAAAGCTTATTATAACATGTGATAGTTAATCATCAGAGTGGTTGGCTAAAAACAACACAGTTCTTGAACTCTGTTTCGTAGAAATGAAAAAACCCTGTGCAGATTGCGCCGCACAGGGTCATTAAATCAGAGGGAGTTGGCCGTTAAGCCGGGTTCTGTCGTGGACAGTCATTCCTCTAGGCCAGCAATCGCTCACTGGCTCAAGCAGCCTACCCGGGTTCAGTACGGGCCGTACCTAGTGAACCCCTATTTGGCCTTGCTCCGGGTGGAGTTTACCATGCCACGAACTGTTGCCAGTCGCGCGGTGCGCTCTTACCGCACCCTTTCACCCTTACCTGATCCTGCTTGCGCAGGCCATCGGCGGTTTGCTCTCTGTTGCACTTGTCGTAGGCTCGCGCCTCCCAGGCGTTACCTGGCACCCTGCCCTATGGAGCCCGGACTTTCCTCCCCTTTACCCGTCTCCCCGAAAGGACTACGGTAAAGCGGCGACTGTCTAGCCAACTCCGGCGCGGAGTATACCTATCCTATTAGGATAATGCCAAGCAGTAATTACTCAGCACCCTCTTGCTGCTCAAGTGCATAACGATAAAGCGCATTCTTTTTCACATCGTGAATTTCTGCAGCAAGCGCCGCTGCTTTTTTCAGTGGAAGCTCCCGCTGTAACAGAGCCAAAGTTCGTAGCGCTTCAGCAGGAAGTTCATCCTCTTCTGCTTTGTGCCCTTCAACGATCAGCACCATCTCACCCTTGCGGCGCACTTCATCTTCCAGCACCCAAGCCAGCAGTTCACCAACGGGAGCGCCGCGAATATTTTCCCATGTTTTGGTTAATTCGCGCGCCAGTACCACATAACGCTCAGCGCCCAATACTGTGACCATATCTTGCAGGCTATCCAACAAACGGTGGGTTGATTCATAGAAAATCATCGTTCTTGGCTCTTGCAAGATAGCGCGTAACGTATCGCAGCGAGCCTTGGTTTTCGCTGGTAAAAAGCCTTCATAACAGAACCGATCTGAAGGGAGGCCGGCTGCTGATAATGCCGTAATTGCCGCACATGCTCCCGGCAGAGGAATAACGCGAATCCCCTCCTCCTGGCAACGTCGAACAAGATGATATCCAGGGTCGTTAATCAAAGGTGTGCCCGCATCAGATACTAAAGCAATACTCGATCCCTCTCGCAACTTGGCAATAACCGAGTCTGCTTTTTGCTGTTCATTGTGGTCATGGAGTGCAAAAAGCCGAGCATTTATGCCAAAGTGCTGTAGCAACAATCCGGTATGACGGGTATCCTCTGCCGCAATCAGATCAACTCCCTGAAGCACAGACAATGCACGTTGAGTGATGTCGCTCAAATTACCAATCGGCGTGGGAACGATGTAGAGCGTCGAAGGAGAAAGCACAACTTGATTGTGTTGATTCATTGTTTCATCCGGGTTGTCGATTTAATATTGTTATATTCACTATTATGCCCAAGAGACTTCAAGATGCGTGAAGGCCACGACCTGATACTACCGCAGCGCGAAAAATCGAGGGGATACTCACTAAAAAATACTTTGGATACAGTATGCTAGCCTCAAAACTGATCAAATCTAAAACTGGGCGCCTGATACCTGTTGTTCTGGCCTCATTCATATTGGCTGGTTGCCCAGGAATGGTACCAAATACGTCAAGGGTTACCCCACAAGAAGAACTGACTGGCTCATCAGCTCAGTATCTCCAGCAGTTACAACAAAGTGATGCAGCAGGCCGCCCAGCGCTACAACTGTTAGCGTCTCGTGCATTATTACGCGAAGGCAAAATAGCCAAAGCCGCTGAGATGCTACGCACGCTACCGCAACAGCTGACTGATGTCCAACGTCAGGAAGCGTTGCTGGTACAGGCTGAAATTCTAAGCGCGCAAAACAATCGAGCAAATTCACTGCTGGTATTGAACAAACTGGATGTCACGAAACTGTCACCTGCCCAGAAAATTCGTTATTACCAAACTCAGATTAATGCTACATCAGGCGCACCGACACTCGATATGGTACGCACCTATATTGCTCAAGAGCAGCTAGTTAGTGAGCAAAGCCGCCAAGGCAATCTTGATCAGACATGGGCAACGCTAACCAGAGTCCCTGCTGCATCACTAGAGAACCCATCACTAAAATCAGATGAAACTGTTTTACGTGGTTGGCTCGCTCTGTTGAATACCTATCAAGACAATAAACAAGATCCTAGTCTGCTAAAAACCGCGATTAAGCTTTGGCAGGATAAGCATTCCGCTCACCCAGCAGCTGCACTTCTGCCAACTCAGCTAGTAAAAGCACTTAATTTCGAACCTTCATCTTCAGCTAAGGTTGCATTGCTATTACCAATGAATGGCAAAGCTCAGGTGTTTAGCCAAGCCATTCAGCAAGGCTTTAGTGCAGCGGCAAACGCCTCTACACAACCTGCCGCTAATCCAGAGCTAGTAACAGAGAATCCTCAGGATCCGTTAAGCTACTCTAAAGACCCTAGCACGATGATGAATGCAACTTCTGCTGCTGGCACACAATCCCCTAACGCTAACCTTAAACCTTCGGCAACCGGTGCCGTACAGGTATTGGTTTATGACACATCGTCTAAACCTATGGCATCACTGATGGCCCAGGTAGAAAAAGATGGCGCGACACTGGTCGTTGGCCCACTGATCAAAAGCCAAGTAGAGCAGCTTGCTAATATTCCAACCACACTCAATATTCTGGCACTTAACCAACCAGAGAAAATTGTTGAGCGCTCTAATATCTGCTATTTCGCCCTATCACCAGAAGATGAAGCAGGTGAAGCCGCACGCCGTATGTGGGAACAAGGCAAGAAAAAGCCGTTGTTACTCGTACCACGTGGTGCATACGGTGACCGTATAACCAAAGCCTTTGCTCAACACTGGCAAGAAGTTGGTGGACAAAACGCACTGGTACAAACCTTCGGTTCTACCAACGATCTACGTTTAGCCATCAACAAAGGCGCAAGCATCAAACTAACGGGCAAGACTCTGGTTGGAAATACCCTGAACCAGCCGATTACTATTGGTGATATGACTATCGAAGCGCCAACAGATGAAATGGCTAACTCAGGTATAGACTCAATCTACGTTGTCGCAACCCAGCCTGAATTAACGCTCATTAAACCACTGTTGGATATGAATGGCGGTGCAGAGAGACCTGCAATTTACGCCAGCTCACGCAGCTACCAGTCTAATACTGGGCCTGGCTATCGTATGGAAATGGAAGGCATTCAGTACAGTGATATTCCACTGCTTGCTGGTACCAACCCAACACTGCAAAACCAGGTCAGCACCCAGCTTGGCAACGATTACATGCTGGTTCGCCTATATGCGATGGGAATGGATGCATGGACTTTAGCTAACAACTTTAACCAAATGCGTCAAATTGGCGGCTTCAGACTTTCTGGTTATACCGGAGATATGACCGCTAACAGTGACTGTGTGGTTAGCAGGAAACAGTCATGGCTCACATTCCAACAAGGCCAGGTCGTTCCGGCTCAATAAGCTCTCGCCAGACTGGCGCGCACTATGAAACAAAGGCGCGCCAACATCTGGAAAACGAGGGCCTCACCTTTATTGCCGCCAATGTAACGCTGCATAAAGGTGAGATTGACCTCATCATGCACGATAGGGAGACCTTGGTGTTTGTTGAGGTTCGCTACCGCCGCAACGCTAATTTTGGTGATGCGGCAACAAGTATTACCTCACGCAAACGGCAAAAACTCAGGCACACTGCAGAATCATGGCTAGCGATGCAGGGTAAAAGCCTCGATAACACACTTTGCCGGTTTGATGTTTTGGCAATCACGGGCAACCAGTTACAATGGCTGCCTAACGCCTTCGGTGCCGACGATTTTTAGCGCCAATACTCCATAATCATTCTCAACGGAACCCAATCAACGTGCTGGATAGAATCAAAGTCTGCTTTACTGAAAGCATCCAAACGCAAATCGCGGCAGCAGAAGCTCTGCCCGACGCGATTTCTCGTGCGGCGATGACACTTGTCCAATCCCTGCTAAATGGCAATAAAATTTTATGCTGTGGTAACGGTACTTCTGCTGCCAACTCCCAGCATTTTGCCGCCAGTATGATTAATCGCTTCGAGACTGAGCGGCCTAGCCTTCCCGCCATTGCTCTCGCTGCGGATAACGTTGTGCTCACCGCTATTGGTAATGATAATCAGCATGAAGAGATGTACGCTAAACAGGTTAGAGCACTAGGGCAGGCAGGGGATGTCTTATTAGCGATTTCCACTCGTGGTAACAGCCGTGATATTGTAAAAGCCGTTGAAGCTGCTGTGACACGTGATATGACGATTGTTGCGCTCACTGGCTACGACGGAGGTGAACTTGCAGGCCTGTTAGGCCAACAAGATGTTGAAATACGTGTTCCGTCTCACCACAGTGCACGAATTCAAGAGATGCATATGCTCACCGTAAACTGTCTTTGCGATCTCATCGACCATACATTATTTCCGCACCAGGATGAATGAAGGAGAGAAGGATGAATTTTCGGATGGCATGCGCCGTTATCGTTAGTACATTTATGCTACAAGGGTGTATTGGGGCCGCTGTTGTTGCAGGAACCGCCGCTGTAGCAACCAAAACAGCAACAGACCCAAGAACTGTCGGAACCCAAGTTGATGACACAACATTAGTTTCTCGTGTTGATAGCGCGATAGCTAAAGATGCACAACTTAAAAAAGAAGCTCGTATCGTTTCCACGGCTTATCAAGGCAAGGTTCTACTGACAGGACAGGCTCCAACGCAAGAGCTTAGCAATCGTGCCAAACAGATTGCCGTTGGTGTGGAAGGGGCAACTGAGGTTTATAACGAAATTCGTTTAGGCCAACCAGTATCTCTTTCAACAGCGTCATCGGATACCTGGATCACAACTAAACTGCGTTCGCAGTTATTAACCAGTGACACCGTAAAATCCAGTAACATCAAAGTGACTACCGAGAATGGCGAGGTTTTCTTGCTAGGCCTAGTGACTCAACAGGAAGGTGACTCTGCGGCACAAATTGCCAGCAAAATCAGCGGTGTTAAACACGTTACTAAAGCATTTGGCTATGTAAAATAAACGCTCTAGTCTCTTCCAAAACAAAATATAAAAAGGCGAATCTTCGGATTCGCCTTTTCATTTCAAATACACCCCAGATATTCCACTCATATACTCCTTCTCATCTCACTCATACCGCAAGATATGGCCCAAATATCCGACAATTACTTTTTTATCAACCTAAAATAAGCCCACTCTTTGACCAAATATTGTTTCGTCAGACAAAACAGCATTCAGCCAGATAAAATAAAATGAGGCAAAATGTATGGATAAAACAGTTAAAATCGGGCAAAAAAGCGAAGTGAAAGTTAAGGTGAAATTCGGTATTTATGCAAAAAGGATTTTCCCCCCAATTGGGTCATTTGGCGTTCGATCCACCGTTGCCGTTTTAAGGTATAAGCAGACGGTGACTGAGCATTAAACAGTATAGGGTTGGGCAGTACCGCCGCTAAACGCGCCGCCTCAGAGGCCGTTAACCTTTTAGCTGGCTTATTAAAATAGCGCTGAGCCGCTTCTTCTACGCCAAACACCCCAGGGCCAAACTCGGCAATATTAAGGTAAACCGTTAATATACGTCGCTTAGTCCATACTAGTTCTACACCTGCCGTTAGAATTGCTTCAAACCCTTTACGTACCCAACTGCGCCCTTCCCATAGAAATAGATTCTTCGTCATCTGCTGGGAAAGCGTTGATGCACCTCGAATTCTTCTCTGGTGTGAACCGTTATACTGAAACGCTGAGCTTATCGCGTCAAAGTCAAACCCCCAATGCTGGGGAAACTGCTGGTCTTCTCCCGCAATGACTGCCAGCGCCATATAAGGTGAAATCTCATCCATCGCCACCCAGTCTTGATGGGCAACATAGCGAAAATTCCCACTAAACCAAGCGCCTATCTGCCTCTCAAACATGACGGCAGAATAAGGCACGGGCAAGAAAGAGAACAGGACAATGCCGCTCATCCAAACACCCAGCACAACAACGATGATTCGTTTTAACCAAAACCGCGCTGTTTGCCAGATATCTCGCCCTACCTTCTTTATCATTCAATCAGTTCCAGAAGATTATGAACCAACTTATCGATTCCCTGAGCAGCCTGTACAATATCTTGTGCGAGCATATAAGCAGGGGTTGTGACTATTTTATGTTCGATATCAACCACAATATCATCAACAGGGCAGGTAATATGCTCGCCGCCCATCGAATCAATCATTTCAGCCGTATCAACATCTGTACCAATCGTTAAACGGACACGCTCACCTAATAATTTAGGTAACAATGCAGGTGCAATACAGATAAAACCCAAAGGTTTACCTGCCTGATACATAGCCTTAACCAACTGCTTTAATTCAGGATTAACCTCACAATCCACACCTTTAGACGCAAAATCACTCAAGTTTTTAGCCGCACCAAAACCACCGGGGACAATCAAGCCATCCAGCACAGAAGGGTCTGCCAAGTTGAGTGGTTTAATATTCCCTCTTGCGATACGAGCTGACTCCACCAAAACATTACGCGATTCGCTCATTGCTTCGCCAGTAATGTGGTTTATGACATCAGATTGTTCTATATCAGGAGCAAAAAAGTGAACTTCTGCTCCTTCTCGAACAAGTGCGAGCAGTGTAAGTACCGATTCATGGATCTCTGCGCCATCGAAAACACCACAACCGCTCAATATGACACCAATTTGCTTCATAGAAAGTACCTTTTCATCAACTACAATCGAGAAATATTATTATTTCATGCATAAAACACTAATCTGCATCACATATTTTAATGATTTTTGTAACAAGTGCTCCCACATTTGATATGTTGTGCGTAGTTACACGTTCTACTAACGAAATTTGTCTACGCGAATAAAGTTTATATCGAGTAGACATCACAATTTCCCTGGTGTTGGCGCAGTGATTTGCGCACCCCGGTCCAACGGCCGGGGTCATTTTTTCTCTACCGTCTTAACCCACGCACGTAACACCTCAATGTCATTACGCCATTCAGCTTTCATTTCATCTACCCACTCTTGAACATTGTCTGCCCATGCTGGCAAAGTCGGTGTTTGAATCTGTTGAGCTAACTGCTGCAAATGACGTAACCCCACTGAACCTGCCGCACCCTTTATCTTATGAGCTTCCTCAGTAATGCCTTTCTGGTCACGCGCAGTCATATTGGAATCTAGCACCGCCAAATAGCTCGGCATCATCTGTTCAAATAGTGCAAGGCTTTGGTGAATTAGCTGTGGCCCCACCAGCTCTAAATACTGCTCCAACATCTCCGTGTCGAGTAAAGATTCGCTATGGTGCATGGCTTTAGACTCCTGTTTGTTGGTGACGTTATTTGGCTTATCCCAAAAACGTTTGATGACGGCTGTTAACGCCGGAACAGAAAGAGGCTTACTGAGCACATCATCCATTCCCGCATTTAAGTATTCTGTTTTATTCTTGAGTACGTTCGCTGTCAGCGCGACAATAGGTGGGATAACACTGTTATCGTAATCTTGGCGGATCTTGCGGGCAATATCGAACCCGGTCATATCAGGTAACTGAATGTCCAATAGAACCAAGTCATACTCTTCTGGTTTAAAAGCCTGTAAAGCATCGTGACCATTCATGGCGACATCGACAGAGTTACCTAGCTTCTCTAATACAGAACGCGCGACAATCACGTTCAGCTCAATATCTTCTACCAGCAAAATATGCAGAGAAGGCATAGGCAGCACTTCTGCCTCTGGTTTCTCATCATCTCCCAAAATTGCTGGAGCATGAATGCTTAAAGTAAAGCAAGAACCTTTGCCCGACGTACTCTTAACCGTAATATCGCCGCCCATTGCTTGAGCGAGACGCTTTGAGATAGCCAACCCAATTCCTGTACCCGTTGCAGGTCGTCCGCCTTTCTGATCCATCACCTGATAGTACATGGCAAAAATCTTATCCAGCTCCTCTTCTGGAATACCTATGCCGGAATCTTCAACCTCAAAGAACAAGTTCTCTTCAGGCGTATATTTTACCCGCACACTAATTTTGCCTTTCTGGGTAAACTTCACCGCATTACCAATCAGGTTCCACAGAACCTGTCGTAAGCGGGTACCATCAATGGATAGTGTTTGTGGCACCTCACCCTGCAATTCCAGTGAGAAATCAATGCCCTTAGGCTGAGCCAACAACCCAGAGAGATTTTCTAAGTCGCTGAGGAAACCAACAAACTCAATAGGTTGGCGGTCAAGTTTCACTTTGCGTCGTTCGAGCTTATCCATCTCAATAATATCGTTGAAAATATTACCCAACGTAATCGCACTGACATGGATAGTTTTTAGATACTTAGATTGGTCAGCATTGAGGTCTGTATCCAAAAGAATTCGGCTTAACCCCACAATGCCATTTAACGGCGTACGCAGCTCATGGCTGATCGTTGAAATGAAAGTGGTCTTATCTCGGCTCGCGTTCTCCAACGCATCCTGATAGCGCTTACGCTCGGTAATATCCCGTCCAAAGCCCATTAGCCCATGCCGTTTACCGCCGCGATCATAAAAAGGCACTTTCCGCAGCTCAAAACAGGCTTTGCGACCATCGGGATAAATCAACCATTGTTCATAAGTTAGGGAAACGTTATGACGAAACACCTTCTCGTCCGTCTCCATCACTTTTTCTGCGATATCAGGCTCGTAAACATTGCTTGGTGTCATCCCAATGAGCTGTTTCTCGCTCCGCCCCACCAGCAGTTCCATCGCACGGTTACAGCCAGAAAACTCCCCCTCTTCATTACGGTAATAAACAAGGTCAGGTGAAGCATCGAGAAAAGAGCGCAGTAGAGCAGATTGCTGGCTTAGTTCAACTTGAGCTTGTTCGCGATGTGTCATCTCAACCTGTAACTCCGCCATCACCTGCGCACGGGAGTGCTCAGCTTTCTCTCTATCAGCAATTTCTTGATTTAATTGCTCGATATTATTTTGTAGTTTGTTATTTAATTCGAGATCGCGACGGCGCATCTCTTCCAGCTTTCCCACTAAATTAGAGAGACGCTGCCGAGACTCTTCTAACTGCTCGACAACGACGGAGAGAAAGTAGACAGCCCAAGGCGTTATCAATAGGCCAAAGAAGACTGAACGCACAACATCAATTCTCTCTACCTCGCCTTGCAGCAGCATAGTCACCGAAATCTGGACGAAAATGGCCAGAATGACCAGCACTGAGGCCAGCAGAATAGAAAAACGTACTAACCCCAGTTTCACCATCAAATCAACATAGTATTGGGCCAATACTCGAATTTTCTTCATAACTGCTCCCGAAAAAGTCTCTCTTTTAATCATACCGCAAATGTTGTTACAGGCGAGAACAGCAAAGATAGCGGATAGAAAGAGTGCGGGCTAGCGCAAAGAAAAATGTGCTATGTAAGAAACTGCACACCTGTTTTAGGTGATGCGGCTGTAAAAGAAGGGGAGCAATATTCGTTATAAGTCAGAGGGAAGCATGACATAAGGAAGCCCCAGAGCACTCCCCTGAGTACCGTACTGAGTTAAATACTGAGCAATACCTATCATTCCCGCCCAACGATTCTCGCACCACAATGGCGCTAACAGCGTTGGGCGTCGAGCACTGGCAGACACACGGTGATAAACCACATCGAGTGGCGTATGGCGAATCATCTCTCCTGCTGTTGAAACATACTCATCAAGCGCCAGTTCAGGCAAACGCCCTGCCGCCCAAGCCTTCGCCATGGTGCTTCCCGTAACAATATGCAGAGGATGCAGCTTAATACCATCAACACCCACCTCTACGACACGTTCTAATGTCTGCAAACACATGGCCGCATCCTCTTTTGGCAGGCCAACAATCAGGTGAGCACACACCTTTAAACCACGCTGGCGGGCTAAACGTGCTGTCGTCTGATAACTCGCAAAATCATGCCCACGATTAATATGTTTGAGTGTTTTGTCATGTGCACTTTGTAGGCCAAGCTCTAGCCAAACCTCATATCCCTGTTGCTGATATTCACACAGTAGATCGAGCACACTTTCCGGTACGCAATCTGGGCGAGTTCCGACGCATAACCCCACAATGTCGGCCTGTACCAGCGCCTGCTGGTACATCTCCCGTAGCGTACACACTTCAGCATAAGTGCTGGTATAAGCCTGAAAATAGGCGAGATACCGGCTCGCGCGATTCGCCTTTTTCGCCTGAATAGAAAGCTGATCGGCAATACTCAGCAGTTTCATCCCTTCATCGGCAAAGGAAGCCACATTACAAAAAGTGCAGCCGCCGCGCCCCAAGGTACCGTCTCTATTTGGGCAGTTAAAACCGCCGTGTAGCATCAATTTATGGATCTTCTGCCCATATCGCTGCTGTAAATCTGCTCCAAACATATTAACGACGTGATGTAACTGCATGAGAAAAACGCTTGAAAGAAGAGAAAGGTGGCTAGATTACCTATCAAGGCCAAATACCGCGATGACAAAGATCAAGGGGGGATTTATCCGAATATCTGTTCATCATTAGCATTTCGTTATTCAGTATATCCGCTATGACTTCTTCTAATCTTAGCGTTCTCTTTGTACATTCGAAAATTCAGCCCAAGAATAGTTGATAAAAATTAAATTTATTTAATTTTCAGATGAAAATATCGCAAAATGACAATAGCGTAGATTGTTTATAATTTTAGATCCCAACAATATAGTGATTCAGTTCACAATTTTACCCTACAAACCCCTCGTAACTTATTCATTACAAATGAAATAAAATCATTTTAATTCAGAATGTTAAATGTTAAATTTTCATATCAAAGCACCATCAACGTGCTATTTGACCAATCACCCCTTTCTCGATAAGTTGAAAGACCTCTGGAAGCTTTCTAGATGGGCAAATGTCTTGATGATTTATATATCATTCCTCTAAAAACTCGATTTTAGAGCGTTTTCTGCTGCGGTATTGATCCAATGTTATTGGAGTTGCAACACAAAACGCCCAAGGAAAGGGCCGAGTAACACAACCAGAAAAGGTGCAACTTCAAGTACGACGGATATAAACAGAACCTGGGGAGGTTCACTGATTATGTTGTACGATGCGTCTCAAGAAAGGGATAACTGCGGTTTTGGCCTAATCGCCCACATAGAAGGCGAGCCGAGCCATAAAGTTGTCCGTACTGCCATTCATGCTCTGTCCCGTATGCTACACCGTGGCGCTATCCTTGCCGATGGCAAAACCGGCGATGGCTGCGGCTTACTATTACAAAAACCTGACCGATTCTTCCGTATGGTCGCTGAAGAGCGTGGCTGGCGTTTAGCAAAAAACTATGCCGTTGGTATGTTATTTCTAAGCCAAGATGCAGAAGAGGCACAGGAAAGCCGCCGCATTATTGAAGAAGAGCTACAAAGAGAAACCTTATCTGTTATTGGCTGGCGCGAAGTACCAACCAATCCTGATGTGTTAGGTGAAATTGCCCTCTCCTCCCTGCCGCGCATTGAGCAAATATTTGTGAATGCCCCTGCAGGATGGCGCGCAAAAGATCTGGAGCGCCGCCTGTTTGTCGCCCGCCGCCGTATTGAAAAACGCATCCATAGTGAAGAGTTTTACATTTGTAGCTTCTCCAACTTAGTCACGGTCTATAAAGGGCTGTGTATGTCCGCCGATCTTCCCCGCTTCTATCTCGATTTGGCTGATCTGCGTTTAGAATCTGCTATCTGCTTGTTCCACCAACGTTTTTCGACCAACACTATCCCACGTTGGCCGCTGGCGCAGCCGTTCCGCTATCTAGCACACAATGGCGAGATCAATACGATCACCGGCAACCGTCAGTGGGCGCGAGCACGTGCTTATAAATTCAAAACTCCGCTGATCCCCGATCTGCAAGATGCCGCCCCTTTCGTCAATGAAACCGGCTCAGACTCCAGCTCATTAGACAACATGTTAGAACTGTTCCTCAGCGGCGGTATGGACTTGATCCGCGCCATGCGCCTACTGGTGCCACCGGCTTGGCAGAACAACCCTGATATGGATGACGACCTACGCGCCTTCTTCGATTTTAACTCCATGCACATGGAACCGTGGGATGGCCCAGCGGGGATCGTGATGTCCGACGGGCGCTTTGCTGCCTGTAATCTGGATCGTAACGGCCTGCGCCCTGCTCGATACGTCATAACCAAAGATAAGTTGATCACTTGCGCATCAGAAGTGGGGATCTGGGATTATCAACCAGATGAAGTGGTCGAAAAAGGCCGCGTCGGCCCCGGCGAACTGATGGTGATCGACACCCGCAGCGGTGAAATCCTTCATTCTGCAAAAACCGACAACGATCTAAAAAGCCGCCACCCTTATAAAGAGTGGATGGAGCGCAACGTTAAACGCCTGACACCGTTTGAGGATCTGCCAGACGGTCGCGTAGGCGCACGCGAGCTGGACGACGATCTTCTCAACACCTACCAGAAGCAGTTCGCTTACAGTGGCGAAGAGCTAGAGAGCTCAATCCGCGTTCTCGGTGAAAACGGACAAGAAGCGACGGGATCAATGGGAGACGATACGCCGTTTGCCGTGCTCTCAAGCCGCCCGCGTATCATCTATGACTATTTCCGCCAGCAGTTTGCACAAGTCACTAACCCGCCGATCGATCCGCTACGAGAAGCGCATGTTATGTCGCTCTCAACCAGCATCGGCCGTGAGATGAATGTCTTTAGCGAAGCTGAAGGGCAGGCACACCGCCTTAACTTTAAATCGCCGATCCTGCTCTATTCCGACTTTGATCAGTTGGTTCATCAAGAACAACAACACTACCGCGCAGATAAGTTGGATCTGACCTTTGATCCTACCCAAACCGATCTGCAAGCGGCCGTTACAGCACTCTGTATCGAAGCGGAAGAGAAAGTCCGCAATGGCACCGTACTGTTGGTGCTTACCGATCGTGCTATTACCGAAAACCGACTGCCGATCCCCGCACCAATGGCAGTTGGCGCAGTTCAAAACTGTCTGGTTGAGAAAAATCTGCGCTGCGATGCCAACATTATTGTGGAAACCGGCAGCGCCAGAGATCCCCACCACTTTGCCGTGTTATTAGGCTTTGGTGCAACGGCGATCTACCCTTACCTCGCTTATGAAACACTGGCAAAACTGGTGGATAGCCATGTCATTGATAAGAGCTATCGCGAGGTGATGCTCAACTACCGTAACGGCATCAATAAAGGGCTGTATAAGATCATGTCTAAGATGGGGATCTCCACTATCGCCTCTTATCGCTGCTCTAAACTGTTTGAAGCAGTTGGTTTGCACAACGATCTCGTTCAGCTCTGTTTCCAAGGGGTTGTCAGCCGTATTGGCGGTGCAAACTTCTCTGATTTCCAGCAAGATCTGCAAAACCTCGCCAAGCGTGCATGGCTCAAGCGTAAACCGCTAGACCCAGGTGGTCTGTTGAAATTCGTCCACGATGGCGAATACCATGCCTACAACCCAGATGTTGTGCAGTCATTGCAAAAAGCAGTGCAAAGCGGCAGCTATGACGATTATCAAGTGTACGCCAAACAGGTTAACGAACGCCCTGTTGCAACACTGCGCGATCTGCTTCAGCTAAAACCTCAGGGTGATGCGATCGCTATCGATCAAGTAGAACCTGCAACATCAATGTTTACCCGTTTCGATACCGCCGCAATGTCTATTGGAGCATTAAGCCCAGAAGCCCATGAGTCACTGGCAGAAGCCATGAACGCCATCGGCGGGCACTCTAACTCCGGTGAAGGGGGGGAAGATCCCGCTCGCTACGGCACCAAAAAAGTCTCCCGTATCAAGCAAGTCGCTTCTGGCCGTTTTGGTGTGACACCGGGTTATCTGGTGAATGCCGACGTCATACAGATCAAAGTTGCTCAAGGGGCAAAACCTGGAGAAGGGGGTCAGTTACCGGGAGATAAAGTCACGCCATATATCGCGCGCCTGCGCTACTCCGTGCCGGGAGTGACACTGATCTCTCCTCCGCCACATCACGATATTTACTCCATTGAAGATCTGGCGCAGCTTATTTTCGATCTGAAGCAGGTGAACGATCGTGCGTTAATCTCCGTGAAACTGGTTTCAGAACCGGGGGTCGGTACCATAGCAACAGGCGTTGCCAAAGCCTATGCCGACCTGATCACCATTGCAGGCTACGACGGCGGCACCGGTGCCAGCCCACTCAGTTCGGTAAAACATGCTGGTTGCCCTTGGGAGCTTGGTTTAGTCGAAACCCAGCAAGCACTCGTCGCGAATGGCCTGCGCCACAAGGTCCGTCTACAAGTGGATGGCGGTCTGAAAACAGGACTAGATATCGTCAAGGCGGCTATTTTAGGTGCAGAGAGCTTCGGCTTCGGCACAGGGCCAATGGTAGCTCTGGGTTGTAAATATCTGCGCATCTGTCACCTAAATAACTGCGCAACGGGCGTAGCAACACAGGATGACAAGTTGCGCCGCGACCACTACCACGGTCTGCCTGAGCGCGTTATCAACTACTTCACGTTTATTGCGCAAGAGACTCGCCAGATTATGGCCGAGCTTGGCGTAAGCCAACTGACCGATCTTATCGGGCGCACCGAGCTGTTGACCGAACTCGATGGTTTCACTGCAAAACAGAACAAGCTGGATCTCTCCTCACTGCTACACAGTGTTGAGCCTCAGCCGGGCAAAGCAGTTTACTGCACAAAAGGAAACCCTTCTTTCGATAAGGGGCAACTTAACCAGCAGATACTGGAGCAATCTGCCAATAGCATCGCTGCCAAACAGAGTAAAACGTTGTTCTTTGATATCCGCAACACAGACCGCTCCGTTGGTGCATCGATCTCTGGCGCTATCGCACGCGAACACGGCGATCAAGGCATGTCGTCTGATCCTATCAAAGTGCACTTTACCGGAACCGCTGGGCAGAGTTTCGGCGTCTGGAATGCGGGCGGTGTTGAGCTAACACTTACCGGCGATGCGAACGATTACGTAGGTAAAGGCATGGCTGGGGGTCGTTTGGTTATTCGCCCACCGGTTGGCTCTGCTTTCCGCAGCCATGAAGCCAGCATTATCGGTAACACCTGCCTGTATGGTGCAACCGGCGGCAAGCTGTTTGCCGCAGGCCGCGCTGGCGAGCGTTTTGCTGTGCGAAACTCAGGTGCACTAACCGTCGTTGAAGGTATTGGCGATAACGGCTGTGAATATATGACAGGCGGTATTGTCTGCATCCTTGGGCGTACAGGGATCAACTTTGGCGCGGGCATGACAGGCGGTTTCGCCTATGTTCTGGATGACGATGGCGAGTTCCGCAAACGCGTCAACTCAGAACTGGTCGAAGTCTTAGATGTCGCTGAGTACGCTATTCATGAAGAGCATCTGCGCGGTTTGATCACCGAACATCTTCAGCTAACTGGCTCCAGCCACGCCGAAGAGATTCTGGCTGATTGGCCACATTGGGCATCCAAATTTGCCTTGGTTAAACCGAAGTCCAGCGACGTCAAAGCGTTATTGGGTCACCGTAGTCGTTCCGCAGCAGAGCTGCGAGTTCAAGCGCAGTAAGGGGCATTTTTGATGAGCCAGAACGTATATCAATTTATCGATTTACAGCGCGTAGACCCGCCGAAGAAGCCGCTGAAGATACGCAAAATCGAGTTTATCGAGATCTATGAACCTTTCTCGGAAACCCAGGCAAAAGCACAGGCAGACCGCTGTCTCTCCTGTGGTAATCCTTACTGTGAGTGGAAGTGTCCAGTACATAACTACATCCCTAACTGGCTTAAATTAGCCAATGAGGGACGTATTATCGAGGCTGCCGAGCTCTCTCACCAGACGAACAGCCTGCCAGAAGTGTGCGGCAGGGTATGCCCTCAAGACCGTCTTTGCGAAGGCTCTTGTACGCTGAATGATGAGTTTGGTGCCGTCACCATCGGCAATATCGAACGCTATATCAACGATAAAGCGCTAGAAATGGGCTGGAAACCAGATCTTTCCCACGTCAAACCCACAGGTAAACGCGTAGCAATTATCGGTGCTGGCCCTGCTGGGCTGGCCTGTGCCGATGTGCTTACCCGCGCTGGCGTGCAGTCTGTGGTGTTCGATCGCCATCCAGAAATCGGTGGCCTACTCACCTTCGGTATTCCTGCCTTTAAGTTGGAAAAAGAGGTGATGATCAAACGCCGTGAGATTTTTAGCGGAATGGGCATTGAGTTTCGTCTAGAGACAGAAATCGGCCGTGATGTTCAGCTAAACGATCTCCTGAGTGAATTTGATGCTGTTTTCCTCGGCGTAGGCACTTATCAATCGATGAGCGGTAACCTGCCCAACGAAGACGCTCCCGGTGTACATGATGCGCTGCCCTTCCTCATCGCCAATACTCGCCAACTGATGGGTTATAGCAGTGAAGAAGCCTCACCTTATGTGAATTTAGCAGGCAAACGCGTCGTGGTACTTGGCGGTGGCGATACCGCGATGGACTGCGTGAGAACCGCTATTCGTCAGGAAGCTTCGCAGGTTATCTGCGCCTATCGCCGCGATGAAGAGAGCATGCCCGGCTCTCGCCGTGAAGTAAAAAATGCGAAAGAAGAAGGCGTCGAGTTCATGTTCAACTTGCAACCTCTGAGCGTTGAAACCAACGATGCGGGCCATGTCAGCGGCATAAGAGTGATCCGCACCCAGATGGGCGAACCGGATGCACAAGGCCGCCGTAATGCCGAGCAGGTGGAAGGTTCAGAGAAAGTGATTACTGCTGATGCGGTGCTGATGGCTTTCGGTTTTCGTCCTCATAAGATGTCATGGTTGGCAGAGCATGGTGTCGAGCTGGATAAACAGGGGCGAATTGTCGCTCCCGAAGCCACAGATAATCCATTCCAGACCAGTAATCCTAAAATCTTCGCTGGAGGCGATGCCGTGCGCGGCTCTGATCTGGTCGTTACCGCCATTGCCGAAGGCCGTAAAGCCGCCGATGGCATTTTGAACTATCTCGACGTGTAATCTCCCCCAGCCGAGCGAAAGCTCGGCTGGATCTCCCCTATACTTGAGTCTATCTCTCCTCTCCATTCCTCTGTATCATAATGGCTCGATTACATAACGATGAAACGGTGTACAGACTCATGATGAACGGCAAAATAACGACATTTTTTGAAGAAAAAGGCTTCGGATTTATTAAAGATGAAGACGGAGAGAATCGTTATTTTCACATCTGTAAGGTCTCAAACCCAGACGCCGTTAAAGTAAATGCGCTCGTCACCTTTGAGCCAGGCACCAATAACAAAGGCCTGTCAGCTTTCTCTGTCAAAGTCGTGAGCAGCAGCAAACACATCATTATTGCCAACGAGAAGATCAAGACCGCGACTATCAAGTCATTTAGGGCTTACACGAAGGATGTTCCTGCTGAAGTGAAAGTGGATAAAGAGAACATCGTGCTGTCTATCGGTTTGCTGATGAATAAAATCCGCCCGCAAGATGACGCCTCAAAAGCAGACACCAAACAACAGAGAGTCTTGGATATCGTGACATTCCAGAATGAGACTCACACCTTTACTGAAGATGAAATTGATATTGATGAAGCACTGGATCGTCTGAAAAAACTCTAATGCCTGTTACTTTGATTGTGCTCACTAGGGGCGCATCATGACATGTTAGGCTTTCCTATTAGGTTTCAATCAACCGCTTAAACAGTAACTGCTGAATATCCTGACGCTGCGATAAAATCACATCCGTAGTTACTGTATTGCCATAAACCGAGTAGAGAACCCGATAGCCATTTACAGTATTACACTCACGGTAACGGCTTACGCCAATTGTTAATAACTCAGGTGAAACAGGACATCCAAGAGTGTGAAAATCAGATAAAAGTCATAAAAAACCTGTGTTGGGCTGTTAAGGCAACAAAGATATTTAAAATATAGTGGTGGGCTATAAACTTATTTTCTAAGAAAGCCCACTTTCCTATTTACTGACACCACCATGATAAGCCAACAAAATACCCCATCACACAAACAGAGAACGCTTCTCTTGCAGGTATTCAGCCAGTGTCATCTGCGGTCGTTTTAGCAATTTTTCGATGGTATCCGTCGGTTTTACTGCCAAATAATCCTTCACTTCATGTCGGTAATACGTCATCAGCTTGTCGTAGAGATCACCCATCGCCTGTTTCAATGGCTCGGCATCATCGACAACAGTGACCGTATCATTAATTGCTTGGCTTATTAGCTCTGCAACTTGAGCATAGTTGTAACGAACCTGCCCTGTCAGAACATGCTCTTTACCTACGTGATCTTCGACTCGATCAGTTAAAATTTTCGCTGCAACGTCCACAATATCCTGCTCAGCAACCCATAGACGATCGGCATCTGTCACCGAAGGCATTACTAAACGGCGGCTAGCTTTGATCTCTTGCGCAAGGAACATCTCAAGGTTAAACATGATCCAGCAAGGCACATTAATATAGGTCATCGGTATATTACTGGCGTCAAACAACGGCTTGGCGATGGTACTGGTATTCGCACCACACTGAGTCGCCAGAAACTCTTCACCCAACTTCTCTGCGGTTAAGCCTTCAGGAATAGAAATAAGGCGCACAACCTGTTTAATCTTTCCATTGGCTTGAATAGCTTTAATAATATTTGGCGTTGCCACGTTTTCGTCAGTGACAAAATCAGGGACGACAATAAAAATACGGTCAACGCCTTTCATGGCATTAACGAGACTTTCATAGTCATACCAATCCGCCTGCACCACGTCTGCATGGGGAAATTGCTCGCGTAAACGCTCACAACCCGCACTGCGGCTGCTAGCTAAACGCAGCGATATCTCTGGGTATTTTCTAATAAGAAGTTGAGCGGTTGCTTTCGTAATATTGCCCGTAGCACCTAAAATAAGTATTGATTCCATTATCGTCACTCCATGTTGCCATTTTTTATAGTGCAGAAAGGTAATCTAAATAACCTGTTACGCTATCCTCGACACGCTCGGCAGATAAATCTGATTCAGCCCCATAAAAAGCATAGAAAGCGGTGTAATCTGCTTGAACATATTTCGCTGTCATTTCAAAAGGCCGTAATACCTGCTCTAGTGAATAGTCATATCTGCCATTTTCGACAAAATCGTCTTCGCTAATACCCACACTGACCGAGAGTGAAATTTTACGATCTTTTAATGCATGCTTGCTGGTAGAGCCATATGCCCAACCGTAGGTAAATACCTCATCAATCCATTTTTTTAATAATGGTGGGCAGTTAAACCAATAAAGAGGAAACTGCAGAACAAGGTTGCCATGCTGTTCAATAAGCGCCTGCTCTTTTTCTATATCAATGACACCGTCTGGATAAGACTGATAAAGATCGTGAACTGTATATAAATCTGGGTATTTCTTCAGTTCTTCAATCCAGCGCTTATTCACCACTGAATCTTTTAAATTTGGATGAGATACAACAATTAGCGTTTTCATATTCATATTCCCTGTGGGTCAGTGACACATCGGTTTACTATTATCAGAAGCGCCAGCCTCTATGCGATGATGGGAGTGTATGCCATGTTGATTTCAAAAAGATAGTACGGTAATTTACGTTATATACTATACAAAAGGAGAGTGTGATGAGTGACGAGAACCTTTGCGATACCAGCGAATTAATGGGGGAAACAGGGTTTGGCTATACGCTATCCATGATTAGCGGAAAATATAAAATGGTGATTTTATATTGGCTTGCCGCCTTTAAACCCGTGATGCGGTTTAACGAACTTAAACGCAGCATTGATACGATTTCATTTAAGACTCTGAGCACCACGCTCAAAGAACTAGAAAATGATGAGCTAGTGATTAGAAAGGAGTACCCACAGATTCCGCCCAAAGTAGAGTACAGCCTCTCAGAGAAAGGAAAATCGTTAATACCCGTCTTAGATATGATGTGTGAATGGGGAAAAACTCATCTAAACGATGATCAAAAATAGAGTGATTATTTAAATGAGGTTTTATTTCTTATACTAAAACCTCGCTTAATAAAATAATGATTAACTGTCACAAGCTAATATCATTTAATACAAGAAAGTATTAATTTCAAATAAATGAAAAACTGATAACATATTAAAAAATAATAATTAAATTTAATTAATTCAAAAAACAAATAACATATTGGCACTTATTTAAAACATTAAATATATATCATCACCATATTTATAACATAGCATCTTGCTGATTAAATTATTCTCAATGGTATTACATAACGAGTGACAATATAAATAACATTCCAAAAAACGCGCCAAATTCACGCTAAAAAAAATAACATCCATTTGATATGTAAAGTTATTATCAATGTTAGTTCGAGCTTAGTTATTCTCTTAAAATAAGTTATTACGCAAATGGAATGCATATTATGCTAATGTACCGTTTAGCGGCGCAGGCATAACGCTAATGTGTCCTTTTTTATTTGGGAAAGGGTGTAGATTTAAGCCTGTTTCAATTAGGTCCTAGGGTATCCATGAAACGCAAACATTTAATTTGTCAGGAGCTGGAACGACTCACCCTGTCTCTTTCTCGGGAGTCATTAACGGAGGAAGCCCTAGGTAATACCGCTGGCTTTGATGCTGAAACTATCGGGTTCAATCTTGGGTTAGCACGCAATTCCGTCAGCAAAGATTTGAATCAGCTCTGTACCGAGCAGCAGGTCATTAAGATCAAATCCCGACCTGTCCTATTTTTGCACCGCCAGGCCTGCGAACAGCTACTAGGCCAAACGTTTCCTGAAGGCCTTTCTGAGGTTAAAGATCTCAGCGAACTTTATACACCCGAGCAGGAAGACGAAACCGCTACAGACCCTTTCTATGCCCTCATCGGCTATGACAGCAGCCTGCGTATTGCCGTAGAAAAAGGCAAAGCGGCCGTGCTCTATCCCGGAGGCTTACACGTGTTACTCACGGGGCCGTCTGGTGTCGGTAAAACGTTTTTTGCCGAGGTGATGCACCGCTTTGCACTGTGTCAGACAGATGTGCCAGACAGCACACCACTGGTCTATTTCAACTGCGCCGAATATGCCCACAACCCAGAGCTGCTCTCCTCTCATCTGTTCGGGCATCGCCAAGGGGCATTTACAGGCGCGACAGAGAGTAAAAAAGGGTTGGTCGAACAGGCTGATGGCGGTTATCTGATACTCGATGAGGTGCACCGTCTCCCTTATGAAGGACAGGAGAAGCTGTTTTCTCTCTTAGATAAAGGTGAATATCGCGCCCTAGGTTCTAGTGAGAAAGCCCGATCCATTCATGTTCGGCTAATATGCGCCACCACCGAGGATGCAAACTCTACCCTGTTGCGTACCTTTCTGCGCCGAATTCAAGTCGCGATTGCCATTCCACCGCTGCGCGATCGGACGTTGGAAGAGCAAATCGAGATTATTACCCACTTCTTGCAGCTAGAAAGTCGTAAAATTGATCGCACAATCCGCCTCGATAAAACCATGTTGCTCTATCTACTAGAGAAGCCACTTGAGGGCAACATCGGCCAGCTTAAGAGTGATATTCAGTTTTTATGTGCGCAAGCATGGGCTGCGGGAATGGGGCAACACAATACCCTACTTCTGCTTGATAAGCGTTTGACCGAGCGAAACTTTAACCCTAGCGTCGGCTTGCGTTTACGGGTGGATGCCCTATTTGGTGAGCAAGATTTTATCGATATCAACTCACAGCCGCTCTCTTCCCTGAAACGGCACCTCAATGCCCCGGGCCAGCAAGAAGATAGCGACATGTTCTACACCTATCTCACCCGCGAATACGTCAACTTGCGCAACAGTAATGTGCCACCGCAGGAAACCCTGTCGATTTTGCGCAATAAGCTACGCACGCTATTCGATTATGGTTTGTATAACCACGAGGCAGGCGAGAGTGAGCAATCCGGTGACAGATACTATGGTGGGCAGGTAGAGCAGCGCATCACCATGATAACGGGCTGTATTGAACAGGTCTTAGGATTTACGCTACCGCAAAATCTCGTGGCTCATTTGCGCAAACACTTTTTGACGCTGCTTTCCTATATCCAGCGCGGCCTGATCCCGAATCTGTACTCTTCGAGTCTGATTATGGATTACTGCAAAGATGAGTATGAGAATGCCACGCTGCTGTGCCGTAAAATTGATGAAATATTCCATATCCAAAGCCCATCCACAGAGATTGTCTATCTCTGCTTGTTCCTCAAAGAGTGCCGCAGTTTCCGCCAGCGTAAAGACATCAGCCCCGATTGTGGCGTTCTCCTGATCGGGCACGGTGAAACTACTGCCAGCAGCATGGCGCAATATGTTAACCGTGTTATGGAGCGTGAGCTTTTTACCGCCATCGACATGCCTTTCGAGCAGTCGGTGCACGATACGTTAGAGCTGCTCATTTCACACTTACGTGAGCACAATTATCAGCGGTTGATCTTGATGGTCGATATTGGATCTCTGGTTCATTTCGGCAGCACGGTCAGTAAACTGTTCCATATGGACGTATTGTTGATCCAAAACGTGACACTCTCTTCTCTGTTGGAGATTGGGCTCGATCTCACTTACGAAACCAGCGAATTCATGCCGTTGATGGAACTCATGGACAGCAAGGGCATTGCCTATCATCTGAATAACCAGCAAGTGGAAGAGAACGGTAAAGTTCTGGTGGTTTCATGCATTACTGGCATGGGGACCGCGGTCAAAATCAAGAAAGTGTTGGAAGAGAGTTTCGGCGAGCTTATGGCTGAAGATACGCGGCTCATTGTGGTGGATTACAACGATGTACGCAGCTTAGAGCGACTACGCCAAGCCATTAATGGGAACGAGCGCCTGGTCGGTATTGTCGGCACATTTCAGCCGGGGTTGCCAGATATTCCGTTTATTGCGCTGGAAGAACTGTTCTCAGAACAGGGGCCAGAGTTAGTCCTTAGCCTGCTTAATCCAGATTTGCATAGTTCAGAGCGGGAACTAGAAGTCGAGCGTAGCTCAATGCGTTTTATCAGCGCACTGACATTGGAAAGCATCATTAATCATATTTCCGTGCTGAACCCACAGCGTATTCTTCAGGAAATAGAAGGCGTTATGCATCAAATCTGCCGCACGTTAGATCTGCACCCAACGCGTCAGGTGACACTTCGCTTCCTGATCCACTGCTGCTGTATGGTGGAGCGTATCGTTTTAAGCCACAAACCGTTACAGATACCGTTGGAGAATGCGCTAGAAATGGACCAACACGCATTTTCTGTCATCAAGCGTGCTTTTTTGCCGATTGAAAGCGCCTATTCGATACGTCTTTCCGACGCTGAGTATTTTTATATTTACGAATTACTCTACCGTTAGCCTCTGTAAACACGGGCTTTTCTAAGCCCGCGCCTTCCTCTATTACACCCTATTTCCCCGATGTGACACAAAACTGGCACACCCCTTGCAATCTTATTAATAAGATTTTCTTATTTTTATACAATGCTAGGAGGCCACTGTGTCGGCTCAACCAGAAGTATTAACACCTCAGATTTTACTCCTCACCCACGGTGGTTGGGGAAAGCAGCTTCGCGATAGCCTACGTATGGTTATCGGCGATATCGATGGTGTATTCGATATCGCGCTAATGCCCGTCGATACCCTCGATGAGTTTCTTCAAAAAGTGAGAGAACAAGTCGCTGTAATGCCTGCTGGCTCGTTGATTCTGACGGATTTTATCGGCGGAACCACCTCTAATGTTGCGGCTCGTCTAAGCATCGAATACGACATTGGGGTGATTTCAGGCCTTAATGCAACGCTGCTGTTAGCTGCTATTGATCTGCGTGATTCAGGCCCACTCACCGAGCATCTGGACGAGCTAGTAGAACTCGCCAAAGACAGTTGCATGGACGTGGTCAAACAGATCAAAAGCCTGACTCAACAGGCGTAATACATCAATTTTGTTAATGCACTCTTCACCATAGTTTACGAGCATGTAGTCAGCTCAAACGGTGAAAGGAATAGCCTGCAAAACAGGCATAAAAAATCAACATCAGGGAAATTAATATCATGGCAAAGATCGTTTTATGTCGTATCGACAGCCGTTTAATTCATGGTCAGGTTGTTACCAAGTGGGTAGGACAATCTCAGGCAAACCGTATCGCTGTAGTCAGTGACGAGCTGGAAGCCGATCCCTTCATGAAAAGCATCTATCTGATGGCTGCGCCACCAAATGTGAAAGTAGATTGCTTCGGTAACCAAAGCTTCGCTGCTGCATGGAAAGAGAATGAATTAGGTGAAGGCAACGTGTTAGTGCTGTTCCCTAACCTAACAGCCATACATCAGGCAGTAAAAGATGGCTTCAACGTAAAACAGATTCAGGTTGGTGGATTAGGTGGCGGGCCAAACCGTAAGGCCGTATTCCAGAACATTACGCTAGACGACGCTGACGTTGTTTTATTACGTGAATTAAAAGAGATGGGAACGGACGTTATCTTCCAAACCATCCCAGAAGATAAGCCACAGCCGTTGGATGAAATCCTGAAAAAGTTCTGAGTTAGAACTGAGCCTACCCTTATCACACAAGGAAAATAAAAATGGATACCATGATGATTGCCATTTGCATGGGGCTTTACTACTGGTTTGCCCGCTTGCGCCTTGGCTACACACTCTCCGGCATGTTGGTTCAGCCTCTTGCCGTCGCCGTCTTCGTCGGTGTTATCACCGGCGACATGACCAACTCGATGATTATCGGTGCGGGCATGCAGTTAGTTTACCTCGGCGTGACATCTACACCGGGCGGTAACGTCCCTTCTGACCCTGCACTGGCTGCCTGTATCGCGATCCCTATCGCCGTTCAAGCGAACATGGACCCGAACATGGCTATCGTGTTAGCTATCCCATTCGGTGTTATCGGTGTGTTCGTCGACCAGTTACGCCGTACCTTGAACGCTATCTGGGTTCATATGGCTGACAAGTATGCAGAACAAGACAACACCAGAGGCATCATGCTTTGCGCGTTCTTGTACCCTGCTCTGCTTGGTTTAGCAATTCGCTTCCCCGTCGTCTTCGCGGCTAACTACTTCGGCCAAAGTGTCGTTGAGAAGTTCCTTGCTCTGATGCCTCACTGGCTGACCCACTCCTTCGAACTGATGGGTGGCATTCTGCCAGCACTAGGCTTCGCGATCACCATCATGGTTATCGGCAAAAAGAGCCTGCTGCCTTACTTCATCGCTGGTTTCTTTGCGGTGCTGTACCTGAAAGTCGACATCATGGCGATGGCTATCTTCGGTACCTGTGCAGCGTTCCTGGTTAAAAATATGGCGAAGAGCGAAGGAGAATAATCATGAGCGATATCATGCAGCATGAAATTGTTGAACGTGCGCGCCAATCTACCGCACTGACAAAAAGAGATATTACTAAAGCGTGGTTTATTTACTGGTTAGGGGCTGAAGTGTCCAACTCCTACGAACGTCTGCAAAGCCTGATCTTCTGTGCCTCTATGACACCGATTATCAAGAAGCTTTACCCTGAAAAAGAAGAGCGTGTAGAGGCGCTGAAACGCCACCTGAACTTCTTTAACAGTGAGCAAACTTTCGGTGCGGTTATCCAAGGCGTTGCTATCGCGATGGAAGAGCAGAAAACCAAAGGTGAGCCAATTTCAGACTCCTCTATCACTGGTATAAAAACCGGCCTGATGGGGCCATTAGCAGGTATCGGCGACTCTGTCATTTGGGCCGCTATCATGCCATTGCTAATCGCTATCTTTATCCCATTTGCAGCTAAAGGTAGTGCTATGGGCGGTATCATGCCGGTTGTTCTGTACACCGTTATCACACTGGCTATCAGCTACGGGCTTGCCCACAAAGGCTATACGCTGGGTAGGGAGTCGATCGTCACCCTCTTGCAAGGAGGTAAGATCAAAGAGTTGATCTACGGCGCGAACGTGCTCGGCCTGATAATGATGGGTGCTCTCTCAGCAAGTTATGTGAAGATCACCACACCGCTAAAAATCAGTGCACTAGAAGGTGCTGATGTTGTTGTGCAACAGATTCTGGACTCTATTGCTCCTGGATTATTGCCACTGGCGGCAGTGTTCTCCATCTATTTCTACTTGGTGAAACGCGGCCCTCGTTACACAACGATTCTGTTCTCTATCGTCATTCTCAGTATTGTCTGCTCTATCTTCGGCATACTGTAAGGGTTTGTGATGAATATTTATCAACGGTTAGGTTTAAAACGGGTGATTAACGCCTGCGGTAAAATGACCATTCTTGGTGTCTCTTCCGTTAGCGCTGAAGTGACGAAGGCCACCTCCGAAGCAGCGACGTCCTTCGTGGAGATCGACGCACTAGTCGACCGTGTAGGTGAGTTAGTGTCCACTTACACTGGGGCAGAAGATAGCTACGTCACCTCTTGCGCTTCCGCAGGGATAGCCATTGCTGTCGCCGCCGCTATCACTGAAGGCGAGTTGGATTTAGTGGTCAATCTGCCCGATAGCCAAGGGTTGGCGAATCAAATTGTGATGCTCCGTGGTCACAATATTGATTACGGCGCACCTATCACCACCGCCATCCGTCTCGGTGGCGGGAAGGTGGTTGAAGTGGGGCAAAGTAACCTCTCTGCCCTTTGGCAGTTGGAAAAAGCCATTACCCCAGAAACAGCGGCACTGCTGTATGTGAAATCACATCACTGTGTACAAAAAGGGATGGTGGCACTGAGTGATTTCGTGGCACTGGCGAAAGAACACCAACTGCCCCTCATCGTTGATGCCGCTGCCGAAGAAGATCTGCGTGCCTATGTTGCCGCAGGTGCTTCAATGGTGATTTATAGCGGAGCGAAGGCGCTAGATGCGCCGACCTCCGGTTTTATCACTGGCGACCGTCATTGGATAGCTTGCTGTAAAGCGCAACACCACGGTATTGCTCGTGCCATGAAGATTGGCAAAGAGAATATGGTTGGTCTCGTCACTGCATTAGAGCGCTATTTACATCATCAGGACTGGAGCAAACAGTTGCCAGAACTGGAAGCGGTAGCCCATGACATCACCACTCTTCACGGTTTTCAGGCAGATATTGAGCAAGATGAAGCGGGCAGAGCCATCTATCGTATTCGTGTAAAAGTGTTATCAGAGCAACTCGGACACGATGCCCGCGAAGTTGAAGAAATGCTACGCACAGGCAATATTGCCATTTATACCCGCAAATACTTTCTGCATCAGGGGGTTTTCAGTATCGACCCCCGCGCGTTGCAGGGAGATGAGCTATCGCTGATTGTGCAGCGTCTACGCGAGATCAGTCTGCAATCGGAGAACAAACATGCAACGCATTAATTTTTATCGCCAAAAAGTCGCAATAAACGTGTTAGCAAAAGATATCGCCAATGCACAACAGATTATGGTTGCTTCGAAAGGCCATGCTGCGGTGGGCGTACTCTCTGCACAGTTTCGTGACGTGGAAGAAGGCGTAGCCGAAGTTAAACGTTGGATGGAAGTTATTCCGTCTGTCTCAGTTGGTCTTGGCGCAGGTTCGCCTTCCCAGTTTTATAAAGCAGCGATGATCGCGGCAGAAACAGCGCCAGCGCACGTTAACCAAACGTTCACCGGCAGCGGTTTTGCAGCAGGTGCGCTCGCTGCGAAAGGGATTGCGACAACCCGCATCAACTCACTGATCTCGCCAACGGGGATTCCAGGAAAAGTCATCATCTCTACAGGTGTAGCTGGTAGCCAAGGCGAACCCGCGATAGTAAGCACTGACTGTGCGGTACGCATGATGCTAGACCTTGGCGCTCATGCTGCGAAATTCTTCCCTATGGGTGGCATGAAATCGCTGCCAGAGCTCAAAGTGCTAGCGGAAAGTTGCGTTCGTAACGGCATGATGATGATTGAGCCAACCGGCGGCATTGACCTAGACAACTTCCGCCCTATTCTGGAAACCTGTTTAGAGGCTGGCGTTGCGCAAGTAATGCCGCACGTCTATAGCTCGATTATCGACCCGCAAACGGGGGAAACCCGTCCTGCTGATATTGAGCAGTTGATAGCAATTATTGAAGATGTGGTTAAGTAATCAGTGACTTTGTTGAATAGAAGTGCTGAAAAGCACTTCTATTCACAATGAAATAAACGGCCATGTTTCTGACTACTTGAACCCAACCTCTTCATACGCCAAACCAAACTTATTCCCCACCGCCTTCCCATACGTCGGATAAAAGCCAATAAATCGATTATTTTCAGGATCGAAGAGCATTCTTCCCTGATAGTTAATTTCCCCAATTCTGCGCCAGTTTTTAGCATCATCAGTACTGACTAAATGGTGAATTCTTTGTCCCGTATCTACACGCATCATAAAGAAATGATTGCCAACATATAACTGTCTCAGTTCCTTATGCCCTATCTCAAATACTGCCTTAAATGAACCGTCAGAATTCAGCTCATTCAAACTGTAATGGTCCTCTGGTTGCTTATTGAAAATAAGATACGTTTTCCCTTCTGCTGACGTTTCTACATTAGTTACCACACCATTAATCCAGCGGATCTCACTGATTTTATTCGCTATCGTATCCACACTGATCCGCAATGTTTGGTTGGTAAGATAATACCCATCCTCATTAGAAGAGGGGTGATAGCTGGTGATTTTTAACCATAGATACATCTGCCTAGATTTTGTAACGGCCCACTCAATGTTGCCACTCTCAGGCCAGCTATATGGCCTGTCTATATCATTGGTAATATCAATATCATTCTTTGGTAAAAGGATATTTAGGTCAACGAGTTGCTGCCAATTTTGACCTAGGTCGTCGGTCACATAAAGCCGGTTGTCTGTCATGCCAAACAAACGCCCGTCGTCTTGTAATCGCAATTTGGCAAACGATGCGCTGATATTCCCTTTAGCCCCCGGCATCGTAAAATGACTTAACCAACGCCATTGACGCCCACCATCCTCGCTGTAAAAAGCACTCCGACCCTCTCTATCTGGCGTGAGGGTTATGATGATGCAACGAGCCTGTGCATTGCAGACTCGGTTTTGTATATGGCCTATCAAACGGGCGCTGACACTGAGCTGTCTGGCGGTATCCACAATCAAGTGTGAGACGGAAAATGACTGCTTCCCAAAAACGCTACGCTGTATTTTCTTTTCGAGTAACTGTTCGATGTTCACCTTACCGTCGGGAAACTGTAGGTTGAGCAACGGCGGTTTCTCCTCAGTCAAGAGCGCCTCTTTGGTGAGCGTGTTATCGGCACATCTTAGCCGCTCTTCCTTACAATTGGGGTTTATGAGTTGTAATTCATCACTCGTCCCAGAGATAAGAATGCCGCCACGATAATGGGCTATACCAAACTCATAGGGGGAAAATTGAATCGCAGGAAATCTGTGCTCAGGAGGTGTTTGCCAAACGAGTTTCTCATCGAAATCGGCAATAATAGCCATCCACGAACCTACGGCGAGAAGAACTAATGGAACCATCCGAGATATGGGTGATGAAAATGAGAACATTACGCCACCTCGTTGATAACAATATTCTGGGTGTATTGCTTTCTTAGCTGAATTAGCCTCAACTTCGTTCTATTAATCACATCCAGCTTCCCTGATAGCGCAGCCACCGCGCACCTTATCAGTTCGATGAATAGTAAGAAAGAACTGCATATACCTATGCTAAGAAGAGATATCTCTCCAAAAAATTCTATTAGTTGTCGCCACTCCCACTTGCCAAGAGAGATCCCTTCCTTCCACCAGTCATAGGACATTAAAATTGACATAAACACAGGCAAGCACAGGCCGATCGCAGCCATCAATTTGTATATAACAAAAAGCTCATGGTGAGTCCCTAACACTGAGCCACTCTTCAGATAGATAGACGCATCCTTTTCATTGAACATACCGATAGTGTCGTTATCCTCAGGATTAATCATCAGCTCAATAGGATCATTCTCTGCGAGGAAAAAGGGGTGGTCGTAAAAAAAGAGGGGGTTTCGCATTTCATGCCGAACGGTTCGGACAAAGTAAAACTCATAGTATCTACGCTGACACTCAAACGTCGCTCTCATGCGGGGGATATGATATCGAGAATTTACGCTCCCCTTACTTTTATAAGGGCGAACATTGCTTGCTACCCCTTTTACGATAAGTAGCTGCTGTTCCGAGTCATCCTCATTATCCGTGCTTTTTTTGGCTAATGACGTCGTCATTGCCGCCACCGTTTGCGTTTGGCAGAAAGCAACGTCGCCTTGCTCTACCGCACACAATCCTTTTCGCAACTTACGCCAGCGTGGGTTGAAGCAAATAAGCAGCCGATGGATACCCAGACAAAAAAAGATCGATGCCGCGAATAGCACAACGGTTTCCACCAACATCAATGACACGGGATAATCATTCACCAGCCAAGGTATAGAGAAAAGATAAATACCAAGGGCAAATAAAGGGAATGAAAAAAGTAATTTAAACAGCCCAGGGAGTTTACGTAGCGCCCTTATTTTAAGGTCTAGTCCCCCTTTCTCTCTGCTATAAAGCCAGTGCAACCAGTAAGAGCCATCTTTCAATGGGTGGGCACCAACATAGATTTTATCGCCCTTTTTAAGCTGGTCTAGCAGCTCAGGGTTATTAAACTGATCGCCATAAGTGTAAAAAACAACTCCATCTGCGAATAAACGGTACAGAGGCTTGTCGCTGTCTCCGTTACTACTACCCTGTTGAAATGTAAGCGCAAAGAAACTGGTCTTCATCCTTTATAGCCTTCATTTTTCCAGACATGAACCTTCAGTATGCCGTAACGCTTATAAAAAAGGCAGGGATATTCCCTGCCTCACTCGCTTAATCTTTAGACAATACTAATAGCGACGATTCCACTCCGCATCCGTTAACAAATTCGTCTGGCGGTTCATAAAGTGGCGATAGAACACATCGTATGCCAGTACGTTCTTCACATACCCGCGTGTCTCATTGAACGGGATACTTTCGATAAATGCGATGGCATCAATTCGCCCAGCGCTATTGCCTTGCCACGTGTTAACGCGAGAAGGCCCAGCATTATAAGCCGCACTAGAGAAGATACGGTTGTTGCCGAAGTTTTGATAAACGTGATCAAGATAGCTAGTGCCAATCTCAATGTTCTTCGCAGGATCTAGCAGTTGGCTACTGTTGGAGTAACCACTTATCCCAAACATCTTCACAGTCTGATCGGCTGTCTTAGGCATCACCTGCATCAAACCTGCCGCACCTGCTGGCGAGCGAGCCTGTGGATTCCATGCGCTTTCTTGGCGAGCTACCGCCATGGCATAAGATGGCGTAATGCTCTTAGTCTGAGTTCTCATATTGAACTCGTTTTCCCATGCTAATGGGAAACGCTCTTGTAGGTGATCCCACAGTTTCGCTGTAATCGTCGCCTGTACGCTGAGATCTGCCCATTGCTGCTCATAAGCGTAACGGGCAAGGGCTTCCTGTTGTGAAGGTGTGACACTTTTCACTAGGCCTATCCACTCGCTGCGAGCCAGATTATCTAGGCTCCAGTACATCAGTTCACGGATACGTAAGATCTCTGGGCGCTGTGTCAGTTGCTGATCAGGGCGCGCCGCTTCATTCATCTTGATGGGATAAACCACCTTCAGCTTCTGCGCTGCTGCCATTGGGTAGAAGCCGCGCTTATTCATCAGCTCACGCAACAGGGATTCACCCTCTTGATACTGGCTGCCTTCCATCATCACAACTGCTCGCCAGTAGACCCACTCGTCTTTACTGGTGGCTCCTGTAGGCAATTTTTCCATCCATTTAGCCAGATCGTTGCGGTCACCCGAACCTAAAGCCATACGAACGCGACGTTCGATTAGGCCTTCATCCTGAGTACGCGCGGTAACGCTATCACGCCAGTCAGCCTGCTCTGCGGTCGCCCCTGTGCCCATCCAGCGCCATGCAATAATATCTTCCAGCTTTTGCCTGTCACTTGGGTTCATCTGCTGAGAACTCACAAGACTAGGAATGATAGAGCGCGCTTTCATCGCATCTTGTCGCGCAAAGCGAGAAAAAGCCAGTTGGGTGATTTCACGGGTAAAACCAGTAGCGCCAACGCTGCGAGCGAAATTTTCAATATTCGCAGGGTTGCTTTGCAGTGCCAGTAAAGAGGAGCTCATCGTGTGGTAATCACTCGGTAGCTGGTTCGCTAAATGCGTAATCAGCCCACTATTCCCCTCTTTAAAGGCGAGTTTCAGACGCTCAAGCGTTACTGAAGCACTTTGTTTGCCTGCTGATTGCCATACAGAGAACAGCTTATCGCAGCTCGCAGGTAAGGATTTACCCGTTAGCCAAATATCGCCAGCGCCCTGCCATGCCTCTTGTTGCTGGCCGGTAGACCACTTGGCGTAGTAGTAGTTACAACGAGCAGCGATAGGCTCTGGTGCCTCAGGGCTGAATGTGAGCAACGTGCTCCAATCTTCACGGCGTGCCAGTTCGTTAACAAAATCCACTGTCAGTTTTTTTGTCAGAGGCAGCGTAGGATGGCGAGTAATAAAATCTGTTGCAGAGCCCGCAGAGAGCAGCGTCATCTCTTGCGTTAGCCAGCGGTACTCTAGATAAGGATAAAGCGGATAATCTTCCAGTGTCGGCATGACATTGCTAACCGTCGACATATCTTTACTATCCCATGCTGTTTTTACCTGCTGATAGCGCTGGCGCTGCTCAGTAAGTGAATCAGCAAGACCAGAAAACGATACGCCAGCCAAACATATCCCTGCTACAACATTGTGCCATATATCAACTTTGGCCATTCTTTCTCTATCCTCTTATATTCAGCTTCTGCTCAATTTTCCTAGACCAGAAGAGTGCTCATTGAACACAATAAAATGAAGGCTGTTTCAAACTCAAAACAAAACCAGATGACACATAGACATCTTATTTGATGATTTATTCAAAAAAATTACAAAATCCTAGCATTCATACCCATGAAAATAAGAAAAATCTCAATTATCAGGCAACTCGCTAACAGAGTGCTGCGAGCTCTGGGATAAGATTCGAAAACGGGCTAAACTCCCTACCCAATAATTTAGGGTAAAAAAACACAACAAATACTTTAATGAGGCTTAGAACATAGTGGCTCAATACGTCTATACCATGCACCGCGTTGGGAAAGTTGTCCCACCAAAGCGGCATATTCTGAAAAATATCTCTCTGAGTTTCTTCCCAGGCGCAAAAATTGGCGTATTGGGTTTGAACGGTGCCGGTAAATCAACGCTGCTGCGTATCATGGCAGGCATTGATACCGATATTGAAGGGGAAGCTCGCCCACAACCTGGCATCAAAATTGGCTATCTTCCACAGGAGCCGAAGCTTAATTTAGAGCAGACTGTACGTGAAGCTGTAGAAGAAGCCGTCGGCGAAGTAAAAAATGCACTCAACCGTTTGGATGAAGTGTATGCCGCCTACGCTGACCCTGAAGCCGATTTCGATAAACTGGCGAAAGAGCAAGGCCAGTTAGAAGCCATTATTCAATCTCACGATGGCCATAATCTGGATAACCAACTAGAGCGTGCCGCCGATGCGCTGCGCCTGCCAGCATGGGATGCCAAAATCGTGAATCTGTCCGGTGGTGAAAGACGCCGTGTCGCTATCTGTAAGCTGCTGCTGGAAAAACCAGACATGCTGCTGCTCGACGAGCCAACCAACCACCTTGATGCAGAATCTGTCGCGTGGTTAGAGCGCTTCCTGCATGACTACGAAGGCACTGTTGTGGCAATTACCCATGACCGTTACTTCCTCGATAACGTGGCTGGCTGGATTCTGGAGCTGGATCGCGGCGAGGGTATTCCTTGGGAAGGTAATTACTCCTCATGGCTTGAGCAGAAAGACCAGCGCTTGGCGCAGGAAGCCTCTTCCGAAGCCGCTCGTCGTAAATCTATCGAGAAAGAGCTGGAGTGGGTTCGTCAAAATCCAAAAGGCCGCCAAGCAAAAGGCAAGGCGCGTCTGGCTCGCTTTGAAGAACTTAACAACGTCGAGTACCAAAAACGTAACGAAACCAGCGAACTGTTCATTCCACCTGGAACCCGCTTGGGTGACAAAGTACTGGAAGTGAAGAATGTCACTAAATCTTACGGCGACCGCGTACTGATCGACGATCTCTCTTTTAGCATTCCTAAAGGGGCTATCGTCGGGATTATCGGCCCGAACGGCGCAGGTAAATCTACGCTGTTCCGTATGCTTTCCGGTCAAGAACAACCCGATTCAGGTGATATCTCACTAGGTGATACCGTTGTTCTTGCCTCTGTCGATCAGTTCCGCGACAGCATGGACAACAGCAAAACCGTCTGGGAAGAAGTGTCCGGCGGTCAGGACATCATGAAGATCGGTAACTTTGAACTGCCAAGCCGTGCCTATGTGGGCCGCTTTAACTTCAAAGGCACTGATCAAGGCAAACGTGTCGGTGAGCTATCTGGAGGTGAGCGTGGTCGTCTGCATCTGGCGAAGCTGTTGCAGGTAGGTGGTAACATGCTGCTGCTCGATGAGCCAACCAACGACCTCGATATCGAAACCCTGCGTGCGTTAGAAAACGCCCTACTGGAGTTCCCTGGTTGCGCCATGGTTATTTCCCATGACCGTTGGTTCCTCGACCGTATCGCAACACATATTCTCGATTACGTTGATGAAGGTAAGGTGGAGTTCTTCGAAGGTAACTTTACCGAATACGAAGAGTGGAAGAAGCGCACGATGGGCGCGGAAGCACTGGAACCACACCGCATGAAATACAAACGTATGACCAAATAAGTCGTGTGTGATGTATTGTGGAAAATGGCCCAGAAACGGGCCATTTTTTATGGTTGTTAGTCTAAACCTACAAACAGTGGATGTTGCACCACAAGACGGATGAAACAATCCAATGCTGAGGAGTTCAGTTTGCGACTAGGGTAGACTAGATAAATATCGTTTCCCTCAACATTCCAATCGGTAAGAACCGGAACCAATGTGCCTTCAGCGATGGCATCAGCACAGAGAAAATAGGGTAACAGCGTGATCCCCGCCCCCGCCCGAACACATTCACGGGCATAGAGCAGGTTATCAGTGATATGCATTCTAGGAAGCTGATAGCGATATACATCATCGCCTTGCCATAACGTCCACTCTCCCCATGCACGATGTGCGATACAGGGGTGTGCTGCTAGCTGTTTTGGATGCGTTAACGCAACATGTTGGGCAATATACTCGGCAGAAGCCACCATATGGCGTACTGAATGGCCTAGCTTGCGACCAATAAGAGAAGAGTCCTTTGGTTTACCGGTGCGTAAAGCCACATCGAATCCCTCAGAAACTAAGTCTTTCACTGAATCAGACACCAGAATTTCTAACGAAACCTCTGGATACTGGCGTTGAAAATCCGTCGTTAACTGCGCTAATAGTGTCGCCGCAATCCCCGCAGGGGCAGTAATGCGCAGCCGTCCACTGGGATTATCCCGTAACCGCTGGATAGCTAATTCTGCCTTCTCTGATGCCTGTAGCATTTCACGGCAGTGCACGACATAGCACTCACCTGCACAAGTCAGGCTTAGTTGTCGGGTCGTCCGATTCAACAGCCTTAAACCAAGGCTCTGTTCGAGTTGGCTTATTCGCTGGCTTACACTCGATTTTGGTAGCGCTGCACGCTGTGCGGCAGCGGTAAAACTGCCACACTCTACAACCAGTGCAAATAACGCCATATCCTGCAATTGCTTGAACACCATTGTTCACCATAACCGAACAGTGAGTTGATTATTGTCCATCTTATCAGCATGAATGAAGCAGGCTACACTTTTCTACCTAATTACCTAGGAGTTCATTCCCATGTCTAGCAAAGCCATTGCTGTTAACCCTCAGCAACCTGATGCATTTCTTGAAATCGAGCGCCCCTTGCCCATTCCTGAGGCTTTCGATCTCCTCGTTGAAGTAAAAGCCGTCTCCATTAATCCGGTAGATACTAAAGTTCATGCTGGTTTAAAGAAAAATGGCCTGCAACAGCCTCGTATCTTAGGCTGGGATGCCAGCGGCATCGTCACCGCGGTAGGTAGCTCCGCGAGTCAATTTAACGTCGGTGATGAAGTCTGGTATGCGGGTGATATTACCCGTGATGGCAGCAATGCCCGACACCAGCTTATTGATTCTCGTATTGTGTCCGCCAAACCTAAAAGCCTCAACTGGGCACAAGCCGCAGCAATGCCGCTAACGGCATTAACTGCATGGGAAGGCCTGTTTGAGCATCTTAAAATTCAGGATGCGCCAGAAGGTAAAACATTACTTATTATCGGCGGTGCGGGCGGTGTCGGTTCTCTGGCGATTCCGTTTGCTGCGCTGCGCAGTAAAGTGAAGATTATCGCTACCGCTTCCAAGCCAGAATCTGCCGCTTGGTGCCGTGAGCGTGGCGCACATCTCACCGTGGATTACCGCCACCTAAAACAAGAGTTGGAACAGGCTGGCATTAAGCAGGTAGATTATATTTTCTGCTTGAACGATACCGACGGTCACTGGGCAGCTATCAGCGACCTAATCGCACCAATGGGACACATTTGTACCATCGTAGAAAATACCCAGCCGCTCAATCAAAGCGCCCTGAAATCGAAGAGTGCAGCACTGCACTGGGAGCTCATGTTTACCCGCAGTATGTTCCAAACCGCGGATATCGCAGAACAGGGGCAGATTTTACGGCAGGTGGCAGAGCTGGTTGATCTGGGCAAGTTGCAAAGTACGCTCAGTGAAACGCTGCACGGCTTTAGCATCGAGAATATCGTTGCCGCTCACCACAAAGTGCTAGAAGGTCATATGCAGGGCAAACTGGTGATTGAGTTTTAATCACTCACGGGGTGGAACAGACAGCTTGTTTCACCCCTGAATAGCGCGCTTTATTTCACTTTTTATTTCACTTCCGATGGCTCACCTAGCAAGGCCTGAACCCGTTCAACACAGTGCAAGTACTGGGTTTCGTAATCAGCAGAGCCAACATGAAAATAGGCAATCTGGTTCTCTCGTAGCAACTGCTCCAACAAGCACCGATACTCGGCATGATCCTGTTGATGTAGGTTTTCTCTGCTTGGCAACGCCCCAGATTCTAGCAGAATGACCAAATCGAAACGGTACTCGTCAATCAAGGCCTGTATAAAGGGGCTTTCCTGCTTTTCATACTGTTTGCAACGCGCCTGAAGCATGGCAAAGTCGGTATCGATGAAGGTGACTTTATTAGCATATTTAACTGCAAAATCAATATACTGAGCCTGCCCTAACGCCATTTTATCGTAGTCAGAATACTGTAGTGCAATCGCTTTTCCACCAAGATGAGATTGCTCATAATCCCGCCCAAACTCCCATGCGCTGGTGGTGTTAAAGGTATTAGCGAGCTTATTCACTAAGGTGGATTTTCCACAGCCGCCAACCCCTACAATCGCAACGGTTCGTACAAAGAAGGGTTTTACTTCGGTCGGAATATACTCCCAAAACCGGAACGGGTTTTGACGGATCTGCGCTGCGCTCACATTCATAAAATTGCGATCGGGATCGATAAGCCGTGTCTCTATCTCCAACCACTGGTGATAAGGCGAGTCATCCTGTGATTCGCTGGCGTACACCGCATGAGGGGCGATGCCCTGCGCTGCCATAAACCGATTCACACTTTCACTCCACGCCTGCCAACCCTGCGGATAAGGTGCAATGCCCTGCTCATCAAAGGCGTGAATATGAATGTTGTGTTGATACTTAAACGTTTGCAGCAACCAGCGAAGGCGATCGCTTGGCGTAGGCTGTTGAGACATCGCGCTGCTTTCAAACAGTGCCAGATCGCGCTGTTCATCGTGGCACATGATGACATGTAGCTCATCGACTTGGCTGCTCGCACGCTGAATCAGGTAGATATGCCCCGTGTGAAGGGGGTAAAAATGGCCAAAAACAACACCGACTGTGCTGTTTTTACGTGGAAATTCTAGCCCTAGAAAGCGATGCAGTGCCTCAAGCTTCTGCGCGCTGGGGCTTTTAATTTTGTCGTTGAGCAGTTGGCTAAGATAGCCTTTAGTCATGCCGCTCGCGTCAGAAACCTGCTGTAGCGTGCTGCCTTTTTGCTTAATCGCGGCTTTGAGATAATCAAATTGCGCCATAACCTTCCTGTATTTCTGTGCGACAGCGGTTTAGAGATCTTCCAGAACAGATAGCGCATCTGATACTTTCTTCACGCCAAAGACCTGCATATTGGGCAGTGGTTTTTTAGGGACATTTGCCATAGGGACGATGGCGCGTTTAAAACCGTGCTTGGCGGCTTCTGAGATACGCTCTTGCCCACTGGGGACGGGACGAATTTCTCCTGCTAGCCCTACCTCACCAAATATCACGAGATCCTGTGGCAAAGGGCGATCACGCAAGCTTGATACCAACGACATCAATAGCGCCAAGTCTGCGCTAGTTTCCGCCACTTTGACCCCACCGACCACATTAACGAAGACATCCTGATCCGCCATCTGTAATCCACCGTGGCGATGAAGAACCGCTAACAGTATCGCCAGCCGGTTCTGATCCAGACCAACAGATACACGGCGTGGGTTAGACATCATAGAGTGGTCCACCAGCGCCTGAATCTCTACTAGCAGCGGGCGAGTCCCTTCCCATACCACCATCACTGAGCTGCCAGAGGTAATCTCATCACCCCGACTCAAGAAGATAGCCGATGGGTTGCTCACCTCACGCAAGCCCTGCTCCGTCATGGCAAAGACACCGAGTTCATTAACGGCACCAAAACGGTTTTTGTGGCTGCGCATGGTGCGAAAGCGGGAGTCTGAATCACCATCCAGCAAAATCGAACAGTCGATGCAGTGTTCAAGCACTTTAGGGCCAGCAAGAGAACCATCTTTGGTGACATGACCCACCATCACAATCGCCACACCGGTGGTTTTTGCAAACCGAGTCAAATAGGCTGCCGTTTCCCGCACTTGAGCCACGCTACCCGGCGAAGATTGAATATCAGCCATGTGCATGACCTGAATAGAGTCGATCACCATAATGCGCGGCTTCTCTTGCTCCGCAATCAGACAGATTTGCTCGATGCTGGTTTCTGAAAGCATATGCAGATTATCTGTTGGCAACCCCAAGCGATGGGCGCGCATTGCCACCTGTTGCAGTGACTCTTCACCTGTGACATACAGCGTTTTCATATGCGTGGAGAGACGGCACATGGTTTGTAGCAATAGCGTACTTTTCCCCGCGCCTGGGTTACCACCAATCAGAATGGCGCTGCCGGGAACCACACCGCCACCGAGCACGCGGTCAAACTCACTAAATCCAGTTGAGAAACGCGGTAACTCTTCTAGGCTGATTTCGGACAGTTTCTGTACTTTGCTGATACCCGTTTCACCGGCATAACCCGTAAAACGATCGGTTCGTGCAGAGGAAGATGCCGCTGCGAGACGGACTTCAGTGATGCTATTCCATGCCTGACAGGCGCTACACTGCCCCTGCCAACGCGGATAATCTGCCCCACACTCATTGCACACAAACGCTCGTTTTACTGGTTTTGCCACGCGAGAACCTCAACCTTAGATATTTATAGACTTTAAATCCGTTTTTTAACGATGCAGGAGATTAGCGCTCTTCGTGTTTTAAACTACCCGACAGAATACACATAACCCCCATCAAATCGGCATGACGAATACCGATCTTTGCCTGTGCAAACACTTTCGGCTTGGCATGATAGGCGATACCCAATCCTGCCGCCTGAATCATCTTCAAATCGTTGGCACCATCACCAATCGCTACCGTTTGCGCGATAGGAATTTCAAGTGATTCCGCCAAGCTGAGGAGTGTCTCTGCCTTATATTTAGCATCGACAATCGGCTCTAATACTTCACCAGTGAGGCGCCCCTCTTTGATTTCAAGCTGGTTTGCTGAAGCCGATACCAAGTTAAGCGTATCGCGTAGGTGATCGGCGTAATAAGTGAAGCCACCAGAGGCGATAGCAACGTGCCAGCCTAGCTCATGCAACTCACTTACCATCTGCTGCAATCCTGGCATTAGCGGTAGGCTCTCTCTTACCTGAGCTAATATCGCCTCATCAGCCCCTCTGAGCGTTGCAACACGTCGCTTTAAGCTTTCAGAGAAGTCTAGCTCTCCGCGCATTGCACGCTCTGTAATCTCAGAAACCTCTTCGCCAACCCCCGCTAACTTGGCGATTTCATCAATGCATTCGATCTCAATGGCGGTCGAATCCATGTCCATGACTAACAGGCCCGGCGAGCGTAAATGGGGGATATTTCCTAGAGGAGCAATGTCTAAACCAGAATTGTCAGAGACACTTTTTGCTCTGACAGGCAAAGTGCCCGCCAGACGAATGACCTGATAGTCACCAATACACCATGCCGTGACAACCACCAGAGGGGAACCTAACTTACGTTGAAACCGGCTTAGGGCTTGTTTATCTAGCCCCCTACCATATAGCAACCAGCCGGTATGGCCTGCTCGGTAATCCAATGGCATTATTTCATCCCCACTTAGGGATAACGGTAAGCTTGGCCACTGATTAACTTCGCTAGGTAGATCGCTATACGTTAAACTGTACGGCATCACACCACTCCTTTAACACGCATGACAAATAATAGAAAACAACGCATCAAGCTATCCTATCGTTATCGCTTCTGGCAACATAACGCGTCCCAAACATGTAAGGATCCTGAATGGCTCGGGCTAAAGTAAAACTACGGCTTCATCGTACTGCAATTGTTCTGTTTTGCCTCACACTGTTGGTCGCGCTGATACAGGGCGTGTCCTATTTTAGCCTCAACCATCAAGTGGCTCGCTCAGAACAGGTTGAAGATATCGCGCAAGCACTTACAAATCAGGTTGCTTACAGCCTGCAACCGCTTATGGAAAATAGCGACAGCCAGACCAATACCCAAAAAATGCAGGCGATGTTAGAAAACCTCGCCAAGCAACCCCGCATTCTTGATGCTGCCGTTTATGATGTCAACGGCTCAATGCTTGTGTACTCCGGAGAGAAAATTAGCGTTCGGGACAGACTATCACTTGATGGTAAACGTCCTGGCAGCTATTTCAATAATCAATTAGTCACGATGATTCAGGGAAACGATGGTCCTCTAGGATTTTTGAGGCTCACACTGGATACCCATGTTCTCGCAACCGAGTCGAAGCAGGTGGATAATACATCCAATATGTTACGGTTAATGCTTTTAGTTGCCTTAGCTATCGGAATGATTCTCGCCCATACACTTTTGCAGCATCGCAACAGCCGTTGGCGGCAATCGCCTTACCTGCTTACTGCCAACACCCCCGTTGATGATGACGGTGATAATGGTGATGAAAACGATATAGATGAAGGCGCTGATAAAATTGAAGCAGAGCCTCTCCAAAACACCCCGCGCAGAACACGGAAGCCAAACACTGTTGGTGCATCCGTTCAGGACTATCAACCGGAACAGGCAGCTAAGCCTGTTCCTAAAAAAGAACCAAAGCCGAGAGTGAAGAAAACAGTCATTCAGGATGAGGCAACAAAACCTACTCTTGAGGAAGACTCAAGCCCTGAGCCTGTTCAGAAAAAAGAGCCTAAGCCGAGAGTGAAGAAAGCAGTCATTCAGGATGAAGCGATAAAACCTGTTCTTGTGGAAGACTCAAGCCCCGAGCCCGTTCAGAAAAAAGAACCAAGGCCAAGACTGAAAAAACCTGTCATTCAGGATGAGGCAACAAAGCCTACTCTTGAGGAAGACTCAAGCCCTGCGCCGAGTCAAGAGTCAAAACCAGGTCTAAATGCAAATCTGCGCCGTAATAAGAAAGAAGCGCCAACTGATGCCTCAGTAGAGAAGCCTTCTCCACCACAGTTGCAGGTTGTCACTCGCCCTAGAAAAGTCAGAACCCCAATGGTCACTCCTTATGACGAGAGTGATGACCCAAATAAAGACAGTAAAAAGTAGTGAGTTAACCGCCGCATCGCTGAGCCAGCATATCTAGGCTCTAGCGAGTGCAGGCAGTACTCTGAGACTATTTTGGTAGACTGTTTCCGCGATCAACTGTGGCGACTCATTCGGTCTTAACTCGCACAATACATCAAACACCTGCCGAATACGCTCCGGTCGATTAGGCTCCCCTTGGAAACCCATTAAAGGCATATCAGGTGCATCAGTTTCCAGTAGTAATGCTTCTAATGGCAGTGCCGCCATTACCGCTCTCGTCTTCTGAGCCCGGGGATAAGAGATCGTTCCTCCGACGCCAATCGCATAGCCTAAACGGATAAACGCCAGCGCCTGTTCCAAACTGCCGGAAAACCCGTGGACGACCCCTGTTCTAGGTAGATTGGCCCGTTTTAGCTCTCGCGCCAATACATCGTGAGTACGCCGTGAGTGAAGGATAACGGGAAGATCAAAATGCTTGGCTAGCTTTAGCTGCTCTCTCAGCAACCAGAGCTGGCGCTCAATATTGGGATCATCCATGTACAGATCTAGCCCGATTTCACCCATCGCTGCCAGTTCGTTCGCACTTTGCAGCAAACACAGCTCTAATGAGGCTAATTCAGATTCACCGTGCTGGGCAATGTACAAAGGGTGCAGACCAAGCGCCGCATAAATAGAAGGGAAACGGGCCGCCAAACCTGCGACGAAAGCAAAACGATCTGCGGTGACAGCAGGAACGACAATGGCACTCACGCCATTGCCGGCAGCCAGTTGTAGGCTCTCATGTTCAAAACCCACAAAAGGAGGGAAATCAAAGTGGCAATGAGTATCAATGAATTGAAATAACGCCCTATCTGTACTTGCCACCCTCTATCACCTTATTTTTTTATTTTGACCCTAAGCATATTAGTTAAACCCGCAGTGAAAGAACAGGCTAGTGATAGTCCCTCCCCCTATCAGCGTCTTTTCGGCAGTACTCTCATACCGGAGCGTATTAATAGAAGGAGAATTGGGAAAGAGGATAACCAGTAGGAAGAGAAGGTTGATATTGATTGAGACCATCATCATGAATGACCCAATTATAGAATTAGGTCATTCATTGTCGTCAAATACTATCTAAACGTATAAGAGGGATTATGGCTGAACAACCAGGTCATTTTTGACACTGGTAACACCTTCTATTGATTTAGCTAAGGTTTCTGCCTGAACAGATTCGGCTTGGGTATTTACCGTACCCGTAAGCTGAACGACACCGCTTGCGGTTTCAACGGTAACGTTACGGGAAGGAACCAGTGAATCACCTAACAGTTTCGCTTTTACCTTACCAGTGATCGCTGCATCACTTGCATAAGTCTCAATTTTAGACTCTTCTGCAGCCTTAACATTTAGCTTATCGGTGACGGAAACAACACCTTTCACACCAGCGGCAATTTTAACAGCCTGCGCAGACTGCTCTGCACTTGTAGTGAAACCACTTAAGGTGACAATACCTTTAGACGTTGAAACCGAGATATCATTGCTTGAAAGACTCTTATCGCTGATCAACGCGCTTTTTACCTTGCCGGTAATGGCGCTATCATCAACATAGGCACCCACGTTTTCGACAGATTTATCGATTTTCTGCATTGAGCTATCAACAGCCTCATCAGCACTATTCAGCATTCCCTGAGCTTTTCCCATCATCGTATCTTCTGCTAGCACACTACCGCTAACCAAAACAGAACCTACAACTACAGCCATCAGTGAACGTGCAAAATTTGTCTTTTTCATCGATTTCTTCCTTCAAGTTGTTTCTAGCTCATCAATTTGAGCCTGAAGAGACATGACAGTCACCGCCTCTTATCTCAGGCGTTGAGTCACATCATTTATCTACGAAACTTATCTACAGCAATGATATTGCAAGCACCGTGCCAGTCCGCAATGTCGTTGAAGTATAGTACTTTTCTGTTAATTTCATTTTAATTAACGTTATATGTGTCGCCTATTAGCGACAAAACACCGAAATGAAAGGTGACAAATAATTAACATGATGATTTAAAAACGATTTAAATCGTCTCTTTTTGGATACACTTAGTTAATCCATCTAGATAAAAGACAATAATTAGAATATTGCATGGCATAACGGTGTAGGTATGAAAGAAAGGAAGGCCAGTACTGTGATAAAACAGCACTGGCTAGATTTCGAAAAGGGTAAGAGGAATTAATGTTCCCGTGTTTTACGGAACTCGATTTCAGGGTAACGTTCTTGGGTCAGGTTTAAGTTCACCATCGTCGGTGCGATGTAACTTAGGTTATCCCCGCCATCCAATGCCAGATTTAGCTCGCTTTTACGCTTAAACTCTTCCAGCTTCTTCACGTCTGCACACTCAACCCAACGAGCCGTCGAGACGTTAACCGATTCATAAATCGCTTCTACGTTGTATTCCGCTTTTAGGCGGGCAACAACCACGTCAAACTGGAGCACACCAACAGCACCAACGATAAGGTCGTTGTTGGTTAGAGGGCGGAATACCTGAACAGCGCCCTCTTCTGAGAGCTGTACCAGCCCTTTTAGTAGCTGTTTCTGCTTCAGTGGATCTCGTAGACGGATACGGCGGAACAGCTCTGGTGCGAAGTTAGGAATACCAGTGAACTTCATGTCTTCACCTTGGGTAAAGGTGTCGCCAATTTGAATCGTGCCGTGGTTATGCAACCCGATAATATCGCCCGGATAAGCTTCCTCAACGTGAGAACGGTCACCCGCCATGAAGGTCAGTGCATCGGAAATAACAACATCTTTACCCGTGCGTACCTGACGCAGTTTCATGCCTTTTTCATATTTGCCAGAAACAACACGCATAAATGCGACGCGGTCGCGGTGTTTCGGGTCCATATTGGCCTGAATTTTAAACACGAAGCCGGTAAATTTCTCTTCTTTGGCAGTGACTTCACGCGTGTCTGTTTTACGCGGCATCGGGGTTGGCGCCCAAGACACTAAGCCATCCAACATATGGTCCACGCCGAAGTTACCCAGTGCAGTACCGAAGAAGACGGGCGTTAGCTCACCCTGTAAGAAGGCTTCTTGTTCGAACTCATGCGAGGCCCCCTGTACCAGCTCCAGCTCATCACGCAGTTGCTGTGCTAAATCCTCACCTACGGCAATATCTAAGTCAGGGTTATTTAGCCCTTTCACGATGCGAACTTCCTGAATCGTGTGGCCTTGCCCCGTCTGATACAAGTAGGTTTCGTCTTTATAGAGGTGATAAACACCCTTGAAGAGCTTGCCACAACCAATTGGCCACGTGATAGGCGAACAGGCAATTCTTAGCTCATGTTCGACTTCATCTAGCAGCTCCATCGGGTCACGGATATCACGGTCTAGCTTGTTCATAAAAGTCAGGATCGGCGTATCACGCAGACGGGTAACTTCCATCAGTTTACGTGTGCGATCTTCAACCCCTTTTGAGGAGTCGATAACCATCAAACAGCAGTCAACCGCAGTTAGGGTGCGATAAGTATCTTCGGAGAAGTCTTCATGCCCTGGGGTATCCAGCAGGTTGACCAGACAGTTGTGATAAGGGAATTGCATCACAGAGGTCGTAATCGAGATACCACGCTGCTTTTCCATCTCCATCCAGTCAGATTTAGCATGCTGGTTAGAGCCACGGCCTTTCACCGTACCCGCTGTTTGAATCGCCTGTCCGAACAGCAATACTTTTTCTGTAATCGTGGTCTTACCGGCATCGGGATGCGAGATAATAGCGAACGTTCTTCTCTTGGCAACTTCGCTTTGTAGCTCAGATGGTTGCATAGTTACAGTATCTTCTTTGGTTATCACAAGCCAAGATGCCATCTAAACAGGTGGCTCACTAAAAATAGGGGGGCTTGGGTAATGATTGAGTGAAACGGTGATAAACAGTGCTGGGCGTATTTTCGCTCATCTGGGGTCAGATAACAATCGTAGTGATCTAGGTGTTTTATACCGCGATATTTTTATTCCACGATTGTTTCATTCCACTATAAATAGAGTGCCATCACTATCGCATCCTCGCGCCCACCTTTGGTGGGATAGTAATTATTACGCACAGTGACTTCATTAAAGCCAAGGCTGTCGTATAACGCGATAGCACCGTGATTGGATGCCCTCACCTCTAGCCAAAGCGTCAGCACCTCTTTTTGCGCTAACGCCACGATCAGGTGATTTAGCAGATCACGAGCATAACCTTTGCGTTGATGGCTTGGGTGTATAGCAATGTTAAACAGTGTCGCCTCATCCAATACAACCTGCGTGATGGCAAAGCCCGCAAGCTGTTCGCCTTCACTGATTTTTAGATTGAGGTAGCGCTCACCCTGATTGCTGTTGAAGGTTTTTTCCGTCCACGGGAAAGCATGGCTGGCTTGTTCAATTTGAAATGCTGTCGCTAGATCGGCTGGCGTCAGGAAAGATATCTGCTTCATGATGATAGATCTGCTGCCAAAGAGCGCGTTTGGCTCCGGCATCGAGTGAGAGTTCTGAAAGCGGCGGGCTAGATAATGCAATGCCCGCCAATGACGATGCTGCTGTATCGGTAGAGCCTAAATGCCAGCTCAGGCACTGGGTATCCGGTGGTAGCATAGCGAGCTGTTCTGGCGCTATGCAGTAGACCTGTTGTTCGGTTATCTCTAACGCATGGAAAACATCACTTAACAGCGGCGTATTCAGTGCTAGCGGCTGTGCAGAAACAATGACCAGTTTCGTCTCTGCCGGTAAGTGAACCGCGACCTCGCCTTGCAAGGCGGTCGGGCGTCGTAAGACCCACTGTGTAATGCCTAGCTGCTGTAATAGCCGATCGCGTCTTGATGACATAGTCACTCTTAGGGCGTGTTCCAATAGATGTTGGCTATGCTAACAAACCCAACGGATATGCGCCAACTCGTTGTACTCACAGCACCTGAGCCGTTACTTGGTCGTTAACTACACCGCCAATGACTTTGGGTATATAATCCCCAGCCAGATTGCTAAGGAGCCACAAAACTGATGTCTGCATTTACCCCTGCCAGTGAAGTTATTATGCGCCACAGCGATGAGTTTATCTCGCGTCGCGTACTGTTTGCCGGTGATTTACAAGATACATTGCCTTGCCAGTTTGATGCTGCCGATGTGCGTGTACACACCAATCAATATCATCATTGGCAGGCAATTAGCCGGACTCTGGGAGAGAATGCACAGTTTGGCCTATTGGCAGATGCCAATTTTCTCAGCCAATCCGATACGCTGGTTTATTACTGGCCGAAGAGTAAACAAGAAGCACAATTTCAACTATTTAACCTGCTCTCTCTGCTGCCTATTGGCTGCGATATCTTCGTGGTCGGTGAAAACCGTAGCGGTGTTCGTAGTGCCGAAGCTGTGTTAGAGGATGTTGGCCCACTACAGAAAATTGATAGCGCCCGCCGTTGTGGTTTATATCACGGCCGTATTGAGAAGCGCGTTAATTTTGATGCCTCAGCATGGTGGAATGAGTACGACTGCGAAGGTGTTCAGATCAAAGCTCTGCCCAGCGTTTTCAGCCGCGATGGTCTAGATGTCGGCAGCCAGCTGCTGCTGGACTCTCTGGAAGAGGGAGTTATCGTGCAGGGTGATGTGTTGGATGTCGGTTGTGGCGCAGGCGTTTTGGCTGCCACACTGGCGAAACGCTACCCTAAAATCACGTCACTGACATTGAGCGATGTTAATGCCGCAGCACTGGAGTCTAGCCGCGCTACGCTGGCAGCAAACGATATTAAAGGCACCGTGATTGCCAGTGATGTCTATTCTGACATTCAAGGGCGCTTTAATCTGATTATCTCTAATCCGCCGTTCCACGATGGGTTGCAAACCAGCCTGAGCGCAGCAGAAGCGTTGATTCGCAGCGCGAAAAACCATCTGCATATGGGGGGGAAACTACGCATTGTTGCTAACGCCTTCCTACCTTATCCCGATTGGTTAGATGCCACGTTCGGCAACCATGAGGTGATTGCTCAAACTGGGCGTTTTAAGGTTTATCAGGCCGTGTTTACTCGCCCTACCAGCCCAGATAAAAAGAAAAAATCTAAGCGCTAGTCCCTTTCAACCCGTGCTTCAACGTCGCAGCACGGGTTGCGAGTCTCACCGATGATTTCACAAGATGCGCATATGCCGTTTTTTCCAACAAACACCGAGGCTTTAGGAGAAAATGATTGACGCTATCACTAAAAGCTCTAGAATTCGGCTCCGTGGTGATGTTGCTTTTATGAGTAACGTTTCTGGATTGCGAAGGTGGCGGAATTGGTAGACGCGCTAGCTTCAGGTGTTAGTGTTCTTACGGACGTGAGGGTTCAAGTCCCTCTCTTCGCACCAAATCACCATGCTGTTCTGAATATCGTTCTAGTATTTAAAAGAGTTTCTCTCTGTGCGAAGGTGGCGGAATTGGTAGACGCGCTAGCTTCAGGTGTTAGTGTTCTCACGGACGTGAGGGTTCAAGTCCCTCTCTTCGCACCACTGAGAAGTTTTCTTTCTGCTTTCTCTATCTCTGCTATTTCAATCCGTTCACTGTAGAAATTACATCTTATTCAACGCTATTTGCTAAACAGTTGGCATAAAAAAACCCGGCATAGCGATCGATAATCACTCCGGGTTTATTACTAAGACTGTGACCTGAAGGTTTACTTTACAACGCGAAGAGCTGGACGACCGCGAGGCGGTTTCGGTGGCTCATCATTACCGTTGTCATCGTTTTGTTCAGCGTCGGTTTCCACTTCAACTAAAGAGAATGGAGATTCAGTCTCACCCTCTTTTTTATCCGCACTGTCTGTGCTCTCTGCATCTGGCAGTACCAACGTACCCTCTTCATAAGCAGGTTCAGGCTCAAACATCGTACCCTCACCGTTCTCACGAGCATAGATGGCTACCACAGCATAAAGTGGAACGTAAACTTGTCGAGGTGAACCGCTAAAGCGAGCGTTAAAGCTCACTTCTTCGTTACCCAGTTCTAAATTTCCTACTGCTCTTGGCGCGATATTCAAAATAATCTGGCCATCCCGGGCAAATTCCATCGGAACCTGAACGCCGGGAAGTGTCACGTCAACAACCAAATGCGGTGTTAACTGATTGTCGAGTAACCAATCATAGAACGCCCTTAGAAGATAGGGGCGGCGTGGTGACATTTCAGGCTGATCCATAAAACTTAGCCCCTAGTCTGTAAACGCATTTCACGTTCAGTTTCAGTCAGGGAAGCCAAGAAGGCATCACGTTCAAATACACGAGTCATATAGCCTTTCAGCTCTTTAGAGCCTGCGCCAGACAGTTCGATACCCAGTTGCGGTAACCGCCATAACAGCGGAGCCAAATAGCAATCAACTAGGCTGAATTCATCACTCATGAAATAAGGTTTTTGAGTAAATACCGGCGCGATAGCCAGTAACTCTTCACGCAATTGCTTACGAGCTGCATCAGCTTCTGCCGCACTACCTGATTCCACTTTAAACAGCAGAGTGTACCAATCGTTTTCAATGCGGTGCATCATCAGGCGGCTTTCACCACGCGCAACCGGATAAACAGGCATTAAAGGAGGATGTGGGAAACGCTCATCCAGATACTCCATGATGATACGGGACTCATATAACGTCAGTTCGCGATCGACCAGTGTTGGAACCGTGCGATACGGATTGAGGTCAATCAGATCCTGTGGCAGGTTATCCTTTTCGACCTGCTCAATCTCGACGCTAACACCCTTCTCAGCCAGAACGATGCGTACCTGATGGCTGAAAATGTCGGTCGAACCGGAAAACAGCGTCATCACCGAACGTTTGTTGGCAGCGACAGCCATGAAAACCTCCAAGTTTATCCAGAAATTACACGGACGCAGCGGGATGCTACGATCCAGACTATTATTTGAACTTACCCAATGAAGCTATTGAGATAGATTCTTGGTATCGGGGAGTGTGACCAGTTAGCCTAACCACTTAAAACTGCTGCTATAGAAGCAACATACAGAGTTCAGGGTAAACGGGCACAAAAGTGGGTGATAGTGTACCAGATTTTGAATACTTTGAGCAGGGAGAGGTGCATATTTAATCAGGAGAAGACAGGCAATCTGATATAAATCAATTAGTTACAACAATTAAACTTATAAAAAAAGCCCGGTAAACCGGGCTTTTTAGCATTATTAGCTCGCTGCCAAAGTAGCAAACAATTAACGCTTGGAGAACTGTGGACGGCGACGTGCTTTGCGCAGACCCACTTTTTTACGTTCAACTTCACGTGCGTCACGAGTGACGAAGCCAGCTTTACGCAGGCTAGCACGAAGAGTTTCGTCATATTCCATCAGTGCACGGGTAATACCGTGACGGATAGCACCAGCTTGACCAGAAATACCACCACCGGTAACGGTGATGTACAGATCAAACTTCTCAACCATGTCGACCAGTTCCAGCGGCTGACGAACTACCATGCGGGCAGTTTCGCGACCGAAGTACTGTTCTAGGCTACGTTGGTTAATAACGATTTTACCGCTACCCGGCTTAATAAAGACGCGTGCGGCGGAGCTTTTGCGGCGACCAGTGCCGTAGTATTGATTTTCAGCCATTGCCTATAATCCCGATTAAATGTCAAGAACTTGCGGTTGCTGTGCCGCATGGTTGTGCTCATTGCCCGCGTAAACTTTCAGTTTACGGTACATAGCACGTCCAAGAGGACCCTTCGGCAGCATGCCTTTAACCGCGATTTCAATCACACGCTCAGGATGGCGGGCAATCATCTCTTCAAAGGTCGCTTGCTTGATACCACCGATGTAGCCAGTGTGGTGATAATAGATCTTGTCAGAACGCTTGTTACCAGTTACGGCAACTTTTTCTGCGTTCAGAACGATGATGTAATCACCAGTATCGACGTGCGGAGTATATTCCGCTTTATGCTTGCCGCGCAGACGACGAGCTAGTTCAGTTGCGAGACGACCTAAGGTCTTTCCGCTCGCGTCAACAACATACCAGTCGCGTTTGACGGTTTCTGGTTTCGCTGTAAAAGTTTTCATTATTAAAAGCTTACCCAAGTAAAGTTACACGTTGGTGAACACCCAAACGCTCAAAAAACAGTTGAGGCTCACACGACCATCAGTCCAGCAAACCTACCCCTTCGAGCAGTATCATGCCGTACTATAAAGTTTCGGGAAAAAAACTTTGTTGTAACGTGGGGTCGCGAGATTATAGGGAAGTCGCCCGCAAAGGTCGACCTGTTTTTTTGAAATTAATGTGTGATGAGAAAAGCATGGCAGATTACGCGGAAAATAGCGACTCACGGGTCTCTGTCAGAGGCTGATTTTTTTGCAATTTCACACCGTTTATCTCTTCCCCTCTACTTTGCAGATACTCAACGATATTCTCTGAAAAGCACGCATCCCCCCATCAAGATAATTTATCACTGACGCAGACAAACCTGAGGCATTCCGCCGTTTTCTGGGTGTTCACACACACATAAATCGGCCTGATACCAACGCGTCAATAATTCCGTATTGAGGACATTTTTCGGCGTCCCTGATGCCACCAGCGTACCTTGATGAAGCAGTAAAACTTTGTCAGCGTATAGCGCTGCCAGATTCAGGTCATGCAGCACAGTGCACACAGAAAACGGGGCATCTCTTGTCATCTTTTTCAGCAATCGTAGGGTTTGTTGCTGGTGATAAAGATCGAGGGCCGATGTAGGCTCATCAAGAAACAGATATCGCTGCTTTGGCGAAGAGTCCCAAAGTTGAGCTATCAACCGAGCAAGTTGAACACGCTGCTTTTCTCCCCCCGATAACTGGTTGTAATGGCGGTTAAGCAACGTGCCGCACTCCGTAATTTCAACAGCGCTTTCTATCGCTTGCTGGTTCGATTTGTGGCTACCGTAAGGCGCCCGCCCCATCGCAATCACATCACGCACGCTAAACGGGAATGAAAGCCCACTCTGCTGATTCATCACCCCACGAACCTTGGCCAGTTCCAAATGCGGCCATTGGGACAAGCTGCGTTCTTGCAGTGTGCATGTGCCGCTATCCGGTGGCAGATATCCCGTTAACATGCGTAACAACGTGGATTTACCCGCACCATTCGGCCCAATAATCGTGACCAACTCACCGGGGATCAGGTCTAGCGAAACATTGTTAATAATATTCCGGTTTAACCGACGATAAGTCAGATTTTCAGCTCTGAGCATGGCTTCCTCCATTCTGGCGCAATATCAACCATAAGAAGTAAGGCCCACCCAGTAAGCTGGTGAGTAGCCCTACGGGGATTTCAGCCGGAGCCGCCAATGTACGCGCCAGCGTGTCAGCTATCAGCAGTAAGCAAGCTCCGCCTAACACTGAACCGGGCAATAACCAGCGGTGATCGGGGCCAAGCTGTAACCGAATTAAATGAGGGATAACTAAGCCGATAAAACCAATAGCACCGCTCATCGCCACCGCAGTACCCACTAATAACGCACTCAGCAATAATAACCGGCGCTTAACAGACTCGACATTAACGCCCAGATAATGCGCCTCCTCATCTCCCAGCTGTAGTAGGTTGAGCAGACGGGATAACCTGAGGCAGACAATAACCGCCGGAATGATCAGCGATGCCGCAATCGCTAAGGTAGGCCACTGAGCTTGACCTAAGCTTCCCATACTCCACAGGGAGAACTGCCGAAGCTGTTGATCGTCACTGACATAACTGAGAACACCAATCGCCGCCCCCGCCAATGCATTAATAGCAATACCCGCTAGCAATAGGCGAGTCAGATTACCGTGCCCTCGTTGGCTAAGGGCATAGAGCAAAGCACAGACCGCAATACTGCCGATAAACGCCGCCAGCGTGTGGCCATAAAGCGCCAACACCGCAGGCAGAGGCAATGGCAGCAAAATTGCCAACGCCACACACAGCGCTGCACCTGTGCTAATCCCCAACAATCCGGGGTCAGCCAGAGGATTACGAAATAACCCCTGCATCACTGCACCAGACACCGCCAACGCCGCACCGATTAATACCGCTAACAACACTCTGGGCAGACGAATATGCAACCAGATATTCCAGTCTCCCTCATCGAGGGACTGGGTCAATAGGGTATAAAAAGATAATCTCACTGGGCCAAGATTGGCGGCACTCAATGTGAGCACCACCAGCAGGAGTGACATCATCACTAACCAGCTACGCGGCGAAAGACGGATGTTCATCAGTGGCTCTCTTCCAGCGCTTTATGCAGGCTTGATACCACTTCCGGCGTTTTTAAGGTGAATCCGAGCAAAGCTAAGTCATCGACCACCAGGAAACGCTTATTTTTTCCTGCCGGGGTCTGGCTGATACCCGGCAACTGCCAGATTTTCTCTTTTCCACCCATCGCCTCAAAACCCGCTGTCGTTAACAGTAAGAGTTCAGGCGCAGCCGCAATAATCCCTTCCTGAGATAGCGGGCGATATTTTTTGAACCCTTGCATAGCGTTAGTTCCACCCGCAAAGCCGATAATGGCATCCGCTGCGGTATTCTGCCCTGCCGCCATCGGTGTTGTTCCGCTGTAGTTCATCACAAACAGCACTTTCGTCGAGAGCTTGTTTTTCGGCATTGCCGCGACTTGCTGCTCATAATTAGCGATCAGTTTTTTACCCTCGTCTTCTTTCCCTAAAGCCTGTGCAATCGCACTGATTTTCTTCGGTACCGTCTCTAACGCGGGCAATCCTGGAACAGAGACCACGTTGATGCCGCTGTTTTTCACCTGCTCTAACGCCAGAGCAGGTAAAGACTGGTCGCTAGCTAACACGAGCGTTGGCTTAAGTGACAAAATGCCTTCGGCATTTAGCTGACGCATATAGCCAATATCAGGAAGCGATTTAACCGCCTCTGGATAGGTGCTGGTAGAGTCTCGCCCGACAAGCTCTGCTTCAGCATGTAAGGCATAGATGATTTCAGTAACATCACCGCCAATGCTGACTATCCGCCCATTCGCTTGGGCGGAAAGGGAAAACAGGGCGCAGAGCATAATCACCCCACGCTTGATGGATACATTCATGCAGGCACCGTTTGTTGTTGCAATAAGAGTTCGATTTGGTCGCGCCACTTTTGCTGCTCTGGCTGGCCTTCAGTGCGCTGACCATAGAGCTGCGCAATTTGGGTGCCATCTTGTGAGAACAACTCAAGGCTGGTGACAAAGCCATTACCTGTTGGTTTACGGGTGATCCAGCTCTCAACAATGTCGGTTTCGATAAGGTGCAGAACAAACTTTCTATTAAAGATATTGATCCACTCTTCATGAGGGACAATTTTCTCAATTTTCCCTGTAAAGATCTGGACACAACCACGGTTACCCACAAACACCATAATGTCGTTGGCATCCTCTTTTGCCATATGCAGAATCTGTTTCAGCGCTTGGTTATCAACACGTTGAGCCAAATCATCACCTACAGCCTGGAAAGCCTGTTGGCGGCTCATATCGTACTTGCGCAGCAACGTGAAAAATTGGTGAACGTCGGTCATTGCACGCCATTCGCTGTCGATAGTGTTGTTATCAACGCCTAAGTCTTTATTTGCCGAAACGGGTTCACGAGCTTGGATTTCAAGCGCCGGGTTATCTTGCTGGGTAAAGGCCGCGATGACGTCATTCCAAGCGTCCATATCCGTATTTTCGGTGGTATAGACTTTATGTACTGCATCGCCATAACCATCAAAGAATTGGATACTGTGGCGGGTACCGCGCTTGCTCTCTTCGGTTAATGAAAAAACGCTGTGCCACTGGTTCAAGAACAGACGTAAATCCAACTCATAAGGGTTCAGTATCAAACCAGCATGACCGCTAAGGTGCTGGTTTTGATAGCTTCCCACATGTTCATGAACCGCATGTTCATTGCGGGTAATCGCTTTGGCCTCGCCAATACTCTCCAGTGCGGCGAGTAATGCTTTGACATCATCTTTTAACCGAATAGCGTCCTGACCCACGCGAGCATGTAGAAGCTCCGCTTCGCTAATATTCAGTACCTTTGCTAAATCCCTTGCGTATTTTTCAGGATGTTGTTGTTTGGCCTGTAAATAATCTTGGTACAGAGATATCGTCATTTTTTATTCCTGTCAGAGTGATACTTCCCCAGCCTTCTGGCTGGGGTATTAAGAAAAGATGACCCCAGTGATACTTGAAGTTGCTTCTGTGTTGACTTTCATGCCCAAAATAACTGTCTATTTTTTTAGCAACTGATTTTAAGTATAGGTATCAGAACTGATAACTGGCGAATAACTTGAGGTTGCGCCCATCCTGCAAAGCCCCATTTGGCGCGTAGTACTCTTTGTCGAAGGCATTGCCGACAACGACGCTGGTTGTTAAGCGATCAGAGAACATTTCAGGCTTATAGCTGACGTAAAAGTCATGAGTGGCATAACCTTTTTGCGGTGTTGGCGTGTCTTTAATACGATCAGCAAAGACCCCCATCCAACCCACAGAAGCATTGGTATTGCCAAGCGGCACGTTCAAACGAGTGGAAACGGTGTCTGGGTTCACGGTAGATAACCATGCGCCCGTGCGTTCATCTTTCCCGCTGGTACGGTTATAAGCGACGTTCATATCAAAATAGCGATTCTGATAGTCCATCATCATTTCCCAGCCCCAAATTTTAGCCCGTGGAATATTGACGGAGGTTGTCTCACAAGGTGAACACACCACGCCAGAGCCCGGCACATAACCCACTTTCATGTTGACGCTGGTTGAGATGTAATCTTTGGCTCTTGTGCCGAAGTAGCTCGCTTTAAATTTCAGATCATCATCAGCCATGATCAGATTATCGAAGCGTAGACCGAAACCGACTTCCTGAGTTGCGTTGGTTTCTGGCCTTAAATTCGGATTAGGCTTCCAATAGTTGTTCATAGTCGGCCCCATGCTGAAATGCAGGGAGTCGTTATACATCTCGCCCATTGTTGGGGCGCGGAAGGCTTCGGAATAAGAGGCGAACAGCGTTAACCATTCTGTTGGAAGAACTGACATGGCAATTTTAGGCGACCATTTGTCTGCATTAATACTGTCATAGCCACGGCTTTCCGCTTTGTAGTTGTCGTAGCGGATGGCACCAATAAAGGAAACAGGGAGATCACGCAGGGTGACTTCATCTTGTAACCAACCGGAAGCGAAACGAATTTCAGCCTCTGGGAAGCTGGTTGTCGCGCCACTTGGCGTCTGCTTCTGCTTATAGGTTTCTGCCCCGTAAGTGAGCTGGCTCGGTGCAAAGCTCTCTTTCCAGAAGTTTGATCGGTTATCAACCTTGATGCCTTTGGTTGTCTGCTTTCTGTCTTCTGCTTTTCCGCCCGTTGGGTTCGAATTGATTTGGGTTTCAGAGTAGTAAAGTTGGGTTGATGCATTTAACCAATCCATATCCGCAGGATTGATTTTATAAACAAGCTGAGCATCTTTGTTTTTCGTGGTTCTGTCGGTCATTACATCGGTGGCTGTGGTGCTCGGTTGCAGGTTTTGCGGGTTTTTAGGCTCTCTGGCATCGTTGTTGTAATAGCGCAGGTTAGCAATGAGCGATTGGGCATCGTCGATACGCCACGTTCCTTTCGCCAGCATAGATGCGATCTCTTCATCGTTCGGTGCTGTCTCACCGTTACTCAGGCGTAGATTGCCTTTATCGCGGAAGTTGGCAGAGAATAAACCATCAACATCATCGGTACGACCGAAGGTCGTTACGCCCATGCTGGTGCTGTGATCCAAGGTAGCGCCAGAGCCGAACAACCGAACACCACCCTGTTCGCCTTCACGTAGTAAATCTTTAGCATCAACGGTGTCAAAAGAGATAACGCCACCAAGAGCACCGCTGCCGTAAAGCTGTGCTGATGGGCCACGAACTACTTCGACTCGTTTAATCAATGCGGGGTCGAGAAATATCCCATTTAGATGCCCTGTATCCGTTCCTTGCCTAACACCATCGACTAACACCAACACGCCGCGTTTGTCATACCCACGCATGTTGATATCTTGCCCGTTGCTGCGCGATGTCCCCGTAATGGTAATACCTGGAATATTACGCAGCAGATCAGCCGAGCTATTGGCGGCCAAATTTTCTGGTGCATTAGCATCTACGACGGTGACCATCATCGGCGCTTCAAAGGCATTACGATCGTTGCCTGTCGCCGTCACAGTAATGATTTCGTTTTTATTTTTAGTATTTGAGGTATCCGTATTTGTTTCGGCATTAGCCAATGCAGGAAGTGCACAAATAATGGCAAGACTTAAAGATGACAGGCGAAGCATACTGCAACTCTCCATTGAATATTCATATGTTCCAACGTATTGGAGATATGATGAAGTTGCTGGCTGCCTTGACGAAGATAGCAAGTGTCTGGGTGGCTGGCTAAATTGTGAATTTATTTGGTTAAGATTAACTTTCCGGCTTTAGTAATACGCAGTTGGTACTGTTGATCCTGATGCTGAATCAGTAATACATCAGATTTACCCAGTAATTGCTGAGTGTTGACCGATGGGTAACGGCAAGAAGAATCTCTCTTTTTTCCTGACCCTAGATGGTCTGCTGACTCGGTAATTCTCATAGAATCTTCTATATTGAATGATAACTAGTTTCAACCTGATAATCATTATCATTTAATTTAAATGGTTCAACAAGCTTTAATTCTGTGATACAGATTACGTTAATGAAATATTATTGTTACATAATTGCAACGAAAGTGATTTTCTTTGCTGAGCGCGTAATGCGTTATTTCATATGAGAATTATCTTATATTGCGAGGTGTTCTTATTGAATAATAACGATGATTTGTCACACACCGGAGCTTAATAGCCCCGGTGTTTACTTCGCTTTTTATGACCCGTTTTTGTCATGCGATTGGTGATGTCATTCGCCCTTAAGGAAGATGTTCTAGGCTTAAATACTCTTCACTCTGCATCTCTTGCAAACGGGACAAGCAACGCTGATATTCAAACTTTAGCCGATCACCGCTGTATATCTGATACATGTCCACATCAGCCGAGATAATCAGTTTGACACGCCGCTCATAAAACTCATCGACCAACGCGAGAAAGCGCCGAGCTATATCCTCTTGTAGGCTGTTCATTTGCGTAAGGTTATGCAATAAAACTGTGTGATAAAGCCGAGAAAGTGCAATGTAATCCATCTGACTACGAGCTTCTTGGCATAAAACAGAGAACGCCACAGCCAGCACACCATCGGCTTCATCTAATACATTTAACGGCCGGTGGTTAATCTCAAGGGTTTTACTACCATGGCCTTCTCCGCCAACCAGTTGCCGAAAAGTCTGCCCCATCGAATGCGCCGTTTCTGCCCCTAAAGGCGTAATAAACAGATTGGCTTGTGTTAGCGTGCGCAAACGATAGTCGATCCCTGCATCAACATTGAGTACCTTGCAGTTGCTCTTAATCAGTTCGATAGCAGGCAAGAAACGGGCGCGCTGTAACCCATTGTGATACAGGTTATCCGGCGGAATATTCGAGGTAGCGACTAATATGATGCCGCGTTTAAACAGGGCTTCAAACAGTGTTCCCAACAACATGGCATCAGTAATATCAGAAACAAAAAACTCATCAAAACAGAGAATATCCGCCTCTGCCTTAAAACCATCAGCAATCATCTCTAGGGGGTTTTCATGCCCCTGCTGAGCGGTTAACTCTGCATGAACCCGTAACATAAAACGGTGAAAATGGAGGCGAAGTTTACGCTCCCCAGGCAGGCTCTGATAAAAAAGGTCCATTAGCCATGTTTTGCCACGACCAACGCCTCCCCACATATAGAGGCCTTTTACCGTAGCATCCTGTGGCTTATCACTATTGATAACCTTTTTGTGTAACCAGCCCAAAAGACCCGATGAGGCTGGCTTACGGCTTGGCGCTTCTGCTTTTTGTTGCAGTACCGCTTGATAGATCGCATCAAGATCTTTAACTGCCTGATGTTGAGCGTCGTCCGGTTGATAGGTGCCATCAGTCAAAGCGTGTTGATAGCGGGCCAAAGGTGAAGTATCAAGCATAGATAGATATATTCCCTGCTAAAAAATCGTCGTATCGGCGACACAAATGGGGGGTATCTCTGATCCCAGAGAGACATTATTGTGGACGATAGCATAACCTGCCGAAAAAAATTATTATCAAAGAAGGAATCCGTCTCTCATATAAAATTATGTATGATTCCACTCAGCGGGCATTAAAAGGTATAGTGGTGGTTATGTAATGAGATCATCCGTTAAGCAGAGTCCGTTTATGCAATGCGTGTTTAAACAGTCTCTGTTAAAACAACGACAGTAAAATAATAGGAGTCACCATGACTTGGGAGTATGCGCTTATTGGTTTAGTCGTCGGTATTGTCATCGGCGCATTGGCTGTTCGTTTTGGGAACCGCAAACTACGTCAGCAAAAAGAACTCCAAACCGATCTGGAGAAAGGTAAAGCCGAGTTAGAGGCTTATCGCCAAGAGCTAGTTGGGCATTTCGCACAGAGCGCGGAGCTACTCAACAACATGGCTCGCGATTATCGCCAGCTCTATCAGCATATGGCTAAAAGCTCAAACGACCTGCTACCTGACCTACCAGTGCAGGAAAACCCGTTTCGTTTTCGCTTAGGTGAATCTGAATCTGAAAATGATCAAGCCCCCGTCGAAATGCCGCGTGATTACTCAGGTGAAGCATCTGGGCTGCTACGCGCGGATAAACACGACTAACTTCATTTTAATAAGTGCGTTGCCGGGATTTTTTCAGTGCATCACTGTTCAATAGTGTTCGCCACAAGAGAAAAATGTTCTGCCCCATCCCGGCTCCAGCACCCATCTATTTAATTAAATTGACCATTCCTTACTTTTCTTCTATGAACTTTTACCCTATCTGTCGACTCTTATATTGCGTACGTAGCGAAAGCGCATCAAAATTATGAAATACAATTGTTGGTATAAAGAGAAAAATCTATGAGAAAAACATCTTCACTATTGAGCGCATTAACAATCAGTATGGGTTTGGCTCTATCTTCAATTCCTATGGCAAACGCCGCACTTCCTATGGTTGTTCAGGGTGAGCAGGTTCCAAGTCTTGCCCCAATGCTGGAAAAGGTACTGCCTGCTGTGGTTAGCGTAAAAATTGAAGGGACGCAAGTTCAGCGCCAGCAACTTCCACCTGAATTTAAATTCTTTTTTGGTCCCAATTTTCCAGCGGAGCAACAAAGCTCCCGTCCATTCCAAGGGTTAGGCTCCGGCGTTATCATTGATGCAGCCAAAGGGTATATATTAACCAATAATCACGTTATCAAAAACGCCGATAAGATCAGTATTCAAACCAACGATGGCCATGAATATGATGCAAAATTAATTGGTAAAGATGAGCAATCTGATATCGCCCTCATCCAAGTCAAAGATGCAAAAAACCTAAAAGCCGTGGCTATCGCTGATTCTGACAAACTGCGCGTGGGGGATTTTGCGGTTGCGATTGGTAACCCATTTGGCCTTGGGCAAACCGCCACTTCTGGGATTATCTCTGCGTTAGGCCGCAGCGGATTGAGCCTTGAAGGTTTAGAGAATTTTATTCAAACCGATGCCTCGATTAACCGCGGTAACTCCGGCGGAGCACTAGTTAACCTGAATGGTGAGCTGATTGGTATCAACACCGCGATTCTTGCCCCCAACGGCGGCAATATCGGTATCGGTTTTGCTATCCCAAGTAACATGGCAAAAAGCCTTAGCCAACAGTTGATTGAGTTTGGCGAAGTTAAACGCGGTGTTCTTGGCATTAAAGGCCGTGAGATGACGGCTGATATGGCTAAAGCGTTCAAAATTGATACGCAACGTGGTGCTTTCGTCAGTGAAATTGTGCCTAAATCAGCGGCAGCATTGGCCGGTATCAAAGCGGGTGATGTGATTACCTCCATTGATGGTAAAACTATTGGCAGCTTTGCAGAGTTGAGAGCGAAAGTCGCGACAATGGGGCCGAAGAAAGTCAAAGTGGGTTTAGTACGTGAAGGTAAACCAATGGAAGTGGAAGTCTCATTGCAAAACAGTGAGCAATCCAGTACCAGCGCTGAATCGCTAATCCCTGCGTTACAAGGTGCAAACCTGAGTAATGGTGAGACGAAAGGGACTAAAGGTGTGAAGATCGAGAACGTTGCTAAATCTTCACCTGCTGCTCAAATCGGTTTATTAAAAGATGACCTAATTGTTGGTGTTAACCGTGAGCGCGTAGAGAACATCAGCCAATTACGTAAGATTTTAGAGTCCAAACCAGCTGTTATTGCACTTAATATCGTGCGCGGTGGTGAAAGTATCTATCTTATTCTGCGATAAGCCTCGCTAAAATCGGACACGACACGGTCGTCGTGTCCGGTAACTCATGGTATCCTCTACCCAATTTCCCCTAATCTGACCGCCTGGCTAACGTATGCTCGTAAAGCTCTCTCGCTCTATAATTATAGGTGTAGCTGTTGCTGTACTACTTTTAGCCGTTTTACCTGCGTTGCGTTCAGGTACCCCAGGGTCGCTTGCCCCTTCATTAACCTCTCTCAGCCCGCTTAATGAATCGCCTATGAGCTTTAACCAAGCAGCGCGCCGCGCCGCGCCTGCAGTGGTGAACGTTTATAACCGCAGTATTAATAACGCATCGAATAATAGCCTAGAAATAAAAACGTTAGGTTCCGGCGTTATCATGAACGATAAAGGCTATATCCTAACGAATAAACACGTTATTACTAACGCAGACCAAATTATCGTCGCATTACAAGATGCCCGCGTATTCGAAGCACTGTTAATCGGTTCAGACTCTCTAACCGACTTAGCGGTTTTGAAAATACAAGCGACAAATTTACCCGTTATTCCCACCAATCCCAACCGCACACCTCACATTGGTGATGTCGTTCTAGCCATTGGTAACCCTTACAATTTAGGGCAGACAATTACCCAAGGTATTATCAGCGCCAGCGGGCGCAACGGTCTTAGTCCTTCTGGGCGTCAAAATTTCCTGCAAACAGATGCCTCAATCAATCAGGGAAACTCCGGTGGTGCACTCGTCAACTCACTGGGCGAACTCGTCGGTATTAATACGCTATCTCTAGATAAAAGTAACGATGGTGAAACCCCCGAAGGCATCGGCTTCGCTATCCCTACAATATTGGCAACCAAAGTAATGGATAAACTGATTCGAGATGGCCGTGTCATACGTGGCTATATCGGTATTGAAGGAAGAGAAATTGCGCCTTCAGCTTCGCAGTCATCCGCTACAGGCACGGTAGATCGCATACAAGGTATTATCGTCGGTGCCGTAAATGAGAACGGCCCAGCAGCGAAAGCAGGTATATTGCCTGGAGATATTCTGATAAAAGTTAATGATAAACCAGCTATTTCAGCCATCGAAACGATGGATCAGATTGCAGAAGTCCGCCCTGGAACGGAGATCCCTGTAATTATTTTACGCAATGGCGAATCACTGGAAGTAAAAGTGGCGATTATGGAATACCCGATTAACTGATATTAGGCATAAATCAGACATAAAAAAGGAGCACTAGGCTCCTTTTTATCAATCAGGTCAAAAGCAGATAGGGGTTACTCCCCTGCAACTCTCTCAATCTTGGCACCTAACGCATTCAATTTATCTTCAATACGGTCATAGCCGCGATCGATATGATAAATACGATCAACCAGCGTCGTACCTTCAGCAATACATCCCGCCAATACTAAGCTTGCTGACGCACGTAAATCGGTTGCCATGACCTGAGCACCCGATAATGTTTCAACGCCGTGACAGATGGCTGTGTTGCTCTCGATTTCAGCATGAGCACCCATACGAATAAGCTCAGGAATATGCATGAAACGGTTTTCAAAGATCGTTTCAGTGATAATACCCGTACCTTCTGCAACCAGATTCAACAGGGTAAACTGCGCTTGCATGTCGGTAGGAAAACCAGGATGTGGTGCCGTGCGAACAGTCACCGCTTTAGGGCGTTGGCCATGCATGTCAAGGCTAATCCAATCTTCTCCGATTTCTATATCAGCCCCTGCTTCACGCAGTTTAGCGAGAACAGCATCCAACGTATCAGGGCGGGTATTGTGGCAAATCACTTTACCGCGAGAAACCGCAGCAGCTACAAGGAAGGTCCCTGTTTCAATACGGTCTGGCAGCACACGATACACCCCACCACCGAGACGCTTCACACCTTCGATGGTAATGCTATCCGTACCTGCACCGCTGATCTTGGCACCCAGCGCATTCAGAAAGTTTGCCGTATCTACGATCTCTGGTTCACGAGCGGCATTCTCAATCACTGTAGTGCCTTCAGCCAGTGTTGCTGCGCTCATGATAGTGACTGTTGCGCCAACGCTCACTTTATCCATCACGATATGAGCACCTTTCAAGCGCCCATCAACAGAGGCTTTCACATAGCCTTCTTCCAGCTTGATCTCTGCACCAAGTTGTTCTAAGCCCGTGATATGTAAATCAACGGGACGCGCACCGATAGCACACCCGCCAGGCAGTGAAACCTGACCGTAACCAAAACGGGCAACTAATGGGCCTAATGCCCAGATGGAAGCACGCATTGTTTTGACAAGGTCGTAAGGCGCACACAGCTCGTTAACATTGCTGGCATCAATATGAACGGAACCATTACGTTCCGTTTTTACACCAAGCTGATTTAACAACTTCATGGTGGTATCGATGTCTTTTAATTTAGGAACATTTTGCAGTTCTACAGGTTCTTCTGCTAACAGAGTAGCGAACAGAATTGGCAGGGCAGCATTTTTAGCCCCTGAAATAGTGACTTCACCACTTAAGCGGGTTGGGCCTGTTACACGAAATTTATCCATTCTCTATTCATCTCTATTTGAAAATATTAAGAACCTATCTACCAAGAATCCATTTCCATAGGAGTTATCTCAATCCATACCATATACCGTGGCACTTAACACATCAGCACGAGTGAAATAGAGCTAACCGTGTCATAGATGCTGCACATCAGATATCCAATGAGACAGATTCTAGAAAAAGGAGGTGTTATTATCGGCTATCAGAAACCATTTAGCTTACGCTCTCTTGCCCATTCATCCGGCGAAAAAGCACGAATATTGACGGCATGGATGCGATTATCAGCAATATATTCCATTAGCGGCGCATAGACAGCCTGCTCTCTTTTCAAGCGGCGCATGTCAGTAAACTGCTCACCAACAACGATTAATTGAAAGTGGCTTCCGTCTCCTGTGACGTGTGCCTCTTGTAAATCAAGAGACTGCATTAGGACAGCTTCGAGTTCTTTGTTTTCCATGTCGCTCTATCTTGTATTGTGCGTAAGACATATTGGATGACAGTTTAATGGAATCTGCATCATTCTTAAACAATGAAAAACCACTGTAGTGTTTACGCTACAGTGGTTTTGGGTATTCAGAGCATCATGGATTACGACGACCGCTCTGTCTCTATAGGAATAATGTGCTGTAAGTTATAGAGCGTAATCAAAGTACTAAGTTTGTCCGTGACTCCCACCAGCGAGAGCGGCGAACCCACTTTCTCAGCATCACCAAGAATGTGAACCAACATAGCTAAACCAGATGAATCAACCCGATTCAGATGGGTGACATTAATTTCAGTAATGCCTGACAGCTCTGATTTTCGCTGATTCCAAAACGCCAGCAACGTATCGCGATCCAAATCACCGCTAAATACCACCGCGCTACCCTGACGTTGCCAGTTTAACTCTGCTGCTTGGGTGGTTGTCTGGCTCATTATTTCTTCTGTTCTAAAGTAATCTTTTGATTAGCCGCAGCCTGTAACTGTTTAGTTAGGCCCTCGATACCTTGCTGGCGTAAAGTGCCTGCCCACTCATTTTGCTTGGTCGTAATCATACTCACGCCTTCAGCAATCATATCGTAAGCCTGCCAATAGCCTGTCTTGCTGTTTTTACGCCATTGGAAATCTAAACGAACGGGTGGACGACCATTAGGATCGATAATGCTGACACGAATAGCGACGATATCAGAGCCAGCAAATGACTTCTCTGCACCGATATCATACTTTTGACCATTGTACATGGCTAAAGCCTGACCATATGCCTGTTCCAGATAAGCCTGGAATGCGCTGAAATAAGCATCACGCTGTGCAGGAGTCGCGTCGTTGTAGTAACGGCCTAAAACGAGAGCACCTGCATATTTAATCTGTACATACGGCAGAAGTTCCTGACGCACGATAGTACGTAAATAATCTGGGTTTTGTTTGATTGCAGCCTGTTCATTACCCAAACGAGTAAATGTCTTGCCTGCAGCTTCTTTCATCATATCGTAGGGATTCGTCTGGTCCGCAGCGTTTGCCAGCGGCGCAACAGCTAGCAAAACAATCATCATTAAACGTTTAAACATTATACTTTATCCTCTTATTGAATTGCTTGCGGCTCACTTCCTGAAACCGGTGCCGTGCTATGTTCACTGGAACTAGTGCTATCTCCGCTCTTGTATAAGAACTGTCCAATCAAGTCTTCTAATACCATAGCTGATTTTGTATCTTGTATCACATCTCCCTCTTTTAGGATTTTGGTTCCCATATCAGGATCTTCAAAACCTATGTTCAGAGCAAGGTACTGCTCACCGAGCAATCCTGAGGTACGGATAGAAAGAGAACTCGTATCTGGGATATTATTGACACTCTCCTGCATATCTAACGCCACCCGAGGCAGATACGTTTTCGTATTCAGCGTTATTTCTGCAACGCGGCCAACAACAACGCCACCCACGCGCACCGGTGAACGAACTTTTAACCCACCGATATTATCGAAATTAGCATACAACCGGTAAGTGGGCTCATTGCCTAATGATTTAACATCGGCAACCTTAAGGCACATGAAAACAATGGCACACAGCGCTAGCAGCATAAACAGGCCAACGCCAATTTCTGTCTTTTTAGTTTGCATCTATTTAGTTCCCAAACATCAGTGCAGTCAGCACAAAATCTATCCCCAACACCGCCAACGAAGAGTGGACGACAGTGCGAGTAGTGGCTCTGCTAATCCCTTCAGACGTAGGAATTGCATCATATCCGTTAAACAGGGCTATCCACGTTACCGTTATGGCGAAGACGATACTTTTGATAACACAGTTAAGTAAATCGTATTGCCAGCTAATGGCATCTTGCATAGAAGACCAGAAAAAGCCTGAATCAATACCTTTCCAATCAACACCAACAACAGAACCGCCCCAGATACCAATAGCAACAAAAAGGATCGTTAACAGCGGCATACTAATAACCCCAGCCCAAAAACGAGGAGAAATCACCCGTCTTAGAGGGTCAACTGCCATCATCTCCATACTAGAGAGCTGCTCTGTTGCCTTCATCAAACCAATTTCAGCTGTTAATGCTGAACCTGCCCGCCCAGCAAAGAGTAGAGCGGTTACCACAGGCCCCAGCTCACGCAATAACGAAAGGGCAACCATCATGCCCAAACCAGTTTCTGCACTATAGGTTGTTAGAACTAAGTATCCCTGCAACCCCAAAACCATACCGATAAACAGGCCGGAAACCATAATAATCAGTAATGATTGAACACCAACGCTGTACAGCTGTTTGATGAGCAGAGGAAACTGTTTACGGACTTGTGGCCTTCCACAAATTGCCCCAAACATCATTAACCCAGCTCGCCCAAACGAAGCACAAGTGTCAAAGCCTCTTCGGCCTAACGACGCTAACGCATTTAATAACATGTGATTAATAACTCCATTTTCCTCATCACTTCCTCTTTAACCTGCCAATAGGTCTTTTTGGTAGTCCCCTGCGGGGAAGCGAAAAGGTACCGGACCATCAGCGATACCGTCCAAAAATTGACGCACTCTAGGGTCCTGATTCTCTTCTAACTGTTGAGGTGTACCCTCAGCGATAACGCTCTGCTCTGCAACAATATAAGCAAAATCAGCAATACTCAGCACCTCAGGTACATCATGTGATACCACGATACATGTAATACCAAGCGCATGATTGAGTTCATCGATCAATTTAACCAATACACCCATGGTGATCGGGTCTTGCCCTACAAAAGGCTCATCAAACATGATCAGCTCAGGGTCTAGCGCAATAGCACGAGCCAGTGCCGCTCGGCGCGCCATACCGCCTGAAAGCTCAGCAGGCATTAGTTCTGCCGCACCACGTAGGCCAACGGCCTCAAGCTTCATCAATACTGTTGTCCGTAATAGTTCTTCCGGCAACTTAGTGTGCTCACGTAGAGGATAGGCTACGTTATCAAACACGTTTAGATCGGTAAACAGCGCACCAGACTGAAACAACATGCTCATTTTTTTACGCGACTCGTATAACTGGCGACGCGATAGCGCTGGTATATTATCGCCATCAAACCAAATTTCGCCGCTGCTCGGGGCTATTTGACCGCCGATCAAACGTAGTAAAGTCGTTTTGCCGATGCCAGAAGGCCCCATAATCGCAGTGACTTTACCGCGAGGTACCGTCAAAGAGATATTATCAAATATCTTACGTCCACCACGCTGGAAGCACATATTATGGACTTCAACTAAATTCGAAGACGATTGGCTCATAATGTCTGTCATCCCTTTATTGACGATGTCATCATTTTCACGCAGTGAAATTTAGAACTAACGAGTATCGCAGAAAACGATGCTCTTTTTTGTGGCTAATTTTGCCATGTGTTTTACTTTTCATATGACGCCCGTCAGAATTAGGCTTTATGTGGGCGTATCGAATATTAATAACACCAAGCTCATATTATATATTGTTATAGGATACCGCATGCTTGTCGCAACAGCTCTGTTAATTATTGGCCTAGCACTTCTGGTCTACTCTTCTGACCGACTCATTTATGGTGCCGCCGTGCTTGCCCGAGCCTTTGCGATCCCTCCCTTCGTGATTGGTATGACTATTGTTGCTATCGGTTCATCGCTGCCCGAACTCATGGTCTCTATCAGTTCTGCACTGAATGGGCAGATGGATATCGCCGTCGGTAATGTTCTTGGCTCTAATATTACTAATATTTTACTCATACTCGGTACTGCAGCACTATTTAGCCCTTTACACGCTCGCTCCGATATTATTCGCCGAGAGCTACCTCTTCTATTAGGTATCACCCTGTTATGCGGTGCTTTGCTTTACGATAATCAAATCAGCCGATGGGATGGCATGATATTGCTGGCCGCTTTTGTTTTCGCCATATGGTTAATGCTAAAAATGGCCCGTTTGGCTCAAAATGAGGGCCGAGATGCATTAACCGATGAGCAAGAAGCCGAACTGCCCCAAAGCGATACCAGCCAAACCGTCGCCTTTTTGTGGTTGATCTTAGGGCTTATCATCCTCCCTTTGGCCTCAAGAATGGTGGTGGATAATGCCACCGTCATTGCCCGAGATCTTGGCCTTAGCGAGCTTGTCATCGGCCTGACAATTGTTGCCATCGGTACCAGCCTTCCTGAACTCGCCACCTCTATCGCCGGAGCACTAAAAGGTGAAGCGGATATGGCAATAGGTAATATCATTGGCTCCAATATTTTTAACATCGTTCTTGTTCTTGGCATTCCTGCGCTACTCGCACCAGGAAAATTTTCCCCAATCGCTTTCCAGAGGGATTACTGGGTCATGCTCGCCGTGAGCGTTATTCTCACTGTGCTCTGTATGGGGAGAAAGCATCGCATCAGCCATCTGGCGGGAACTCTGTTAATATGTGGTTTTGTTGCTTATATTGTCACGCTTTTGTTCCAGCAATACGCTATTGCCTAATGCCATTAAAATGAGATTTTAATATGTCTGATTACGCAACCCAGCAAGGTCAACAACAACATAAAATTGAGAATGCGATTGATTTTTGCCAGTGGGGAAAAGCCGTTCTTGATGTTGAGCGTGAGGGATTAGATCAGTTATATCAGTACATTAATGATGATTTTAATCAAGCTTGCCAATTAATGTATCACTGCAACGGCAAAGTGGTTGTTATGGGGATGGGGAAATCCGGTCACATCGGCTGCAAAATAGCGGCAACGCTGGCCAGTACAGGCACCCCCGCATTTTTTGTTCATCCTGGAGAAGCCAGCCACGGTGATCTCGGGATGATCACCGCACAAGACGTAATTATTGCTATCTCTAACTCTGGGGAGTCTCACGAGATCCTCTCGCTGATCCCCGTTATTAAACGCCTTCAAATCCCATTGATTTGCATGACGTCTAATCCTAACAGCAGTATGGGAAAAGCCGCCAACGTGCATATCAGTGTGAGTGTGCCAAAAGAAGCCTGCCCTCTCGGCCTTGCCCCAACCAGCAGCACCACAGCGACGCTGGTTATGGGTGATGCGCTGGCAGTATCGCTTCTGCAAGCGCGTGGGTTTACTGCGGAAGATTTCGCGTTATCCCATCCAGGCGGTGCTTTGGGCCGTAAGCTCCTACTGCGCGTAAGTGACATTATGCATAGTGGGGATGAAATACCGCGTATTAGCAAAAGCGCCACTTTGCGCGATGCACTCTTGGAAATAACCCATAAGAATCTAGGCATGGTCGTTATCTGTGATGAACAGATGAAAATTGAAGGTATTTTTACCGACGGTGACCTCCGCCGCATTTTCGATATGAATATCGACCTGAACAGCGCAAAAATTGCTGATGTTATGACAGCAGGCGGTATCCGTATTCGCCCACAAGCTCTCGCTGTCGATGCCTTGAATTTGATGCAATCACGCCATATAACAACACTGTTGGTTGCAGAAGACGATTGTCTGGTTGGCGTGATACATATGCATGACATGTTAAGAGCTGGCGTGGTCTAATAGCAGGCTATGTGATGCGTTTGGCGTATCGACTTGCCGTGTAAACCACGGGCTTCAAGCCTGAAAAAACAAAAACAGAAAATAAAGATGAAAGGTAGTTTTAATGAGCAATAACACGACGACAGTAGATACCTGCTATGGTCCGGTAGCCACGGATGTACTGGCGCGCGCGCGCAATATCCGTCTTTTGCTCTGTGATGTAGACGGCGTTATGTCTGATGGGCTGATTTATATGGGCAATCAGGGAGAAGAGCTGAAAGCCTTTAACGTCCGCGATGGCTACGGTATTCGCTGTCTAGTCACTTCCGGCATTGAGGTTGGTATCATTACCGGTCGCACCTCACAACTGGTGGCTGACCGAGCAAAAACATTAGGCATCGCTCATCTTTATCAAGGACAATCTAATAAGCTAGTGGCCTTCAATGAGTTATTGAGTACACTGGCGCTACGTGAAGATCAGGTCGCTTATATTGGTGATGATCTCATCGACTGGCCAGTGATGGCGAAAACTGGATTATCCGTTGCCGTAGCGGATGCTCACCCATTATTGCTGCCAAAAGCTCACTACGTTACTCGTATTGCAGGCGGCAAAGGTGCAGTAAGAGAATTATGCGATTTAATCCTGCTTGCTCAAGGTAAACTGGATGAAGCGAAAGGGTTATCAATATGAGTAAAAGCAGGACATTAGTGATTGTCATCCTGTCAATTATTGCATTAGCACTGATTGGCTGGAATCTCACTGATTCAGATTCAGAACAGCAGAAAGTGGTAGCGAGTGATGCGCCCACCTATCAAAGCCAGCATACAGAAACGCTGGTGTACGACCCAACAGGTGCATTGCAGTACAAACTGATCGCAGACAATGTAAAATATTTCGAAGCTCAGGAAGATGGATTGTTCACTCAGCCCATTATGACGCTGTTTGATAAAGAGGCGACGGCAACTTGGACTGTCCGCTCAAACACCGCAAAACTGACGAAAGAAAAACTGTTATATCTATACGGTGATGTAAAAGTGAATAGTCTTGTACCTACGTCTCAATTGAAGACGATTGATACTGACAATGCTCTGGTTAACCTTATTACTCAGGATGTCTCTTCTGAGGATGAGGTCATCCTAGGAGGCACAGGCTTTCATTCAAATGGATTTAAAATGCGCGGCAACTTACGCGAAAAACATGCAAAGCTGATTGAAAAGGTAAAGACTACATATGAAATTCAAAACCAATAAGCGCTTCCTAAGCCTTTTTGTTGCCGGTTCACTACTGGCTATCAGCCTTCCAAGCATGGCTGTAACAGGTGATACTGACCAACCTATTACCATTGATTCGGCGCAACAGTCTCTTGATATGCAAGGGAACACAGTAACGTTTACCGGTGATGTAATCGTAAAACAAGGCACCATCGACGTTCGCGCTGATAAAGTTGTGGTGACCCGCCCTAATGGTGAAAACGGCAAAGAGATCGTCGAGGCTTTCGGCAACCCAGTCACTTTTTATCAGTTGCAGGACAATGGCAAGCCAGTGAAAGGCCATGGTCAGAAAATGCGTTATGAGCTTGAAAAAGACTTCGTTATTTTGACGGGTAATGCTTATCTTGAGCAGTTAGACAGCAACGTAAAAGGTGATCGCATCACTTATCTGGTGAAACAGCAGCAGATGGAAGCCTTTAGTGACAAAGGCAAGCGCGTGACTACCGTTCTGCTACCAGCGCAGCTGCAAGATAAAGGCAATAAGGCAGCAACAAACAAATCTACAACGAGCAAAAAGAGCAAATAACACCCTATGGCAACGTTAATCGCAGAAAACCTGGCCAAAGCCTACAAGGGCCGCAAAGTTGTAGAAGATGTTAGCCTGACCGTTAACTCAGGTGAAATCGTCGGTCTTCTTGGACCTAACGGTGCAGGTAAAACGACGACGTTTTATATGGTTGTAGGCATTATTCAACGGGATGTTGGCCGTATCGTCATTGATAATGAAGATATCAGCCTACTTCCTTTGCATGCTAGAGCACTAAGGGGCATCGGCTACTTACCGCAGGAAGCCTCTATTTTCCGCCGCCTTAGCGTATACAATAACTTGATGGCGATTCTGGAAATCAGAAAAGACCTCGATACCGCAGGCCGTAAAGCACGAGCAGAAGAGCTGATGGAGGAGTTCCACATCTCTCATCTGCGCGATAGCATGGGGCAGTCTCTCTCCGGTGGGGAACGTAGGCGTGTTGAGATAGCAAGAGCACTAGCAGCCAATCCTAAGTTCATTTTACTGGATGAGCCTTTTGCTGGCGTTGACCCTATCTCTGTCATCGATATCAAAAAAATCATTGAACACCTTCGCGACAGCGGCCTTGGCGTCCTTATTACCGACCATAACGTTCGGGAAACACTGGATGTATGTGAAAGAGCATATATCGTGAGCCAGGGGAAATTGATTGCCGATGGCACCCCAAATGAAATTTTGGCTGACGAACACGTTAAGCGCGTTTATTTGGGCGAAGAGTTCCGCCTATAGTTTTCCAAAATATCATGTTCAGAGGCGGGTTGATAAAAACCGCCTCTAGCAGACGATACGGCCTTTTCTTCCGAAACTGGATGTTTAAAACACGCATGTTTAAAACAATATTATGAAGCAAGGTTTGCAACTCAAGCTCAGCCAACAGCTGGCAATGACCCCACAACTACAGCAGGCAATTCGCCTACTGCAGCTTTCTACGCTCGAGTTACAACAAGAGATCCAGATCGCGCTGGAAAGCAATCCCCTGTTAGAACAAGCCGATAACCTCGATGAAATCGATACTCAGGATATCCCTGACAGTGAATCACTAGATACAAGAGAGGCGCTGGAACAGCAGGAAATGCCTGAAGATCTTCCTCTCGATGCCACTTGGGATGAAATTTATTCTGCCGGTGCCGCGCCAGTAACGGGGACCGACTATAATAATGAAGAGTTACCGGTTTATCAGGGTGAGACTACGCAGACACTGCAAGATTACCTGATGTGGCAGGTTGAGCTAACCCCTTTTTCTGATACCGATTCCGCTATTGCTACCGCTATTGTTGATGCGGTGGACGATACGGGATACCTCACCGTTCCGTTGAATGACATCGTGGAAAGTATGGGGGATAGCAACATTACGATGGATGAAGTTGAAGCCGTACTCAAACGCGTTCAGCGCTTCGATCCTATTGGCGTTGCCGCTCGCGATCTCAGTGAATGTCTGCTTATTCAGCTCTCTCAATTTGACGCTGAAACCCCTTACCTACCAGAAGCACAATTGGTTGTCAGAGAGTATCTGGACTTATTAGGTAATCATGATTTCCGCACGCTAATACGCTCTAGCAAGCTCAAAGAGGATACGCTGAAATCAGCATTACAGCTGATACAAAGCCTTGATCCTCGCCCTGGACAATCCGTTAATACGGGCGAATCAGAGTATGTTATCCCTGACGTATTAGTTCATAAAGTTGCCCATCGCTGGGTCGTTGAGCTCAATCCCGATAGCGTACCTCGCCTGAAAGTGAATCAGCAATACGCCTCTATGAGCGGCAGCGCGAGCGATAACAGCTTCATCCGCAGTAATCTGCAAGAAGCTAAGTGGCTGATTAAGAGCCTAGAAAGCCGCAATGATACGCTGCTCAAAGTCACCCGCTGCATTGTTGAACAGCAGCAGGATTTCTTCGAGCAAGGCGAAGAATTTATGAAACCGATGGTGCTGGCGGATATTGCCCAAGCCGTCGAGATGCACGAATCGACTATTTCCCGAGTCACCACGCAGAAATTTTTACACAGCCCGCGCGGTATATTTGAATTAAAGTATTTTTTCTCCAGCCATGTCAGTACGGAAGATGGAGGCGAAGCCTCATCAACGGCAATTAGGGCGCTGGTGAAGAAGTTAATTGCGGCAGAAAACCCCGCAAAACCCCTAAGTGACAGTAAGCTTGCCACTCTGTTATCCGATCAAGGGATCATGGTTGCTCGCCGCACTGTTGCTAAGTATCGAGAGTCTTTGTCCATCCCGCCGTCAAACCAGCGCAAACAGCTGATTTGACCCACACAGAGAAGGAAGACAATATGCAGCTCAACATCTCAGGACATCACGTCGAAATTACCGAATCGTTACGTGAGTTCATCTCTGCTAAGGTTTCTAAACTTGAGCAATACTTTGAACACATTAATCAGGTGCAAGTCACTTTAAGTGTGGAAAAAGTAAAGCATATAGCCGAGGCTACGTTGTATGTAAATGGTGGTGAACTACACGCCTCTTCAGAACAGCCTGATATGTACGCAGCTATTGATACTTTGGTGGATAAACTGGCTCGCCAGCTCACCAAACATAAAGAAAAACTGAAACAACACTAATGTAAAATTTGCTTTTAAAGGGTAGAGTTACACCCTAGGAAGCAAGAGCAAGAGCCTGTTTTTAGCGAATGTCTGTCGCCAAATGAGTTTACAGGCTCTCTATATACTCGCTGTAGCAATAGCGCTACATAACCTGTTCATCGGCTCGTTGCCTGTTGGTAACGAGCCGATAAACTCTCAGGGACAGTTAGCGCCTAAGTGATCGATGAGATGAATAACGATATAGACATGCAATTAAGCTCCGCGTTAAGCGTTGAATGCACACGCAATGCCGTTCACTGCTCGAGTAAAAAACGAGCGTTAGAGATTATCAGTGAACTGGCAGCAGCCAAACTCAACTTGCCTGCTCAAGACGTGTTCGAGGCCATCCTCACACGTGAGCGAATGGGTAGCACGGGGATAGGCAACGGTATCGCCATACCTCACGGTAAACTGGATGAAGACAGCCCTCATGCCGTGGGTGTGTTTATTCATCTAGATCAACCTATTGATTTTGATGCTATTGATAATCAACCCGTTGATTTACTGTTCGCTTTACTAGTCCCTGCAGATCAGTGCAAAACACATCTGCAAACACTCTCCTTTGTGGCTCAGCGTCTCGCAGATAAAACTGTTTGTCGCCGCCTACGGGCAGCACAAAGTGATGAAGAGCTTTACCAAATTATTACCGAGTAAAGTACGTGCTACGGGCAAAAACAGAGTGCTGTAATAGGTCCTATGCTCGTTATATTCACGTTGCAGGCACATTGGCGACGCCCGCTAGCTTTCCTGCAACTCGAATTATTTGGAGTATAATGATATGCTCACGTTAGTAGGATCTGTCATCTCATACCCAACATGCATCAAGATAGCGGGTATAAAAACGCGTTATTATTTAGGTCCTTATGGGGGAATCACCGTATGGTGCTGATGATTGTCAGCGGCCGTTCAGGCTCAGGGAAGTCCGTTGCACTAAGAGCATTGGAAGACATGGGTTTTTACTGCGTCGATAACTTGCCCGTCGAACTTCTGCCTAATTTGGCAGAAAGCCTGAGCAATCGGGAAACCTCGGCGGCAGTAAGTATTGATGTAAGAAACATGCCTGAAACACCAGAAGTTTTGGAAGAAGCCTTGACCCGCTTGCCAAGTAGCTACTCCCCGCAACTCCTGTTTTTAGATGCCGATCGCAATACGCTGATTCGCCGTTATAGCGATACACGCCGCTTGCATCCGCTTTCCACCAGAAATCTATCGTTGGAAAGTGCTATCGATGAAGAAAATACGCTGCTGGAGCCCCTGCGTTCTAGAGCCGATCTCATTATCGATACCTCTGAAATGTCCGTTCATGAACTGGCAGAAATGCTGCGTACCCGTTTACTAGGAAAACGCGAACGTGAACTGACGATGGTATTTGAGTCATTCGGCTTCAAACACGGTATTCCAATTGATGCTGATTACGTCTTCGATGTGCGTTTTCTACCAAACCCGCACTGGGATCCTAAACTTCGCCCAATGACCGGCTTAGACAAGCCTGTTGCTGCGTTTTTAGATCGTCACACTGAAGTCCATAATTTTATCTACCAGACCCGCAGCTATCTCGAACTCTGGTTGCCTATGCTAGAAACCAATAATCGCAGCTATTTGACTGTTGCGATTGGTTGTACTGGCGGTAAACATCGTTCTGTCTACGTTGCAGAGCAGCTAGCCGACTATTTCCGCTCACGTGGAAAAAATGTTCAGTCTCGCCACCGTACTCTGGAAAAACGTAAAAATGACGGTCAAAACAACAGTTGAAGTAAAGAATAGGCTCGGCATGCACGCTCGCCCAGCCATGAAGCTGTTTGAACTGGTACAAGAGTTTGAGTCTGAAGTGATTCTCCGTAATGATACGGGAACAGAGGCTGAAGCCAGCAGTGTCATTGCTATGCTTATGCTAAACTCTGAGCAAGGTAAACCAATCGAAGTGGAAGCTACCGGCCCAGATGAAGAAAAAGCGCTAGCAGCCGTTGTCTCTCTATTCAATTCTGGCTTCGATGAAGAGTAGATTTACAGCGGATAACGACGATAAGTACAGAACAAAAAACCGCGAGAGTCTCGCGGTTTTTTTATATTTTAGCGGCATATAGCCCTATTTTAGGGTACGGCTGAGCAGGGAAAATCGAGAGCTTGCTTACCTAATCAATGCGCTATAGAGTGAGCGGTATGACTGAAGGCAAAAGTGATAAGCCAAATCGTGATCTGGTTCTCTTCTTTTGCTTCTTCAAGTCCCTACTATCGATTTAACACAATTATTAATTTCCAACACCCCGTCCCTACAGGGACGGGGTGTTGCTTTGTTATTGGATACTGATTAATGGAGAGTTCTATGCCAAGGCCTGCAATTATCATTAATGAGCTGGATGCAGAACGTTTAGATGCACTACTTGAACAACCTGCATTCGCCGACAGTGACATTGCTAAAGCGCTAACCAGTGAATTGGACAGAGCTGATATTGTGTCTCCTCAGGAAATTCCTGCAGATGTTGTAACAATGAACAGTAATGTACGTTTTCGCGATCTGCAAAACGGCGAAGAGTATGTCAGAACACTGGTCTATCCTGCATCACTAAAAGACAGTACCGCCCAGATTTCGGTTATGGCACCGATTGGTGCAGCACTGCTTGGTTTGCGTGTGGGTAACAGCATCATTTGGCAACTGCCTAACGGCGAAACCCAAATCGAAGTACTGGAACTGCTATATCAACCAGAAGCTGCTGGTGAATTTCATCGTTAATAGCAGTACGGTATCGATTTACTCATCTACAAACTAACGCTATTGCAGGGCAACGCAACTAAATTGCCCTGCAAACTACATATTCTGTCTGTGCTATCACAACGCTACTGCATCTTTATTTATATTTCTCGTGGTATTCGTCGCGAGTCGCCTTAAAGCCTTCAGCGGCTTTCTTCGCTTCGTCCAACTTACCCGCCTTTGCTAAGGCAGTGGCCCCATCAATCTCACTAACCAGCGTATCCAGACCGTGACGAAAATCTTTCATTTTGGCACTATCCGGTGCTTCATTTTCTAGTTTTGAGGGAACATTTTGCTGTGCTTCTAAAGCCGCGGCTCGCATTACCGCTAATCCTTGATTAAAAGACTCAGCAGTATCTGCTTTTAATACACTGCGGTAATTACGAGCAATAATACTCATTTGCTCGTCCACCTCCGTCTCTGCCCAACTTAACGTGCTACCAGCAAGAACGGTCAACCCAATTAAAGCAACACCCCATCTGCGCATCGTACAGTCTCCATAGGTTAGTTTTTTATTTAATCACTATAGAGTCTAATGGATTTTATAAAAGTTAGGCAGCAAAGAATAACAATGAAGACGTTTATCGGATAAAACACAGTGCGGGATTTATTATTTGATATGTGCTTCGAGGCACTACCCCGAAGCACAAAATAGAGGGTTATTCGCCAGCAATCTTCATTGATGGCAGCAAGACAGAACCACATTGGATATTGCTACGTGTCTCAATATCATCGCCAACCGTGACGATATTTTGCAGCATCTCTTTCAGATTTCCTGCAATAGTGATTTCACTGACAGGATATTGAATTTCACCATTCTCAACCCAGAAACCCGCAGCACCACGAGAATAATCGCCAGTGACAGTACTCACACCTTGCCCCATTAACTCAGTCACGACCAGACCGCGATCCATCTGCTTTAGTAGGCCGGCAAAATCTTTGCCTTGCCCTTCTATACGCCAGTTATGAATGCCGCCCGCATGGCCTGTGCTCTGCATCCCCATTTTTCGGCCAGAGTAAGAGGTCAGCAGATACGTTTGCAGGATGCCGTCTTTCACAATCTCACGCTCTTGTGTTCTCACGCCTTCGCTGTCGAACGGGGTTGATGCCAAACCACGCAGCAAGTGAGGTTGCTCTAGAATCGTCAACCAGTCAGGCAGGATTTGCTTACCTAAATGGTCGAGTAAGAAAGAGGATTTGCGATATAGATTGCCACCGCTAATGGCGGACACCAGATGCCCAAATAGCCCTGTAGCCACCTCTGCGGAAAACAGCACTGGCGCTTGTTGCGTGGCTATCTTGCGCGGATTGAGGCGTGAAAGCACTCGGCGAGCACACTCATCCCCTACCCACTCGGCGCTTTCCAACTCATTAATATCACGGGCGATAGTGTAAGCGTAATCACGCTCCATATCCCCGCCATGCTCGGCTATCACACAGCATGACATCGAGTGGCGGCTAGAGCAGTAGCTCTGCAACATACCGTGGCTGTTACCAAACACTTTGATGCCGTAATGACTGTTAAAGCTGCCGCCTTCGCTGTTGGTAATCCGCTTATCAATACTGAGTGCTCTCTGCTCCGCAATAGCGGCTTGCTCAATCGCCTTCTCTGCGTCTAGCTCCGCTGGGTGAAACAGATCCAAATCAGGTGCATCAAATGCCATTAGCTCCCGATCGCCTGGCCCAGCAAAGGGATCTGGCGAGGTATAACGGGCGATATCCAATGCAGCCTGCACAGTACGTGCAATCGCATCTGGGCTTAAGTCCGTAGAGGATGCGCTACCTTTACGCTGTTGATGATAAACCGTGATACCCAACGCGCCATCGCTGTTAAACTCGACGTTTTCGACTTCGCCAAAGCGAGTACTAACGCTGATCCCTGTCGTTTTGGTCACCGCGACTTCCGCCGCATCTGACGCAGCCTTGGCAAGCTCTAATGCCTGAGCAACCGCTTTTTCCAGCGCTTCACGCTGTTGTGCAACTTGAGTGACTACTTTCATTGTTCTACCATAATTTAATGGGATAATGATTTTCAGCTCGCGGGCGGTGAATCGAGAAGACTCCGCTTCATTGCGGCCAGCTATTGATAAAATGACGAGTATATTTACTCATAGCTTTGAGTCTAACAGAGATCCGTGCATAATTTCGCTCAAAGCAGACAACCCTAATAGGATTATCCCCTTTTTTGCGGGAGAACAATATGAATAACAATCAAGACGATTGGCTCGACGAGTCCCCAGACAATATTGAAGAAGAAGACGATGAGATAATTTGGGTCAGCAAAAGCGAGATTAAACGCGATGCTATAGAGCTCAAAGATCTGGGTGTCGAACTCGTTGAACTGAGCGGTAGCCTACTGGATCGTATTCCTCTCGATGAGGATCTGCGTGCCGCCATTGACCTTGCACAACGCATTAAGAAAGAGGGCCGTCGCCGTCAGTTGCAGCTTGTTGCTAAGCTTCTGCGCCAGCGCGATCCCGAACCTATCCGTGTTGCACTGGATAAAATCAAGAACCGCCACAATCAGCAAGTGGCTTTATTCCACAAGCTTGAGGTTCTGCGCGATCGTCTAATGGTAGAGGGTGATGATGCGGTATCTGCCGTATTAGAGTTATACCCACACACAGATAGACAACAACTGCGCTCACTGATTCGCTCAGCGCAGAAAGAGAAAGCGGGAAATAAACCACCAAAAGCGAACCGGCTCCTGTTTCAATACCTAAGAGAGTTATCCGAGAACAACAGCTAGGTTACTCACTACGGCTATCGGTATCACTGATACCGATAGCGCTATCTTAATGCGAAGATGCCACCATATTAAACCGTAACTCCCCTTCTAGTTCCTCTTCAGCCTCTTCAAACAGCAGTACTAATGCACCAAACCGCCGCTTTTTACTTTCGGTAAAGTGGGTAAAGGTTATCTCAACGGGCAGTGCTATTTCACCTGTAACCACATCCCATAGGGCATCTAGGTTCTCGCCAAACTCTTCTCCCAAGGAAAAACGCTTAGCAAAAATAGGGTAAAACTCGGAGAAATCGCGAATATGGCTAAAATCGAATATCACCTTTTCCATTCATCACTCCACCTTGCTGACGTTTTTATAATGATCGCGTGTGATGTAGATCAGACCATCGTTGGAATACAGCAGCCGCTGTGCGCCTCGGTGCCCACAGCGATAGTTAATATCGGCCTCATGCCATACTCGCCCATTTTGTTCAGGCAAATTTCCTTCCCGATTTGAGAAACGGTCACCACCAATCGCTTTGCCGGGGAGCGCATGGCACAAATTACCATCCCGAGCATCCCACCCCATCTGTCTAGCCTGTTTTTTTGTGATGTAATAGCTAGGCAAACGCTTATTCTGCTGCAAATAACTGACGACCCGCTGCTGTTGGGTTAAGGCGGTAATATCTAATGATGAAGCAGACGTAGGCTCGGTTACCGATGCAGTGGATGATGATGGCAGCTGAACCGCGCTCTTCTCATCTCTATTGTTCAACCATAAAATAATAAGTAGCACCAACACACTTACTATGGCCGCCATTCTCGACTTACGCATAATCATCCTATTACAGACTAAAAATCACATTATCAGGCTATCTAGTTAAGCCATTAGACAATAATCCTGTCGTTAGCCTCACAATTTTAGCGTAAATCACCCGCTATTGATTCACTAATTGTTGCACTCATCACCGCTATAGAATGTATTTTGTTATCAACCAAATAATACATTAATGACTCTACTTATTTATAAATAAAAACGATTATAAATATCGCAAGTTAAGTGCCATAATCGCTACTTATCAGTTAAATCAGAATCACTACGCATTAAAATAATGCTGTTTTTCTAATGAATTAATGGCAAGCCGATAAAATGCTATCCCAGAATAATTGAAGGGTATGCAAGCGCGTTTATCAAGGATGATGAAATATGTGGTTGGATAAAAAAAGCTTCAAATCCCCCTTCGACAGCGACATTATCGAACAAGCTCATGAAATGGTACAGAACCAGAATAGTGAAGCGGTACTGCTTTGGAAAAGTGGCAAACGCATTGTCAGTAAGAAACAAGCAACCAGTGCAGAGATAAAAGTTGGTGATTGGACCGTGCTTCAGTTTGGTCAACATTCAGGCTGGGTGAGTTTCGCGCCATCAAACCCTCTATTTGCATCCAATAACACCCCATCAATGTTGAATGCCATTATTCAGGCGCTAGATTTACATCCCCAAGAGAGAAACCTTGGCTGGGGAATTCTCTTTTGTTTGCTGTTCTGCTCACTCGTGGCTTTGTGGCTGATTCACTAAATCGCCCAATAACCAGAGAACCTACGAAAGAACACTGCGATAAACCCAGCCACTGAGATAAGTAAGTGGCTGGGATGAGTACGGAAAATACACACTTAACAATAACAGCAAAAAACCGTTAAGCCGTCCCGCCTACCGTCAACATATCCAGTTTCAGCGTTGGCTGCCCAACACCTACAGGCAAGCTTTGCCCCTCTTTACCACATACGCCAACCCCTTGATCCAGCGCGAGATCGTTACCCACCATCGAGATCTGCTGCATCGCTTCAATACCTGAACCGATGAGAGTCGCCCCTTTAACCGGAGTGGTAATCTTACCCTTCTCGATCAAATAAGCTTCAGACGTGGAGAAAACGAACTTACCAGAGGTGATATCTACCTGACCACCGCCGAAATTCGGCGCATACAGCCCGTATTCAACGCTGCTAATGATCTCTTCTGGCGTAGATTTACCCGCCAGCAGATAGGTATTTGTCATACGAGGCATCGGCAGGTGAGCATAAGATTCACGGCGACCATTACCCGTCGGTGCAACACCCATCAAGCGAGCATTCAGCTTATCCTGCATATAACCTTTGAGGATACCGTTCTCAATCAGCACGTTGTATTGCCCTGGCACACCTTCATCATCGATAGCAAGAGAGCCACGGCGCCCTTGCATCGTGCCATCGTCAATAACTGTGCAAAGCTCCGATGCGACCTTCTGCCCCATCTGCCCACTGAATACGGAAGATCCTTTACGGTTAAAATCACCTTCTAAACCGTGGCCTACCGCCTCATGTAGCAACACACCCGGCCAGCCTGCGCCAAGTACGACTGGCATCGCACCCGCAGGGGCAGCTACCGCAGAAAGGTTTACTAACGCCATGCGTACCGCGTCTTTAGCATAACGGTCGGCTCTCACTTCACCATCGACCACCTCTAAGAAATAGTCATAGCCAAAACGACCACCACCGCCGCTACCGCCACGCTCACGCTTACCATCTTGCTCAACCAACACACTGACAGAAAGACGAATCAACGGGCGCACATCGGCAGCTAGCGTGCCATCAGTTGCAGCGACTAAAACCTGCTCATAAACACCCGTAATACTGGCACTCACTTCCTGAACACGCTTGTCTTCGCCACGAGCGACTTTATCAACACGATGCAAAAGCGCGATCTTATCTTCACGCGTCATACTCCCGAGAGGATCTAACAGCGGATAAAGCGGCCGATAAGTCACTTCACCGAGTGTATGCGCTTTACCATTTCCTAGCTCACTGACGATACTGCGAGCTGCATTTGCACTCTGGTTTAGCGCATTGAGCGTGATTTGGTCTGCGTAAGCGAAACCTGTTTTTTCTCCGCTCACCGCGCGAACCCCTACACCCTGATCGATGTTGTAGGAGCCATCCTTAATAATGCCATCTTCAATAACCCAAGCTTCGTGATAGCTGGATTGAAAATAGAGATCGGCATAATCGAGGCGGCGCTCGTTCATCTGCCCCAGTACATTGAATAGGTCTTGATGACTCAATTTATTAGCAGCAAGTAACCGCTCACTGACAAATGCCAAGCTCATATTATTCTTCACTCTTGATAGAAGGATTCACCAGCATTGGCTGGAACCGGTTGTGCTGCATCACGGGCATTTTCTCGCGCATACTTTGTAGCCCAGAGAGATCGACCTGTACAGATAAAGCAGAAACCGCATCAGGGTTTTTCGCTAAAATATTCCCCCACGCATCAACTGCCATCGTATGGCCCCATGTCCGTCGAGTGGCGTCATGCCGGCCAACTTGTGCAGGCGCTAACAGAAAGCACTGATTCTCTATTGCTCGCGCTCTCAGCAAAATTTCCCAGTGCGCTAACCCTGTATGACGGGTAAAAGCCGCTGGCAGTGAGATGAGTTCTGCACCCTTTGCTCTTAGCGCCTGAAACAGGCCAGGAAAACGCAGATCGTAGCAGATAGTCATCCCTAGTTTACCGACAGGCGTGTCTGCGACGACAACATGCTGCCCGTGCTGATAAGTATCAGACTCAAGGTAGTGACCGTGACTATCAGGAATATCTACATCGAATAAGTGTAGTTTGTCATAGCGAGCTTGTAATTCGCCTTGGTCATCAAATAACACACTGCTGGACGTAATACGGCCTTCCATATCCTGACTCAGCATCGGCAGTGAACCCACTAATAGCCAAACGCCATAACGTCGAGCAAGCTCGCGAATACCTTCTTGTAGCGGGCCGTCGTTGTGTTTCTCTGCATACTTACGATAAGTTGCGGAATCAGCAAATAACAGCGCATTCTCTGGTGTCATCACTAATTTGACACCCGGCTTCAACTGTTTGATTTGTTGCTCTATCTGGGCCAAATTATCCCTGACATGCTCCCCACTACACAGTTGTAATAATGCAACATTGGCATTTTTCATGGTTATTTTGCCTCCTTTGGCTGCCGAAGCACTTCATCCACCTTCGGTTCATCAAGACTGCCGCTAATCTGATAGCGAATTAACGAAAATTTATCCCACAAAGGCCCAAGAGCCTTTGATGCGGCAAAAACTGCGGCCCCCACAACAGGGTTAATCACAAAGGCCGCTGCTACACCTACTGTTGCTGATAGCTCTGGTGCAATAACTGCTTCCATTTCAAGCCGACGCTTAACTAAATCGACATTGCCCGTCATGGATATATCCGCTGCAAGGCCATCTATTTTAAGGTTGTCCGTATGAACAATTCCTTTATCAACGCGGGCATGTGAGCGAATACTATCAAAATAGAAGTCTTCCCCGAAGGTATCGCTAAAATCAAAGCGTAATTTACGCAGTAACGCATCAAAACTGACGAGCCGAAGAAGCTGCCCCGCACGCCCACCGCCCATATCGGCGATTTCGCCTTTACCTAGCTGCGCCTTTAGCTCGCCCTCCAATGACCCTAACTGTGGTTTCCACGGAATGCCCTGCCAATTGAGGTTGAAATCAACATCGAACGGCGATTTCTTCAGTGGAATCGTCATGCCAAAGTAGCCAGTACTCGTATCAATATTGGTTCCCGACAGCTTACCGTGAAAATGTGAGCTATCGCTACGGCTGGACTGACGCCACTCTCCGCTTACATCTAGTTTTGTATTGCCAGTGTTCACTGTGCCGCTGGTTAGCCGCAGGCTCTCTTTGCTGGCTTGTAGATCGGCATTAACGGTACGTAAACGTTGCCCCATTAACCAGCAATCTTCACACCTAAGCTGAATGTTGGGCCAATCACCAAAACCTTTTCCACCCGCAGGCTCTGGAGGTGTTTCTAGGGTATCAATTCGACCGTTTTTCTTCGTGTCTGCCTTCGTACTCTGCGGATTGTAATAGAGGTACTTAAGGTCTATTTTCAGTGGCTGATTAGGCTGCTGACGGATTTGCCCATCTATCTCGACGCCCTTCATGGCTATCGTCATCCCTTCCGACATTGTGTCACTTTTTACCGTTAGATAGCGCCATTTTTGGCCACCAATATCCAAGCTTGGCGTTTGTAACGTGAGCAATTTGGGGAAGGATAATTTATCACTGCTTTTATTCCCCATTCCGGCACCTGCCAACGCTAACAGGCTGTCACCATCTAGGTCAGAGAGTTTAAGTTGCAGGCGTCTATCATCCGGTAGCGCTGGTGTCTTCTGGCTGTCGCTCACCCAAGAGAGCCGATCTAAAATCACCGCTGGTTTGCCACCAATCAGCCACTGGCTATTGAACTGTTCGCTATTTTTAAGGGAGCCTTTAAGCATAAAGCTATCAATGCCGCCTGTTACGCTAATATTTAATGGTGCAGGCTGGCCTTTTTCGCTGTTTAGCGGGGAAGGTAAGTGACTACTTACTCCTGATAGATCCCCCGTCACACCAATCTGATAGTTCATCTTGCCTTGATGAGGCAACCGGATAGCGACCTTGCTGTCCCATTTTGCTATCCCTTCAATCTTCTGGGCTAGGCTCTCTGGGATATCAGGCAGTTTCCGCATATCCCATTTGCCCTGCACATTCACATTAATTTGATACTCTTTTTTGCTATCCCGCGTAGAGAAATCGAGTAATACAGGCTGACCAAACCACTGTGCCGATAGCGTATTGCTTTTGAGATCACCGTTATCGAAACGGAAATCCCCACTCACTTTGTCGAAGGTGCTATTAATAGGCACCACTTTCAGCGAGTTACCTCTTAAGCTAACACTACCAGAGGCATCTACTTTTTCCCCATCAAGGGGGATATTGAGATGTAAGCGCCCACTGACATCGCCATCTATCAGCAGTGCGTTCAATGCCGCACCCACGCTCGTTTTCAGTGGTGATTGCAAGAAATAGTCGTGGATCTCTTTTCCATGTCCTTGAATATCTGCATCAATCAGTAAGTTATGGTCGTGGTATGCCGGAATATTGGCACTGATATTCTTACCCGTTGCATCGCCTAACTTAGCGATGGGGGCATTCATCCAGAGGCTATCATTGAGGAAATTCAGGTCTATCGCCAAAGGATTAAGCGCAGGCCATCCTGGCTGAAATTGGAATATCGCCTCTTTTACCGGAACCAAAACCTGAAACAAGCCATCATGATTCCGGAAAGGAAATAGATGAGGGTTACCCGCATAAACAAGCGTGGCATTATCGACTTTTCCGCCCTGTAACGCCTTACTTAGATAATCAGTGAGATGAGTGCCCATTAAAGGCTCTGGGTAGTAACGCCATGCATCACTGGCATCGTACAGACGGATGCCAGCAAGAATGCTGAGAAACGGCTCACCATCGGTAGGCAGCTCAAAGTTAAAACCACCGTTCGCCCATAGCGATTTGGCTTTTATATCGAGCTTATCACTCCAAAATGTGAACCCTTTCGATTCGCTATAACGCCACTCTAATTTACCCTGTGCAGACTTCAGTTCGAGCGGTGCCCTAAACATATCACCATAGGGAATACTCGCTTGACCAATATTGAGATCGAGTGCCCCTATCGCCAAACTACCGGATGCCAGACCAGAAAAATTTTCCATGCCCGGCAGCTGCTTCCAATGATTCCAGCTAAGGTTTTGCCAATTAGCTTCAAACATGCTTTCTTCTGGCTGCTTTAGGGGGATATCTACTGCCAAAAAGTCTATCTGTCCCTTAGGTTGTAATTGCCGAACTCCATTTATCAAATCCGGTGTCAAGAAACTGAGTGCAGGTAGAAGAGGTGAAAGACGCTCAAGCGATAAGCCTTTTGCCCTGACTCTCAGTTGCTCCTGCCTCTCTTTTTCTTCAGGCAACCACAGCAAGCTCGCAGCCCCTTTGGGCCACACCTTGCCATCTGTAATAAAATTCATACTAGGAATATCAAGCTGCCATGCGTGATTCTCCCGGTCTTTTTTAACCTGTAGTAATAAATCTCTGGCATCGAGACGATGTTGAACGCCGCTATCGTGCCAATTCACCTTGCCTTGCTTGACCTGTACATCAATGGTGCTCAAGTCACCACTTTCAACCTTAAGCCATGATGCGAGGCTAAATTGAGCGCTCCCTAACCCCGTTGTATCGCGCAACAAACGGCTGAACCACGGTTTCATATCTACGTCATCGGCTTGTAAATAGAGCGTTCCGCGATCCATCAGTTCTTTGCCATCACGCAGATCCATCCGCACTTGAAACAAGCCTAATTCACCGTTTTGACCGCTAAGCCTGACCAGCCCCTCCGCCCGATGGCGATTGCGTGTATTCAGCCAGGTTAGTTGGGGGATATCGAATTCAACGCGCTCTCCTGATGGGCTAGGAAAAGCGAGGCTACTGTCCCTGAGGTCAAAATGGCTGAGTTGCTTCAATAACACATTTTTCATCTTTGATGACTCAAATGAGTCGCCTGAAGACGTGTCATTAAACAAGGGCTTCTCGAAATCCATTTGCAGACGATAGAAGGTTAAATCACGGAACTGCCAGCGCAAATGCAGCAGCGATCGCCAAACGTCCAGCGCCAACGTAATTCGTTCAGCTTTCCAAGTGGATTCAGGGAAGGTAAGAGAGAGGTTCTTGAGTTCGAGTTGGGGGCCAGAGCTATTCCATGCCGCATTTATCTGTGTAACACGGATAGGAACACCGATATAGGATTCAACTTTAGCGACAAGCTGTGGTCGATATTCGTCGATACGAGGAAGCACCAGACGTAAGCCCGTAATAACAAGCGCTACGAGAACTAATACCGTTGCACCTGTTATCACTAATACTTTGGGCAATCGCTTCACGTCAGTCTCCTTGCCTTTCACACCAAGTTGCCTATGGGATAGACCCAAAGCACCAACGCAAAAACGTCACCAACTTATACTCCCTGTGATGCCTGCCATACTTCACGTTGCAGGCACGTTGGCTTCGTCGCTCACTTCAGCTACATCATAACGACGTCAAACTGCTCTTGATTATAGAGCGGCTCGATATGTACTTTTACCTGCTTGCCTACGAAGATCTCTACTTCTGCCAGAGAGTGAGACTCATCGCTTTTCAGTGCTTCGCCAACGGCAGGCGAGGCATAAACAAGAAAACGGTCCGAGTCATAAGCATGGTGCACTCTCACAATCTCACGCATGACCTCATAGCAAACCGTTTCAACCGTTTTAAGTGCTCCCCGCCCTTTACAGGTTGGGCAAATACCGCACAGCACATGTTCGATGCTTTCGCGTGTGCGCTTGCGGGTCATCTCCACAAGACCAAGCTGAGAGAAACCACTAATGCCCGTTTTCACCCTGTCTTTAGCGAGAGCCAACTCCAGTGAGTTTAATACTCGACGGCGATGATCTTCACTGCTCATATCAATGAAGTCGATGATGATAATGCCGCCCAAATTGCGTAAACGGAGCTGACGAGCAATCGCCTGAGTTGCTTCAATATTCGTATTAAAAATCGTTTCATCAAGATTACGGTGGCCGACAAACGCCCCCGTATTGATATCAATAGTTGTCATCGCCTCTGTCTGATCGATGATCAGATAGCCGCCAGATTTTAATTCTACTTTACGATCCAGCGCTCTTTGGATCTCATTCTCAACGTCAAACAAGTCAAATATCGGCTGGCTACCGCTGTAATGCTCCAGCTTTTTGGTCATCTCAGGAATATATTCGCTGGTGAATTCCAGCAGGAGGTCGTAAGTCAAACGTGAGTCAACACGGATACGATCCAGCGCAGATCCGGCAAAATCACGTAAAATACGCTGTGCTAAAGCCAACTCACCGTAGAGCATAAAGCGTGTGCCATTGCGTTTCTTACGCTCGCTTACCTTACTCCACAAACGTCTTAGGAAGGCCGCATCCTGAGAAAGTTCATCTTCGCCAATCCCTTCTGCCGCAGTGCGGATAATAAACCCGCCATTATCGTCACAGTATTCGGCAACGATGTTTTTTAGACGCTCGCGCTCTTCTTCACTCTCAATACGTTGAGATACGCCAACGTGCCCTGCTCCGGGCATAAAGACCAAGTAACGCGATGGCAATGTAATATCAGTGGTTAAACGAGCCCCTTTTGTTCCTAGAGGGTCTTTAACTACCTGCACCATCAAATCCTGACCTTGGCGGACCAGCTCTGCGATATCACGAACATGGAAGTTTTTCTGCTCATCCCCCGCGACACACTCGGTGTGGGGCATGATATCGGAAGCGTGCAAAAAGGCCGCTTTATCCAAGCCAATATCTACAAAAGCCGCCTGCATTCCCGGTAGCACCCGGCTAACGCGACCCTTGTAAATATTGCCTACAATGCCTCTTTTCGCTTCACGCTCAATATGAATTTCTTGCAATATTCCACCGTCAATATAGGCAACCCTCGTTTCCGATGGCGTTATATTGACCAGTAATTCAGCTGTCATGCCCCCCCCTTAACCTCTCGTAAGGCGATAAATGCATCAAGAAGCTCTTTTGTCTCGACCAAAGGTAACCCCACTACAGCGTGATAGCTCCCCTGAATCGATCGGACAAAACTGCCACCGAGCCCCTGAATGCCATATGCCCCTGCTTTGTCCATCGGTTCACCGCTGGCAATATAGGTAAGAATATCTTCTGGCGTTAGCTCACGGAATAAAACATCCGTCACCACTCTGTGGCTTAAACAGTGTTCACGATCGGCAAATGCAATCCCTGTCATGACCTGATGTTGCCGACCAGAAAGCATACTCAGCATCTCTGCGGCATGTTTTTCATCCCGAGGCTTTTCTAGCACCCTGCCATCCAGAACAACAACCGTGTCTGAACCAAGCACAGGATAATTCTGTGCTGCAACCGTAACCCCAGCCTTAGCTTTATCTTGAGCAAGACGGGTCACATAGTCAGAGGCTTTTTCATCTTGCTGCAACTGCTCTGCAACATCAACCGTTAAACATTCAAAAGCCAACGGTAACAACGTGAGTAACTCACGCCGGCGGGGAGAAGCTGAAGCAAGATAAATAGGGGACAAAATTTCCTCACTGTACGGAGAACTGACGGCGAATCTTACGCATCAGCAGGAACAGCCATGGCCAGAGTATGCCATTGACTACACTACTCCAGAATACTTCAGGATGGAAAGAGACATCAGTGACTAAAAAATCGGCCCAGAAAACCACAAGGTCCATCGCCAGTGTCAGCAACATCACCATAAGAGCCTGTTGCCACAATGCCATATTGCGGAGTAGCTGGAATTTAAAAGCCACCAAATAAACTAACAGAGACAGCGCCAACCCTCTCACCCCTAGGGTAGAACCTAGCACCAGATCCCAAATAAGGCCAAGCAAGAAACCCGTACCAACGCTGACGCGATGGGGCAAAGCCATAACCCAATAGATCAAGATTAACGCCAACCACGAAGGACGAAACATAAAGAGCTGATCTGGCCAAGGCATAATTTGCAAAATCATTGCGGCTAAAAACGATAACCACACAATCCAACGCCCTTGACTACGGTAACCATTCATCGTGGAGCTCCTTGAGGTGCCGTTGTAGGCACCGCGCTATTCGCCGGAACAGGAGCGTTTTGCTGCTGTTGAACTGGGGCGCTATTTGAAACAGGGGCTGTGCCACGAATGACCGTATTATTCCCTACATTACCATTGTCTGGCGTTGTCACTACTTGGCCTCGCTGAGAGAGGGCCTGAGAAGATCCCTGCCCCGAACTCGGTACAAAGCCATTGTTTGGTGCTGTAGTATTCGTGCTATTTGGTGATGCTGTATCCAGCGCCGTACCGTTTGGTGTGACAGCCGAGCTTGGCAAACCATTCGTTGACGCGGATGGTGTCCCCTCAAGAGGACCATTTGGCGGCGTCGGTGGTAACACCTGCGGCAACATTTGAGCCAAACGCTCATTAGCAACGCGATGAACCTCTTCTGGAGGAAGTGGATGATCACCATTACGGTCTGCCTGCCATAAAAGAAGCAAGTAACGTAAACGCTGCAAGCCAGCAGTAGGTCGAGCCTTAATCACAGTATAGGCGCGCTGATTATCAACGCGTACCGATGAGACAACAGCAACGGGATAACCCTCAGGGAAACGCCCCCCTAAGCCAGACGTCACCAGCACATCGCCAACGCGAATATCAGAATTATTCGGTAAGTTTTCCAACTGAAGATCATCACTGCAGCCGTTACCCGCAGCTATCACACGGATATCGTTACGTAATACTTGAATTGGCAGTGCGTGAGAAGGGTTACAGATGAGCAGCACGCGGCTGGTTTTCTTGCCTTGTGCGACAACTTGCCCAACAACACCTTTATCACTGATCACAGGTTGACCGACGTAAACTTTATCGTCGCTTCCTTTATCAATGACAATTTGATCACTGTAAGGGTCGGTTCCAGTAGAAAGAACCTGAGCAACCATTTTATGTTCGTCTTGGCGCAACGGGGAACCCAGCAGCTCACGCAAACGCGCATTCTCCTGTTTAAACTGCCCCAGTAATAAAATATCGCTGTTTTTTAGAAAGAGTTCTTGGCGCAATGCTCGGTTTTCTAACCTGAGTTGCTCGCGTGTCGCAAATGACTCTGAAACACTGTCCAAAACGGTTTTCGGCCCGTTAGCTAGATGGAAAAAAGGGCTAACCGCCGTATCCATATAGGTACGAACCTGTGAAAAAGCACCTAGCTTGCTGTCTGCAACAATCAAACTAACAGCAGCAGCTACGGCTAGAAAAAGTCGTAATTGCAGGGAGGGCCCCCTGCTAAAAATCGGCTTCATAAGATAGCGTGATCCTCGACAACGGAAGGGGGAAATCCCCCTTCAGGGCTTTTATTCTTCGCTGAACAAATCGCCGCCATGCATGTCGATCATTTCCAACGCTTTACCACCACCGCGAGCAACGCAGGTTAATGGGTCTTCAGCGACAACAACAGGAATACCTGTTTCTTCCATCAGCAGGCGATCCAGGTTACGCAGAAGCGCGCCACCACCAGTCAGAACCATACCACGCTCAGATATATCAGATGCTAGCTCTGGTGGGCACTGTTCTAACGCTACCATCACCGCACTCACGATACCTGTTAGAGGCTCTTGAAGCGCTTCCAGAATTTCGTTGGAGTTCAATGTAAAGCCGCGCGGTACACCTTCAGCCAAGTTACGGCCACGAACTTCTATCTCGCGGACTTCGTCACCAGGATAAGCAGAACCGATTTCGTGTTTAATACGCTCTGCCGTCGCTTCCCCAATCAGGGAGCCATAATTACGGCGTACATAGTTAATGATAGCTTCGTCGAAACGGTCACCACCAATGCGCACAGAAGAGGAGTAAACAACGCCATTCAAAGAGATAACGGCAACCTCAGTTGTACCGCCACCAATATCAACAACCATTGAACCTGTTGCTTCGGATACTGGCAAACCAGCACCAATCGCAGCAGCCATCGGCTCTTCAATCAGAAAGACTTCGCGAGCACCTGCTCCTTGAGCAGATTCACGAATAGCACGACGCTCAACCTGTGTAGCCCCTACAGGCACACACACCAGCACGCGCGGGCTTGGGCGCATGAAACTGTTGCTGTGAACTTGTTTGATGAAGTGTTGCAGCATTTTTTCTGTTACGAAAAAGTCAGCAATAACACCGTCTTTCATCGGGCGAATAGCAGCGATGTTGCCAGGTGTACGACCTAGCATCTGTTTAGCCTCATGGCCAACAGCAGCGACACTCTTTGGCGAGCCAGCTCTATCTTGTCGAATAGCCACAACAGATGGCTCATTCAAAACGATTCCCTGTCCCTTCACATAAATCAAGGTATTGGCGGTACCCAAGTCAATGGACAAGTCATTGGAAAACATGCCACGGAATTTCTTAAACATACTAAAGGATAATCCTGCAAGCTGGGGGCGAAAATAAAATCCGCCTACTTTACCAACCACACGTAGCAGCAACAAGGCGCAAATGCGATCTGCTACGGTGAAAGTATGTACTGTCGGTAATCACAAAAAGGCAATGTTCAAACCACTGACTACAATTCTCTATCAAGAGGGAAAAGATAGTTTGGGTGAAAACACACCTGGCACACCAACAACACTTTAAAAATCAACCATTTATAGATAACCGAAAAGGCTATGAACCGATGGGGAAAAACTCCGGCACTATTCTACGTGAATTTTTGCCGCTATTTCAGACTAAACACGATAATGACGCGAATATTTTTTCTTACTCGCCATAACTGGCTCAGCGGGAGCAAAGAAATCCCCTTGCCCGCCGCCGATGCCATTATTACGCAAACATTGCCATTCATCACGAGAAAGGACACTCGCTGCAAAAATTTTTACGCGAGAACCTTCACAGGCTCCAGCTAGGCTGCGTAAGAAGAGCTGATTTTCTATTCGCCGATCAATATTACGAACTAGCCCCGGGTGCAATTTCACGATTTCAATATGCAATAGTTTAAGGTAAGAGGTACTTACCACGGTTAAACCCGCTTGAGAAACGGCGACTCGACACCCTAGCGCCTGAATTAATTTTACAATAGGCCGTATTCGGTCAATGTGTTGACACACATCTGCCTCTGCAAGTTCAAATAGAATTCGTTGTCTTTGTGCTTTTTCTAACTGCATGAGGATATCGCGCAGCCAAATTTGGAAGGAATGTTGTAAAAGAGAGTCAATATTTATGCTAACCGCCAAGACCTCTTCAGGCCAGCGAGCCAGTAACGGTAAGACCTTAGTAATCACCTGACGATCAAATCTCTCGGATAAACCTAGCTGCTGAACAAGGGGCATAAACTCCGTTGGTAGGAGTACTTGCCCATTGTCAAAAATACGGGTCATGATCTCACGGTGGTGCACCACGCCATTCACCATAATAGCGGGCTTTTGGTATAACTCAGGCCCACCGTGAGACAACATTTGTTCTAATAAAGTACGCCAGCGAACACTACCTCTACGCATCTCCGGCACTTTATCGTCGTAAATAGACCAACTATTACTCCCCTGCAGAGCCGCATTACGAGCAGCTTGTTCTGCACAATCAATAATTTGCTCTGCAGTTTGACCACTGCGAAAAGCCGTAATACCAATATGCATAAATGATTCTTTATCTATGCCAAAGGTTGTTGGCATAGAGGAGTCGATAGAGTTCACTAATTGAGAGGCTATGCCATCTGCCTCTTTCAGGGAGCTATGAGGCAAAAGAACCGTAAAATCACTGTTAAAGTAACGGGCTAACAATGCGGAAGGATAACGCAGAACAAAAGTAGATAGCATATTCACCAACGAGTATTGCAACTCCTCGACGATGCTTTTCCCATACGTATCGCGCATCAAATCAAAATCAGGGAACCGGACCATCATCACAATGCCATGGGAACCGGGCTCTTCTAGCTGGGTTGTTAATTGGTTATCAAAGAACAGTCGATTATTCAGGCCAGTTTGTGCATCCAGAGCAGCAAAGGCTCTGATCAATGTATCTACCCGACCTCGCTCTTCTCTCGCTTCTAATAATTCAACTAACAGCTTGTCTATTGCACTGCTGGCGGCATATGGCCATTCGCTCATATCGCCAGAGCCAATACTTTCCCGCTCACCAAGCAGTACACGCCTTGCCCGTCGCTCCAATAACTCAACGCCCTTCGTCTGCTCCCGCAACCAGCGTAAGCTGAGCAATAGTATGGCTATCATTAAGAGAATAGAGACAGAAACGGCAATGGTGGAACTCAATGAACGGGTGTAGCTTGACGTAGGATCTACATAGGTGACACGTAAAATAAGCCCTGGATTTTGTAATAGGGGAATATCTGTAGTATTCACCATATTTACACTCTCAGGGGGGTTGTACTGTGTAGGGCGTTTAGAGCTAAACAGGACACCAGTAGACGATTTGATTTCCATCGACAGCGCGCCCGATGCCCGCATAACAATCGGAACCCACTTATTTAAATCATCAATGGGTTCTGTCACCAATGTTTGGTCGATTGTTGTTGCTATAGCGTTCCACCGAACCTTGGTATTATCAAAAACCACCTGATAAAAGCTGAAGGAGACACCAACAAGCATTAGGAACATCGCTAAAGCGACAAGTAATGTGATGACTGCTGTTAATTTTGTTGTAAATCGCATCCCTGTGTCCGGCTTGCCACAATGATAGAGAGGATAATTTTGTCTTTCGGTATAAAGTAGTGATCTACGCTAATGAATAAAGAAAGCATTACATTATGCTTTCTACCAAGAGCTCTTGCACATATTTTATACATCAAAGTTCTATTTTACGCTAAAAAACAACTCAAAATACAAATTATCACCATAAATAACAAACACTTAGTTAATATTTTTAGTGGCGATAAAATAGAATTACATGCTAAATATATGCATATTACGCATAAAAATATAATCAAATTGTTATATTACCATGAATAAAATCTAACTTTATAATTAGTAAGCTATTCATTGATTCGCGCTTAGTCGTATCAGTCAATGATATCTGACCAGCACATCGCTAAGATCGTTAGGAGAAATGATATTAGACCCATAAAGAGGAAATTCTATGCTTGCGCTTTTACTAGAACAGAAGGATGGCTCAACAGTTTCGGCCGTTAAACAGGTTTCTCCCGATAACTTGCCTGAGGGTAACGTCACAATAGACGTTGAATGGTCAGGTATTAACTATAAAGATGCGTTAGCCATCACAGGAAAAGGGAAGATTATTCGACAATTTCCTATGGTGCCCGGTATTGATTTTGCAGGAACAGTACGAGAAAGCCAGGATGCGCGTTTTATCGCTGGTCAATCTGTAATCCTAACAGGCTGGGGAGTCGGTGAAACCCACTGGGGTGGATTAGCAGAGCAAGCCCGAGTCAATGCAAATTGGCTCGTTCCCCTTCCTCAGGGCTTGAGCTCACGCCAATCTATGATTATTGGCACGGCGGGTTTTACAGCAATGCTCTGTGTCATGGCATTAGAAGAAGGTGGTATTACCCCTGAAAGCGGGGAAATTCTGGTGACTGGTGCCAGCGGCGGCGTTGGGAGCACCGCAGTCTCGCTGTTAAGTACATTGGGATACCAAGTCGTAGCCGTCACGGGCCGAGCGAGTAACCATGATTATCTGCTCTCACTAGGCGCTAACTCAGTGATCAGTCGTGAAGCGTTCAATGATGCCTCACGCCCACTTGAAAAACAGCGCTGGGCCGGAGCAGTCGATACCGTTGGCAGCTCACTTCTCGCCAAAGTACTTTCTCAGATGAATTACGGGAGTACTGTGGCAGCCTGTGGATTAGCAGGTGGGTTCGATTTACCCACTAGCGTAATGCCTTTTATTTTACGCAATGTTCGATTGCAGGGTATCGATTCCGTTTCTACACCACTCGATCGCCGCCAAATGGCATGGCAGCGCCTTACCAAACTGTTACCTGACCACTTCTATCAACAAGCAGTAACAGAGATCCCTCTCGATCACGCGGCTCACGTTGCTACTGAGCTGATGGAAAACCGAGTAACGGGTAGAACGCTGGTCAAAATCAAATAGAACAAACAAAAAACGCCCCTGTCACTTGATAAGCCAAGTGGCAGGGGCGTTTACTTTCTATCTAACTGCTTATCTATTTATAGACAATAAATAGCTAATAATTAGTTATAGATTTCAGCAACACCGTGCATTTGGTTTTGACCGGTTGTTGAAACGATACGGAATGCTTTAGCGCCAGCTGCATCAGCTTTAGCGGCTAACTGAGCTTCTAAAGAACTCAGGTCATAAGCGCCTTGTGCACTAACAACCCCCGCTACATTGCTGTTAGAAGGTTGAGTATTCACTTGGTCTGCTGCAAAGCTACCGAAAGAGGTTGCGGCTAAAGTTAAAGCTACTGCAAAAATTTTGATGCTTTTCATTATGTAGTCCTTTGGAGTTACTATTAGAAGGAAAGGCGGCTGCCTCTCGATGTGGATAATAGTAGCGCTACTCCTCGCAACTGAAAACCAGATAGATTTGACATTCTGATTCAATATTTTTGACTAAAAAACCTCAACTTCACCTTCCCTTCTCAATAAGTGCGATTCTTTAAGACAAGCTCACACATATCATCAGTAACCGACTAGAATCAGGAGATATTATTAAGAGGCTAACATTATGAGCAAATATCAGCGCTTAAGAGAAGCGGATATCACACCAGAAGCGCTTTTCCATGAGCGCCGCACTCTACTGAAAACGCTGGGTATTAGCGCTGCTGCTCTTACACTTTCCCCCTCAGCCCATGCTGACCTTCTTTCTTGGTTCAAATCCGATGAACAGCCTAAAGTGCCTCAAGGCAAACCGCTCACGTTCAGTCAACCCGCCGCATATCATCCTGATTTGATACTGACACCAGAGGATAAGGTCACTGGCTATAACAACTTCTACGAATTCGGGTTAGATAAAGCGGACCCCGCCAAAAATGCCGGTGGGCTGAAAACATCACCTTGGCAGATCCGTATTGATGGCGAAGTGGCAAAACCGATAACCTTAGATATGGATGACCTGATAAAACGCTTTCCACTAGAAGAGCGTATTTATCGGATGCGCTGTGTAGAGGCGTGGTCAATGGTTGTCCCTTGGATTGGATTCCAGCTATCCCATCTAATCAAGCTCGCAGAACCGACCAGTAACGCCCGTTATGTGGCGTTTAAAACACTGTTTGATCCAGAACAGATGCCGGGGCAATCAAACCGTTTTATCGGTGGGGGCTTGGATTATCCCTATGTCGAAGGGCTACGTATGGATGAAGCGATGCACCCTCTTACTCTGTTAACGGTGGGTGTCTATGGTAAGACGCTGCCACCACAAAACGGCGCACCTATTCGTCTCACCGTTCCATGGAAGTACGGTTTTAAGGGGATAAAATCCATCGTTAACATCAAATTAGTCGAGAAAAAACCACCCACAACGTGGAATCTCTCTGCACCAGATGAATACGGCTTTTACGCTAATGTTAACCCTCAGGTAGACCATCCTCGCTGGTCTCAAGCATCAGAGCGCATTATTGGCTCTGGCGGTATTCTGGATATTAAACGCCAGCCAACTTTGATGTTTAACGGCTATGCTGACCAAGTCGCGTCTCTCTATAGCGGGCTAGATTTACGGGAGAACTTTTAAGTGAGGCTTTCACCTAATCAGTTGAAATGGCTTAAAGTCACACTTCATCTCCTCTGTTTTCTTCCTTTTATCTGGCTAGTTTTTTCTGTGTCACAAGGGCAATTCAGCGCCGATCCGGCAAAAGATATTCAGCACTTTACAGGCCGCATGGCATTAAAACTGCTGCTTGCAACACTGCTCGTTTCACCGCTGGCCTTATATAGCCACTCACCTATTTTAGTCCGCTGCCGTCGCTTACTTGGCCTATGGTGCTTTGCTTGGGCTACGTTACATTTAGCCTGTTATACAGCACTAGAGCTAGGCTTGGATTTTAGTCTGTTAGGTAAAGAGCTTATTTCTCGCCCTTACCTCATGTTGGGGATCGCCTCGTGGGTGCTGCTTTTGGCATTGGCTCTCACTTCAACCCGTCGGGCGCAAAGCAGAATGGGGGCAAACTGGCAAAAATTACATAATATGGTGTACTTAATCGTGATATTAGCGCCAATTCACTACATATGGTCGGTAAAAACGCTCTCTCCACAGCCGCTCATTTATGCCTTTTTGGCGATTGTTTTGCTGCTGCTTAGACAGAAAAAGTTTCGTAAATGGTTTGTTCGTGACACGGCTAACCCTTAACTCTATGATAGTGCTCGAATCGAAATTCCCTAACTCTAACGTGCTATCTGCATCCAAAATATCAGTAGAACTTCCCCTATTTGCTAAAAACTTGACCGATCTCTCAAACAATCTTCGCAGATAAGACCAGTATTTAGCTGCTAACTGTCGCGATATAGTTATAATGGTCGGCTGTTTTACTCGTAAAATAGCAATAAGAAATCACTCCGAGGGTGACAAACAGGTTACATCGGGTTATTTTCTACAAAGTTTGAACGATTGCCGGAGATGTCAGCATAATGGCGGATAAATTTCACATTTTGCTTTTAAATGGACCTAATCTAAACCTGCTAGGGACGCGCGAGCCTGAAAAATACGGCCATGATACGCTGTCCGATATCGTCAGCAAGCTTGAATCTCAAGCACAAACGCTGGGGGTTTCGCTAAGTCATTTACAGTCAAATGCAGAACACCTTCTGATTGATAGAATCCACCAAGCACGTGGTAATGTTGATTTCATTCTCATCAATCCAGCGGCATTTACACATACCAGTGTTGCCCTGCGCGATGCATTGTTAGCTGTACAGATCCCATTTATCGAGATCCACCTATCAAACGTGCACGCAAGGGAAGCATTTCGTCATCACTCATATCTCTCAGACATTGCGGTTGGGGTCATCTGCGGCTTAGGTGCAGACGGCTACGAATTCGCTTTACAGGCTGCGGTACGCCGCTTAGCTCAATCCCATTAATTTCTAAAACAGAACTACGGAATCACACTAATGGATATTCGTAAAATCAAAAAACTGATCGAACTCGTCGAAGAATCTGGCATCTCTGAGCTGGAAATCTCTGAAGGCGAAGAATCAGTACGTATCAGCCGTGCTCCGGCTGCAGCAAACTACCCAATGATGCAGCCTTATGCTGTTGCTCAAGCCCCTGCAGCACCTGTTGCCGCTGCCGTGGCGACAGCACCAAGCGCTGTTGCCGAAGCCCCTGCACAAATTAGTGGCCACGCAGTTCGCTCGCCAATGGTGGGTACGTTCTACCGCACGCCAAGCCCTGATGCTAAGGCATTCATCGAAGTGGGCCAGACCGTTTCTGTCGGTGACACACTTTGCATCGTTGAAGCGATGAAAATGATGAACCAGATCGAGGCTGATAAATCAGGCGTAGTGAAAGCTATTTTGATTGAAAATGGTCAACCAGTAGAATTTGACGAGCCATTGGTCATCATCGAATAACGAGGCGAACCATGTTGGATAAAATCGTTATTGCGAACCGTGGTGAGATTGCACTGCGTATCTTGCGTGCCTGTAAAGAGCTGGGTATCAAAACCGTTGCCGTACACTCCACCGCAGATCGCGATTTAAAACACGTATTACTGGCAGATGAAACCATCTGTATTGGCCCTGCTCAGTCTACGTTAAGCTATCTGAATATCCCTGCGTTGATCTCAGCCGCCGAAATTACTGGTGCGGTTGCGATCCATCCAGGCTATGGCTTCCTATCTGAAAACGCAGATTTTGCTGAACAAGTTGAGCGTTCTGGCTTTATCTTCGTTGGCCCTAAAGCAGAAACCATCCGTATTATGGGTGACAAAGTTTCCGCTATTCACGCCATGAAAAAAGCGGGCGTTCCTTGCGTTCCAGGTTCTGATGGCCCGCTGGACGGCGATATGGCGAAGAATAAAGCCTTCGCTAAACGTATCGGCTACCCAGTGATCATCAAGGCTTCTGGCGGCGGCGGCGGTCGCGGTATGCGCGTAGTCCGCAGTGATAAAGACTTGGAAGAATCCATCATCATGACGCGCGCAGAAGCAAAAGCTGCGTTTAATAACGACATGGTGTACATGGAGAAATTCCTTGAAAATCCACGCCATATCGAGATTCAGATCCTCGCAGATGGCCAAGGCAACGCTATCTATCTGGCTGAGCGCGACTGTTCTATGCAGCGCCGCCACCAGAAAGTGGTTGAAGAGGCACCAGCACCAGGCATTACCAGCGAAATGCGCCGTTATATCGGCGAGCGCTGCTCTAAGGCCTGTGTAGAGATCGGCTATCGCGGCGCGGGTACTTTCGAGTTCCTGTACGAAAACGGCGAGTTCTACTTCATTGAAATGAACACCCGTATTCAGGTTGAGCATCCGGTTACCGAGATGATCACTGGCGTAGACTTGATCAAAGAGCAACTGCGCATCGCCGCAGGCCAACCTCTTTCTATCAAGCAGGATGAAGTTCAGGTTCGCGGTCATGCGATTGAGTGTCGTATCAACGCAGAAGACTCTGAAACCTTCATGCCAAGCCCAGGCAAGATTACCCGTTTCCATGCACCGGGCGGTTTTGGCGTGCGTTGGGAGTCTCATATCTACGCAGGCTACACAGTGCCTCCGTATTATGACTCAATGATTGGTAAGCTCATCACCTACGGTGAAAACCGCGATGTCGCTATCTCTCGTATGAAGAACGCACTGGCTGAGTTGATTATCGACGGCATCAAAACCAACGTCGAACTGCAACTGAAGATCATGAGCGATGAAAACTTCCAAAATGGTGGAGCAAATATTCACTATCTGGAGAAAAAATTAGGGCTTCAAGAGCGTTAATTTAAATATTAAAAAAAGGCCAGCTTAATGCTGGCCTTTTTGTGAAAAGATTTCACATGAAAGTTAGATCTTTGTTTTTAT
>DF158884.1:187637-188690 GCA_000307305.1 Enterobacteriaceae bacterium B14
CACTAACGTAAATTTTATAACTTGTTGGTTAGCTCATAGATACGGCATTAATTCTCTGATGGATAAAGCTTGATTCACATGAAATATAAATAGGCCGCCATTGAGCGGTTTTTTTATTGCCTATTAAAAACCGCATTCACTGAGTACTGTTTCTAATGCGCAAGCAAAGCCGCTGATAATCCCCGTCCGCCTACCCTTGGCATTGATTATTGTTGGCTTTTTTATATTTATGAAATGTCAATTTTTCCACGAGATATTTATATACAAAGATACTCTGGTATCGTTTGTTTTAACTATTAATAGGTCTATGAAAAAGAGTCCAGAAAGTAGGTGTCATGTATCACTTTTTATATACTGTTTATCCAGACAGTGGTCTGGGTTTAATAATAAAAAAAGGACATATTTATGACTATTCCAACTACTACTCCTTGCCATTATCGATTTGTTGCCATCAGCAGGAACACGGTCTTTGCACATTTAAGATACGGTGCAAATTTTTCTGACAACACTAGTACTACGGTCATTGTGCGAAATTTCCCTATCCCAGTTGATGTACCAGAAACAGCATCAAGAGAGGAGTATTATGCTGCAGCTAAAGCATCAGCAGCTCAACTTTTTGGTTTGACTCTAAATCCGACAGAAACTTCAGGAGCGTTACTGTTCTTGACTGAAGTGCCTTAATTAGAGCTAAGATGAGGAAAAGCACATACTAAGCTAAGTGCATTTTAAATAAGCATTACGAAATTACTGCCCTGACCTAATCGTCAGGGTTTTTTGTTATCTGCATTTTACAATGTTCTGACATGAACACTATTCGAGTGAGTATTTCAGAATAACGTATAGGTTTTAGCTATGGTAGGTATCGCGGTACTGCACGGTTATATTTAAACTACTAGAGGAAAGTTCTAAATGGCTGAATCAAGAAGACCATACCCGCCACTTTCTTTTGTTGATGACCTGAGACCATATACACAAATCATTCCCGCTAGCGAAGTTCTCGAATGGATTAATGAGAAAATCGGTAATGCCTCTAATTGGTTGAATCCGGTATAC
>DF158884.1:189784-211622 GCA_000307305.1 Enterobacteriaceae bacterium B14
TTAACGTATTGAGCGTAACAACCTGACGCTAAGAACCCGAATTAAACGGCTGGCTCGAAAAACAATCTGCTTCTCACGCTCGGTTGAGGTGCACGAAAAGGTCATCGGGGCATTTATTGAAAAATACATGTTCTACTAATTGGAGTCACCACCAAAAACAGAAACCTAGTACGTATCCAAGCTGAGAATTTTCTCCTACATTCCTAGCGATCAAATCTCTCTCAGTTTTTTAATACTAAAAAAGTACATACCTTTCCTCTTAAATCTATCATCATCATTAAAAGTAATATGGATAACTCAGTATTGCCTTTCACGATATTGCCAAAAAACACAAGATAGCACTAGGCAAATGCGCTCGTTATCGTAAAATCCCCCCCTTTGCCAATCACTGAAACATTGGCGTTGTCTTTTGGCTCGCAAAACTCAAAGAGGACACCATGGACGCTCGATTTACTCAGGCTCACCGAGAAGCTCGCTGGGCCTTCGGCCTGACAATACTCTACCTAATCTGCTGGGTTGCAGCCGCTTATCTACCAAATAGTGAATTGGGCATAACCGGCTTACCACACTGGTTTGAAATGGCCTGTCTGCTAGTGCCATTAATCTTTATCCTGCTGTGTTGGTTGATGGTGCGTTTCATCTTCCGCGATATTCCTTTGGAGGATGATAATGCAAAGTGATGTCATTCTGCCGCTTGTTGCCTATCTACTGCTGGTTTTCGGCCTGTCGTTTTATGCTTATATGCGCCGGACAAAAGGTAATTTCCTAACCGAATATTTCCTTGGCGATCGCTCTATGGGCGGCTTTGTCCTCGCCATGACGTTAACCGCCACCTATATCAGCGCCAGCTCTTTTATAGGCGGCCCCGGTGCTGCCTATAAATATGGCTTAGGCTGGGTATTGTTAGCCATGATCCAACTGCCCGCCATCTGGCTATCGCTCAGTATTTTAGGGAAAAAATTTGCGATTTTAGCGCGGCGCTATAACGCTGTTACGTTGAACGATGTGCTGCTGGCTCGCTATAAAAGCAAACTGCTGGTTTGGCTGGCAAGTCTCAGCCTATTAGTCGCTTTCGTCGGTGCGATGACCGTCCAATTTGTCGGTGGCGCACGCCTTCTAGAAACCGCAGCAGGCATCCCCTACGACGTTGGGTTATTAATTTTTGGCCTCACCATCGCACTCTATACGTCATTTGGTGGTTTTAGAGCCAGCGTACTCAATGATGCCATGCAGGGATTAGTCATGCTGCTAGGCACCGTTTTATTGCTAGTTGCCGTCATTCATGCTGCCGGTGGCCTGCAACCTGCCATTGAGAAACTCAACCAGATAGACCCTGCCCTTGTCACACCACAAGGGGTTGACGATAAACTGTCGCTCCCCTTTATGGCCTCATTCTGGATCTTGGTCTGTTTTGGGGTTATCGGCCTACCACATACAGCGGTACGTTGTATCGCCTATAAAGATAGTAAAGCCGTTCACCGTGGCATCATCATTGGCACTGTCGTTGTGTTTATCCTGATGATTGGGATGCACTTAGCTGGCGCGTTAGGCCGTGCGATTTTGCCCGATCTGACCGTCCCCGATCAGGTGATTCCAACACTGATGATTAAAGTTCTGCCACCCTTTGCTGCGGGGATCTTCCTTGCTGCGCCAATGGCAGCCATCATGTCCACGATTAACGCACAGCTTTTACAATCTTCGGCCACCATCGTGAAAGATCTCTATCTGAGCCTTTACCCTACCCAGATAGCTAATGAAAAACGTCTTTCGCGCATATCCAGTCTGATCACTCTTATTCTAGGACTGCTACTGCTGCTGACGGCATGGCGCCCGCCGGATATGATCATTTGGCTTAACCTATTAGCGTTCGGTGGGCTAGAGGCCGTTTTCCTCTGGCCTTTAGTTCTGGGGCTATATTGGGAAAAAGCTAACGCGCACGGGGCATTGGCCTCGATGATCGCCGGAGCGGTCTGCTATACCCTGCTCGCAAGTTTTGATCTAAACCTATGGGGATTTTATCCGATTGTGCCCACTCTGATTCTGGGTCTGGTATGCTTTTACATCGGTAATAAATTTGGGGAGCGACACGCTGCCCAACCCCCTGAAACCACACAACCTAACCACTAATTTAACGAAGAGAACCCGCTATGCCTTGGATTCAAATTAAAATAAATACCTCCGGTTCACAGGCGGAAAACATAGGTGATGCGCTTATCGAGTGCGGTGCGGTTTCGGTCACCTTCCAAGATACCAATGACACACCGGTTTTCGAACCTCTACCGGGAGAAACCCGCCTTTGGGGCGATACCGATGCCATTGGCCTGTTTGATGCTGAAGCCGATATGGGAGAGGTTGTTGCAATATTAGAAGGCAACCCGCTGTTAGGTCAGGGCTTTCGCCACAAGATCGAGCAAATAGAAGATAAAGATTGGGAAAGAGAGTGGATGGATAATTTTCATCCCATGCGTTTTGGCAACCGCCTGTGGATCTGCCCAAGCTGGCGTGATGTACCAGACCCAAACGCGGTTAATGTAATGCTAGACCCGGGCCTTGCTTTCGGAACAGGGACACACCCAACTACGGCGCTCTGTCTTCAGTGGCTCGATGGTTTAGATCTCGAAGGCAAAACAGTGATCGATTTTGGCTGTGGCTCGGGCATTTTAGCCATTGCAGCGCTGAAATTGGGTGCAGCACGCGCTATCGGTATTGATATTGACCCGCAGGCTATTCAGGCCAGCCGCGATAACGCACAACGCAACGGCGTGTCTGAGCGCTTAGAGCTTTATCTTCCCCATCAGCAGCCAGAGAATTTGAGTGCAGATGTCGTCGTTGCCAATATCTTGGCTGGGCCACTGCGTGAGCTGGCACCATTAATCGGTGCACTACCGAAATCCGGCGGGCATCTCGGCCTCTCTGGCGTACTGGCTACTCAGGCAGAAAGTGTCGCCGAAGCCTATCGCGACAAGTTCACTATTGACCCAATCGCTGAACGAGAAGAGTGGTGCAGAATTACTGGGTTACGTGAAACGATTTAGCAAAAACGCTTATTTATCCACCGCCTTCTCTAGCGGTGGACATATCCCCTTTCAAATTCAAACTCAAATTAACATTCATTCAGGGTAATCTCGCAATCCGCGATACCGGTTGGGTATCGTATACGGTAGATTTTTATCTCCGTTTTCATTTAGTTACATAAGGATATTGTATGAAAAAAACATTATTAGCGACCATACTAATGTTAGGGTCTTTTGGCTCTTATGCATCTGAACTACCTAAGCACTGGGGATATGCCGGAGAAGGTTCACCAGAGCATTGGAGCGAAATCTCTACCGACTTCTCTCTCTGCCAAACAGGTAAAAACCAATCACCAATCGATATTCATGGCGCAATGCAAGTTAAGCATGAAGCCCTTTCCGTAATCTATCCAAATGATATAAAACAAAAAATTGTAAACAATGGACATGCTATCCAAGTCAATGTAGAGCCAGGCAATACACTGAATCTTGACGGCATGACGTTCGCTTTACAGCAGTTCCATTTCCACACCCCTAGCGAAAACACCATTAATGGCGAATCCTTCCCGATGGAAGTTCATTTAGTCCACGCTAATGATAAAGGTGAGCTCACCGTATTAGCCATTATGTTTAAAGAAGGGAAAGAGAATGCAGAGCTAGCTTCAGCTTGGAGCGTACTGCCTCAGAAAGAAAATGAAACTCACGATTTAGCAAAAGCTATTGATCTCAATGCACTGCTACCAAATAATAAAAATTATTATCGCTTTAGCGGTTCTCTAACCACCCCTCCTTGCTCTGAAGGTGTGCGTTGGTTAGTTATGAAAGACCAGGTAACCGTTTCTACACAGCAGATCGCCGCTCTTAAAGCTGCACTGCATCACACGAATAATCGTCCAATACAGCCGCTAAACGGCCGTGTTATCATCGATTAATCCGTCATCTTACTTTTTGTAAGATAACGAAGAAATGTCTCCGGTGGCTTAGATAGGCCACTGGAAGCAGAATAAGTACGAAGTAGCCTGAAACTCCTCCTTTCCATACTCGCCTGTTACTGATTTTTACGATTAACAAAAAAAGTCCGTTTTACCGATAATTATTCCAAAATGAATTTAACTCTTTGTTTATTTGAACATTAAATAAAACCCCTTCCTGTTGAAGCACGATTTCTTTGATCTACCACACCAGATTGCTCAAAGTTTGTCCTTTCATATTAAGGAAAAAATGCGTAATATACGCGCCCTTGCTGACACAGTTTGGTCATTCTTTTGTCAATGCGCATAGGACAACTCCAGCTTACAAATCGCCTGATCGCCGCTCCAATGGCCGGTATAACAGACCGTCCGTTTAGAGCGTTGTGTCATGCTATGGGTGCTGGAATGGCAGTATCTGAAATGCTTTCTTCCAATCCGGAAGTATGGCGTACGGATAAGTCGCGTCTGCGCATGGTGCATTTCGATGAGCCAGGAATCAGAGCCGTGCAAATTGCCGGTAATGACCCTGAAGATATGGCGGCGGCAGCCCGTATTAACGTGGCAGGTGGCGCTCAGCTCATTGATATCAATATGGGGTGTCCAGCCAAGAAGGTGAATCGCAAGCTGGCAGGGTCTGCGTTATTGCAGTATCCAGATCTGGTAAAACAGATCCTTAGCGCTGTTGTTAGTGCTGTTGATGTGCCAGTTACGCTGAAGATCCGAACCGGTTGGGATCCAGAGCACCGCAACTGTGTAGAAATTGCACAACTGGCCGAACGCTGTGGTATACAGGCCTTAACGATTCATGGCCGAACCCGTGCTTGCCTCTTCAATGGCGAAGCGGAATACGACAGCATAAGGACAGTGAAGCAGAATGTCTCTATTCCCGTTATCGCGAACGGAGACATTACTAACCCGCATAAAGCCAGGGCTGTTTTAGACTACACTGGGGCAGATGCCCTGATGATAGGACGAGCAGCTCAGGGAAGACCCTGGATCTTTCGGGAAATCCAGCACTACCTGGACACAGGGGAAGTGCTGACACCGCTACCATTAGGCGAAGTTCAGCGCTTGTTGCTCGGGCATGTTGAAGAATTGCATGACTTTTATGGTTTAGGCAAAGGTCTTCGCATTGCACGAAAACACGTATCTTGGTATCTCCAAGAACACGCTCCAAATGACCAGTTTCGGCGCACATTCAACACCATTGAAGATGCCAGCGAACAGCTGGAGGTGTTGGAGGCATATTTCGAAAAACTTGCGTAAACAGAAAAAAGAGCTGACAGAACTATGTTCGAACAACGCGTGAATTCTGACGTACTAACCGTTTCAACCGTAAACTCACAAGATCAGGTAACCCAGAAGCCTCTGCGTGACTCGGTAAAACAAGCACTGAAGAACTATTTTGCTCAATTAAATGGTCAAGATGTGAGCGACCTCTATGAGCTAGTATTGGCTGAAGTTGAGCAACCCCTGTTGGACATGGTGATGCAATACACCCGTGGTAACCAAACCCGTGCTGCTCTGATGATGGGTATTAACCGCGGTACGCTGCGTAAAAAATTGAAAAAATACGGCATGAACTAAGCATTATTGCTTAATTTGCTGTTTTTAAAGGCGTTAATAGGAAACTATTAACGCCTTTTTATTTGCATAGATGTACAAGGCATATCGGCCCTACTGCTAATTACAAGAAAATGAGGCGAGAGTATCGATCGTTTTCCCCAGAAAAAACGCCTCTAGTTTGTCTTTTCCATAAGGAATATCAATCACAAACTTTAAATGATTGTCTAACGACCACGTTTGATACTTTTCACTCACAAAATAACCGTCAGGCTTACCCAATAACGCAATTATCTGGGCTGTAGTTTGGGTACAGATTCGTTTATCTCTCGATAAATCCCACACCATGCTTAAGCGTTTTTGCTGTTCTCGCCATTGCTCTGCGTTGAAAGATGCTGTCCCATACTGCTCTAACGCTTTACAGCCAGCCAATATGAGCAAGAGAGGTAACATACTGAAAGCTCGCAAGGCTATCTCCAAATACTCTTGTTTCGCCTAATCACAATAAAAAGAAGCAACAGTGTCTATCGTTTCTCCAAGAAAAAACCATTCTGGCTTGTCTTTTCCATAGGGAATATCAATCACAAAGTCTAAATTGCTACCCAACGACCACGCTTTAAACTTTTCGCTAATAAAATAGCTATCAGGCTTACCCAGCAAGGCAATAATTTGGTCTGTCGTTTGGTTGCAGATACGCTTATCTCTCGATAAATCCCATACCATGCTCAAACGATTTTGGCGCTGCTGCCACTGCTCTGCGTTGAAAGGCGCTGTTCCGTACTGCTCTAACTCTTTAATCGACGTATCGCCACAGCCAGCCAAGACAAATAAGAGGGGTAACACCTTAAAAATTCGCAAGTTTACCTCCTAATGCGGCCTGTAGACATAAGGCAGACAGTTCATTATTGCGCTTTTGTGTTTGGCCGATATCCGCTCCGATATAGTTATTTCTCATATCCATTCTCTTTTCATTCGGCGGGTTTCCGGGAAAATCTTCATGGGCTTTCAAATAGGTCATTGCATCGTAATAGCCTAAATATCTAGAGAGAATGGCGGCAAAGTAACAGTGTCGAAATGCATCAGAGATATCATTATGACCATTGTCACCAAAGATACGTCTTGTTTCGCTAATAGCCTCTTCCGAAGCAGAATAAATAACAGGAGCTGTATCAGGTTTGTTAGCAATAAAAAGTCGTTCAGAACCACTCGTCTGTTTAAATTTTTCATAAATATCCATCTATAAATATCCTTTTATTAACCCACGTCGTAACTGGCTCAGACAGAACGATAAATCAATATATTACGTCTTCAAACAATCATTGCCGTTATAGGTATAGATGTTTGAAGTGAATCGCAGGATATTCATGCTGGAGCACTATTTGTCAGAATTTTCAGGGGGTAATGTAGTCTCTGAGGTTTATCAGGAGAGGATTTTCTTTCAAGAAAGGCAACATATAAAAAGCGACGCCCCGTTTAATCACATCGCTCTATAGCAAGGATTAAACGGGGCGTACTTATGAGTCTCTTACCGGAACGGTGCCGTTACTCTTTTTCTACCAGTAGTGCTTCAAGAAGGTCTAGCTCATGTAGCATCTTCTGTAGAGTCTCATTACTGATCTGTTGAGTCGCCCTTAAGTGGTATAGCTCGCCTCGTTCGGCTCGCAGTGCTGTCAGGCGGAAGCGGCGTTCAAGGTTTTCAACCACCGTTATCTCCTCGTCGTTCTCTTGCTTGGCAGTTCTGCGCCGTAAGAAACCTATCACTCGTGAGCTCACTTCCGTGATTATCTGAGGATCGATATTCTCCTTACTGTCCGCAATCATCCGCTCTTCCATTTTACGCAAGCTCTGCATCGCTACTTCCGCAGTCACAGCTTCTGCCATTCGCTCTTCAGCCTGATAAGCCGTTTTATCCACAGAGATCACCCCTTTCAGCAGCAATGGCAATGCGATAACGCCACAAATCAGCGAGAAGAGAATGACACCTGCCGCCAAGAACACTAACTGGTAACGGGAAGGGAAAAACGTGATCTGATCGTTTAAGAAAATAGGGATAGAGAGCACACCGGCGAGGGTTATTGCACCACGCACGCCAGCAAACGAAGCTACCCATAGATCTCTTGTGGTGTACTCACCAAATAACAGAGGGCGTTTTTTCAAGAAACGGAGGCTAATGTGTTTCATCGACCACAACCAACTGAAACGCAGCAGCAGCAGCGCAAAGTAGATAATGGCAACACAGGCAAACAGATACCATGTATCCACAGATGAATCGCGGCTCACTTCTTGAATGGTTGATTCAATAATGACAGGGAATTGCAGCCCCAACATGATGAAAACCAGACCGTTGAAGACGAACTCTAACATCGACCAAACGCTGGCACTGCGCAAACGCATTGTCAGTGGTGCATTACGAATCACACCGGATTGGCTGATCGTCATACCCGCTGCCACCGCAGCCAAAATGCCAGATACACCAAGATGTTCGGCAATGAGGTAAGACGCAAACGGCAGTAGCAGGAGAAGCACAATCTGAGTTGCCGGATCATCACCGCTCCAGCGACTCATTAAGCGCAGAGACTTACTGTATAACCACGTAACAACAATTCCTGCCAGCAAACCGCCAAGAGCCACTTTCAGGAACTCGAGCGTCGCGCCCCCGACGCTGAAAACCATCGTTCCGGTAATAACGGCTACCGCAAACTTAAGCGAAACCAGACCAGAGGCATCGTTCATCAATGCCTCACCTTCTAATATGCCCATAATCGACTTTTTAATTCGCCCTTCGCCAACAATCCCGCCTAGCGCGACCGCATCGGTCGGTGACAGTACAGCGGCAAGTGCAAAGGCTGCGACCAGTTGCATATTCGGCACCATGACATGAATCAGGTAACCAATACCTACAACCGTCAGCAGAACTAAAACCAGGGCTAGCCCAATAATCTCTCGCCCGTGATGTAAAAACTCACGAACGGGGGTTTTGATACCGTCGGCAAACAGTAAAGGTGGAATAAATAGAACCAAAAACAGTTCGGGATCGAACTCAACATGCAGGCCAAACTGAGGCCATGCCAGCATAGCACCTGCGGCAATTTGCATTAGAGGTAATGGAATTTGGAAAGGTAACATCCGGGTTATCACCCCAGACAACGAAACAACTAAAATCAAAATTAGGATTGTAAAAAATATCGACATATCTATTGCTCGGTCCTAGTGCAGTGTACTAATCAGACGAAAAGCAAATCCCACCTCAATGTATTACCCAAAAACGGTAATACCACGCTATCAATAAGCATTCGCCATACCACAGCATCTTAGGATACAGATTCTTACTCTTATTCTCATCAGTGATTTATCCATAATCTCAAATACTAGCCCACTTTTTATTCGCAGTTAAACGCATGTTGTGCGATTTGGCATATAGAACAATCACCTTTTGCATTTTCTTCTAGCGTACAAATAAAAAACCGGAAGGCGTTGATAGCGCTTCCGGTTAATAAATGGCATGTCTTATTGGGATGGCTTAAATCGCCCAACCACCCACATAAAATACCACCAATAAGACAGCGATAATGACGGTGCCGATATTCAGCTTTCGCCACTCACCGGAGAAGATACGCCCGATAACCAAAGAGCTAAAACCTAGCATGATACCAGTGACGATATTGCCCGTTAGCACGATGAAAACACCGCATACCAAGCCAGACATCGCATCAACAAAATCATCAAAATCTAGACGATTTACGTTACTCAGCATCAGCAGGCCCACGTACATCAGTGCTGGTGCTGTGGCATAACTTGGTACCAGATAAGAGAGAGGGGATAAGAACAGAATCAGCAGGAACAGAACACCGACGACCGTTGCTGTTAATCCGGTTTTTCCCCCTGCCGCAGTACCCGCCGCAGATTCTATATACACAGCCGCAGGCGCTGCCCCGACCAAGCCAGAGAAGATACTACTCACAGAGTCAGCGCTTAGCGCTTTACCGCCGTTGATAATCTGCCCATCTTTGTCTAACAGATTTGCTTGCCCAGCAACGGCACGGATAGTCCCTGTTGCATCGAATACCGCCGTCATCACCAACGCCAGTACGATAGGCAAGACCACTGGCTGTAAAGCCCCCTTAATATCGAGGCTGAAAATCAGAGATTCACCGTTGCTGCTCACCAGCGTAGGCATGGCAAATATCTTGGTATAAACCACATTTGGATCAAAAATCAGGCCGATAATTGAAATTGCAATAATCACCAGCAAGATACCGCCAGGCACTTTGCGTTTCTCTAAGCCAAAGATGGCAGCCAAACCAAATAGGCTCATTAATACAGGAAAAGAGGTGAACTCCCCCAGTCTCACCGGTAAGCCATCGGTAGGGTTTTTAATCACAAGGCCCACACCATTTGCCGCCACCAGCAACAGGAATAACCCAATACCGATCCCGGTTCCGTGGGCTACCCCCATCGGTAAGTTACGCAAAATCCAAGTACGAATACCCGTCACAGAGATTATCGTAAAGATAACCCCCATCAGGAAAACAGCACCAAGCGCAATAGGAATGCTGATCTGTTGATCCAGTACCAAACTGAATGCAGTAAACGCCGTCAATGAAATGGCGCAACCAATCGCCATGGGCAAATTGGCCCACAACCCCATCAAAATAGAGCCAAACCCTGCCACTAAACAGGTGGAAACAAAGACAGTTTGAGGATCAAACCCTGCTTTGCTCAACATGCCAGGAACAACAATAACCGAGTACACCATTGCTAAGAAGGTGGTCAGCCCTGCTACGATCTCGCGCTTAACGCTGCTACCGCGAGCAGAGATTTTAAAGAAAGAATCCAGCGAACCGCCTGATGTTGGGCGGTCTGCCTGTGGATTAGGATTAGACATGTTATGTCCTCAGTGTTGATGCCGATTTGAGCCAATTAGAGAAAAGCAAACGATTATCTGGCTTAACTGGTAGGTAATTCAATACAAATCACAACACACTATGTTTATTTGTACACTAAACAACCACAGACACCACATTGATAAGTCCGGTAACGAGAAACAATCACCTTATCTTATAACCAGATAACCGATTTCAAAGGCGAATAGCTGAGCCGAAGGTGACATCACCAACTCTCTCTCATTTGCTGGCACTCAATGAGTAAATCAGCAACCACCACACCAGCAATATAGCGCTTATAGGCTGCACTGCTGCAAAGATCGGCTCTGGGTGAAATCGCATTACTGACTGCCGTCTCCAATGCGGCATCGCTTAAGTTACGTCGCTCAACATCACGCAACCTAATTGCTTTATCGGTAACGCCATCCAAGGCAATGCGCATCTTCCCTTTTCCGTCCAACGCGACCGCTGCCGTTATCACCGCACTCCCCCCCGTAGAGCGGGAGATCTTACGGGTGGCACAGCGTATATGTGGCTCGGGCAGCATCACAGATAGGATCAACTCACTACGGGCGCCATTGATATAATCCTCTAGATCCACAGGCATCCCATTCCCCAGAATCAGTTTGGTGTGCATCGCCAGCAGTACAGGGATAAGCACCGACTCTTGCTGTCGTGCGGCAATTTCGCCCCCCAACGTTGCTTGATTACGAACGTTCTTTGAGTAAACAAATCCGATAGCCTCCCGCAGGGCCGCAGGGATCAACGGCGAATGTTCCAAGGTTTGAATGGTTATCATCGCGCCGATGTGCAGTTGCCCATCTTGAGAAAGGATTTTATCCATCCCTAAACCCGCTAAGGCGATAGCCACCCTTGTTACGGTTTTGGCAGGTGCGGCATTAAGCTTAGAGCCGCCGCCAAAATACACCGCTGTATCCAGATACTGACGCTTAAGCTCAAGAGCTTGTCTCACCGACTCCGGTCTAAAAAATTGCTCTATCACGACGCTTCCTCCCTAAATGCCTTCCTAAAAAAAAGCCCCTTCATAGGAAAGGGCTTGAAGAGACTGTTTCTATCACTCCGTTATGACTACTTCAGGGCATCCATCCTCTGCCAGAGACGTTTAGCGACTTTTGCGGCCTCCGCAAAAACAGGCGTCACATCGAAAGGATACTCTCTATCCTCATAAACCATCTGCCCCTCAACCATCACGCTGTTCACGCTGTTAGAACCAAGGCCAAATGCGATATGCCCACCGATATTCTCTTTCAGCAACGGCGTCGGGCTTGGGTAATCACAGATAGTGAGATCGGCTTTATACCCCGCCTCCAAGCGGCCAAACTTCGCCCCAAAGTTACGCGCCATCAGTTCATTGCCGTTCGAGAGATAGCGAATAAAGCTATCCGGCCACAGTGGCCCACCTGCATCACGGTGTTTAAAGAAAGCAAACTTCATCTCTTCAAACATATCGGAGCCGATACCATCCGTCCCTAACGCCAAGTTCTTATAGCTAGGCAGTTTATGGTTGTAGCCAACATGGTTATTCATGTTAGAACGCGCATTGTGTACTAAGAATGCGTCGTGCTTATTGATGATAGCGATGTCGTTATCGGAGAGATAAAGACCGTGAGCCACCAGCGTTTTCGCACTGATCAACCCAAAGCTATCGAGACGCTCTATCAAGTCCTGACCGTAATGGTCATGGCTATGAGAGACATCGTAACTGTCTTCTGCCGCGTGAATATGCATACCACGCCCAGTGACTTTTAACGCCTCGCCCAACATGGAGAGCCCTTCATTGGAAACCGTAAACGGGGCATGAGCACCAATATGCGCTTCCACTAAATAAGGCTCATCACCTTTGGCTTTCGCTGCATCAATCAATTTAGCAAAGGCGATGTTCTCTTCTACGCCCGCTTGAAGCTCACGGTTGCCATCATTACGATCGGTGGTTTCGAAGCAAGTCATGCCGCGCAGACCTGCTTTCAGAAAACCTTTACGCAGGGTGTTCAAAGAGCCCTGAATATAATAAGGCGATGCATGGTGGTCGATAACGGAAGTACACCCGCTTTTCAGCGCTTCCAACGAGCAGATCAAGCCACTGTAATAAAGAGACTCTTCATCTAATGCTCGGTCTAAACGCCACCACAGGTTCTTCAATGTCGAGATAAAATCTGGGCTTGGCTTAATGTTTGCCATAATCCCGCGAGATAACCCTGAGTAAAAGTGGTTGTGTGAACAGACAATGCCCGGCATCACTAACTGGCCTTTCATGTCTTTCACTTTCGCCTGCGGGTATTTCGCTACCAGATTGCTACCCACTTCCTTGATCAGCGAGCCTTCGATAGCGATATCAATATCTTCTTTCACCATTGCGGGTTCGAACTGCACCGCCGTAGCATTTTTCAAAATCAGCATAACTTACTCCTCAACACGACCTAGCAGGTAGTGGTTATGGTTATATACGTGACTGATAATGCGGCACATATCGTTCAGCTCTTCCGGTGCATTCGGTACCTGACCTGCGCTGTTGATATCCAGTTGGTAAACCTTACCGTCCTGACGCACTTTGATGTTGCTGCCTTCCACATAGAAGCCAGGGTTAGTGCTGTTTTCAAAGTCCTTCGGCAAGTTGTAGATGGTAACTTTGTCTTTGTAAGGGCGGCCCTGCCATGGGCAGAACTGGGCACAGTTGCCGCACTCGTTACAGTACGCATCAATGTGCAGCGTCTGGTACGGATCGCTAAAACCAGGGACGGCAACAGAGATGTTGGCGCGGTTAGGGCAGACATCAACGCACTTACTACAGACATAGTTACAGTCAAGGCAACGTTTCGCTTCTTGTGTAACGAACGCTTCACGGTCGTTCTTATCGACCATCTCGACGGCAATCAGCCCTTTACGCGCGTAAACTTCGGCAGGATCAACGTTTAACCAACGCTTTTCACTCATGTGAGATTTCTTGTTCTCACGCGCCAGAATGGTGTCGGATGCTTTGCGTGCACCACCAATCGCTGCCACGATAGAAGAAGGGCCACTGTGCACATCACCAATCAGGAAGACATTAGGGCGAGATGTCTCACAGGTTTCATCGCTTGCAGAAGGCCAGCCATCGCTACCCATCGGCACACCCATGGCGCTTAATACGTCACAGTCAGCGGATTCACCGATAGCCGTGATCACCGCATCCATTTTCAGCGTAACGGTTTTGTCGGTAGCTACAGGGCTACGGCGGCCTTTGGCATCTGGCTCGCCCAACTCCATCACGCGAGCAACCATTTGGCCGTCAGAGGTAAAGCTCTCTGGGTTAGTCAGGAACATGAACTTAACACCATCTTCCACAGCTTCCAGATACTCTTCACGGTAGGCTGGCATCTCTTTGATTGTACGGCGATACACAACAGTCACGTTTTTCACGCCTGGCACTTTCAGTGCAGCACGTGCGCAGTCCATCGCGGTATTCCCCGCACCGATAACGGCCACTTCACTGCCCAAATCTAGCTTCGTACCTTGGTTGAAATCTCTCAGGAATGGGAAAGATTTATAGATATTCTTGTTATCACCCTCTAAACGCACACCGCTGTTTTTGTCTGTCCCTATACCGACACAAACATACTTAAAGCCCACGGCATTCAGTTTGTCGACGGTCAGTTTTGGATCGCAGCCATACTCAATCTTCACGCCATGAGCGGTCACGAAGTCGATATCATGTTGAATAGTTTCGGCAGGGATACGGAACTGAGGAATGATGTTTTTCACCACACCACCGGCATTCTTCTCTTTCTCGAAAATCGTAACCTGATGGCCCGCACGAGCAAGGAAGTAACCCGCAGATAGGCCTGCTGGGCCTGCACCGATAATCGCAACAGGGTTTTTCTCACCAGAACCGGCAGGTTTATGCCAGCGTTGGGAGTACTCATCCCACCCTTTTTCTAGCGCGACTTTTTTCAGCTCACGGATATTCAGCGCACTATCGTAATCAAGACGGGTACAGTTGTACTGACACTGATGGTCACAGATATGGCCCGTAATAGCCGGTAAAGCATTACGCTGATAAATAATCTCCAACGCATCGGCATAGCGGTGTTCACCGACCAAACGAATATATTCGGGGATATCCTGCTTGATAGCACACGCAGTGACGCATGGAGCGACATAACAGTCGATCAGTGGCAGCGGGCCACCTGCGTCAATTTCGTCGGAACTCTTCCACTCTTTCTGGGTGTAATCCATCGTTAATGCTTTGGCTGCCAGCGCTTCCAACTTGGCAACGTCAATGCGCGGCATATCCCACGCCGTTGAACGATCTAGCTCACCCATGCATTCGACTTGGCGTAAATATCCACCTGGTTTCAGCAGGTCGGTCGCCATAGTGATAGGGCGGATACCGGTTTCGAAGATATCTTTGATATTAAACTTGCTGGCACCACCGGAATAAGAGATAGGCAGTTGACCATCAAAGGCTTTAGAAAGCACGGCAGCAACGTTGATAGAGAGAGGGAATAGCGCACGGCCAGACATATACATCTCATCGCCCGGTAACGCACCTTTGCCGTTGATCGTACCCAATGTATTGGTGAGTTTCACACCAAAACTCAAGTTCTTCTCTTTGCCCAACGCAGTCAGACGGGTCAGCATCTCTTTTGCTTGATCTAACTTCAGGTCCGCATCAAAAGAGGCCTCTTTCAGCCCAATGTAGCCAAAACCACAGGTATCTAAAATTTCTCTAACGCGAGCATAACCCAGCAGCGTCGGGTTCAATTTAACAAAGGTATTCAGCCGCTTCTCTTCTAGCATGTAGCGGCAAATCGCTTCGATTTCATTCGGCGGGCAGCCATGCATAGTGGACAGCGTGACACCGTGAACCAGTTGACTTGGTATGTTGGCAGGTAGCGCTTGTAAACGTGCAGAACGGCTCCCCAAGCCTAACTGTTGTATAAATCCGGCCTGATTCACCAACGCCTTCACAATATTGCTGTATTCGGCAAATTTCGGGTTCTTGGCTGAATCCATCATGTTATGGATGAATTCCTGCATCTGTGGCTCTTTAATGCCCTTCAGGTCATAGCCAACGCTCATATTGAAGATAAATGATTTATCTTCACCCGCCGTGCGCGGATCGAATATCTCTTCTAATAAATAGAGAGCAAACCACGCCTTGAGGTACTCATCGTAAGCTTTTAACAGCGTAAATTCAGTGGACCACTCTGTATTGAAACATTCATCCTCTGCATCAATACAAGGCTTTTCAAGCTCCAACCTATCAAGGATTTGTACGGTTTTTAGCTCAATAAAACGACCACCCGTTAGCCAAGAGACAATAATGTTCTGTGCTAACTGAGTATGGGGACCGGCCGCAGGGCCAATCGGAGTCTCACAAGTTTCACCAAACACCTTGATTAACTTGTTGCCTTCCTTACGGTAGAACTGCTTTTCAGGGATGCCGAAGATAGATTTACTTTCTTTATACTCTTCGAAAATCCGTGTCAGGAGCTCTCCGAACGGAACGGGACGCATGATGTCTCCCATGATTGTCTCCTTGCTGATATGACATTGCTAAAATTAAAATCGTTATATCCACTCTCTTCCCTGTTGCAGGTATCGTGATATCCCGCTTTACTGAAAATTCGTTGGATATTCCTGTAGAACCTATCCCACTAGGCTGCGATACAGTGATTCTCGCCCTGCCTACTTAGATAGACTCTCTTAGTTGGCGAATAGGTATTTTCATGCCCGAACGCCGCATCTAATACAGGTTAATCAGCAACAATCAGGCCAAAATGCAGAATTTATCTTAATAAGATTTAATTTCGTGAAGTGAAACCATTGGGAGTGATATTTTGTGAATAGGCTCACAGGGGGAATGAGAATATAAATCAATGCCAAAATAGGGCTAGACGCGCTAATAGTGCTCCATTCAAGATTATTATCATTACAGTATTTATCAATATCACATTGATAATAACCAAAGGACAATATTTACCCAAACTCATCTATTTTTATAAAAACATCAACGCCTGAATATGTGGTGTTTATTTTATAACAAGCTCTGCTTCATTAAATGACTCGAGAGCATATTCGAATAATCACATTGAATTAGACTGAGAAACGACAGGCGCTAATAACATGCTATCCATACTAGCGCCCTTTCTTATGCAAAAAAGCCATAACTAACCGACTTCTTATTACGTTAAACCTTAGCCACTTCAAACATCATGATATCCGTTGAGAAAGAGCCATCTGGCTGAATAGCAAAATGCGTCACAACATCCTCTGAAGCCCCTTCTTGTAAGGCACGAATAGCTGTCACAAAGTGCTCTGGTGTACGCATTCGCGTCACCCAACTGCCAAACTCCAGATGAAGCCGGTCTGACGTCACTTCACGTACCATCAACCCCGCCTCAGTGAACATCCCCAGCCATTCACCCGGCGCATAATCACGCACGTGTGAGGTATCCCGCAGCATCTCAACGGTTTGTAGGTAGATATCCAATAACGGATGGCCTGGTGATACCACATCCATAAATATCGCTTTTCCACCTGGTTTCAACACCCGTTTTACTTCACGGAGCGCTTGGCCCACATCGTGCCAGTGGTGTGCAGAGTAACGGCTGATAAGGAGGTCAAAACTGGCATCATCAAAAGGCAATGACTCTGCAACCCCCTGCTGTACTTGAATATTATTCAGGCCTTTCTCTTTCGCTGCCTTACCCACCACATCCAACATTTGTGCAGATAAATCATAGGCCACTACCTGCGCAACCTGAGCCGCAGCGGTAAAGCTTGCGTGCCCAGCACCACAGCCTAGATCGAGTAGCCGAGCATCTGCATGGCCTTTTAGCAGGAGAGAGAGTCGCTGCAAATCGTTACCCTGAGCATGTACCGCACTCGTTAAATAAGCATTCGCCTGCTCACCAAACTGACGCTCTACCGCGCTTTCGTGGCTGTTACTAATACCCATCTTGCTCTCCTCTCTCTATTGGCTTTATTTGCCCTATTGATTTTTATCTCGCTCGTTTTGTTCATCATCCAGTAGCCGTTGATAGGCTTCTGGGGTATCGATATCTCTATGAATTGCACTGGAACCCACCGTTAAGCAGCGATACCCTTTCGACATCAATAGCTTTCTCATATTACTGCTCTTATCTGCTTGTATGACATCGGGAATAAGCGTCGCTGGCGCTAATACAGGATGCCCCATCGCTCCATCATAGTCGGGAAATAAACTGTATGTGCCCCGATTAAGCCAAAGTGATTCAAAAATAGCTGGTGTCAGGCATGGCATATCACCATGCGCAATAAAGAAGTGTTCCGTTATAATATTTTTAACTGCACATTGAAGAGAGGAAAATAAGCCAGACGAATAATTTTCGTTACACACAATATAAACATCAGAATTATCTTCATAGCGCATTTTTAATTCATCACTGCGAAAGCCCGTCACCAAAATAACTCTTTTACAAATAGAAAGTGCGTTTTTAATACTTGCGTCAAGGATTGTATCTTGCCGATAAGGTAGCATCATTTTCCACTGGCCCATTCGAGATGAAAGACCTGCGGCGGTAATAATACAATCTGCCTCTATTTTATTAAGCTTATATTCACTCGACTGATATGCATTATTTTTAACGATAGTACTCATGTCATCATTCAAGGCGGTCATGATTAAATCCCCATATTCCAATGATACTAAAAGCAAGCCGACTAAAATTCACCTTCCTGGCATTGAACTGGCAACACCCTCGCTGATAAGTCTCATTGGTGCGGGCGGTAAAACCACCACGCTATTCTCCCTTGCCCACCACTTCAAACAGCAAGGGCTCTCGGTGTTAATTACCACCACCACGCAGATGTGTCTACCTGAACCCATACAATATGACCAATTCATCATAAACACCGATCCCAATCTTCTTTTCACTCAGCTCACATCCCTACCCTCTTCTCCCCATATCACTTATTGCTGTAGCAGCCATGATCCGCAAAGCGAGAAAGTCAAAGGGGTTGAAATGACACTGCTTGATCAAGTGAAACTGAGTGGGATTTTCGATGTAATTTTGGTCGAAGCAGATGGTGCGAAAAGACTACCGTTAAAAGCCCCTGCGGGGCACGAACCTTGCATACCTAATAGCAGCGATTGGGTGATTGCCATTACCGGAGTTGAGATGATTAATGTCCCGGCACAGCCAGAAAAAATCCATAGATGGCCGCTGTTTTCCCAAATAACGGGCATTCAGGCCGGAGATGCGCTTGATGCCGATGTATTTATTCGTTTCATCAATCACCCAGAGGGCATGTTTAAACACACACCAGAGCGTGCAGGTCGAAGCTGGATACTTAACAAAGTCTCTCAAAATGATAATTCTTTAACGGCTTTCGCTCAGCACGTCCTCTCACACGCCCCCAAATTAAACACGCTGTGGCTGGCAGCCATGCAGCAAGACCCTGCAATAAAAGCCTGTTGGATTAACACGCCTGCCCACCTCGACAATGATCTGGGAAGCCACCGATTTTGAAAATAAACGATTTTAAAAATAAAAAGGACTGCTTATGAATATCTTTGCTGAGGCCGCCCAACTAGAACAAAAAAATCAACCTTTTGCTTTTGCTCATATCATTGAGAGCCGAGGCTCTACACCGCGCCACTCAGGCCAGATGATCGTACTCACTGACGGCAAAATTATCGGCACCATTGGCGGTGGCATGGTGGAAAGGATGGTCATAGACGAAGCATTAGATGCCATTGCAGAGCGTAAACCGCGCGTGTTTCATGGCCGCATGGCGCGCAGTGGCAGTGATGCCGTAGGCTCAGACTGTGGGGGGGCCATGTCCGTTTACATTGATGTTCACGGCCTGCGTCCGAAGCTGGTGTTGCTGGGTGCAGGGCATGTCAACCGAGCCATTGCCAAAGCAGCATCCTCTCTCGGGTTTGATATCCATGTTGCCGATACCTACGCAGAGAGCTTGGCTGAAGCGAATTTCCCCGCAGGCTGTACGCGGGTACTCGCAGGGACATTCACCGAAGCCATCGAAAAACTGGCATTGGATGAACATTGCTATGTGATTATCGCCACCAACAACCAAGATAAAGAGGCGCTCGCCTGTTTAGTGGAGCGCCCTTTTGCGTATTTAGGGCTATTAGCCAGCCGCCGTAAAGTACAGACATTTACCCAGCATTTACGCCAGACCGGCATTAGCGAAGCAAACCTTGAGCGCCTGTATGCGCCTATCGGTTTTAACATTGGAGCAGAAACGCCAGAAGAAATTGCCATCAGCATCATGGCAGAGCTGTTGCAGGTAAAAAACCGCGCAGCAGGCGGATTAATGAAAGACGATATCCTACTGAAACGCGACAAGTTAGTTGTTCTCCGTGGCTCCGGCGATATTGCCACGGGTGTGGCTCTGCGCCTTTATCACTCTGGGTTTCGCGTCATCTGTCTGGATCTGGAAAAACCGACCGTCATCCGCCGCACAGTTTCACTGGCACAGGCACTGTACGACGGTGAGTTCACCGTAGAAGGCGTCACGGCACGCAAAGCCGATAATGTAAAACACGCCTTCGCCCTACTGAAAGAGGGCATTATTCCTATTCTTATCGACCCTGAGTGCAGCTCACTCGAAGAGCTGAAACCTCGTTTTCTCGTCGATGCCATTTTGGCAAAGCAGAACCTAGGGACGAATAAAGAGATGGCCCCGATTACCGTTGCCCTTGGCCCCGGATTTAATGCTGGATCCGACTGCGATGCTGTTATCGAAACCAACCGTGGGCACCATTTAGGACGCGTCATCTATCAAGGCTACACACAGCCTAATACGGGGGTGCCAGGCACAATTGCAGGCCACTCAACCCGCCGTGTTATTCGCGCGCCTATCGCTGGTGTTATGCACTGCAACATCAATATTGGTGATTTGGTAAAAGAGGGGGATGTGATTGCTCACATTGGCGAACACCCTATTTACGCTCCATTGACAGGCATGGTGCGTGGGCTGCTCAGTGAAGGTTTGGAGATACCCGAAGGGTTCAAGATTGGCGATATCGACCCGCGCGGTGCACTGGCGGATTACATGACAGTTTCTGATAAGGCCCGCGCCATCGGTGGTGCCGTGATGGAAGCAATGATGTGCTTGGACAGACGTTAACCCATAGGTTTTAACACACTATAAAATATAAACTGGGCCATCAAGCCCAGTTTATATGGCAGGTTCAGAATGAAACAAGCTTACTTGGCTGGCGTAACCTGAATATCCATTCCATACAAGCGTAGTATTGCAGGCTCACCTTCTACTTTATCAAAGATATAGCGGGCTTTTATCGCTGCTTTTTCAGGAATAGTAATATCACTTTCAGCAGGCACCAACGGTGATTTTAGTTGGGAAGCAAAACCCTCTTTATCCAACAAGACCAGCGACTTTTGCTCCGCTAGATTAGTTAGGCGTACAATCTTGTCCGATGAATTACGCAGCGCTAGCGTAATTTTGTACTCCATGTCCCCAAGTTTTTCGACGGAAATAATAGATGTGGTGACATACTGTTGCAGATCAGCTTGATCTGTTATCACCACGGCACCATCAGTGCTGGATCCCGTTTTTCGTCCATCATTGATACCATCGTTTACCCCACTGATAGCCTCTTTCCCCGCAGAAACCGTACTACTAATCAAGCTTTTGACACTCTCTTTAACGAGGCTGCCGCTTTCAGCCAATACAGCAGGCGAAATCAGCAGTAGTGCCAACAATAGTGCATCCTTTTTCATATTTATGTTCCTTAATATCCACGTCATCTAGCTAATATAATAGCTATGTACATTGTCAGACAAAATAAAACAATACCGTCAACTCACCACTCTAACTTACGCATTCTTTTCATGTAGCACTTCGTCACTCTCTTCCTGCTGCTCCAAATACGCCGATGGTGCATAAGGCACACCCATTTTTCGCTCAATAAACACCACAATCAGGAACGTGGCCAAGCTAGCGGTTGAACCGACAATAATAGCCATAATGCCGTAAGGCTCACCAGCTAACTGCCAGCCAAGGCCGAAAAGACTGCCGAAAACGATAGACCAGATACCGGCTCTAGGTGTCACTTTTTCCCACAGTAAACCCAGTACATAGGCAGCAAAAGGCCCCGTGGCCCGTAGCGTAAACGCAAACATCAATAACCCGATGATCTCTTTACTCCAAAGCGCAATCAGTATCGAGATAAACCCCACCAGCACCACGATAATTCTGCTCGCTTTTAACTCTTCATCCCCCGAGTACTCATTGCCACCACGCACATACATCTGGTGAATATCTTTGACATAAATACTGGCAGCACCCAGTAAATCTCCCGATGCACTCGATAACGTGGCAGACATCACAGCGGAAAGCAGCAGGCCAGAAACAATAGGAGGAAGCAGATTGACGG
>DF158884.1:211642-262692 GCA_000307305.1 Enterobacteriaceae bacterium B14
GGAGGAAGCAGATTGACGGAAACCGTAGCCAGCGCATCGTTTGGGTTAGCAAGGTCAGGGAAAACGGCGAGCGCGATAATCCCTAATACTGCAGGGACAAAAGCATAGAACGCCATAAATACGCTACATAACACAGAACCTACCACCGCAACTTTCTCATTTTTAGCCGAATAGTAGCGCTGTACAGCCTCTTGCCCCGTCGCAAACGTCATGAAGTACATCACCGTTAAACCGATAATCGTTCCCCATCCCAACTTAGTAAACTCAAACTGCTCCTGTGGGACATTCGCCGTGACAAAATCCCAGCCGCCGTCGATATTCCCTAACGCGAAAGGTATCGCGATAGCAAAACCGAAAATGATCAGGAAAAACTGCACAAAATCAGTAAGCGTCACGCTCCACATCCCCCCAAGCCACGTGTAAAACACCACAATGACACCAGAGATAATAATCGCGGCAGTAGTATCAAAATCGGTCAGAACATGGATGATAGTTGCCGTTGCTGTGATTTGGGCTGCCGCTAATGCAACGAGTGAAACAAGAGAAAGAACACTGGTAATCGCATGGCTGCCTTTACCGTAGCGTCGGCCGATAATTTCTGGCACCGTTGTCGCCATGGCCCTTCTCATATAGGGAGCAATGAAAGAGACGAGAAATATCCCAAGCCCTGTAGCGATAACATACCAACCTGCCGACATGCCCCACGCACCGAACGCTTTTGCCGTAACACCTACCGAGCTACCGCCACCAATTTCTGTTGCCGCCAGCGTCCCCGCCAACATAATTGGCCCCAGACGACGCCCTGCCAGATGATAATCTGCACTGTTTTTAATTTTTGTTTTTGCATATAAACCGATCCCTACCATCACCAGCATATAGGCAACAATAATGATCCAAGTAGTATGGGTACTTTCCATGGTTTGTTCCTCTTAAGCTATTCCTATCTATAGGTTTCAGCGCTTGGAACATTGGCTATTCGCTATCTTTACTGCTTGTATTGGGATTTAAGGTCAATATATCCGTATTGATTCGTACTCTAGTGAGCACTTATTCATAGCGACAAACCATTATGCTCTGACCCCTATCGGGGATAAGCCTTGGTTTTAATAAAAGAGAGGATGAGTGGAGATAGACCTCTCACATCATAAAAATAAGATGGGCATGACATAAAAACAGATCAAAAACACCCTGCCGCCATTAGCCTGAGCCAATGCCTAAACAGGGTGGTAGTTTAAGGAAATACCGTATCAGCCATATCAAACAGAGATATTCGACATCATCACTATTGGCTGATCACTGTCCCTGTTTTACCTTCAATACCTTGTTGTGCTTTTTCCAACACAGTAATCAATGCCTGACGACCCGGTTTAGATTCGGCAAAGGCCAGTGCTGCCTCTACTTTAGGCAACATAGAACCCTTCGCAAACTGCTCCTCTTCAATGAAGCGCTGCGCATCTGCTGGGCTTAAATAATCCAACCACTGCTGAGTAGGTTTGCCGAAGTTAATCGCCACTTTTTCTACTGCCGTCAGGATGATCAGCATATCTGCATCGATCATCTCGGCAAGCTTGGCACTGGCCCAATCTTTATCGATAACGGCACTCGCACCTTTTAGATGGTTCCCTTGTTTAATCACCGGAATACCGCCACCACCTGCAGTGATAACCACCTGACCTGCGTCTAACATCGCGGTAACAGTATCTTTCTCCACGATATCAATCGGCATTGGCGAAGCCACGACGCGGCGATAACCACGCCCTGCATCTTCCATCATGGTATGGCCCTGTTTCTCCAACACCGCTGCCTCTTCTTTACTGAAGAAAGAGCCGATAGGCTTGGTCGGATTTTTGAAAGCAGGATCGTGCTCATCTACCAGCACCTGAGTGATCAGAGTCGCAACCGGTTTTTTAATACCGCGATCTAGCAGCTCTTCGCGCAGTGCGTTTTGCAAATCGTAGCCAATATAGCCCTGACTTAAAGCCACACAGACGGACATGGGTAGCATTGGCGTTTTGGCATCAGATTTCGCCGCTGCTTCAAACGCTACGTTGATCATCCCAACCTGTGGGCCATTCCCATGTGTCACCACCACTTGATGCCCATGAGAGATAAGATCGACAATCGCTTTAGCCGTTGTCTTTACTGCCTGCATCTGTTCTACCAAACCATCGCCTAGTGCGTTGCCGCCCAACGCGAGTACAATTTTCTTTTTCATCTGTTTCTAGTCCTCGGGATATGCGAACGGCTTACGGCGGATGAAACGTCCATGCCCCGCCTTGCCAGTGAACTTACCTTGTGTTGCGACAACTTCTCCTCGCGAAAGCGTCATCACCGGCCAACCTTGGCAGTGGAAACCTTCATAAGGGGAATAATCGACGTTATCGTGTAAATCTTGGTGTTGAATGGTGACCTTGGCATGAGGATCAAAGATGACCAGATCCGCATCAGAGCCAACATTCAGATTGCCCTTCTGCGGCCACATTCCAAAAAGTTTGGCGGGATTGGCACTGGTCAATTCAACAAATCTCGATGGCGTAATGCGCCCACACATCACCCCTTCAGAAAACAGCAGCGGCATCCGGTTTTCTACACCCGGTAAACCGTTAGGGCAGCGAGTAAAATCATCCCGCCCCATATCCAGTCGCTGTGAGTAAGGGAAAGTGCAGTGATCGGTCGCCACCGTATCAATCGAACCATCGGCAATCCCTACCCACAGCTTGTCCAGTTCTGCATGTGGTCGTAACGGCGGGCTAAGAACATATTTAAGACCGTCCTCACGTAAATAATGATTCATATCCAACAGCAGATATTGAGGACAGGTTTCAACCCAGACAGGCTGCCCCGCTTTTTTGGCTAAACGCAGGTAATCCAGGCCTAATCCGTTTGAAAGATGAACAATATAGAGCGGCACATTGCCTGCAAGCTGTGCCAGATTAATCATCCGACCAATCGCTTCCGCTTCACACTCTAGCGGGCGACTGTGGGCGTGATAGATAGGGGCTTTCTTACCCTGAGCGACTAATTCTGAACGGCGCAGCGCTATCGCGGCATCATTCTCTGGGTGTACCGTGGTTAAAGCCCCGACTTCATGCAGGCGCTTTAACGAGCGTAAAACATCGGCGTCGTTGAGCTTGTAGCCATAAGTTAAATAGAGTTTGAAGCTGGAGATGCCTTCCTCTTCAACCATCGACTGCATTTCATGCAGGATGTCATCATCGACATGTTGAACAACACCGTGAAAGCTGTAGTCGATAACGGCTTTATCTACCGCATCGCGGTGATAAACCTCAAGCTGATGATGCAGGCTACAACCTTTAGGGCCAAAGCCCATATGGTCAACGATGGTTGTGGTTCCGCCACAGGCGGCGGCACGGGTGCCGGTAAAAAAGTCATCGCAACTTTTTGCTATACCGACATCAATATTAAAATGGGTGTGAACGTCAATTCCGCCGGGCATGACATACATGCCGCTAGCATCAATCACTTCTGTATCCGGTGTGGGTGTAATTTGGGGGGCAACGCGCTGGATAAGTCCATTTTCTAATAAGATGTCTTGCTGAGACTCACCTTGTGCATCCACCAAGATGCCGTTTTTTATTAATCGCTTCATGCACACCACCATAAAAACCCGCTAAAACATGAGGATGCCAGTGCTCTCACTTCGGCCTCGGCATCCTCATTCAGTCAGTTAGCTCGCTTGTGATATCCACCAATTAATGGGATATCTCAGAACGATTACTCACCGATTTCTTCCATATACGCTAAAGGAATCGCAGCGTACATTGCAGCACAGGTAACCAGATGTGCTTTCCACGTTTTCTCGTTAGGTGCGTGAGCTTCTGGCTCTTTACCTGGGCCGAAACCAACCACAGGGATACCGTGACGACCCATGATAGATACGCCGTTAGTAGAGAACGTCCACTTATCAACGGTAGGTTTCTTGTTGAACAGACCTTCGTAAGCACGGGTTAGCGTTTTAACAGTGAAATGGTCTTCTTCGCACTTCCACGTTGGGAAGTAGCACTCTGTTGGGTAAACCAGACCGGTGTAAGCTGGGCGATCGTAGTTGTACATAGAGACTTCTGCTTTCGCTGCTTTTACTGCTGGCAGGGCGCGGATCTCATCCAGAGCGCCTTCCCAAGTTTCGCCCCATGTTAAACGGCGGTCGATAGAGACGGCGCAACTATCTGCTACCGCACAACGGCTTGGAGAGGTGAAGAAGATTTCAGAAACAGTCAGCGTGCCCTTACCTAAGAACTCATCGTTGCCCAGATGACCAGACAGCTCTTTCAGTTCGTTTAGGATTGGGCCCATTTTGAAGATGGCGTTGTCGCCACGCTCAGGGGCAGAACCGTGGCAGCTCACACCTTGTACGTCGATGCGAATCTCCATACGACCACGTTGGCCACGGTAGATTTGGCAATCGGTAGGTTCAGTACTTACCACGAATTCAGGGCGAATCTTGCTCTGCTCAATGATGTACTGCCAGCAAAGACCGTCGCAGTCTTCTTCCTGAACAGTACCGGTTACCATCAGAGTATATTGGTCTTCTAAGCCGAGATCTTTGATGATCTTGCCAGCGTAAACCATAGAGGCCATACCGCCTTCTTGGTCAGAGGTACCACGTCCACCGATGATTTCGTCATCTTCCATGCCTTCGTATGGGTCGAAGGTCCAGTTTTTGATGTTACCAATACCAACGGTATCGATGTGAGCATCCATTGCAATCAGATGTGGGCCATGACCGATATAACCAAGAACGTTGCCCATTGGGTCGATATCAACTTTGTCGAAGCCAACTTTCAGCATCTCTTCTTTGATACGCAGAACGACTTTCTCTTCATCGCAGCTTTCGCTCGGGATAGCGATCATGTCACGCAGGAACTTGGTCATGTCAGCTTTATAGCCGTGTGCTTTTTCCAACACCATTTCGAAAGGAATTTTCTTAGCCATTATATTTAATCTCCTGATTAATTCGCTCGATACCCTTAATACTTGAAGCAACACCAATTACTTTGGGTATATCTTTTTTAATGAGTCACTGTTCTTGGGCTATCCAGCCCTTTGTGGCTACAAAGTCACTTAACCTTCAAAACAGGGATGACGGCCTTCCCAAACCACTTCGCGATAGTGTTTAACGTCGGTGTCACCCTCAGTACTAATAAGAAGAACGATGGAGTCTGCGTTTAAACCCAGTTTTTCCATGAGCTGTTTGCGCTGTGCGTGATAGTGGACAGCCCCCAGAATACCGGTGCCGATAGCACCTGATTCGCCAGAGATAATGCGAGGGTCATTACCCAGAGGATTACCTAGAATACGCATACCCAATGCGGCAACTTTGTCTTGGCAAGAGATAAACTGCTTGGTGCAGCTACGCATCAACGGCCAGCCTAGAGGGTTCACCTCACCACAGGCCAATCCAGCCATGATGGTTGGCATATCGCCGCTAACGTTGTCGATCTCACCTTTCACACCGGAACGGAACACGCAGTTAGCCAGTTCAGGCTCCATGATGACAGAGTGCAAATTGTCTGAACCGTAGACATCTACCAGATAGCCCAGGACACCCGCAGCCATAGCACCGACACCTGCCTGTAAGAAGACATGGGTAGGTTTAACGTTCATAGCGTTCATTTGATCAACGGCTTCATCTGCCATTGTTGAGTAGCCCTGCATGATCCACGTTGGGATCTTGGTGTAGCCTTCCCAAGAGGTATCCTGAACCACTTCCCAACCGTGCTCTTGCGCAGTTTTCATCGTCAGACGAACGGTGTCGTCATAGTTCATATCGGTAACGATGCACTCGGCACCTAAACCAGTAATGTGGTCTACACGCTCTTGAGCAGAGCCTTTTGGCATATAAACAACCGCATTTTGGCCTAGTTGTTGAGCGGCCCATGCCACCCCGCGCCCGTGGTTACCATCGGTCGTGGTAGCAAATGTCATTTTTTCTTTAATCGCACTTCTGAACGTATCGAACGTCGCTGTGCTGATATCAATGTTGTATTTTTCACACAACAGGCGGGCAATCGCGTAAGCGCCACCTAGCATTTTGAATGCGTTTAAACCAAAGCGTTTAGATTCATCTTTGACCAACACTTTTTTGACGCCAATTTCTTTAGCCAGCGCGGTTAAGTCACACAGAGGTGTTGGCTGATAACCATTTAATTTTGAATGGAAAGAGCGCGCTTTTTGGGCTTCTTCACGCGTGAACAACGGGGATTTTTCGCCAGTGTAAAATTGGTTGTCGACGATATCCACTTTCAAAGAGAAGACAGACATAACCAGACCTCATGTAGAGACAGAACGCCGCAGATTGCGACTACGGCAAGCTGTTATATATGTATGTAATGTATGAAACTATTTTTTATCACACTGTATAAATAATGCGCAAAAAAAGAACTATCTGAGATATAGCCGCCAGTTATCCACTGGCGGCACAATCAAATTACTTAACGCGCTTCTCAGCTTCTTTCAGCAGTTGCTCAAGAACCTGACCTGGTTTCGCAAATTTACGAACCATAATCATTGCTGCGATGATGTATGGCTTCCAGCTTGCTTCTTTGTAAGTCGCGATGCGGTATTTCTCGAATACGGCTTCGGTCACTTCACCCTCTTTACAAGACACACCTGTTATATCCGCTGGCAAGCAGTGCATGTACAGCGCTTCGCCACCTTTGGTGCCTTTCATCATCTCTTCGGTACAGTGCCAATCTTTGTGTTTCGCATTTTGCGCCAAGCACTGTTGTTCTAATGCTTTCAGCCCTTCATGGTCATTAGCACGCAGCAGCTCGGTACGTTTTTCCATCACTTTGTATGGTGCCCAAGATTTTGGATAAACGATGTCTGCATCTTTGAATGCTTCAGCCATGGAAGAGACTTGCTTGAAGCTACCACCAGAGGCTTTCGCATTGTTATGAGCCACTTCAACCACATCAGGGATCAGGTCATAGCCTTCTGGGTGAGCCAACGTGACATCCATACCAAAGCGGGTCATCAGGCCGATGATGCCTTGAGGGACAGACAAAGGCTTGCCGTAGCTTGGTGAATACGCCCAAGTCATCGCAATTTTCTTGCCTTTCAGGTTTTCTAAGCTGCCGAAGTGCTCTTTCAGCCATGCTAAGTCAGCCATTGACTGAGTCGGGTGGTCGATATCACATTGCAGGTTAACCAGAGCAGGACGCTGTGGCAGAACGCCTTTTTCGAAACCTTCATCCAGCGCTTCGCCCACTTCGCGCATATAAGCGTTACCTGCGCCAAGGAACATATCATCACGAATACCGATGGCATCAGCACAGAAAGAGATCATGTTGGCCGTTTCACGAACGGTTTCACCATGAGCAATTTGAGATTTACCTTCATCTAGATCTTGCTGGGCAAGGCCTAACAGGTTTAATGCTGAAGCATAAGAGAAACGGGTACGGGTTGAGTTATCACGGAAAACAGAGATACCCAGGCCACTATTAAAGACGTTAGTCGCGATATTTTCAGCGCGCATGGTTTTCAGTGCTTCTGCAACGCTAAGTACTTGTTTTAGTTCTTCAGGGCTTTGTTCCCAAGTCAGCAAGAAATCCTTGTCATGTAGATTAGATTTCAGACCGTTGATATCCTTAATTAGCTCATTAACTGTTTTCATCTTTCTCTGGCCCCAATTATGTGAGTAGGTCGACGTGGTCCGGTTCCTGCTTGTCACATCCAAACCGAGTGGCTAGCAGAAGAGCGGAATAAATCTTTTCAGTACTAAAAGACTATCAACTTCTATGCCAAGGTGGATAAATGAGTATGGGAGTGGGAGTAAACCGTCTAATTATGTGACTTACACCACATAATAAAACCAATAAAGAGAGGTACTGCTCATATCACAAGCTTAATATCTATTAATAACTGGTGGGGAATAAAAATTTAAATAGCCTTATTAATATATCATCAAGAGAATAACGGTAATTTAAAACCAAAATGATAGTACTAATGCAGATGAATTATCATAATGATATTGAAATGTGAGCTTGCTTGCATATCTGTATGATTCATGCCCCCATCAAATTAACGACTATCCACTATCCTCTCTGTCTGGTGTATTATCGGTTAAATGCGCGTTACCAGAACTTTATTTTAATGTTCTGCAACATAAAGGTTTCCATAATATGACTCTTGCGAAATCACAATCCGTTCTAATGCAGATCCAGCCCACTATTTTACGCTTTACTAAAATGCTGGCTAGTGTCCTACAGCTAGAAGTGGAAATCATTGATGCGAATATGACTCGTGTTTCAGGTACCGGCCCTTACGGTAATTTTTTTGGCAGAAAGCTCAGTGGCAACTCAAGATTACTCAAGCATGTACTTGACACTCAAGAAGAAAAAGTCGTCATCCACTCTCGTTTCGACCCTGTTTGTGACGGCTGCACAACCAAAGAGGACTGCAAAGAAAAAGCCTTTTTAGGCATCCCAATTATGGTGCAAAATACTTGCATCGGTGTTATCAGTCTGGTGGCATTTACCCCCGAGCAGCAGGATAAAATAAAAGATAATATTCACGTATTTTCTGATTATGTTCGCCATATATCCAATATTTTCGTTTCAAAGTTGCTTGATTCACAGGGGCACAGTGATGATTTAAATAAAATATTTCTCAGCTTAATCGAGAATATGGATCAGGGTGTATTAGTATTAGATGATAAAAATCAAATTAAATACTCTAATCAAACCGCATTAAAACAACTCAATATTACAAAAGAAAAATTAACAGGTAAAAGCTTTAATATTCGCCCGCTGACATTTCAGCAGAATTATACCTCTGGGCATCTACAGCACATTCTTTCTTTTGAAGATAGACAAGAGCTGATTATTGGCCAGTTACACGATATTCAAGATCAGCAGTTATTTTTAATGGCTTTCCACCAATCGCATATGGCAATTGGTAGCCATAACGATCGTAATAATACTGACCCAGAGATAGAACATCTTATTGGTGACTGTAAACCTATGCGGGCACTCAAGCGCTTAATCACCCGAATAGCCCCCAGTCCTTCAAGTATCTTGATTGTAGGTGAAAGCGGCACAGGTAAAGAAGTAGTTGCCCGAGCTATTCATCGTTTAAGTAATCGTAATGATAAACCGTTTATCGCCATTAACTGTGCGGCTATCCCCGAGCAACTGCTTGAAAGTGAGCTGTTTGGGTATGTGAAGGGCGCGTTTACTGGAGCATCTGCTAATGGCAAAGAGGGTTTGATTCAGGCTGCCAATAACGGAACGCTGTTCTTGGATGAAATCGGTGATATGCCGATGACATTACAGGCAAAATTGCTTCGCGCTATCGAATCCAGAGAGGTTATGCCTATCGGTTCCAGCAAGCCTATTGCTGTCGATATTCGTATTATTTCTGCCACTAACCAGAACTTTGAGCAGTTTATTGCCGATGGCAAATTCCGTGAAGATCTCTACTACCGCCTTAATGTGATTCCAATAACCCTGCCACCTCTTCGCGAGAGGCAAGAAGATATCGAGTTATTGGTGCACTATTTCCTCAACTTGCACACCAAGCGTATTGGTAATGTTTACCCAGGTATTACCCCTGAAGTCCTGCAACAGCTCAAGGGATATCGCTGGCCGGGTAACGTGCGTGAGTTGAGTAACTTAATGGAGTATTTGGTCAACGTAGTGCCGAATGGAGAGGTTATCGACAGCACGCTGCTGCCGCCGAACTTTATCGCTAATGCCAGCAGTAATACCAACCGCTATCCAAAAGAGATTGAAACCTCTTTTGAGAGTGCCGCCGCCTGTGAAAATCACAATACAACAGGCTTGGAGACCATGGAAAAGCAGATGATAGAAGAGGCGTTAAGCCGCCATGCGAATAAAAAGCTGGCTGCCGAAGAGTTAGGTATTGGTATTGCAACGCTATACCGCAAGATTAAAAAATATGAGTTAACGGCTGTCTGAGGTCGTCTATTTTCCCTTCATTTATTCTGCCGCAGTATGCGGCAGAAAATTTCAGGTCACCGCTCGTTTTTCTGCACTCATTTGATTATATCAATATGATAAAAGCCCTTATTTTCTAGGGTACTTTTTAGCAGAAATCAAACCATAGGACGTTCTAAACACGCCAATAGTAAGAGGAAGAATTAACCATGTACCAGCAAAGTACCCATCATAAATAGGCAAACCAGAAGAGGGATCGCAAGGACGACAATCTCAAGAATACGCAGCAATGGGTTATAATTATCGCTTTCTGACAGCTTCAATAGCGCCCCAATACCTAACACAACAGCAATGATGGCTATCCCACCCGCTATCGTAAAATCAGCAAACAGTGATGTGACTAACCAAGTGTAGAACTGCTCTGGAGTATCCGAGCTAATAGTTCTGCCAAATTGCCACCACTGCCAGCTAAAAAAACCAGCCGGAACTAGCCATGAGAGCAGCGCAAAAAACCAAGATAAACGCCTCAAAATATTATTCCCCTCTTTCATAGTGATACTCTAATCCCGTCCACGATATCTGGGTGATAGGCTCATCATCCCTGCCAAACTTCAAAGGCCAAAGAGTATATCAGCGAAGAAACTCGAAAGATCCCCCTTTTTCCCTTGCTTTGACATAGGCTGGTCTCTCCTGAGAGGCTTTAACGAAGTTCTCAAGCCTTGGGTAGTCATGCAACCCCCCTCTTAACGCAATGGTTTCTAATGGAAAACACATCTGTATATCCGCTGCACTGAGGGATTCCCCTGTAAACCAAGTCTTACCCACCAGTGATTTCTCTAAATAATCGAGATGGCGTTTAATCTGTTTATCCAGATATTGGCGTTGAACACCTTTGCTAATCAGCGTCGCGACGGGGCGCAGTAGAAGAGGCATTGGGGGATGAGATAATCTGCCAAATACCAACTTCATCACCAGCAGTGGCATTAAAGAGCCTTCGGCATAGTGGAGCCAGTAAACATAGTCCAGCCTCTCTTGCGTACCCGCTGCGGGTTTCAAGGCGTTAGCTGTGTCATAGGTATCCACCAGATATTCGATGATGGCGCCTGACTCGGCTATCGTCAGCTCACCATCGGTAATTACCGGTGATTTGCCTAATGGGTGAATATCTAATAGAGATTGAGGCGCAAGCATCGTTTGCGGATCTCGTTCATAGAGTTTGATCTCGTAGGGAAGCTGTAGCTCCTCCAATAACCAGATAATACGCTGAGAGCGGGAGTGATTGAGATGATGTAAGGTGATCACGGTGAGCCTTAAGAGAGAAGTCGGTCGATCGTTGGGAAAGTATAGGCTCAGAAAAAGAAAAATCCCCGAGAAATTCCTGTGGGCAGTAAGATTTTTAATGATGGGTTTGAGGTAAGAGCGCTCAATAATTTAAGCATGAATTGCAAACATTAGGTTAATGCCTATACACGCAGAGAGACATCATAAACAGATGAGAAAGCCGTATTCGACATAGCATGGCACCAATAAAAAAGCCCCGCTGTAAACGGGGCTAGTCGCTCAAAACATTACCAATGCTGGAAATGAATTAGAATGGAATATCGTCATCAAAATCCATTGGTGGTTCATTGCTTGGTGCTGCCGGAGCGCTCTGCGCTGGGCGCGCGGCTGGCTTGCTACCGCCACTGAACTGCTCGCCCTGAGGTTGTTGAGGCTGGCCCCAAGAACCTTGCTGCCCACCGCCTGCTGGTGCACCGCCACCTTGGCGACCACCTAACATCTGCATTGTACCGCCGACGTTAACCACGATTTCTGTAGTGTAGCGCTCTTGGCCACCTTGATCCTGCCATTTACGAGTCTGTAGTTGGCCTTCAATGTAAACCTGTGAGCCTTTACGCAGGTATTCACCCGCTACTTCGGCTAACTTACCGAACAGCACAACACGGTGCCATTCTGTCTTCTCTTTCGTCTCGCCGGTTTGCTTATCACGCCAAGATTCTGACGTTGCCAGGGTGATATTGGCCACCGCGCCACCGTTGGGCATATAGCGGACTTCAGGGTCTTGACCCAGATTTCCGACTAGAATTACTTTGTTGACGCCTCTGCTGGCCATTATAAAGTCTCCCGATGAGTAAATTTATTTAAGAACTGATCCCACTAGGCAATTCTTTAGGAAACCAAGGTTAGCCTGTTATGGCTTCCATAATCATGGTACCTACGGGGATAAGTTCTGAGTCTAAACCATTAAGTTTAACACGCGAATGCTGAAACCACATTGTAAGATGAAATCTGAGGTGCAGATTCTATTTTACAGTGCAATCGTGCAATATAACACAACAAATACTGGATATTCATTCAGGTTAAGTTGTGACATAATTATTCGTTTCGTACTGGCTGTATCCGTTTTTAGCCTGCGTATTTAGGCCTATATCCGCTAAATATCAGGCAATAAAACGTTCAAACATGCGCAGTGAGGTCGTTTCAAACTCAGGAAGTATCCGTATGGACCAAATTGAAGTTCGGGGCGCGCGTACCCACAACCTGAAGAATATCAACCTGATTATCCCTCGTGACAAACTCATCGTTGTCACAGGCCTTTCTGGTTCGGGAAAATCCTCGCTGGCATTCGATACACTCTATGCAGAAGGCCAGCGACGTTATGTCGAATCCCTTTCTGCCTATGCCCGCCAGTTCTTGTCCTTGATGGAGAAACCAGACGTAGACCATATTGAAGGTCTCTCCCCTGCCATCTCCATTGAGCAAAAATCGACATCGCATAACCCGCGCTCTACCGTGGGAACCATCACCGAAATTCATGACTATCTGCGCCTTCTATTCGCACGTGTAGGCGAGCCACGCTGCCCTGAGCACCATATTACGCTCGCAGCACAAACCGTCAGCCAGATGGTCGATAACGTGTTAACTCAGCCAGAAGGCCGCCGTTTAATGCTGCTGGCACCGATTGTGAAAGATCGTAAAGGCGAGCACGTTAAAACACTGGAAAACCTTGCCACCCAAGGTTATATCCGCGCCCGCATTGATGGTGAAGTGTGCGATCTCTCTGATCCACCTACGCTAGAATTACAGAAAAAGCATACGATTGAAGTCGTCGTCGACCGCTTTAAAGTGCGTGATGATTTAGCCCAGCGCCTTGCTGAATCCTTCGAGACAGCACTAGAGCTTTCCGGCGGCAGCGCCATCGTGGCTGATATGGATGACCCCAACGCCGAAGAGTTGTTGTTCTCCGCCAACTTTGCCTGCCCAGTCTGCGGCTACAGCATGAGCGAGCTAGAACCCCGCCTGTTCTCCTTTAACAATCCGGCGGGTGCTTGTCCTACTTGCGATGGCTTAGGCGTACAGCAATTTTTCGATCCTGAACGTGTGATACAAAACACCGAGCTCTCTTTAGCAGGTGGAGCTATTCGCGGTTGGGATCGTCGCAATTTCTACTATTTCCAGATGCTTCGTTCTCTTGCCGAACACTATAAATTTGATGTCGAAGCACCCTTTGATAGCTTAGATGCCAGCGTGCAGAAAGTGATTCTGTATGGCTCCGGCAAAGAGAATATCGAGTTTAAGTACATTAACGATCGCGGCGACACCACTGTGCGTAACCACCCATTTGAAGGGGTTTTGCACAATATGGAGCGCCGTTATAAAGAGACCGAATCAACAGCAGTGCGTGAAGAGCTGTCAAAATACATCAGCAACCGCTCTTGTCCTTCCTGTAAAGGGACTCGACTAAGAGAAGAAGCACGCAACGTGTTTGTAGAAGACACCACACTGCCGCAAATCTCAGAGCTAAGTATCGGTAGCGCCTTAACCTTCTTCCAAGAGTTAAAGCTGGAGGGCCAGCGCGCACAGATAGCAGAAAAAGTCTTGAAAGAGATTGGTGACAGGCTGCGTTTCTTAGTTAATGTTGGGCTAAATTATCTCTCCCTCTCTCGCTCTGCCGAAACACTGTCTGGGGGGGAGGCTCAGCGTATTCGTTTAGCCAGCCAGATTGGTGCAGGCTTGGTAGGGGTTATGTACGTGCTGGATGAACCCTCTATTGGGCTGCACCAACGAGACAACGAGCGTCTGTTAGAAACCTTGATTCATCTGCGTAATCTTGGCAATACCGTTATTGTGGTTGAACACGATGAAGATGCGATCCGCGCCGCCGACCACGTGATCGATATCGGGCCGGGTGCTGGCGTTCATGGTGGGCAAGTTGTCGCCCAAGGAACGGTAGATGAGGTCATCGCCGAACCGGCTTCACTGACAGGGCAGTTCCTCTCTGGCAAGCGCGAAATCGCGATCCCTAAACAGCGAATTCCTGCCAATCCAGAGAAAGTGATGAAGCTGATTGGCGCAACAGGCAATAACCTGAAAAACGTGACACTCACGCTCCCTGTCGGCCTGTTTACTTGTATTACTGGCGTTTCTGGCTCCGGTAAATCGACGCTAATTAACGATACGCTCTACCCTATCGCGCAGCGTGTGCTTAACGGCGCGACCGGTGATGACGTTGCACCATACCGTTCTATTGAGGGTCTAGAGCATTTCGATAAAGTTATCGATATCGACCAAGGCCCAATAGGCCGCACCCCACGCTCTAACCCAGCAACCTATACGGGTATTTTTACCCCAGTACGAGAGTTGTTTGCTGGCGTGCCAGAGTCTCGTGCACGCGGGTACAACCCTGGCCGTTTCAGCTTTAACGTGCGCGGTGGCCGTTGTGAAGCATGTCAGGGCGATGGGGTTATCAAAGTTGAGATGCACTTCTTGCCAGATATCTATGTGCCTTGTGACCAATGCAAAGGTAAGCGCTATAACCGTGAAACGCTGGAAGTAAAATACAAAGGCAAGAGCATCCACGAAGTGCTGGATATGACTGTCGAAGATGCGCGCGAGTTCTTCGATGCTGTGCCTGCGCTAGCGCGTAAACTGCAAACACTGATGGATGTCGGGCTTTCCTATATTCGTCTCGGGCAGTCGGCGACAACACTCTCTGGCGGTGAAGCGCAACGCGTGAAACTGGCGAAAGAGCTGTCGAAGCGTGGAACGGGGCAGACGCTCTATATCCTTGATGAACCGACCAGTGGCCTACACTTTGCGGATATTCAGCAACTGCTGGAAGTGCTGCACCAGTTGCGCGACCAAGGCAATACCATCGTGGTTATCGAGCACAATCTGGACGTCATCAAGACCGCTGACTGGATTGTTGATTTAGGGCCGGAAGGTGGCAGTGGCGGCGGGCAAATTCTCGTGTCAGGCACACCAGAAACCGTTGCTCAGTGCAAAGAGTCCCATACCGCGCGCTTCCTAAAACCGATTCTGGAGAAGAATCAGAACGGGAAGTAAACTGAGCCGGATATCTGCACAAAATAAAACGGCGCCATACTGCATTGTATGACGCCGTTTTTTTATCCCTTGATCCAATAATCAAACTGTTACAGTGATTGATGGCGGGTTTCTTTCGCGAGCAACAGTGCTATCAACGTCAACGTTGCCATTGCAGCCAAATAAATACCGACATAGAACAGGCCGTAATTGGTTGCCAACCACGTCGCGACATAAGGGGCAACGGAAGCCCCTAGAATAGATGCCACGTTATAAGAGAAGGAAGCTCCGGTATAACGTACCTCGGTTGGAAACAGCTCTGGCAGCATGGCACCCATAGGACCAAACGTGAGCCCCATAATGCTCAAACCGCAGATCAAGAAAGCCATAACAAGCCATTGGCTACCTGAACCCAACATGCTAGGGAAAATAAAGGCAAAGGCGATCATCAGGCAGGTAATCGTAATAAGTGTTTTACGGCGACCATATTGATCCGCTAACCAGCCAGCAACTGGCACCATCAGCCCAAAACCAATAACGGCAACCATCAGCATCCACAGGAAGCTATTCCGAGAGTAACCTAATCCTAAAGGTTCTGCCGCAGTACCGTAACTCATCGAATAGACCGTCATCAGATAAAACAGCGTATAGGTAGCCAGCATGATGAACGTGCCGATGATCGTCGCTCTCATGTGCTTTGTCAGCAAGGTTCCCAGAGGGATACGAACTTTTTTGCCCTCTTTAACAACTTTGGTAAATACAGGGGCTTCATGTAGAGAAACTCGCACATATAAACCTACCAGTACCAATGCCGCAGAGAGGATGAACGGTACACGCCAACCCCAATCCATAAACTGCTCTTCACTGAGCAACCATGAAAGCAGCAGGAAGGTCCCGTTAGCAAAGAAGAAGCCTATCGGAGCACCCAACTGTGGGAAAGAGCCGTACAGCGCGCGTTTGTTCGATGGTGCGTTCTCTGTCGCAAGTAATGCCGCGCCGCCCCACTCACCACCCAAGCCCAATCCTTGCCCAAATCGTGCCAAAGCCAGCAGCAATGGCGCAAAAATACCGATGGTTTCATAGGTAGGTAACAGGCCGATAATAACGGTGGAGATCCCCATAGTCAGTAATGACGCCACCAGCGTCACCTTACGCCCGACACGATCGCCAAAATGGCCAAATACAGCAGAACCAATAGGCCGCGCGATAAAAGCAATCGCGAAGGTCGCCAGAGACTGTAGCGTTGCCGCCGTTGGGTCACCCTGAGGAAAGAAAATATGCGGAAAGACGATAACAGCGGCAGTCGCATAAATATAGAAATCGAAGAACTCGATAGCAGTGCCAACCAGAGAAGCGACAATCACTTTTCCACGTGAATTTACGGGTACTGACGCCTCTTCTGCGTCGTTGGATTTTGCGATGCTAGCTTCCATAATATTTCTTATGTTTAGTTTTTGTAAAAATCCATCTTAGTCACAGAAAAATGGCATTTCAATGGTAGTTCTGTTTACAATTCGGTGACACAAGCTTTAAAAAGTGAATTGTTTCTATATTAAGTTTCACTACAGATTTAAACTTTGCAAAAACCAAAATAAACAGAATCAAAAACCAATAATAGGGCAAAGAAAAGTTACCCCATAGAGAGTTATGCTAATAAACACGCTAACAATGTGGATTTATTAGCATAATGGACTATCAAGCTATGAATTATTAAGAATATTGCGCTAAACACTTAGCAATGAACGCTGAGTTCCCTCTATTCAAGTTCTGTACGCCATGCATATTTTAAGCATCAAAAACTCTATTACTGCTAATCAAACAAAGCCTATTTGGGTATTACATATTAAAAACAATGACACGAGTTATCGTTACTATTTTGTTTTATTTTTATTCACTGTTTTAACAAAAATTTAATGAAAGAACAGTGTTTATTAAACCTTAAGGGCTTATGTACCATGTCGTAAAAAACGACAACTTTGCCTCATATGGCCCAGTCCTCATCGCACTGCTTTTCATTTCACAGGGTAAATATCTACTCTATTGAACGTGAATGAGAACACCCGTTACAAAGCCTTCCTAGATATCAATAGCAGCGGGAAGCCGCTAAACAAAGAGCGCTAGCTGGCGCTGCACCACACTCACCATGACACAATAAATAAACATCCTATTACGTAGGTAAAGGCCCGATTAGCACTAAGAAGTATATTCAGAAAATAGAGGGGCTTTCTGGGGTTAGGGTAGGAAAATGGGCGTTTAAAACCATCACTACATTTTAAGAGCCTCTTTGTCATTAACGAAACGGGGCTGGTCATTGACCAGCCCCGTTTTTATTCTATCGCTATTTTTAGCCCCGAGATAACGCCAGCAAACGCTGCTGTTCTCGTTCCGGTAGCCCATCAACAACCAGTTGATACGAGAGGTCTATCAACTGATAAATTTGCGATGACTGTAATGAACCATCGAGATAAAGACTATTCCAGTGTGTTTTATTCAAATAGAAACCAGGAACGATATCAGGATACTGTTGCCGCAACTCCTCAACTTTATCCACACCGCATTTCAAGGAAATCACCGGACGGCCATGCGCTTCACCCAACAGGGCGAACATTTTATGTGCGACTTTAATTCTGTCCGCATGCCAATCATCCTGATAATCCTGCTCACTTCCCGGTTTGCTCATGCAGTATTCCAATAGCTGCTGCTTGTCCACTCTGCTTACTCCCCGTTTAATGTAGCAATGATTTAACTACTGCCACCTTTAGTTCACGATACACTTCCAACCGGGTTCTCAATCTTAGAGAACGCCGTAAAGATACTCTCTAGCAAATAAGTTAACAGGAGAAGTATTTTGCCATGTCTCGAATAATAATGCTGATACTTGAGCAATTTTAGCACTAACCAAGGAAAATTCTGCTCTGTATATCGTGTATAAATATAAATAACTCTCCCTAGCCCATTCAGATAGCAGGTGCGAGGCATCATAACTTCGTTATTCAGAGTCTTAGGATTGATTCTATCGTGAGCATCCCAAGATATCCTGCCCTTAAACCTGACGTACTATTCGCCCACATACTCCATTGCGACGCGGGAGGTTAGCTTAGTGATCAATTCATAACTAATGATACCTGTAAATTGAGCAATACGTTCTACAGGAAGAACATTACCCCAAAGAATAGCTTCATCCCCTACACAATCTGCTGCATCTGGCCCTAGGTCGACAGAGATCATGTCCATCGACACATTGCCAACAATCGGGACTTCTCGCCCGTTAATCCAGACAGGCGTCCCCGATGGCGCACAGCGTGGGTAACCATCACCGTAGCCAATCGCAATCACGCCAAGGCGCGTATCTCTTGGGCTAACCCATGTTCCGCCATAGCCTACTGGCTCGCCTTTTTTATGTTTACGAACGGCTATCAGGCTAGTTTTTAACGTCATTACAGGCTGAAAACCACTGTGAGATTCGGCTAATGGCTCAGCGAGAGGTGAAACGCCATACATGATGATACCGGGGCGAACCCAATCACGGTGCGCCTGAGGCCAAAGCAAGATACCGCCAGAGGCAGCGATAGACTTCTGCCCTACTTTACCTTCCGTAAAATGGTCAAAACAGGTGAGTTGATCTAGCGTTGTACTCTGTTCTGGCTCATCTGCTCGGCTGAAGTGGCTCATGATATTGACGGGCTGAACAACGTTCTTGCAGGTCGCTAGCCGCTGGTAAAAACGGTCAGCGTCTTCTGGGCGAATACCTAAGCGGTGCATACCTGAATCGAGCTTCATCCAGACTTTTACCGGATGCGTTAACGTGGCGTTCTCCAGTGCATCAAGCTGCTCTTCGTTGTGTACTGCTGTTTCGATATTGTTGGCAACCAGAATGGGGAGATCGCTGGCAGAGAAGAAACCTTCTAGCAGTAAGATCGGCTTTACTATACCGCCAGAGCGTAGCTTTAGTGCCTCGCCGATACGCGCAACGCCAAAAGAGTCAGCGTCTTGTAATGTATGAGCCGTTTCCAATAAGCCGTGTCCGTAAGCATTGGCTTTTACGATAGCGACTAGACGGCTTTGAGGCGCTAATTGTCTGATCTGTTGCAGGTTTTTTCGTAGTGCATGGCGATCGATGACAGCGGTTGCGGCGTACATTCTGTTTCCCCGATGATTGGTGTCCCCCTCAATATTGCGACTGGCAATATTGAAGGCATCTTCATGATGGTGTGATAGCTAATCTAGTTTAATTCTTTGTGTTACTCGTCGTCATACTGCGGGCCAGCATAGTTATCGAAGCGTGACCACTGCCCCTGAAAGGTTAATCTCACTGTGCCTATAGGGCCATTACGCTGTTTACCGAGGATGATCTGGGCAATGCCCTTCTCTTCACTGTTATCGTGATAAACCTCATCACGATAGATAAACATGATTAAATCCGCATCCTGCTCGATAGAGCCTGATTCACGGAGATCGGAGTTAACGGGGCGTTTATCTGCTCGCTGCTCCAAGCTTCGGTTAAGCTGAGACAGTGCAACGACGGGAACTTGTAGCTCTTTCGCCAATGCTTTGAGTGAACGGGATATCTCCGCAATCTCTAGCGTGCGGTTATCAGATAGCGAAGGCACCCGCATCAGTTGCAGATAGTCGATCATGATCAGGCTTAGGCCACCGTGTTCGCGAAAGACACGACGCGCACGTGAGCGCACTTCTGTTGGAGTAAGGCCGGAGGAATCATCAATGTACATGTTCCGTTTTTCCAGCAGAATCCCCATTGTGCTAGAGATACGCGCCCAATCCTCATCGTCGAGTTGTCCGGTACGAATGCGTGTTTGGTCTACCCTAGAGAGCGAGGCCAACATACGCATCATTATCTGATCCCCTGGCATCTCTAAACTAAAGATAAGAACAGGTTTTTCCTGCATCATCGCAGCATTTTCGCACAAGTTCATCGCAAATGTGGTTTTCCCCATAGAGGGACGTGCTGCGACGATAATAAGGTCAGACTTTTGCAGGCCTGCCGTTTTCTTATCAAGATCGTTGAACCCAGTGGAGACACCCGTTACCCCTTCGTGCGGGTTTTGGTACAGCATTTCGATACGGGATATCGTGGCTTCCAGAACACTATCAATACTCTTTGGCCCGCTGTCTTTGCTCGCCCTACTTTCTGCTATCTGAAAAACCCGGGATTCCGCCAGATCGAGCAGATCTTCACTGGTTCGCCCTTGAGGATCGTAACCCGCATCAGCGATTTCGTTGGCAACAGAGATCATCTCTCTCACAACGGCTCTTTCGCGCACGATATCAGCATAAGCGCCAATGTTCGCCGCACTTGGGGTATTTTTAGAGAGTTCCGCCAGATAGCCAAAGCCACCGACGCTCTCTAACTCCCCTTTTTGCTCTAGGGATTCAGAGAGAGTGATCAAATCGATGGGTTTACTCATCTCCAGCAAGCGCTGCATTTCGCTGAAGATCATACGGTGAGGGCGGCTGTAAAAATCGTTTGGACTCACACGCTCAGAGACGTTATCCCAGCGTTCGTTGTCCAACATAAGACCACCCAAGACAGACTGCTCTGCCTCTAGAGAATTGGGAGGTAACTTAAGCCCTTCTACCTGACGATCGCGAGATTCAGTCGGTTTTTTTGTTGGTGTTCTACCTGCCATGAGGAGTGTTTTTTATCCGATGTGATGAAACGTGACTCAAGAACTTTAGACGAATAGGCCTAAAGCGGCGATTCAGGGCATCAGTATACTCAATGAAAACCCTCTGCCAACTAACCAAACGATCTTGCACAATGAAATTTAAAAAGCGTATGGTAAATGCACACATCCTATCTTGGAGATCGATATGTCTAAACGCGTTCAGTTTGCCGCACACGGTGGTGCCGAAGTTTTACAACTCGTTGATTTTACGCCAGCAGCTCCCCGCGATAACGAAGTACAGATAGAAAATAAAGCGATTGGCATTAACTATATCGATACCTATATTCGCGAGGGCTTATACCCCGTCAGCCAATTTCCATCAGGCCTAGGCACGGAAGGGGCTGGCGTAATCACGCACGTTGGCGCAGGAGTGAAAGGCTTTCATGTTGGCGATCGCGTTGTTTATGCTCAAGCCCCTCTAGGAGCTTATAGCGATGTTCATAATGTCCCCTCTGATAGCGTAGCCAAACTGCCCGATAACATCACTTTTGAACAAGGCGCCTCTAGCTTTCTTAAAGGGCTGACGGTGCAATATTTGTTACGTCAGACTTATGAAATTAAGGCAGGAGAGATATTTTTATTCCATGCGGCCGCAGGCGGTGTCGGGCTAATCGCCTGCCAATGGGCGAAAGCATTAGGGGCGAAGCTGATTGGGACGGTCAGCTCGGAAGAGAAAGCGCAGCTTGCCAAGAAAGCAGGAGCATGGGCGACCATTAATTATCAGATCGATGATATCGCTGAAAAACTGTCTGAACTCACTCAGGGTGAGAAAGTAAGCGTGGTTTACGATTCCGTAGGGAAAGATACTTGGCTCAGTTCGCTGGATTGCCTAAAACCTAGGGGGTTGATGGTCAGCTTTGGCAATGCTTCCGGCCCTGTCACCGGCGTGAATTTGGGGATTTTAAACCAGAAAGGCTCACTGTATGTCACTCGTCCCTCTTTAGGTGGCTATGTTCGTAGTCGGGAAGATTTGGATAAAGCCAGCCAATCACTATTCGATATGATTGCGAGCGGAGCGATTAATGTTGATGTCGCAGAGAGCCAGAAATTCCCACTTAGCGATGTTAAACGGGCGCATGAGATGCTGCAAAGCCGTAAAACAAGTGGGTCTAGCCTACTAATTCCATAAGCATCACATTTGCAGTTTGTTTGATGAGATACAAATAAAAAGAAGAGAATAGAAAGAAAAGAACCCAACGAAATCCTCGTTGGGTTTAAAAAGCAGCCGTAGCCACTTTTCGCGCAAAATCGTTATACTTATCGTTCATAATAAAAATAAAACTTCATCATATTCAGTGGCATATTACTTACTCTGAAATGAGTCAGGGCATGGTATCAGCGTTGAAAATAGAAAGACACACTCTCTTACCAAATTAATTCATCGCTGTGATCAAACACGCATTCCCCTTGGGAAATACAACACGGGATTCTATTACACTGAGAAGTACACCTACTATTTATACGTGAATGCGATTATTTTGAGACATATCATTCAATTAATAATATCTTGATTGTTTTCTATTCATTGACCGCCAGAGCCAAACACCGACAACGGCAAGCAACAACCAAGGCAGCAGTTTGAACACCAATGTAATAAAGCCCCCCAACATCATCAAAACCGCAGCCAAAACCAGCGCCAAAATCACTTTGCCAGGCGATATGCCAGTCTTAACCAAAACAGCCACAAAACCGATAACGAACAAAATTTCTAACATAATCGCTCCTTCACCTTAGAGAACCTGCTTTCGTATTACTATGGGTATTACAAAAAATATGCCAGTTTAATGAAAGAATAAATTACTGACTATTCAATAAGATGAAGAAGATAGTTCAATACAGCCCTAGCGGATTACGCTAAGTTATCGTCATTTTTACCACGAATGACGAAAGAGAGCGCTTGCTCAACCACTGGCACACCAGAACCCGGTTTATGTGCGTTTTCGCTGAGATAACGGCGCCACTGCCTTGCACCCGGGATACCCTGAAATATCCCCAAAATATGGCGGGTAATATGACCCAGATAGGTACCCTGCGCCAATTGCGCCTCGATATAGGGATAAAGGGACTCAATAATGGCGATACTGTCTGGTATGGGGTCTTTAGAACCAAACAGTTCACTGTCTACCCGAGCCAAAATACCCGGATTTTGATAGGCTTCGCGCCCCATCATCACGCCGTCTAAATGGCTTAGATGCTCTTTCACCTCTTCCAACGTTTTTACCCCACCGTTGATCGCCATCGTTAGGTGAGAAAAGTCGCGTTTAAGCTGATAGACACGCGGGTAGTTTAGCGGAGGAATATCACGGTTTTCCTTCGGGCTTAAGCCAGAAAGTATCGCTTTACGTGCATGGATAATAAAGTTATCGCAACCACCGCGCTCGGCAACGGTTTGAATAAAGTGGCAAAGAAACTCATAGCTGTCTTGATCGTCAATACCAATCCGCGTCTTTACGGTGACAGGTATAGAGACCACATCACGCATCGCTTTCACACAATCGGCTACCAGCGGTGCATCTGCCATCAAGCAAGCACCGAAACGCCCGTTCTGTACTCGGTCTGAAGGGCACCCGACATTGAGATTAATCTCATCATAGCCGCGCTCCTCTGCCATTTTTGCACACAGTGCCAAAGCTGAAGGATCGCTGCCGCCAAGCTGTAACGCAACAGGATGCTCTTCTTGGTTATACGCCAGAAAATCCCCTTTACCGTGCAAAATAGCACCAGTGGTGATCATTTCGGTATACAGCAACGTTTGCTTACTCAGCAGACGGTGAAAGTAGCGACAGTGGCGATCTGTCCAATCAAGCATGGGGGCTACGGAGAAACGGTTGGCAGAAAATGGCGCTAAGTTTTCAGCTGGCGTACCGCTTTGTAGCATATTTGGAGACTCTGGATTCTGATGCATTTCGTTAGATGTATTTTTGTGTTCTTGGCATCTCTGATTACCCCAAGCATGGGAATCTTTAGATGAGAATAGGATAAAACATGGCCTACTATAGCATAGAGACATACTAACGCGCAGAAGGGAACTTTTCGGTATTGCGACATTATTAGTATTTAATTGAGAATAATCTTGGTTAGAAAAGAGTGTACTATGTACATTAAAAACCTGATTGGTGTACAAAATACACCTAAACTGTTTTTGAAGATCATACTAACGTCAAGGAGCAAGATGTTAACTTTTATTGAGCTACCTGGGTTCAGTAAACGACATCAGGTACTTTTGCCCGATGACGAGTTCAGAGCTTTTCAGGAATGGGGAAACGTGCTGGTGTGCGGATTATTTATTATAACGTGACGAGTAAAGGCCGAATTTATTTAGCTCTGATATACCCCAAGAATGAGCAAAATGATTTAACAGATGCCAAAAAAGCACAGTTAAAACAAGTTACTATCCTATTGGTGTGAATTTTAACAAACCAAATAATTTAATATATTTAATAATATCAGTCAGGCTGAGCTGTATGACAAAGGGTCATCGCTGATAGCGAAAAAGCCAACTGGAGTATTTATGAAAGATGAATTATTTGCCGATCTACTGGCTAGTGCAGAAGAGATGGTAAGAATTGAAAAAGGTGAACAGACACCAAAGCCAGAGCATGTTCATACTTTTAGCGAAATTGATGTTAAAGCAATACGTGAAGCAACTGGATTGAAGCAGCAGGATTTTGCTGTAGCCGTTGGTGTCAGCTATGACCTTGTAAAAAGCTGGGAAACCAAACGACGTCAGCCAACTGGTGCGCCGAGAAAACTACTAATACTGTTACAGAACAATCCTTTTATTATTGATCAGCTTAAATCTATTTAGTGATGTGCCTATTTGGGCGCATCATTACTCAGGTTAGTGAATACGATGAGAACTCATCTATACACTCACCATGCCTTTTATTAATCCAACCCTTCAGCACACCTGAACTTATGTTAAGCTCTCTCTTTTCTTACGCTGTAGGATTTTGCGATGACAATAAGCAATCAGCAAACACTTCTCTCCAAGGCAGAGACGCTTTGTCTGGAGAGAGGTGTGCGTCTGACGCCCCAGCGTATGGCTGTTTTACGCCTAATGGCACAGCAGAATAAGGCGATCAGCGCCTACGACCTGCTCGATTTGCTGCGCATTACTGAGCCTCAAGCAAAGCCCCCCACTATCTATCGCGCGCTCGATTTCTTACTGGAACAAGGTTTTATCCATAAGATTGAGTCAAACAATAGCTATATCCTGTGCCACCACTTCGAAGCGCCACCACATACATCAGCGCTTTTGATCTGCCATGGTTGCGGAAGTGTCACAGAAAAAACCACAGATGCTATTGAACATTCCCTACTCAAACTGACGAAAGAAGCTGGCTTTAAGCTTCAACACAGCGTGGTTGAAGTGCATGGAATATGCGATAAGTGCAGTAAGAAATAAGATCGCCACCCTTTCATCACCTCCCTTACCTATCCATTAAAAATCCATGCCTGTCTTGGCAAGGCGTTTCTATAACTACGCTTGGCTAAACCATGTGCCCTTTTGTCGATGGCGATACCATATCCACCCAAGAGCAAGACCGCGCAGGCTGAGAAAAACTGCCAAGGAGAGCCAAAGCCCATGATTTCCCAAAACAGGCACGGTTAATAGCGTCAGGCCAAAACCACAAGCGGCAATAGCCATGCTGTTACGCATCTCATGGCCGCGTGTTGCACCAATAAATAGCCCATCTAACAAATAGCACCAGACGCCAATAAGCGGTAATACCACTTGCCAAATCAGGTAATCCCCCGCTAATGCTCGGATCACAGTAAGAGAAGTTAGTGCATTTACAATATCCATTCCCACGAAGGCATAAATAGCCGAAAATGACAGGGCAACAATCCCCGCTTGCTTGCAGCACGCTTTCCAAACCCGCATAAGCTGCTTATCACTTTTCGCACCAAATGCCTGCCCAGAATATGCCTCTACCGCATAGGCGAAGCCATCCAGCGCATAGGCAGTAAAACTCAGCAGATTCATCAGGACCGCATTCACCGCCACAATATCGCTACCGAGGCGAGCGCCATAAATCGTCAGCGAAGCCATGCAGAGTTGTAATAACAGAGAGCGCAGCAGGATATCTCGGTTCAACGCCATCAACCGGCGGATATTGCCGCGCCATGCCGTTTTCAGGAAACCGAAATCGATCCCTTTCATGCGTAATACACGAAAAACAAGATATAGACCGAGCAGCAACGTGGCATATTCAGAAATAGCGGTCGCCCATGCCGCCCCTTTGACACCCCAACCCAGTTCTATAACGAAGTAGAGATCGAGCACGATGTTAAGGAGATTGCCGACAATCAATAAGATCACCGGTGCACGGACATATTGCACCCCTAGCAACCAACCCAAAATCACCATATTTGCCAACGCAGCAGGGGCACTTAGCCAGCGAACCTCAAGAAAATACTTCGCCTGTTCTAAAACAGCGGAATCACCTTGAACAATATTGAGAGTCAGTTGGATGAGAGACGTACTAAACAATAGGATGATAAGGCCCACTGCCGTTGCCAGAAGTAGTGGTTGCACTAATGCACGGGCTAAACCTGCTTTATCTTGGGCACCGAATGCCTGAGCAGTTAGCCCCGTGGTGCTCATGCGTAATACGGTCAGCAGCATAAAGAGGAAGCTGGTAATCATTGAACCAATCGCGACCCCTCCCAGATAAACGGGATGATCGAGATGGCCGACCACAGCCGTATCCACCAGGCCGAGCAGCGGTACCGTAATATTGGAAAATATCATCGGCAGCGCAAGCCGCCATAGGGCTAAATCTGTATTGCTAAACAAGCGCATAGTGCCATTCTTTTAAAACACTGGTCTTCTCAAACTCAGTTCGTCTAAAAACAGTAACCGCCCCATAAATGGAGCGGTTACTGTATACATTAAATATAGTGGGCCTATCTTGTAGATAGCTTACATCCAATCAGAGTTACGGATAACGCCAACGGCTAAACCTTCAATTGTCACGTCGCTCTCGCGTAAATCGACAACAATAGGTTCAAACTCTTCATTTTCAGGTAGGAGGTGGACCACATTGCCCTGACGCTTCAGGCGTTTTACGGTTACCCCATCTTCGATACGCGCGACAACAACTTGGCCATTTCGCACGTCTTGTGTTTTATGAACTGCCAGTAAATCGCCATCCAAAATACCGATATCTTTCATCGACATGCCATTTACGCGTAGTAAGAAATCCGCATGGGGCTTAAACAGAGAAGGATCAACCTTATAGTGCCCTTCAATATGCTGCACCGCTAACAGTGGCTCACCCGCGGCCACCATGCCAACTAATGGCAGACCAGCATCATCTTCCATCAACAAACGGATGCCGCGAGATGCGCCAGAAACAATCTCAATCACGCCTTTACGGGCCAGTGCTTTTAAATGCTCTTCTGCTGCATTAGGAGAACGAAAACCCAATTGGGTAGCGATTTCAGCTCGCGTCGGCGGCATACCCGTTTGCGCGATGTGGTCGCGAATAAGATCATAAACTTCTTGTTGCCTAGCCGTTAACGCTTTCATTTCGTCACCTGTGTGTTTATACAGTTTTCATGTGAGTATATACAGGTGTGAAGATCTTTGAAACCAAGAATTTATCACTCTGGGCGATTGCACTCGGTTTGGCTGCCGAAATCACAACCCGTTGCACCCGTGATTTGTGGGTAAATCGCTTATCCCCTCAAGGCAAAGAGTGGTTGCTCACACGGCTTTACCAAGGAATAAAGCGCCACAGAATCACTAGCCATACAAACCCTGCCAAGCACAAGGCAATAAAAACAGCAGCAGACCCCATATCTTTTGCTCTACCAGAGAGCTCATGATGTTCTGTGCCAACTCGGTCTACAATGGCCTCAATAGCGCTATTTAAGATCTCAACAATGACCACTAACACTAATGAACCGATTAATAGAATGCGCTCAATCCCAGAAATATCGAACAAACATGCCAGCACAATACCCACGAGCAAGAGCACACTCTCCTGACGGAAGGCTGCTTCATGAACCCAAACCTGACGTAGCCCTTGCAGTGAATAGCCCGCTGCTTTATAAACTCGCGTAAACCCCGTATTTTTATTCATGGTAATCCTGCATTTTTATTCATAATAAAAGAGTGTATTGCTGCAATCGGGATGGATAGTAGCGCTTATCCGCTACCTCATCACCACAGATCTCATGTGGTGTTTCTGGTATCCTTACGCAGCATTGCTAATAAGAGGCTAAACGTTTTATGTCAGGTTGGCGTAAATTTTATTATAAGCTGTTGAACTTACCTATAAAATTATTGGTAAGAAGCAAATCGATCCCAAAAGATCCTGTGAGTGAATTGGGGCTAGATACTTCCCGCCCTATTCTCTATGTTTTGCCTTATCACTCCAAGGCAGATTTATTAACGATGCGAGGCCAATGCCTAGCTCAGGGGCTGCCCGACCCTTTTACCCCATTAGAGATCGATGGTCACTCGCTGCCAAGCTACGTTTTTATCAACGATGGCCCGCGGGTTTTCCGCTACTATGCGCCAAAGCAAGAATCAGTGAAACTGTTTCACGACTATCTGGATCTGCATCGTAATAATCCTAATCTGGATATTCAGATGCTGCCTGTTTCCGTTCTTTTTGGCCGTTCACCTGGTCGTGAAGGGCAGAGTGGCACGCCACATCTGCGCCTGCTGAACGGTATTCAGAAATTCTTCACCATATTATGGCTGGGTCGCGATAGTTTTGTGCGTTTCTCTAATACCGTTTCTCTGCGCCATATGGCAGATGAGCACGGGACAGATAAAATTATCGCGCACAAGCTCGCTCGCGTCGCACATATGCACTTCTCACGCCAGCGCCTTGCTGCTGTTGGTCCGCGCCTTCCAGTTCGACAAGATCTCTTCAATAAGCTTTTACAATCTAAAGCCATTGAGAAAGCAGTTGAAGAAGAGGCTCGGACGAAGAAAATCTCTATTGATAAAGCCAAGCAGAATGCCATCGCGCTGATGGAAGAGATTGCGGCTAATTTCACTTATGAGACGATTCGAATTTCTGACCGCGTGCTGAGCTGGACATGGAACCGTTTGTATCAAGGGATCAACGTCCATAATGCCGAGCGCGTGCGGAAACTCGCACAAGAGGGCCACGAGCTGGTTTATGTTCCGTGCCACCGTAGCCACATGGATTATCTATTGCTCTCTTACGTGCTCTACCATCAAGGCTTAGTACCGCCGCATATCGCAGCCGGTATCAACCTGAACTTCTGGCCTGCGGGGCCGATCTTCCGTCGTTTAGGTGCATTCTTTATTCGGCGTACCTTTAAGGGCAATAAACTCTATGCAACAGTATTCCGTGAATATCTCGGGGAGCTATTCACCCGTGGTTATTCCGTCGAATACTTTGTTGAGGGTGGGCGCTCACGTACTGGGCGACTGTTAGAGCCAAAAACCGGCACGTTGTCGATGACGATTCATGCCATGCTACGCGGCGGTACTCGCCCGATTACATTGATTCCAGTGTATATCGGCTATGAGCATGTTATGGAAGTGGGTACTTACGCTAAAGAACTACGCGGTGCAACCAAAGAGAAAGAGAACCTGCTTCAGGTGATCCGTACCATGCGAAAACTCCGCAATCTGGGCCAAGGTTATGTGAACTTTGGTGAGCCGATCCCTATCACGCCATATTTAAACCAGCATGTACCGCAGTGGCGTGATTCCATTGATCCTATTGAAGCTCAACGCCCTGCTTGGCTCACGCCAACGGTGAATGAGCTAGCCAATAAGATCATGACTAACATCAATGATGCAGCGGCTGCCAACGCGATTAACCTATGTTCTTCGGCTTTGCTGGCCTCACGCCAGCGCGCGCTTACCCGTGAGCAGTTGTTAGAACAGCTAGAGTGTTATCTGCACCTGTTGCGTAACGTGCCTTATACCCCAAATGCAACGGCGCCGACTCAAACACCTGAAGAACTCCTTGAACATGCCCTCAGCATGAATAAATTCGAAGTGGATAAAGACAGTATTGGTGACATTATCGTTCTGCCTCGTGAACAAGCGGTGTTAATGACCTATTACCGTAATAACATTCAGCATATGTTTGTGTTGCCTGCGCTTATTGCTAGCACCATCCTTCACCACCAGCGCGTCTCTCAGGCTGAAATCCTCAAGCATGTTGAACTGCTTTATCCCATGTTGCGTGAAGAGCTATTCCTTCATTACAGCAGTGAGCAGTTGCCAGAGGTCACTTCAACACTGATCAATGAGCTGCTGGAGCAGCAGTTAATCCTGCGTGAAGGTGAAGAGTTATTGCTGAACCCAGCTCGTTTACGCCCTCTTCAACTACTTGCCGCAGGCGTTAAAGAGACACTACAGCGCTACGCCATCACCTTCTCTCTTCTAAGTGCTAACCCAAGCATTAATCGGGGCGCGTTAGAAAAAGAGAGCAGGATCATGGCTCAACGCCTGTCTGTCCTGCATGGCATCAACGCGCCGGAGTTCTTCGATAAAGCGGTGTTCTCTACACTGGTTGGCACACTCCGCGCTGAAGGCTATATCAATGACGTGGGCGATGCCATTCCTGAACATACCCGTAATATCTATAACCTACTGAGCAATCTATTAACGCCGGAGATCAGGCTGACAATAGACAGCGCGACGCTAACACAAAAGAGCCAAGCTGACGCAGAGTAATCACTAAACAGTAGGCATGAATCATGGGCAGATAGCTAACCGCATCTGCCCTTTTTATTGCCTATTCCTTACCTAAGCCGAATAAAGCTGTCAGCTAAAAAGAGAGTATCTGTCATGACAAAGCTGCCCATTTAAGCTCTATACTTACACGCTTGATCAACTTCGCTCTAATTGATTTGAGGGACTCAACATGCCACATGAGATAATGAATAGTTATGGCCAACCTATTGGCGTGAGCCTTCCTGAATGGACAGCTCGCCCCTATCCGGATGGCAACATACTACAGGGACGATATTGCCGATTAGAGCATATACAGCCACAAAAACATGCTGACAGCCTGTATGAAGCCTATCAGCAGACGCAAGATGGGCGAGACTGGACCTATCTTTCCGTTGGGCCATTTAACGACAAAGCCTCATTTGAGCACTATTTGCAGCAACTAGCCCTCTCAACAGACCCTCTGCACTATGCCGTTGTTGATCAGCTAACAGGGAACGCACTCGGTACTCTGGCATTGATGCGCATTGATGCGGCCAATGGATCTATCGAGGTAGGTTTTGTTATCTACTCATCTGCGCTTAAGCACTCTAGAATTGCCACCGAAGCTCAGTTTTTATTAATGGAATATGCCTTCGAAAAACTAGGCTATCGCCGTTACGAGTGGAAATGTGACTCCCTAAATGCCCCTTCCCGTTCTGCAGCGCTGCGTCTAGGGTTTCAGTTCGAAGGTATTTTCCGCTACTCCACGGTTTATAAAGGCCGTTCTCGTGACACCGCATGGTTCTCGATTATCTCGGATGAATGGTCTAACCTGAAACAGGCCTATGTCACTTGGCTCGATGAGAGCAATTTTGATGAGTATGGCAGGCAGCGTATCCGCCTTAGTCAGTTGACCCAACAGGAACCTGAAAACTCGTGACTGCTCTACTCTCCACTCAGCTCACTCATCACGCAGCCATGACCAGTGGCGTGATTACCATTGATATCGCGGCTGTCGTTACTAATTATCGACTATTGGCCCAGTGTGTCGCCCCCGCAGAGTGCGCTGCCGTACTCAAAGCCGATGCTTATGGATTGGGAGCAAAACAGATCACACCAGCGCTTTATACCGCAGGGTGCAGGACATTTTTTGTCGCCCATGCCGTAGAAGCCATTGCGCTAAGGCCGCTTCTGCCCTCTGATGCCACTCTCTATGTACTCAACGGTATTAGCGTAAAGGCAGTGGCAGAGTGTGCTCAACATGGTATTTCTCCCGTTCTAAATACCAATGAGCAAGCTCGGTATTGGCTGATGAATGACATAGCACAAACAGCAGCATTACAGGTTGATACTGGCATGTCGCGTCTGGGGATCAGCCTGCCTGAATTATCGTCCCTCGTTCAGGATTTTGGTTCATCTATCACTCGGCGTATCGCACTGTTAATGAGTCATCTTGCTATCGCTGACAAACCAGAAAATGAGTTTAGTGAACAACAGCGACAAACCTTTTTAAGTGCTAGCCTCTATCTCCCTAACACTGCGCTTTCGTTGGCAAATTCAGCGGGGTGTTTTCTTGGTGCCAATTATCACTTCGATCTATGCCGACCGGGTGCGGCACTGTTTGGCATTCACGTAAGTGATCGCTCACTCCCTTTGCAACCCTGCGTGCAAGTTAACCTGCATATTGCACAAATCAGGCAGGTCGCAGCTGGTACATCCGTGAGTTATGGCTGTACTTATCATGCAAACCGCCCGATGCGTATCGCCACAATATCTGCAGGCTATGCGGATGGCATTCCACGTAGTATGGATAATAACGGCGGCGTTTGGCTTGGCTCACAGCGTTTGCCCGTTATAGGGCGTATTTGTATGGATAGCTTTATGGTGGATGCTACTGATGTCCCTGACTCAGAGCTTTATGTCGGGCAGCAGGTTGAGTTTATCGGCGCAAATCAGACGTTGGAAGCTATTGGTGCGGCATCAAACACGATTGGTTATGAAATTCTCACTCGATTAGGGCGACGCTACCAGCGACAATACCTTCCTTTTATCGAATGAGCTTTCCCTAAGTCAGCACATAGTCAAAGATAAAGCAGTCTGTATACGACAATGGCAGCCAGTTCAGGGGCTGCCATACAGGTTTTGAATCTATGTTTCATCCTAACTTAAAGGCTTACTCGTAGGATCTTCCCACTCATCAAGAGGGATAGGGCGGCCAAAATAGTATCCCTGCCCTCTAGGGCATCCCATTCCATAGAGTTTATCGGCAACATCTTGGTTTTCTATTCCTTCTGCGACTAAAGGTACAGAAAAACCTTTAGCTAGCCTGACCACCGCAGAAATGACAGCCTCACTTTTAGAGCTCTCCATCACATCGCTGACAAAATCACGGTCTATCTTCAAACAATCGAAATTTAAGCGGTGCAGATAAGAAAGGCTTGAGAAACCTGAGCCAAAATCATCGATAGCAATAGAGACACCGAATGCCCTTATGCGATTGAGCAAATCGTTAATCATATCTCCGCTGTCCATTAAAATAGACTCCGTAATCTCAAGCGCTAAATTGCTAGGTTTTAAATTAAACTCATTGAGTACAGAGACCATATATTCATAGAAGTTAGCCTGCATAAGCTGGCGTACAGAAACATTCACATGAATCTCAAAATCCTCCGGCCATCCAGAAATAATTTTCTGCGATAGCTGCCGACATGATTCATGCAACACCCACTCACCAATAGGCAAGATAAAACCGGACTCTTCAGCCAATGGAATAAACGTGGTTGGAGGAACCATTCCATAAGCTTTGCTCTTCCAGCGGATCAACGCTTCTGCGCCAATAATCTTGCTATCTTTAAGGTGAACAATGGGTTGGAAATAAATGAGAAGCTCATTCTTCTCTAAGGCAAGATTTAAGTCTGTCAGGAGACGTGTATTCTCAATCGCCCTCATCATCATATCTGGATGGTAAATCTCAAATGCGCCACTGCCTTTTTTACGAGCTATTTCAAGAGCGACGGAAGCACTTCTGAGACTATGGGTTAGCTCTTCAGAATTAAAGGGGCTGTCCACTAAACCCACATTGCCAGAAAAAAGATAATGCTCACTGTGCACACCTGAAGTATTAATAAATACGTCAACGTATTTATTAAGTTCTCTACTGTCCTCTTCGCTGCGGTTTGTTTTGGGGTAGCATATCGCGAATTCAGTGTCGTTCACTCTGGTCAGTAATGCGTCCTTAGGCACAATCCTTTTTAACGTTTCCACAAAACCTCGTAGAACGAACTCTCCCTGCTGATAGCCAAGGCTATTATTAATTGAGTTGATGTTATCGAGACTTACTAAAATCAGCATTCTCCAGTAAATATTTTCACCGCGAGAAGCCAGATCACGCATTTTCTCCTGAAGCCCTTCTTTGCTCAAAACACCCGTGATCGGGTCATACTGAACTTGGTAGGTTAACCGGCTAAATGCCGTTGAAAGCGTCGATGACATTTCATTAAAGGCATCATGGAGAAGTTTAATTTCTTTTAATTCAAAGCCTGTATTTTTTGTCGGGCTCCAGAGCTGCTTGGCTATGAGCCTCGCTTTTTGAGCAGCATCTAATATTGGTGCTGTAATCCCAGAGATCATCCACCATGCAAGAATGAGCACCAAAACAAAAACGAATAAAATCATGTAAATTGTGATTGCTCTGTTACCCTTAAATACGCCAATTAAATCTGTTTCCGATGTAACAACAACAATGCGCCAATCATGCAGGCCTACCTCTCCCCCAACAGGGGCAATTCTGCCGTGATAGGTCTCACTTCCAAGATCGAATTTCATTTGATGAAGGTTTCTCTCTTTCAAATAAGGTGCTACTTGGCGAATGATAGGACTACTGCTTTGGGTGGGAGCCAGAAGGCTGGCACTCTCTTGATCGGCTAATCCCAGAGAAGGTTCGGGGAGTGGCTCTTTCTCGTGTGTTGACTGCGATATAATTTCATTTCGCCCGTTAATAATAAAGATAACACCGTTCCCTAAATTAGGTGTATTCCTTAAATAACGATTGAATTTATTAAGTTTAATATCACTGGATACTACCCCGATATATTTATTATTTTTATCATAAATGGGGCTACTGTAAGAAATACTAATCCCTTTTAAAGCATCCAGATCTTGATAAGCCGACGTCCATGAACTGAGCTTTGTTTTATTCACTTCCCGATACCAAGGGCGGAGACGTGGGTCATAATATTTAAAGCTATTCAGCACAGAATCCTCTTGTGACATTCCTGAATAGAAATTCAACGAACCGAGGGTTCTAATATCTTTTAATATCAACGTGTATTGGTTTTTTACCGTTTCTCGGCTAATGCCAACATAATCACCATAAATTGAACCGAAAGCGACCAAACTCAACTGGGGAGAATCAGGGAAGACCTGAGCCATTGTTTTATGTAAAGGTGAGACAAAACTGGATAAATCTTGTGTATCTCCAATAGCAACGTCTTTCATTGCCAGCTCTACAACAGAGTTAGCTTGTAAAGGTACGTCTAAAAAATTAAGGAGACTATTACGCACAGAGACAATATGTGTGGCAGTAATTTTATCACTCAGTCTATCGAGGATAATATTCTCATTGCGAAGCTGTATAAAAATAACAGATCCGAAAATAACGGTTAATAAAAATACAAACAAACAGCTAACAACAAGTTTCAACGATAAACTGCTTAATACCCGCGCAACACAACTATTCTTATAAATCATAATATTAAAGAGTAACTTAAGGTTTTTATCATCATCCATCCCCTTAGCCATAAATTATGATAGCCAACGCACTCATAATCTGTGTCACTTAAGTTTATCCCATTTTTAATATGGCTTATAAAAATAGTAAAATATTTTTATAAGCCATATTAATTCTACTTTTCAGGAAAAATAAATGATAAACGTCATGATATTAAAATAGAACTTTTCGAAAAAATCCAATATTTATTACAATGAAAAATACCTTCCGAAGAAGATAACCAAACAATATCAATGAATTATTAAATTTATCTCTCTATTTATTTTTTAATGATGAACTTCTCTAATTTTATTTATTTCCTTTACACAACTAAATATTCATCTTTAATTAGCATTAAAAAACTATATTTTACCTTTATAGTAACGTCGTGTTATCAATCACCTCTTGGTTAAAAAGCAGATGACCTCGTTTTGAATGTAATTTATCGTCGCCATCGGCTGTATTATTGTTGATACTAAAACACAGTAGAGCAGGATTGGCTATGGCGGGGAAATCACATTAATCGCGATAGATAGAATAGATGCAACGAAACGTTCTGCTAGAAAAATAAAGGGGAAATTATGAGGTGAAGAAGATATATTCACTCATCACCAGCCCATAATGGACTGATGATGAGTGAAAAGTAGGGTTGTTACGCCTTCCCAGTTTTACTACGATAGCGCTGAGTTGCAGACTGCATAAGAGCAATACCGCAACCTAATATTCCACCAACAAGAACACCAAGAATTAAAATCAGTGCCTTTTTAGGTTTGTCTTTCGTGGTTGGCTCTGCAGGTGCCAGTAAATAACGGTAAGACTGTGTCGACACGTTTTTCTTTAATAGAGGCTCAACCAGAGCCAACTGCCGCTCTATCTCATAGTATTTAACAGGCAGGATAATGGGTGTATTTTTTAGCTTATCTATCTCAGTACCGAGCAACTTCTCACCAAGCATATAAGACTTTATATTTTCCATATTTCCACCACTGGAAGCGCTATCTGTACTGAAAAAGTAATTTTTAATCCCCGCTTGCTGAGCAATGGAGATCGCCAATGCCAAATAACTTAGGTCAGTCTTTCTTTTACTTTCTAAGTTAAAGGTGATGTCTTCTGCTTCCTGCTTTCTCGCAGCAACAACACCATCTATGGTATAGCGGAACTCTTTATCATTTAGGGAAACAACATTCGTATTAACCTGATTGATATAAGACACCAGCATATTTTTTGCCACTACAGGGTTATCTGCACTCATCGAGACCACATAAGAGCTAAATTTCTTTTTCTCATCAGGCGGAGTAATGACTAAAATTTCATCCGTTGCTTTTTCTAACCAACGCTGTTTGGCTAGGGGGTCATCACCTTTGGTTTCTTTTTTGAAAAAATCCGTACCAGATAAAAATGCAATTTTGCTGTCAGGGCTTGCTGCCATTTCAAGAAAATCAGCAAATAGCGCTGTATTATTTATCATCGAATTATCAATAATACCCGCACGAACGAACGCCCGTCTGTACTCCATTAGATCATTTGTATTCTCAATCCTTGGTGCCGTGATATATGCTTTAGATGTCCATACTTCCTTTGCAGTAAAAGCATACGCACCGGCAAGGATAGTGCAGACAAAAGTACAAATGATGATCAATACCTTTTTACGCCAAAGAACTGATAGCAACTCCATCAGGTCAATCTCATCTCTATGCTCTGTATCAAACCGAGGATAATTGGTCTCAGGCATCACTGTTGGGTGCTGTGAGTTTTTATCAGTCATCAATCATTCCAGCCTTATGAATAAAAATTTTCTATCATCACTACTATAGAGAGTATTTGGATAAGCACATAAATCTCGATCAAACACTGAGATGGCTTCTTAACGCGGCAGTATAAAGTATTTAAGCTAAATTGAGTATGCTAGGCTAAAAGTTATCAACATAATAAATGCATAAACAAAGAATAAAAACAGACTAGAGCCCCCAAATAAATATAACTATCAGTATATAGTACTAAAAAATCACATGCCATAGTAAAAACACAGCGTTATCAAAGGTCAGATTGTTATTTATTCTTTACACAAAAACAGAATAAAATACTTTTTTGACTGATATATCGTTACAATATACCAGCCACTTTACCCTTGACCTTAACGTTCTCTTAACGCCTCTCGCGCTTTATTCAGCGGCTTAAACAGATAATCGAGTACGCTCTTTCTACCCGTATTCACATCTACCGTTGCCGTCATACCAGGGAAGATAGGGAACGCCTTGCCAGACTTATTCGTCAGATGATCAGCATCGGTTAGGATATAGACGCGGTAGTAATACACATCACGTCGAACATCATCCTGAATAGTATCCGGTGAAATCACCGTTACCTTACCTATCAAGCCACCATAAATGGAGTAGTCATACGCCGTTACCTTCACCTGAGCAACTTGCCCTGGATGGATAAAAGCCACGTCTCTTGGTGAGATGCGAGCTTCAATAAGCAATTGTTCATCTAAAGGAACAATCGTCATCAAGCGGCCATTGGGTGGGATAACACCACCTACCGTAGTCACTTCGATATTTTTCACAATACCGCGCATTGGCGCAGTAAACGTCAGTCGCGTTAGGGAGTCAGCACGGCCTCTAGTGACTGAACGTTGAGCTTCGATCTCGCCATTTGCCCTAGCCAGTTCTTCACGCGCTTTGACATAGTACTGGCTTTCCATCTCTGCAACTTTGCTTTGCATTTCGTTTTTCTGGCGGCTCAAACGCAGTACTTCAACGTCACTGGCTGCACCTTGAGAAACAAGAGGCACGGTCATTCTTAGCTCTTTCTCAACCAGCGCTATCCCTTGTCTCAAGCCCGCAACACCGCTTTTTAAACTTTCACGACGGGACTCATACAGCGCCGTTTCCGCTTTAACCAGCCCCGGCTCAGTCATGACTTCCGGTGGAAATTCTAGAGGGACATTATTTACTTCAGAGTTAAGACGGGCGGCGGTTGCCAATGCGGCTCTCAGCCTAGACTCACTCTCCTGCATACTGGACTCAGTCTTCGTTTTATCCAGTTTTGCCAGAATTTGTCCCTTCTCTACAATGCTTCCCTCTCTCACTTCTAGATCAACCAATATTCCCCCTTCTAGGGATTGGACGACTTGTTCATGGGAAGAAGGCACCACTTTACCTGTACCGCTTGTTACCTCATCCAACTGAAAGAAGTAAGCCCAAACAAAGAAGCAAATTAACATCGTTACCACCAGCCAAACCAGCTTGGTCGCTTTTGGTAACTTAGGCTCACGGATACCCGTGTAATATTGATAAGGCGCAGGGGCTAATCCCGGCCCTTTACCTTTAGGTGCCTGAGCAGCTTTAGGTTTACCCACAGGCTCTGCTGCCGCTTTAGGAGCCGCTTCTGACTTAACCCCTGCATTCACCGTCATACTCGGACGATTTGGTTTATTCTCTTCTGTCGACATGTTGTTTCATCATCTCTGCTGCCTTTTTGTCCCTTATGTATTGAATGGGCAAAAAGGCAAATAGTATAGGGAGCCATATATATCAGCGATTAACTCATATGTTTCTCAAGGATTTGCTGCTTTGGCCCATCCATAACAATCTTGCCGTTATCCACTACAATAATTCGATCAACCAGTTGTAATACCGCCATGCGGTGTGTTGCCACGACCAGAGTACGATTACCTAACCATTGAGACAGACGCTCAATAATCTGTTTCTCGGTAACCTCATCCAGCCAAGCTGTCGGCTCATCCAACAGCAAAATATTCGGTTGTCGAATAAGCGTCCGAGCCAGTAACAGCGCTTGGCGCTGCCCGCCAGACAATCCCATACCACCTTCCAGAATCTGGTAGTTGATACCATCCTGTTGGCTCTGTACAAACGACAAAGCACCACTAAGTGTCAGGGCGCGAACAATGTCATCATCCGTCGCTAGAGGCATCCCCATGACAATGTTGTCGCGAATAGAACCAAAAAACAGGCGAGCATTCTGGTTCAAAAAGCCCATATCACGGCGTACATCGGCGGGGTCTAACATGGTCATGTTTAAACCATCGAGCAACAACTGCCCTTCCTGCGCAACGTTCAACCCTGCCATCAGTTGCAGCAAGGTCGATTTGCCTGCGCCATTACGACCTAACAGAGCAACCTTTTCACCAGCCTTGATATTTAGTGAAGGAATATTCAATGCGGTAGTTGGTGAGTCCTCACCATACTTAAAAGAGGTATTTTTAAACTGATAGCTACCGTAAATCACTGGGCGATGGACGGCTTTCGAACGCTCAGGCTGATCGATTGGCCGCTTCATCAGCTCATCAATACCGTTACGCGCCACCTTAGCCTGCTGCCAACGAGAAAGCACACCAGAAATCTGGGATAACGGCGCAATAGTACGCGAGGAAAGAATGGTAGTACCGATGAGAGCACCGGTGGTCATATCACCACTCATCACCATGAAACACCCAACCAGCAGTACAACTGCATAGACGATGGACTGCACTTCTTGTGTCCATGTCATTAATAAGCTGGTAAGAAAACGCTGCTTCATACTGATACTGGCAGAAACATCGTTGATATGATTCCACTGGTTCTGAAAACGCTGCTCAGCACGCAGCAGTTTAATGTCATCCAGCGATTCTACTGCTTCTACTAGCATCGCGTTGCGGATCGCGGATTCACGTATCCCGTCGTTAGACAGTTTTGCCAGCGGCTTTTGGATTAATAATCCAGGAATCAGTAACAGAGGAATAGCGGCCAGAACAACCAGCGCCAAAGGACCTCCGATCAGCCATAAAATGCAGACAAACAGCAAGAAGAAAGGCAGGTCTGCAATAGTGGAGATCGTCGTGGAGGTAATAAGCTCCCGCACCTGTTCTAGTTCCCTAATTTGGGAAATGAACGACCCCGTTGACTTGGAACGAGCATCGTTACGAATTCGTAGAGCGTGACCAAATACGCGGTCTGAAATTTTTAAATCGGCACGTTTACCGATCATGTCTGAGATCTGAACACGGGACATCCGCATCATGAACTCAAAAAGAATCGCAATCATCACGCCGCCAAACAGTACCCAAAGTGTAGGTTCTGACTGAGCGGGAACAACGCGATCGTATACCTGCATAGAGAACACCATGCCGGCTAAAGCTAAAACGTTCGCCACCATGGAGGAGAACATGATATCGGTATAACGGCGCCAATCGCGCAGCGCTATTTTCCAGAACCAGTTTTCCTGATAGGGCTTGATATACTCATCAACCCGCGCATCAGGCACCGACGATTCGGGTTTAACGATAGCGACAAACGAAATTCGTGCCCCTATCTCTTCTGCCGTCAAAGTCGTTGCTAATCCGCCATCACCGCTGAACAACACGCTGATATTGCCTCTATCATCCATCTTGTCCAGTACACCCACTTGGCCATTAGAAAACTGGGCCAACATTGGCATACGCCAAGGATCAAGCATAGTAGATACGAAAGGTTCAAAACGGGCAATCATGCCTAACTGGCGCGACATTCGCTCTAAAATAATATCGATAGAAGCGCCCTGCTCCCATTGCAAAGCAACGCGAACATTCTCTTCCGAGTAGTCAAGGCGATAGTGCCTTGCTACGTGTAGCATGGCGGTCAGCCAGAGTTCATGTGAGGGTTTAGAGTTACTCATAAGATTACAGCTATATTCCTTAAACAAGACTAACTGATTGAAATAGCCAAGCCTTCTATTCACTCGGTCATTGTCACATCATCAGCGAAAAGGAGAGCCGCAATTGGCTCTCCTTATTAACGCAACTTCATCAAACCATAAACTAGATAACTAACAGTTGATGGTTTGCCAACAACGTTGCTAAGTCGGTCTGAACACCCGTCAACGTAACCAGAGGGGTCGGAGCATAAGAACCACCTGAACCATCACGGTCAACGCTAATGACTGTATTACCGTTTTCTGTCTTAACAGTGATGAAATCCATAATGTTTCCAGCACCGCTATCCAGAGTTGCAACACCGTCAACATAGCTCGCACTGCCAGTACCGGTATAACCAGAACCTTGTAACAGGTCGCGAATATCAATGCGATCTGTATCTGCAGTACCTTCCCATGTACCCACAGTGAAGCCGTTTACGGTGTCACTGCCGTTACCACCCGTTGCATCTGCTTTATTCAACAGGTTATACAGCAAGGTATCGTGACCAGCTCCGCCGTTCAGGTTAAAGGTATCATTACCGCCACGACCATCGAACATGTTGTTACCCTTACCACTGGTAAGTGTATCGGCCTGATTAGTACCAGCGATACCTTCAATATCAGTAAAGGTTGCAACATTAAAGTTGGTGTTTTGAGCACCCGCTTTGCTTAGGTCAACGTTAACGCCCACGGTTGACAGTTTAAAGTCTACGATATCCATACCGCCAGTTGCAGACCAAGTGCTGTGATCAGACGTTGTCTCCCAACCACCGCTACCATTATAGGTATCCGTACCTGCCGTCGCGAAGAAGGTATCGTTATAACCCGTACCAACAAACTTGCCATTATTGGATGCGGAGCTGTTTTCTGCAGACAGCACATAGTTATGTGTTGCCTCTTGTGCAGTCAGGCCACCCCAAGTCTGGTTAATCGTCTCGTTCACGTTAGAGCTTGTGGTCCCAACAGAACGCACCAACTCAGCACGGTAAGTCTCGTTAGCATTCAGACCGTAGAAGTTCACTAGCGCTGAAGCGTCGTTAATACCAACCCCTGATTGGGCGTTAATGATCTGCGAAGCGACCAGCTTGCCAGACGAATCGTACAGACGCACTGTGTTGCCGTAGAACGAGTTAATACCTTCGCCGTCAAGGATCTTCAGATGGATAGAAGTACCTTCTGCTACGGTATTGGTGTTCTGCTCAAGTTGTACGGTTCCGTTTTGACGGAAGATCAACAGATCCTGAGCACCATCCCAATCATAATCAAGCAGTGCTGCACCTGAAACCTTAGAACTTGAGCCAGCTGCCCCAAATGCCTGAGAGGTAAAGCTTGCAACGCCTTTCACCCCATCGTTGACATAGAGATAGGATTTACCCGTTGTTTGAGCCAACTTAATAATATCCATGTTGCCATCGTGGTCCCAGTCAACAGCGACAGAAATGTTACTCGCATAGATATCTGTTGCTGTCGTTCCGACCTTCTGAGCAGCACCAAGGTTACCCGAGCCATCGTTAAGCATGACAACACCTTGGCTGGTTGATGCATTTAATCTTGATGTGGCTAGGTATAGGTCCATAGAACCATCACCATCAAAATCAGCCCAAGTCATCGAGACACTATTAGCCGCAGCCGCTTCACCAGAACCGCTAAAGAACGTATTAGCAATGTTCTGACCCCACTTAAAGGTGCCATCTCCCTGGTTAACCAACGTTGACAATGTATAGTTATTGCCGTTAACGGTCGTGTGTTGCGCTATGTCTACTTTACCATCGTTGTTCAAGTCGACACCGGAGCCCTCCATCAAGCTATAGTAGCGGTCGACTTTATCTCCGGCTTTAACGTTACCGCTGTTTTGAGCACCATTCTTAGAAGAGTAAGCTAATGTCCCGCCCTTGTTATAGATAAACGTACTTGAATCAGGACCACCCGCATCACCAATAACGAAGTCTATATAACCATCACCTTCACGGTCGAATGCAACAACAGAACCGTACCAAATATCAGCATCCTGGCCAGAAAGGTTTCTATTAGTAAAGCCTCCAGCACCATTATTTGTGAGTATCTGCAGCGTATCCCAGTTACTACTACTTACGACCATATCCGCATATCCATCACGGTTAAAGTCAGCAAAAGTACTGTTAATCGAGTTACCCTGGCTCATCGTATAGCTTTGCTTGCTATAAGTATTTACATCCTTTGATGACACGATTTGCTGGTTTGCAGAGATCATCCATAAACCATTAGCATCGACAGTAAAGGTCGCGCCTGTGCCATTTCGGCTCGTAGTACCCGTTGTCCACGAAGGCGTCAAACTTGCCTCATCGTTAACAATCACGTTGCCCGTCTGAATACCAGCCTGATTACCGTTACCAGCACCACTCTTAACTTGAGTTGTTACTGTGTAATTTGCAGAAGCTAATGTATCTGAATTAGGAACTTGCAAATACCACGTATGGTTAAGCGGGTCGACAACCACTAAACCACCGTTCTCGGAGGTATATTTCTTACCGTTAACCGTCACTTCCACATACTGGCCATTGACCAAGTCACCGGAAACCACACCGCTGATGATTGGTGTGTGATCCGTAGTAGTTTGCGCAGTTACCGTTGCTGTCGTTGTCGGTCTTGTTGTATCAACAGTCAGTTTGAAATCCGACGAACCTGTCGTATTCCCCGCCAAATCGACAATCTTAGCCGTATAGACATAAGAACCATCGCTTAGCCCTGAATCCGTAAATGTCCACTTACCACCAGTAAAGGCAGCCACACCAACAAACACGTTGTCGCGGAACACTTGAACCACTTCACCAGCTGCCAGAGCCTGAGTTAGGCTGATGTTCAGCGTTGGCGTCGTATCATCCGTAACCGGATGCATATCAAGTGTGTAGGTACCAGAACGGTCACCTTCATTATCGGTATAACTATCAATACTGATACCAGATAGTGGATTGACCGTATCAACAATAATGTCTTTCGATACAGGAGTACTTGGGTTACCCGCAACATCAAGAATACGCATTTCATACGTATTCTTACCATCAGCTAATGGGTTAACTGTCGCAAAGTTCCAGTCAGTACCGTTAACTGCTGTTACTGTGACCCAATCACCACCATTCAAGCGGATTTGTAGTGTTTCATTCGTTTCTAGTGCTTTACTCAAAGTACCGTACAGCGTTGGGCTTTGATCGCTCGTGATAAAGTCAGACGACGAACTACCCGTATCGTTAGTGATATGGTCAATCACGATAGTGGAGGTTGAAGCCGTTGTATCTACTTCGATAATCTGCTTAGAACCTGGGCCTTCGTTGCCAGCTCTGTCGATAACGCGCATGAGGTACTCATACTTACCATCAGGCAGTGCCGTCGCATTCGCCAATGTCCAAGTAATGACACCACCGATGTTAACCAGTGTGACAGCCTGCCAAGTCTGGCCACCATCCAAACTGATTTCTGCTTTGTCGCCTGCCCCCATAGTGCCTTGCAGAGAGCCATTGATCGTGAACGTATTGTCACTGGTAATAAAGTCAGTAGAGCTAGCCCCTGTATCCGTCGTGATGGAATCGATAACTAACTTCGCCGTTGGCGCGGTTAAATCGATTTCAATATCACGGTCGATAGTACCTTTGTTACCTGTCGCACCGATGACTTCTGCATGAATCTTCGTCAGGCCTTCTGCCAATGCCTGCATATCTGTAGCACTGACAGACAAGGACCAGTTACCGCTCGCATCAACTACGCTGCTGATGTAAGTCTTACCATTCAGCGTAACAGTAACCGTCTTACCAATAGCATCACTGGTACCGCTAATAGTTTGCATCAACTGATGTTCATCGATGTTGACGATGTTGTCAGTAGCAAAGTCATTAATGGTCAGCGCAGGCTTCAGAGATGTCACATCCACCGGATGAGTAATCACTAGGCTTGGGTTACCCGCCTGATCAGTTACCGTTGCTGTTATGTCATAACGGCCGTCTGTCACACCGGTAAAGTGAGCTGGTGGTACTGTGATTTCCCATGTGCCATCAGGTTGAACCGTTGCCTGATACGGACGACCCATAAAGGTGACCGTCAGGATCTGGTTTGGTTCAGCAGTTGTTGTACCAGAGATTTTCACGCCAGCGGCTTGCTCATCCATACTGATTGAGTCATCGCCCGTCACCTTATCAATCGTGATAGTCGGCGCAACCGTATCAATAGTGATTGGATGCTCAACAGTCACAATGTTGCCCGCTTTATCGCTCAGGCTTACTTCAACTTTTTCGCTGCCGTTCTGAAGCGCCGCAACTTCGCTTGCTGGCACGGTCACAGACCATTTGCCATCACCCGTTACGATAACGCTATGTGTCTGGCCGTTAATCACAACATTAACTGTCTGGCCGTTTTCTGCTCCACCATAAGTCCCGGAAATCACCAAATCCTTACCGTGCTCAATGGCATTGATTACATCATCGCCAGCGATCTTATCGACAGTCAGAGATGGTGGCACCAGATCCAGATAGACATCACTAGATGTATTTGCTGGGTTATTCGCTACATCCGTAGCTGAAACAGTGACTTTATAGTAGGACTGATCAAGTGCGCCTACATCAACCGCATCTACCGTTAACTTCCAAGTATTATCAGCCTGAACAGTTACCGTGTAAGTCTTACCATTCAAAGTAACAGTGACGTCACGTCCAATCAGGTTATTACTTGCCGTACCGGTAATATCTAGGCTCTGACCGTGTTCAACAGCATTGATCACGTTGTCACCAGAGATTGGATCGAATGTCAGTGATGGCAGACCTGAAGCAACTTCGAAATTTGAAGTTGCAGAGTTGCTGTTACCGGCTTTATCAGAAACAGAAACGGTAATCGTGTTAGTCCCTTCTTTCAGGCCGTTAATGACGTTGGCTGCGAAACCAGCAGTCCACGTACCATCCTGTTGGACTTCAACGCGAGCAGTAACACCACCTACAGTCACACTAATGATTTGACCAATCGCATTACTTGTACCGGTCACAACTTGGTTAGCAGAGTGCTCTGCCGCATTAATGATGTCATCACCAGTAAACGCATCGATAGTAATCGTAGGTTTAACTGTATCAACAATCACATCTTGCGTAGCAGATGCTGGGTTCTTCGCCACATCAGACGTCGATGCAGTAACGGTGTAAGTCTTATCAGCAAGAGAAGAGATATCTGCTGGTGTTAACGTCACCTTCCAAGAACCATCTTTCGCTACTGTTGTTACGTAATCTTTACCACCAATATTAACGGTGATCTGGCGGCCCAGTTCTAAGCCGTAGGTCGTACCCGTGATATCCAGATTCTGCGCCTTCTCAGCCGCATTAATCATGTTATCGCCGGAAATCGTGTTGATAGTAATAGATGGAACTTCACTATCAATGGTTGCTTCGCGCTGCGATGAGGCCGTATTACCTGCCTGATTCTCAACACTGACCTTAATATCCAGAACACCTTCTGGCAGAGTCGCAAGTGCGTTTGCTGTCAAGGTGTGTTCCCAACGGTTTCCAGCCAGAACCTTGGTGGTATACGTGATACCACCAATCACCAGGGTGATATCCTGACCCACTTCAACACCGCTGACAGAACCAGAGAACTTAAGATCCTGACCCTTCTCTGCTGCGTTAATGATGTCGTCATCAGTAATGCTATCAATGCTGATAGCTACAGAGCCTAAATCGACCACAACCTTATGCGTATCGCCAACCGCGTTACCAACAGCGTTGGTACCGTTAGCGTTAATGTTCAACGTTCCTTGAGGGAGTGCTGATACATCAGACGCAGGGATATTGACCTGCCAGTTACCATCGCTGCCAACGGTCGCATTGTAGTTAATACCGTTAACTTTAACGACAATGGTTGCACCTGCATCAAAGCCTTGGCTCGAACCTTTAATGGTTAGATCCTGACCGTGTTCAATGCTGTTAATGATGTCATCACCAGAAACAACACCGATACGGATACCTGGTAGATTCGCATCGATCAACACATCGTGGGTCGCTGTGCTGGAGTTACCTGCAACGTTAGATACTGTTGCTGTAATCACAACATCACCGTTACCAATCGCTTTCCACTCGGCTGCTGTTACCAGAATGCTCCACTTACCACCCGCCAACACCGTTGCCGTGTGTTCTTGGCCATTGATGGTAACCGTGATTTTCTGTCCAACTTCAGCGTTAAAGACGGTACCGCCTACGGTATGGCCGTTATTGATTTCAGTTGCGTTGATAATGTCATCGCCAGCAACTTTGTCGAAAACAATGGTTGGAACCGCAGTGTTAACAGACACGATATGTGTACCGCTAGCGCCGTTACCAATGCTGTCAGTGACGCTTGCTGTAACGGTGTATGCTGCTTCACCTAGCGCTGCCACATCTGCAGCAGGGACCTTCAGAGACCAAGTACCATCAGATGATACGACAGTCACTTTGTACGCCTTTCCATTTAAGGTAACGGTAATTTCTCTGCCAACAACATCCGAGCTGGTACCCGTAATCGTCAGTTCACTACCTTTCTCTGTTGCGTTGATGATGTCATCGCCAGCAATAACATCGATACCAACCTTAGGATCAGAGGTGTTGACCGTAATATCACGTTCAGCGTGGCTACTGTTACCCGCTTTATCTGTAACCACAACTGTCACTTTATAATTGTTGTCAGCCAGTGAGCTAACAATATTCGCCGGAATACCTGCATTCCATGACACACCATCGGCGTTAACCGTTGCATAGATGGTATGGCCATTAATAGTGATAGTGATTTGGTCGCCAGCAGTTGCATTCGTCGCTGTACCTTTCAGCTCAACCATACCTTTGTGCTCTACGGCGTTGATGATGTCATCACCCGCGACCACATCGATAGTGACTGATGGTGCAATGGTATCAACCACAACAGTATGGCTTCCAGTGCCTTCATTACCCGCAGAGTTAGTCACACTCGCCGTCACAGTCGTGTTGCCGTTAGCGATACCCGCCAAGTCAGCCTTGGATACTGGAATGCTCCAGTTGCCATTGGCGTCAACCGTGGTGTCGTAGTTCTTGTTATTGAAGCTGATAACCATCTTCGAGCCAGGCTCAGCATTCACAACACGACCACTCAATGTCAGGCCAGCAGCAACTTCTGTTGAGTTCAGTACATCATCACCAGCAACCGTATCGATATACACGATCGGAGACTGAGTATTCACCACGACATTATGAGTATCAGATACATTGTTACCGATAGTATCGGAAGCGCTTGCACTCACGGTGTAATTCTTATTCTCTAGCACGGCAACATCAGCAGCATCGACTTTCGCTGTCCATGTACCGCCCGCTTCAACGGTCGCGCTATAAGACTTACCATTTAATGTCACGGTAATAATGGTGCCTACAGCCAGATTGGTGGTGGTACCCGTAATATCCAGTGCCTGAGCTTTCTCTTGCGCATTGATGATGTCATCACCTGCAATCTGCCCAATTTGAACAGTTGGCACATTCGTGTTAACCGTAATATCTCGGTTTTCGCTGCCACTGTTACCAGCCTGATCGGTAGCGGTGGCTTTCACGGTTACAGAACCATTTTGCCATGCACTGACATCTTTCGCTGGTATACCAACCGTCCACGAACCGTCTGCTTTAACGGTTGTTAGATAAGTGATCTTACCGATGGTCACTTCAACGACATCACCCTTCAGCGTATTCAGAGTAGTACCACTTACCTCTACCATGCTGTTATGTTCAGCGGCATTGATAACATCATCCCCAGAAATAGCATTGATCGTAATCTGAGGAATCAGGACATCAACGTTGACAACATGGGAATTATTACCCGTGTTACCCTGAGCATCCGTGACACTAACATCAATATTCAATGGCCCATTGCTGACGCCAGCTAAATCACCCGCAGGAACAGTCACACTCCAACTTAGATCATTCTCGATAGTAATCGCATAATCTTTATTGTTAATAGTGACCGTACCTGTTGAACCAGGTACAGCGTAAATAACACTACCGCTAATAACAACGTCACCCACCACTTCCATTGCGTTTAAAATATCATCATCAACGCTATTGATAGTGATGATAGGCAGCGCTGTATCTACCAATACCTCATGTGTGGTACTCACAGTATTACTAATGTCATCGCTTGCGGTTGCAGTAACAGTATAGTGAGTCTCGCCTAGAGCCATCACATCTGCTGCAGGAACAGTAACCGTCCAGTTGCCTGTCGCACCGACAATAGCATCATAGCTTTCACCATTCAGAGTCACTTTAACTACGGTGCCCAATTGCAGGTTGGTGCTCGTCCCAGACAACACCAGATCTTGACCTTTTTCAGTCGCATTGATGATGTCATCCACAGCAATCGGATCGATAACCAAGGTAGGTACATCTATATTCACTGTGATTTCATGGGTATCACTGCTGCTGTTGCCCGCTTTGTCTGTCACCGTTGCTTGGATCTCAACCTTACCTGTGCTCAGCGCACTAACTACATCTGCAGGAAGACCAACACTCCACGTACCGTCTGCATTCACAATGGTGTTGTAAGTATGACCATTAATCACAACAGATACTGTGTCACCAGCTACTGCATTGGTAGTTGTACCTTTTACTGTTTGTGCCTGACCGTGCTCAGTGCTGTTAATCACATCATCGCCAGCCACCACACCAATGGTAATGGTTGGTGCCAGAGTATCAACTAACAAGCCGTGGGTTGTTGACCCTTCATTGCCTGCTTTATCACTGACAGTTGCAGTCACAGTCACATTGCCATTTACCAATGCGCCCACATCTGCCACTGGCACATCTAATGTCCAGCTGCCATCTGCTGCCACAGTGGCTGTATAGCCTTTGCCGTTCAGCGTCACAGTCACCGTTTGACCTGCTTCTGCACCAACAGTGGTCCCGTTGATGGTCAGAGGTTGGCCTGCTTCGGCTGCGTTCAGGATGTCATCACCCGCCAAGGTATTGATGGTGATGGTCGGTGCCGACGTATCAACAGTCACTTCTTGAGCCGCAGAGGCACTGTTACCTGCTACATTGTTGACGCTAACAGAGATATCGTTAACGCCGTCTTTCAGACCTTTCAGGTCTACAGCTGGTACGGTTACTGTCCAGTTGCCGCTCGCGTCTACCGTCGCCAGATGGCTCTTACCACCGACGTTGACAGTCACTACTTGACCCGCTTCTACGTTCTGGGTTGAACCACTCAGAACAAGGTCTTGGCCTTTTTCTGCTGCGCTCAGGACGTTGTCACCGGCTACGGTGTCGATGCTGATTGCCACAACATCCAAATCAACCGTCACGCTATGCAGGTTACTCACTGGGTTGCCTGACGCATCGCTCGCGCTCGCCGTGAACACCAACTCACCCGCAGGGAAGGCAGCGACGTCAGCGGTTGAGATACCCAAGCTCCAAGAGCCGTCAGCGCCTACAGATGCAGAGTAATCTTTGCCGTTTACGTTCACAGTCACCGTACTGCCCACAGCCAGATCGGTACTGGTACCGTTAACAATAAGTGGCTGTCCCAGCTCGATGGCGTTGATGATGTCATCGCCCGCGATGGTATCAATACGCACGCCTGGTAGACCTGCATCGATCGTAATATCACGATTACCTTGGCCTTCGTTGCCCGCGTTGTTGGTCACGGTTGCGGTCACTTTCAGGTCACCGTCGCCCAGTGTGGCTAAATCAGCCGCTGGTACGCTCGTGCTCCAAGTGCCATCAGCTTGAACCGTTGCGGTGTAGTCTTTACCGCCCAGGCTGGCAGTCACGACTTGGCCTGCTTCTGCGTTCACCACACGACCACTGATGGTCTGTGCTGCACCGATTTCTGCCGCGTTCAGGATATCGTCACCACCAATCACATCGATGACCACTTGTGGTAATGCGGTATTCACAACCACATCATGCGTTGTAGAAGTACCGTTACCTACCGCATCACCCACACTTGCACCAACGGTATAACGCGCTTCGCCCAGTTGAGCGACGTCTGCTGCTGGCACATCTAATGTCCAGTTGCCG
>DF158884.1:263570-264864 GCA_000307305.1 Enterobacteriaceae bacterium B14
CGATAACGTCTTTGCTGGTACCGCTAAGGGTCAGATCCTGGCCTTTCTCGGTCGCATTGATGATGTCATCAGCGGCGATCGTATCGATGGTCAAGGTCGGTGCTGCCGTGTTCACGATGACTTCGTGAACATCGTTGCTGCTGTTGCCCGCTTTGTCAGTAATCGTTGCTTGGATCTCAACCTTACCTGCGTTCAGCGCACTGATAACATCAGCCGGTACGCCGACACTCCACGTGCCATCTGCGTTGACAGTGGTGTTGTAAGTATGACCATCAATCACCACAGACACCGTATCACCTGTCACGGCATTGGTGGTCGTACCGCGGATAACCTGTGCTTGACCGTGTTCGGTGCTGTTGATCACGTCATCGCCTGCTACCACACCAATGGTAATGGTCGGTGCTAAGGTATCGACCAGTAGATCATGCGTGGTCGCACCTGGGTTACCTGCTTTATCCGTCACTGTCGCGGTCACGGTGACATTGCCGTCAACCAGTGCGCCGACATCCGCTGCAGGGACATCTAATGTCCAGCTGCCATCTGCTGCCACAGTCGCCGTGTAGCTTTGACCGTTTAGGGTCACAGTCACCGTTTGGCCTACTTCTGCACCAACGGTGGCCCCGTTGATGGTCAGAGGTTGGCCTGCTTCGGCTGCGTTCAGGATGTCATCACCCGCCAAGGTATTGATGGTGATGGTCGGTGCCGACGTATCAACAGTCACTTCTTGAGCCGCAGAGGCACTGTTACCTGCTACATTGGTGACGCTAACAGAGATATCGTTAACGCCGTCTTTCAGGCCGTTCAGGTCAGCAGCTGGTACGGTTACTGTCCAGTTGCCGCTCGCGTCTACCGTCGCCAGATGGTTCTTACCACCGACGTTGACAGTCACTACTTGACCCGCTTCTACGTTCTGGGTTGAACCACTCAGAACAAGGTCTTGGCCTTTTTCTGCTGCGCTCAGGACGTTGTCACCGGCTACGGTGTCGATGCTGATTGCCACAACATCCAGATCAACCGTCACGTTATGCAGGTTGCTCACTGGGTTGCCTGACGCATCGCTCGCGCTCGCCGTGAACACCAACTTACCTTCTGGGAAGGCTGCGACGTCAGCCGCTGGGATACCCAAGCTCCAAGAGCCATCAGCACCTACAGACGCGGTGTAATCTTTGCCGTTCACATTCAGGGTGACAGCGCTGCCTGCAACCAGATCAGTACTGGTACCGCTAACCAGCAGAGGCTGCCCCTGCTCGATGGCGTTGATGATGTCATCGCCCGCGATGGTATCAATACGCAC
>DF158884.1:265782-285015 GCA_000307305.1 Enterobacteriaceae bacterium B14
TGCTACATCCGTACTGGTACCACCAATGGTCAGATCCTGACCTTTCTCGGTCGCATTGATGATGTCATCAGCGGCTATCGTATCAATAGATAGAAGCGGTAAACCGGTATTGATTTCAATATCGTGAGTCGTGCTACTGTTATTACCTGCCTTATCAGTAATAGTGGCAGTAATCGTTTCGGTACCGATGAGTTTGTTAACCACATCAGCTGGAACAGTAATATTCCAGTGACCATTCGCATCGACCGTCGTGTTGTAAGAACCAGAGCCGACCTGAACTGTAATGACATCACCAGGTACAGCATTGGCAGACGAACCTTGGATCTGTAGTGGTTGGTTGTGCTCTGCAGCATTGATGATGTTATCGCCAGATACCACATCAATAGTGACGGTTGGTGCAGTGATATCAATTTCTACATCACGGCTACTATTACCGCTGTTACCTGCGGTATTGGTCACTTCTGCTGTGATCGTCAGTTTGCCTTCTGGCTCACCCGCTAAATCGCCTGGCTTAACGGTGATTTCCCATGAGCCATTTGCGTTCACTGTGGTGTTGTAAGACTGATTGCCCACGGTTACGGTCATGGATGAACCTGGCTCTGCGTTTACTACGCTACCGGTAATCGTCATGCCCGCAGTGATCTCTGAACTGTTTACTAAGCCATCACCCACTTCGTTAATGATAACGGTTGGTGAGTTAGTCGTAACTTGCAGGTCATGAGTGTCATTTGCTGTGTTACCAATGCCGTCATCTGCGGTTGCAGATACGGTGTAATGGCCATCACCTAGCTGTGCCACGTTCGCAGCAGGCACTTTCAGTGTCCAAGCACCCGTTGCATCAACAACAGCACTGTAATTGTTACCATTCAGTGTCACGACAATTGTTGTGCCAGCCTTCAAGTTTACGCTAGTACCAGAAATCTCAAGCTCTTGACCTTTTTCTTGAGCATTGATGATGTCATCACTAGATATCTTGCCAATCGTGATAATAGGTACAGCAACATCAACCAAGACATCGCGGGTCACATCGCTGCTGTTACCTGCTTTGTCAGTCACAGTAGCCGTAATGGTTTCAGTACCGGTTAACTGGCCTACGTCTGCTGCTGGTACGCTGATATTCCACTTACCGTTTGCATCCACAATCGTGGTGTAGGTGTGCTTACCAACCGTAACAGAGATCATGTCACCCGCAACGGCATTAGTCGTAGTACCTTTGATTTCTAGCGGCTGTTTGTGTTCTGCGGCATTGATAATGTCATCGCCAGATACGATATCGATCGCGACTGTTGGTGCGATGGTATCTACGATTACATCACGGCTACTATCGCCACTGTTGCCAGCGGTGTTGGTGACTTCTGCTGTAATAGCCAGCTTGCCTTCTGGCTCACCCGCTAAATCGCCTGGCTTAACAGCCACTTCCCACGTGCCATCTGCTTTCACAGTGGTGTTGTAAGATTGGCCGCCTACAGTGACAGTCATGGATGAACCTGGCTCTGCGTTCACGACGCTACCAGTAATTGTCATACCTGCTGCGATTTCTGCATCACTTAACAGACCATCGCCAACTTCGTTAATGATAACGGTTGGGGAGTGAGTCGCGACTTGCAGACCGTGCGTGTCATTTGCTGTGTTGCCAATACCATCATCTGCAGTTGCAGATACAGTGTAGTGAGCATCACTCAGATTGGTTACATCTGCAGCTGGAACTTTCGCTGTCCATGAGCCATCAGCACCAACAACAGCACTGTAATTGCTACCGTTTAGCGTCACGATAACAACCGTGCCTGCTTTCAGGTTTACGCTGGTACCAGAAATATCCAGATCCAAGCCTTTTTCCTGAGCATTGACAACATCATCACCAGAGATGGTGCCAATAGTAATGACAGGAATAGTGACATCGACTTGTACATCACGAGTGATATCGCTGCTGTTGCCCGCTTTGTCAGTCACAGTAGCCGTAATGGTTTCAGTACCGGTTAACTGGCCTACATCTGCTGCTGGTACGCTGACGTTCCAGTTACCGTTTGCATCAACAATAGTGGTATAGGTGTGCTTACCAACAGTAACAGAGATCGTGTCTCCCGCGACGGCATTGGTCGTGGAGCCTTTGATTTCTAGTGGCTGTTTGTGTTCTGCTGCGCTGATGATGTCATCGCCAGATACCACATCGATAGTGACAGTAGGTGCAATCGTGTCGACTTCTACATCACGGCTGCTGTCGCCTGTGTTACCTGCAGTGTTGGTAACTTCTGCGGTGATAGTCAGTTTGCCTTCTGGCTCACCGGCTAAATCGCCTGGCTTAACAGCAATTTCCCACGTGCCATCTGCTTTCACAGTGGTGTTGTAAGATTGGCCGCCTACAGTGACAGTCATGGATGAACCTGGCTCTGCGTTTACGACGCTACCAGTGATCGTCATACCCGCTTTGATTTCTGCATCACTTAACAGACCATCTCCAACTTCGTTAATGATAACGGTTGGGGAGTGAGTCGCGACTTGCAGGCCATGAGTGTCATTTGCTGTGTTACCAATACCGTCATCTGCAGTTGCAGACACGGTGTAATGAGCATCGCCCAAGTTTGCTACATCAGCAGCTGGTACTGTCGTTTTCCAAGAACCATCAGCCTGTACAGTAGCCTGATAGCTGTTGCCGTTAATAGTGACATTAATGACAGTGCCATCTTTCAAGTTAGTGGTGGTACCAGAGATTTCTAGCGCCTGACCTTTTTCTTGAGCATTCAGAACGTTATCAGTTGAAATATCACCGATAGTGATAGTTGGCGTCATAGTATTTACCGTGATTTCACGGCTACCAGCGCTACTGTTACCTGCGGTATCAGTGATAACCGCATCAATGGTAACTTTTCCATCTTGTAATGCATTAATCACATCAGCAGTAACGCCAACACTCCATGAACCATCTGCTTTTACTTTGGTTTCATAAGTATTGGAGCCAATCGTTACCTTAACGATATCGCCTTCAGAAGCATCAGCAGTCGTACCGCCAATAATCAGTGCTTGATTATGCTCTGCAGCGCTAATGACGTTGTCATCGGAGATATCACTGATGGTCACGCTAGGAACAAGCGTATCAATGGTGACGTTATGAGTCGTACTACCTGTATTGCCAGTAACCGAGTCAGTGACGTTAGCAGTAATGTCCAGATAACCATCAGCTACACCGTTTAAGTCACCTGCAACAAGGGTGATTTCCCAAGTTCCATCGCCTTTAATTGTCGTTACGTAATCTTTACCATTAACGGTAATGATGATGTTCGAACCAGCGGTGACACCTGGTGCGCTACCCGTTACAGCGATGTCGCCTTGAATTTCTGAGGCATTGATGAAGTTATCGCCGACAGGATCGATCACAACACTCAGAGCACCAGTTGAAACCTGTACGTCGTGGTTTGCTGTTGCAGTATTCCCGATACCGTCATTCGCCACTGCACTTACGGTGTAATTGCTATCGCCCAAAACAGCGACTTGGTTAGCAGGTACTGTAACTGTCCAGCTTCCGTTTGCTGCAACAGTAGTGGAATAACCAATACCATTTAGAGTAACGATGATTTCCGTACCAGCGGCCAAGTTAGTCGTGGTACCAGAAATATCCAGTGGTTGCTGGTGTTCTGTCGCATTAATGATGTCGTCAGTCGCAATCTTACCAATGGTAATTGTCGGCAGATTCAAATTCACCAATACGTCACGAGTTGCATCAGCGCTGTTGCCGGCTTTATCAGTTACTGTGACGGAAACTGTCTCAGTACCTGCATTAATAGCACCAACGACGCTAGCAGCAACACCAACAATCCAAGTGCCATCAGCGCGAACAGTGGTGGTGTAAGTTGCGCCACCCACTTTAACAACAATGATATCGCCCTGTACTGCATTGGTCGTTGTACCGGTAACCATCAGAGCTTGGTTGTGTTCTGCGGCACTAACAATGTCATCACCAGAAATGATATCGATAGCCACTGTTGGGGCTAATGTATCCACAATTACGTCACGGCTGCTATCACCGTTGTTGCCTGCAGTGTTGGTCACTTCTGCTGTGATAGTCAGCTTGCCTTCTGGCTCACCGGCTAACTCACCCGGCTTAACAGCAATTTCCCACGTACCATCTGTTTTCACAGTGGTGTTGTAAGACTGGCCGCCTACGGTGACGGTCATCAATGAACCCGGTTCTGCGTTAACTACGCTACCGGTAATCGTCATACCTGCAGTGATTTCTGCATCGCTTAACAGGCCATCGCCAACTTCATCAATGATGACGGTTGGAGAGTTAGTAGTCACTTGCAAACCATGATTATCATTGGCGGTGTTGCCAATATCATCGCTGCCCGTTGCTGTCACGGTGTAATGGTTGTCAGTCAGATTAGCGACATCTACCACTGGTACTGTTGCTGTCCAAGAACCGTCAGCCTGAACAGTTGCAGTGTAGTTGCCACCGTTAATGGTTACAGTGATAACTGCGCCATCTTTCAGGTTGGTGCTGGTACCAGTGATATCCAGTGCCTGGCCTTTTTCCTGCGCATTCAGAATGTTATCAGTTGAGATGTCACTGATAGTGATGGTTGGTAGAGAGGTATCTACGGTGATATTGTGGCTGGTGCTGCTGCTATTACCTGCTTTATCCGTTACGGTCGCAGTGATAGTTTCCGTACCATTAGCTAAGGATGCAATAGTATTAGCTGATGCACCAACGCTCCACGTACCATCAGCATTAACGGTGGTCGTGTAAGTGCTGCCACCGATAGTGACATTAATCACATCACCCGCAACCGCATTAGTAGTGGTACCACGAATCTCTAATGCTTGATTGTGTTCTGCCGCATTAATAACGTCATCGCCAGATACGATATCGATCGTGACTGTTGGTGCGGTGGTATCAACTTCTACATCACGGCTGCTGTCGCCTGTGTTACCTGCAGTGTTAGTGACTTCTGCTGTGATCGTCAGCTTGCCTTCTGCCTCGCCCGCTAAATCGCCTGGCTTAACAGTGATTTCCCACGTGCCATCTGCTTTCACAGTGGTGTTGTAAGACTGGCTGCCTACAGTGACAGTCATTGATGAACCTGGCTCTGCGTTCACGACGCTACCAGTAATTGTCATACCCGCTTTGATTTCTGCATCACTTAACAGACCATCGCCAACTTCGTTAATGATGACAGTTGGGGAGTTAGTATCTACTTGCAGACCGTGTGTGTCGTTTACAGTGTTGCCAATATCATCACTACCCGTTGCTGTCACGGTGTAATGGTTGTCAGTCAAATTAGCGACGTCTGCCACTGGTACTGTTGCTGTCCAAGAACCGTCAGCCTGAACAGTTGCAGTGTAGTTGCCACCGTTAATGGTCACAGTGATAACCGTGCCATCTTTCAGGTTGGTACTGGTACCAGTGATATCCAGCGCCTGACCTTTTTCCTGTGCATTCAGAATGTTATCAGTTGAGATATTACCGATAGTGATGGTTGGTAGAGAGGTATCTACTGTAACTTCGTGGCTAGCATTGCTGCTGTTTCCTGCTTTATCCGTTACGGTCGCAGTAATCGTCACTTTACCTTCAGCTAATGCAGCAACTACGCTGGCAGATGCGCCGACGCTCCACGAGCCATCTGCGTTAACAACCGTTGTGTAAGTGCTGCCACCGATAGTGACCTTAACCACATCACCAGCAGTTGCATTAGTGGTGGTGCCACGAATTTCTAATGCTTGATTGTGTTCTGCAGCATTAATAACGTCATCGCCAGATACGGTATCGATCGCGACTGTTGGTGCGGTAGTATCAACCTCTACATCACGGCTGCTGTCGCCTGTGTTACCTGCGGTGTTGGTGACTTCTGCTGTGATAGTCAGCTTGCCTTCTGCCTCGCCCGCTAAATCGCCTGGCTTAACAGTGATTTCCCATGTGCCATCAGCTTTCACTGTGGTGTTGTAAGACTGGCTGCCTACAGTGACAGTCATTAATGAACCGGGTTCTGCGTTTACAACGCTACCCGTAATTGTCATACCTGCCGCGATTTCTGCATCACTTAACAGACCATCGCCAACTTCATTAATGATAACGGTTGGGGAATGAGTAGTAACTTGCAAGCCGTGGGTAGCATTCGCCACGTTACCAATACCGTCATCACCCGATGCCGTTACGGTATAGTGGTTATCGCTCAGGTTAGCAACGTCAGATGCTGGTACTGTTGCTGTCCAAGAACCATCAGCCTGAACGGTTGCGGTGTAGTTGCTACCGTTAATGGTAACTGTAATAACCGTGCCATTTTTCAGATTGGTAGTGGTACCAGAGATATCCAGTGCCAAACCTTTTTCTTGTGCATTCAGAACGTTATCGGTTGAGATATCACCGATAGTAATCGTTGGTACAGACGTGTTAACCGTGATGTCGCGAGTAGCATCGCTGCTATTTCCTGCTTTATCGGTAACCGTTGCCGTTACAGTGACGGTACCATCTTGCAGAGCCTTAACTACATCCGCAGTTGCGCCTACGCTCCAAGTACCATCAGCATTAACGGTCGTGTTATAAGTGCCGTTACCGACGGTAACGGTAATGGTATCACCAGCGCCAGCGCCGGTCGTTGTACCACGGATCTCTAATGCAGTGTTGTGTTCTGCAGAGTTAATGATGTTATCGCTAGAAATCACATCAATAGTGACAGTTGGAGTCAGAGTATCAACGGTAACATCGTGCGCTCCTTTGCTGTAGTTACCCGTCGCAGTAGTAACCTCTGCCGTAATCGTCAGTTTACCCTGTGGTTCGCCGGCTAAATCGCCTGGCTTAACAGTCACTTTCCACGCACCGCCTACGCCTACCGTCGTGTCATAAGACTTACCACCAACAGTGATAGTCATCTTCGCGCCTGGCTCTGCATTGATCACGCGACCAGTAATATCCATGCCAGCAGCAATTTCTGCCGCATTCAGCATATCGTCACCCACTGAATCGATAAGTACAACTGGTGATCCTGTTGCTACCTGTACGCCGTGCGTGTCACTCGCTGTATTACCAATGGTGTCATTCGCTGTAGCAGTCACGGTGTAGTGCAACTCGCCCAGTTTACCAATGTCGCTTGCTGGAACTGTCGTTTTCCACGTACCGCCTGCTTCTACGGTTGCTGTATAACTGACCCCGTTCAGTGTCACAGTGATAACAGTGCCTACGCTTAAATTGGCCGTTGTACCAGAGATAACCAATTCTTGCGTTTTTTCTACTTCATTAATGATGTTATCGATAGCGATATCATTGATGGTGATAGTCGGTACGCCGATGTTTACAAGCACGTTATGGCTGTCATTCCCCACGTTGCCCGCTTTATCTGTCACCGTTGCAGTGATAACCGCTGTGCCATTTTTCAGAGCATTGATGACATCAGCCGATGCGCCGATACTCCAAGAGCCATCTTTGTTCACTGTAGTGGTGTAAGTTGTTCCACCAATGGTGACTTTGACAGAATCGCCTTCACCTGCATTCTTGGTTGTACCAGAGATAGTTAGCGCTTGCTTATGCTCGCTAGCGTTGATGATGTTGTCACCAGAAACGGTACCGATAGTAATGCTTGGCGCTAGGGTATCAACAACGACTTTGTGGCTATCGTTACCAACGTTACCCGCTTTATCTGCCACGCTTGCCGTTACAGTCAATGAACCTTCTGGCAGTTTAGCCAGTGTGCCCGGTTGAACAGTAACGCTCCAGCTTCCGTCTTTACCAACTGTCCCCGTATGGCTAACGCCGCCGACGACAACAGTCACTTTCTGTCCAACTTCTGCACCAACAGTCGTGCCAGTAATTGTCAGAGCTTTACCTGTTTCTGAGGCATTCAGGATGTCGTCACCTGCAACGGTATTGACGTTGATTACCGGAGCGACAGTATCAACGCGAACATCTTGTGCCGCAGAAACTTTATTACCCGCAGCATTAGCCACGCTAACACTGATATTTGTATGGCCTTCTTGTAGACCTTTCAGATCAGCAGCAGGTACTGTGGTCTGCCATTTACCGTTAGCCCCTACTGTCGCAGTGTATTCGTGGCCATTCAGCAAAATGGTCACTTTCTGGCCTGCTTCGATATTTGCAGTAGAACCCGTTAATGTCAGATTTTTGCCCATCTCGGCAGCGTTAATGACATTGTCACCCGCAACGGTATCAATGGTGATAGCAATGCTGTTCAGATCGACGCTAACATTATGTTTTGCTGCTACTGGGTTACCTGATGCATCTTGTGCAGAAGCAGATACCACCAGCAGACCATTTGGTAGAGCAAGGACTTCAGCCGCGCTGATACCTACTTTCCAAGTACCGTCAGCTTCAATCGAAGCACTATGAGGCTTACCATTAATCAACACGGATACTACGCTGCCTGCAGACAGGCCGATGCTGGTTCCGCTAATAACGAGAGCACTGTTGTGCTCAATAGCGTTAATGATGTCATCGCCAGAAATCGTATCGATACGTAAACCTGGCAGGCCCGCATCAACAGTAATTTCACGCTCGCCAGAACCTGTATTGCCCGTCTTATTGGTCACACTTGCAGTTACGGTTAAATCACCGTTACCCAGTGCTGTCAGGTCTTTGCTTGGCACGCTAACGGTCCAAGTGCCGTCAGCCTTCACTGTTGTGGTGTAAGTTGTACCACCCAGAACAACAGTGACTTTTTGGCCAGCTTCAGCATTAGAAACTGTACCGGAGATATTTTGTGCAGTTTTAACTTCTGCAGAGTTCAGAATGTCATCTGCAGTTACAGAGTTAATAGTGATTTTTGGTGATTCAGTATCAACTTGCATGTTGCGAGAGGTATTGGCGGTATCGCCGGATTTGTCACTCACTGACACGTTGACGTTATAGGTAGCTTCACCTAATTTGCTCATATCTGCACTTGGAACGGTTACAGACCATTTGCCGTTTGCATCAACAATGCTCGTGTATTGTTTACCATTCAGACTGACAGTCACCGTCTGGCCCGCTTCAACGTTTTGCGTAGAACCAGTTAGGGTCAACGGCTGCGTTTTATCTGCGGAGTTAATGACGTTCTTAGACGCGTCCATCGTCACAACTGGAGACGCAGTGCTAACTGTAATATCGTGCGTTGCGCTAGAGCTGTTACCCGCTTTATCGGTCACAGTAGCTGTAACTGACGTTTTGCCATCTTTCAGCGATGAAATAACATCTGCAGGTACACCAACACTCCACTTACCAGCAGCATCAACCGTAGTTGTGTAAGACTTGCCACCGATGGTTACAGTGATCACATCGCCCGGTTGTGCATTGGCACTGCTACCGCTAACCACTTGGGATTGACCGTGCTCAATCTTGTTGATGACGTTATCGCCAGCAATAGTGTTAATAGTCAACGTAGGGGTTGTGGTATCGATCACAACGGCATGGTGTACGCTAGCTGCGTTGCCCGCTTTATCGCTAACACTTGCAGTAACGGTGATATTGGTATCTTTCATCGCACCCAGTACTGACTGAGGTACAGTGACGCTCCAAGTGCCGTCTGCGTTAACTTTACCGGTGTAGTTTTTTCCACCAAATAGGACGGTAACGGTCTGCCCAACTTCTGCACCTACGCTGGTCCCTGAAATAACCAGAGCCTGTTTTGCTTCTATTGCATTGACGATGTCATCGCCAGCAATAGTTTTGATGCTGAGTACAGGGGAAGTCTTATCTACGGTGATATCGTGAGTGCTGTTCACCGTGTTGCCAGATGCATCAGCACCCTTCACAGTCACAGTATATTTACCATCACCTATTTTCGCTAAATCCGCTGCTGGTACAGAGATGCTCCACTTACCATCTGCGCCTACGGTCGCTTTATAGTCAACGCCGTTCAATGACACAGTCAGTACAGTGCCTTTCGCCAAGTTTGTGGTAGTACCAGAAATAACCTGATCAGTACCAGCCTCAACTTTGTTGATAACATCATCACCAGATACAGTTTCAACTTTTACTGTCGCGCTCTTGGTATCGATCTCTAGCGTGATATTGCCAACGTCAGTGCTTGTGGTACCAATAACCTGAACAACAGTGTATTTATGAGAGCCGTCTGTTTGCTCAGGGATCTGAATAGACCACTTACCATCCGCACCAACTTGGCCACTACCAATCACTTTGCCAGCGGCATCTTTGATCTGAATGGTAGAACCAGCTTGGCCACTACCACTGAATGTTGGTTTAGATTCGTCAGTAACTTCTTTATCGCTCAAAACGCCCTGTTTAGTCCCCGTTTTATCGAGAACAACAAACGTGGCTTTCGTTGAATCAACTGATTTATCAACGTATTTAGTTTCTGTTTTGCTTGAGCTATGACCAGCAATTGCACCTAATGCTGCACCACCAAGTAATGCACCGGCTAATAGCGCCCAACCAGAGTAATCACTGGCGCTCTCAGCCAGCATAAATGGCTCAAGACTGCTGACAGTTGAGGTAGTTGGCTCTAAAACTAAAGCGTCAACAGGTAGGTCAGGCACAGAGCCGAAAGAGACGTGAGTCAGTTCGCCTGTGGCGTCATCCTGAAACACTAATTCACTATGGTTTTTATCGCCATCTTCAAAGAAGTAACCGTCACAGCGGATAATACTGCCGTCTTCCATAAAGAGCACGAGGGCATTCCCTTGTTTCTCGTAACGCACCACATCAGAAGCAGCCCCGTGAATAAGCACAACACTCGGTTCACTTATAGGAAAAACGTTACCCTTTTCGACTGCATCAGCAGTAAAGGTAGATTTAGCGGCTGTCTTACGAGAAATAATATCAACGACCTTGTTCATGTATACCTCTTAATCCTGTAAATAAGTATAACCCTTTGTCTTTTAGGGTTTATTTCAAACTGAATTCTTTTATGTACAAAAAACCTGCAAATTGATTGGGGCAGGTATATGCAATATTGGGTAAAGTGTTAAGTAAATGATAAATAAATGGAGGGGGTATATTGAAACGTGGATACATATACGACCTCCTTGTCAAATTCCTTTTTTCCTCTAGTAAAGAAACAACCCTGTCTTTAATTAAAAATCCTCATTTAATTGAATAGCTCGGTATCAGAAATTCTTTCGACTAACACAAAGACTCACTATTCTTTAAATAATGTACTAATCATTCCTCAATCTACAAATTGGGTAGGCTGTCATTCGATGTTCGAATCACACCCAATAACGGTAACAGGTTATCAATGGTAGCGGCGTAGCTTACTGCCGCATCCCATCCGTCAAAATCAGCAATCAATTGTGATGTAACGGCCTGAAACACATCTTGTTCAATGCTTAATAAATCATTAAGGCTTCGTGTACTGAGCTTATATTCATTCAAATATACGTCTCGGGTATTTTTGGCACTGGCAAGCTGTAGCTGGCCTGCTTTCTCTCTCGCCCTAGCTCCCATCCAATTCGAGTAAGCTGAAGAAGCAGCAGATAATATGTCAAACTTTGCCTGCTCAACCTGAGATACCGCCATTTGGCGTGAACCTTCAGCTTGCTTCACTTGAGCAGAAACAGCGCCACCTTGGTAGAGGGGAGCGCTGACATTGAGCTGAACTTGATCGTTCCAGTATGACCGGGTATTAGTCTCATACCGAGTCCGGCCTCCTTGTACCGATAAGGTCGGCCAGTATTGAGATTTGGCTTTTTCCACCCCGTAATCCACAGCTTCTTTTTGTGCTTGAGCGGAACGCACATCAGGGCTGAATTGATAACTGATGTCATTGAGCGACACTGGTTGGTTGAGTAACTCGGTGGGTAAATCAGGCAAATTTGTCGCTTTAATACCAGTGAGTACAGATAACTGAGCCTCAGCTGTTTCTAGCTGAGATTTATACTGTTCTAAAGTAGCGTTGATGCTAGAGATACGAGTTTCTGCCTGCAGAACATCCGAACGGGTGCTTAGACCTGCGTTTGCACGCAATTCCGCCATATGTCTGATCTTCTCTAAAGAGACCAAATTTTCCTGAATTGCTTGGTATAGAGCCTGATAACGTCTGACTTGCAAGTAAGCCAACGTTGTCTTCTCTCCAATATCAGTCATAACAGCCATAAGCTTATAGCGATAAGCATCGGTCATTATCTCTTGCTGTTTGATGTTATTGCTGGTTTTGCCAAAGTCATAAACCAACTGAGAGAACGATATACCATAAGATGCAGACCCTACCATGCTGCCGCTGGAGTCTGTTTGTTGGGAACGCCCAGTAGAGCCAGTTAGTCCAATTTGCGGATGCCAAGCACTTTTTGCTTCATCTACCTGAGCATGACCCACACTCACTTGAGCGATAGCTTGGGAAATAGATGGGTTACGGCTAAAAGCCCTTAGAATTGCCTCTTTAAGCGTTAGGGATGCAGTATTATTGACCTTAGGTGCTTCAGCCCATTTAGGAAGCGGAGCAGCAATACTGCTAGCACTAGCAATAAAGCAAATAGCCAAACAATACTGGCTAAAATAGCGAATGCGGGAAGTTGGATATTTCATCCATAACTTGTCCTTAAAACCAGAGAGAAATCTCCCCACCATTAGCATACTGAATCCCTTTCAATGAAGTTATGCCTATCTCAGGGGAATATAGAATTACCCCATCAAGCTATATAAGATAATACTTATAAGAATACTGAATGTAAATATTTAATATTTCACATAGCGACTGCCAAAAATGAAAGTATTAATTTCAAGTAACTCAAGCAATTGTAACGAACTAAGGCGCTCCCACCCCCCCTGAAAGCACACCATATCTACATGATTAAAAAGCAACATATAGTATATGCCGCTAATTAATAACCATCAGAACAAGTATAGTCGTGAAATAATATACAAATATCGTAAATCATTAGCACAAGATATGAATGTTATTATTAATCATCACATTAGGGTTTAAATTATTTGCAAAAACGGAAGGGATTCTATCGAAGAGATGAAACTCTCTGGAGTAAATAAGAGTAACTCCAGAGAGTGATTTTAGAAATCAGTGACAATATGAAACATCTGGAAATCAGGGCATGTCAGACTGTAACTAGGATTGTTCTGCTGACTTTATCTTATGAGATAGAAACTCAGCCTCATAGGCTTTTGCTTTCACTGTATCAAATTGGTTCTCCCACTTAGAGATAACCAAGACAGCGAGCGCATTACCTACAACATTTAACGCGGTACGCGCCATATCTAAAATTCGGTCAATCCCTGCAATGAATGCAACACCTTCAGCAGGAACACCAACGCTTCCCAACGTTGCCATGAGAACAACAATAGATACACCAGGAACACCAGCAATACCTTTAGAGGTCATCATTAGCGTAAGGACTAATATGATTTCCTGCCAAATAGAGAGGTCAATACCATACAGCTGTGCAATAAAGATGGCGGCTATACTCTGATAAAGAGTCGATCCATCTAGGTTGAAAGAGTATCCCGTTGGTACAACGAAACTAGTGATCGACTTCGGTGCACCATATGCTTCCATCTTCTCCATAATTCGAGGTAATACCGTCTCTGAACTTGCAGTGGAGTAAGCAAGGATCAATTCATCTTTTAAGATTCGAATCAACGTCCAAATATTAAACTGACACAGCTTTGCCACAAACCCCAATATGACGAAGGCGAAAAACAGAATGGCGACATAAACCAAAATTGCCAGTTTCAAAAGTGGCCACAACGATGAAAAACCAAATTTGGCCACAGTGACCGACATCAACCCAAAAACACCAATAGGAGCGTAACGCATGATCATATGCGTAACTTTGAACATTGACTCCGAAACACCTTTGAAGACCTTTAATAGGGGTTCCTTATTCTCCGAAGGTAAAGAAGACAAACCTAACCCAAATAAAACAGAGAAGAAGATAATAGGTAAGATGTTTCCTTTTGCCATTTCAGCAAAAATATTCTCAGGAATAAATGACAAGATCGTCGTAACCAGACCATGTGAAGCGCTTTGTACAACCTCAGTTGTATGCTGGTATTTAGAGATATCTGCAGCCATCAGTGTTTCTTTATCAATGCCAACTCCAGGCTGAAACACATTCGCCAAACAGATACCCACAATAATAGCTATTGTCGTAATCACTTCAAAATAGATGACGGTCTTAAGCCCTAATCGACCAAGCTTTTTCGCATCACCAACACTCGCAATCCCAACAATTAACGTTGATATGACAATAGGTATCACAATCATCTTGATCAGATGAATAAATATCTCCCCTGCCGGAGATAATATATTGCTGATAAGCCATGAACTATATTGGGTATTATTATGTAGGTATGTACCTAATGTAATGCCTAGAATTAGTGCAACGAGAATTTGCCATGCAAGAGTAAACTTAAACTGCTTCATCTGTACTTTCCTTATCCATCTGATGAATATCTTAAAAATCATTACCACGTGATATTCATAAATAGTTGTCCATCAATCCGATGGTTATTGTTTATTTATTGAGCTACCTGTCTCATGTACTGAATTTCAATGTATTCTCTATCACCCATCTCTACTGCTTCGCAAGTACTCTTTTTCTACTCATTCTCCATGAGCAATACATTTATCTGTTCAAAAATAGAGAGGAAAGACAATAACTCATTGTTATGGAAATGTTTTAACATTCACTCATCTTACATACAAATGTTTTCTTTTGTGTAAAAAAGCCTTCATTTACCATTTTAATACTGACCGAATGCCCCCTCACTGCCGAAAGAGCATATAAGGTCCGCTTTTAGTAATACGGGCTCGTTTTTATCCTCATATCACGATGTGTTACTTATTGAGGCTGAGTCTGCTTTATCACCATAATAGAAAAATGTTGGTTATTCTCATTTTCGAGTGTGAGCTGCACAGGACATGACAAAACAATAATTCTTATGCCCTGAATCGTATTGATATATCAGGATAACAACGCAACTTGGGAATAAAAATAAATACCCTATTCATATGCCCCTCCTATTGCCTATCCAGATAAAAATGCAATTTCCCTAAGCAATACAAGTATTGCGTGATCTTCCCCCCAAAAATGAACAAAGATTGTTGTTTAACTACAATTAACCAATTATTGACATATCATTAACAACTAAAAAGGAGAATAACAATGGCAGAAGTACATAAACATCCCGTCCCTATTGCAATTGCAGAACATGCCCTGATTACGAAAGAACAGTACCACGCACTATATAAGCAATCTGTACAAGATCCTGATGCTTTTTGGGGTGAAGCCGGAAAAACACTTGATTGGATAAAACCCTTCACTAAGGTTAAAAATACCTCCTTTGACCCCGGCCATATCAATGTTCGTTGGTATGAAGATGGAACACTTAACCTTTCAGCCAACTGCCTAGACCGCCACCTAGCAGATAAAGGGAACCAAACTGCGATTATTTGGGAAGGTGATAACCCTGATGATTCTAAGAAAATCACTTATCGCCAACTACATGAGCAAGTATGCCAATTTGCCAATGGGCTAAAATCACTAGGCATGAAAAAAGGTGATGTTGTTGCGATTTATATGCCAATGGTGCCAGAAGCCGCCATTGCGATGCTCGCCTGTGCTCGTTTAGGTTTAGTTCACTCTGTTATTTTCGGTGGTTTCTCTCCCGATGCGGTTGCTGGACGAATTATCGACTCAAATACCCGCTTAGTTATTACTGCAGACCAAGGCTTGAGGGCTGGGCGCGGCGTCCCTCTTAAAAAGAATGTCGATGACGCCCTGAAAAACCCAGATGTAAAAACGGTTGAACATGTCATCGTGTTCAAACGAACGGGTAAAGAAGGGGAATGGTATGAAGGCCGTGATATCTGGTGGCATGATTTAGTTGCTAACCTTGACAGTAATTGCCCTGCCGTTGAAGTTGGAGCCGAAGACCCTCTCTTTATTCTGTATACATCTGGTTCTACAGGTAAACCTAAAGGTGTGCTTCACACAACAGGTGGCTATCTCGTTTATGCAGCAACTACCTTTAAATATGTGTTCGATTATCATGATGGTGATATCTACTGGTGTACCGCTGATGTTGGTTGGGTAACAGGACACAGCTACCTGCTATATGGCCCTCTGGCTAATGGCGCCATTACGCTTATGTTTGAAGGCGTGCCAAATTACCCTAACGTTAACCGTCTATCTCAGATCATTGATAAGCATCAGGTCAACATCCTTTATACCGCACCAACCGCCATTCGAGCCTTAATGGCTGAAGGTGATAAAGCCATTGAAGGTACTCAACGTACATCTCTGCGCATTATGGGATCCGTCGGTGAGCCTATTAACCCAGAAGCATGGGAATGGTATTACAAAAAGATCGGTAATTCACAATGTCCGATTGTTGATACCTGGTGGCAAACAGAGACGGGTGGTTTCATGATAACCCCACTCCCTGGAGCAACCGAGCTAAAAGCAGGCTCGGCAACATTACCGTTCTTTGGCGTGCAACCAGCCATCGTCGATAACATGGGGAACATCATAGAAGGTGCCTGTGAAGGTAATCTGGTGATTACAGATTCTTGGCCTGGGCAAGCTCGTACCCTTTATGGTGACCATGACCGTTTTGAGCAAACTTATTTCTCGACGTTTAAAGGTATGTACTTTAGCGGCGACGGCGCACGCCGTGATGAGGATGGCTACTACTGGATTACTGGACGTGTAGACGATGTACTTAATGTCTCTGGCCATCGTCTGGGAACCGCAGAAATTGAATCTGCTTTAGTTTCTCACCCTAAGATTGCTGAAGCTGCCGTCGTAGGTATTCCACACTCAATTAAAGGACAAGCGATTTACGCCTATATCACTTTGAACCACGGCGAAGAACCGACACCGGAACTCTATGGTGAAGTTCGTAACTGGGTCCGTAAAGAGATTGGCCCTATTGCCACACCGGATATACTGCACTGGACTGACGCCCTACCGAAAACTCGTTCGGGGAAAATCATGCGTCGGATCCTGCGAAAAATTGCCTCAGGTGACACAAGTAATCTGGGTGATACCTCAACTCTAGCCGACCCTGGTGTAGTTGAAAAACTTCTAGAAGAGAAGCAATCCATGCAAGTACAAGCCTAACAAGCGCCGCCTAGCGCGGCGTAATTCAATCAATGCCTCACTCGGAGACTAGCTGATGAATGATGCCATTTATCAAAGGATTGAGAATAACCCGCGTTATCAAGAACTTGTTAAAAAACGTGAATACTTTGCCTGGTGTCTATCACTAATAATGTTGGTGCTATATGTCGGGTTTATTTTACTTATTGCCTTTGCGCCTGGATGGCTGGGAACCCCCATAGCCCCCGGCTATACCATTACTCGAGGAATCCCTATTGGGGTCGGGCTCATTGTTATTTCATTCATTCTAACCGGAATATATGTGATACGAGCTAACGGTCAATTCGATAGCCTAAATAGCCAGGTCTTAAAGGAGGCAGAGCAATGAGAGTCTGGAATCTTTTCACACTCGGTCTACTTGCATTGCCTATGCTAGCAAATGCAGATGCATTAACAGGCGAAGTAAAAAAACAACCACTCAATATCCAAGCCATCATCATGTTTGTCCTATTTGTGGGTGCAACCCTTTACATAACCTACTGGGCATCTAAACGCACTCGTTCACGCAGTGATTATTACACCGCAGGGGGTAACATAACAGGGTTGCAAAACGGTTTGGCGATTGCTGGTGATTTTATGTCAGCAGCTTCGTTTCTGGGGATCTCGGCTTTAGTATATACATCTGGTTATGATGGGCTGATCTACTCTCTTGGTTTCCTTGTTGGCTGGCCAATAATTCTGTTCCTCATTGCAGAGCGTTTGCGTAATTTGGGGCGTTATACATTTGCCGATGTCGCTTCATATCGACTAAAACAGAAGCCTATCCGTACACTTTCTGCCTGTGGATCACTCGTCGTCGTCGCTCTCTATCTCATCGCACAAATGGTTGGAGCAGGTAAGCTGATCGAGCTCTTGTTTGGCCTGAACTATCATATTGCCGTGATTCTCGTTGGCTGTCTGATGGTGTTGTATGTCCTGTTTGGTGGGATGTTAGCAACTACATGGGTGCAGATTATTAAGGCAGTATTGCTGCTATCTGGTGCATCATTCATGGCTATCATGGTGATGAAATCAGTCAACTTTAACTTCAATACTCTCTTCAGTGAAGCGGTGAAAGTTCATCCGAAAGGCCTTTCTATAATGAGCCCTGGAGGCTTGGTATCTGACCCTATATCAGCGCTCTCTCTTGGTCTTGCATTGATGTTTGGTACCGCAGGATTACCTCATATACTTATGCGCTTTTTTACCGTCAGCGATGCAAAAGAAGCCCGTAAGAGCGTTTTCTATGCAACAGGGTTTATGGGATATTTCTACTTCTTAACGTTTATTATTGGGTTTGGTGCCATTTTATTAGTAGGTGCTAACCCAGAATTTAAAGATGCTGCGGGAGCCTTGATCGGTGGAAATAATATGGCTGCAGTGCATTTAGCTGATGCAGTCGGTGGGAGTTTGTTCTTAGGCTTTATTTCTGCGGTTGCCTTCGCGACCATTCTCGCTGTTGTTGCTGGTTTAACACTGGCTGGCGCCTCTGCCGTATCTCACGACCTTTACTCTAACGTGTTCAAGAATGGTAATGCTACAGAGCAAAATGAGCTGAGGGTATCAAAAATAACCGTTGTTGTACTCGGCTTTGTTGCCATTGGGTTGGGTATTTTGTTTGAAAAACAAAATATTGCTTTCATGGTAGGTTTAGCTTTCTCTATCGCTGCAAGCTGTAACTTCCCTATCATTATAATCTCAATGTATTGGTCAAAATTAACCACCCGAGGAGCAATGATTGGTGGATGGTTAGGCTTACTTACTGCGGTTATTTTGATGATACTTGGCCCAACAATTTGGGTGAAAGTATTGGGACATGCTCAACCAATCTATCCATATGAGTACCCAGCTCTGTTCTCTATGTTTATTGCATTTGTTGGTATCTGGTTCTTCTCTATCACTGACAAATCGTTAGCAGGGCAAGAAGAGAATAAACGTTTCTATCCACAGTTTGTTCGTTCTCAAACTGGGCTAGGGGCATCTCAAGGTAGCTCCCACTAATCGTTACTAATAGATGGATATAATATGGAAAAGGCGCTTCGGCGCCTTTTTTGTATATGTCAGTGTCATGCTGATTAACTAAAAGGGAAAGAAATAGATAAGTTGATAAGTTGATAAGTTGATAAGTTGATAAGTTGATAAGTTGATAAGTTGATAAGTTGATAAGTTGATAAGTTGATAAGTATTTTAGCCCAAACG
>DF158885.1:0-2593 GCA_000307305.1 Enterobacteriaceae bacterium B14
ATTCCGGTATTATGACCCGGTGATAGGGCATTTTACGATGCCGGACCCGATAGGGCTGGCGGGTGGGATAAATACCTATGCGTATGGGCCGAATCCGTTGATGTGGGTGGATCCGCTGGGTTTAGCGGCTGACCGTTTCCCATCATGGATGGATACAACTCAAGGCTATCAACGTCAGCATTTGATTCCTTATTCACTTAGAAATCATCCTATTTTTGTACAGTCAGGAATGAGTATTAATGGTGCATCGAATATGATGCGTCTTCCCGTGGCTACTGGTATAGACCCTAATCCTGATTTAGGACTACACCGAGGATGGACTAAAGAACATGCTATATATAATGACATGATGAAATCGAAATTAGATGCCTTGGAGCAATTGGCACATAAAGAAAAATGGGATTACCGACGAATACAGAACGAAGTGTTAAATTTGCAGCATGAGTCCCGGAAAGGATTTAAGAGCGGTAAACTCACATGTGCGTAATAAGGTTATGAATATGAACTTTTATAATATTAGCAATTTAAATTGGAATGGTTGGCTCATTGACCTCTCTAATGTAAAGTCAAGGTTGTCGAGTTTTTTCATTTGGAATGAAGGTGATGGTAAATTTCTTAATTATTCAAAGCCTAAAGGTAAAGCACAAACGTCTTGTCAGAGGGATGTGTTAATAAATGCCGATTATCTGCCTGCTAATATAGGCATCCCAATTTTTTCCAAAAAGGCTAAAGATATATTTGAAAAGAGAATGCCATCTGAAATGTCTTTTTATGAATGCAGTATTGAGTGTGAAGGTAGTGATGAATTATTTTTTCTTTGTAAAGTTGAGAATTATTTATCTATTATAGATGAGGAGAAATCATCATTTAGAAGGCTTATTGATGGTACTAAACTTATCGACATTCCTTCTTATAAGTATGATGAGTTATTTTTCATAGCAAGAGATAAAGTTTTCTGTGAAAGACTAATTGTTTCCCAAAGATTTGTTGATATATGTAATGAAGAAAATATTAAAATGAATTTCATTCGTTGTTAATATTGTAAGCCGGAAAGAAAATTCCGGCTATTTAATCAATTCCCTCCCCTAAACCACCATCCCAGAGTGTAGTGGAGCAGTTATACCGGACGCTTACCGTTCATCGTCGTAGACGCGCGTCTACCGTTGGGATGGCAACCAGCGGTTACGAGGCACACAGGATAAACGGCATCGTGTTGAATATGGCTATGTGGTGAGCACAGCAGCGTGCGACCGAACAATCAGGTGATATACACGTATGTCACCGGGGGCTATGAGCCGCTGGCGAGGCTAGATACGTTCCAGCATGAAGAGCGGACTCAGCACGACCTCTATTACTACCACACGCACCTAAACGGAATGCCCGAAGAGTTGACGGATGAGCAGGGCGAGTTGGTGTGGCAGGGGGAGACGAACCTGTGGGGGAAAGTGCGTCGAGAATGGAGTAAGATTTACTTTGTAGTTGAGCAGAACCTGCGGTTTCAGGGGCAATACGCGGACAGGGAGACGGGGCTTTATTACAACACGTTCCGGTATTATGACCCAGTGATAGGGCATTTTACGATACCGGACCCGATAGGGCTGGCGGGTGGGATAAATACCTATGCGTATGCGCCGAATCCGTTGATGTGGGTGGATCCGCTGGGGTTGAGTTGTGGGCCAAGTTTCTTCAAAGGAAAAATGGATAAAACGACGGGTTTTTCTGCTTCCCAGATGAAGACAATAAAGGCTGGTACTAAAGAATGGAAGCAAGCTATAAAAGAAATGCAAGATGTATTAAATGGAAGTGGTGATGGTCGAAAATTCCAAGTAAGAGTTGGGTCAAGTTCGGATGCAAAAGCATTCTTAAAAGAAGCTCAAGGCAATATGAATAGATATAGACAAAATACGTATAGCCGAGCTCCTGGTAGCAAAAAATATCCTAAGGGATATGAGCGGCATACACAATATGAAGGGGATATTTTAAATCTTAATCATATAAAATGGTATAACAACGGGGCTGATGGCCATATTTTCTATGATATTCCTAATTAATATATTTAGAGTGAGATTATGGAAAAAAAATTTTTAGGTTACATGGAATATAACTTCTCTGGATTGAATGTGATAGAGAACTTTAACAAGATGGATGCGTCAGAGATATTTTTATCGTACTTTGAATTAAGGAAGGCTTATAAGCTCGTAACAACGGCTGATTATAAAAATTTATCTGATTATTTAGTGGGTGATATATATTTTTTAATGAATAATGATCCTAGATATAGAGGGAAAAAAGTTTTTTTTACAGGAAATGTTGTTAAAGTAAAAAAAAATGATTTGTTATTTTTCCTTAAAAAACATATCGAATTAAGAGATTTAATAGTTCCTTTGTTTATTATTCCATTTAATAACATTGGGTTGAAACCAGAGTATATGATTACAACACAAGAGGATCCTGTTTTTGAGATATTGAGTCCTATTGATTAATATCATGGATCTTTGTTAATGGGATAACGAGAAATCTAAATTGTATAATAAAAGCCGGAAAGATCTTCTCTTGATCTTTCCGGCCATTTTATTTTAGTGGTTAGCTAAAA
>DF158885.1:3538-6927 GCA_000307305.1 Enterobacteriaceae bacterium B14
GTTCCGGTATTATGACCCGGTGATAGGGCATTTTACGATGCCGGACCCGATAGGGCTGCTTGGTGGATTAAACCAGTATCAATATGCGCCGAATCCGTTGATGTGGGTGGATCCATTAGGTTTAGCTAAAGGGAAACAGACAACACTCAGTAATCGAATAAAGGATGCATTTAATTCTGCTTTAGACGATATCAAATTAGGCGGAGGTACACCTCGATTAGACGATGGCAATCCTAAAGTATATCAGGGCAGAGAATATCCCAAGTGGGCTGGTGCAATTGAATATGAAGTACCAGGATTAGATAACAATTATAGAATTTTGAAGCTTGATGGCATTGATTCTAAAGGTAATCTATATTCTAAATATGGTTATACACTGGATCATTATCAAAAGATCCACTCTGATTGGACGAAAATGTCATCTTCGTGCTAGTTACTTACTTTAATGGAATATTATTATGTCATTTTCAATGTGTCTAGAGTGTAACGATAAAAGTATTGGAGATGTGAGATATTTAGACCTTTATAAAAAAGGTAAGGATTTCTTCATTCTTTTGAATAATGTTAGATTTTACCATAATTCCTTTAAAAATGAATTGAATGAACATGTAAATATAAAAAGAGTCAATAGTGAATTATACCTTATGTCATTAAATGTTATAGATAATGCATTTTTTCATAAAGGGGGTGATGTTGTTCTAAGAGTTTCTCATGACTCTTGGTTAAATTATAAATATGCTAAAACATATTCAGATATATTATCATCATGGTTACATGATGATACACAAGATATAGATTGGAAATCTTTATCAAAAGAAAAGAAAAAAGTTTGGTTAGATTTATGTTATGACTCTAGAGAAAAAAATAAGGTTATATCCGATTCCCCTATTATCATTGAAGGAAAAGATATTTTAGATATCCCTAGTTTATATTGCTGCTTAGGTGAAGCATTTTTTGGCAAAAAGGGATATATAGGCTGTAATCTGGATTCTTTTGATGACTATCTAATTGATATAGCTCATACGGGTCATACTGTTATATTTAACAATATGACATTAATCGATATGACCTTGAATACTGAGAAGAGTTATTCAAAGTATAAAAGAAAATACACTGATATTCTTTTAGATATTCTAGAAAAACACAAGTTTAACTTTAGAATTAGTTGACATAAATGAGTGAAAATACGTCTTTACAGGAAGGTGGTATTACTTTAGAGCTTCAGATGAGTACAATAAGCCTCCTTCTAAAACTCGTCACGTCACATTCCTTTTAGACTTAATTGATTATCCTTTAATTTAAATAATGAGAATATTGAGAGTTTATCTGATATGGGGTCTTTTACATTTACACCTAGAATGAATAATACTCAAATTCTTAATTTTTTAGAATATATATGAACCTCTGGCGCGTCTTGATACCTTTAATCATGAGTACGACCTCTACTACCACACGCACCTAAACGGAATGCCCGAAGAGTTGACGGATGAGCAGGGCGAGTTGGTGTGGCAGGGGGGAGACGAACCTGTGGGGGAAACTGCGTCGAGAATGGAGTAAGATTTACTTCGTTGTTGAGCAGAACCTGCGTTTTCAAGGGCAATACGCTGACAGGGAGACGGGGCTTTATTACAACACGTTCCGGTATTATGACCCGGTGATAGGGCATTTTACGATGCCGGACCCGATTGGGCTGGCGGGTGGGCTGAATTTATATCAGTATGCGCCTAATCCGTTGGGGTGGATCGATCCGCTGGGGCTGAGCTGTATATCTAATCTGCCTTCCTTCAAAGGTAAGTCAATTAATTGGATACAGAAGATACTTCGAAAATTTGGATTTAATAGAACTAATCCAGGCAATCCAAAAAATCAGCGCTGGGTTCATTCTGATGGTTCTGAAGTTCAAATCCATGCTTACGGTAATAAAAATACCACACCTTATAAAGCAGGAAATAATGCCCATGCTCATAAATCAGTTGGAAAGCATGGTGAGTCTGGAACGATAGAACTTGCTGATGATGGTATTACAGTTGTTAACTCACATTCTTCTGATGCTCATATCGGCATTAGAAATCCTAAAGACTTTCCATCTGTATCAGGAAGGAATCACGGAGATTAATTATGTCTGCTGAACTTACATTATCATTTCTTGATGCTAGTTGGTATTTAAAAAATAGAGATTCTATTGATGATAAAATATTATCATTAGAGACACTTACAATTAAAAACAATAACGAATACAGATTGTTAGGGTTGGAATCAAGAGCAAGAGAAAATGACTGGTTGTATGATGTGCGATTATTTTTAGAAGACTCAAATATCTTCATGGAAATTAGCGCCCATCCGTTAAGCATTGAGAATGATTTATCTTTGCTTTTGGTCTGGATTAGAAATCAAACGAAAATACTTATTCATGATGATGATGGCGAGGAGTCAAATTGGTGAAATATCAAATGGTTAGTAAAGTGCCTTAATCCTCCCAGCCATTGATAGTGTTCAATTTTCTGTGTCGTTTTTGGCAGGAAACGCTAGTTACTTAAAATAATTTAATAGCTATATAATTGAACCTTAAGTATAAGTACGATGCAAACTTGAGGCGTCAATCTCGACTAATTAAGTAGTATGATCCAAAAATTGATAGGTTTACGCATGAAGACCCGATAGGGCTGGCGGGGGGATAAATACCTATGCGTATGCGCCGAATCCGTTGATGTGGGTGGATCCGCTGGGATTAACTGGTTGTAGTATCACGGCAGGTAAAAACTTTAAAGATCATTTCATCCGGCATAAAAATATCCTTGAAAATTATTTTGGTAAGAAATATCCAAAATGGAAAGTTGATGAGGGTGCTGGATTTTTAAAAGATATTGAAACGTTAAGGGACAGTGGGAAATTAGTTTATGTTGGACAAGGAACAATAAAAAAAGGCCAGCCTGTAATGGAAGTATATAGAGGTGAAGGGATGACATATATCGCTAAAAAATTACCGAATGGTAAAGAAGAGTTCGTTACTCTTATTGAATCAGGTATGGATATTGGAATCGTTTTTTTACCTTAGGAAAATAGTGAGTTATGAAAAATTTATTTTACGAGTTAGCACAGCATAATGTAAGCGATGTGCTGATAACTGGCTACATGGATAGTGAGAGTTGCCCTAAGTTTCATCCAATGGTAATGCCTCTAATTGGTTGAATCTGGTATACAATGCCCGCTTTTGAGAGCCCTCTATGGCCAGCATTAACGTTCATTGTCCTCGTTGCAACTTTGCTCAGGTTTACCGACATGGTCAGAACCCCAAAGGTCGTGACAGATTTCGCTGTCGTGACTGCCATCGCGTGTTCCTGCTCACATACACTTATGAAGCCCGTAAGCCCGTAAGCCCGTAAGCCCGT
>DF158885.1:7398-10119 GCA_000307305.1 Enterobacteriaceae bacterium B14
TTCATTTTCTACTAATTGGAGTCACTACCCAACAGCCCAAGGTATAAAATATGGAGAAATGATGAATGTCGGTCGTTGGGAGTTAATATTTAGTAAAGGACGGCCAGGAGAAGTTTTATCAGTAATTAAACATGCGTTGTATATATGATGATTATATTAAAAAATATAGTAGGGTGTGAACGTCAGACGCTGGAAATGGATGAGTATGTGCCTTTCGCTATTGAGTTCGGTTCGAAACCATTGCAACTTATTTATTGGAGAGGTGGTGATGGAACTCGTTCCTTAATCGAAATAGGGATTAATATGAAAAATGGTGCAATTCATAGCATATCGTTGATAAGCATCAACCCAATGGATGTTAATGAAACGAAAGAACAAAATACTAAAAATCTGCCTGAAAAAATAGGTTTACCTATTTTTGATATAAGTGACTGGAATATCAATGATACTTCGGAGTATTCGAATAGATTTCAAAATGAGTTCTGTTCGGGAGTTTCATTAGTAATTGGCAGTAACTTTCTCGTTGTATCTTTCAAAAAGGCAGAGATTCCAGTGCAATATGTTCGAGACGATCAGGTTCGATTTGGATTTTCGCAAAAAGGTGAGCTTTCTACTCTAGAGATAACCGGACTCATGGACGGTCAGATTGAAGCATTAAAGAAAGCTATATAGAGTTTGTTAAAGAGTAAATATTACCCTGATGAACATAAATCACCACCTTGCCGTGCATTACGCTGAACACTAGCGGTTGCCCGGTAAGGCTGCACTGCGTGCGTCAGCCAGCCTCCTTTATACCCAATTAGCCAGCGTGCTGAGGTCAGCCAACGAGGCAGTGCAGTAGACCTTTTTTTGGACGATGGTCAGCAGCTCTCTTTTCTGTTTTCGCCGGGTGAAACATTAACGTTTAACCCTTACTGCCCTGATTATATTTTGTGCCGTCATCCCGGCGGATATGAGTTATTTCATCTTCACTCTCAGATAAGCCATCACTTTTATCAAATGGGTCAGGTGGCGGACTTTATTCGGCATGATATGACGTTGCCATTTATGGTATTGAAAACTTTATATGGGCACCTAATCGAAATCATACGATAGCAGTAGCTAGAAAGGTAAATGAGGCTCTTCGAGAAACCGTAGCTGCTGGAGGCTCAGTGAAAGATACTTTAGCTAAATTGGGTGAAATGTTTGTAAATGGCACAATATAAAAGTAGAGGCTATTATGGATTATGATAATTTTAAAAACAATTTAGTGGCGTGCATCGGTGATGTTATTAGCCATATTCAAACGAAAAGCTATTGGAGCGATGTTAGCTCTTTTTGTTTATTTACTGATGAGAGCTATATGTCTGTGGCTTTACTCTTCAATACAAAGATCTTATTTTGAAGAAACGAAAGATGATGAATATCCACTGACATATAAGTATAGCCCGTCTGAATGGTTTAGTGAGACTATTACTAAAGAAGTAGATCCTTATTTGTATGAAAATACTGCTTTTAATAAAGTATCATCTGATCTTTTGGCTGAGTTATCTACAAATGACTTTAGTAAACATAAAACTAAACTAATCAATGTATTTATTGATGCCATTAAGATTTGTCAATCAAAAAACATATTTAAAAAGAGTAATGACTTAATCTATTTATTTATTTATTTATGGTCAGTGATTGTTATGAGGCAAAGGACATATTAAATTGGAACAATCAGCTTAATGTGGATTCAATTAAAGTTGAGTTAAAAAAATTGGTAAAAACTGAACTTTAGAATAGCTGCTATGAATTTTTTTATTGTAAGCTTTTTAGAGTAAGGTTTGTGCCGTTAAAAGTATATTTAAAATAATGCTCTCATTTTATTGGTTGAGTGGGAGAATAAAAAGCTGGGAAGCTTTGCTGAACTTTCCAGTTTTTATCAACACCTTTATTTAGTCTGTAAATCCTATCTAATTGTTAACTGCCTGCTCTCGGTAATAATGATTAACTTTTGCTATGCATAAAATATCAGCTTTTCTAGCCAGCAGCCTTTAATCGAAAGTAGTCCACGCGGAATTAATTGATTTTGCAAAAAACATCAGGCTCTATAAGTGAATACATTAGTAATGTAAAATATTGGGCGGGTTCGCGCTTACCATTTGGTATATATGATCTCCCTTTTTAAGGTAAAAATATGATATATAAAACGGTTGAGTCAAAACATTCAGTTTGGATATCGAAGGAGTCTTCATTTGATAAAATTAAAAGTAATTTTATTGAAAAAAAAGGAGGTTCTAAATTCGAAAAGGATTTTAAAATTAAAAATGAATTTATAGATTACGATCATGCTATTTCGTTATGGTTGTTTGATGGAGATTATACTGGTTTTGAGAGTATTGTGGATGAAGTTAAGGCTGAATGTAAAAAAAATATTGGGGATGAGAATATAACATATATTTTTGCCCTGGAAGAATTTGAATATAATGCTAGTGTGCAAGAAAATGACACATTGAAGTTTCTAGGTAACATTACTTTACACTTGAAGATTAGAGATTGGAGTGCAGAGAGAAAAGAAAGAGACGGTTATTAAAGTTAATTAACAGAAGCTAGAAAATATTTTTTATTTTCCGGCTTCTTTACATTTGTCTGCATTTCCTACTCAATGCTCTCCTTGGCATTGTGCTTTTAGGGCAGTTAACATTGGTGTTTTAGATCTTGAGCACAATACAATAAAAGTGGTCGTGTATTCAATAC
>DF158885.1:11560-12693 GCA_000307305.1 Enterobacteriaceae bacterium B14
TGAGCTTATCAGATGATCACCGGATTGAATACGTAACCGAAAAGTATCACTACAACGCATTGGAGTCATGACCAAATATATTATGTGTCAATTAGCTAAATGTAATTATCAGAGAATTTCCGTTAATGCAGCAGCTTTCTGATAAGAGAACGTAGTCATTTTTTATGATAAAATTGGTTTTATAGATGCAAAAATAAGAAAAATCTAATAAATTTTCTCACTGAACTTTCCAAGTAACTATAAGAATTTTCTATCCCATTATAATGGGGTTCGATAGTATCTCCCGATTATTGTGATTTGGCCTATGATGGTGTGGGTAATGATTTTATTTCCTTTGAGTCTCTTTTTGCTGAAGGGTTAAAAAATAAATTCTTTAATTTAATTTATATAAATGGCGAAGTATTAGATGAGATCGAATTTATAGAAAATTCGATTGTAATAGGATCTGCACCAAGTGATAACTTCTACGTTTAGCCACTGAGGGAGACAGCAGAGGAGTATATTATTGAGATAGAGCGCATCTTCATTCTGAAGATAAAAGGCAGGGCTATTTTTTAAAGAAACAGATGGGTTTTATAAATTATATGATGCGTTTGATGAATTTTTTAAATCAATCCTTTTTCACACAAAAGATAATGCTATGACTATGCCAAAAGGCATATAGAAATTACTTCTGAGAAGCTTCACAGTTATATTGAAAACTGAAAATAATAAATTTAAACTGGAGATACCATAATTGTTTCTGCCTCTTTTGTTTTTTTATGAAACGGGCACACTCGGTTTAATTGTTAGCAGCCTGCTCTCTGTCGTAATGATTAACGCTTGCTATATATAAAATACTTTTTAGTTAGTGACCTTTAATGGTTATTAATAGCGCGAATTTTTTTATGCGCTGATTGAGCATATACCTTGTGGTGTACAGAACACCTGCCTGTGCAGGAATTAACATCGACGCGAGGTCTCAAACAAAACTGCGTTTTTAGGTATGGGTAAAAATAAGCAGGGCAGCAGCAGAACAACCCGTTGCCCGAGAATGTCACAGGAATGAAACGCGCCAACGGCACGGTATCAATACCGAGGGTGCCAAGGCATCCGGTGTAGGGAATATTAAAAGGAAAAAGCCATGTTTGCTG
>DF158885.1:14446-18919 GCA_000307305.1 Enterobacteriaceae bacterium B14
AGGTGATTGTCGACTTCCTGCACGGTGACCCCGATCAGCCGGTGGTGGTGGGCCGAACCTATCACGCGAACAACAAATCCTCACTGGACATGCCAGCGGCCAAAACCCAGATGACGCTGCGCTCGAAAACCCATAAAGGGGATGGTTTTAACGAACTGCGCTTTGAGGATGAAGGTGGCAAGCAAGAGCTGTTCATGCATGCGCAGAAAGACATGAACACGATGGTGCTCAATGACCGCTCAACTACTGTTCAAGGGCATCACACGGAAGCGGTCACGAAAAACCAGAACGTTACGGTTACTCAAGACCAGAATGTCACGGTTATTCAAGATCAAAACGTAACAGTTATTCAAGATCAGAACATAAAGGTCACGAAAGACCAGAACACAACGATCACGAAAGACCAGAACATAACGGTCAGTAAAGAGCAGGCCATCACCGTCAAAGAAGGCAACCGTACAGTAACAGTGACTGCGGGTGATGAAATCACCAATGTTGGCCAAGGGAATTTAACTGAAACCATTAGTAAAAAGCGCAGTACAGAAGCGAAAGAGATACAGGTTGATGCGAAGAAAACACAGCTTTATACCGCTACAGACCAGATAAATCTTGAAGTGGGGGCGGGCACTATTGTGATGACCAAAGAGGCTATCACCCTTACCTTTGGCCCTTCCTCTATTCAGTTGAGTGAATCGGGCGTTGTGATTAAAGGCCCTGGAATTCATCTCAATGATTAAGGTAAATGACACCTTCTCTACTGCGATTAACAACACGATTTAAAATATGGCGTGTCAGGTTTGTTCACTGCGTATGGCCTGACAGCCACATAATGCTAAGGATGCTCAATTATGGCGAATGAATATGATGTTACCCCATTCCACTTTAACGAAGGGACATTACAGCTCCCTGTGCAGTGGAAAGACATTAGCGTGATCGTACTGTCTGCCGCTGAGGATGATAAGAGCGGTATTAGCTTCACCATTTCACGCGATACCCTCCCTTGGGGCCTGACCTTTATTCAATTTGCTGAGAATGAGATTGAGTCGATTGCTCACCAGCTCAAGGAATACAAAGAGATCTCCCGCGAGACAGGTAAGTTGCAACGGCGCGACACGGTGACATCCGAGTTCAGTTGGGTTTCACCGCAAGGGGCGATTCATCAGTTGATGATGATATTGGATTTAGCCCCAAAAACGCTGATTTTTACCGCCACGGTGCCAGGAGTCATGGATGCGCGCCAGCGGAAAATGCTCAATGGATTTATGCATACGCTGGTGTTACGCGAAACACCTACAAACGCGTAACGGTCAGGGTCACTAAGGAAGGGGGATAGCATGGGCGTATCACAGAATGCGTGGATGGGTGCGAGCGTATCGGGTAGGAATGGGGCTCGAAGAGGGGCGGTGCATGGCAGCGAGCCTAGCCACACCACGAGCCCGTCAGGTAACACGGCGGCAGCGAGTTATGATGTCCCCAATGCCGATATCAGTACGCTAGATAGAGCGAATACCGGCCTATTGGATTTTGCTGAAAGTGATTTATTTAATAACGGCGTGACGGCGACGATGGGTGCCGCTGCGATAGCGACAGGCGGCGCTATCCCCTTTGCTGTGGGGATGGTATCAGGCATGGCAGGCGGTTACGTCGGTGATAAGTTGGGCCATGCTGTTGCACGCCATATGGGGCTAAAGACGGTGGCCACCGAGGGCAATTTGCCTGCCAGAAAAGGCGACAAGATTGCCCATCAGGATAAAGACAAAGGCTTGTGGGGCGCGATTGGTGGGGTGGTGCTTGGTGCTGTCGCCGCGGTAGCGGTCGGGGCCTTGATAGTGGCGACGGGCGGTGCGGCCTTGGTTGTGGTTGCAGCAGCGAGTGCGGCGGCGGGGGGCTTTGTGGGTGGCGTGGTGGCAGCGACAGGCGCGGCCCTGAGCCAATATGGTTCGGACAAAGGGCTCATCACCGAGGGGTCGCCGAATGTCTGGTTTGATGGCGAGCCGGTCGCGCGAGCGGGAGATGCGATTGAGTGCAGTGACCACCCTGGCCCTCATCAGAAAATCGCGGAGGGGGCGAAGACGGTGTTTGCCAATGGTATGCCGATAGCCCGTTTAGGGCATAGGACGACCTGTGATGGCAATATCAACTCCAGTGGCAGCACGATTACGGAGACGGAAGAGACGGGTTGCGTCTTTGAAGTCAAAGACAGCCGTAGCCCTACGTTGCGTTGGGCCTCGGTGATAATGAATTTCCTGCCTTTACCGAAAGGGAAAAAAGGCGGAAAGACTCGCGGTGTAAAACCCGGTAAGCCGGGCAAGCCAGGTAAACCCAATAAGCCGAGCAAACCAAGTAAGCCAAGTAAACCCAATAAGACAAATAAGCCGAGCAAACCGCCGAAGACGAAGAGCAATAATAAGGGCGGTAATAAACAGAAAGCGACTCCACAGCCGAAAAAGACGAATAAGCCTAAAACAAAACCGAATACGAAAAAACCGAAGAGCCCGACCGAGTCATCAAAACATAAAGGTCACAGTTCAAAAAACACCTGTCGCACTGGTGAGCCCGTCGATATTGTGACGGGGGATTTTCTGCAAGCGTGGCCGGTGATTACGATGGGGGGGCAGCTGCCTTTAACACTCAACCGGACCTATCGCTCCACCAGTGAATTCCATGGCACCTTCGGGCCTAAATGGGCCGATAGTTGGTCCCAGCGCTTGAGGGTAGAGCAAGAGACGGTGTGCTTTGTTGACGAAGAAGGCGTTGAGCTCACGTATGACACGCCAGACGATGAGGTGTATGCCACGCATTTGCGGGAGGGTCACTACGTTCTGTTTGGCGAGCGCTCAGGCACGCTGCGTATCTTTAACCGACGGACACAGCAGGTCTATCTGTTTGATGAGCGACGGGGTAATACACGGCATCTGTCGGCAATAGAAGACCGGGTCGGTAATCGCATCAGTTTCTTGTATAACGAGACGGGGTTACATCAGATAACGCACAGCGACGGTTATCACCTGAATATCCTCTTTCGTGGTCAGCAATTGCGAGAAGTGATATTGATGACCGAGGGGCTGCAACAGCGGTTGTTGTGGTGTGACTACGATACACAGGGCTACCTGTCTGAATGCCAGAGTTATCAGTTTAACCACCTTTACCATGAGTACAGCCCAGAAGGCTATATGGTGCATTGGCATGATACCGATGCAACGGCAGTGAGCCTGATTTACGATAAGCAAGGGCGAGTCCAGTCCACGCGGACGGCGCAGGGCTATTACAATGACCGCTTTGTTTACCATGATGCAGAGCGCTACAGCCTCTATTTGGATGCAGAAGGCGGCAGCACGGCTTACCACTACAACGAAGAGGGGTTGGTCACCCGTGTGGTTGACCCACTGGGACGAGAGACGCTGACGGAGTGGGATTTAAGCACCAAGGTCTCGGAAACTGACGCGCTGGGTAGAAGCACGTTCTATGAGTACAACGATTCGGGTGAAGTCGAGCGGGTTATCTACCCGAACGGTGATACGGTCAGCTACGAGTACGATGGCTTTGGTCAGGTGGTTGAGGTGGTGTTGCCACAGGAGGATGTCTGGCGTTTTGACTACGGTGATTTTGGTCAACTGATGTATGTGATTGACCCGTTTGGTCGTCACACAGAGTACCGCTACAACGAATACGGACAGATACTGCGTAAGATTTTGCCGGATGGCTCACAGTGGCGCTACGACTACAACGCGCACCGTCGCCTGTCTCGCATAGAAGACCCGACGGGTGGCCTAACGCATATCAGCCAAGATATCTTGGGTCGCGTCAATGAAGTGAGGGATACGCTCAACCAGACCACACGCTATCTCCATAGTACCGCACACGCGAGCCTGAAAGGCAGTGTGACGGAAGTACAGTTACCGGACGGTATCCGCCAGCAGATAGCGTACAACAGCGAACACCTGCCGGTGACCTTAACGGACGGTGAGGGAAAAGAGACGCGTTATGTCTACGGTGCCTTTGACCTCTTACAGAGCATGGTGCGCCCAGATGGGCAGCAGTTACGGTTTGCGTATGACAACCTGACTCGCCTGACCACAGTAACCAATGCAGCGGGAGAGACGTACCGCTACACCCGAGATGCGGCAGGGCAAGTGATAGCGGAGACGGACTTTACGGGCCGCACGGTGCGGTATCACTATGACGCCGTCGGTCGGTTGCTGTATGCGGAGCACCCTCATCAACAGGTGGTGTGTTATCACTACTCGTTACAGGATGAACTGCTGGCACAGCGGACTTGGCGCTTAAATACCCTCTCGTCTGATTTAGTGGATGAAGTGCATTACGAGTATGACGAGGCAGGACGCCTGATTGAAGCGACGAACGCGGATGCGGTGGTGGAGTTCGAGTACGACGAAGAAGGGATATTGGTTGAGGAGCGGATTAACGGACGGGCGATAACACATGAGCATGACGCTATCACGGGCGCACCGC
>DF158885.1:19697-20724 GCA_000307305.1 Enterobacteriaceae bacterium B14
TGTCACGGCAGAATGAGGAGATTGCGTTAGGGTTCCATTACAGCCCGATGGGGGCATTAACGCAGCTGCAACTGGGGACACACGCACCGCTTCATCTGAGCTATGACAAGCTGGGGCGAGAGACGCAGCGAGAGAGCACGTCGGGATTTGGTCAGTTAAGCCGCTACACCCCGACAGGATTACTGGCCCATCAGGCGGCGGGGCATACCTCGGCACAGTTCCATTATCAGGCGGGTGCGGAAAACCAGAGCGGCGCCCTCGCCGGCACGGCGGTGAGCCGAAGCTGGCACTATGACCGCGCGTATAATTTGGTGGGAGTCGATGATGACCGCTGGGGCCGAACCCGTTATCGCTATAACGCCAATAATCAGGTTATCCAGTCAGACTTTGGTGGCTTCCTGCCACTAAAAGAGCAGTTCGCTTACGATGCCAACTTGAACCTGAGTCAACATCAAGTCCTACCACGGGGCACGGAGGCGATTGTTGAACAAGCGACTCAGCGCCAACACGCAGGGCGCGTGGTGGAGAGGGGCGATTGCCGTTATCACTACGACACTGCGGGACGGTTGGTGGAGAAGCGAGAGCTGAAGGATGGGTTTAGGCCACGACACTGGCGTTACCGCTGGGACAGCAAGAACCAACTGACGGCCCTAATCACACCAGAGGGTGAGACATGGCATTACGCCTATGATGCGTTTGGCCGCCGGATACGCAAGTTGAAGGTGATGAACGGCGGCAAGCGCGACGGCTCACTGTTTGAGCCTACGCCAGCCCCGAACCCGCGCCAACGGGTTGGTTACGACTATCTGTGGAGTGGCGACCAGATGATAGAAGAAGCGCCGATTTACGCGGATGGCACGGTGGCGTATGAGGAAGCGACGCACTGGTTGTACGCCCCGGGCGGGATGACTCCGACGGCACGCTATGAGCGAGGGAAACTTCACTATGTGGTTGCCGACCATTTGGGGACGCCGAGAGAGCTGCTGACGGAAGAGGGCAAGCTGGCATGGGCAAACCGCCCGACGAC
>DF158885.1:21087-21660 GCA_000307305.1 Enterobacteriaceae bacterium B14
CCAAAAACAAAAACCAAATCAATTGATAGATCGGGCGAAATCCAAAGGGCATCAAGTAGGACAATATCTTGATGATAATTCCGCTGCTAACTTTATTGCGGGAGTCGCTCAAAATGGCCCTGGTCGCCATGACGTTCCGTTGCCTGCAACTATAAAGGGTAGAAGTTATTTACCTGATGGAACTGAGTTAGCAACTGATATGGCGAGAGTAATTGTAAAACCTGATGGTTCTGTCAGAACATCATTTCCATACAGCTCTTCACATCCTAATTAAGCTAGAAGGACAAAAATGGATATTTTAGATCACTTATGTAAAAAGCTTGGATTACCTCTGCGGGATGTTTTTACTCAGGATTGGGCATACGAGTTACCAGAAGAATTTCGTACAACAGAATGGCTTAATAAGTATGTTTTAGCTTACTCAAATAACAATTTCTCTGAGGATGAAAAAAAAATATTAATGGAGTTAATGCTTGATATCGTGAATGATTATTTAACTCAAAAAGAAAATGATGAGTTAGTAACTAAGGTATTAAACTTACTTTTGAATAATTATCTACATCATTTGAAACT
>DF158885.1:22322-23431 GCA_000307305.1 Enterobacteriaceae bacterium B14
GTGGGGCTTGGCAGACCTGTGGCCGAATGCGTCAAACGACCCGGATAAGCCGGACTGCAAGCTACGTTTTGCGGGGCAATATGCGGATGAGGAGTCGGGTTTACACTACAACCGTTTTAGGTATTATGAGCCAGAGACGGGGCAGTATCTGTGTCCGGATCCGATAGGGTTGGCGGGTGGGGTAAATCCTTACGCTTACGTTCATAATCCGATGAATTGGATAGACCCATTGGGGCTAGCGCCTTGTTCTCCAAGTATCAATGTCGATCACGTGTTCCATGGTGAAATTAATCGACGTGGAGCGGGGGTTGGATTCCATCACGAGGGAAGTATTGGCCATCAAGGTAAAGCAAGAGTTACTCAAATCACTAACTCGCCTAATTCCCAAGGTGTTTATCAAGGTAAAGTGGAAATATTTAACCCAGCTACGGGTCAATGGGTAGCTAAAGGGCCACAGTCGACATTCTTCCCTAAATCATGGAGTAGAGCGCAAGTAATGACTGAAATAAGAGGTGCCTATAACAATGGAACAGTATTACCTAATGGGAAATGGTCAGGTATATCTCCAAGTGGTGTAAAAATAGAAGGCTGGTTAAATCCATCTGGCAATATAAATACAGCTTATCCAATATATTAACTTCGGAGGGGATATGAACTTTATTTTTGATAAACAAGGATATCCTATTTTAGATGTAGATTATCAATATCATGTTTTAGCAGACTTTTTATCAGGAGATGTACAAGGCAGTATATTTGGCGTGAATGAATACATAGCTGCCTGTAATGATGTTAGTTCAGGGAGAATACCAACTTGGTCAGGAACAGGAAATGCTCATACCGTTACGATAAAAAAAGATAGCGTAAATATCTTTAATGAATACTCTGAAGAAGAACTAGATATAAGCTCTATTGATGAATTTAAAAGCTATCTTGAAAACTGGAAAAAATTACTTATTAGTAATGGCGTAACCGAATAAATAAAAGCCGGAAAGATCTCCCGATCCTTCCGGCTATTTTATCTCTGTACTTAATTAAACCTGCAACTCCGGCTTAATGGTCAGTTGCCCGTTCTCGGTGGTGACGATTAACGTTTGTCCCGCATAAAACCC
>DF158885.1:25587-27816 GCA_000307305.1 Enterobacteriaceae bacterium B14
TCTGTGTCCGGACCCGATAGGGCTGTTGGGTGGGGCGAATCCTTATGGGTATGTGCATAATCCGAATGGGTTTATAGATCCGCTGGGGTTGGCTGGGTGTCCGGCAAGTCTTACTAGAGAACAAAGGCAAGCAAGGATCAATGAACTTGCAGAGGCAAATGCACATAGGCGTTTACAAGAAATGGAAAATTTGAATTCTAGATCTCATTTCCTTGAAAGGCATGGTGCTCAAACATCTTTAGGATCTCAGCTTGGACGAGCGACTAATGGGGCAAACCCTACCACGGGCGCTCAACAACGTACGCCAACAGCAGCAACTCGATTTAATAGTCACAGAGATCAATTAAATGCTATTCAGAGAGCACAGACTATTTATCAACAATCAGGTGGAAGTCAGACTAATGCGACAATTCCATTTGGGAAAACGATAGGTGAAGGATACAGTAAAGTCGGGCCTACATATGGTACCTCTAGTACTGTTCAAGTATTTTTAGACCAGAATGGTCATCCAGTTACTGCATTTCCTGTGTGGGGGCAATGATGGGGAAAGTTAGTTTAGAAGTTCAAAATAAATATAATTTAGTTATTGGCCTTCTGTCTATTCTTGATGAAAATGTTATTAGTGAAGAAGATTATGTTTTGATAAAAAATAAGAATGCTAATCTAGAAAATGATCTGAAGTATATTTCGGATGTCGTACTGAAACCATGGTTTTTAGAAGGTAGCACTGAGAGAAGAGATAAAACAATACAAGCAATTTATTTTATTATCGAAAATAAGAAATGTGAAATTAATAGTATTTTAATGGATTTGAATTTTATTTTTGACTATGAGATAGATGATAAGCCTCTTTTTTTGACAAGAATAAAAGGCTTTCTTGAAGAATATGTTAACGAGAGTAAATGATTTTTATATTGGCTTATAATTTCAGCCATTAATAAATACAAAGCGGGAAGATTTTTTCTCGCTTTTATTTACCTATTATTTCGATGAAAACTCATTTTCAAGCAGTACCTTCTAAAGCTTATCAATGACTGTATGGCTCGGGGATGGCCCCATCGGCACGCTATGAGCGAGGAAAGCTTCACTATGTGGTTGCCGACCATTTGGGGACACCGAGAGAGCTGCTGACGGAAGAGGGCAAGCTGGCATGGGCAAACCGCCCGACGACGTGGGGCTTGGCAGACCTGTGGCCTTCGGCCTCAAATGACCCCGATAAGCCGGACTGCAAGCTACGTTTTGCGGGGCAGTATGCGGATGAGGAGTCGGGTTTACACTACAACCGATTTAGGTATTATGTGAGCCAGAGACGGGGCAGTATCTGTGTCCGGATCCGATAGGGCTGTTGGGTGGGACGAATCCTTACGCTTACGTCCATAATCCGAACGGGTGGGTTGACCCGCTGGGGTTGGCTGGATGTAGTGCTAAATTTGGTTCAAGAAACGCGGCATTTAGAGCAGCGAAAAGAGATGCTGGAATACCAATGACTCAACAACCGGATAAGGTTTTTAATCCTAAGACTGGCTTCCATGGTGATCATAGAAATGTACGAATGACCGATTCAAATAATAATCCAATATTAGATAAGAATGGAAATCAGATTTGGACAAGAGAATATTAGTTTACAAAAGCTGATGGGACACAAATTGTTATTCAGGATCATACTGCTGGGCATCAATATCCCGGCGGCATAGGTAATCAAGGGGCACATTTAAATGTAAGGCCTATTGAAAATATTCGAACAAGGTCTGTCCCTGGTACATTTTATCATTATGAATTTTAAGAGGCCTAATATGTACTGGAATGATCTTGATGGCAGCTTTTTACTTAATAAGGTTTTTTCTAATCCGGTAAAAATCAATGAAATTGATATTTTTGATATAAAAATAGATCGGGAAGGTGCCACGGTAATAATATCTTTTGATTTGGTTGATGAATTACCAGACAACCCGCCACCAAAGTGGGTTAAGGGATATAATAGATGTCGATGTGGGATCAACTGTGGTGGTGTTAGCACAATGAAGATAGATGGTATATCAGCCAATATGCCTGCTAAAATAAAAATAGATAATAATATCAATGAAGTTTTAATTAACGGTTCTACGATTTCTTTATATCTAAAATGTGCTCACATTCAATTTATGGGGCCATCGGTATATATTAGTAATTAAAAGACAGCCGGAAAGATCTCCCTGATCCTTCCGGCTATTTTTATCTCTATGTTTTATT
>DF158885.1:28663-249584 GCA_000307305.1 Enterobacteriaceae bacterium B14
GTATTGAATACACGACCAAAATTACTTATTAGTAATGGTGTAACTGAATAAATATAAACCGGAAAGATCTCCTATCTTTCCGGTTGTTAATCCCTCTACTTAGCTAAACCTAACATTCATTCCTAATCATCATTTCCCCATCGACCCACTCACTTCCTCCTTATCTACCGCAAAGCACGCAATAAGCTGCTCGCCATAGCGTTTTAACTGTGGCTGTAGCTGCTTGCAGGTATCAAATGCCAAGCGGCAGCGGGCATTGAATGCGCAGCCCGGTGGTGGGTTTAATGGGCTAGGGAGCTCACCGGTTAGTTTAATTCTCTCACGTCTAAGGTCGGGGTTGAGCCTCGGCGTTGCAGAGAGCAGTGCCTGTGTGTATGGATGCCGAGGATTGCTGAAGATATCTTCTTTGCTTCCTTGCTCTACGCAGCGCCCGAGATACATCACCATCACCTCGTCCGCGATATGCTCCACAACAGAAAGGTCATGGGAGATGAAGACGTAAGACAAACCCATCTCTTGTTGCAGATCCATCATCAAGTTGAGCACTTGAGCACGCACGGAGACATCCAGCGCAGAGACGGGTTCATCCGCAATCACGATATCGGGGTTGAGCATCAAGCCCCTGGCAATCGCGATACGTTGGCGCTGTCCACCAGAGAACATATGAGGATAGCGATCGTAATGCTCCGTTTTTAGGCCGACTTTTGCCATCATCTCTAACGCTTTTGCTTTGCGCTGTTCGGCGTTCAGTTCGGTATTAATCACCAGCGGTTCTTCCAGAATCGAACCCACTTTTTTACGTGGGTTCAGCGATGCATAAGGGTTTTGGAAGACGATCTGGATCTTCTTGCGGCGTAGCTTTTGCGCCTCTGGGTCGTGTTTGAGCAGGTCTTGCCCTTGATAATAGAGCTGCCCATCAGTGGGGATCTCTATCATGGTGAGCAAACGCCCTAGCGTGGATTTACCGCAGCCAGATTCGCCTACAACGGCGAGCGTTTTTCCGCGTTCAAGCGTGAAAGAGACGCCATCTAGCGCTTTTACCAGGCGTTCCTGACCAAATAGACCTTTTTTCACCGGATAGTGTTTTTTCAGATCGATGGCGTTTAACAGGGGCTCGTTTAGGGCTGGAGCGGTGCTGTTTTGTTCAGCGGTTTTCTGATTCATGCGCTTGGCCTTCCTGCATCATCCAGTGGTGTGTGGCACTTAACTTGTTTTCCTAGCTCGCCCAAGATAGGCGGCTCTTCGCTACGACACAGTTCGGTTGCATAGGGGCAGCGAGGGTTAAGCAGGCAGCCTGTAGGGCGGTCATACTTGCCCGGTACCACACCTGGTAGGGATTCAAGGCGGGATTTATTAGCAGCGAACTCTGGCAGTGCGCGTAATAACGCTTGAGTATAAGGATGCCTTGGCATGTGGAAAATATCCGAGGCTTTGCCTGTTTCCACGACTTGCCCTGCATACATAACGATGATCTGTTTTGCTGCTTCGGCAACCAGTGCAAGGTCGTGGGTGATGAGGACCAGTGCCATGTTCTCGCGTTGCTGGAGGTCTAACAGCAGCTCGATAATCTGCCCTTGAATGGTGACATCTAGCGCTGTTGTTGGCTCATCAGCAATCAGCAATTTAGGGCGGCAGGCGATAGCCATCGCAATCATAATCCGCTGGCTCATCCCGCCAGAGAGTTGATGAGGGTAGCAATCAAGCCGCGATTCAGGGTCGGGAATGCCGACCTGTATCAATAAATCGATGGTTCTTTGTCGACGCGTTTTTTTGTTACCGCCCTGATGTACTTTCAATGCTTCCATTATCTGGTAGCCCACGGTATAGCAGGGGTTTAAGCTAGTCATTGGGTCTTGGAAAATCATTGCGATTTCAGCACCAACTAATTCTCGACGCTCTGTTTCGGTGATTTTTTGCAGATCGCGGCCATTAAACATCAGTCGGTTTGCCATGACCTTACCGGGAAAATCGATCAATCCCATAATGGCCAAGGAGCTAACGGATTTACCGGAGCCAGATTCGCCGACAATGCCGACGACCTGCCCTTGTTCAACGCTGTAGCTGATGCGATCGACGGCGCGAAACGGTGTATTGCCTTCACCAAAATGCACCGATAGCTGTTCTACTTCAAATAGTGCCATTTCAACTGCCTCGGTTATTGTTTCAGTTTAGGGTCTAGGGCGTCACGCAGCCCGTCTCCCATCAGGTTGAATGCTAGGACGGTCAGCAAAATCGCGATGCCAGGGAAGGTCACAATCCACCACGCACTTTGAGCAAATTGCAGGACATCTGCCAACATAGTGCCCCACTCAGGCGTTGGTGGCTGTGCACCCATGCCTAAGAAGCCGAGTGCTGCCATATCTAGAATCGCATTAGAAAAACCGAGAGAGGCTTGAACAATAAGTGGAGCAAGGCAGTTGGGTAGAATATTGATAAACATCTGGCGCATTGCCCCAGCTCCAGCCACGCGAGAGGCCGTGACATAATCTCGGTTAACTTCCGCCATAGTGGCTGCACGGGTTAAACGAACATAGTGCGGCAGGGCAACAAAGGTGAGTGCCAGCGAGGCATTCACGATCGATGGGCCAAAGATAGCCACCAGAACCAGCGCTAACAATAGGCTAGGCAGCGCTAACATAATATCGACGATGCGCATAATCGCGGCATCGATAACGCCGCCGAAATAGCCTGCGAAGAGGCCCAACACGACACCTAGAATCAGTGATAGCACGACGACTAAACACCCCACCAGTAAGGAGAGGCGCGCACCATAGATAAGACGAGACAAGATATCCCGCCCTACATCATCAGTACCAAGAATAAATGACCAACTGCCGCCCTCCATCCAAACTGGCGGGGCAAGTAGCGAATCGCGAAACTGCTCGGCTGGGGTATGAGGGGCGATGAAGTTTGCACCTATCGCCAAGGCCAACACAATGACGATGTAAAACAGCCCAGCAACCGCGCCTTTATTGCGTTTAAAGTAGTGCCAAAACTCTTGCAACGGTGTCATGGGTTTTGGTGCAGACAAAATTTCTGTAGACATTATCGCTCCCTATTTTCCATGACGAATGCGTGGGTTGACCACGCCGTAAAGAATATCAACTATCAGATTGACGAGGATGATTATGGTAGCCACGAGTAAGACACCGCCTTGAACGACGGGGTAATCGCGTCGCTGTAGTGCATCGATAAGCCAGCGGCCTAAGCCCGGCCAAGAGAAGATGGTTTCCGTCAAGATAGCGCCAGCAAGCATTGTGCCTACCTGCAAGCCAATTACGGTAACCACGGGCAGCAGTGCATTGCGCAGGGCGTGGATAATGATAACCCGCATACGGCTTAAGCCCTTGGCTCGTGCGGTGCGGATGTAATCTTCACCCAGCACTTCTAACATTGAAGAACGCGTCATACGGACAATCACTGCCAAAGGTATGGTGCCCAAGACGATAGCGGGCAGAATAATGTGCATCACTGCATCTTTAAAATCACCGGACTCTCCCCAGAAAAAGGTATCGATGAGCATAAACCCAGTGAGCGGCAAAGAATCATCCAAAAATACCGTATCGCTAATTCGTCCAGAAACCGGCGTCAGGTTTAACTGTACCGAGACCAGCATCACCAGCATCATGCCCCACCAAAAGATCGGCATTGAATAACCAGCCAGAGAGATACCAACAGCGGTATGGTCGAAGACCGAACCACGTTTTACCGCCGCTAGAACCCCAACAGGGACACCAACAATCATGGCAAATAGCATGCCACAGGCCGCTAGCTCGAACGTGGCTTTAAAACGGGGAATAAACTCATCCCAAACGGGCAGGCGGCTCTTAAAGGATAGACCTAAATCGCCGTGTAAGACGCCATTAATATAAGTGATGTACTGCTGATACATGGGCTTGTCGAGGCCCAATTCACCCATCAGATAAGCATATCGCTCTGCGGAGATACCACGCTCTCCAGCCATGATAAGCACGGGGTCACCGGGAATCAGATGGACGAAGGCGAAAGTGAGTAACGTAATACCAATGAACGTTGGAATAACGAGTCCCAAACGTCTGAGTATGAACTGGAACATATTCCTAATTCTCTGTGCATTATGCGCGTAGGCTCATTGACCACGCGATTATTAAAGGCTCACATCTTTTGCATATTTCACCAAACATCACGGTGAATAGGCCAAATCTGCCTGCGTTAAAAACCCAGCAAAGCTTAATTGGCCTTGCTGGGAATAGCGCAACTCTGTTGCTTGGCCTTACTGATCTTGAGGGGGGTATCGAGAAAAAATCGATACCTACCCTCTGAGATGTAAAGATTAATCAAGCGATACGTTTTGGAAATTATGTCTACCCAATGGATCGACAACGTAGCCCTTCACTTCTTTACGAATTGGTTCGAAAACCGTGGAGTTAGCGATGATGAGCGCTGGCGCTTGATCGTGCATCACAACCTGAGCTTGTTTATACAACTCAATACGTTTGTCATGGTTCGTCTCGATGCGTGCTGACTGAATCAGATCTTCAAACGGCTGGTAGCACCATCTCGAATAGTTGGTACCGACACCGTCCTGTGCTGCCGCACAGCTAAACAGCGTTGCTAAGAAGTTATCTGGGTCCCCATTGTCGCCCGTCCATCCCATCATCACGGTCTCGTGCTCGCCATCTTTGATGCGCTTCAGATACTCGCCCCACTCATAGGTGACGATCTTGGCCTTCACACCCACTTTCGCCCAGTCGGACTGGATCATTTCTGCCATACGGCGCGCATTCGGGTTGTAAGGACGCTGAACTGGCATTGCCCAGAGGTCGACGCTAAAGCCATCGGCCTTGCCCGCTTCTTTCAGCAGTTCTTTGGCTTTTTCAGGATCGTAAGCGTAATCCTGAACGGCATCGTTATAGCCCCAGATGGTCGGTGGAAGCAGGTTTTTCGCTGGCTGACCAGCCCCCTGATAGACGGCCTCGATAATCGCTTTTTTGTTCACAGCCATACTGAGTGCTTGGCGAACTTTCAGGTTATCCAGCGGTGGTTTTTTCATGTTGAAAGAGAGATAACCAACGTTAAACCCTGGTTTTTCAAGCAGGGTGATGTTTTTATCCTCTTTGATACGTGCAATATCTGCCGGGTTTGGATACGGCATGATCTGGCACTCATTTTTTTGCAACTTGGCAAAACGCATAGACGCGTCAGGCGTGATAGAGAAAACTAAGCGATCGATTTTTGGCTTGGTACCCCAGTATCCCTCGAACGCTTTGTACAGAATGCGAGAGTCTTTTTGATACTGCAAAAGCTGGAACGGCCCGGTACCGAGCGGGTCGAGATCGATTTTCTCTGGCGTGCCTGCTTTTTGCATGCTGTCCGCGTACTCGCTGGAAAAAATGGAGGCAAAAGTCATTCCTAAGTTGCTGAGGAAAGGCGCTTCAGGACGAGTTAGCGTAAATTTAACGGTGTAATCGTCAATTTTCTCTATCTTATCGATGATCTTATCCATATCCATCCCATAGAAATACTCATAGCTTCCGTTAGAAACTTTGTGGTAGGGATGATTGGAATCTTTTTGGCGCATAAAACTGAAGATCACATCGTCGGCATTAAAATCGCGCGTAGGTTTAAAATCTTTATTGCCTTGGAACTTCACACCTTTGCGTAGGTGGAAAGTGTAGGATTTGCCATCTTCACCGATGTCCCAGCTTTCTGCTAACCCCGGTTCAATCTCTGTAGTGCCGATGGTGAATTCAACTAAACGATTGTAGATGGGTACAGCGCTAGCATCAAAAGTTGTGCCGGCACTATAAAACTGTGGGCTAAATCCTTCAGGTGATCCTTCAGAGCAGTAGACCAATGTCTTTGCCTGTAAACCTGCACTGACAGCCAGTGTGAGTAGGCCGACTCCTAGTGTTAATGTTTTCTTTTTTGAGAACAGACTAGCCATAATGCGTGCTCCGTTGTGTTAGTTATGTTGTGTTGATGGCAAATATCCTTATTATTTTTATTTTGAATCCAATATTCAGTATAAATGACTGAATTTGCCCTATTTTTACGTCCAATGCGCTAAATTATCACTCAATTAGAGGTATAGGGATATATCAATTTGGCCTGTGTCGGTGGTTCAGTCAACATAGCATTGGTGTTTTTTAGAACAGAATGAGAAACAACAAGCAAACATAAAAAAAACCATTTGGCAACAAACACAGTACAATAAGTTGTGCTAACGAAATTAATCCAGAATTAATAACTAAAAAATCAATAATTATTAGTTTAATAGGCTGGATAAAAAAGTGAGTATTACTGAATCGAATGGTGATTATTTGAGCTATTTATAACTATAAATGGTGGGATAATGGCGAGGGCAAGATGAATGTAACTCTATTTTCACTATCTAAAGTGAAAAATACCGCTATTGCCGCGTATTGTTCTGGCGGTAATAGCGGAAGTGCTAGTGATTTAAACTAGACAATCTTATGTGGGCCGAAGCACTCATAGTGGAGTTGCTCTGGTTTAACACCCCAATCTGTAAGTTGCTTGGCAATAAACTGCATAAACGGTACTGGGCCACAGAAGTAATACTGCATATCTTGGCGGAACAGTGTTGGTTTAAGCCCTTCAAGCTGCATTAACCCTTGATGATGATAGTTAACACCTTCAACGTCTTGTGCCACTGGTTGGCTATACCAGATTTGCTGCTGAACATTAGGCATGGCACTCGCAATCTCAGTCACTTCCTGATGGAAGGCATCAACCGCACCATTTTCTGCCGCATGTAACCAATGAATATCCGCTGCGTGCTTTTGTGCTTTCAAGGTGTTCAGCATCCCGAGCATTGGCGTAATACCGACGCCGCCGGAGATCAGCGCCACAGGGGTATCTGAGGTGACATCAAGGAAGAAATCGCCGTATGGTGGTGCCAGTTCTAGCGTATCGCCTTCTTGTAGCATGTCATGCAGGAAGTTGGATGCTTTCCCCTGAGGCTCGCGTTTTACCGCAATACGGTAGTTTTTACCGTTAGGTGAACGGGTGAGTGAGTACTGACGAATCTCTTGGTTCTCTAGCGATTCATCGCGCAGGTAGACCGCGATGTACTGCCCAGCTTTGTAGTCAGCAACAGGTTTGCCATCGACGGGAGCCAGCTCAAAACTGGTGATGATATCGCTCTCTTTCTGCTTTTTAGCGATGCGAAATTCTCTCAGCCCCTGCCAACCGCCTTGCTCATCGGCTACCTGCTGGTAGATTTGTGATTCGCGTTGAATAAAGACATCTGCCAGTACTTGATAGGCTTTTCCCCATGCATCAATCACTTCCGTACCAGGGTTCAGCAGTTCCTCAAGGGTTGCTAGCAGGTGGTGGCCTACAATGCTGTACTGGTCTGGCTGAATATTGAAGCTGGCGTGTTTTTGAGCGATACGCTCTACGGCAGGGAGAATGGTTGCGAGGTTTTCGATATTGGAAGCGTAAGCGCAGATAGCGCCGAATAGAGCTTCTCGCTGAGAGCCGCTCTGCTGATGGCTGAGGTTAAACACATCTTTTAATTCTGGATTGTGTTTAAGCATCCGATCGTAGAAGTAGCCGGTCAACTGAGGGCCTGTTTCAACGAGAACAGGAATAGTCGATTTGATAACGGCAATAGTTTGGCTGTCTAGCATGGGATTTCCTTATGGCTCAGCGATATATTTAAAATGTATTTTGAATGCATCTTATTATCGTTCCATGGCAATGTAAAACCTTTTAAGGTGTCGAAAGATCAAAAATGAGATGTTGATCCTTGCATTAAATAATCAATAAACACTCTGGTTTTATTAGGAATATAAGTCGCATGAGGGTAGAGAAGGATGAAGGGGCGGCTGGTTCCGCCAACGTCTGCCAGTACTTCCACCAGTTCACCTGTTTTTAGCTCTTTTTCTACGGTAAATCGGTAAACCTGCATCAAGCCTGCCCCATGTTTTACCAGCGTGAGGGTAGCGAGAAAATCATCCATGCAGGTGTAGCTGCCCGCCGTCTCTATTTTCACTTCGCTGCCATTAACCCGAAATGACCACGGTACTCTCTTGCCGGTACGAGGCAGTTCAAACTGGATGCACTCATGATGAGCTAGCTCTTCGATGCTGGCCGGTCTGCCATTTCGGCGCAGGTACTCTGGCGTGGCGACAATCGTTAACTCTGCATCCTCTAACTTACGGGCGATCAGGCTTGAATCTGGCGGCGTATTACCCCGAATAGCGAGATCGTAGCCCTCTTCAGAAAAGTCGATGTTCTGGTTGCTGACGTGAATATCGACGGCAACCGAAGGGTATTTTTGGCGAAACAGAGGCAGTTTAGGGAGCAGACGATAATGGGCATAAGGCGTTGGAACGCTGATGCGAAGCAACCCAGAGGGGAGGTGTTGTTCTCCCATCACCTTCTTTTCCGCCTCTAGCAATTGCGCTAACGCCTGACGGCAGCTCTCATAATAGCTCCTCCCCACCTCTGTTAAGCGCATCTGTCGGGTGGTGCGGACGAATAGGCGAACACCCAATCTCTCTTCTGTACGCGCAACCGAGCGGCTCACGGCGGCTGGCGTGACGCCAATGGCAGCGGCGGCTGCGGTAAAACTGCCTAGCTCTGCCGCGTAGCAGAACAGCTCGATACTTCTTAGCTGAATATCATCGAAAAGTCGGTTCATAGCACGTTTTATTTATTACACCATGTATCAATTAAAGTGATGTTAACACCATTTTTCAACTTAGACTTTCAAATTAGACTTCACTCCTATCAGCATATACATCAGCACATATTGATTATTAAAAGGTAATGAATACATGAACATGTCTAAAACAGCGATTGTCACGGGTGCATCAAGCGGGATTGGGTTTGCTATCGCGAAGGCTTATTTAGCGCGTGGATACAATGTGGTAGGTAATGCTCGCTCTTTAGCGCGCTTACAGAGTGCGGCTAAAGAGCTGGGAAACCCCGAAAACTTTCTGCTGGTTCCCGGTGATATCTCTAAGCAGGAGACGGCGCTGGCGCTTTTCTCTCAGGCAGAGAAACACTTTGGGAAGGTGGATGTTCTGATTAATAACGCAGGAATTTTTATCTCTAAGCCGGTAGGGGATTACACGGAAGAGGACATTAACAGCATTCTTGATACGAATCTGAAAGGCTTTTTCTATCCCTCTCAGGCGGCGGCAGCACATATGGTGCGCAATGGTTCAGGGCATATTATCAGCATCACGGCGGCTATCGCCATGCAGCCTAATACCAAGATGCCTGCGTTGCTGCCTGTCATGGTAAAAGGCGGGCTTAACCATGCGGTACGTGGGTTGGCATTAGAGCTGGCTTCTGCCAATGTGATGGTCAATGGGATAGCGCCAGGGATTATTGATACGCCGCTTCTGCCTAACGATGAACAGAGCCAATCAATGTTAAAACAGTTGGCACCAACGGGGCGGATTGGGGCGACCAAAGATATTGTGGATGCGGTGCTTTATCTGACGGATTCGAATTTTGTTACCGGAACGGTTCTGGTGGTTGACGGCGGCTCTACGGCAGGGAATTGGTAGATTAATCACATTCACAACAACGTAAAAAGCCCCATAAGTAAATTATGGGGCTTTATTTTTTATAACGACACTCGTGTGAGTTATTGCAGAACGGAGATATCCGCGACTTGCAGGAATAGCTCGCGCACTTTGCTTAGCAGCGTTAAACGGTTAACGCGCAACGCTTCGTCGTTATCCATGACCATCACTTCTGCGAAGAACGCATCTAATGGTTCACGCAGGTTAGCCAGTTCTACCAGCGCATCCTGATAACGGCCTTCGGCAAAGTAAGGCTCCAGCTTGTCACGTAGCACAACCAGATTGGTTGCCAGCTTGACTTCTGAAGACTCTTTCAGCACAGAGGCATGAACCGTGTCGTTCAGTGTATCCGTCGCTTTTGCCAGAATGTTAGAGACGCGCTTGTTGGCCTCTGCCAGTGAAGCCGCTTCTTCCAAGGTGCGGAAGTGAGAGACGGCTTTCACACGTGCATCGAAATCTGCCGGACGAGTTGGGCGGCGAGCCAGAACAGCTTGGATCGTATCGACGCTGTGGCCCTCTTCTTGATACCAAGCACGGAAACGGCCCAACATGAATTCAACCACGTCATCCACGGCGTTTGCGTTAGTCAGTTTCGCACCATAAAGCTGCACGGCTTTTTCTGCCAGTGTGGCTAAATCTAATGGTAGCTTCTTCTCAACGATAATACGCAGCACACCTAACGCCGCACGGCGCAGGGCGAACGGGTCTTTATCGCCTTTTGGATGTTGTCCAATGCCGAAAATACCGGCGAGCGTATCCATCTTATCGGCGATAGCCACAGCACAGGCTATTAGCGAAGTCGGCAGCTCATCACCAGCAAAACGAGGCATGTACTGCTCGTTTAGCGCCAGAGCCACGTCTTCCGCTTCGCCATCGTGACGGGCATAGTGCATCCCCATGATGCCTTGGGTGTCGGTAAACTCGAACACCATGTTGGTCATCAAATCACACTTGGAGAGCAAACCTGCACGGGTCGCCATATTCACATCAGCGCCGATGTGTTCAGCAATCCAGCCAGCCAGTGCTTGGATACGGTCTGTCTTATCGCGCAACGTACCGAGTTGCTGTTGGAACAGCACCGTTTCAAGGCGCGGCAGGTTATCTTCAAGGCGCTGTTTACGGTCGGTTTTAAAGAAGAACTCGGCATCTGCCAAGCGTGGGCGAACCACTTTCTCATTACCGGCAATAATCTGCTGCGGGTCTTTCGATTCGATGTTGGCAACGAAGATAAAGTTTGGCAGAAGCTTGCCTGTCGCGTCATAGACAGGGAAGTACTTTTGGTCGCCTTTCATGGTGTAAACCAGCGCTTCGGACGGAACATCGAGGAATTTCTCTTCGAATTTTGCCGTCAGTACCACAGGCCACTCAACCAGAGAGGTCACTTCTTCCACCAAGCTTTCACTGAGATCGGCTTTGCCGCCAATCTTGGCTGCTGCTTGTTCAGCATCGCGCTTAATCAGCGCCTTACGCTCTTCGTAATCGGCAATAACTTTACCGCGAGTTCTTAGAATTTCAGGGTATTGGTCTGCATTTTCGATGCTGAATTCTGGCTCGCCCATAAAGCGATGGCCACGAATGATGCGATCGGACTTAATACCAAGAATTTCGCCAGCAATCAGCTCACTGCCGAATAACATCGTGACAGTGTGAACGGGGCGGATAAATTGGGTATCGCTATCACCCCAGCGCATGGCCTTAGGGATAGGCAGTTTTGCTAGCGCATTGCTGACCAGGTCGGACAGCAGCAGTTGTGCCGTTTGCCCTTTAACGTGGGCGCGGTACATTAACCATTCGCCTTTGTCGGTAACGAAGCGCTCGGCTTCTTCGACGGTAATACCACACCCGCGCGCCCAACCTTCGGCGGCTTTGGTTGGCTTGCCATCGGCATCGAATGCTTGCGAAAGCGCAGGGCCACGTTTTTCAACTTCGCGATCGGCCTGAGATGCGCTTAGGTTAGCGACTTTCAGCGCCAGACGACGCGGAGCTGCAAACCAAGCCACTTCGCCGTGTGGCAGGTTTGCACCGTCCAGCTCAGCGGTAAAATTGGCAGCAAAGGATTCTGCCAGCGAGCGAAGAGCTTTCGGCGGCAGCTCTTCAGTACCGATTTCCACAAGGAAAGTCTGTTGAGTCATAGCTGCCTCTAGTTCTTGGTGTTGTTAGGCTTTGGATTACACATCGGGAAGCCGAGAGCCTCACGGGAAGCATAGTAAGCTTCAGCAACGGCTTTGGTGAGCGTGCGGATGCGTAAGATATAGCGCTGACGTTCGGTGACTGAGATTGCCTTACGGGCATCCAGCAAGTTAAAGCTGTGAGCCGCTTTCAAAATGCGTTCATAGGCAGGCAGAGGCAGTGGCTTCTCTAGCTCTAGCAGCATTTTGGCTTCTTTCTCGTACTGTTCGAAGCAGGAGAAAAGAAAATCTACATCGGCATATTCGAAGTTATAGGTAGACTGCTCAACTTCGTTTTGGTGATAGATATCGCCGTAGGTGGTTTTACCCAACGGGCCATCACACCACACCAGATCGTAGACGCTGTCGACGTTTTGGATGTACATCGCCAAGCGCTCAAGACCGTATGTCACTTCACCTGTAACAGGTTTGCACTCCATACCGCCGACTTGCTGGAAGTAAGTGAACTGCGTCACTTCCATGCCGTTTAGCCATACTTCCCAACCTAAACCCCATGCGCCCAGCGTTGGGTTTTCCCAGTTATCTTCCACAAAGCGGATATCGTGGATAGTTGGGTCTAACCCCAGTTCTTTCAGCGAGCCAAGATACAGCTCCTGAATGTTGTCTGGCGATGGTTTGATCATGACCTGAAACTGGTAATAGTGTTGCAGGCGGTTTGGGTTTTCGCCGTAGCGACCATCGGTCGGGCGACGAGAAGGTTGTACGTAGGCTGCCGCGAAAGGCTCTGGCCCTAACGCACGCAGGCAAGTCATCGGGTGTGACGTCCCGGCTCCAACTTCCATGTCCAGTGGTTGAACAATGGTGCAGCCCTGACGTGCCCAATAATCCTGTAATGTCAGGATTAATCCTTGAAAGGTCTTGGTATCAAACTTTGGCATGTTGAATTCGCACGCGTTACAAGTGAATTTGAATTGAATGCGCAAGTATACCCGTTGACCGTCAGATATACAGCCCGATTCCCCCCTCATTGCAGGCGTTTTTCATAACTTTATGCGCATCCTGCGAGAAAACTCGAATTCTTAGAATGCAGGCGCAAAATAAAACTGTATACACATACAGTTATAATCCATATATTTATTGCCCTATACAAAACTCTTTCTCTTTCGGAGCAATACCATGACACAGCGTTGCGGGTGGGTTTCACCGGATCAGCTCTATATTGATTATCACGATAAAGAGTGGGGGGTTCCGCGAACCGACTCACAAGCCTTGTTTGAAATGCTTTGCCTTGAAGGGCAACAGGCGGGGCTTTCATGGATTACCGTGCTGAAAAAACGTGAGAATTACCGTCAATGTTTTCACCAGTTTGATCCGGTAAAAATTGCGGCAATGACGGAAGAGGACGTTGAGCGTTTGATGCAAGAAACGGGGATTATCCGTAACCGATTAAAAATTAACTCTATTATTATCAATGCTCGGGCCTATCTCGCTATGCAAGAGCAAGGTGATGATTTCTCAGCGTTTATCTGGTCGTTTGTGGACGGTGAAGCAGTGCAGTATGAGAGAGCCAGTTTGCAAGAAGTGCCAGCAAAAACAGAGATCTCTGATGCCATGTCGAAGGCGTTAAAAAAACGCGGCTTTAAATTTATCGGCTCCACGATTTGCTATGCGTTTATGCAAGCCAGTGGGCTGGTTAATGACCATGTTGTCACCTGTTTTTGTCATCCTAACTATCAAGAGCCACAGTGAAATGACGATTAGAGCCTATCATCCAGACGATCTCGACGTGCTAATGCAGCTGTGGTTAAAAACGACTATTGCAGCGCATCCCTTTGTTCAGACAAGTTATTGGCAAGAGAGCGAGTCGCTCGTTAGAAACGAATATATTCCTCAGTCCAAAAGTTGGGTTTATCAGCAGGAAGGGAAGATTGTTGGGTTTATCAGTGTGCTAGAAGAGTGCTTTATCGGTGCGCTGTTTGTTGATGAAAAAGCTCAGGGCACAGGTATAGGGAAGGCGCTTATCGAGTTTGTTCAGATGCGTTATACCGAGCTGAGTTTAGAGGTTTATCAGAAGAATGAACGGGCTTGTGAGTTCTATCTTCATCGCGGTTTTACCCCGGCTTCGACACAATTCAATGCAGAGACGCAAGCAATGACGCTTATCATGTATTGGCTACAAGCATGATTTTAGGCTTAATGATTCAAACCTTGTGATGAGTAGGGATTTTATCTAGAATGCCGCCTCTTCCGTCATGAGGGAGTAGTCTGCCGTTTGTGGTTATGCATAAAGTTTCATCACGTTACAAGAAACTATCGTGCTTTATTTCAAACTCCACACGGAGCTGTCATCAACATACTTGGCGAACATACGCCATGGTGGCAGCGCTCATCATCGTAGGTTTTTCTGGCCTGCGCCGAGAGTTGACAAGACTTATGACCAAGCTGTTGCGCACTCCGGGGTGAGGGCAATGGTTTGGTTATTTGTTGGTTAACGCTCGCCCCGGTATAAGCAATGTCGTGTCTATCATTTTAACGTCTATGAGTTCTGTCACTCTCGCTGAGATTGGCGATAAAACACAGCTATTAACTTTGCTACTGGTTGCCCGTTTCGGTAAGCCGGGCTTGATTCTGTTGGCTATTGTTCTCGCTACGTTGGTAAATCACTATTTTGCAGCGCTGTTTGGTGAGGCGATTAGTGGCTGGATGAACCCGCAAATGATGCGCTGGATCGTCAGTATCGGTTTTTTCTCGATGGCAATTTGGGTGCTGTTCCCCGATAAAGATGACGGCCAAATTAGGGGAGGGCACCCTTTCTGGACATCGCTCACCGTTTTCTTTATTGCCGAAATCGGCGATAAAACGCAAATCGCTACTGTGTTATTGGGCGCTCACTACAACAGCCTGTATTGGGTGGTGATTGGCTCTACACTGGGTATGGTCATTGCGAATGCGCCGATGCTCTGGTTTGGTAAACGTTTACAGCCTTATGTGCAAAGTGGCTGGGGAAGAAAGGCGTCATCCCTGCTGTTTACTATTTTAGGGGTTGTTACGTTGCTATTCTGATAGCCAGTCTCTATGTGATAGTCTCACCGGATACCACCAGCAAGGAGAGTCCATGAGTCGCAGCGATCGTACTAAACGCTCGGAGAAACGCGCCACTATCAGCGATGTCGCCAAGGCGGCAGGTGCGGGCAAAACCAGCGTATCGCGCTACCTAAACGGTGAACAAAATAGCCTGTCTGATTCACTTAAGCTGCGTATAGAGCAAGCGATCTGCACCCTAAACTATCGGCCAAGCCAGATGGCCCGTAGCTTAAAAGGGGGACGGACGCGGCTCATCGGCCTCATTATTGCTGACATTACCAACCCTTACTCCATTGATATCTTGCGCGGCGTTGAAACGGCATGTCGCAATCACGGTTTTACCGTGCTGGTATGCAATACCAATAATGAGGTCAATCAGGAGCAGCATTATCTGCAACTGCTAAGTGGATATTGCGTTGAAGGTATTGTGGTTAATGCCGTTGGGATGCGGGAAGAGGCGCTATCAAAGCTACAGCATTCACAACTGCCAATGGTGTTGATTGACCGTAAGATCCCCGATTTCACCTGCGATATGGTCAGTCTAGATAATCGGCAAGCGGCAACGCTGGCGACAGAGCACCTGCTTGAGCAAGGGTTTGAGGCACTTTTGTTTATCAGCGAGCCTGTTCAGTGTGTGAATACTCGATTAGAGCGTTTACAGGCTTTTCGCGACAAGATGGCACAGTTTCCTGAACTTTCCGCCGAAACGGTCGAAGTCGTACTGACAGAAAGTGAGCAGATAGACGCCACTGTGCGCAGTTTCGCCCACCGTCACCGTGGGATGAGCAAAGCCATTATCTCCGTCAATGGTGCGTTGACACTGCAAATTGCGCTCTCGATGCGGCGACTGGGAGTTCAGTGGGGTAACGATATCGGTTTACTCGGTTTTGATGAACTGGAATGGGCGGAGATCGCCGGAGTTGGTATTACGACGTTACGTCAGCCAACCTATCAAATTGGCTACACGGCACTAGAAAAACTGCTGGCAAAAATTCACGGTGAAAATACGACACCCACCGAACATCTCTTCCCCGGAGAGCTGATTATTCGCGGCTCGACTCAGCGTTAGATACCCCTACTTAATGGCAACAACCTCCGTTTAAAGACCCGATAGCATCCAGATTGAGCGTACTGATTAAAAATAGTACGTGATGAGGATCATAAATTTAATATCCTTCGCTTTCTTATGGAACCGGTTCCAAATACCTTGACGACATCATCTAAGGTAGTAGCTCACCCCATTAAGGAGAAAGATAATGGGCAAAGACATTATTGTTGTCACAGCGGCTTATGGCACTACGACAGTAGAAAATCTGGGTGGGCAAACTGCCCTGTTACCCATTATTGCTGGCTCTGGTGCTGACGGCGTTGAAATTCGCCGAGAGTTGTTTACGTTACGAGAGCTTGCTGAACTTCCTACATTGGCTAAGGCCATTGAGGGATCGGGCCTCTTCGCGGTTTATTCTGCGCCCGAAGCGCTGTTTGAAAAGGATGGCACGCTGAATCCGCGCTTAAGCCGTTTGCTAGGAGAGGCTCAAGTGCTAAATGCGCGCTGGTTGAAGCTCTCCCTTGGGCAATATGAGCCAGAAAGCGATTTATTAGCTTTGGCCCCCATTTTGGCTAACAGCCCTGTGCAGTTGGTTGTTGAAAATGACCAAACGCCAGATTGCGGCATTATCACGCCACTTAGACTCTTTTTTACTGCTATTCGCCAACATAATCTGCCTGTTCAGATGACGTTTGATATGGCGAATTGGCTCTGGGTGGGTGAATCTGCACTGGAGGCTGCCGAACTCTTTGCCGATGATGTTTCCTATATTCACGTTAAAGCCGCAGAGCCTTATGCCAAAGGTTGGCGTGCTGTCTCACTAGATGAGAGTGATGGCGCTTGGAGAGCGATTCTGGCTAATCTTCCTCGCCATGTTCCTCGTGGTATTGAATTCCCTTTGCAGGGTAGTGATTTAACGGCGGTAACGCGTTATTACGTTGAGCAGTTGAGAGTGGAGAGTCGCTAATGTCTACAGCCAATTCAACCCCAATTCATTCAATCAACAACAGTGCACTCGATGTGATCACCTATGGTGAAGCGATGACGATGTTTGTCGCGACAGAAACCGGTGAATTAGACAGCGTCGAGAATTTTACTAAGCGAGCCGCTGGCGCAGAGCTCAACGTCTCTATCGGTCTTGCTCGCCTTGGGTTAAAGGTCGGCTGGGTGAGCCGCGTTGGTAATGACTCTTTCGGGCGTTTTATTCTGTCTACGCTGAAAAAAGAGGGCATTGACGATCGCGGTGTTACCGTCGACCCCCGTTTTGCCACCGGCTTTCAATTAAAATCTAAAGCATTAGATGGAACCGATCCCATTGTGGAATATTTCCGCAAAGGTTCTGCTGCTAGCCACCTCTCTGTCGAGGATTATCACGCAGACTATTTTGCCTCTGCACGGCACTTGCACCTGAGCGGCGTTGCGGCCGCAATTTCCCAGACGTCACTGGAACTGGCCAAAGTTGCCGCCCACCGGATGCGTGACTTAGGCAAAACCATCTCATTCGACCCGAACCTGCGCCCCACGCTGTGGGCAGATAAAGAGACGATGGTCGAGGAGATAAATCAGTTGGCGTTTATGGCGGACTGGTTTTTACCTGGCATCAATGAAGGAAAAATCCTGACGGGATGCGATACGCCAGAAGCCATCGCAGATTTCTATTTGTCTCGTGGGGTGAAATTAGTCGTGATTAAAACGGGCCCAAAAGGGGCGTTCTATAAAACCGCTGACGGCGTTCAAGCTGTTGTGCCAGCCATTCCTGTCAGTAACGTGGTGGATACGGTTGGGGCTGGTGATGGGTTCGCGGTGGGGACGGTTTCTGCTCTGTTGGAAGGCAAAACATTAGAGCAAGCTGTACAGCGCGGCAATAAAATCGGAGCCTTTGCCATTCAGGTTATCGGTGATAGTGAGGGCTTACCTACAAGAGGGCAATTAGGCGAATAGCCATGCGTGTATCTCCTATTCGTCATTAACGTATTTGAACCTGTACCTACAAGTATCATCGACTCCAAACTATAAACAGAATAATAAAGGGATGTAAAAAATGAATAGACTCGCTGTAAAACGTTGGTGGTATATCATGCCTATTGTGTTTATCACCTACAGCATGGCTTATCTCGATAGGGCAAACTTCAGCTTTGCCTCTGCTGCTGGCATTAATGAAGATTTGGGTATCACCAAAGGCATGGCATCTTTGTTGGGGGCACTGTTCTTTCTCGGTTATTTTTTCTTTCAAATCCCCGGTGCAATTTACGCGGAACGACGCAGCGTAAGAAAACTGATTTTTTGGTGCCTGATCCTATGGGGTGGCTGTGCCACGCTAACGGGGGTTGTTAGCGATATACCATCATTGATGGGGATCCGTTTCACCCTTGGGGTTGTTGAAGCCGCCGTGATGCCAGCGATGCTTATTTATATCAGCAACTGGTTTACCCGCGCGGAACGTTCTCGGGCCAATACGTTTTTGATTCTGGGGAACCCCGTTACCGTTTTATGGATGTCGGTAGTCTCTGGATACCTCATTCATGCCTATGGCTGGCGTGAAATGTTTATCATTGAGGGGTTACCTGCGGTGCTGTGGGCATTTTGCTGGTGGGTTTTGGTAAAAGACAAACCTTCCCAAGTGGGTTGGCTTTCTCCGTCAGAGAAAGAAGCGCTGCAAGCTCAGTTAGAAAAAGAACAAATAGGGATAAAACCTGTTCGCAACTATGCAGAAGCCTTCCGTTCTCGTAATGTTGTCCTATTGTGTATGCAGTACTTTGCTTGGAGTATAGGCGTTTATGGCTTTGTTCTGTGGTTGCCGTCTATTCTGCGTAATGCCTCCAATATAGGAATGATTGAAGCAGGATGGCTCTCTGCTGTGCCTTATCTGGCGGCGACGATTTGTATGATTCTGGTCTCTTGGGCATCAGATAAAATGCAAAACCGTAAACTGTTTGTTTGGCCACTTCTGCTGATTGGTGCGCTTGCGTTCTTGGGCTCTTACGCCGTTGGCGCAAACCATTTTTGGGTCTCTTATACTCTGCTGGTGATTGCGGGTGCCGCGATGTATGCGCCTTATGGCCCATTCTTCGCCATTATTCCTGAAATGTTGCCGAAGAATGTCGCTGGGGGGGCAATGGCCTTGATCAATAGTATGGGGGCATTGGGCTCTTTCTTTGGTGCTTGGTTTGTCGGTTATCTGAACGGTGCAACAGGTAGCCCTGCTGCATCCTATGTCTTTATGGCTTCTGCGCTATTGGTAGCCGTTTGGCTCACGCTGATTGTTAAACCCAGCCGCGTAGAAGATGGTGTTCAGACCCAAGCCGCATAATGGCGATGTGTTGGCGTAATAATCAGGAATTTAAGCAGGAATAAACAACGATGAAACAACCGATAGTCTTATACAAAAAGCTCCCAGATGACTTGCTTCAACGTCTGGAGAATCACTTCGATGTCCGCTTTTTCGATGGGATTAACGCAGCTAACCGTTCGCAGGTTATTGCGGCGTTGCATGATGCGAAAGGGATGATCGGCGCGAGTGCACCGATCCGTGCCGATCTTCTGGATCATGCCCCGCAGCTTAAGGCGATTTCAACGATATCTGTCGGCTACGATAACTTCGATGTGCCAGATCTTACCCAGCGCCACATTGTTCTTACCCACACGCCGGGTGTGCTGACAAACACCACAGCAGACACCATTTTTACACTGCTGCTCGCAACCGCTAGACGGGCGGTGGAAATGGCTGAAATGGTAAAAGCGGGGCGTTGGACTCGCAGCATTGGCAGTGAGAGCTACGGTGTTGATGTGCACCATAAGACTATCGGGATCCTCGGTATGGGCCGTATTGGGGCCGCCGTTGCTAAACGTGCCCATGCGGGTTTTGATATGCAGGTTCTGTATGTGAACAGGCAGCCAAATCTTGAGGTTGAGAAGGCATTTTCCGCCCGCCGCTGCGAGCTGGATGAGCTTTTGGCAACGGCAGATTTCGTCTGCATCACGCTGCCGTTAACCCATGAGACAGAGAAGCTGATTAACCGCGAACGCTTAGCGAAGATGAAACCTAATGCCATTCTGATTAACGGTGCTCGCGGTAAAATCGTTGATCAAGCGGCATTGATTGATGCGCTAAAGCAGGGAACCCTTCGTGCTGCGGGTCTAGATGTATTTGAGGTCGAGCCGCTACCCGCCGATTCACCGCTGTTACAGCTTCCTAATGTTGTTGCGCTGCCGCATATTGGCTCTGCGACGCATGAAACACGCTACGATATGGCAGCTTGCGCCGTGGATAATCTGATTGCGGCGCTGGATGGCTCGCTGAAGCAGAACTGTGTTAATCCCGAACTGTTAACGCAGTAGTATTGTTTGTACGCTAGCGCAGCGCGCTCTGTCGCCGCTGCGCTTTTGTTGCTGTTCTAAGTGTATTGAATCATTAGCTGTTATCTTTATACTGATTCTGTAATGACACCCTCCGCGCCCCTGAGCCACGCTTTTATTTTTTAACGACCCTATTTTTCAACGGTCTGTTTTGGAGTTTGCTATGAAGCCTTCAATTGTTCTGTATCGCCCCATTCCTGACGAGCAACGCCGTCGCTTGGCGCAGCACTTCTCTGTCACCGAGTTCAACGCTATTACTGCTGAAAACCGTGATGATGTGTTAAAGGCGATGGTAACCGCTGAAGGGCTGATTGGTATGGGAGGGAAGATCGATAAACACTTTCTCGACCACTCACCAAAGCTGCGAGCGGTCTCTACCGTGAGTGTGGGCTACGACAGTTTCGATGTAGAAGAGATGACCCGCCGCGGTATTTTGATGATGCATACCCCTACCGTGCTGACAGAGACTGTCGCCGATACCATGATGGCACTGATGCTCGCGAGTGCACGCCGTATTGTAGAGTTAGCCGAGTGGATAAAAGCGGGGCAGTGGAAAGGCGATATCGGCGAGCAGCAATACAGCCATGACGTGCACCATAAAACCATCGGTATTGTTGGGATGGGGCGTATTGGGATGGCGCTGGCACAGCGTGCACACTTTGGTTTCAATATGCCCGTGCTGTATATGAGCCGCCGCCCTCATGAAGAGGCAGAAAACCGTTTTAACGCCCGCCGCTGTGATTTGGATACGTTGATGGCAGAGGCCGATTTTGTCTGTATTACTCTGCCACACACGCCGGAAACCGAGCACCTTATCAGCCGCGATCAACTTGCCAAGATGAAGTCATCGGGGATTCTGATTAATGCGGGGCGTGGTGCCGTTGTTGATGAAGCGGCACTGATTGAAGCGTTGGAGAACAAAACGATTTTGGCTGCGGGGCTGGATGTGTTCGAAACAGAGCCGCTGCCTGTTAGCTCACCGCTGCTGGCAATGCCAAATGTCGTTGCTGTACCCCATGTTGGCTCCGCTACTCACGAGACCCGCTATAACATGGCGGTATGCGCGGTCGATAATTTGATTGCTGCGCTGAATGGTACGGTGAAAGAGAACTGTGTGAATTCGGTGTTGTTGAAGGACTAAATTCAGGCGCTTGAGCCTGGTATAGGCTCAAGCGCTGTCATTGGTTGCTCTGCTCTTAGCGTCGCGGAGCTTTCTGGATAATATATTTACCTGTAGGTTTCACCCATAAATAAAATTATCACTAAATCTACGCGGCGCTAGCCAGTGGTTAAGGGAGGAATTGGGAGTAATAGAGGTTTAACCCCGAAGTAAGTTAGATAAAAAGCAGTTTATTTCACTAAAAAGCATCTATTTTCAAACATAATCCAAATTTTAATATCGTTTTATCCCACATTGCGACAGTTCTTATCTAGCGTTATGGTAAGTCCATCTGTATTCAAATCATTAGTTTTAGCAATTATGACTTTTTCAGTATTTGGCGATAAATTTACACGTTATGCAGGCATTACTCGTTTAATGGACGATCTTAATGATGGTCTGCGAACGCCTGGTGCCATCATGCTCGGTGGCGGTAATCCGGCTCAAATCCCAGAGATGCAGGCTTATTTTTCTGAGCTGTGCAGCAGCATGTTAGAGGAAGGAAAACTTACCGAGGCGCTGTGCAACTATGATGGCCCTCAGGGTAAAAGCACTCTGCTAGATGCGTTGGCTAAACTGCTCAGTAAACAGCTAGGTTGGCCCATTACAGCAAAAAATATCACCCTGACCAACGGTAGCCAGAGCGCCTTCTTCAACCTGTTTAATCTGTTTGCTGGCAAGAACAAAGCGGGGCAGCAGCAGCGCGTTCTTTTTCCGCTGGCGCCGGAGTATATCGGCTATGCCGATGCGGGCATCGATGAAGACCTGTTTGTTTCCAACAAGCCGAATATCGAATTATTGCCTGATGGTCAGTTTAAGTATCACGTAGATTTTGACAGCTTGAAGGTTACCGACGATATCGGAATGATCTGTGTTTCTCGCCCAACCAACCCAACGGGTAATGTGCTAACAGATGAAGAGATTTACCGATTAGATGCCTTAGCAAAACAACACGATATTCCTTTGGTGATTGATAACGCATACGGAATCCCTTTCCCAAGTATTATCTTTAGTGATGCAACACCACACTGGAACACCAACACCATTCTTTGCATGAGCCTATCGAAACTGGGTTTGCCCGGCTCTCGCTGCGGTATCGTTATTGGCAATGAAGAGATTATCCGCGCGTTGAGTAATATGAACGGCATTATTAGCCTAGCACCTGGCAGCATCGGCCCTGCGATTGCGCTGGAGATGATCGAGCGTGGTGATCTGCTGGCGTTGTCAGAGAATGTGATTAAGCCTTTTTATCGCCAGCGTGTAGAGCAAACATTGCAGATCCTGCGTCGTTATATCTCCCCTGAACGCTGTCTTATTCATAAACCGGAAGGGGCTATCTTCCTGTGGTTATGGTTTCAAAACATGCCAATTACTACGGAAGAGCTCTATCAACGCCTGAAAAAACGGGGCGTGCTGATGGTGCCTGGGCACTACTTCTTCCCCGGTTTAGCGCAGGAGTGGGAGCATACTCACCAATGTATGCGTATGAACTATGTTCCTGAGCCGGATAAGATTGAGCGCGGTGTGCAGATATTGGCAGAAGAGCTGGATATTGCGTATCGGGAAGGCTAGAAGCAGAAGAGGAGATCTTGCGATCTCCTCTTTATCTTTCACTCTATCGTGGTTATTCCGTACCGATCTTGATGCGTTGTGGCTGCAATGCCTCAGGCACCTGACGTTCTAAATCAATATGCAGCAAACCATTCTCAAATTTAGCTTCGCTAATATTCAAATGTTCAGCCAGGGTAAAAGTTAACTCAAACTCTTTACTGACGATGCCTTGATGCAGGTATTCCGGCTGCTTTTCCGGTGCTTCAGGTTTACCGCTCACGCTTAAGCGCGGCCCTTCTACTTCGATTGCTAAGTCACTTTGTTTAAACCCAGCAAGGGCAAGAGAGATACGGTAGTGGTTATCGTCCCCTTTTTCGATGTTATAAGGGGGAAAACCCTGCGGTTCTGCGCCAGTTTGCATGGTATTAGCCAGTTTATCGAAGCCGATCCACTGACGAAATAAGGGGGATAAATCATAGTTACGCATATTAATTATTCCTTCTATGAAGCAAATAATGGGGGATGCCTCCAGCGTGTGGCAGGCCTCTTTTTTGTACCAATTTTTTGTACCAAGAATGGCACGACAACATTACTTAATTTCGATACGGCGCGGCTTTAATGTCTCAGGGATAACGCGCTCAAGTTCGATAAAGAGCAGGCCATTTTTCACGCTCGCCCCTTTCACCTGAATATGCTCAGCTAGCTGAAACTTACGTTCGAAGTTGCGTTCCGCAATACCCTGATACAGATAGGTTTTAGGCTGAGGCTCGCCCTGATGCGCACCGCGGACAATCAGGGTATTGGCGTGAGCCACTATCTCTAGCTCGTCTTCAGCAAAACCGGCAACGGCAATGGTGATTTGGTAATGGTTTTCATCCACTAATTCGACGTTATAAGGGGGATAGCCACCATTATTTTGATTTTGAGACTCCAGCAAATTAAACAAGCGATCAAAGCCAATAGCGGAGCGATAGAGCGGGGAAAGATCTGAGTTACGCATAAAGTATGCCTCCTAAAAAATTCAGCGAGGTTAAAAGTGTGACCCTTCGTCTTTTTAGAGTTAGGGCCTTATTCGCTCTCCATAAGGACGAACGAGAGAGCCTGAATACCCGTTCGGCATATTCTCTTTGGCTCTGTTTTTAAAATGGTGATGGTTTATGCCATTTCAAGAGGACAAATTTATTTTTATGTTTTTTCCATAAAACGGTAAGATCAGCACGATTTAATGAGATTAAAACCACAGAGTGTGAACAGCGACTTTTTCAAAATATTGGATGAGTGCTATAAACCATCGGTAGTTGCGCACATCAATGAAGATTTAATTTAATAAGACACTAAGAGCAGGCATCAAATGACAGGAAGAGTTTTGCCATTCAGTATCATCAGTTGTGTTCTGCTTTTGGGGACGGGTTGTTCAAGTATCATGTCTCATTCTGGCCCCTATCAAGGCTACTATTCTGGCGTACGTACTAACGCAGACATGATTAAAAGTGGGGATATGGGGTGGGCAATGACGCCGTTACTGGCTTTGGATATTCCCCTTTCTGCTGTCGCCGATACCCTGCTGCTGCCTTATGATATGTATCGTTCTGGTCAATCTCAGGATGCGGTATCGCCTCATGAAAGGATTAAAGCGGCAGAGGCTGAAAAAATAGCCTCGGGGCAATTACCACCAGAAAATATCAGCGGAAAGACGGCTGAACAACTAACACAAAATCTCTAAACCTCCGCATTCTTCTATACCTTCAGTGTTGAACACTGAAGGTTATCTCTATCTCATGAAAAATGGCTTTCCATGGTTTTCTTTGATAGCGAGCTCCTTTTTTTCTGTCGTATTGGTTGATAATTACTCAATTCGTTTTCTTTACTTTGCAATGTCTGACACTGTTTTGCCGCCAACGGCGTAAATTATATTGGGTCAGCACGAATAAACTTTTATGAAACTTTTGAGGAACTCACAATGCGTAAAATAACTGCAATTGCTCTAGCTTCAATGATGGCTTTTGGCACATCCACTGCTTTCGCTGCTGAGACGGCAACCGCAGCAGATACGGCAAAATCAGTGGCAACTCAAACTCAGGCAACAAAGACGAATTCTGGCCACGGCCACATGAACAAAATGAGACACGGTGGTAAGGATGGCGGCGGAATGGGTATGCATGGCCGCATGTTCGAAAATCTTAACCTGACACAGGCACAGCGCGACCAAATGAAAGCGTTGATGGAGCAGCGTAAAGATAAAAGAGATGAGCACCACGCTGATATGGAAGCGATGCACAAGCTGGTGGCTTCCGACACGTTTGATGAAGCGGCTGCCCGTAAAATGGCAGATAAAATGTCTACCATGCAGGTCGAAAGCATGAAGACAAGAAACGAGATGTATAACCTGTTAACGCCAGAGCAGAAAGCTCAGTACAACAGCAACTACAAGCAACGCACGGAGAAGATGCAGCAGCGTATGAAAGACATGACGCCAGCGGCGCCTGCTAAAGCAAACTAATTTTTACGTAGAAAAATGTAGTTAAAGAAAACCTAGTGTGTGGTTATCAAGAACGGGTGGAGAGTTTATCCACCCGTTTTTTTATTTTTAGCCTGGGTTAAACATCGACCATAAAGATCTGAGAGTAGCCGGATAGGGTACGCATATAGGCGATATAGCGGTTGTCTGGTGAAAAGACGATGGCATCGGGCGAAGGGGGATGTTCGGTACGCTGAGTGACCCGCCGCAGTTGCCCATTAGACATCTTGCATAGCATCACACTGTTATCTATCACCAGTGCTAGATATCGGCCATCGCTGCTCCAGCTAAAGGCTGACTGTACGCTGTATTGGCTATCGGTCACCTGACGAGGTTTGCCGCCATTTGGCGAGATCGTCCATACCTGCACCACCCCCGTTTCATCATGCATGAGGAAGGCAATCTCACTGCCGTCTGGTGAACTACGTAGCCAGTGACGCGGAGAGCTGACGACACCCGGATGTTTATATTTAGAGGTAAACGTGAGACGTTTTTGTACAACACCTGCGGGGGGGGCAGGGAGTTGATGCTCTGTTCCCTCAAGTGGCTGGAGGCCAGCCTGCGCATAGTCATCATCGTTTTCGGGTAAATCGACAATGAACACCTCCGGCAGTTTGGTGCCATCTTCTGCGACGGTGTCGCCAATAAAGGCTAAGGCCCAGCGCTGCTGGCTACCATCAGGTTTGGTATAGCCAGAAGTGCCAACCCAACCCTCTTCATAGGCACGGTTTATCTCGTCACTGCCAGATTTTGGCTGCGCCACGGTTTTTGTCACCAGCACACAAAAGTGGCTGCCGTCGTATTCGCGGGGATGTTGTTTTGGTGGGTTAACGCCTCGTAATGGGATGGCGACGCCGACATTGCGTAGATCCTGTGTACTGTCCCACTCGTGCATAACATGGTCATTGTAGGTAAAGCTAAGGCGACTACCGTCAGGGCTGAAAATATGAACATGGGAGCCACCGCGCAGTGCTCCGGGAGTGTAAGGGGGCGTAATATCCATCGCATCCAGTGTTACTGCCAGTTCACGGTCGGGTTCGGCAACAATTACGCCACGGCGATGATGAAAATCATAGTGCCATACGGAGTCTGGATGCTCCGGTCCATGAATAAAGGCATAACGTATAGGTTCATCAGGGCTGGTGGTAACCACGCCAACGTGTGCACCCTGTTCAGCGCGGTAGAGCACCTCAACCTCGCCACTTTTCACATTGACTCTTTCTATGGTTAGCCCAGTAAACGAGGCTCCGCTAGGACGAACGTCATAAACTAGCCATTGGCTATCTGGCGTCCAGACATTGATGTTGGTTAATTGGTGGCTGCGGGGTGCAAATGTTAGCTGTTTTTCCTGATTTGGCATGTTTGTACCCAATTCCACTGAGGTTGTTGACGATGGTTAGACGATGACTATAAGAGAAGAAAAATGTATCGCCAAGCTAAATGAATATTCAACTTTATGTGTATTAAGCGGTATAAATAATCCTCTTTTTTAATCTGTTTGTTGTCATGCGAGCGCTACCTTACGCGCATTTATCATTCACCGACCCCAGATAAGGATCTCTATGAACACGCTTTTCGACCAGATTGTGGCTGCACATCAGGCCATTCGCCCTCAAGTGAGAGTGACTCCGTTAGATTATAGCCCACAGCTATCACTGGCATTAGGCTGCAAGCTCTTCCTAAAGTGTGAGCATTTACAGCATACCGGCTCGTTTAAATTTCGCGGTGCAACCAACAAGCTGCTGCAATTGAGTGCCGCAGAGCGAGAAAATGGTGTTATCTCAGCCTCAACGGGTAACCACGGGCAAGCTATCGCCTATGCAGGGCAGCTAGCTGGTGTGCCTATTACTGTGTATGCCCCGACAACGGCAGCGACGGTGAAACTAGACGCAATTCGCGCTTTCGGCGGGAAGGTAGAGTTGGTTGAAGGGGGAGCACTTAATTCAGAGTTAGAGGCTAGCCGCGAAGCCACGGCGAGAAGCATACCTTTTGTCTCCCCCTATAACGATATTGATATTGTGGCGGGTCAAGGTACCTGTGGTATGGAGTTGGTAGAGCAAGCACCGGAGCTGGATGCTGTATTTGTCGCCTGCGGCGGCGGGGGATTGATCTCTGGGATTGGCACCGTATTAAAAACGTTATCGCCCCATACTCAGGTGATAGGTTGCTGGCCGGAGAATGCCACGAGCCTCTATTCAAATTTAGAAGCCGGGCATATCTTCGAGGTAGAAGAGCAGGACACACTTTCCGATGGCACTGCGGGTGGCGTAGAACTAGGGGCCATCACGTTCCCTATCTGTCAGCGCGTGATTGACCGTAAAGTTTTAGTCAGTGAGCAGGAAATCAAAGCGGCAATGGGTTTGATTGCTCGCACTGACCGCTGGATGATTGAAGGCGCAGCAGGCGTTGCGCTGGCAGCCGCTATACAGTTGGCACCAGAGTTTCAAGGTAAGAAGGTTGCCGTTGTGTTGTGTGGGAAAAACATCGTGCTGGAGAAGTTTGTTAAGGCTGTTGGTTAGCTAAGCATGTGCTTTCGGTTCAAATAATGATAACCGATTTGAACCGAAGCATCTCCTACGCTCTTCGCTACATATCAAGAGGAAAGCTGTTTTAACAGCAAAAATGCCTCCTTCATACCCCCTTCGCTGACGACAAAACCGCATAGCTTGTCGGCCTTAAATGCCTGCGCAACCATGCCATTTGCACTAAAGTTTATTGTCCAATTCAGATGCTCTCCCAGTGTTTCCCCCGCCAGCTGTAGCGGTAACGAAGGTGTTTTTACCTTGATCAACATGGCGGGTAACATCAGGTTGCTCGGCGTGTTCGTTAATGCCTTTGCTAAAGTTATCGAGCTTAATAGCGCCGGTTGTAAGAAAGGTAAGCACTTACTCTCTATCTCTGCACAGTCACCTAGCGCAAAGATATGTGGATCGGACGTGCGCAGCGAGCTATCGACCTTAATTCCGCGTCCGATATTCAGTCCTGCGGTTTTAGCTAGCGTGGTTTCAGGTAGCAAGCCGATCGCGGAGATAACGGCGTCAGTCTCTACAGCAGAACCATCGGATAGGGTGGCTTGAATACCGGATGCGGTTTCTTTCAGGCTTGTTAGCCCTTTTCCCAATTTAAGCAGGATGCCGTCTCTGACCATTTTGGATTGTAAGCGAGCACTTACTTCATTTGGCATCAAGTTAGATAAAACACTTTCGGCTAAATCGACGAGTGTCACCGGCTTGCCTGCCTTAGCCATATCAACTACCAGCTCGGTGCCAATCAGCCCTGCACCGAGCATCACGATTCGATTAGCGTGCTTGAGCGCGGGTTCTGCGGCTCGGTACTCTCTCTGGCTGTTGAGCGTTAACATCCACTCGTGCCCTGCGATATTTGGCACGATGGCGCTGGCACCTGTCGCTAGCACCAGCTTGTCGTAGTGAAATAGCTCACCGCCGCAAACGACGGTTTTAGATAAAGGCTCGATAGCATCAACTTTCGTATTGGGTAATAGAGTGAGCCGGTATTGCTCCGCAAACTGAGATGCCGTTACCTTAGTTAAATCATCCGCCGTTTGGTTCTGGCTAATAACGTGGCTGATTTCGGGTTTGTTGTATTCGTTCCCATCGTCGGTGGTGATCAGGCTAATAGGTATCTCCTGATTGAGCTTACGCAGGCTGTGCAGAAGAGTAATAAGGCGATGGTGCTTGATGCAGAAACCAGCCTTAGGGAGGCGACGGATGAATTTCAGTCGAACTTGATTATCCAAACCCTGAGCCGCTTTAATGGCAACTGGTCTCAGACGGCACGGCATCTGAAAATCGATACGGGTAATTTGCATCGGATGGCGAAACGGCTGGGGGTGAGGTGAGGAATAACCGGATGAAAATAGCATTGAAACCTGCGTCGATTAAATGAAAAAAGGAGCCAAATGGCTCCTTTTTATTCAGCAAGTTAACTCACTCGCTTAAATATCAATATTCGCCGCTCGCAGGGCATTCTCTTCAATAAATGCACGGCGTGGTTCAACGGCATCACCCATCAGCGTGGTAAATAGCTGGTCGGCAGCAATGGCGTCTTTTACGGTGACTTGCAGCATACGACGGCTTTGTGGGTCCATCGTAGTTTCCCAAAGCTGCTCTGGGTTCATCTCTCCCAGACCTTTGTAGCGTTGGATAGCTAAGCCGCGGCGTGACTCTTTCACCAGCCATTCGATAGCATCTTCGAAGGTGGTGATCGGCTGGCGGCGCTCGCCACGTTCGATAAATGCACCTTCTTCAATGAGGCCACGTAGATGTTCACCGTGGTTACAAATACGTGTGTACTCGCCACCGTGGATGAAATCGAAATCCAAGTCGTAGTCGGTATCGACACCGTGGGTACGGATACGCAACACGGGCTCAAACATCTGGCGCTCACGGTTTTCGCGAACAATACCGCTGTAGCTGCTGCCGTGCTGCTCTTTTTCATTCAGCATGGTAACGAGTGAGTTAATCCAGCCTTCGACGGCGGAACTGTCGCTCAGGGCGCTCTCTTGCAGCGTTGGCTGGTAGATCAGGCTATTTAGCAGTGCACGCGGGTAGCGGCGCTCCATACGACCAATCAGTTTTTGCACGTAGTAGTGGCTGGCAACAAGTTTTTCCAGTGGCTCACCAGCTAATGCTGGTGCATCTGGGTTTACGTGTAGCGTCGCGCCGTCCAGAGCGAGTGAAATCTGGTATTCGTCCATTGCATCATCATCTTTGATGTACTGCTCTTGCTTGCCTTTCTTCACTTTATACAGTGGTGGTTGGGCAATAAAGACGTGACCACGTTCGATGATTTCAGGCATTTGACGATAGAAGAAGGTCAACAGCAGGGTGCGGATGTGCGAGCCATCGACGTCAGCATCCGTCATGATGATAATGCTGTGATAGCGCAGTTTGTCTGGGCTGTACTCATCGCGACCAATCCCGCAACCTAGTGCGGTAATCAGGGTAGCGACTTCTTGAGAAGAGAGCATCTTGTCGAAGCGCGCCTTCTCAACGTTCAGAATTTTACCTTTCAGCGGTAGGATCGCTTGGTTTTTACGGTTACGCCCCTGCTTGGCTGAGCCGCCAGCAGAGTCCCCTTCCACTAAGTAAAGTTCAGAGTGAGCCGGGTCGCGTTCTTGGCAATCCGCCAGTTTTCCCGGCAGGCCTGCTAAGTCTAGTGCGCCTTTACGACGGGTCATCTCACGTGCTTTACGCGCTGCTTCACGTGCACGGGCAGCATCAATGATTTTGCCTACCACAATTTTTGCGTCGGTTGGGTTTTCTAGCAGGTACTCTGCCAGTTTCTCTGCCATGACAGATTCAACAGCAGATTTCACCTCTGATGAAACCAGCTTGTCTTTGGTTTGTGATGAAAACTTAGGATCAGGGACTTTTACCGATACAACAGCAATCAAACCTTCACGGGCATCGTCACCTGTTGCGCTAATTTTAGCTTTTTTGCTGTAACCCTCTTTATCCATATAGGTGTTTAAAGTACGGGTCATCGCAGCACGGAAACCGGCTAAGTGAGTACCACCATCGCGCTGTGGAATGTTGTTGGTAAAGCAGTAGATGTTCTCTTGGAAGCCGTCGTTCCACTGGAGTGCAACTTCTACACCGATGCCGTCTTTGTCGTTATTACTGAAGTAAAACGGTTTCGGATGAATAGGGGTTTTGTTCTTGTTCAGGTACTCAACAAACGCCTGAATACCACCTTCATATTTGAAATGGTCTTGTTTGTCAGTACGCTTATCAACGAGGTGAATAGAAACACCTGAGTTGAGGAATGAGAGCTCGCGTAGGCGTTTAGCGAGGATTTCATATTGGAATTCGATGTTGGTAAAGGTTTCTGGGCTTGGCCAAAAACGGATCCGTGTTCCTGTTTGGTCTGTCTCTCCGACAACTTTCAATGGCGCCTGTGGCACACCACCAAAGTAAATTTGCTCATGAACTTTACCTTCACGGCGGATGACCATCTCTAATTTTGTGGACAGAGCATTTACTACGGAAACACCAACGCCGTGTAAACCACCGGAAACTTTATACGAGTTATCATCAAATTTGCCGCCAGCGTGCAGCACCGTCATGATAACTTCGGCGGCGGATACGCCTTCTTCTTCATGGATGCCCGTTGGGATCCCACGTCCGTCATCTTGTACAGAGACAGAATCATCGTTGTGAATGGTCACAACAATATCTTTACAGTGGCCAGCAAGGGCTTCGTCGATAGAGTTATCAACGGCCTCGAATACCATATGATGCAAGCCGGTGCCATCATCTGTATCACCGATATACATCCCCGGACGCTTACGAACTGCATCCAGACCTTTTAACACTTTGATACTTGAGGAGTCATAAGTATTCGACATCAGCCTTTCTCACCCATTTTTTAGTTCTGTGGTTGAAGCTCTATTTTACCTTGTTCCACGTGGAACATCCTTCCCTTTTCACCAATCATGTCACCTACTTGTTCAGCGCTAACTGCACTGACAAAAACTTGGGCTCCAGTGGCTTTAAGTCGGTCTGCGAGTAGCCGACGTCGGTCGGTGTCTAGCTCGGAGGCAAAATCATCGATCAGATATAGGCAACGCCGCCCGCTCTGCTGGGTGAGAAATTCACCCTGTGCCAGTCTTAGTGCACACATCAGCAATTTAAGCTGACCGCGAGAAAGTAAATCTTCTACTGGCGTCCCCTCAGCACGAATACGAAAATCGGCTTTATGCGGTCCGAGGGAGGTATATGTTAGCGCCCTGTCTCGCTCAAACTGCTTTTCCAGTAACTCACCATAGTCGCTCTCTTTATCCCAGCCGCGCTGGAAAGAAAAACTGAGGGAGAATTCCGGAAGGAATTGTGCACAGGTGGCTGTGATGTTTTCCGCTATGGCATCGGCATAAGATGCACGACATTCACTGATACTATGCGCTAGTGGTATCAGTTCTTGATCCCACGGGCGTATCTGAGCATAGCGGCTTACCTGTCGCAGCGCGGCGTTGCGCTGCTTGAGCAAGCGTTTTAGATTGCTCCAGGCGTTAAAAAAATTGGTGTCATTGTGAAAACAACCCCAATCAAGGAAAGCCCGTCGGTACTTAGGGCCACCATTTAGCAGCGTAAACCCTTCGGGCGTAATTAACTGCATCGGCAATAGCTGTGCTAATTCAGCCACTTTGTGGCCGTCGCTACCGTCGATTCTGACTTTACTCTCACCCTGTCGGCTTTTACTTAACCCGACAGCGCTTTCTCGCTCGTTGGCATCCACTCGCCCGTGCAGAATAAACTCTTCCTGCTCGTGCCGGATCACTCGTCCCGCTTGTAGACTGCGAAACGCCCGCCCGTGGCCGAGTGTATAAATTGCTTCTAGTACGCTGGTTTTTCCGCTGCCGTTAGCACCGACCAGAAAATTAAACCCGGGAACCAGTGCTAAATCCGCGCTCTCTATATTTCTGAAATCGCGGATCAATAAACGTGTTAAAGCCATTAACGACCTATAGCCGCATTGGCATCACAACGTAGGCCGCACTTTGGCTGGCGGCATCTTCCAACTGTACGCTGGAAACCGAATCGGTTAATAGCAGATGAACGTCCTCACATTTCAGGGCATTCAGCACGTCTAGCACATAGCTGACGTTGAAACCGATCTCGAGATCGGTGCCGTCATAGGTGACGTCGACGATCTCTTCCGCTTCTTCCTGCTCTGGGTTATTCGCTGTGATTTTGAGCTGGTTTTGGCTCACATAGAGACGAACACCTCTGAATTTTTCATTGGAGAGGATCGCGGCACGGGAGAAGGCTTGCTTGAGCTCATCACAGCCCGCCTTCAATGTTTTATCCGGGTTTTTCGGCAACACGCGGCGATAGTCAGGGAAACGGCCATCAACCAGCTTGGAGGTAAAAATAAAATCCCCCACGTGAGCGCGGATATTATTGCTGCCGATTTGCAATTGCAGCAGAGAATCACCGCCATCAAGCAAGCGTGATAGCTCCATCACGCCTTTACGTGGCACGATCACCGAGTGAGACGGTAGCGCTTGCCCAATAGGCATAGAGCAGACTGCCAAACGGTGCCCGTCTGTTGCAACGGTACGCAACTCTTCGCCCTCTGTCTCAAACAGCATTCCGTTCAGATAGTAGCGAACGTCTTGGTGTGCCATTGAGAATTGAGTCGCCTCAATTAAGCGCTTCAATGTTGCATGAGGTAGGGTGAATTCGACTTCACTCTGCCAATCATCCAAATTCGGGAAGTCCGCAGCAGGGAGTGTGGAAAGAGAGAAGCGGCTGCGCCCAGAGCGCACCAGCATCCGATCACCATCCAACGCGACGGTAATTTCCGCACCGTCCGGTAATCCCCGGCAGATGTCGAAAAACTTCCGTGCTGGAACCGTTGTTGCTCCCTCTTCATAGGGCTGATTAAGCGCGACTCGCGCCACCATTTCCATTTCAAGATCGGTACCGGTTAACAGCAGTGCACCATCTATAACCTGTAATAGCAGGTTACCAAGAATAGGCAGCGTTGGACGACCACCCAGCGGGCTACTGACCTGTTGTAGTGGTTTTAATAAATGCTCACGTTCGACGATAAATTTCATAGCTAGGAAGATAGAGTTCTAATTAAATTTGAAAAATCTTCTTTGATGTCGTGACTTTCCTCACGCAGCTGCTCAATCTTCCGGCAGGCGTGCAACACCGTCGTATGGTCGCGTCCGCCAAACGCGTCCCCAATTTCCGGCAGACTATGGTTCGTCAGCTCTTTTGCCATCGCCATCGCCATTTGGCGCGGGCGGGCAACGGAACGGGAACGTCGCTTGGACAGTAGGTCCGCAACCTTAATTTTATAATATTCCGCAACAGTCTTCTGAATATTATCAATAGTGACCAGTTTTTCCTGCAACGCTAGTAAATCGCGCAGCGCCTCACGCACAAAATCGATGGTGATGGCACGGCCAGTAAAGTTAGCGTTGGCAATAACGCGGTTCAGTGCCCCTTCAAGTTCACGTACATTAGAGCGTAGACGTTTCGCAATAAAGAAGGCAACTTCACCTGGTAGGCGGATATCGTTCTCATCGGCTTTTTTCATCAAAATCGCGACGCGAGTTTCTAGCTCTGGCGGCTCTATTGCCACCGTTAAGCCCCAACCGAAGCGAGATTTAAGCCGATCTTCAACCCCATTGATCTCTTTAGGATAGCGATCTGAGGTTAAAATAATTTGCTGATTCCCTTCTAATAGGGCGTTAAAGGTATGAAAAAACTCTTCCTGTGAACGCTCTTTATTAGCAAAGAATTGAATATCATCGATTAAAAGTGCATCGACCGAGCGGTAATAGCGTTTAAATTCTTCAATCGCATTGTTCTGTAACGCTTTAACCATATCCTGCACAAAGCGTTCGGAGTGCATGTAAACCACTTTCGCATTGGCTTTGCGCGCCATAATGCCATTGCCTACCGCGTGCAGCAGATGGGTTTTACCCAAGCCGGTCCCGCCATAGAGAAAAAGAGGGTTATAGGCCCCACCAGGGTTATCCGCTACCTGTCTCGCAGCAGCACGAGCCAGTTGGTTCGATTTACCTTCTACGAAGTTATCGAAAGTGTGCTTAGGGTTAACGTTAGAGCGATAGGATAGCTCTGGCTGAGCAGGGCTTTTATCCCAGCTTGGCCGTGTAGGTGCGGATTGACGAACAGGCTCAGGTCTTGGATTGCCGCTGCTGACAGCGGCTTCCATGATAGGAACATTAATGGTTTTAACAACGGGCTTGCTGCCTACTTCAAAACGTAAAAGTGGCGCATCAATACCACAGAAATCATTGAGCAAGCCGTTAATATTATTGAGGTACTTATCACGAACCCAATCAAGAACAAAGCGATTAGGGGCATATAATGCCAACGTGTTGTCACTCAGTTCCGCCTGCAGGGGACGGATCCACATACTAAATTCTGTGGCAGGTAGTTCATCCTGCAGTCGGGCAAGGCATTGCTGCCAAAGCGAAAGTGACACGGTTAACTCCACTCGAATAAGATTAACAAAAAAGTAGAATGGTTTTTCCAGTACCTTATTTTACGCGCCGCCATTCTGTTTTTTGTCGCTTGGCTAACGCGCGCTGCTGGCAGCAGCATTTCCCTGACGATCCCGGAAAGGTGAATCAAGGGATCGGAATGACGGATCATAGCTTAAAACAATAAAGAAATCCTCCCCTATCAGGATTAAAGATCCTTTTTATCCACAGGCAAGTGTAAGCCTGTGTATTTATCTTTAAATTTTCCCAATATACCCGTGGTAAAGGGAGTGATCCCCCTCTTTATTTAGATGGCTATCTTGCTTTTCCCCATGTAACACACAGGATCATTTCTCCCTTTAAATTGAGGATCTAATAGGATCCTTGCGGTTTTCTTCAGAGCGCGTATAATCCGCTCCCCTACGCGTGAGCCTGTTGTTTCCTCTGTTTATTGTGACGGAACTACGGTGACCACGGGTAATTTCAGGTAGGTTTATTCGATGTGAATTGACTCAGGGCTGTACACTTATTACAATCCCCGCCTCTTTTATCTTTATATGCGATTGAGGCGTCGGTCGTTATCACGCCGGATAGCCAAACGCGTTTACTGATCAGTAATTATCAAAGTTTAGGTAGAAATCGCTATGAAACGCACTTTCCAACCGTCCGTATTGAAGCGTAACCGTACCCACGGTTTCCGCGCTCGTATGGCAACTAAAAATGGCCGTCAGGTTCTTGCTCGTCGCCGCGCTAAAGGCCGAGTTCGCTTGTCCGCTGCTGGTTAATCGAGCTTATCATCTGTGTGGCTAAGCTAGCTTTTCCAAGGGAGTTACGTTTGTTAACTCCCTCTCATTTTACCTTCGTTTTCCAGCAACCCCTCAGGGCAGGCACACCTCAAATTACCATTTTGGGCCGCTTGAATTCGCTGGGGCATCCCCGTATTGGTCTTACTGTCGCTAAAAAACACGTCAAGCGTGCGCATGAACGTAACCGGATTAAACGCCTAACCCGCGAAAGCTTCCGTTTGCGCCAACATTCGTTGCCTGCGATGGATTTTGTCGTGGTGGGGAAAAAAGGGATTGCAGAGCTTGATAATCAAGCCCTAATCGAAATTCTGGATAAATTATGGCGTCGCCATTGTCGCCAGGCTCCCGTATCCTGATCATGCTGATACGCGGGTATCAGCTCGTCATTAGTCCACTGCTGGGGCCACATTGCCGCTTCAGACCGACTTGCTCCCAGTATGGAATTGAGGCACTGCGCAGATTTGGGGTGATAAAAGGCAGTTGGTTAACACTCAAACGCGTATTAAAATGCCACCCCTTGAACTCTGGTGGTGATGATCCCGTACCGCCAAAAACTAACGATAACAGAGAACATTAACGATGGATTCGCAACGTAATCTTTTTCTCATCGCTCTGCTATTTGTGACCTTCCTGCTCTGGCAAGCTTGGCAAACGGACAATAGTCCTCAGCCGCAGGCTCAGACCACCCAACAGGCCACAAATGTACCCGGTGACGCTTCAGCAAGCCAGGCTGCTGTTCCTGAAAGTAGCCAGGGTGAATTGGTTACGATCACGACAGATGTTGTTTCCCTCACTATCAACACCCGCGGTGGTGATGTTGAGCAGGCGAAATTACTCGCTTACCCAGAGACGCTGGATTCTAAAGATCCCTTTGTTTTGTTGGAAACTTCACCAAACTTCTTGTATCAGGCTCAAAGTGGGCTGATTGGTGCAGATGGCCCAGATCGTACAAGCCGTCCACAATACTCTGTCGCACAAAAAGCCTTCACGCTTGCTGATGGCCAGAATGAGCTGCGTATTCCACTGACTTACACCGATGCGAAGACCGGCGTTAGCTATACCAAAACGTTCGTCTTAAAACGTGGCGAGTATGATGTCGCGGTTGTTTACGATGTTAACAATACCTCAGATAAGGCGCTTAGCTTACTGATGTATGGTCAGCTAAAGCAGACAGCGACACTGCCAAAAGAGCGTGATACAGGCAGCAGCAACTTTGCACTGCACACGTTTCGCGGGGCTGCTTACTCTTCTGCAGAGGATAAATACAAAAAATATAATTTTGATGATATCCAAGAAGAGAAAAGTGCAGATCGTCTGAATGTGACGACCAAAGGCGGTTGGGTTGCCATGCTGCAACAATATTTTGCCACCGCTTGGGTGCCTGCCGTTGACCAGAATAATATCTTCTACACCAACTATCTGCCGGGCAACAATGCTGCGATAGGTTTTAAAGGTGCACCGGTGATTGTTGAGCCAGGTACACAACAGAAGCTGTCTGCCACGTTGTGGATTGGTCCTGAAATTCAGTCTGATATGGCAGCCGTAGCACCACACCTTGATTTAACGGTGGATTACGGTTGGTTGTGGTTTATCTCTCAGCCGCTGTTTAAGCTGTTGAAATGGATCCAAAGCTTTATCGGTAACTGGGGTTTCTCCATTATTGCGATTACCTTTATTGTCCGCGGTATCATGTATCCGCTGACGAAAGCGCAATACACCTCAATGGCGAAGATGCGTATGCTGCAACCTAAGTTGCAGGCAATGCGTGAGCGTATTGGTGATGATAAACAGCGTATGAGCCAAGAAATGATGGCTCTGTACAAAGAAGAAAAAGTTAACCCGCTGGGTGGCTGTTTCCCGCTGTTAATCCAGATGCCTATCTTCCTTGCACTGTATTACATGTTGATGGGCTCTGTTGAACTGCGCCATGCGCCGTTCGCACTGTGGATCCATGACCTTTCAGCACAAGACCCGTACTACATTCTGCCATTGCTGATGGGTGTCACGATGTTCTTCATTCAGAAGATGTCGCCAGCGACAGTGACCGACCCAATGCAGCAGAAGATCATGACCTTTATGCCGGTTATCTTCACGGTGTTCTTCCTGTGGTTCCCGTCAGGTCTGGTTCTGTACTACATCATGAGTAACTTAGTTACCATCATCCAGCAGCAAGTTATCTATCGCGGCTTGGAGAAGAAAGGGTTGCATAGCAGAGATAAGAAGTAATTCTCTTCATCACTGAAACCTGTAAACAGGAGCGGAAACCCCGCTCCTGTTTTTTTATCAGGCGCTCAAAACCAACCTTCGTTTTGCGTTAAGCTTTTCCCACCTTTAGAATACCCACCTTGATATTGATAGAGAGAAAGACCATGAATCATTCCGATACCATCGTAGCCCAAGCCACGCCACCGGGACGTGGCGGCGTCGGTATTTTGCGTATTTCTGGTCAGGCAGCCAAAGAGGTGGCGCTTCAGGTCTTAGGCAAACTGCCTAAACCACGCTATGCGGACTACCTACCGTTTCAGGATGCGGATGGCAGCGTGCTCGATCAGGGCATTGCTCTCTATTTCCCTGGCCCAAACTCTTTCACAGGGGAAGATGTTCTCGAACTGCAGGGGCACGGTGGCCCAGTTATTCTCGATATTTTGCTAAAGCGTATTCTCGCTCTGCCTGATGTGCGTATCGCTCGCCCCGGTGAGTTCTCCGAGCGCGCCTTCCTAAATGACAAACTCGATTTGGCTCAGGCAGAAGCCATTGCCGACTTGATTGATGCCAGCTCAGAACAAGCGGCACGCTCGGCGGTTAATTCTCTGCAAGGTGCTTTTTCTGTGCGCATTCATCAGTTGGTGGAAGCGCTCACCCATCTGCGCATCTACGTTGAAGCCGCCATTGATTTTCCTGATGAAGAGATAGATTTTCTCTCTGATGGCAAAATTGAAGCGCAACTTAATGAGGTGATCGCCGATCTCGATGGTGTCCGGGCTGAGGCGCGTCAGGGCAGTTTGCTCAGAGAAGGGATGAAGGTAGTGATTGCAGGCCGCCCTAACGCAGGTAAATCCAGCCTATTGAACGCACTTGCGGGCAGAGAAGCGGCGATTGTGACAGATATCGCTGGAACCACGCGTGATGTGCTACGTGAACACATTCATATTGACGGTATGCCACTGCATATCATTGATACTGCGGGCCTGCGCGAGGCCAGTGATGAAGTCGAGCGCATCGGTATTGAACGTGCTTGGGCAGAGATAGAGCAAGCTGACCGTGTTCTGTTTATGGTTGATGGCACAACGACCGATGCTACAGAACCTACGGCGATTTGGCCTGAGTTTATGGCTCGTCTTCCTTCTAGTCTGCCAATCACTGTGGTGCGTAATAAAGCAGATATGACAGGCGAAGCCTTGGGCTTAACGGAAGTGAATGCCCACTCACTTATTCGCCTCTCCGCCAGAACAGGTGATGGTGTTGAACTGCTGCGCAACCATTTAAAAGAGAGTATGGGTTTTACCAGCAATACTGAAGGCGGCTTTCTGGCTCGCCGCAGGCACTTGCAAGCGCTGGAAACAGCAGCACAGCATCTTATACAGGGTAAGGATCAGTTAGTAAGTGCTTATGCAGGTGAGTTGTTAGCAGAAGAGTTACGGCTGGCGCAGCAGAACCTGAGTGAGATTACAGGAGAATTCACCTCCGATGATTTACTAGGACGGATATTCTCGAGCTTTTGTATTGGAAAGTAGTTTACGTTTATTCAGATCCAATCAAATTCAAAATCCAGTATAACCGATTGTTATACTGGATTTTTTCATATTTAAGTGAACCGAACTAACAATGGCAACCTTGCTCATTATGTCCTCTGCTCCTCTATCCATTTATCCCATATTGGGACCGGTTGTAGTGTTTCCAACATAAAGTCGATGAACGATCGCACTTTGGGGTTGCTGTAACGGCTAGGAAAATACAGGGCATATAAGCCATGTGTGGCATGAGTTATTTCCTCGCCTAGTTTGAGTGGTACGATTTCACCGCGCTGGATATGGTCACCCAGAAGATACGTCGGCAGATACGCGATCCCTTGATGTTGTAATACTGCTTTTAATAGCACTAAACTGCTGTTGGCCTGCACTGGGGTTCTGATTTTTGGCGTGTGTAGTGGGTTTTCTCCCGTATGCTTCATTACCGGTGTGAGTCCTGGGTAAATTAAACACTGGTGATTTTCTAATTGAGCAATAGATGATGGCGTTCCCTTTTTTTCCAGATATTCGGGGCTGGCACAATATGCCCAATATATTGTAGAAATTTTTCTCATCGCATAATTATCTGGAGGGACGGAAGCCACTCTTAGCGCAATATCTACATTACACTCATTAAGATTAACAAACCCATCATTAAGGTCGATATATAAATCAACATCTGGGTATCGTTGTTGATAAAGATTAACTAACGAAATTAAATGCGTATAACCGAAGGCAATAGAACAGGTAATTCTTAATTCACCTTGAGGATGATTATAAAAGCTGGCGGTTGTATTAAGTGACTCATCAATATCAGAAAGTAAATGTGTTGCCCTTTGGTATAAATATTGGCCAGCATCGGTAAGTGCAAAGCTGCGCGTTGTTCGTTTAAGCAGCGTTGTGCCTAGCTGTGACTCTAGATTCGCCAGACTTTTGCTGATAGCAGAAGGAGACACATTTAACTGAATACTCGCTTCTTTTAGCCCTCCGCATTCGACGATCTTAACCAAAATCTCCAGTTGCTTTAGCGATGCTAGGCTACTCATAGTTTCCTTTAATTCATTAGTGATGTGAGTAAATGATATTAATCAGACATTACATTTTTTATCCACAAATGTAATGATTAATTACGCAATGCTATATCGCATTCGTAATTATAAAAAAAACTAAATAGTGACCTTTATCACGAATCTGGTGTTTATAAATTAATTTTTATAAATGTGACTCAGGGCACATCTAATTATTATAACGTAAAGGAAATAGGATATGTGGAAACGTTTGGAACCCTATAAGTCATCCATTATTCTTTTATTTGCATTGTCACTTGGTGGTGTTATCGGTATCTATATCCCTGAGTTGGCACTTAAATTACAACCCATAGGGAAAATATTTCTTAACCTGTTATTCATGATTATTGTTCCGTTGGTCGGAGTCAGCGTGATGTCATCCATTGCAGGGATGACTGATTTGAAGAAGTTGGGTCGTATTCTCGGCGTAATTTTTGCGGTTTCTATTGTGATGGCACTGATCCCCGCTGCGGGTATTGTGGGGTTGGCAACACTGTTTGATCCGGCACAGGGTGTCACTATCACATTAACCGAAGACTTTAAATCTGGCGGCGGTGAAATGGATTTTGTCAGTATGGTGACCACTAGTGATTTCGTGGGTCTACTGTCTAAATCGAATATTCTGGCGCTGATTATCATGTCGGTTATTGCTGGAATTGCTATCGGCCAATCTGGTGAGCAAGGGAAAAAGATTGCAGAGTCACTCAATGGATTGAACACCGTCATCATGAAAATTGTCTCCATTATCATGATCGCGGCTCCGGTCGGTTTGGGCTGTTACTTTGCAGCCACAATGGCGAGTCAAGACTCTCAACTATTACTGACCTTTGCCCGTGCTATTGCGATGTTTTTTGCGGCAACACTCGTCTATTTTGTTATTGGCTCCTGTTTTTATTCATGGATTGGTGGCGGAATGCCAGCGGTAAGGGCATTCTGGAAAAATGCTATCGAGCCATCAGCAACCGCACTAGGAACTTGCTCATCTCTCGGGACGCTACCCGTCAGTATTCGTGCCGCCAAGGCCATGGGTATCAATAAAGATATTGTTGATATTTCTCTGCCGCTGTTGGTGAACTTGAATAAAGGCGGTGTGGCGATGATTGCTGCACTGAAAATAGTCTTTATCTACTCAATTCTTGGCCTTGATTTCACTATCGAAACGTTCTTTTTAACGATGCTGATTTCTGTTCTGTCAGCCATCATCGTTGGCGGTGTTCCGGGAGGGGCATTCCTTGGTGAAATCTTTATTGTGACGACGCTAGGGCTACCTTTGGAGACTATCCCAATGCTCGTTGTGCTCGGCACGATTACCGATGCTCCAGCAACGCTTATCAACGTGATTCATGACCTGAACGCAACACAAATTGTCGAGCGTTTTACGGGAAAATTCCGTAGTGAAGAGGGTGGTAATGCAGTCGTAGAGAGAACAACTGCTGAAACAACAACTGAAGTAGCGTGATTTTCTGGATTATTAAATTGTTTAACTCCGCACCAGTTAAACGCACTATCAAAGATCAATTATAGGGAGCAAGCGATATGACCTCTAAAAAGTATGAAACCGCTTTTATTACTGCTGGGCGTGAATTGAAATTTACGCAGGGCTCGGTAAACCCAATTATTCAACGTGCATCATCACTGGTGTTTAACAGCGTCCAAGATAAAAAACATGCGACAGCCAATCGAGCAAAAGGCGAACTGTTTTATGGACGACGCGGTACGCTGACGCATTTCTCATTTCAGCAAGCAATGGTCGATCTTGAGGGCGGAGCAGGGTGTTCGCTTTACCCTTGTGGTGCGGCAGCGGTCACTAACGCTATTCTGGCCTTTGTGTCTCAGGGCGATCACATATTGATGACAGGTTCTGCTTATGAGCCTACACAGGATTTTTGTACTAAAGTTCTTACCCGTTTGGGTGTCGAGACCACGTTCTATGACCCAATGATAGGCGCAGGTATTGCGGATTTAGTACGGGAGAATACCACGGTGCTCTTTCTTGAGTCCCCAAGCTCAGTCACTATGGAAGTGCAGGATGTGCCAGCCATGGTGAAGGCAGCACGCAGTATTAACCCTGATATTGTCATTATGATCGACAATACATGGGCTGCGGGTGTGCTGTTCAAGGCGCTTGATTTCGATATTGATATCTCTATACAGGCGGGGACTAAATATATTGTCGGTCACTCCGATGCCATGTTAGGGACTGCGGTAGCGAATGAGCGCTGCTGGGATCAACTGCGTGAAAACTCCTACCTGATGGGGCAAATGCTGGATGCCGATACCGCTTATGTTGCCAGCCGTGGCTTGCGCACGTTGGGGTTACGCCTTAAACAGCATGATGAAAACGGCCTACGCGTTGCAAAATGGTTGGCGGAGCGCCCAGAGGTTGAGCGAGTAAATCATCCCGCTCTGCCATCCTGTAAAGGGCATGAGTTCTATCTACGAGATTTTCGCGGTAGCTGTGGCCTGTTCTCCTTTGTGCTGAAAGATCGTTTAAGTAGCGAACAGGTTGCCCATTACTTGGATAACTTTAAGCATTTCAGCATGGCCTACTCATGGGGGGGTTATGAATCGCTGATTTTAGCGAACCAACCAGAAGAGCTTAATGAAATCCGCCCAGCCTGTGATGTTGATTTTAAGGGGACGTTGGTGAGAGTCCATATTGGCTTGGAAAGCGTCGAAGACCTCATTGACGATCTAGAGGCAGGCTTTGAGCGTATTAAGGCGTAAATCACGTTAATAAAATGCTGAGCAAATAGAACGGAATAGCGAGTTTATGGGCTATTCCGTTTTTTTTAACGAGGGGGATATAAAGGAGGCTTCTTAACCGTTATTGAACAAACTTACTCACCGGAAATACTGCTCATCACTAACATGTTCCAGCCACTCAACAACACTACCATTGAGTGACTCGGCAATAGCGATATGCGTCATGCTTGAATCAGGTGCTGCACCGTGCCAATGCTTTACTCCCTCGGGTATCCAGACGATATCGCCAGGGTTAATCTCTTGGATCTCTTTCCCCCACTCCTGAACTAATCCCCTACCAGCGGTAACAATCAGTGTTTGCCCAAGAGGGTGTGTATGCCAAGCGGTGCGGGCCTTGGCAGAAAACTGCACACTGGCACCGCCGACGCGGGCGGGTTCTGTTGCTTGGAAAGATAAATCGATATTCACTCTGCCTGTAAACCATGCTTCAGGGCCTTCTACGGTAGGTGCTGTACCGTTACGTGTAATTTTCATTTTTCTCTCCTAATTATTTTTCAGCGGTAAGTACGGCTCGGCGTAGAGCTGGTGAATGTTGCTGATTCGGATACAAAGTTACAGCGTATGCACTATGGCGACTAGATAGTAGAATGCGAATGGACTTATGAGGAGGATTCATCAATGTTAAAAGAGAACATCAATGATCTCATCGCTTTCTCAATGGTTGCTCAAGAGAAAAGTTTTACTCGGGCAGCAGCTAAACTGGGCGTATCACAGTCGGCATTGAGCCACGCGATTCGGGGGTTGGAAGAGCGTCTTGGGATTAGGCTTTTAACCCGAACCACACGCAGCGTGGCATCAACAGATGCAGGGGAACAATTGTTTAACCGAATTGTACCTTTGCTAAAGGGCATTGAAGATGAGCTGACGGTATTAACAGAGATGAAAGATAAACCCGCAGGTACAGTTCGTATCACGGCGGCGGAGCATGCGGTACAAACGGTTCTCTGGCCCACTCTAGAGCGCTTTTTACCCGATTATCCCGATATTAACGTCGAAATTACCGTTGATTATGGCCTAAAAGACATTGTCTCAGAGCGTTATGATGCGGGTATTCGCCTAGGGGAGCAGGTTGCAAAAGATATGGTTGCTGTGCGAATTGGGCCGGATATGCGAATGGCAGTAGTAGCAACCCCTGAGTTTATGGCGGGCAAGGTACCTCCTGCCGTACCGCAAGATTTGCAACGATTTAACTGCATCAATCTACGTTTACCTACCCTTGGCGGTATCTATGCATGGGAGTTCGAGAAAGCAGGGCACCCGCTTAAGGTCCGAGTAGAAGGCCAGCTCGTATTAAATTCGAATTCTCAGATAATGAACGCGCTAATGGCAGGATTGGGGATGGCATTTATTCCAGAAGATACCGTGCAGGAAGAGCTGAAGAGCGGAAAATTGGTGCGCTTTCTCGATGATTGGTGTGAAACGTTTATTGGCTATTATCTCTATTACCCTAGCCGTAAACAGCATACGTCAGCATTTGCACTACTGGTTGAAACGCTGCGTTATCGAGGGTAAAAAAATAAGGCAGAGGTGGTGGCTGTCATAATTTAATGATATGAATAATAAGTAAATTAAAGACAATGGGATAAGGAATGAAAGGAATAATAAACGGGGTTTCTCATACGATGAGAGAAAAAATACAGCAACAGCTTGAAGGTATAGAAAAACGTTATGGGGTTCGCGTTCTGTATGCCTGTGAGTCCGGTAGTCGCGGTTGGGGATTTGCTTCCCCAGACAGTGATTACGACGTCCGTTTTCTCTATGTACATCCGCCAGAGTGGTATCTACGTGTTGAACCTCAGCGTGATGTAATTGAGTTGCCTATAGATAGCGAATTAGATATTTGCGGTTGGGAATGGCGAAAGGCACTTGGTCTGTTTAAGCGTGCGAACCCAACATTAATTGAGTGGCTGGATTCTCCCATCGTCTACCAAGAAGAAACGGAAAGTATTGCGGCTTTACGCGCGATTATGCCTGAGTGGTTTTCTGCACAGCGTGCGCGCTGGCACTACTTTTCGATGGCACGGAAAAACTTTCGAGGCTATTTGCAGGGGGAAGAGGTCAGGCTTAAAAAATACTTCTATGTGCTACGCCCATTATTGGCCGTTCGCTGGATAGAAGCTGGTCGGGGAGCACCTCCCATGCCTTTTGCTCAGTTGGTTGCAGGAACCGTAGACGATCCGCTTCTGCTTGCTGAGATAAATGAGCTGCTTGAAGTAAAACAACGGGCAGGAGAAGCCGCATATGGCCCTCGCAGAGAGCAGATCCATGCGTTTATAACGCGAGAGCTAAACAGTGCCGAAGAGCGGTGTGTATTAGCGGATAATGGTCAACTAAGCGATCAAATGCTCGATGAGCTGCTTTACCGCACGGTAATGACTTGTTAGGTGTTCGACGTTTTCCGTGAAGAACAAGAGGGTGCTAGGCCATTGCTGGGTGCAATGGCATTAGACGATAAAATCAGCGCCTATAAGCTATAATCACAACACGTTCGCCACCACAAATATTCCACAGAGGAAAACGACCCTATGCAAGGCGTGCCAGAGTTTTTCCTCCTGTCAAAAAGATAGTGCTCAATTTAAACATCTGGAACATATTCCGGGGGTTGAGTTATATCGTTCTCACCATGATAGCCGTCGTGTGTTGGATATGGTTTCCTCTGCGAAACTCCCATTGGCTGCGAGAAAATCCAGATAAAAAACCGCTAACGTGGGGGCAGCACAAGGCGTTGCAACGTTGCCGCTGGCTATAGCTGGGTATGCGTTGGCCTGCCTGTATTCTGCGTCAGAGCTTTCCTCCTCTAATGACCATGCTTGGCATACAGTGTCTCATGGTGGGTGTTATTAGTGCGATGTGTATAAAACCACAACGGAGAGTGGAGCCTGAACTTGCTAAAAACGCAGAGAGTTGATCGAATATCAACAGTAATACTCCGTGATATCCGCGGGGTATTATTCTATTTTTCTAAATAAGTCGTAGGGTTAGAAAGAATAAATGATGCCTTTATCCCTATTCTTAGTGTGTATTAATATGTTTTTTTGTATGTATGCTCTTTATTGTTTTCTCGCTATAAATTTAATGGCATATAAATAAAGTGGTTTATATTTATAATGCAATGTTCTTTTCGTTGAAAACAAATAATTGTCAAGGTGTTATTTGAAATCATATAATGCCGCGCTACTACTTTTTGGCTATATGTAATATTTGATGTCAGGTGCCTGATAGCGATAGGTTTTTAGACTTTATTAAAGCGGGAAATAGCCTATTTTACGTTAATGTCTTGTAAATGTGATTTGACAATATCTAGTAGAATAGTTATTTATTTGACATGAAAAATACAACATTAAAACGTGCCAAAATATCAATAAACAACATTATGTCTTGTTATTTAAAGGCATAAACGTGAGTGGTATAAAACACACATCAATAAAAAGGAATAACCATGAATAGTTTTTCAAAGGCATTAGGTTGTGCACTATGTGTGCTTGCTTTGGCGGGTTGTGCCAAGACGGCTCCCGTTAAACATTTCAAGTCAGAAATAACGCAAAACTATACGAATGACCAGGTTAAAAACGCCATTATTGAAGCGGGTTTATCTCGTGATTGGGTAATGACGCCACAGGCACCAGGCGTTATTCAAGGGCGTTATACCAACAGAAATCACTCTGCTGAAGTGTTAATTCATTACACGAATAAGGGCTATGAAATAAGTTATGCGAATAGCCAAAATTTATTAGCTTCTGAAGGGAAAATTCACAAAAACTATAATCGTTGGGTGAATAATCTAGACCATGATATTCAAGTAAGATTATCTTCCGGATTGGTTAAATAAGTTTGTTTTTCATAAGGCTGATATTTATTATCGGCCTTATTTTTTATTTCTAGTTCTATAGGGAATCACCGAGTGCATTACGGATACGACAAAGACGATATCAGCGCATTAGATGCGATAACAGAAGCACAAAAAATAGCGTTTGCCCCGATGTTATTTCAGGCGGCATTAAATTTGCGCGATAATGGAATTCTGTCTTATCTGGATAAGCAGTCTGGTCGAGGCCGTGCATTAAACGATATCGTTGACCACTGCCAAATAGATGAATATGCAGCCAGCTTGCTACTCGATATGGGATTAAGTGGTGGAATTGTTTATCGAAAAGAAGGTCTTTTCTTCATCGGTAAAATTGGACATTTCCTGCTTCACGACCGCATGACGCGGGTTAATATGGATTTCACGCAGGATGTTTGTTACCAAGGGTTATTCAGCCTAAAAGCATCGTTAGAAACAAAAAAGCCGGTAGGTTTAAAGGTTTTCGGTGATTGGCCGACGATTTATCCTGCCCTAAGCCAGCTTCCAGACGATGCACGTAAGAGCTGGTTTGCTTTCGATCACTTCTATTCTGATGCTGCGTTTAATGCTGCTCTGCCTCACGTGTTCGACCTTAAGCCTGCCCAGCTATATGATGTGGGAGGAAATACGGGGAAATGGTCACTGCGCTGCTGTAACTACAATCCAGATGTTAACGTCACTATTCTTGATTTACCGCAGCAGATCAAAACGGCAGAAGAGAATGTTGCACGCCACGGTATGTCAGAGAGAATCAAAGGCTATCCTATCGACATGCTCAGCGATGCCCCTTTACCGGGTGAAGCTGATGTATGGTGGATGAGCCAGTTTTTAGACTGTTTCAGTGAAGAGCAGATTATTAGTATTCTCAAAAAGATTCATCGGGTGATTAAGCCGGATGCACGGGTCTGTATTCTGGAGATATTCTGGGATGCACAGCGTTATGAGGCAGGTGCTTTTAGCCTAAATGCGTCATCTCTTTACTTCACTTGCATGGCGAACGGAAACAGCAGATTTTATAGCTATGATGTTTTCTTACGTTGCATCGAAGCTGCTGGTTTTAGCGTTGAGAAACAGATTGATGCCTTAGGCGTTGGCCATACACTACTTATCTGCAAGAAGACGGGTCTGTAGCGCTTGGTTTATTATTTATCAACAGGGCGGGTAAGTTCCTCCTGTGTGGCAAAGCGTAACGCACAAAGTAAAGGTATTGATTAATCCATGAAACTTGGCTTTAACATTGTAGCTTGGCGAGCCGAGGCTCCTGGTTTATCGCAGATATCCCAGTGGCAAGAGTGGGCTAATGAATTCACGCCAGTAGATACCCGTGCGGCATTGGCGAAATGTACACATTTGCCCATGATGACAGCGCGCCGTTTGGGGTCAGGGAGCCGATTGGCTGTCGACTGTGGCTTAGCGTTATTGCAAAGCCACCCTGTTGATGCCGTTATCTTTACCAGCCGCCACGGTGAGCTTGAGCGAAACTACCGCATGTTATCGGCTCTCGCTCGGCAAGAGACACCATCACCCACTGATTTTACGATGTCGGTGCACAACTCTGCCGTGGGGAGCTTAACGATAGCCGCCAAACAGCCGCTGGTTTCCTCTTCACTCTCCGCAGGAGAAGAGAGCTTCCAGCAGGGGCTTATTGAGGCCCATAGCCTGTTGACCTCTGGCTATCAGAATGTCTTGTTGGTGGATTTTGAAGGGGATATTCCCGAGTTTTACCATCCCCATCTGCCAAAGAATACGCCAATCTATCCTTATGCTGTTGCACTTGTGCTGAGCCTTGGTACTGGCTGTGAGGCCGAATCATCTATTGCTACAGAGCCTATGGCCTCTGTGTTACCGCAGGGGTTGCAGTTTTTACAGGGCTGGTTGTCCCCTCGGCCCTACTTTACGGTGGCAGGTGACAGGTTGAACTGGCAGTGGAGTCGTTAGATGCAGTTCGATGAGACCGCGTTAATGGCGCGTAAGGACTCAAGCATTAATCGGCTTTGGCGGCTGATTATGACGGGGTTTTGCTTTACGTTATTTGGTGTAGGCGGTTTTTTACTATCACTGATCGGTTTTACTGGGCTGCGGATATTACAGAGTAATCCGGTGCGTAGGCGGCAGTCGGCTAGAAAAGCGATCTCTATCAGTTTTCGCTGTTTTTTATGGATAATGCATCGCCTGGGCGTTTTGGATTATCGAATTGAAGGTGTAGAGAAATTGAATCAGGCGCGTGGTTGCTTGATAGTGGCTAACCACCCAACCCTGATTGATTATGTTCTGATCGCATCCGCGATGCCTCAACTGGATTGTTTAGTAAAGGCTGAACTACTCACTAACCCTTTTTTACGTGGTGTCGTGCGCAGTGCGGATTATCTGGTGAACAGCCAAGCTGAAATATTGCTTCCAGAAAGCCAATCGCGTCTTGATTCTGGGGACAATATTTTAATCTTCCCTGAGGGGACGCGCACTCAACCGGGTAAGCCTCTTGTTCTACAGCGTGGTGCGGCCAATATCGCTGTACGCTGCCGCTGTGACCTGTATGTATTGCATGTCTGCTGTAGCCAAAATACTCTTAGCAAGCATAGCAAGTGGTACCATATTCCGCCTCAAAAGCCGTTATTTACGGTAGAGCTGAAGCAATATATTGAAATTGATACGTTTATAGCCGATAAGCTAGGTGGGGAAGCCATCGCTGCCCGCCATCTAACTCGGTATTTAACACAGGCATTAGCACCAGAGTCAGGTGCTCTTTTGGGAAAAAAATAATGGAAGCACTCTATCTGGAAATTAAAAATATGATCATCGATACCCTGAATCTCGAAGAGGTCAGCGCTGATGATATTGAAACTGAAGCCGCCCTCTTTGGTGACGGATTAGGTCTGGACTCTATCGATGCGTTAGAGCTAGGGCTTGCCATCAAGAACCGTTACGGCGTGATGCTTTCGGCTGAGAGTGAAGAGATGCGCCAGCATTTCTACTCCGTTGCCACCTTGGCGGCGTTAATTAAGAGCCAACAAGCACACAGCATGGCTTAATTCACCTCTTTTGAGCGTCAAAAACATAAATACGGATTTTTGTATGGATAAGCAGGCGATTTATCAAGAAGTCTCACAACTTCTCGTCAAACTTTTTGATCTGGATGCAGAGCAAATTACGCCAGAAGCGCGTTTGTATGAAGACCTCGAACTCGACAGCATCGATGCTGTTGATATGGTCGTTCATTTACAGAAGAAGACGGGAAAACGTATTAAGCCAGAGATGTTCAAATCGGTCAGAACGGTACAAGACGTCGTTGATACCGTAGAACAGCTTTTACAAGCTGAATAAGCCCGATTTGTAACACGTGATGGACAGATTATTGAAGGGGAAGATAGCGTCGGTTATTCGTGTCGTTACCTTTCTTCTGCTTCTCATCTGGCCCTTTGTCATCTGGCAGGGCGTTGCCCAAGGTGCATTAGGCTGGCTACTGCTGCTGCTAGGTATCACGTTTCTATTGAGGCTCTATGTCCTCAAAGGGCGTCTGGGGGCATTGGCAGGTTTAGGCAAGCTTCTGGCTCTCTTTGGCATCGTGCTATGTCTCGCCAGCGCTTTGTTGCGAGACTATCACCTGCTGCTCTATTACCCCGTTGTGATGAATGCCATGTTGCTGCTGTTATTCGGATCATCTCTTCGTTATGGGCCACCTGTGGTTGAACGGTTAGCTCGCTTGCAAGATCCTTCGCTACCACCAGAGGCCGTAAAATACACTCGCACAGTAACCAAAGTGTGGTGTGTTTTCTTCATCTGCAACGGCGCTGTCTCTTTGGCAACATGCTTGTACGGTAATCTGGATATCTGGACGATGTATAACGGCGTTATTAGCTATTTAATGATTGGTTTGGTCATGGGGATTGAATGGTTAGTTCGACAACGTGTGAAGAAACAACAATGACATCATTAGTTGTACTTCCCCTATCTCAATGGCTTTGCCAAAGTCGTTCAGAGAACACAGAAATAGCTTGGCATGGCGACAGACGCTATAAGCTAAAAGAGCTGCGCCAGAATGTTACCCAACTCTGCCAAATGCTGAAGGATTCCCCTGTACAGCGCTGGGCGCTCTGCTTTGATAGCAGCTACCGTTTTACTGTGGCACTTCTTGCATTACTGCATGCGGGCAAAACCCCTGTTATCCCAGGTAACTGCCGAGAAAACGTATTAAGGGAGCAGCACGCGTTATTTGACGCGGTATTGACGGACTTGCCTTTGTCGCTGAATTGCCCCGTGTTACAGGTGACGGATGCTGTATTAGCGCAACCGCCACAAACACCCTTTGGCCCGTTACCACCGATAAGCGAAGAAGCAGAGGTGATTCTCTTTACCTCCGGCTCGACGGGGCAACCGCGAGAAGTCATTAAGCCTGTTGCCTGCTTAGATAGAGAAGTTGAATGGCTCGCCTCGCTTTGGGGGGATCGCTTTCAACATGGGAGCGTAGCGGCTTCCGTGACCCATCAGCATCTCTATGGTTTAACGTTTCGTATCATGCTGCCGATGGCGCTTTCGCTGCCTTTTGCCTGTCAGTTGGGCGAATATCAGGAGCAGATCGTCAATCAAGGTATGGGGCGAAGATTAATATTTATCAGCAGCCCAGCCTTCCTCAAACGCTTAGATTGTGCGCTCTTGCCACCGGATACGGCTTTTGTCCTCTCTGCAGGCGGTGCTTTGCACTGGCAAGATGCACAGTCTGCCACCCAATGGTTTAACCAGCCCATCTGTGAGATTTATGGTAGTACGGAAACAGGTGTCTTGGCATGGCGAGAGAGAACGCAGGATGAGGCACCTTGGCATCGGTTTAGCGGCGTTCTCTTCAAACAAGAGAATGGCGATGATAAAGCACGCCTACGTGTGATTTCCCCTCTTATCCCTGAGATAGAGGGATTGCTATTAGATGATGAGTTACTCTTTCTTGATGACAGGCGCTTTCATCTCGGTGCTAGGCGTGACCGTATCGTCAAAATTGAAGAGAAACGTCTCTCTCTTTCCGAAATTGAGCGCCGGTTGTGTGAGCAAAGCGAGATAGCAGAAGCGGCAATTATTACTGTGTCCCGCAGCGACCGCCTCAGTATTGGGGCCGTGGTTGTGTTGAGTGAGCAGGGTAAGCTCGCTTTAAATCACATTGGCTCAAAGGTATTAATCCAACGCTGGCGTCACGCTTTACGCCTATGGTTAGAGCCTGTTGCGATACCACGCTATTGGCGCTTGGTTGATGCTATTCCTCTGAACACTCAGAGCAAACGTGCCCATGATCAATTACAGGAGCTGTTCCATGCTGCCCGTTGAAATTTCCTGCACTCCGCTGGATACCGACCATGTGCAGGTCGAGCTATATCTGGAGCCCTCACTATTTTGGTTTCGTGGGCATTTCCCACGGCAACCTGTTTTACCGGGTGTCGCTCAAGTTGATTGGGTGATGCACTACGGCAGCAAATTATTGGCACCGGGATGGGTGTTTTCATCCATTGAAAACGTCAAATTTCAGCGCCCGCTGGTGCCGGAGCAGACCATTAAATTAGATCTACAGTGGCAGCCAGAGCGCGGCTGTCTGCAATTCAAATATCTTCTTTTGCAAAAAGAGAGCGAGCATATCGCCAGCAGCGGAAAGATAATGCTATGTCAGTAGATACTGCTTTGGCAAAAAGCGAGAACCACGCGTTCTCCCCTTGTATTGTGATCCCCTGCTTTAATCACGGTGCGATGATGTCTCGCGTGCTCGAAAGGCTCGCACCGTATCATTTTCCCTGCTTTATCGTCGATGATGGTAGTGATGCCGCGACGCAACAGCAGCTAGAGGCACTCGTTACTGGAAGTGATTCGCTTCACCTCCTGCGTTTACCAGTTAATCAGGGAAAAGGGCAAGCGGTTATCGCTGGCCTGCGTGCAGCAGCCAGAGAAGGCTATACCCATGTGATACAGGTGGATGCTGATGGCCAACACCAAATTGAAGATATTCCTCAGTTTCTTGAACTGGCACAGCAATATCCCCATTCGCTCATTTCTGGTCGGCCGATTTACGATGAGTCTGTCCCGAAATCCCGACTATACGGGCGCTATATCACGCACTTCTGGGTGTGGGTAGAAACTCTCTCACTCTCCTTAAAAGACAGCATGTGTGGGTTTCGGGTGTACCCGATATCTGAAACGCTCGCGTTAGCGAATCGCTGTGTGCTGGGCAGTCGCATGGATTTTGACACCGAAGTGATGGTGCGGCTTTACTGGGATGGCGTAAATAGCCATTTTATTCCCACCCATGTCACCTATCCGGTTGATGGCTTGTCTCACTTTAATGCCTTGTGGGATAACTGCCAGATCTCATGGATGCATACCCGCCTAGTGTTTGGCATGTTGCTGCGCCTGCCAAGGTTATTAAAGCGCAAGTTAGCACCGCGCGGTGATCATGAAGAGAGGCACTGGGCGGGCGTCAACGAACGTAAGGGCATGTATGGCATGCGCTTTATGTTGTCGGTCTATCGTTTGCTCGGCCGGCGCATTTTCAACCTTTTATTATGGCCTGTTATTGGCTACTTCTGGTTGACGGGGAGAACCCAACGGCAGGCATCCGAGGCGTATTTGGCGCAATTACAGCACTTCGCGAAGAGTAAAGGTATTGCCTTACCTGTGCCTGTATCGAGCTTTCGCCACTTTATGCGTTTTGGTGAGGCAATGCTGGATAAACTGGCGAGCTGGCAGGGAGATATCCGCTGGGGCAAAGAGATTGATTTTGCACCCGATGCAGAGCATGCACTGAACCACGACATAGAGCGAGGTACGCTGATTTTAGCTTCACACCTTGGAGATATAGAAGTCAGCCGTGCACTTGTCAGCTATAACGGCAAGGTGAAAATCAATGCGCTGGTATTCAGTGAACATGCGCAGCGCTTCAAGCAATTGATGGAAGAAGTGAATCCGCAAGCCGGTATCAACCTCATCCCTGTTAATAATATCGGGCCAGAAACAGCCATCTTGCTGAAAGAAAGGTTAGACGCAGGGGAATGGGTGGCGATTGTCGGCGATCGTACCGCAATAAATGAGCAGCGTGGCGGAGAGCGGCGCGTGGTATGGAGTGACTTTCTCGGGCGAGCGGCGCCTTTTCCTCAGGGGCCATTTGTGCTGGCGGCAGCGTTACGCTGCCCCGTCAAACTGATGTTTGTACTACGAGAGCAAAAAACATTGCGGATACACGTCGAACCTTTTGCCGATCCGATTCTTCTGCCGCGTAAAGAGCGGCAGCAGGCCCTACAACAAACCGTCGATCGCTATGCAGAAAGACTAGGACATTACGCCCTTATGTCACCGCTGGACTGGTTTAACTTTTTTGATTTTTGGCAATTGCCTATAGAAACGCCAACGGAGAAAAACTAAATGTTAACAGACCCCAAATTTAGAGTCGAAATAGAGTTGGCTATTCCCTTCCATGATGTGGATTCCATGGGTGTCGTTTGGCATGGCAATTACTTTCGCTACTTTGAAATTGCCCGCGAAGCTCTGCTTAAGCAGTTTGGCTACGGCTACCGTGAAATGAAAGCCTCTGGCTATGTGTGGCCTGTGGTGGACACCCGAGTTAAGTACCGTGGAGCCATCCTTTTCGAGCAGAGAATAGGTGTTCGTGCACAGTTAGAAGAGTATGAGAATCGACTTCGTATCGGCTATGAGATCGTTGATGCTGAGACGAAAAAACGGCTGACAACGGGCTACACCATACAGGTTGCAGTAAACGAAAAGACACAGGAAATGTGCTTTGTTAGCCCAGATATTCTGTTCAAAAGGATGGGAGTAGCATGATCAAGAAAATCGTCACACTGGCGTGCTTATGTATCGCGTTCAGCACACAGGCCATTACGTTAGATGAGCTACAGCAGCGTTTCAGCCAGCAGCCAACGGTAAGGGCTGAATTCACACAGGAACGTATGATAAAGGGGATGCAAAAGCCCCTAAAATCGAGCGGTAAGCTCATTATTTCAAGAGAGAAGGGGCTTTGGTGGCAGCAGCAAAAACCTTTCCCTCTTACCCTAGTATTAGACGATAAGCGCATGGTTCAGGTGATGGCGGCTCAGGCCCCTCAGACGATCACGGCAGAATCTAACCCGCAGATGTTCCAATTTAACCATCTACTAAGAGCACTGTTTCAGGCCGACCGAGCCGTATTAGAGCAGAACTTTGCCCTCGATTTTAGCTCGCAAGCCAATGATCAATGGGCGCTAATACTGACACCAAAAACATCACCGCTCGATAAGCTGTTCAACACCATTACGTTACGTGGTGGCATCTATCTCGAGAATATTGTTCTGGACGATCGGCAGGGTGACAGCACCACGATTTTCTTCACCCAACAGCGTTTAACGCCAGAGGCATTGAGCCATGACGAACAACAGCTCTTCGTTTACTAAACAACATAAACGTTGGGCGTTCTCATGGGGAGTATGCTGTGCAGCCTTTGTACTTGCACTCTGCCTATTATTGCCCCGTAGCCAGTTTACTAGCAGCGTATTGGCGCTCTTGCCTCAGCAAACATTAGGCAGCGTACCGTCAGAGATACAGGACGGTTTCATGCAACGCCTCGACCGCCAATTGGTCTGGATGGTTAGCCCAGCAAAGAAAGGGGACACTGCCGCTGTTGAGTGGTGGCTGGCGCAGATAAACCAACTGCCTGAGCTAGCAGAGGTAAAGGGCACGATGAGTGCGGATAATCAGCAAGCGTGGGGAAAGTTCTTCTTTGAACACCGCAACGGCATGATTGACTCGCAGACTCGGCAACGGCTCGCCAATGGTGGGCAGGCTCAGGCTGACTGGGTATTAGGTCAGCTCTACTCTGCCTTTGCTGGTGTCAGCCATAAAGAACTGATTAATGACCCTTTTATGCTAGTGCGTGGCTCGCAGCTCGCCTTACAGCAAAACGCGACGCGCATGGGGCTAAAACAGGGCTGGTTGGTGAGCGAAGATGCCAATGGGCGAGAGTGGTATCTGTTGCACGGTGAGCTTAAAAACTCCTCCTATGACATGCAGATGGCTCACGGCCTCGTCACTAAGTTGGATGCCCTACAAAAGGAGTTAAAGCAGCGTTGGCCAGAGGCAGAAGTGCTCTCTCGCGGTACGCTATTTTACAGTGATTACGCCAGCCAACAGGCGAAGCATGATGTTTCTACACTTGGGCTATTTACTGTCATTGGTGTGTTGATCCTGATTTTCTCCGTGTTTCGCTCGTTGCGGCCGTTGCTGCTCTGCATCACGTCTGTTGCCATTGGCGCGACGGCGGGTACTGCCGCGACACTGCTTGTCTTCGGTCAAATTCACCTAATGACGCTGGTCATGAGCATCAGCATTGTAGGTATCTCCGCCGACTATACGCTCTACTTTCTGACGGAGCGGATGGTGCATGGCAAAGAGAGTACGCCACTGGTGAGCTTACAGAAGGTACTTCCCGCGCTGTTATTAGCCTTGGGGACAACGGTGTGTGCATACCTGATTATGATGTTGGCACCTTTCCCTGGCCTGCGTCAGCTAGCGGTTTTTGCTGGGGCAGGGCTAACGGCGGCGTGTTTAACCGTGATCTGCTGGTACCCCTACTGTGTTGCTCGCCTACCGGTTCGACCTATTCCTGCCATTCGCTGGCTCGCTGGGTGGTTGAGTGCATGGCGTCGCTATCCACGTCTTCGTATTGGATTACCGACTGTCATCGCTTTGTTTGCCGCCGCAGGTTTATTTAAGTTGCAGGTCAATGATGACATTGCCCAGCTTCAAGCGTTGCCGAAAGAGATTCATCAGCAAGAGCTGAAAATCACAGAGCTAACAGGGCAGGGCGTCGATCAGAAGTGGTTTGTGGTCTACGGTAGCAGCGGTGAAGAGACACTACAGCGTTTAGAGCGCTTACAGCCTGAGCTGGTTCAAGCCAAAGCCAAAGGTTGGATCAGTGACTATCGTGTGCTTCCGCTCTCATCCCTTGCTCGCCAGCAGGCGGATCTGGCTTTGCTGAGTGCTGCTGCACCACGGATTTTAGGCCAGCTTACAGAGGCAGGAATTGATTTCGCCAAGCCAGATCTCAGCCCGATGCCTTTGACCGTACCAATGTGGCAGGCTAGCGTCACCAGCGAAGGGTGGCGCTTAATGTGGATCTCGTTAGCCGATGGGCAGAGCGGTGTGCTGGTGCCGATTAGTGGTGTGACCAATACTCAGGCTCTTGGCGAGATGGCGAAGGCACTGCCGGGTGTGAGTTGGGTTGACAGAAAGCATGATTTCGATAGCCTGTTCTCATTCTACCGCGTGTTTTTAGGCTGGTTACTTCTGGCATCAGTGGTCACGATTGCCGTTATCTATATGGTCCGTTTAGGCTGGAAGAAGGGCTTGGTCAATGTATTACCATCTGTGCTTTCTCTCGGATTTGGGTTAGCGGTATTGGCGTTTAGCGGTCATACACTCAATCTCTTTTCTCTGCTGGCATTGGTGTTGGTTCTAGGTATTGGTATCAACTACACCATCTTCTTCAGTAACCCACGTGGTACGCCGTTAACATCGATGTTGGCTATTACGCTGGCAATGATGACGACCTTATTAACACTAGGCATGCTGGTCTTTAGCCAAACACAGGCCATCAGCAGCTTTGGTATTGTTTTATGCAGCGGTATTTTCAGCGCATTTCTTTTGTCGCCATTGGCGCTATCTAAAAACCGAGGAAAACGGAAATGACCTTTTTACGCATGGGGTTCGCGATATTGCTGGTGGCTCTGCTTAGCGCTTGTGCCCGAAATCATCAAGATGACCCTCGTCCGAGAGCTTGGCTAAAACCGGGGGTTCAGGTGACTCTTCCCGATCCGGGAATGGAGAAGCCTTTCAGCCAGCAACAATTGTTGACGGCAACGATAAAGGGCAAAGATCACGCCTTGCTAGTGCTCCTTAATGTTGACCAGCAGCAGTTAACGTTAGCGGGGCTATCTTCTTTAGGTATCCGCTTGTTTAGCCTTGTTTATGACCAGACTGGCGTGCATGTTCAACAGTCAATTGTCGTACCAGAAATCCCACCTGCAAACCAAGTATTGCAAGATATCATGCTGAGCTACTGGCCTATTTCTGCTTGGCAACCGCTGCTTCCTACAGGTTGGACACTGACCGATGAAGGCGATAACAGGCACCTCCGAGATGATAAAGGTGAGGTGATTGTCGAAATCCACTATCAGCAACTGGATGGCCTGCGCCAGCCTGTTCTCGTGCAGCAGAATATCTTCAAATATAAGATTGCAATTCAACATTTGGATGAGGCCTCATGATCTATTTTTCGGCCGTTGGCATGTTGAATGCGCTAGGCAACAACGCAGATGAAATCGCCCAGAATCTGGTGCGAGGTCAGGCGCCTGGAATGATGCAAAGCAGTGAGTGGCTGGTCCAAAATCAACCGTGCTGGATGGGGTATGTCACTGCTGATTTGCCTGCTATTCCTCCGGCGTTTAGCCAGCATGACAGCCGCAATAATCAACTATTGTTAGCCGCGCTGGAGCAGATCAGGCCAGAAGTTGATGAGGCGATTGCCCGCTTTGGTCATGAACGCGTTGCAGTTGTGCTAGGTACCAGCACATCAGGTTTGGATGAAGGCGACCGCGTGGTGAGCCGTGTTCACCATAGCGAGGGTATTGGTAAGTATCACTATTACCAACAAGAACTCGGCGATCCCTCCCGTTTTCTGGCATCGTACCTTGGGCTGAGTGGCCCTGCTTATACGCTCTCAACGGCGTGCTCTTCCAGCGCCAGAGCAATTATCAGCGGGCGTCGACTCATCGAGTCTGGCTTGGTCGATGTTGCCATTGTCGGGGGGGCCGATACCCTTAGCCGTATGCCTGCCAATGGATTTCGAAGCCTTGAGTCACTCAGTGCGGAGCGCTGTAAGCCATTTGGTCAGCACCGTGATGGTATCAACATTGGCGAAGGTGTAGCCCTAATGCTGATGACAAAAGAGCCGCAGCAGATTGCTCTTAAAGGCATTGGCGAATCCTCCGATGCATGGCATATGTCAGCCCCTCACCCAGAAGGTAAAGGGGCGATTGAGGCAATCAACATGGCCTTGGCGGATGCTGCACTTAATCTGTCCGAGATTGGATATATCAACCTGCATGGTACGGCTACGCCGCTCAATGATCAGGTTGAGTCGAAAGTCATTCATGAACTGTTTGGTGAGACAACACCTTGCAGCTCCACCAAACATCTGACGGGGCATATGCTCGGTGCTGCAGGTGGTGGAGAAGCGGCGCTGAGTTGGCTTATTCTGACGCGTAACTTGTCTTTGCCTGTGCAAGATTTTTCTACTTTTGCTCAGGACACCTCGCTCCCGCCGTGTGGGCTATTGTTAGCATCGAGGGAATTAGCGCAGCGCAATATCCTGTCTAACTCGTTTGCATTCGGTGGTAATAACACCTGTCTGATTCTTGGGGAGGCAAAAAGTGAGTAAAGCGTATTTATCCGCCGGAGCCTATCTCCCGCACGAATCACCGATGGTGCTAGTAGAGGATGTTATAGAGGTGACGGAAGAGAGCGCTCATTGCCGCGTTGTCGTCAGTGCTTCCGGTGTTGTGGCTCCTTTTCTGAATGAGCAGGGCGATTTACCCAGTTGGTTTGCGCTAGAGATGATGGCCCAGACTATCGGCGTATGGTCCGGTTGGCACGGGCAGCAAAACGGCACGGTTTCACCCGGCGTAGGGCTGTTGTTGGGGAGCCGAGCATTTCGCTGTGAACAACCCATTCTGGCCTCTGGCAGTGTGCTTGATATCAGAGTCACGCTGTTGATGAAAGATGAGCGTTTGGGCAGCTTTGATACCGAAATCTGCATCGGCGAGCATCAGATAGCGACTGCAAGGCTGAATACTTATCAGCCTGATGAACAAGAAATTAATCAACTTTTTGCGACGGGTGAGACTGAATGAAACGTTCTGTATTAGTAACAGGGGCGAGTAAAGGTATTGGGCAGGCGATCGCCATCCGTTTAGCAGCCGACGGTTTTCAGATAGTCGTGCACTACCACAGCGATGAAGCCGGAGCTAAAGAGACGGTTCGTCAGATAACAGAGCAGGGCGGTGAGGCACGTTATCTCGGGTTTGATATTGCTGACCGTGATACATGTCGCAACGTTATTGAAGCCGATATTGAGGCTCATGGTGCCTATTATGGTGTGATAAATAATGCAGGTATCGCTCGTGATGGCGCATTCCCTGCATTAACGAGTGAGGATTGGGATGGCGTTATCCATACCAATCTCGACAGTTTCTACAACGTTATTCACCCCTGCGTGATGCCGATGATTGGCCTGCGCAAAGGTGGCCGTATCATCACACTCTCTTCTGTCTCTGGCTTGGCGGGTAACCGTGGTCAGGTGAACTACAGCGCGGCGAAGGCGGGGATTATCGGTGCAACGAAGGCACTGGCGATAGAACTGGCTAAACGCAAGATCACCGTCAACTGTATTGCTCCAGGGCTTATCGATACCGGCATGTTGCAAATGGAAGAGCTGGCACTTGATGAAGCAATGAAGATGATCCCCTTAAAACGCATGGGGCAGACCGAAGAGGTCGCTGGTTTAGCGAGTTATTTAATGTCAGATATTGCGGGTTATGTGACTCGGCAAGTGATTTCTATCAATGGAGGTATGCTATGACTCGGCGAGTTGTGATTACGGGTATGGCGGGAGTCTGCGCCTTCGGTGAGCAGTGGGATGATGTTGCTGCTAGGCTGAAAAACAGAACCAATGCAGTAAGAAAAATGCCAGAGTGGAGCATCTATCAGGGGCTAAATACGCTTCTGGGTGCACCCATTGATGATTTCACCCTGCCAGAACACTATTCGCGTAAGCGTATTCGTTCAATGGGGCGGGTCTCACTCTTTTCAACTCGGGCGACCGAGCTGGCATTGGAGCAGGCAGGCTTGCTGGACGAGCCAGTGCTAACCAACGGTGAAACGGGCATCGCTTATGGCTCCTCAACGGGAAGCACTAAGCCCGTCAGCGAATTTGCCACGATGTTGACAGAGAAACACACCAATAATATTACGGGTACAACTTATGTTCAGATGATGCCGCACACGGCAGCAGTGAACACGGGGTTATTTTTTGGCCTGCGCGGCAGGGTTATCCCAACGTCTAGCGCCTGTACCTCCGGCAGCCAAGGTATTGGCTATGCCTATGAAGCGATTAAACACGGTTACCAGACTGTGATGGTAGCTGGTGGGGCTGAAGAGCTTTGTCCATCAGAGGCGGCAGTATTCGATACGCTGTTTGCCACCAGTCAGCGCAATGATATGCCACAAACTACCCCTTCACCTTTCGATCGCAACCGAGATGGTTTGGTGATCGGTGAAGGGGCGGGTTCTCTAATTCTGGAAGAGCTAGAGCACGCCAAAGCGCGTGGGGCGACCATTTACGGTGAAATTGTCGGCTTTGCCACCAACTGTGATGCAGCACATATCACTCAGCCGAAGCGTGAAACAATGCAGATCTGTATTGAGCGAGCGCTGAAAAATGCGGGGCTTGCAGCATCGGATATCGGTTATATCAGTGCACATGGTACTGCGACCAGTTTAGGTGATGTGGCAGAAAGCCAGGCTACAGCAGCTATTTTTGGTGCCAATACACCGATTTCCTCACTAAAAAGTTACTTCGGGCACACGCTGGGAGCCTGCGGTGCGTTAGAGGCATGGATGGGTCTACAGATGATGCGAGAAGGCTGGTTTGCCCCAACGCTAAACCTGACTGATCCCGACCCTGAATGTGGTGAACTGGATTACATTATGGGCGAGGTTCGCCATCTAGATACTGAGTTTATCCAGTCTAATAACTTTGCCTTTGGCGGTATTAATACGTCTCTGGTGATCCGTCGTTGGGCGTAGAGATAGGTATTGAGGGCTGTATGTATCGGGCGGCGATAGGCGACATCAACACGCTTAGTACTCCCGATATGTACAAACGCTGGGTGGGTGGTGTTTTACCGGAACTGACACGCCCTGCATCCCTCGCTGGGCGTGTGCTGTTAGCTCGGATGTTAGGGAGTAAGTGCCTACCTGAGATTGCTATTGAATCAAGTGGTAAGCCTTACTTTACTCGTGCAGACCTGCCCCAATTCAGTATTAGCCACAGTGGAAATCGTGTAATGGTGCTGCTCTCTTCTTGCGGCGCTGCGGGGTGTGATATTGAGGTTTTACGCCCGCGTCGAAATATTCTTTCTATCGCTCAACGTTATTTTAGCCAGCGCGAATATGAGTGGCTGCTTCAACATCAAGACTCAACTCAGCAACAGCACGCCTTCTGGCGTTTGTGGACGGCGCGAGAAGCGCTACTCAAGCAGCGTAGTGGCTCGGTATGGCAAATGTCATCTCTGGAATTAGATCCTGGCTCACTGTCTGTTCTGCCGCTTTATCTTCACTGCTATGAGGATAACGGCTTAGCTATTGCGGTGTGCGGTGAAAACCCAGAAATCGCCACATTGACGGCTGTCTGTTATGGCGATGAGTCAGCGTATTTGTGAACGCGCGTATGATGTTTTTAGATATCTATTCTATAAAAAAACACCCGCTACATTCACTGTAGGGGTGTTTTTAGTCGATCAGTTTATCGCTCTGAGGCTATTTCCCATCACTGCGGATAAGGCACCCAATCACCGCCGTTAAGCTGAATGTATGGCTTATCCTGATACTTCAACACGACTGCTCCGCTGTTCTCGGATACGGCTGGTGTGTTTGGTAAATCTTTTGTGAGTGCAGCCCAATCTATGGTTGGTGCAATAAATGATTTTCCATCAACAAGCCGTGAAATTAGGTCTGAGATAGCGATGTAACTGCTTGGTGTTTCGATTTTCAATGCGCTGGCCTGATGCGGTGCTTTTATCCCTATTAGCTTAACGCCAACAGGAATATGCGTAATGCTAGGGCTTGGGATATCCCGTAAGCCAGACATTTGCATCTTATCTCCGGCAAGCGCAGCACCGTGTTCTGGTACCACCACCACGAGAACTTTACGGCCTGATTTCTCTAATTGATCTAAGAATGTATCTAACTGGTCAAAGAGTGCTTTCGCTCTCGGCGGATAAGGTGCCACTGAGTTTGAACCGACATTTCTATTACCGTCATGCAGTGGGATAAGATTAAAGAAGGTCGCGCTGCGGGCGGCCTCGGTATCTTTCTCTCTACCTTCTAGCCAACGGTTCAATACAGCCAGATCATTAAAGACGGGTTCACCATCGAACGATGCTAGCTCATGGCTTAAGCCAGCCTGAGACATCAGTGGTGCTTGCATACCGCCGTATTCGCGCAGCTCTTTCAGATAGTCACCAAAGACCCCTGCATGATCCATAATCAGCTCTTCTTTAAAGCCTAACTGGGCGAGATTTGAGAAGAGATAACACTGATTTTCTGCTGGCTGATACAGACCCTTATGAGATGGCTGACCACAACTCGCACGAAGTAAGCGAATAGATGCTGGGCCGCTGTAAGACGTTGCAGAGTTAAACTGATCGAAGACGATATCAAATTTACTCCACAGCGGATGTTGAGCTACCTTGGCTACTTCCATATCCGATAGCGAGAGCGAACAGATATTGATGATTAACACATCAAAAGGCTGTGCATCTTCAGGTAGTGATGTGGGGAAAGCGGTACGGCGACCCTGTTCTTGCTGATAAAACTGCTGAAGATAAGCGTTCAGGTTCTCATTATTCGGCGGGCCACTGTCGGCGGGTGCTGTACCGCTAGAGGCTGATGCCGCTGGGGCCGTTGTTTGTGGCGCTGCGGATGCGGTATTTGCTTCCGGCGTTAGTGAGAATGATGGGCCTGCAATATTTAGCACATTCACCCATAGCAAAGCAGGGACAACAAAGACGGTAACGCGTACCCACTGAGCAATAAATAGGTAGGCAATCCACAGGGCAAAGGCTGCGCCTACCCACTGCCAGTTGATGAAGCGATTGATCAACTCCCACAAATAGGATGCTGAGAAGCCCGTGAGCAGTGAGCCTTGGCTCATAATGCTCTCTATGCCAGGCAGCCATGTATCGTGATAAAACAGCGCGATACCGATAGGGATAGCAACCCAATTTCGCCACTTATGCAGTTTTTGCGAGGGCAGCGGCATCAACAAGAATGCCATGAAAATCAGGTTGGTTAAGGCGTGAAAATTGAGGTAGCCGTACCACAATAAAGCCAGCTTAATCAGAAAGTAGTAGTTCCAATGGCCTAAACCCCGCCAGTTGAGCCAAGGAGAAACGGATGTATCTTCATTCATCTTGTTATTATTTTTCATTCTTGCTCTTAGCCTGAGTCTGAGATTCTGTTGTGTTCTGCCAAACACCTTCTGATTTTAAGTAGCGTGGTTGCCGCAGTAATTGACGACAGTTTTTCCGCCACTTTTGCAAACGTTGCCCCATGAAGTGCCCAAGAGGCAGCATCACCAGAGCGGTAATCAATATGACCTGCAATATGTCGCCAATTGGCATTGCTCTACTCTCTCTAATGGTGACTGTCGGAGACTTAATCTAACAGTAGCGTAATCGGCTCTGGCTCACGCCGAGGCTCGGGTTCGACGCTTTCACTCTGTTGTGTCAGTTGGTTGATGATCCTCTCTTCTTCAGGATGCCACTGTGACACGGTGCTGTGTTCCAGTTGAGAAACTTCAGAGAGAACCTGCTTATCCGTGTGCCAAACCAGACGGTTGACGAAAACCTCATCGACAGGAAGGCGGAAAATAAAGCGCAGCGCTGTATCCAGATCGTTCACTCTGCAGGCAGAGAGAAACAGATACACGCGGTCTTGGTAAATGGTGATTAAGTCCCCGTGGCGGCGGATATGGCACAGTGTTAAAGCTTGTGCAGCGCGCAGACCTGGGACAGGTTTTAATGCCACCAAAATCCCTTTGCTGTTTTCTAGCAGCAGTGCGTTATTCATCAGGTCATGCAGATATTGGCAAAACTTAGGCAAAGGAACATAGCCTTTTACCTGAAGCGGTCGCATGGCATCCAACAACGAAGAGAGATTGGTAGGAATATGGCGCGGGAATGTTGTGCCTTGAACACTTTCTAACATCGTCAGGAAACGCGAAAGCGGTGATAGATGCGGCACGATAAGGTTAGCGCCACAGGCCAATAAAAGCCGCTCATCGCTATAGCGCAGACTGGGTGCTACCTCACGAATGACCAGCTTGAGCGCGTTACCGCGATGAATACGCAGCGAATGCAGTAACTTTGCTAGGTCATTGACCTGATCGCTGTTCTGTAATGCAAAGATAACGGTAGCGGTCTGAGCCTGCATGGCTCGATCAGAAAGCTCTTGGTTATTGGCATACAAAAACCAGTACTCAGACAACGGCGGGGCACCTTCTAAAACGGCATGATGTGCTAAATAGAGGTTTTCATCGTTGCTGACCTGAACCCGTAACTCCTCGTCATTTCGCAATTGCCAGCCTGAACTGCCCATTTCTAGCTTGAGAATGACTCCTGCACTAATGCCGGTATTGGTACACCACCATGCGACCGAGTAGAGCACATACTCTTGACGCCACTCGATATTGACGAGGCCATTTAAAATACGGGAAAGAGGCAGTAAACGCAGTTTTAGTGTGTGCGCTTCGTTGCCGTGGCTGAGGATAAGCAGTGTGCAATCCTGTTCTTTGAGCCATTGATTTAACTCGTTACACCAGCGCATAAGCTGAGTATCACTGAAGTTTTGCCACAGATGGGCGGAGACGTTAAGCAACAATAAACGGCCCTGAGGTTTTAAACCTCGCATTAAATCTTCAGAAAGATTCCAGAGTGCATCATTACTCTCTTCTAACGTAAATAGAGGGAGCTTTTTTGGCCCCGATGAGAGTGTAGGGGTGAGTAACTGTTTGGGGTCTTGCCCAGCACAAATGAGAGCGCCTTTTGTATTCTCCGGCTGGCTTGCCAAAATTTGTCTGCAAAATAAGGTGGTATCTTGAGGTCTTTCTACACACATCCAATACAAGCCGGGCGATTGCATGATCGCTAATTCGTCCCATAACTTATTAACACCTAAGGAGAATAATTTTGTCATTTCATTGTTTTTCAGTAATTAATGTGAATTAATCTTGAAGTGCTGGATAAAAACAATTGTTAATTGTAACATTAATAGTGTTAATAACCACTAACTACATTAATTGATATTTCCTGACCGTCAGGTGGATCTTAATTTCCTCGTTATAATTATAAACATAGTCTGATTTCCTTTAGGCGGTGGTAATGAATAACAAAATAATCGATGCCCAGGACGTACTCAGACTTTCGCGAGAGCGAGATGACCTCGACGCACTTAGCGTTGCTTTTAGTTTACCTCCATTGGATTACATAGATATTTCTCGCCAGGAAGCGCTCCAAAAAATGATGAATCGCTGGCCTCTGCTTGATGAGCTAGCCAGATTTAACGATGGCAATGATTTATGATTTCTATTGCAGTTCAGGGGATTAGAGGTGGTGTCGGTGTAACGTCGGTGACTGCCGCACTCGCTTCAGCCCTACATCAATTAGGGGAATCGGTACTCATTATCGATTTCTCACCCTCTAACCTTTTGCGATTACACTTTAATGCCCCTTTTGCTGAACCTCGTGGTTGGGCTAGAGCCTATCTAGATGGTGGTGAGTGGTCGCAGTCGGCATTACGTTATACCTCAGGTTTAGACCTCGCTCCATTCGGGCAACTGAACGCCGAAGAGCAGGCAACATTAAAAACACGCTTAGCCGCACAACCAGAGTGGTGGGCGACACAATTTGCCCGTTTAGCGGGGAAAAATAACTATCAGTGGGTTCTGCTCGACCTGTCCTCTACGGAGGTTGAACTCCATCAACAGGTGGCGGGATGGGTGGATAACCATATGTGTCTGCTTATGGCGGATATGTCATGCCACACCCTCCTGCATCAACAAATTCACCCTGAGGGAACACATTTCCTCGTGAACCAGTTCACGCCCAATAGCCAAGTTCAGCAAGATTTACAGCAACTGTGGTTAAAGACCTTGGGTGGGTTACTGCCAGTGACGATTCACCGTGATGAAGCGTTGGCGGAATCTATGGCGGTAAAAATGCCCGTTGGTGAATATCGACGTGAAAGTCTAGCAGCCCAGGAGATCAGCACATTAGCGAGCTGGTTTTTGATCCACGGAAAAGAGGCTGTTCGTAAAGAGATAGTCCATCAGGTAAATCACTCAGAGGGTGATGAAGAAGGCTCTGCTGTTAACAGTGGAGCAGGGGTATGAATCCATTCAGTGCAATTCTGCGCCTGATTATCTCCTCCTCAGCGTGGGAACATGTCTGGCAGCGTTATAACACTTATCGTGATAATCAAGCCTCTGTTCTAGGGGCGTTGATGGGGTGCCTTACTGCTACCTTTGCTTGGTTGTTCTTACGTTTGGAATCTCCTCAATGGCAGTTGGTGCAAGAGAATCGGCAACACTTTTTCCCGCAAATTGATCCTGCAAGGCCAAAACCTGCGGATGCTTTGCGCTACCTACTACAAGGCTGCTGGTTACTACTGATGTTGCCGATAACGGCAGAGCGCCAATATCTCGGGCAACACCTCTTCGCTAAGATTGCCACTTGCTTTAATCGCTTGCAGGAGCGCGGCCATCTCTGGCTGGCTGAGTTGCCTAAACGCTTTGAACGTAGCGGGTTGGATGAAGGCGCCTCGAAGAAGCTGAAAAATATGGGTCAGCGCAGCAGGCGGTTCCTGTTTATTTTTATGGGCGTGATTTCAGCTATTCTTGCTCTTATCTGTATTTCTCAGCCCTTTGATTTAAAGGCTCAATTTATCTTTGTGCTGTTATTGTGGGGCATTGCGATGGTGATGCGCCGCATTCCCGGTCGGCTTCCTTCACTGATGATGATTGTGCTTTCCCTCACCATCTCCTGCCGCTACATGTGGTGGCGTTATACCTCAACACTAAACTGGGACGATAACGTCAGCCTGATTTGTGGTTTGCTGCTGCTAGCGGCAGAAACCTATGCGTGGTTAGTATTGGTACTTGGTTATTTCCAAACCGTTTGGCCACTGCATCGCCCACCAACGCCGCTGACGATGACACCGGATAAGTGGCCCATGGTCGATATTATGGTACCCACGTATAACGAAGACCTCGGCGTCGTGAAACCGACGGTATACGCCGCGCTAGGTATCGACTGGCCTAAAGATAAACTCAATATTTATATTTTGGACGATGGCGGGCGCGAAGAATTTAAGGCGTTTGCGGAAGAAGTTGGCGTGCGTTATATCGCCAGAACCACCCATGAGCACGCAAAAGCAGGGAATATCAATAACGCCTTGAAAGAAGCGAAGGGCGAGTTTGTGGCGATATTTGACTGTGACCACGTACCAACTCGCTCCTTCCTACAGTTGACGTTAGGGTGGTTTTTTAAAGATACGAAACTTGGCATGTTACAAACGCCTCACCACTTCTTCTCCCCTGACCCGTTTGAACGCAACTTGGGGCGTTTTCGTGAAACCCCCAACGAAGGAACGCTGTTCTACGGTTTGGTACAGGACGGTAACGATATGTGGGATGCGGCTTTCTTCTGCGGCTCCTGCGCTATTTTGCGTCGCACTGCGCTAGATGAGATCGGCGGGATTGCCGTAGAGACGGTAACGGAAGATGCGCACACCTCACTGCGTTTGCACCGTCGCGGGCACACTTCTGCTTATATCCGAATTCCACAGGCGGCTGGGTTGGCTACAGAAAGTCTCTCTGCGCATATTGGCCAGCGTATTCGTTGGGCGCGGGGAATGGTGCAGATCTTCCGCCTAGATAACCCGCTGTTTGGCAAAGGGTTGAAGCTAGGGCAGCGGCTCTGTTATGCCAATGCGATGCTGCACTTTCTCTCAGGAATACCGCGATTAATCTTCCTGACAGCACCGCTGGCTTTCTTACTTCTGCACGCTTACATCATCTTTGCGCCAGCATTGGCTATCGCCTTGTATGTCTTGCCACACATGATCCATGCCAGCCTGACGAACTCCCGTATTCAGGGTAAATATCGTCACTCTTTCTGGAGTGAAATCTATGAAACAGTGCTGGCATGGTATATCGCCCGTCCAACAACCGTTGCCCTGTTTAATCCTCATAAAGGTAAGTTCAACGTAACGGCGAAAGGCGGATTAGTTGAAAACCAGCATGTTGACTGGTTGATTTCTCGCCCCTACATGGCATTGGTATTGATTAACTTCGTTGGTCTGCTCGCCGGTGCTTGGCGTTTTATCTATGGCCCTTCTATCGAAATTCCAACGGTCATCATCAGCCTGATATGGGTTATCTACAATATGATTATTCTAGGTGGTGCGATGGCGGTTTCCATTGAGGCCAAACAAGTGCGCCAGTCGCACCGTGTTGAGATAGCTATGCCTGGGGCTTTTAGCCGAGAAGATGGGCATATTTTCCCTTGTACCTTGCATGATTACTCTGATGGTGGTGTGGGTATTAGTGTTCGAGAAGCGGGTTTGGTGAAGGATGGTGATAAGGTCAGCCTTCTGCTGAAACGGGGTTTACAGGAGTTCGCTTTCCCTGGTGTGATTACCCGAGCCAATGGCTTAAATGTCGGGATTCGCCTCTCTCTTGAACAAGTAGAACAACATATCGAATTTATTCAATGCACGTTTGCTCGTGCGGATACATGGGCTTTGTGGCAAGACGGTTTTGCTGAGGATAAGCCCATTCAAAGCTTGCGAGATGTTCTGGCACTCGGATTTAGAGGATATCGGAGTATGGCGGATTATACCCCACCAGTAATACGCACAGTTCTTGTCTCATTTACATCCCTGATTGCTTGGTTGGTATCGTTTTTGCCACGTGGCGTGAACGGGCCTATGAATAAACTAGCCCAACATTGATGAAAAACATGATGATAAAAAGACTCTCTTGGATAGTTGCCTTAGCACTGGGCTTTGCAACGATGAGCTGGGCGGAAGTCGCGGCAAACAGCAACACTGTTGTTGCGGTGCAGACGCCTCAGCCACAGACAATGCCACCTCAACAAACACCGCTGCCTCCGACTACAGGACAACCGGCTGTGCCGACAGTGCCGGTAGACCCTAATGCCCCTGCCGCACAACCTACAAGCCTGACACCAGCAATACCACCTATGGTGGTAGATGGTGTGACGGCACCAGTACGCGATCTGAGTCTGCAATTTAAAGATGTTGCGCCACCTCCGGGCAGCATGGTGCTGCGCGGCGTTCACCCGACGAGTCAGGTTGAATTTAGCGTGCGCAGTGATGAAGTTGTCTCTAATGCGATGCTGAACCTGACTTATACGCCATCGCCAAGCCTGATCCCTGTCGATTCACACATCAAGGTGTACATGAACGATGAGCTGATGAGCGTGGTGCCTATCTATAAAGAGCAGTTGGGTAAAAAGACTACGTATCAGGTGCCGCTAGATTCACGCTATATCTCGGATTTTAACCGTATCCGGCTCGATTTTATCGGGCACTACACGGCAATTTGTGAAAACCCAGCCAATAGCGTGCTGTGGGTCGATATCAGTAAAGGCAGTAATTTAGCGCTGACTTATCAATCACTTCCGTTGAAAAACGATCTCTCACATTTCCCTGAGCCTTTTTTTGACGGACGAGATAATCGCCCGATGGTATTGCCCATCGTTTTCAGCGCAACGCCTGATTTAGAAGAGCAGCGTGCTGCGGCGATTTTGGCATCATGGTTTGGTGTAAAAGCACAGTGGCGCGGCCAATCGTTTAAAGTTCTGTATAACCAATTACCGGATCAGCACGGTATCGTGTTTGCTACCAACGATAAGCGGCCCGATTTCCTGCGAGACTATCCACCCGTTCAAGGGCCAACGGTAGAGATGATCTCTCATCCTGATAACCCGTATGTGAAATTACTACTGGTTCTTGGGCGTGATGATAAAGACTTAGTGACCGCTGTTAAGGGGATTGCACAGGGTAATATTCTGTTCCGAGGCCAGAGCGTTGGCGTCGATAAAGTGGAGCAGTTACTCCCACGTAAACCTTACGATGCACCAAACTGGGTCAGAACCGACCGCCCGATGACGTTTGCGGAATTACAGCAATATCCTGAGCAGCTTCAAGCCTCCGGCGGGCAACTCTCGCCAATGGATTTAAACCTGAACTTACCACCAGACCTGTTCCTATTACGCAGCTCCGGTATCGATATGAATCTGAAATATCGCTACACCGCACCGCTATTGCAGGATGAGTCTCGTTTAAATGTCAGCTTGAATAACCAGTTTATGCGTGCATTTCCTCTGCGCTCGGTGGAGAAAGACAACAGCTCATTGATGCGTTTACCTATCGTACAAGGGCTGTTGGATAAAGACGATGAGCTTTCCATACCTGCGTTAAAGCTAGGAGCGACTAATCAGCTTCGGTTTGATTTCTCCTTCTCCTCTATCGTAGGCAGTACCAAAGAGGGGTTGTGCCAAACGCAGCTTCCAGTGACCAACCACGCAATCATCGACGGTAGCTCTACCATCGATTTCTCCGGCTATCGTCACTTCCTAGCCATGCCAGATCTGCGCTCGTTTTCTAATGCGGGTTTCCCATTTAGCCGTATGGCCGATCTCACCGATACGGTGGTCATGGTCATGAAAGCACCGAAAGCAGAGCAGGTTGCTGCCCTGTTGAGCTTCACTGGGCATGTCGGGGCAGATACGGGGTATCCGGCGCTGAATGTTCGTCTGGCAGATGATTGGAGCACCGTAAAAGGGCTTGATGCAGACTTGATGCTGATAGGCGTGATCCCGCCTGAGTTACGTGACGATACCAAGATGAGTTTATTGGTGAATGAGACGCTAAGTTGGGTAAAAGAACCATTGATTAAGCGTACTTATATTCCCAACACTACACCACCAGATGATGAGGCGACACCAGACAGTAAAACGACGATAACATCCGAGGGGGCAATGGCAGCCATTATCGGGTTCCAGTCGCCGTTTAATGAGCAGAGAAGTGTCATTGCTATGTTGGCCGACAGTAGCCGAGGCTATGAGCTGCTAAATGATGCGTTGAACGACGGTGGTAAACGTGCCGCGATCTTCGGCTCGGTGGCAGTAATTCGGGAGTCTGGCGTAAACAGTTTACGCGTGGGCGATGTGTATTACGTGGGGTATCTCCCTTGGTGGGAACGTCTCTGGCATTCACTAGAGACTCACCCATTTTTGCTGGCGGCACTAGCGGTATTTGTTGTTGTGTTGATAGCTATGATGTTGTGGCGCGCACTGCGTGGATTAAGCCACCGTCGTCTATCACCAGATGAGCGAGACTAGAATCAAAATGTTGAAAAAGCGGTTACCGTGCTTATTGGTACTGATAGGCACGTTGTTAACATTCGTATCGGCAGCACAAGCGGTGGAGGACTGTAAGGAGAGCAGCTGGCCCGCTTGGCAGAGTTTTAAACAAAATTATATTCACCATGGTCGAGTGATCGATACCAGTGATAAACGGCAGATTACGACGTCGGAGGGGCAGAGCTATGGGTTGTTTTTTGCTTTGGTTGCCAACGACCGTAACACGTTTAAAGAGCTACTGACGTGGACGGAAAATAATCTGGCAGCGGGTGATTTAACATCGCATTTACCTGCGTGGGTCTGGGGGAAACATGACTCAGGCGAGTGGGGTGTTTTAGATGCTAACTCGGCGTCGGATTCCGATCTCTGGATAGCCTATGACCTTCTCGAAGCGGGCAGATTGTGGAATAACCACGGTTATCAATCGCTCGGAACACTATTGCTACAGCGTGCTGCGCGTGAAGAAGTAAAAACGTTGCCAGGGCTTGGCGAAATGCTTCTTCCTGGGAAAGTGGGTTTTGAACTTGGTAATACATGGCGCCTAAACCCAAGCTACCAGCCACCGCAGTTATTGGCTCGTTTTAGCCCCCTTAAAGGCCCATGGGCTGGCGTTGCCAAGAGCAATTTTAGCCTACTGACAGAGGGAGCAAAGAAGGGGCTGGCACCGGATTGGATGATGTGGAATAACGAATCTGGCTGGCAAGCGGATAAAGTGACTGGTGCTGTTGGTAGCTATAACGCGATCCGTGTTTATCTGTGGATTGGCATGATGGCGGATAATGACCCGCAAAAAGCGACGCTGCTTGCGCATTATCAGCCGATGGCCGCGTTGACTCGTGAAGTGGGTGTTCCCCCTGAAATAGTAAATACTGCCGGTGGGCATAGCAGAGGAATGGGACCGATTGGTTTTTCCGCCGCGCTACTGCCCTTTGTGGCAAACGATCCTGACTTGTTGGCTAAACTGCGCGAAAACCTGAAAATCTCACCTCCCGGAGATAATGTTTACTACTCCTCTGTACTGGCTTTGTATGGTCAAGGCTGGGATGAGAAACGTTATCGCTTTAATCGCCAGGGTGAGCTTTTGCCCGCTTGGAGCCAGCAATGCACAAGTACAAATTAAACTGGTTAGGATTGCTGTCATTAAGTGTGATAGCGCCTTGTGCGCACTCAGCTGAGCGGGTGACGCCGGAAGCGTGGCTATTAGAACAAATTCGGATTGGTGAAGCGACGCATAAAGACGATCTGGTTAAAGAGTCCCTCTATCGTCTGGAGTCTATCACCCCTAATAATCCTGATGTGATGGGCGCCAGAATGCGCTACCTGATGCGTCAGGGTAAGCTTAATCAGGCAAAGCAGCTGTTAGACCAACTGGGTAAGTTGGCCCCTAACTCAGAGGCTTACCGTACAGCGCAGCTAAACTACCTATTGTCGCAGCCACAAGGGCGGCAAAAACTACAGCAGGCACGTTTACTATCGACAGGCGGACAGCTTGAAAAAGCCAAAGCAGCCTATGATGAGCTGTTTAACGGTGATTTTCCTACCGTTGATCTTGCGTTGGAGTATTGGCGCTTAGTGGCTCGCCTGCCTAACCAAGAGAAAACGGCGGAAGCGAAGCTTGAAGCGTTAAATAAACGCTATCCCAATAGCCCTGATGTGCAACAGGCTCTCGCCAGAACCTACTTTAGCCAAGATAGATATGCTAAGGGGTTCGATATGTTAGCGCTGATGGCTAAAGATTCTCAGGGGCGCGATAACGCCTCCAATATGTGGCAAGAGAAGTTAAAAGCCATGCCTGTGGGGCCAGAGAGTGTCGCTATGTGGCAGCGCTATCTCACTCTGTTTAGCGATGGGCCTCAGGTGTTGGCGGCACGGCAAGAGTTGGAGCGGCAGAAAACGCTGCTGGCAGACCCCGCTTACCGAGCAAGATCCAGTGGGCTTGCAAAGCTGGATAAAGGCCAGAACAGAGGCGCGATTGGCGATCTGCAAACGGCACTGAAGAACACACCAAACGATGCCGAAGTATTGGGCGCGTTGGGGCAGGCTTATTCCCGATCCGGTTTAAAAGCGAAAGCATTGGCGCTGTTTGAACGCGCGAAAAAAGCGGATACGGAGGGTGAGAGCGGGGATAAATGGGATAGCCTGATTCAATCTACGCGCTATTGGTTGCTGATATCGGCGGGCGATGCGGCGTTGAAGGCGCAGAATTTGGCTCAGGCAAGCAAGCTATATCGTCAAGCCCGCAGAGTAGACAACACAGATAGCTCTGCCGTTGTGGGGTTGGGTGATGTTGCCGTGGCTCAGAAGAACGATCCCGAGGCTGAACGTTATTATCAACAGGCATTGCGCTTAGAGCCAGACAGCGGTAGTGCTACTCGTGGGCTGGTGGGGGTTTATCAGCGCCAGTCACCACAAAAGGCTCTCGATTATCTCTCTCATTTATCTCGGCAGCGCCAGAAAGAAATGCGTGGCACGCTCGAGTCCATCAAAGTCGACATGTTGAAAGATGAGGCCGAGCAACTGATTGCCAAGCAGCAGTGGGCTGAGGCAGAAAGAAAACTACGCGAAGCTCAGCCAATGGCAAAAGACGATATTTGGCTAGTCTATCGGTTAGCCAGAACGCTGCAAGAGCAAAAAAGATTGAGCGAAGGTGATGCCGCATTTGCTCATTTTCGTATGCAAAATTTCGGTAATAAACCCGTCGACCAACAATACGTTTATGCCTATGCGCTCTATTTGTCGGGTTCAGACCGCGATGACTTGGCTTTAGATACCCTCGCCTCTTTGCCTAAAACGCAGTGGGACGACAATATGCGTGAAATGTCGCAGCGTTTAACGCTACAGCGGCTGGTTGATCGTGCTCAGAAAATGCGGGATGGGGGTGATGAAGCGGGGGCTATTGCTCTGCTGAAACAGCAACCGGCAAATACCCAGTTAGATCTGGTGCTAGCTGATTGGGCGTTGCAGCGTGAAGATAATGCAGAGGCGCTTGCAGAGTATCGGAAAATATTAGCGAAAGAGCCGCACAATGAAGATGCCCTTCTTGGTCAGGTTGAAGCGCTTTTAGCAGATGGTCAGGATGAGGCCGCCAGAGAGCAGCTAACCAACGCGGGTATCGAAGTGAAACCGGATGCAATGGGCGCAGGACGCCGCTTGGCGAATGCGTGGCAGATGATTGGCGATAGCCAACAGGCCGAAAAAATATTCGCTGTATTAAAACCTGCAGCGAAAGGAGTACGCTCTCAGGATAGTGCATGGCTATTGCGTGATGCAGCCAGAGTTGAACGGGCAGCAGGTAACCCGACACAAGCGTTAGAGGATTACCGTGGGGCGATGTATGCCGGAGGGATAAGCCCCACCGCCAAGCTGGATGATGAGACGTTTACCCGTTATACGCGTAACAACCCGACCGATGATTGGTTAACACGCAGTATCCGCGCTGATGCTGCCGATCTCTATCGTCAGCAGACCACCACTATCACTATGGACTATGACTATTGGGGCTCTAGTGGTACGCCGGGTTATTCCGATTTGAAAGCCATGACGGCGATGTTCCATGCGGAGACACCGCTCTATGACGGAAGATTGTTCTTTCGCACTGATGGTGTCGATATGAACCCCGGTAGTTTTAAGCATGATAGCAATGGCGTATTTTCTGAGGATTTCGGCACCTGTGAGGTTGGCTGCGTTGGTAATAGCAATCAGAAAGCGCGAGGGGCAAGCGTCGCCGTCGGCTGGTTTAACGACCGCTGGAATATGGATATTGGTACAACGCCGATGGGTTTTGACGTTGTGGATGTTGTCGGTGGGCTAAGTTACGACTTTGACTGGCAAAATATTGGCTGGACACTACATGGTTCACGCAGGCCTATCTCTAGTTCTGTTCTCTCTTTCTCTGGGGCCAAAGACCCGCTGACAGGAAAAACCTGGGGCGGCGTTCGCGCGACAGGGGGCGGCATTGGGGCGAGCTATGACAGCGGTGGTGATCACGGTGTATGGAGTGATTTAAGCGCCCATAGCCTCACAGGTAAAAATGTGCCCGATAACCAGCGTATGCGATTTATGGCCGGGTATTACTACAAGCTCATCAATGAAGATAATCGCCGAGTGTCTGTCGGGCTTAACACCATGTTATGGCACTACCAGAAGGATTTAAGCGGTTATACGTTGGGGCAAGGGGGTTACTATAGCCCGCAGAAATACCTCTCTTTCGCCGTTCCGGTTAACTATCGTGAACGTACCACGAACTGGTCATGGGAGATCAACGGCGCCGTTTCTTGGTCTCACTCCTCTACCAATGACAGCAGCCGCTATCCAATTAAAGGCTTGCTGCCGTCTTACGACCAGCTGTGTATCCAATACAATACCTGTGACGTAGAGGAAGATGCGTACAATACGGTGGTAAACAGTAAAAGCAAAGGCAGTAGCAGCAGTGGCTTCGGCTATACCGCCAGAGCGATTGTTGAGCGTAGGCTCGATTCTCACTGGACACTGGGGGCGGGGGTTGATATTCAACAAGCGAAAGATTATGCACCTAGCCATGCTTTGCTTTATCTGCGCTACTCTTTCTCTCCTTGGCAGGGTGATTTAGATATGCCACCGAAGCCATTAACACCGTACGCAGATTTTAAATAATGGTAGAGATTCCATAGAATTGGTTCTATCTCCCCATAAACGGCGACGACTTTTGATAACTTTGCTTTAAGTTTGTCGTTTATGGGCGTCCTTTTTTAATCGTTAATCAAGTATACTCTGCGGCTAGAATGCAATTATGGTATGAGGCAGGCAGTTGCCTACGTATTGCCTTATATTAAAGCGGAGAGGTCGTTTGCGAGTTAGTCGTTCGTTAACCATAAAACAGATGGTTGTTGTGTCCTCTGTGGCGCTGGTAACAATCTTTATGTTTATTTCGATTCAGCTTTTCCACTTTGTGGATCAGCGTCGTGATGACTATGTTTTGCAAATGAAGAACATCGCTCACTCTGTAGAGCTTCCTCTTTCCGAAGCCATGTTTAACATGGAACTCTATAAAGCGCAGTATATTCTAGACAACCTGAATTCGCTGGGAGTGTTAAGCCGCGCTGATATCATGTTGCCCAACGAATTCAGAGCTCTCCACGGTAAATTCCCAAATGAGCAGAACGTCCCTGTCTGGATAAACAGGATGTTCGATCTGCCATTACAAACTACTATTCCACTCTATTCCCCTTATCAAGGCGTACCTGTAGCGGAGCCGATTGGTTCTCTTGTTCTACAAGTTGATTCCTATCGTATGTACCGTTTTATTATGGATACGATTGCGACAATGGTAGTGACATATCTGCTACTGGTTTTGATCCTGTCTATTGCTATCAGCTGGTGTATTAACCGCCTGCTTGTTTATCCCCTGCGGGCGATTGCGCTCGATTTGCACGATATGGCACTGGATACACCAGAGCACCATGTACTGACGCTTTCCGCTCAACATAAAGATGATGAGTTGGGTTTACTGGTGAGAAACTATAACCGGAATCAGCAGGCATTAACGAAGGCGTATAAGGCCCTCAGCCGTATGAGTACGCGCTATCCTGTGACCGATTTACCGAATTCGCGCCTGTTCAAAGAGCTTGTTCAGCAGCACTTACTTACGGCAACCAAGAACAATACGGGGTTTAGCCTATTGATGATCCGTGTGCAAACGCTGACGGAAACTATTGGTGTGCTAGAGACAGACCAGCAATCTCAATTGATAAAAGATATTGCTGAGCGCCTAAAACGTAATGAAAATGAGCACTGCCTTGTGGCGCAACTCGGGCCAGGCGAGTTTGCACTGTTGGCGAAAGGGAACGAAAGCCCGACACAAGGGATGTTACTGGCACGCCATATTCTAGAGCAGCTTAATGAGCCGCTATGCTTGCAAGACATTGAGTTACGGCCTTCTGCCAGTATCGGTATTTCGCATTACCCTGATGATGGTGATACGGCTGATTCGCTGATACGTCGAGCTCATTCGGCAATGACCTCTGCCCAGAAGCAGAGCCAAAATACCATTCTGTTCTTCGAACCACGATTAACCGAGATAACCCAGAACCGCTTAACGCAGGAAAGTGCGATTCTCAAAGGGATGGAGCAGGGACAATTTAGCCTCTATTATCAACCACAAATTGATATGAGTACGGGTAAGATCTCAGGGGCAGAGGCGCTGTTACGCTGGTATCACAATGGCGTGTTACAGGGATACCCAGATGATTTTATCCCTTTAGCAGAAGAGACAGGCTTAATGCTTCCCTTAGGGGATTGGGTGCTGGAAGAGGCGTGCCGAGTATTAGCCGAATGGCAGAAACAGGGTATCCAATTACCGCTGTGCGTTAATCTCTCCGGTATGCAGATTCAGGTCGATAATATTGTGTTCCGCGTGGAAGAGCTGATCAACTCCTATCAGATTGAGCCGGGTTTATTAACGCTAGAGATCACGGAAACGGCTCGCATTGAGGATTTAAACCTTGAGCTGCCTAAACTGCAACAGTTGCGGGCGCTGGGGGTTTCTCTGGCACTGGACGATTTTGGAACAGGGTACTCTAGCCTAACCTACCTGCATCGCCTGCCTGTTGATGTGGTAAAAATTGACCGGAGCTTTATTCAAGGTTTACCCGATGATAATGCGTTGGCTAGGATCCTTGGCACAATTGCTGACGTCTTTAAACTCGATGTTATTGCCGAAGGGGTAGAAAACGAAGAGCAGAAAGAGTGGCTTCTGGCTCATGGTATCCACTGTGCGCAAGGCTATCTCTACTCACCCGCTATCCCTCGGGAAGAGTTCGAGAAGGCTTATTTGTTCAAGTAAGCCACGAACATAATCACCCTATTCTGAAAAAACGCCTGCAAGGCAGGCTCCTCTCTTTTTCCCTTTTCGCTCGTTATTCCCCCTTTCATTTATCCCAGTGCAATAGACCTTAGCTTATAAAACTGGCGATACTCTGATGGTAAGAATAATTTCCTGAAATATGCATGGTTATTGAGTTTTTATGAATGACTTAATCAATATATAGCGATTTTCTTACTTCTCTCTCGGGATTAGGATGCTTTTGCCGACAAATATCGGCCTGATGAAAGTACGGCTTTTATCGTGTTTGAATGTCTTAAGGAATGGTTTGAACGATAAATAAAATGGAGAGGGAGTGATGAAAACAGTAAAGGAAAAGATGAATGCAGTAGCGACGGCGGGAGTGCTTTTCTCTGGGATGATGGTGTTTTCAAGCCAAGCTGCAGTCTCGCTGGAAACTCGCTCTCTGGATGAGTTATATCAGAGTGCGCTGAAAGAGGGCGGCACCGTAACCGTTTATGCTGGTGGCGATACGGCGGGCCAACAAGATGGCATGAAAAAAGCGTTTGAAGCGCGTTTTCCCGGTATAACGCTGAATGTCATTGTTGATTACAGCAAGTTTCATGATGGGCGTATCGACAATCAACTAGCAACGAATTCGCTGATCCCTGATATCGCTCAGTTGCAAACCGTACAAGATTTCCCTCGTTGGAAACAGGAGGGCGTCTTACTGAATTACAAGCCCGCAGGATGGGATAAAATCTGGCCCGAATACCGCGATGCAGAGGGAGCGTGGGCTGGAGTCTATGTCTACGCGTTCAGCAACGTTGTGAATACTAAGCTGATGCCGGAAAAAGAGTGGCCACGTGAAATGCAGGATTACCTGCGACCTGAGCTAAAGGGAAAGCTCGTGGTGACATACCCAGGTGACGATGATGCAGTGCTTTTTTGGTTTAAGCAGGCGGTGGACAAATATGGTTGGGATTACATCACGAAATTTGCCACTCAGAATGTGAATTTTGTGCGCGGCACTCAGGCGCCAGCTGACGATGTTGCTAGCGGTAAATCAATGGCTTCTTTCTCGACGGGCGGTGCTCTAGTACCTAAAGAACAGGCAAGCTCGCGTTTTATTCTGCCTAAACATGACCCGTTTATGTCATGGGCACAACGTGCGGCTATCTTTAAGAAAGCAAAACACCCAGAAGCCGCGAAGCTCTACCTGAACTGGTTGCTAGATAAAAAAACACAGGCAGACGTATGGCGCATGTGGTCTGTGCGTACTGATGTGACGCCTCCGACAGGATATAAGCCTATCTGGGAATATAAAAACACCAGCCCGCAGGCTTTTGCAGATTTTATGAGTGACCGTGCAGCAGTAGAACGTTTCCGTACCCAGTTGAGTTTATATCTGGGAGAAGTGAAAGGTGAGCCTTCCCCAGGCTGGTTAGGGATGCACCCGAAAGAGGCACTGCCGCATTAATTTGCTGGTTTTATTGATAACAACCCACCAATGAAGAGGTGGGTTGTTTATTGAGTACGACCTTGTTCAAACAGACTCTTTATAGTTTTAAATCAGTAAAATATCGCGGCGGTCTATCCTAAAAGATTTTTCACCGTAACATGATTAACATTTGCTTGTCCGCCCAAGGCTTGGCTTAGCGAGGCGTAGTCTCGGTTTGCATCCCCTAGCTTTTGTGCCAGTTGTTCAGATGCGGCAATGGCTGTGCCAAACTCAGAATAGGTCGCCATACCTTCGATCCTGTCGCGCACACGTTCTTTATTATGGGTTAAACGACGGCGCTGCTGTGTTATCTGTTCAAGAACACGGTCTAGCTCACCCATTTTTGATTTCATCAGCCTAGGTTGAGCTACGACATCCTGTACTCGCTCTTCTACGGCCTGCTCAGCGATGGGTTTCACTGGGAAGAACTGTTCTGCTGGGTAACGGTGTCCTTCACCACGCACGCTAAGTTGGGTACTTATCCGCTCCCATTGGGATTCATCAACTTGAAACGAAATTTGCTTTTGCGCATCGAGCTTACCGTGAATACCCCAACGCCCAAGCCCTTGGTTGAGACGTAGCAGTGTTTGTTCAGGTGAGCTTTTAGCTTCTATCTGTACAGCAGTAATTTCACGTTTTGCCCCACCCAAAGAGAACATCAGCATCTCTTTTTCTTGATGTTGCAAAATTGACTGAGCGTCACGCAGTGTAAAACCGACGCGGGTTTTCCCTTCGAGATGAACCTGTAGCTGGCGATCGACAGTGTTACCAGATAGCGCTGTTCGCTGTTCTAGAAGCTGGGATAAGTTCTCTGAACGCTGCCCAACGCTGTTCTTGCCTGAGTCGCCGTATACTGCCTGTCGCAAATGCAGCAGTTGGCTTTCCGTATTGCGCAGGTAATTATCCGCACGCTGTACGGCAGTAATCTGTTCATTTAACTGAACGTTATAGCGTATAGGGCGCGTGGAGATTAATGGGGATTCGGGGAACTCCGTTTGTGGACGAACGGGGGCCTGAGTCGTTTTTTTTACTGCACCAGAACGCGTAACGCCCCCACCGCTAAGCGGTGAGGGTGTAAGATGGGTTCCTGTGCTGGTTTTTAGTCCTACCTGCATACGAATTCGCGCTAAACCAGATTAAAGAGTGAAAGCTGAGTTATCTTCATATATGAAGAGTTCGAGGCCTGTATAGAGTTCATATAGAGTTGAAGGTTGACGTAGGCTTCCGCTGGGTCAAGCTCAGAAAGCTCTCTGACCACTCCGTCGTTAGCAATTTTGACACCTTCATGTGCTTCATTGAGCATGGATAGCTGATTCTGGCGTCCGCCTAATCCGGTCAATACGCCCGCATTCTTATCCATTGCCCCTTGCAAACTTTTCAGCACACCTTGAAACTCATTCTGATAGCTGACCAGCGGTATCGTTGGGTCTTTCATCTTTTCACTGAGCTGTTGTAGCTTGTTGAGCACATCCATATCGCTGCCCGTGGCAGAGAAAATGGCGCTTAAATCCGTGTTCTCTTTGATGTTGACGCCGTTACCTACCGTTGTTTCACGTTCGCTGGTATTTCCCTGAAAAGAATAGGTTTGAGTCACTGGGTCATAAGTAACTGGCTGTTGGTTATTTTTGGTGCCGCCAAAAAGATAGTGACCGTCTTCGTTTTTGGCATTCAGACCAGAAACGAGTGATTCCAGCATCGCGTCGAGTTCCCAGCCAAAGCCTTCCATATCGGCTTCTGCATGTGAGCCGTTACTGGCAGACAGAAGCTTATCGTTCATCTCCATCAGCGCATTGCTGAATGCGGTCACGTGTGACTCTTGTGTCGCAAGGCTGCCAGACAGACGGGTAATGTTGCTCTGATACTGGCTTATCGCGGCTTGCTCACGGCGTAGCTGTACTAAACGCGTGCTGGCAATCGGGTCATCAGAAGGTACAGATACCCTCTTTTGTGAATAGATCTGCTCCGAAAGCTTATTGATCTTCGCAGAATTAAGCTGCAGATTGCGCAGCATCATCGTCGAAATACTTTGGCTACTAACTCTCATTATGAATTCCTTTAATCTATCCGCAGCGGCTATCAGAACATCGACAGCAGATCGGAGAAAATTTTGTCGCCCGTTGAAATGATTTTCAAGTTGGCCTGATAAGCCTGGGTGTATGTCATTAGATTCAGCGCTTCTTCTTCCATATTGACGCCACTCAGGCTATCGCGTTGGCTTTCTGCCTGATACAGCACGCTTTCAGCGGAGGTTGCTTCAGTCTGGTTTTCACGGCTGGTGATACCGATGGTGCTGATAATTGATGCCCCCGCTTCATTGAGGCTCATCTGCTGCCCCAAGCCCGGTATCGTCATCTTCTGGTTTTTTATCTCAATCAGCGCTTGTAGGTTCTCTCCGTTACCTGCTTCATCATTTTTGCTGGAGAGGGCCAGTTCATCGGCGGTCATATCATTAATCTGTAACATCCCTTTCGGGTTGTTCGGATTAAAATTAAACAGTGGCTTGCCTGGTTGCCCGTTAATATCGAAGCCTAAAGCAAGCTGGTCGTTAAAGGCCGTTGCCAGAGATTCTGCCATGCCCACGACGGCATCCTGCATATCCTTCAGCGTGCCGACTTCGTAATCGTGCAGTGCACCAAGCTGGCCGCCGGTAGACATATCCACCTGAAACGTCGAGCCAGAAAACGACAGTTCCAACAGTTGAGAACCATTAGACTGCGTTTTTACTTCAAGAGAAGAGGCAGTTTTGCCGCTAACCAATGGCTGACCAGATGACATAGTGACCGTAAAGCTGCCGTTAGCATCTTCAGAAATACGGACATCCATCAGAGAGCTCATCTGCTTAACCAGCTCATCTCGCTGATCGCGCAGTACGCTGGTGCTAGCACCTGTAGATTCCAGTTCAATAATTTTTTGGTTGTAGCTGGCAATGTTACTACTTAGTGTATTGACCTGATTAACCGTGGCGCCACGTTGGAGCTGCACATCACTTTTCTGCTGGCTAATAAAGTTATTAACGTTGTTAAACCGCATAGAGAGCGATTTTGCTTCGTTGATAATTTGCTGGCGCAGGGCAGGGGAGCCGGGCTGAGTGGTTGCTTCACTTAGCGTGGCGAAAAATTTATCCATGCCAGAGTTTAGGCTTGTGGCGTCATCACCTAATACCGTTTCCAGTGGCCCCAGATATTTTTGGGTCATGCCGTAGTATTCATAGCTGCTGGTTGCGCGCCATGTTTGACCAATCAAGTATTGGTCTGCGATACGGCGAATCGCGTTAACTTCAACACCGTAGCCTGCATTCAGGCCCGTGTTACCTAAAGAGCCGACTGCGCTCTGTTCTACCCGTTGGCGGCTGTAGCCAATGGTCTGGGCATTTGCGGTATTCATGGCGGTTGCATTCAGGTGAACCTGTGCTGCCTGAGCGCCGCTGTAACCAATATTGAAAATGCTCATCCGTATCCTCTGTTCGCTTATCCGCTACGTACGTCATGCCGATATTATTTTCTGCAAAACGTCAGCGATTTAATTTTTTCTACTATTTAAAAAGCGACCCTGGTGGGGTAATCCTTAAATTTAAATGGTGCTTAGCTAAGAAAGTATTAAAAGAGATCAAACATGCCATCTGAATTTTCATCAGACGCGGTTTCCGTCTCTTCTTCTGCCACAGCATGTAGCAGTTCTTCGTCTATCTCACCTTCACTTGTACTCGTCGTATCTGCCATATCGGCAGCGGCATTACCTAACTGTTGAATCAAGAGGTCCGCGACACCGCTACTTCTTTGTGATGCAAGTGTTTGGGCAAGCTGGTCATCGTAAAAATCACGCATCATACGCTGCTGTTTACTATTGAAGACGCTGTCATCATCGGAAAAGACATCAACCGTTTTGCGCATTTGTTGCAGCATTGAGCGCAGAAAAACAGCTTCAAATTGGACGGCTGCCTGTTCCAGATTCTGGGGGCGAATCTTCCCCGACAAATCCCCTGGAACGACGTCAATCCGCCCTTTTACTGAATCAATTATTGTCATTTTTACATTACCACCAGTTCTGCATCTAACGCCCCAGCTTCGTGTAGCGCCTGTAAAATCGCCATGGTGTCATCCGGTGCGGCACCTAGGCTATTTAGCGTGTTAACAATACTTCTTAAGTTAGTCCCTGCCGGAACCGTGACCATTTGCCCTTTGCCTTTGTTGACCGCAATTTCGCTTTCTGGCGTTACCGCTGTTTGCCCGCGACCAAATGAGTTAGGCTGGCTCACATTGCTAGACTCACGAATACTGACGGTTAAGTTCCCGTGAGAGACGGCCGCAGCACGAACAACAACGCCTTCACCTACAACGACCGTACCGGTACGAGCATTGAACACCACGCGAGGTGGCTGTTTGCCTGCGTTAATCTGTAAATCTTCCAGCATCGACATAAACGCGACCCGCGCGCCCGGATCTTGTGGGGCAACCACAGCGACGTTTGTTGCACTTTGGGCCGTTGCGGTGTTCACACCAACAGAGTCATTAATGACGACGGCAATGTTGTTCGCCGTTTTAAAGCTTGGGCGCTTTAGGTTAAGCATGACGATATTGTTGGTTTGGAAATCGCTTGGGATCTCTCGCTCGATACTGCCGCCGTTGGGTACGCGCCCAACTGTTGGCGTGTTTACGGTAATGCTAGAGCCACTATCCCCTTCGGCTTTGAAACCGCCGACAATCACGTTGCCCTGTGCTAACGCATAGACTTCACCGTCGGCACCACGCAGTTGAGTAAGCAACAAGGTGCCGCCGCGCAGGCTTTTTGCATCGCCAATAGAAGAAACGGTTACATCAATTGTTTGCCCTCGGGCATACATTGGCGGCAGTGTGGCACTGATGGCGACTGCTGCAACGTTCTTCACTTTCGGGTCTATCTTGGCAGGAAGTTGAACGCCGAACTGGCGCAGCATGTTAGTGACAGACTGGCTGGTAAACTTCACCTGATTTTTATCACCGGAACCGTCTAGGCCCACAACAAGGCTGTAGCCAATTAACTGGTTACCACGAACGCCTTGAATATCGACCAGTGCGCTCAGGGGCTGGGCAAAAGCTGCAGGCAGAAAGCAGAGGCTGATACTGGCAGCAACAGTGAAACGTACACTGGTTTTAAACCATGTGGATTGAGTAAAAAATAAAATACAGTGACGTAACACGGCATTCTCTCCTTGATTTAGATTGGGAACAGAGGGTGGTTAAAGAAGCGCGTTAACCAGCCTGCCGCATTGGAATCACTTAATGCACCACGTCCTGAGTAAGAGATGCGCGCGTTAGCGATACGTTGAGAAGAGATTGAGTTATCCCGTTCAATATCATCCGCTCTGACTAGACCGGTGACTCGCATATACTCATCACCCTGATTTAAGGTCAGCCACTTTTCACCGCGGATCGCCAGTACGCCATTTGGCAATACTTTGTGAACCGCGACGGTGATTGCACCACGTAGCATGTTTTGCTGCTGAGATGAGGCGTTACCATTAAAGTTACGGTTACCGGAAACGGTGCCACTGAGTTTATCGATACTCTTACCAAAGACCTCAGGAACGCCGAGAGATGCATCGTTCTTCTTACCGAAATTAGTTTTAGCTTGCTTGCTCGACTGAGTGGATTCATCCAGCTTAATTGTCAGGATGTCACCCACGCGATAAGCGCGGCGATCCTGCATCAGTGACCAGTTATAGTTGTTCTGGTACAAGCCACCACCGCTTACCTGTTCAGTCGGCATAGCATAATCTTCAGGCGGTGCGAAATCCGCATCGTCTTTATGCACCAGATAAGGCGAGCTTTCACACCCTGCTAACGTAAACAGCGCCACTAACCACAGAATACTTTTTTTCATTACCTTTATTTCCACTTATCGGCCCCGTGTTAAAGGAGCCGATCTCTTATCCTATTACGACTTACACGATTACAGCGTTTGGTTGATGTACTTGAGCATGTCATCTGCCGCAGAGACCATCTTGGCGTTCATTTCATACGCGCGTTGAACGGTGATCATATCGACCATCTCTTCAACAACTTGTACGTTTGAGCCTTCTAATGAGCCTTGCTCTAACTGACCGTAGGCCTCTTCACCCGGAACACCTTCCACGGCTTCGCCGCTGGCCGCAGTTTCTTTATAGAGATTGCCGCCAATCGCTTCTAAGCCGCCGGGATTCACAAAGTTAGCCAGCGTGATTTGCCCCACTTCAGCAGGCTCTGTCTCGCCACCGACCATGGCAGAAACGGTGCCATCTTTGCCGATCAGCAGTTGCTTTGTGTTTTCCGGCATTTCAATCAGCGGAATGATGGGTAAACCTTGTGAGTTGGTTAACACGCCGTCAGCGTTAACTCGTAGGTTGCCAGAGCGAGTGTAAGCAATATCGCCGTCTGCGGTTTCTACCTGAAAGAAGCCTTGTCCGGTGATAGCCACATCCATATCCTGCGATGTCACTTGAATGCTGCCTACGGTGAACTGCTTTTGTGTTCCTACTACTTTTACACCGCTACCAAACTGAATGCCGTTTGGTGCCATGTTGTTTTGGTCTAACTGTGCACCTGGCGCGCGCTGGTTTTGATAAAACAGATCGTCAAATACCACGCGGTCACGTTTAAAGCCCGTGGTGTTCACGTTTGCCAAGTTGTTTGAGATCGCGCTCATTTTGGCGTCTTGTGCCGCAAGCCCGGTCTTACTGATATATAGTGCTGGATTCATTTACTCTTCCTATTCTTCAGGCGTTGTTCTTTAGAGAGGGCTCTTCAGATACTTAGCCGCCGCGAATCAGTCGGTTACCCGCCTGAACCAGTCCTTCAGCCGCCTTCATCATTTTGATTTGCGCTTCAAACTGGCGGTTTAGAGACACCGTTGCCACCATTTCACTGATGGCGGATACGTTGCTCCCTTCCAGATGGCCACCTGCCACCATCACATCTTCATTGCGAGGTGTCGTTGGGTTGGCGCTGGTCAGGAAACCGTCGGCATTTTTCTGTAACTCACTGGAGGGAATGTCCACCAGTTTTAAGCGATCAACATCTGCTGGGGCAGCCACATCACCATCGAGGGGAACGATGGTGATAGTGCCATCTTCCCCGATAGAGACGCTGGAGAACGGTGGCAGGACGATAGGGCCTGCATCACCGATGACGGGTAGCCCGTTGATGGTCAGGTTGCCGTCATAGTCCACGTCAATCCCGCCGTTACGGGTGTAGACTTCACGGTTTCCGTCACGCAGTGCAATAAGGCCATTGCCTTTGACTGCCACATCCAGCTCGTTGCCGGTCTCATAGATGCCGCCCGGTGTCATATCGACACCGCCATTTTCACTGCCCACCATATAACGCGTATCGTAACCACCGCCCTGAACTTTACGGCTGTTGGCTTGCTCTAGGTCGGCACGAAACCCCTCCGTATTGGCGTTAGCCAAGTTGTTGGAGTGGATTTGCTGCTGTGTCAGGCTGCGTGTCGCTCCGCTTACCGCGGTATAAATTAGATGGTCCATAGCTCACTCATTACAACGCTTGGAACAGCGCGCTCATCATGTTGTCGTTAGTCGTGATGACTTTCGTGTTTGCCTGATAATTACGTTGTGCCGTCATCAGGTTAACCAGCTCTGCTGTCAGGTCTACGTTCGAGCTTTCTAGTGCACCTGATTTGATGGAACCCATCAGGCCTGAACCAGGAATACCTAGCAGTGGCGCACCAGAGGCGGATGTTTGCGTCCACACGGTGCCATCTTGTGCCGCTAGGCCATCAGGGTTGGTGAAGTTTGCGAGTACCAATTGGCCCTGCAACATACGCTCACCGTTACTGAACGTGGCATAAACGCTGCCGTCTTCATCTACCTGTTGGCCCGTTTTTTCACCTGCGGCATAGCCGGTAGCTTTGTTTTTAGTTACAGCAAATTCAGAACCAAACTGGCTGGTACCGCTGTAGTTCACTTTCAGTGAAATTGGATCAGCACCTGTGAGCGTGCCTGTGATATCGACGGGAGCAATAGGCGAAGTTAACTTACCACCTGTATCGAACTGCAACTCTTGTGGCGTATTCTGGTTTAGCACATTGCCATCCAGCGAGTAGTACACGCTCCATTTGTTATCGTCAGTTTTTACAAAATACTGAGTTATGGTGTGTTCACGGCCTAAAGAATCGTGGATCTGCGTGGTGTAAGTATTGCTGTAAGAATCTTTGTTGTTTTGATCAAAAGGGATGACTGATTGGTCGATTTTTTCTGCACGGGCATCAAGGTTTGCCGTGAAAGCCAGCTCATCACTCGCTTTAGCAGGAATAGAGCCGCTGCGAATTTGCAAATCACCCATGGTGCCGAGGTTGCCATTGGCATCAACGCCGTAACCTTGCAAACGCATCCCTTGGTTATTCACCATAAAACCATTGCTGTCAGTGCCAAAATAGCCAGCACGGGTATACGAAGTACCGCCTTCACTGTTGTTTACAACGAAGAAACCGTTACCGGAAATCGCCAGATCAAGCGCGTTGCTAGAGCCAACTAGAGAACCACTGCGAGTAATACTTTGGGAAACACTAGTGACGCCCACACCCAGCGGCTGGCTTTGTGCATAAAGAGAAGAGAATTCAGCTCTGCTGGATTTATAGCCTACAGTACCGGAGTTCGCGATGTTGTGGCTGATAGAATTAAGCTGCTCTGTAACGGCATTGAGGCCTGAGGTAGCGATACTAAAACTCATAACTTGTAATCCTTTTAACTACAACTGTTTAAATAAAATCATTTAAATACAATTGATTAAGTGAAACCGTTCTTAATGATATGAACTAGTTAATGTTAAGCGGCACCATTGCCACCAAATTGGCTGATGTTGTAGTAAGGCACTTCGCCCAGCCCTGAGATATTCAACAGTGCTGAACCACCTTCTAACGGGATACGGACGTTGTTGACCGTACCGGCAATTTCAACCGGAACCTTTGCTTCCCCTACGTCGGTAACAACGCTTAGGGTGTAACGCCCTTCTGGTAGATCCATGTCTTTAGGATCAATGGTGAAAGGAACTTGTCCGGCTTCTTGCTTGCCTAATTCAATTTTGTGCTCGACTCCGGTGGAATCTTTCACGATGACAGTGACATTGCTTGCTGCATGTTCCAGCGTTAGACGCCCGTCAAGCGGCTGGTCGGTTAGCTCAACGCTGTCGCTCTGTACCATCACTTTCTGCCCAACTAAGTTGGCTGTAGAGAGGACTTGCAGGTTATCCATCAGCGTGGAGTTGTTCTGCATCAGCGTTTTCATGGTTTCCATCGACTGGACTTGCGTCATCTGCGCTAGCTGGGCAACGTATTCGGTACCATCTGTTGGGTTTAGAGGGTCTTGATTCTGGATTTGGGCGACGAGCAGTGTCATAAACAGGTCGTTTAGTTCACCCGTGCCATTACCCTGAACGGTGTTACGCGTGCTTGCTGCATCGCGTGCGGTGGCTTCATTCACGTTCATCTTTTACACCTCTCCCAGTTTAAGCAGGCTTTGCTGCATACTTTTTACGCTATTTAGCACTTCAACGTTTGTTTCGAAGTTGCGTGAAGCGGACATCATGTCGGCCATCTCTTCTACAACATTGACCTCTGGGTAGTAGACATAGCCTTCTGGATTGGCCATAGGATGACCGGGTTCATAGCGCTGCACGGCATTGCCTGTCTCTACGACATCCATGACCTGTACTTTTGCGCCAGCTATCGCGCCACCTTCAACTAAGGCGCTGTTTTGGTAAATAGCAGCAAAAACGGGGCGGCGTGCTTTATAGGTAGCATCTGCGCTGACAGCGGGTGATTCCGCATTCGCCAAGTTGCTGGCAATGGTATTCAGTCGCACGGTTTGTGCTGTCATTGCTGAACCAGAAACTTGATAAATATTGCCAAATGACATCGTTATTTCCCTTCAATGGCTTTCTTTAAGCCGGTAATTTTCGAGTTTAAAAACGCCAGACTCGTCTGGTAATCGAGAGAGTTTTTGGAGAACTCTGCTTGCTCGACATCCAACGTAACGGTATTTCCATCCTCAGATGCTTGATAAGGCAGGCGATATTTCACCTGCGGAGATGAACCGAAGCTCATTGTTGTCTGAGAACGTTGCATCTCGGCGTTAAAATCAATATCTTTAGCTTGGAAGTTTGGGGTATCCACATTTGCCAAATTCGCCGCTAACAGCTCTGCTCTGGCAAGACGAAGCTGTACTGCTGACGGATGAACGCCTAATGCTTTATCGAAACTAATTCCCACGCTTAACTCCCTGATGATGTGACGACATATGGCTTTAACGGTATAGATTGATACTCTGTACACTGGATTATTAGCAATATGCGTGCCAACTACTCAACATCATGAATAACAGGAGTTTTATGTATCTTCTATCAGCAAGGCGGAAGGGAAATTTCCGCTCGACGAGCCGACTACAATGGGTGAGGCGAGTTCCCTGTTTCCCACTCTTCACGTTGCTTGTCTCTATGGCTGCACTTACGGTATCAATGTCATCTGATGCCGCCACGGCATCCGAAAAACAGAACGCCAGAAAACAGATCTATAACCATGCAATGAAACTTGCTACCGCAGATATCGCCCGCGTTGCAGAGCGTAAACAGTGGAAAGATCATCAAGTTAAAGTCAATGTATTCATCCCTTCTGAGGTCAGTAGTTTTCCGGCCTGTAAAACGCCATTGCAAGGCGCTCTTCCTACGGGTGATAAAATGGATTTAGCGCGTTTGCGCTATGACATTCGCTGTGAAGATGGGGCGGGATGGGAAATTGGCGTGACGGTTAAACCGGATATTTATATTCCGGTCGTTGTCGCGAAAACCGTTTTAGAGCGGGGTGAAATTGTCAGCGCTAACAATATTGAGCTAAAAAAACGCAATATCAGTAGCTCTCGCAGTGGTTACATCACGAACCCCGATGACGCGGTGGGTTTAACAGTAAAAAAACGTATTCGCGATATGCAGCCAATCGCCCCTTCACAGTTAGAGCAGCCCATTCTGGTTAATCGAGGCCAACAGGTTTTGATGATAGCTGAACAAGATGGTATCGAAGCTCGGACAATGGGTGAGGCGATGAAGAATGGGCGAAAGGGCGATTTGATTAAAGTGCGTAACCTGGGCAGCAAGAAAATCGTGACTGCCACAGTAGATGGCGCAGGCGTAGTTAGAATGCTTTACGCACCGGGCCAGTAAAGGATTAAAGTTTTGCTGGTTTTGTGTCGCTTAAGGAAGTTACGAAAATAAAAAACAATTTATGCAAAGCAGAATGTTTTTTAAGACACGCTATTTTGTGAAACCGGAGGAACTATGAAAATTAATCCTACTCAATTTAACACTACTCAGTCACTCGCTACGTCACAAAATACGGAGAGTCAATCTACTAACGCGCCAAAAATGAAAGCACCACAAGCCAAGGATGCAGAACCCGTGTCGATAGCTTTACGCGATGCCCAAACCGAACTGAGTAGTATGCCTGATGTTGATATGGAAAAAGTGATGATGCTAAAAAGCGCTATCAGTGAAGGCAAAATCCAAGTCAACGTCGATGAGCTGGCTGAAGCCATGCAAAAATATTATCGAGGATAAGTTGTTTTGACCAAGACAGAGCAGGTAAAGGCTTTATTACAGGGGATCCAACAGGATCGTCAGCGCTACATTGAGTTGCTGGCTTTGCTGGATCAGCAGCGCGACGTGATGATTTCCCGCAAAGCAGAAGAACTATCAGGGATTAATCAACTGTTAGAGGCGTATTATCAGAACCTAGAGCGTTCTGCTACCGAGCGCAACACCTTACTTAAAGCATTAGAGATATCGCCGGATACCCAAGGGATGACAAACCTGTTCGCAAAATTGCCAGTTACCCACCAGAAAAAAGCACATGCTCTGTGGGCCGACTTGGAGCACTACGCTAATGCGTGCAGTTCCCTAAATGAGCGCAACGGTTTGTTGCTGAATATGCAAATTGAGATCCTGCAACCGTTACTACAGGACCCAGAACCCTCGTTCCTCTATACCCGTTAATCATCCCAGACAATGCAAACGAACCCAGATAATCTCGCCGCACAGCAACATAAGGCTATGTCTTCCGCCAACTGTGTTGGCTTTTATATGGAGACGTCGTTTCACTATCGAGTGTATGAGAACATTATTGATGCTTTGCTTAAGCTCGGTTATCAATGCCACCTTATCGTCAACGATTTGCTCGCGCCGGAGTATCGGCAGGAGATGGTCGATTTCATCAAGAACCTTCCTCGTTCCGATCTGTGCATTCAGGCTCTCACCTCCGTTGTACACGCGCAGGACATGTCAGAAAATAAAGAACCCTACGCGTGCATCGTTAGCCCTTACTACGCCCCTGCGCTACAAGATATTAAAACCCGTCATCACGTTCGGGCTATCTATGGGCTAGCAAAAGATCGCTGGGGGCATGAGTGGTGGAATGTGTTTTACGATAAGGTTCTCTGCTACGGCGAGCATACTTATCAGCGCCTGAATATCTACAATACCGGAGAGATCGTCGGTAACCCGCGTTTCGATAGCTGGCATAGACACACCTTTGATACCTCTTTAGCCAAGGTGTTAAAGCGAGACCCTGAACGCCCTGTCGTATTGTACGCTCCCACGTTTGGTGAACTAAGCTCACTGCCAGATTGGGCGGAAAAACTGAGCCAGTTACAGAAAGAGACAACCCTGTTGCTGAAGTTGCACCATAGAACTCAGATTGATCCCGCAGAACACCATGCTCTTTCTCTGGCGCAGCAGTATTTCAAATGCAACCTCATTAGCCATCAGCCTCTTTTCCCTCTATTACATGCGGCTGATTTTGTTCTGACGGACAGCAGCGGTTTCATCTTTGATGCTCTGCATGCAGGTAAGAAAACAATTCTGCTTAGTAGCCCACGTATCGCAGAACAGTTAGCGGGTGGGGAAACCTATTCAGATAAAGAGAGCGCTGATCAAACCGTGAAGCAGGTACTGCCAGAAGTCACGGATATTAGCGGGCTGCGTGATTGCCTATTTGGTGAATATGACTGGCATAGCAAAGAAGTGGAACGAGCAGATTACCGCCACCGCTACTGCGATGGTTTTCAGGATGGCTATGCTGGGGAGCGAGCGGCGAAAGTCATTGTAAATCTGATTGAGCAAGGTGAGTGTGGTGAAACAAATTTTTTATTGCAGAGCTTGAGGGCGAAGCTGTTTTAGTTTTTTCTACTTATTTTAAGTTGCATACACACCAAACGACAGACGTAAAAAAACCTGCTAAGAAGCAGGTTTTTTAAATTTGGTCGGCGAGAGAGGATAACTCATCACTGCGTGATTCGCCCTTCGGGCCGTTGCTACGCAACGCTGTCTCGCTTCGCTCGGCTCAAACCTCCTTCGGAGATTCTCATCCTCTTTTGCTACAGACGTAAAAAAACCTGCTAAGAAGCAGGTTTTTAAATTTGGTCGGCGAGAGAGGATTCGAACCTCCGACCCACTGGTCCCAAACCAGTTGCGCTACCAAGCTGCGCTACTCGCCGAATTGGTGCGGATTCTACTGCCGCATTTTAAGAGCGTCAACCCCCTTTTCCCTATTCCTCAATCAAGTGTTGATAAAAGCGTCGGAAAGAGGAAAAAGTGTTCTCCGAATATCAGAGAACACCCGAAACACGTTTAAAATTAAGGACGAGCACACCAGTTGTTTTTAGGATTAATCCCGCCATTTGGTGAGGTGTAGCCTAAACAGCCAAGGATAGAATCAAACAGCTCTTCGTGGCGCTTAACGCTCCCCGCGGCTTTTTCTGCCTTTAACTGCTCAAAACCTTCTCTACGCTTTTCATCCTTCAAGAATGAGTCTGATGCCCAAACCATCATTGGTACTCTGAACTGCTCCGGTGGTGCCACTTCGCGTGGTGTACCGTGGAAGCGGTAAACGTCAACAATGGATTCGCCGTGATCAGAGGCGTAAAAAACAAGGGCGTTCTTGTCGCGAACTTGGTCAATGACGTTTTTGATGAAGTAGTCTGTATACAGAATACTGTTATCAAAGGCGTTGATGAATTTACGTTTGCTACATGTTATCTCTACACCCATACATTCTGGTTGGAAGTTAGCGAACTCACGCGGGTAGCGTTTGGTATAAAGGTAATGAGAGCCTTTGGTATGAAGAATGATGAGATGCTTGCCTTTAGGGTGGTGCTCAAGTGAGTTTTTCACTTCTCCGACTAATATCATGTCGTCGACGGTCTTGCCCTTATTGCGCTGCTCAGAAGCAATCATTTCACGGATGCGATAATCATTCGCCATCACACTGTTATAGAACCAAACTTCACTTTGCATCGCGAAGAGTTCGGAGCTAAACCCTAGCTCTTTCATGACAGCAAAAATGTTCTTTTCCAGTACGGTTCTCTGTGGGTTATCTTTTACCCCGCCTTCTCGGACAAACATGCAGCGCAGCGAGAGTTTGGTTGCGGTATCGCAGGATTCACCTTTAAACGCGACTAGATTAGGCTCCTTGGCCAGCAGTGGTGTGGTATCACGCTCATAGCCGAGCATACCCATATGGTCCCAGCGAGCCGTTTCACCAATAATAAATATGACGTAAGTGTCGTCGATATCGGCAGGGGCGTTGTAGGTGAACTGTTTAGCTGGGTCGATTAAATCGCCATGCGTCATCTCATCTGCTGTCGAATAGGTCCATAAACCTAATGAGGCGAGCCAGTTGACTGGCAGATAAGAGTGGGCAACAACGCCGCTGTAGCTTGCAAGGTCAACCGAACTTTCATGCTCATTACTGCTTTGTAGCTTATCCATCAAGGTTAACGGCAGCCAGACTAGTGCCGCACTCGCGATGACAACGACGATGTTTTTAATTCGTTGTCCCGGCGTTTTTAGCTGTTCTAGCAATGTTCCTTGCAATTTACTTAGCCAAATCAGCGCGAGTGGAATGATGCTAATACCAATGATCCACGGTATTAATGTGTATTCCATCACCTCTTTAGATAAATCAATATCTGTCGTCATTACTGACGCGACGATGCCGTAGCCAATAGTGACGTTGTAAATGGTCATGTAGTAGCTGGCGGCAACAGAGATAAGGGCGACCAGAGATGCTGTAATGCGGAAAAAGACCTTTCCGCCTAATGAAAGGAGGCGGAAAAGGAAAAAGCTAAAAAATAGTACAGCGACGACTTCACATATAGCACCGACGAGCGTCCCTGATTGGAATGTATTTTCAACACCATTAAAGCGCTGATAAAAAACAGATAAATTGAGGATGACACCAATATAAATGGCTAAACACCATGAAACAGTGGTTTGAGAAAAGGTTCTAATTTTATTCATCGAAGTTGGTATATTCCAAAGGCTTTAGCTACAACAAGTGAGTTTATCTGACACTTAGCCAGTAAATCAGTTCAGTGAGCGATAATAGGTCGCACGTCTTGCTAAATCATAAAGCTTTTGTTTTCAAAAAAGAGATTTATTTTTGCACTAATTCACTTCATACCATGTTTTGGGATTCTGATAGGCTTCGAATAGGGCGCAAGAGGGGGGAGATATCTCTCCCTAACGCATCAGTCATTCGGATGTGGTGAACATATCTTTATCAATGTACCCTTATGAGTACAACCACAGTAAAAGTAAGTCATAACATAAAAGATACTCTATTTTATAATGGTAATTATCTTCGTTGAAATTAATTAATCTATAGATGAAATAGAATGAATTGTTGTATTTTTAAAATAAAAATTTAGAGTTATAAGTGTTTTGTCTCTGTTTTTTTAAACTACGATTATTACCGACTTGCACTTCTAATAATCTAGATAACAATAATAGGATGACGATAGATCATATTCAGTGAATATCGTCGGGATGGGGCATTATATAAAACAACAACTGAGAGATAATACTATGTCAAACCAACGAGATGTTTTAGAACCACAACTTCGTGAACTTACAGTTGAAGAGTTAGAGAGTGTATCTGGTGGTGGCTTGCTCAGCGGGCTTCTGGGCAACATTCCGGTAGTTGGCCCTGTTGTTAGCGGCTTAGTTAATGGCCCTGCAACCATAGTTGGTGGTCTATTAGGCGGTATCCCTGGCTTGGGGCCAATTATCAAATTCCTTCTTTAATTACTGACTCGTTATAGAAGTAGGGTTATCGCTAATAGCCCTACTTTAAATATATATAATGAAATACTTGAGCGAAATATTATTATCACTTCCGTTATGGTTTCATTTTAAATATATTTAATTACTGTCATTGGATATTATTTTTTGATTTTAAGGTCTATATACATTCATGCAAGGAGAAATGCCTCCCCTTGCATCATCACTATGTAATACAACTATCGCTTAATACGTTTAAATTGCCGTGTTGTATCTGTTAATGCGACCTCTGTTGGTAATCGTTCCATCGAGCTTGCCCCATAAAATCCGTGGCAGTCAGGGCAATGTTCCATGATATAAGCCGCATCTTCAGGGGTGGATATCGGCCCGCCGTGGCATAAAACAATGATGTCATCGCGAACGGCTTTAGCCGCTTTCGCCCAGGCATTAATCAGTGGAACGCAGTCTGCCAACGAGAGTGCTGTTTCTGCACCAATGTTACCGCCCGTGGTAAGGCCCATATGAGGCACGATGATATCTGCACCCGCTTTTGTCATTGCAACGGCATCATCTTCACTGAAAACATAAGGTGTTGTGAGTAGATCTTTTTGATGTGCTAGGCGGATCATATCAACTTCTAGTGCGTAGCCCATCCCTGTTTCTTCCAAGTTCGCGCGGAAGTTGCCGTCTATAAGGCCAACCGTTGGGAAGTTTTGCACCCCTGAGAACCCGATTGCTCGCAGGTCGTCTAAAAATTTGTCGAACTGGCAGAAAGGGTCTGTGCCATTAACACCCGCCAAAACAGGCGTCTTTTTTACTACGGGCAGAACTTCTTTCGCCATATCCATGACGATATCATTCGCATTACCGTAGGCCAGTAAACCGGCGAGCGAACCTCTTCCTGCCATGCGATAACGGCCTGAGTTATAAATAACAATAAGGTCGATGCCGCCAGCTTCTTCACACTTTGCTGATAGCCCTGTACCCGCACCACCACCGATAATGGGCTCGCGGTTAGCAATCATTGCCCTAAAGTTTTTCAATAATTCCTGACGTGATAATCCAGACATGGTTCTCTCCCTTTTAGTTAAAAATACGACGAAACTCAGTAACGGCTGCTGCGGCAAAACGTGGGTCGTTGATGTTGTATGGATATGAGATCAGTTGGCGTTTCGCGGTTTGGCTCACTGTCTCTTTTAGCGCGGTGATAAAGGCATTTGAGGCTTCAGGATCCCAGAATGGCTGGCCTTCTGCATCTAATACAGAGAATCCGCCTTCAGGGATGAGGAAACGAACCTCGCCTTCACAGGCATTAAGCTTTTCACCAATCCATTTACCCATTTGTCGGTTTTCTTCTGCGGTAGTGCGCATTAGCGTGACCTGTGGGTTGTGATGGTAGAACTGACGATCTTTGTATTTAGCAGGCACGGTTGCGGGATGGCTAAAGTTAATCATATCTAACGCACCACAAGAGGCGACATAGGGGATACGAGATCTGGCGATAGCATCAAAACGGTCTTCACCGCAGGCTAATACACCTTCGAATAGGAAATCGCAGACTTCAGTTGTCGTCAGATCGAGTACGCCGTCTAGTAAGCCACTATCGGCGAGTTTTTCCATTGCCTTACCGCCACTGCCCGTTGCGTGAAATACGAGGCAGTCAAAATCATTTTCCAGATCGCCGATAGCAGATTGAATGCAGGGAGTGGTCACACCAAACATGGTTAACCCGAGCGCAGGTTTATCTTCAACCTGTTCTTCGGTGTGGAATAGCACGGCACCAGCAATTTGATGAGCCGCATTGCTTAGGACTTTGCGAGAGATACGGTTTAAGCCAGCCACATCAGTTACGGAGTAAAGCATGGAGATGTCACTGGCACCGATATAGCCGGAAATATCACCAGAGGCCATAGTGGAAACCATTAGCTTAGGTATGCCAATGGGAAGCGCCTGCATGGCTGGGGTAATCAGCGCAGTACCGCCAGAGCCGCCAAGGCCGAGTAGAGCAGCCACATCATTACGGGAAAGAATGAATCGCTCAAACGCATCTGACATTGCCACAATGGCCTTACCTCTATCACCACAAAATACGGCGGTGCTGCCTTCTGGGTGATACTCCGCCACCATTGACGGAGTAATGTCTGCATGCCAAGCGGTCTTTTCCATTTTTGTCGATAGATCGACCGTTCTCACCGCCAAGCCTGTCTTCTCGACGAGCTGGCCAACGAACTCTAACTCTTTGCCTTTGGTATCTAACGTTGTCGCAATGTACACATAACTTTGTTTGTGACTCATGACCTTACCTCGTTCCTTTGAAGCCCACGTCGACGGAATAACGTTAACGACTTTGTGTGAGGGCTGACATAATGACCGTATAAAAACGGATGTCTTACTATAAATTGAGATTCACCTATAAAAATGAGACTGAAGTATCATTTTTGGGATTGTTTTTCTCAGAAAAAAATCACGGTGTATCTTACTGGTACGCTGGTTCCCTGTAATGTTGAAATCTATCAGGTATCGGCTGTTTAAAAAGAGGGTATTGTGCCAATAACAAATAATAGAAAGGTAGAAAAGGCGGAGTTAACCAATGCCAGAGCAAGAACAAAGCGCCTTCTCTTAAAAACGGCAATGGCAATGTTTGAACAAGGTTCTTTTCCTTCAATCACTGATCTCGCCAATGCATCAGACGTTTCCCGAGCCACAGCTTATCGCTATTTTCCTACTCAAAGCTCCCTGATTTCTGCCGTCGTTGATGAAAGTTTAGGTCCAATACTCTCTTGGCAGCCTCAGCAAGAGAGTGCAGAAGAGAGAATTATCGAGCTATTAAGTTTTGCCTATCCACAAATGTTAGAGCATGAAGGCACACTTCGGGCAGCATTGTTCATCTCTTTGCAGCAGTGGGCCAATGAGAGAGCACCAATGGCGACTCAGAGTGACCGTCTGGTTCGGGGCAATCGTAAGCGTTTGTTGAGTTTGGCTGTTGAGCCACTGAAACCAACACTATCGCCAGAGGCGCTCCAAAGAGTGATTCATGCTTTGTCATTAGTATATGGTTCAGAAGTGTTTATGGTTTTGAAGGATATCTGGCAGCTGGAGATAGACGGAATTCAGGACGTGACTCAATGGATGGCTAAGGCAATAATTCGTCAGGCAAAAGAAGATATAGAGCAGGGGAAATAGCGCGAATCTTTCAACTCAATCTTAATGCCGTTGGCATGTATTTAGACATGAAAAAGCCCCGAAATAATTTATCGGGGCTTTTAGGGTAAAACAACGTTAAAGTTAAACATTAACACTTCAATAAGTTAATAAAACATCTAAACGATGTACCGGTTTTTTATCAAAAACCTTAAGTATCTATAGCGAATATTTACCTCCGATTAATGATTGAAAGATAAAATTCCTAACACACTTAAACTATTATTAGCGAGCCTGAAAAAGCTGCTAATTAGTACATCCCCATACGCGATATATACTTTTTACTACGAGGCCTGACATCACACCGCGATATATCATCTACATTAACTAACAGAAACAAACCCATTATCGCGGATACATACTCAACTACAGAGCCTTACTTTATCGCGCTACTTACTACACCATTTATCGTGGTGTTTCCAATGACACTAATTACAGTTATGACTATGAATCAAAACAACATAACTGCTTTTAGTTCCCATATATGCGATGTTACTGCTCTACCGTGGCCTGACTGCTATCGCGAGTCTCGTTCAAATGAAAAGGTGTTTATAAAACCCCTCGCGAACTTATTTCTACTAACATGGCCTTTATCGCATTTTTAGTATTATTACCAATTTAATGGCAATGAATATACTAATACTCTAGGAGCATATAAAATAAGAAAATTAACGCTTATCTCGCTTGCTCTGATATCCAATCTACCCCTTTGGTTCGTCATGTCAATATCATTTTTAAGAACATTGACTCGACATCACACTTTAAATTTAGACGCAGATTTACATGCTCGCCATTTATTTATAATGTCATGAAATATATATGAATATGTTATTTTCAGTTTTTATAATGAAGAGAAATCAGAGGATTATATTTTTTTAACACTATATTTACATGATAATAAAAATCATTTTTATACACGATTCAATAATGTAATGTATTTACAGACTATTATAGGAAATAAAAGAAATACTGGGTCTGCCATTGGCGATAAGTACAGCAATCTATGGCGTTTATTTATACACCACAGAGAAATGAGTATTTCAACGCATGCATTTTTAATGTTACGCCAGAAGGCTGTTGATATAAAAAACGGCAATAATAGCGTAGATGCAGGTTATCACCCGGGTATGGCTAATGGTTTTGCGCTTGATGACTTGCTCGGTTTTATTAATATTAAAAACAGGGCTATAGGTGAGGATGGCTGGATTGTCAGGCAGCATAACTAGAAGCTGGATAACAATCATGATCCCTGCAATGGCTTGAACGGAGTAGTTATCCGCGAAGTTGATGCCATCAAGTGAAGAGAGCGGGAATTCACCGCCGCCAAAAACAAACATTTGGCCACAAACGACGAGCAGTTCGAGGAAGGAGATAGAGGCAAGCATGAAGAGACTGGGTTTTTCTGGTAGATGGTTTTCGATATAGCCAATAATTGCCACGACTAGGAAGGAACCGAGTAAATAAACTAAAAACAACATGCTGCTTCATCCTTGGTGCACTCTATACGGCACTACTAATACATAAACTCATCATGAGTAACGGGCTGCTCATGCCCCTACTTTCCTTGCTTTACAACACTGAGTGAATATCCTTGCTAACGAGAATACCTTAGATTCACGCCTTAATAATAAAGCTATAAAGCCGATATAAATAAGCTATTTCGATTTATCCCAATGAAGTGGCGAAAGTATACTCTGTAAATAAAAAATAATCTTCACCTATCCGTTATAGAGGTTGTTTATTTTTACGAGAAATAGTGACTGTAAAAATGATGTGAATTCCAACTCGGGAATATATTTTATATAATTGTTTTTTATTGATTTTTTATGTTTTTTTTGCCGTGATGTCATTAACTATTTTTTAATAATTGATGCTCGGCAATACGGTGAATTGTATATCTTCGAATATATCGCTGTATATATTAACAGTGACTTGTGGATCAGGGTAATAATAAGGAAGGGAAGTAAAAATCAGTTATTAATAGTTGCTGAGTAAGTCACATTATATGTCTTCAGTGAATACCTGCGTAAACAGCGACTTTCTGTTTTTGTATCTACGCAGGTAAAGCTTATAAGTTAAACGTTCCTTCGCTCAATCTTTGTGGATGCGTATAAATGGTGGCTCTTCCTGGTTTGCTGAATCCCACTAATGTCAGATTACAGCGTTCTGCGACGTCTATTGCTAGAGTCGTTGCCGCAGAGACAGCGAACAGAATTTCTGCACCGCACATTGCTGTTTTCTGCACCATTTCATAGCTGGCTCGACTGGATACCAGAACTGCTCCTTGTTGCCATTCTGGCTGTTTTGCCCTCATCCCTATCACTTTGTCTAGGGCGACATGCCTGCCCACATCTTCGCAGCCCCCTAATAGAAGACCCTCTGGTGAAATCCATGCGGCGGCATGGGTACAACCTGTAAGCCCTCCTACTGTTTGCACTTGAGTGAGTTGCTCTAATGCTTGGTCAAGATGGTCTAGATTAAAGTGTTGGGTAAAAGGGAGCGGAGTGATGGGTTTCAACACTTCGGCAAGTTGCTCTACACCGCAGACACCACAGCCCGTACGCCCTGCCATTGCTCGGCGGCGCTCTTTCAGATGGACAAAGCAGCGAGTGGCTAGCTCGATATGCACTTCCAAGCCATCGCAGCTCTTTTTTATGTCTATACTGTAGATCTCTCGCGGAGATTGGATAATGCCCTCTGCGAGAGAGAAACCGAGAGCAAAAAATTCAAGCTCTTTGGGGGTCACCATCATAACGACGTGTGCAATACCGTTATAAACTAAAGCGACAGGAACTTCTTCGGCTACCCAATCTAGAGCCTCTGCATTAACAGATTGGCGTCGATAGACATTTTTTTGTGTTGCACCGTCAATGGGTACCACTTTAGTAGTATTCATTATATTCACTGTAAATAAACCACTCTGTAACAACCCCATCCTTAATGATAGTATCTCTATCTGTATGGATGGTGATCAAGCTTAATATAGTGACAGATAAAGTATAGGTAACCATATCATAAGAAAAAATCATATATTTCTTATGTAATTGTACATTTTTAAGCATTGTGGGAAGACATATGAAGGAGAAAACCATGCAGGTCAGCAGAAGACAGTTCTTCAAGATCTGTGCTGGCGGTATGGCAGGAACAACGGTGGCTGCATTAGGGTTTACACCAGCTGCAGCACTCGCGCAATCTCGTAACTATAAATTGCTACGAGCGACCGAGACCCGAAATACCTGCACATATTGTTCCGTTGGCTGTGGGCTGTTGATGTACAGCTTGGGCGATGGCGCTAAAAACGCGAAAGCCAGTATATTCCATATTGAAGGGGACCCGGACCATCCGGTAAACAGAGGTGCGCTTTGCCCGAAAGGTGCAGGCCTGTTGGATTATATCCACAGTGAAAACCGTCTGAAATACCCTGAGTATCGCGCGCCAGGCTCTGATAAATGGCAGCGCATTAGCTGGGATGAGGCATTTACCCGCATCGCCAAGCTAATGAAAGAAGATAGAGATGCAAACTTCCAAGCAACCAATGATGCTGGCGTGACGGTAAACCGCTGGTTATCTACGGGGATGTTGTGTGCATCAGCGTCGAGCAACGAAACAGGTTTGCTGACGCAAAAATTTGCCCGCTCTCTGGGCATGTTGGCGGTAGATAACCAAGCGCGTGTCTGACACGGACCAACGGTAGCAAGTCTTGCTCCATCATTTGGTCGCGGTGCGATGACCAACCACTGGGTTGATATCAAAAACGCAAATTTAGTTGTTGTTATGGGTGGTAATGCGGCAGAAGCGCATCCAGTGGGTTTCCGCTGGGCGATGGAAGCCAAAATTCATAACAATGCCAAGCTTATCGTCATTGATCCACGCTTTACCCGTACTGCGGCTGTGGCAGATTTCTATACGCCTATCCGTTCTGGTACTGATATTGCGTTCCTCTCTGGCGTTATCCTTTATCTGCTGAATAACGAAAAAGTACATCGTGAATATGTTGAAGCCTACACCAACGCGAGCCTGATTATTCGCGAGGACTATAGCTTCGATGATGGCCTTTTCAGCGGTTATGACGAGGCAACTCGCAAGTACGACAAAACCACTTGGAACTACGAGCTAGATGAACAGGGCTACGCGAAACGCGACCTGACACTGAGCCACCCACGCTGTGTGTGGAATCTGTTGAAAGAGCACGTAAGCCGCTATACACCAGATGTTGTTGAAAATATCTGTGGTACGCCGAAGGCCGATTTCCTTAAGGTTTGTGAGTACATTGCAGAGACTAGCGCACCGGATAAAACCACTTCTTTCCTATACGCACTGGGCTGGACTCAGCACACGGTTGGTTCTCAGAACATCCGTACCATGGCGATGATCCAGCTCCTGCTGGGTAATATGGGGATGGCTGGCGGCGGTGTGAACGCCTTACGTGGACACTCCAACATTCAGGGTCTGACCGATCTTGGCCTGCTGTCACAAAACCTGCCGGGTTATATGACGCTGCCGTCTGAAAAACAAGCTGACCTAACAACCTATCTTGCTGCGAATACGCCAAAAGCGACGCTGCCGGGTCAGGTGAACTACTGGAGTAACTATCCGAAATTCTTCGTCAGTATGATGAAGAGCTTCTATGGTGATAAGGCTCAGTTAGAGAACAGCTGGGGTTATGACTGGTTACCGAAGTGGGATCAGGGCTATGACGTACTGAAATACTTCCAAATGATGGAAGCCGGTAAAGTGAATGGCTACATCTGCCAAGGCTTTAACCCTGTCGCCTCGTTCCCTAACAAGAACAAGGTTATCGGTGCGCTTTCCAAGCTGAAGTTCATGGTCACGATCGACCCGCTACAGACAGAAACAGCCTCTTTCTGGCAGAACCATGGCGAGATGAACGATGTTGATCCATCGAAAATCCAGACGGAAGTTTTCCGCCTGCCATCTACCTGCTTTGCTGAAGAAAATGGTTCGATTGTCAACTCTGGCCGTTGGTTACAGTGGCACTGGCAAGGTGCTGATGCACCCGGAGAGGCTCTGAATGATGGTGAAATCCTGTCTGGCCTTCTGTCTCGTCTGCGCGATATGTACAGCAAAGAGGGCGGCAAAGGCATAGAACCTCTGATGAACATGTCTTGGAACTACATGACGCCGCATAACCCTCATTCGGAAGAAGTCGCGAAAGAGAATAACGGTTATGCCTTGGCGGATATCACCGATGCAAATGGCAATGTGGTTGTTAAGAAAGGTGAGCTGCTAAGTAGCTTTGCACAGTTGAAAGACGATGGTACGACATCCAGTGCATGCTGGATCTTTACCGGAAGCTGGACGCCTGCGGGCAACCAGATGGCCCGCCGTGATAACGCTGATCCATCTGGATTGGGTAACACGCTAGGCTGGGCTTGGGCATGGCCACTGAACCGTCGTATTCTGTATAACCGTGCATCTGCAGATCCACAGGGTAAAGCGTGGGATCCGAAACGTAAGCTTATTGAATGGGATGGCGCGAAGTGGAGCGGCATTGATATCCCTGACTACAGCGCAGCTGCACCGGGGTCAGATGTTGGTCCGTTCATCATGCAGCCTGAAGGTATGGGACGCCTGTTTGCCCTTGATAAGATGGCGGAAGGCCCATTCCCTGAGCACTACGAACCTTTCGAAACGCCAATTTCGACGAACCCACTGCATCCAAAAGTTATCTCTAACCCGGCAGCTCGCGTGTTTGAAGATGACCTGAAAAGCATGGGTGATGCGAAAGACTTCCCGTATGTCGGTACGACTTATCGCCTGACCGAGCATTTCCACTTCTGGACAAAACACGCCACGCTGAATGCCATTATGCAGCCAGAGCAGTTTATCGAGATCGGTGAAACGCTGGCAGCGAAGAAAGGCATACAGGCCGGAGATACGGTAAAAGTCAGCTCCAGCCGTGGCTTTATCAAGGCCAAAGCGGTTGTTACCAAGCGTATTCGTACCCTCAAGGTCAACGGTCAGGATGTCGATACTATCGGTATTCCACTGCACTGGGGCTATGAAGGTGTGGCGAAGAAAGGCTATCTGGCTAACACACTGACGCCGTTTATCGGTGATGCCAACTCACAAACGCCAGAATTTAAGGCGTTCTTGGTCAACGTAGAGAAGGTGTAACGGAGGCAACTTATGTCAATGCAATCTCAAGACATTATAAAGCGTTCCGCCACCAACGCGCTGACGCCGCCTCCACAGGCGCGCGATCACCAGGAAGAAGTGGCAAAACTGATCGATGTTACCACCTGTATCGGCTGTAAAGCCTGTCAGGTGGCTTGTTCAGAGTGGAACGATATTCGCGATGAGATCGGCCATAACGTCGGGGTTTATGATAATCCGGCGGACTTGACGGCAAAATCGTGGACGGTGATGCGTTTCTCTGAGGTTGAAGAGAATGGCAAGCTGGAGTGGTTAATTCGTAAAGATGGCTGCATGCACTGTAGCGATCCGGGCTGCCTGAAGGCATGCCCATCTGCGGGGGCCATAATCCAGTACGCTAATGGCATCGTCGATTTCCAGTCAGAGCACTGTATCGGCTGTGGTTACTGTATTGCAGGGTGTCCGTTCGACGTACCGCGCTTAAACAAAGACGATAATCGGGTGTACAAATGTACCCTGTGTGTCGACCGCGTTAGCGTGGGCCAAGAGCCAGCCTGTGTGAAAACGTGCCCAACGGGTGCGATTCACTTCGGTTCGAAAAAGGACATGAAAGATTTAGCCGCACAGCGTGTTGCAGAGCTGAAAACCCGTGGTTATGAAAACGCTGGGTTATACGATCCGCAAGGCGTAGGTGGTACACACGTTATGTATGTACTGCACCACGCTGACCGCCCGCAGCTTTATCATAATCTGCCGAAAGATCCGACGATTAGCCCAGCAATCAGTCTGTGGAAAGGTGTTTTGAAACCGCTCTCTGCGGCAGGTTTCATCGCGACTTTCGCTGGCTTGATCTATCACTACATTGGCATGGGGCCAAATACCGTCGACGAAGATGATGACGTAGAACACGACGAGAGCAAGAAGGGAGATCATCATGAGTAAGAAAGACAAGATGATTGTACGCACCAAGTTTATTGAGCGGGCTTGCCACTGGACAGTGGTTATCTGCTTTTTCTTGGTGTCACTCTCTGGCATCGCCATGTTCTTCCCTACGCTAAAGTGGTTGACTGAAACCTTCGGTACACCACAGATGGGGCGTATTTTGCACCCATTCTTCGGCGTTGTGATCTTCATCGCACTGATGTTTATGTTCACCCGTTTTGTGAAACACAATCTATTCGATCGTGAAGACCTGAACTGGTTCAAAAACATCAAAGAGGTGTTGAAAGGCAACGAGCATGAAGTGGCAGATGTAGGCAAATATAACGCCGGTCAGAAAATGATGTTTTGGAGCATCATGAGTCTGATTTGGGTGTTGCTGGTAACCGGTATTATTATTTGGCGACCTCTGTTTGCCGAATACTTCCCGATCCCTGTTATCCGTATTGCTCTGCTCGTCCATGCTGTTGCGGCAATCGTGTTGATTCACGCTATCCTTATCCATATGTATATGGCGTTTTGGGTGAAAGGCTCCATTAAAGGCATGATTGAAGGTAAAGTCAGCCGTAAATGGGCACAGAAGCATCACCCTCGCTGGTATCGTAAGGTTGCCGCTAAAGAAGCCGAGGAAGAGAAGAAGCAATGAGTATTCGCATCGTTCCTAAGGACGAGGTGAGCAAAAACACGGCGGATAACATTCCGCCGCTATTGTTCCCTAACTTGAAAAACCTCTATTCGCGTCGTGCGGAAAGATTAAGAACCTTAGCTAAAGAGCATCCTTTAGCTGATTACCTTAATTTTACATCGCTTATTGCTGATGCTCAGCAACATGCGCTGCACGACCATCCACTGGCGCTTGATCTCAGTGACATCATGGCATCATCTAACGGCAAAGCGCCGCTGGATGCGTCGGTGTTACCGCGTGATCGCCATTGGCATAAACTGCTTACCGCGCTTATTGCCGAGCTGCGTCCGGTTGCGCCAGAGCATGTTCAGCCCGTTCTGGATAATCTGGAGAAAGCGGGAGAGCAAGAGTTAGAGGCCTTCGCCACCGCCTTGCTAAAAGGTGAGTATGCGCAGGTTGGGAGTGATAAAGCGCTTTTCCTATGGGCCGCGCTCTCTCTCTATTGGGCACAGATGGCAGCGTTGATTCCCGGTAAGGCACATGCTGAATATGGCGAACAGCGCCAGTTCTGCCCTGTTTGTAGCAGTATGCCCGTAGACAGTATGGTGCATATAGGTACCACCAATGGCCTGCGTTATTTGCATTGCAGCCTGTGCGAAAGCGAGTGGCATGTGGTGCGTATTAAATGCAGTAACTGCGAGCAGACGGGCAAGCTCAACTATTGGTCGTTAGAAAGCGAACAAGCGGCAATAAAAGCGGAAAGTTGTGGCGATTGTGGGAGCTACCTGAAGATTTTATATCAGGAAAAAGATCCTTACATTGAAGCTATCGCAGACGATCTCGCTTCTGTCGTGCTTGATGCGAAAATGGAAGACGAAGGTTTTGCTAGAAGCAGTATCAATCCCTTCTTATTCCCTGCGGAATAGCGCCAGTAGCATAACGGTATAATGGGTAAGCTCAGTGCTTACCCATTTTTTATCTCTCTCAATTTCCCTGCTACAAGCTCGTCAGTGCAGTCTCGCTGAGTTGTACAATTCTTTCCCGTGCCTGTTGTGTCATTTTGCTGACCTGCTCAGTCCCCATCACTAATCCTTCCAGCATAATAAATTCGACGCTGTGTATGCCGATAGTTTTCAGGGCCAGCTGCATATATGGTGTTAAAAAGTCTGGCTGCTGCGCGGCAGGGGAGCCAAACAAGCCACCGGCGGTCACAATCACGTAAGTCGGCCTATCTTTCAGCAAACCGCCTTTCTCGCCCAGTTCGTTAATACCAAAGCTTCGGCCAACGCGCACGACATGGTCAACCCATGCTTTCAATGATGAAGGCAGGGTAAAGTTATGTACGGGCGTTGTTATCACCAGAATATCTGTTTGCTCTAGTTCAACAATGAGCTGCTCGGAGAGATCAAGTGCAGAGGTAGTCGTGCGCGTCATAATGGCATCGGCGTAGGCTGATGTGATGTGTGGAACGGGGTTAGCCATTAGGTCGCGTAGAACAACGTCCCCTTCGAGTTTTGTCACCAGCTCTTTCGCTATTGTTGCACCGAGGGAGTTTGTAGGGTTTGCTTGCAGCAGTAAGATACGGCTCATTATATTTTCCTTTTTATTTATTTTTATTTTTTGGCAACGCTTTATCAGAGTACCCATTTATTTAGCATGGAATTATAAGGGGGAAGTTGGCCTATAAAACAGGGCCATAATATTACGTTTGTTATAGGCCATTATTCAGCATGGCAAAATGCATGAAGACGTTAGCTAAATTGCTATGTTCTTGGGGCAAACATGATGATTGCCATACCAGAAAGCGCAACCAATGTCCCCACGATATCCCAGACAGAAGGCCTAATGCCATCTACTATCCACAGCCAGAATATTGCCACGAAGATATACACACCGCCGTAGGCAGCATAAACACGCCCAGCAGCAGCGGGATGAAGGCTTAGTAACCAAGCGAATGTCGCAAGGCTTAATGCCGCGGGTACCAGAAGCCAAGCCGATTTATCCTCTTTAAGCCAGAGGTAGGGTAAATAACAGCCAACGATTTCAGCAACAGCGGTGACAAGAAAAAGTAAAAGTGTTTTTATTTCAGGCATGGCGCTTTTCTCTGCATAAATAGAACGAATATTATACGATATCCCTCGTCTAATATTTTTTTAAATAAAAATTAATTTTAAGAGATGCATTAACAATAAATTTAATTGATTTCCTATGTGATTTTATTGCAAGTAATCCGTATTTTACCTTTTAAATTACGTCTATATTTTCAATGTAGCCCTCTAAATATAGATAAAATAATATAACGTGAGGTGTCTGTACCATAAGGGTATTTATATATCATGAATGACATTTTTGTTTTATTAAAATTAAATGCAATCATTGAGATATGTTTATTTTTTCACCCAGAAAAAATAAAGGTGGTCTAATAAGTATTAGATAAATTGATGTATTTTTTTTGATTGATTGTTATAGATTATCCATTACCATATAGTTGAATTATATTCATGCTTATTATTTTTTATTTTAACCATCAAAGACAACGGATATATGAAAGTAATAAACAGGATCGTTTTATCAATCGTAATCTGTATTGCAATACAGGGATGTGATCGAAACCACTCGACAGAAATACAAGGCTACATTGAGGGTGATTTCACATATATATCGTCACAGACATCCGGCGAAATTACGGATTTAAACGTCTATCGTGGGCAGTTTGTCAAACAAGGCACGCCTCTGTTTAGCCAAGAAGATCTATACGAAACCCAATCGCTTCAACAAGTTAATCAGCAGCTCAATACGGCAATAGCACAACTAGAAGATTTAACGAATGGTTCCCGCCCTGAAGAGCTGGCTGTCGTTCGTGCTCAATTAGCGAAAGCGACCTCCCTAGAAGCATTAGCGAAATCTAAGTTAGATCGTCAGAGGAAGATCGCTGGCAACGGCGCTATTTCCGAATTTGAACTAGAAACAACCTCGGCTGAATATAAACAGCACAAAGCCAGTGTTGATGAGTTGAAAAAACAGCTCAAAGTTCAGCAGTTGCCAGCAAGGGTCAAGCTTATTCAGGCTCAAGAAGCTCAGATTGAGGCGATTCGAGCACAGCAAGCCCAAGCCCAGTGGGCATTGAGTAAAAAACAGGTGAATAGCCCATTGTCGGCACTCGTGTTCGATATCCTGTTCAAGAAAGGGGAACAGGTCAATGCGGGAAAACCCGTTATTAGCCTGTTAGCACCGGAAAACATCAAAGTACGCTTTTTTATTCCACAAACTCAGCTTGGCAAGATACGGATTGGTGATGAGGTCCTCGTCGAGTGCGATGGCTGCGCTGATACAATTTCGACAAAAATCGATTTTATTTCACCAAAAGCAGAATTTACGCCTCCTGTGGTTTATACCAACCAACAGCGCGAAAAAATGCTGTTTCTCGTGGAGTCTCGCCCTGTAAAAGAGAACGCGTTTAAGTTACACCCGGGCCAGCCGGTCAGAGTAATCTTGCAATGACCCCTCTAGCTATTGATGTTAAACATCTCAATAAAAGCTTTGAAGGGAAACATGTTGTTAAAGACCTCTCATTACAGATTCAAACGGGCGATATCTTTGGCTTTCTAGGGCCAAATGGTAGTGGAAAAACGACCTCTATTAGGCTGATGTGTGGGCTATTAACTCCTGATTCAGGCGAAGGTACCTGCTTAGGCATGGATATCTTTCGGCAGAGAAAAGAGATAAAGCAAAATATTGGCTATATGACGCAATATTTCTCCCTGTGGGGAACGCTCAGTGTTCGTGAAAACCTCTCCTTTCTCGCTCGCCTTCATATCGTAAAGAATCAGAAACAGGCGATAGAGTATTCGTTAGAACAGTTGGGACTGGGATCGCGGCAGCACCAAATTGCTAACTCTCTCTCTGGTGGATGGAAACAGCGCTTAGCCCTTGCGGCTAGCCTTATTCATAGCCCTAAGCTGCTTTTTCTGGATGAGCCTACTGCGGGCGTAGACCCTGCGGCAAGGCAGGAGTTTTGGCAAATTCTCTATCGGTTGTCGACATCGGGGGTGACGATATTAGTCAGCACCCATTATATGGATGAAGCCGAGCGGTGTAATAAGCTAGCATTTTTAGCGGCAGGAGAGCTATTGGTGCAAGGTGAAGCGGCAAATATCATTCGCTCCCAAGGTTTATTTGCACTGCAAGTCACTGGGGGTGATTTACTGCTTTTAGAAAAACATCTTTATTCACACCCTGCGATTGTACAAGTGACACGGCGTGCCAATGCACTTTATGTCATTGGTAAAGATCTTGCCTTGTTAGAAAGCGCGCTCTCTTCATTGCCAAGTCAATATGACATCAGCCGAAGTACCATGAGTCTGGAAGACACATTTTCTTATATTACAAAGAGTCATCATTTTAAAAAGGACGTTAGGTGAGCTACTTTTCATGGCGTCGCTGTTTCAGCATTATTATTAAAGAATTCTACGAACTAAGACGGGATTACGTCAGCCTTATATTTATTATGCTAGTGCCTCTCATCCAGTTAATTATTTATGGCTACTCCATTAATACAGATCCAAAACAGTTACCGACAATGTTAATCAATGCGGATAACGGGGCGTTAAGCCGTAGCTTTATTCAAGGATTGGAAAATACGGACTACTTCCGTATTGTGGAATTAGGTAAGACGGAACAAGAGGCCCAACAAGCCTTATCTCAGGGGCGAGTACGTTTTGTTATCTCTATTCCTGCCGATTTCACTAAAAACATCCTGCGGGGAGAAGTACCGAAAGTACTGGTACAGGTCGATGCCGTTAACCCTACCGCGATTGCTAATGCGATTGGCGCACTTCAAGTGAACCCTCACTCGATACTGGGGCAGGATTTACCCATATCTCTTCGAGGTGATACCCCCGCAAAATTAGTGAGTATGGATATACATAAAATGTATAACCCAGAGGCTATCTCACAATATACGTTTGTGCCGGGCCTAAACGGTACGTTGCTAAATAGTATTTTGGTGCTATTGACCAGCATGGCCATTATTCGAGAAAAAGAGTCTGGGGCGATGGAGAACTTATTAGTTTCCCCACTGACATCGTTAGAGTTTATCTTGGGTAAGCTTTCCCTATATGCCGTTATTGGCTTTATCGAAGCTATGATAATTTTAATACCCTCTGTTTTCGTTTTCGATATTCCTATATTTGGCAGTCTCCCTGCGCTTTTATCGATCATTATGGTCTTTATCGTACTGAGCCTGGCAATTGGTTTGGTTATCTCTAGTTTTGCAAAAGATAAATTGCAGGCGATGCACTTCTCATTTTGTTATTTTCTGCCCTCTATTATGCTTTCCGGTTTTGTTTCGCCATTTGCTGGAATGCCAGAATGGGCGAAACAGATAGGTAATCTCTTCCCTCTCACTCATTTCTTGAGGCTGATAAAAGGCATTATGGTGAAAGGGAGTAGCTTAGCGGACCTGCAAACAGACTTTATCTATCTTATCGTTATCACTGTTGTGGTAATTATCGCGGCGGTTGCTCTGCGGCGTAATACGTTGGATTAAGCCACGCGTTTCATTGAGCTTTTTGTGTTCTTCCTCATATCCCCTCTCGCGTGACGGCCTTGAAAAAGGCGAGTCATACGTTCTTTTCTACAATCTGAATTATTTTAAGTAGATAGAGCATAAGAATATGCTATGACAGAGAGGTGATGTGTTGTCAGAACTCGGCCCTATCAGGGTGCTTTCAGTAATGCAAAGCAGGAGTACCACACCAAAGTCATTAAGCACTGCTTCCCTGTCAGAGGCCCAGCCGATATATTGTGCTTATAAATGACGAAACATTCGGAAGACATGAATACTGAACTGCAAGCCTTATATAGCCAGCTTCCCTCGATTGACCGTCTATTGAGAGAAGATGCATTCCAGCCCCTTCTCGCAAATTATGGCGCTCACCTCGTCACGGAAACATTGCGCCAGCTACAAATTGAAGCCAGAGAAGCTATTCGTGATGAGCAGCAGATGCCTTCATGGTGTAACGATTGGGTTTCTGCCCTGCAACAACGCGTGCTCAAAGAGGGTGTATCGGGCCTTAAGCCTGTCTTGAATTTGAGTGGGACGGTGTTGCATACCAATCTGGGCCGTGCACCGATGGCTGAGTCAGCCATTACAGCGGTTACCCAAAGTATGCGCCATGCTGTCACGCTAGAGTATGACTTGGGGAGTGCTGGGCGAGGGCATCGCGATAAGTGTATATCGGACTTGCTGTGTGAATTAACGGGCGCAGAAGCGGCCTGTATCGTCAACAATAATGCAGCCGCTGTTTTCCTGATTCTTTCCACGCTGGCGGCAAACCGAGAAGTTGTCGTATCACGCGGTGAGCTTGTTGAGATTGGCGGTTCGTTTCGTATTCCCGATGTTATGCGTCAGGCCGGTTGCCAACTGGTCGAAGTCGGTACCACAAACCGTACTCACCTCAATGATTATCGGCAGGCTATCAATGAACAAACGGGCTTGCTGATGAAAGTACACACCAGTAACTATGCTATTCAAGGCTTTACGGCAGCGGTGGATGAACAAGAGTTAGTAGCCTTGGGGCAACAACATCGGCTTCCGGTCGTCACAGATTTAGGCAGTGGTTCGTTGATCGACATGCAGCAGTATGGCTTGCCTGCGGAGCCGATGCCACAAAGCCTGATTGCCGCAGGGGTCGATCTCGTCTGCTTCTCCGGTGACAAACTTCTCGGTGGGCCACAAGCGGGGATTATTGTCGGTAAACACCGCTGGATAGAGCAGCTACAAAGTCATCCACTCAAGCGTGCATTGCGCGTTGGTAAGATGACGCTGGCGGCATTGGAAGCCACGTTACAACTCTACCGCCAGCCGGATAGGCTCACGACTATGTTACCGAGCCTGCGTCTACTTACCCGCGAGCAAGAACATATCAAAACCAGTGCCGTGCGCTTACTTACCCAACTCACGGAAACCTATGGTGCACAGTTTCATCTTGCTGATGAAGCATGCTGGTCACAGATTGGCAGCGGCTCTTTGCCCATCGACCGTTTACCAAGCTGGGCTATCACCTTCACACCAAAAGATGGCAAAGGCCGGACATTAGAGGCGCTCGTTGATCGCTGGCGTGCTCTGCCTGTTCCTGTCATCGGGCGGCTACAGGATGGGAAGCTCTGGCTCGATTTACGCTGTCTTGAGAATGAATCCGCGCTGTTGGAGGCCATTCTTTCATGATCATCGCCACGGCTGGGCATGTAGACCACGGTAAAACAACACTGCTAGAGGCGTTAACTGGTGTAGATACGGCGCATCTGCCAGAAGAAAAACGGCGTGGGATGACTATCGATCTAGGCTACGCCTATTTCCCACTGCCAAACGGGCAGATTCTGGGATTTATTGATGTTCCGGGTCATGAAAAATTCCTATCAAATATGCTCGCAGGCGTCGGTGGTGTTCAACATGCCCTATTAGTGGTTGCCTGTGATGATGGCGTAATGGCGCAAACTCGCGAGCATCTCACCATTCTCAGCCTGTTAGGGACACCGGCTCTCACCGTTGCGTTAACCAAATCCGATAAGGTCGACAGTGAGCGTGTGGCAGAGGTAGAGCAGCAAATCAGGGCAGAGTTAGAGGGGCTAGGCTGGCGAGATGTCCCCCTATTTATCACTTCCGCCCCGCAAGGGATCGGTATCGAGGCACTGCGGGCGCATCTTTCATCGTTGCCACATACGCTGGCCGGTGTTGAACGGCGTTTTCGTTTAGCGATAGATCGTGTTTTCACGATTAAAGGCGCGGGCCTTGTTGTCACTGGTACGGCGTTTAGCGGCTCGGTCAATGTTGGCGATACGCTTTGGCTTACGGGCCTTGATCAGGCTGTCCGTGTTCGGGGAATTCATAGCCAGAACCATACCGTTGAACAGGCCAAGGCGGGAGAGAGAGTCGCGCTAAACCTCAGTGGTAACATCGAAAAACAGCAAATTTCTCGTGGTGATTGGCTGCTATCACAGCAACCACCAGAGCCGGTTGAGCGCGTATTAGCCATCATTGAGGGAAACTGCCCGCTATTGCACTGGCAATCCGTGCATCTTCACCATGCGGCTAGCCACGTCACAGGGCGTATCTCACTGTTAAAAGAAGGGAAGTACCAGCCTGGGCAGCCAACGTTGGTAGAACTGGTGTTCGATAAACCACTGTACCTGACAGAGAATGACCGCATTATTATCCGTGATGTGAGTGCAAAACAGACGCTGGCTGGTGGCCGAGTTTTAGTCCTCGACCCACCCAAAAGAGGGAAACGGCAGCCTGAGTTTTTAGCGTGGTTAGCGCAGCAGGAGGGAGTCAAAGATGATGAAGGCGCAATGGCGCTTCGCTTGCCGAAAGGTTCGCTCTCTTTACCTGCCTTTTCTTGGGCGAGACAGCTCACGGATGAGGGGCTAAATAACGTTATTGCTCGCTTCAATCTTGTTATCGCTGATAACGCAGCATTAGATGAGAATTGTGCCCTTCGTTTTCAAGAGCGCCTTCTTGCTGCAATGGCGAAGGAGCATGAGTTACACCCAGACCAACTAGGGATTGGGCGTGCCAGACTCCGGCGCATGGCGCTACCGGCAGAGTCGGAAGCGTTGGTATTCACTCTAATAGATCGTCTGCTTTCTCAAGGCGAATTAGCCAATACTCGCGGCTGGTTACATTTACCTCATCATGCGATGGCATTCGACAGTGCTCAAGAAACCTTGTGGCAACGGGCGATCGACTATTTTAAAGATGACCCGTGGTGGGTAAGAGATTTAGCTAACGAGCTGGGTGTCGAAGAAGAGATAGCTAGAGCCTTGTTACGCAAAGCCGCACAGCTAGGTTTAGTGACGGCGATAGTGCGTGACCGCTATTTTCTTAACTCGCGCATAAGCCAGTTCGCTGGCCTGATTCGTGAAATGCACCTTACGCAGGGAAGAACCAATGCCGCTGATTTTCGCGATAGGTTGGGGGTAGGACGTAAATTGGCCATTCAGGTTCTCGAATTCTTCGATCGCAGCGGTTTCACCCGCCGCCGTGGCAATGACCATCTGCTAAGAGACAGTGGATTGTTCAGCGATTAATCTTTGCTTTAATCATGTAATACAAACAAAACCCCCCGCCAAGTTGCGGGGGTTTTGTGAGCACCGACGTGTGATTATCCCTTCAAGGCAGCCAGTGAAATCTCTTTCACATTCTTACCGTTGATATAGATATCGCGCACCTCTTCCTTCGCCAACTGAGTAGAGCACAAGCTTCTAGACATTGGCAGCAGGCTCCCCGCTTTCACCAGCAGAGGATCCTGCGGCCAGAATCGTTATATAGCACCCAGCTATTATAGGGAAAGCTGGTGGTTAAAGCGTCGGTAAACCAGTATGTGTCTATAGGGGTCATGTCGCCACCACCGCAGGAGAACACCGATTGTATGATTAATACCGTATTGATTTATTTCTATTTAGTTGGCCAGTCGGATGTATTAAGTGGCTGAGATGCACATTAGATTTTCTGGTACTGAATAACCCCACGGCGTTGATAGCGTCATATCCACCTTAAATCCTTTCAAAATGTGAGGTATACCGAAGAAATGGTTTTATATGCTTGTTGGTGTGGATAAGTAAGCGCTAATCTGATCGAACTATAAAATTTTAGCTTTCTCTTTTAGGTTCATAAATTCACTCATTGTACCGATAGGTCTTCACACTACGGTATAGATTCCACATGTACCTCTTATCACAGGCACGTGCGGGTACTAATGGTTCATAAAGGAGATAGGCATGTCTAATATCAATGTAGCCCCTGGTAAGTATGGTTTTCCCTTCGAACTAAAAAAACGCTATGAGAATTTTATCGGTGGACAATGGGTTCCGCCTGCTAGCGGTGAGTATTTTACTAATTTAACGCCGTTGACCGGACAACCAATGTGCGAAATTGCCAGCTCCAGTAAGCGCGATGTTGATCTGGCTCTCGATGCTGCACATAAAGCGAAACTGACATGGAGTAAAACCTCTGCCGCCCAACGAGCTGCAATATTGAATAAAATTGCGGACAAGATGGAAGAGAACCTCGCACTCCTCGCGGCAGTCGAAACATGGGACAACGGCAAAGCCATTCGTGAAACCAGTGCTGCCGATGTGCCGCTCGCGCTGGACCACTTCCGCTATTTTGCCTCTTGTATCCGAGCTCAAGAAGGCGGCATCAGTGATATTGATGCTGACACCGTTGCTTATCACTTCCACGAACCTTTGGGCGTCGTTGGGCAAATTATTCCTTGGAACTTCCCTCTATTAATGGCGTGTTGGAAGATTGCGCCCGCACTGGCGGCGGGTAACTGTATTGTTCTAAAACCCGCAAAACTCACCCCGCTCTCTATTCTGATAATGATGGAAGTGATTCAGGATATTCTGCCACCGGGTGTCTTGAACGTGGTTAACGGTTCTGGTGCTGAGATTGGCGAATATCTGGCAACATCCGAGCGTATCGCGAAAGTGGCGTTTACTGGCTCCACCGAAGTAGGCCAGCAAATTATGGGTTATGCCGCGCAAAACGTGATTCCTGTTACTTTAGAGTTGGGGGGCAAGTCACCCAACATCTTCTTTGAAGATGTCATGGATAAAGATGATGCGTACTTCGATAAAGCACTGGAAGGTTTTGCTCTGTTTGCCTTCAACCAAGGTGAAGTATGTACTTGCCCAAGCCGTGCGCTGATTCAAGAATCTATTTACGAGCGTTTCATGGAGCGCGCGCTCAAACGTGTTGCAGAGATCCGCAGGGGTAACCCAATGGACATGAAGACTATGATGGGTGCGCAGGTCTCTGAAGGCCAAATGAAGACCATCATGAACTATATCGACATAGGCAAAAAAGAGGGGGCCGAAGTACTTATTGGCGGCAACCGTGTTGATTTGGGTAATGGCCTGTCAAACGGCTACTATCTGGAACCAACGGTCTTATTTGGTCGTAATAACATGCGTGTTTTCCAAGAGGAGATCTTCGGGCCAGTTCTGGCGGTGACCACCTTTAAAGATGCAGAAGATGCACTGGCTATTGCTAACGACACACCGTATGGGTTGGGGGCTGGTGTTTGGAGCCGCAATGGCTCGCTAGCTTATAAGATGGGGCGCGGTATTCAAGCGGGGCGTGTATGGACAAACTGCTACCACGCTTACCCTGCTCACGCTGCGTTTGGTGGTTATAAGCAGTCCGGTATTGGCCGTGAAACCCACAAGATGATGCTTGAGCACTACCAGCAAACCAAGTGCTTGCTGGTGAGCTACTCCGATAAAGCAGTGGGTCTGTTCTAAGATACAGAGCAAAGTTTATACTCGCTTAAGCCCCCTTTCTTAGGGGGCTTTTTTGCTTAACTCACTTTATTGAGTATCCCCCTTGCTGCTTCAGCCAAAAAGTGGCTGCGGCTGGCGTAGTCTGGATTGGCTTTCACATGCTTATCGATTTGATGAATGAGCCGATGGGGTAAGGTAATATTGATCCTTTCTGCTTTTCCATCATATTGAAATATATCTATATTCACGTTGTGCCACTGACCGTTATCGGCGTAATCCGAGGGGGGTGTTCAACACGTGATATGCCATTTCATGTGGCAGAGGAATAGCAATATTCTCTTCAACTAATGCCTCAAAGTGTGCATCTAGTGCGCCAAGGGCCTCTGCAAACAGATTTTCTCCTGCATTTATTGCAAAGAAGCAGCCTTTTACATCAGGGAAAAAACCACTCGCTGAACCATAGGTATCTATGTGTACATAAGCGGGATAAATGGCCATTCAGTGGCTCCTTTTTTCAGTAACTTTATGAGTTCATTACTCTTCAATTTTTTTCTCGCTAAATATACACACTACTTTGAGATGATTTTATGAGTACCATAGTGAAGCCAGAGAGACGTTTATCTCTCTGGCTTGTTTGTGTGATGAATAAAATGTGTGGTGACTACAGAGTTAACAGCAGAGTGGGGCCAGTTGCTGATAGAGCGCCTTGAAGGTTTTACGACGTTCAGCATAGAGAGCATGGCGTGCCGGATCAGGTATATGTGTTGCCTCTAGCGGTAGAGGCGGGCAGAGATCGGCTAAGGGAATATCTGGATTCAGGGCAATTTGAGCGAGTTTTGCCGCCCCTAATGCGGGGCCGACATCACCACCGGTACGATACTCTAATATTTGCCCGCTGATATCAGCCAGCATCTGACGCCAATAACTGCTACGTGCACCGCCACCAATGAGTGTAATGCGTTCTGGCTGCAACCCTGTAGCATGTAAAACATCCATCCCATCTGCGAGAGCAAAACCAACACCTTCTAGAACTGCTCGGCCTAAATCAGCGCGCGTGTGCTGGTGGGTGAAACCCCAAAAAGCGCCTTTGGCGTTCGGGTTATTATGCGGGGTACGCTCACCGGAAAGATAAGGCAGGAACCAGACTGGGCTATCAGGCTCTGGTGCATTTTCTACTTCTGCTAATAGCTCAGGTACCGTCGCCACTCCTGTTAGTTGGCATGCCCAATCTAGACAAGATGCGGCACTCAACATGACAGACATCAGATGCCAAGTATTGGGTAACGCATGGCAAAAACTGTGAACGGCACTCTCTGGATTACTGAGAAAACCATCGCTTACGGCGAAATAGACGCCTGATGTACCAAGAGAGAGCATCGCTTGCCCTGCTTGATACAACCCTACACCGATCGCGCCTGCCGCATTATCACCCCCGCCAGCCACCACGGGAACTTGAGGCATATTCCAGCGTGTTGCGATATCCGCGAGAAGATGCCCCGTAATTTGGCTACCTTCAAACAGCTCAGGCATATGCCCACGGTTGAGGCCGCAGGCTGCAAGGATCTCGTCGTTCCACTCTCTTTTTGCGACATCTAGCCACATCGTACCCGCAGCGTCAGACATATCGCTGGCATACTCACCGGTCATTAGCAGGCGTAGATAATCTTTTGGTAACAGCACTTTATCAACCTGACGGAAAATCTCTGGCTCGTGTTCTGCCACCCATTTCAGCTTCGGTGCGGTAAACCCTGGCATCATCAGGTTACCCGTAATCTGGCGAGAGTTTGGCACCAGACGCTCTAGCTCCGTGCACTGTGCTGCACTGCGTCCGTCATTCCATAAGATAGCGGGGCGAAGCACTTCACCCTGTTTATTCAGGAGCGTTGCACCGTGCATCTGGCCGCTTAGCCCTAACGCGACAACCTCTTTTAAACTGTGTTTGGCGGCTAATGCTTGCATGGCGCGATCGGTCGCCTGCCACCAAGATTGCGGATCTTGTTCTGACCAAAGGGGCTGGGGACGGGATACGGTTAATGGCTCGCTGTGTGATGCGATGGTGTTTTGCTGTTCATCGAGCAGAATAACTTTGACCCCGGAGGTGCCCAAATCGATGCCTATATACATGAAGAGTCCTCTCTTTCTTTTTTAACCGATCCATAAATTTATTCAGCCTTCAGAGTGTTAACTCTGAAGGCTGATATGTTTTGTTCATTACTGCACAGTGGCTAATTAGCCGAACAGATAGCGGTTAACCACATTTTCCAGCAGTTCTTGATGGCCGCTTTGGTGCTTCGGATCCAGATTCTGCTGCTCTGCGTGTTTTGCTAGCGTATCCAGCGAGTAGTTACCCTGAAGGATCTGCTGGCCTAAATCGCTGCTCCAACCTGCATAACGTTTAGCTACGTTCTGATTCAAGTCGCCGCCTTCAATCATCTTGGCTGCCACTTTCAGTGCCATTGCCATTGTATCCATTCCACCGATATGGCTGTAGAACAGATCGTACTTATCTGTGCTCTGACGGCGAACTTTAGAGTCAAAATTCAAGCCACCGGTAGTGAAACCACCTGCTTTCAGGATTTCATACATGATCAGTGCATTTTCTTCCACGCTGTTAGGGAACTGATCGGTATCCCAACCTAATTGCGGGTCACCACGGTTCGCATCAACAGAGCCGAAGACACCGAGTGCAATTGCAGAAGCAATTTCATGGTGGAACGTATGGCCAGCCAGCGTTGCGTGGTTTGCCTCGATATTCATTTTCACTTCATTTTCCAGACCGAACTGCTTCAGGAAGCCATAAACAGTTGCTACATCGTAGTCATATTGGTGCTTGGTTGGCTCTTGTGGCTTAGGTTCGATTAACAGTGTTCCTTTAAAGCCAATCTTGTGTTTATGCTCAACTACCATCTGCATGAAACGGCCCAGTTGCTCGCGCTCTTGGCGCAGGTCGGTGTTCAGCAGAGACTCATAACCTTCACGGCCGCCCCACAGAACGTAGTTCTCACCGCCAAGGCGCTTGGTTGCAGACATGGCACTAAATACCTGTGCTGCGGCATACGCAAAGACGTCTGGGTTAGGGTTAGTCGCTGCACCTGCGGCATAACGTGGGTTAGTGAAGCAGTTTGCCGTACCCCACAGCAGTTTAACGCCGCTGCTCTGTTGTTTTTCTTCCAGCACATCTGTCATCACAGCAAAATTGTGCAGATACTCTTTCAGTGATTTTCCTTCAGGGGAAACATCGATGTCATGGAAGCAGTAGTAAGGCACATTCAGCTTACGGAAGAATTCGAAAGCCACATCTGCTTTTTGTTTAGCCAGCGCCAGTTCGTCACCCGGTTGTTGCCAAGGGCGAGAGAAAGCTCCCACACCGAACATGTCTGCACCGTTCCAGCAGAAGGTATGCCAATAGCAGGCTGCGAAACGCAGATGCTCTGCCATGGTTTTCCCCATAATCACTTCGTCAGGATTGTAATGGCGAAATGCCAGTGGATTCGTACTCTGAGTTCCTTCATAACGAACTTGGTCTAGTTGGTCGAAATAGTTATTCATATTGCCCATTCCTTAAACGATTTGATTGGGGTTAGAGATAAGTTCTTTTCTTTGTTCATCTGTCAGCTTGGCGATACCAAACCCGGTATAGCCCCACAGCGCAGCGAAGATAATTCCGCTCCAGCACAATACAGCCCAAGGCAGGTAGCTAAAGGTTGCAACGCCGAGCGTGCCTGCCATATAGGCGCCTGCGGCAGTCCAAGGCAGAATAGGTTCAATAATGGTGGCGGAGTCCTCTACCGTACGGCTGAGGTTCTTAGGGTGTAGGCCGCGTTCGATGTAAGCACTGCGCAACATTTCTGCTGGGATCAGAATGGAGATCTGCCCGTTGCTGGTTACACCAATCATCGTTAGGCCACAGCAGATAGTGGCGACGATCAGCGAGCCTGTGGAGTGAACCAGTTTCAACAGATTGCTGACGATCACTTCCAGCGCGCCGCTCAGCGACAATGTGCCTGCGAAGCAGAGTGCACAGAAGCAGATAAGCAGTGTGCTCATCATTGAATTCATGCCGCCACGGTTCAGTAAGCGAGCTAGGTCAGGGCTGATATCGCCAACAGAAGAGACCATGGAGACGTTGAAACCATCTACCGCACTTTTAACGATGTCATGCAGAGGGAACCCCTGAATAAAGGCGGCATTCACCATTGCTACGAGCGCTGAAAGCAGCATGACGGGGATGGTTGGCTTCTTGGAAATAGAGCCATACAGCACGATGATGACAGGTAGTAGCAGGAGCGGATTGATGTGATAGATCCCTTCAAGCCCGCTGATGATATCCGTTACTTTCTGTGGGATGTCGGCAGCGGCCAGATTGGAGTTCATGCCATACGCAATGTAAACAATCGAAGCGAGAATAAACGACGGGATCGTGGTGTAAAGCAGGTGAGCGATGTGTTCGTATAAATTCACGCCCGCTGCTGCAGAGGCAATGTTGGTGGTATCTGACAGTGGAGATAGCTTGTCGCCAAAGTAAGCACCAGCAACAACGGCACCGGCGGTTGCGGCAAGGTTAGCATCTAGCCCCATAGCAACGCCCATAAATGCCACGCCGATGGTCCCCGCAGAGCCCCAAGATGTACCCGTGCAAATAGAGACGATAGCCGTGACGCACAGCGCGGTAATATAAAGCCACTGCGGATCGATGATTTTCAAACCGTAGTAGATCATATAAGGGATGGTGCCGCCTGCAATCCAAGTCCCTATCATCAAACCGACGGTGATAAGTATCAGCAATGCTGGCATTGTTTTGGCTATTTTCTGGGCAATGGATTCCAGTATTTCGCTGTAGCTATATCCCAACCGTAGCACCAGCAGAGCGGCAATCACCGTTGAGATAATCATTAATGGTTCTGGTGGCAAATCAAATAGGGCGTACCCAAAACCTAACAACAAGACCATTGTAAAAATGGGTATGAGGGATTCAAAAAGACTCGGCATGCGACGCTGTTTTTTACTACTCATGTCGTACTCCACAGTGTTGTAAGGGATACCTTTTAGTTTTTGGTCCTGTCTTGCGGCACGGCCAATAACTTTGGGTATATCTCGATCTTTTTATTAAAAATGCTCAGAAGAATATGTCGCTGCAATTTTTATAAGTGCTTGCTCTAGTATTTGGCGTGGTGCAGCCACGTTAATGCGGAAGAAACCTTCTCCCGCAGGACCAAACCCTGAGCCCCAACTAACATCAACCCCTGCGAGTTGGTTAAACCAGTGGCGAACTTCAGGCTCGGTGATTCCCAGCCCACGATAATCAACCCAGAGCAGGTAAGTGCCGTCTGTGTCGGAGATCGTAAGTTGTGGAAAGTGGTGTAATAAAAAGTCTCGGGTATATGCTTTGTTAGCAGCGATATACTCTTTTAACGCTCTCACCCAATCATCACAGTGTTGGTAAGCGGTATCGAGAGCAGGAACAGAAAAATAACCAGGGTTGTGAATACCAGCAGCCTCAAGGATTAACTTAAATCTCTCTCTTATTAGCGGGTTTGCAATAATAATGTTGGCAATTTCTAGACCGGCTAAATTAAAAGTTTTCCCTGGTGATGTGCAGATAAGTGAATTATTGTTCGTATATTGGCTCACCTTAGAAATAACATGATGATGTCGATTGTTAAAAACAAAATCTGCATGAACATCATCGGAAATAATGAAAACTTGATGCTTTTCAAGAAGAGAACATAATTTTTCTAATATAGGAGCAGACCAAACAATTCCGGTAGGGTTATGAGGTGAAAGTAAAATAAAACATTTTGCTCCGACCAGTTTCTCTTCTAAATCAGCAAAATCTATCTCATATTTACCTGCGTCATAACGTAATTCACTTTCAACTAAACTGCGTTGATTAACGATGACGGCATTATTTATCGGGTGATAGGCAGGAGAAAACGTCACAATCCTATCGCCCGGTTGAGTGAAGTTTTGCAGATAAAGAGATACAGCCTGAATAACGCGTGGGCAAAAGACTACCCAATCGGCCTCAATCTCCCATTGGTACTGTCTTTGACACCAATTTTTTACCGTCTCGTTCCAGTTCTGGCTGAGGTCTGTATAACCGTATATTCCTTTTTGATTAAAGTCATTTAGCCGCTGAATTAAGGCTTCTGGTGCAGGGATATCCATATCGGCAACGGATAACGGAATAAGGCTAGAATGCTGATCCCACTTCGCACTATAAGTGCCTGTTCTGGTTGTGATGTCATCAAAAGAGAACCGTTTCATTATTCATCCGCTCCGTCATGCCGTTATTTAAAATCATTCAGCAGTTGTGGCGAGTGTAATAAAGAGAAAAAAGGAATGTTATTGCTAAATCTTAATCATTGGTTATGTAATTTTATTAGTGTGACTACTATCACGAATATCAGGAATGGAGTAAATATCTCACGTTATATAATTAACTTACTAGGCTATCTATTTACACGATTAAAACATGATCCCCTTCAAAGAATGGGAAATAAACGAAAAAACGTAACCGCTAGGTAAGAATCTGTAATTGATACCTCTGGAATAACCGTCAACAATCCCTCCGTTAATAGTATTTACCCTACTTATTTTACATTTCATTATTAAGAACAACGGAGTTAGAAGATGAAAATAAAGACTATTTTACTCTCTGTTTGTACTGCATTGCTGTTTTCCAGCGCGCCTGCAATGGCAAAAGATATAAAAATTGGAATGGCAATTGACGATCTTCGTTTAGAGCGTTGGCAAAAAGATCGCGATATTTTTGTTAAGAAGGCGGAGTCGTTAGGAGCCAAGGTGTTTGTTCAATCTGCAAATGGGAACGAGGAAACCCAGATGGCGCAGGTAGAAAACATGATTAACCGCGGTGTCGATGTATTAGTCATCATCCCTTATAACGGCGAAGTGCTGAGTAACGTTATTGCCGAAGCCAAGCGTGAAGGCATCAAGGTATTGGCCTATGACCGCCTAATCAATAATGCTGACCTCGATTTTTATATCTCTTTCGATAATGAAAAAGTCGGCGAACTACAAGCTAAAAGCCTGTTAGAACGTGTACCAGAAGGAAACTACTTCTTAATGGGCGGCTCTCCGGTAGATAACAACGCCAAACTCTTCCGCCAAGGGCAGATGAAGGTGTTAAAACCACAAATCGACAGCGGCAAAATCAAGATTGTCGGTGACCAGTGGGTTGATGCATGGCTGCCAGAAAACGCATTGAAAATTATGGAAAATGCCCTAACTGCCAATAACAACAAGATTGACGCTGTTGTTGCCTCTAACGATGCCACGGCTGGCGGAGCGATTCAGGCACTTGCTGCACAAGGTTTGGCTGGCAAAGTGGCGATTTCAGGGCAAGATGCTGATTTAGCTGGAGTAAAACGTATTGTGGCAGGCACGCAGACCATGACCGTATACAAGCCTATCAGTAAGCTTGCCGATGAAGCCGCTCAGATAGCGGTAAAACTGGGTAAAGGTGAAACACCTGAATCTAATAGCAAACTGAATAATGGTAAGAAAGATGTTCCTGCTTATTTGCTAACCCCACTTCAGGTAGATAAATCCAATATCGACAGCACCGTTATCAGCGATGGATTCCATAAAAAAGCAGATGTGTACTAACGTACCCAATGCACTGATATGTTTTTAGTTCTTCATCACATACTTGCAGATTTACCACGACATATAAGCATGGGTCTGCACTAAACGATGAAGGTGAAAAGATTCATCTGAAGCCGAGGCGAAACTCGTCTCGTTCAGATGAATGGTGTGAATATGGAGTTCATCATGCCTAATCTGTTGGAAATGAAGCATATAACCAAACAGTTTGGAGAGGTTAAAGCCGTTGATGATATCTCATTGACGCTAGAGGCAGGAAAGGTTCTCTCTCTTTGTGGTGAGAACGGTTCTGGGAAATCTACGCTCATGAAAGTGCTATGCGGTATCTATCCTCATGGCAGTTATCAAGGAGATATTATTTTCTCCGGCCACCCTCTACAGGCAAAAACAATTCGCGATACCGAACAAAAAGGGATAGCTATCATTCACCAAGAATTGGCGTTGGTGAAACAGATGTCGGTATTAGAGAACCTCTTCCTTGGTTCAGAAAACTCGCACTTTGGTATTTTGGATGATGACCGCATGTATTTGCGGTGCCAGACATTGCTCGAACAGGTCAAGCTGGATGTCAGCCCTCATACGCGGGTCGGCGATCTAGGCCTCGGGCAGCAGCAGTTGATTGAGATTGCTAAGGCACTGAATAAACAAGTCCGGCTGCTGATATTGGACGAACCAACAGCATCGTTGACTGAGAGTGAAACCGCCATCTTACTCGATATTATTCGTGACCTGTGTGAACACGATATTGCCTGCGTTTATATCTCTCACAAGCTCAATGAAGTGAAAGCGATCTCCGATAAAATCTGTGTTATCCGCGATGGTAAGCACATCGGCACACGTGATGCGGCAGAGATGACGGAAGATGACATCATCGCCATGATGGTAGGAAGGGAGCTAAAAGATCTCTATCCCCATGAACCCCATGATATTGGCGAAGAAGTCCTGAGGATCGAAAATCTAACGGCATGGCACCCAGTAAACCGGCACATCAAACGCGTCGATAACGCCAGCTTCACTTTGCATAAAGGTGAGATTCTTGGTGTAGCCGGATTGGTAGGTTCTGGACGTACTGAACTGGTTCAATGCTTATTCGGTGCCTATCAAGGGCGCTGGCAAGGGGATATTTTTATTGCAGGTGAGAAAGTCGATATTCGTAACTGTCGGCAGGCAATGCAGTACGGTATTGCAATGGTGCCTGAAGATCGCAAACGCGATGGCATTATTCCTATCATGGGTGTTGGCCCCAATATGACACTGGCAGCGTTGAGTGATTTTTCTGGTGCGTTAACCATTTTGGACGATGCGCGAGAGCAATCCACCATCCAAGATTCTCTGGCACGGCTCAAGGTCAAAACATCTTCGCCAGAGCTGGCCATTGCTCGGTTAAGCGGTGGTAATCAGCAAAAAGCGATTATTGCCAAATGCCTATTACTTAATCCCAAAATCCTCATTCTCGATGAACCAACGCGCGGCATTGATATCGGTGCGAAATACGAAATTTATAAGCTGATTAACCAGCTCGTGCAACAAGGGATCTCTATCATCGTTATCTCTTCTGAGTTGCCCGAAGTGCTCGGCCTCAGCGACAGGGTTTTGGTGATGCATCTCGGATGTATTAAAGCAAACTTACCTAACCACAACCTGACACAAGAGCAGGTCATGGAAGCGGCCCTCAGGAGTGAAACTCATGTTAAAAACCACGCAATCTGATACGGGTGCGATAGCAGCAACAGCGCCGAAAAGCCCTCGAACCAAGAAGTTTAATCTGCAGATATTAGTGATGCTCGCAGCCATCGCTCTCATCATGCTGTTTTTTACCTTCTCTACGGAAGGTGCTTATTTAAGCCCGAGAAACATCTCTAACCTGTTACGCCAGACGGCAATCACCGGTATTTTGGCTGTCGGCATGGTCTTTGTGATTATCTCCGCAGAGATAGACCTCTCTGTCGGTTCAATGATGGGGTTATTGGGCGGTGCCGCTGCTATTTTTGATGTCTGGCTAGGCTGGCCTTTGCCGCTGACGATTGTTGTCACTCTGGCGTTGGGCCTGTTGTTAGGGGCATGGAATGGTTGGTGGGTTGCCTATCGCAAAGTGCCGTCATTCATCGTGACGTTGGCGGGCATGTTGGCATTTCGCGGTATTTTGATTGGTGTCACCAACGGCACCACCGTTTCACCTACCAGCAATGCGATGTCTCAGATTGGTCAGAGCTACCTGTCGAACGGACTTGGCTTTGGCATTGGTGCCGTTGGCCTAATGCTGTTTGTAGCGTGGCAATGGCGTCAGCGCACCCATCGCCAAAGTTTAGGGTTGGAAGTGCCTGCTGCACGTGGTGATGTGGGCCGCCAATCGCTAACCGCGGTACTGGTTCTTGGCGCGATTTATCTGCTAAATGATTATCGTGGTGTGCCAACACCAGTATTAATTCTCGTTGCATTGATGCTGGCAGGTATCTTTATGGCGACGCGTACCGCATTTGGTCGGCGGATTTACGCGGTAGGGGGCAATATTGATGCGGCGCGTTTATCCGGTGTAAACGTAGAACGCACCAAACTGACTGTATTCGCTATCAATGGCTTGATGGTGGCTATCGCAGGGCTGATTTTAAGCTCACGCCTTGGTGCGGGTTCACCTTCTGCGGGCAATATTGCAGAACTGGATGCCATTGCGGCCTGTGTCATCGGTGGTACAAGCCTTGCGGGAGGTATCGGGAGCGTTGCGGGTGCCGTTATGGGAGCATTCATTATGGCCTCTTTAGACAATGGCATGAGTATGCTGGATGTGCCTACCTTCTGGCAGTACATCGTAAAAGGCTCGATTCTCTTACTGGCGGTATGGATGGATTCGGCAACGAAACATCGCGCTTAATATGAAGTGAGAATAGGGATAGCGAGGGCGGGCTATTACTCATGGGGTAATAGCCCGTTTTGTTGTTCTGTCGTGTGCACAATGACGGGTGCTAATAAGCCAGAAGGATAAAACAGTGGCTGCCATCTCTTTATTGTTCGTCGATCCGCCTAGGAAGGATAAATTTATGTGAACTAGCGCAAACTATACCCCAAGCCATTCGGGTGACAGAACGAGTATAATTTGCGGTCTGTTGAGCACGTCATTTAATGGAATAAACCGTTGTTGGCAATTAAGCCGAGCTGAATAAGTATTGAGGTATTCGCTGTGTTCGAGAAACGCTATCGTATTACGTTACTGTTCAACGCCAATAAAGCTTATGATCGGCAAGTTGTGGAAGGTGTCGGCGAGTATTTACAAGCTACGCAGTGTGAGTGGGATATCTTTATTGAAGAGGATTTTCGCTGCCGTATCGATAACTTCAAAGGTTTTTTAGGCGATGGCGTTATTGCAGACTTTGATGATGATGAAATTCGCGCCAAGCTCAGCCATTTAGATATTCCTACCGTTGGCGTTGGTGGCTCTTATCACCGCCCTGAAGATTACCCCCCCGTAAACTATATTGCGACAGATAACTATGCGCTCGTCGAGGCCGCCTATCTGCATCTCAAAGAGAAAGGCTTGAGCCGTTTTGCGTTCTACAGTTTGCCTGATAGCAGCGGTAAAAAGTGGGCGCAGGAGAGAGAACATGCTTTCCGGCAAATAATGGATGAGCAGCAGCATCAGGGTGTGGTTTATCAAGGCGTAGAGACAGCCCCAGGGAACTGGCAACATGCACAAAATCGGCTGGCGGATTGGGTACAGACGCTGCCCCTACAAACGGGCATTATCGCGGTAACCGACGCCAGAGCGCGGCATCTATTACAGGTCTGCGAACATTTAAATATCGCGGTGCCGGAGAAACTTTGTGTTATCGGCATTGATAATGAAGAGCTGACTCGCTATTTGTCGCGCGTTGAGCTTTCTTCTGTTGCACAAGGCGCTCGGCAGATGGGGTATTCTGCCGCCAAACTGTTGCACCGCCTGCTCAGCCAGCCAGATCTCACACCGCAGCGTATTCTGGTTCCACCTACCAAAGTATTTGCCCGCAGCTCTACGGATTACCGCTCGTTGCACGACCCTGCCGTGATTCAGGCTATGCACTATATTCGGTATCAGGCGTGTAAAGGCATCAAAGTTGAGCAGGTGTTGGATTATGTGGGGATGTCGCGCTCTAACCTTGAAAAACGGTTTAAAGATGAAGTAGGGCAGACCATTCACGGTGCTATCCATAATGAAAAACTGGAGCGGGCTAGGCACTTCCTGTGTGCGACCTCCCTGACCATCAATGAGATTTCTGTGGTCTGTGGTTACCCATCACTGCAATACTTCTATTCTGTTTTTAAGAAAGAGTATGAGATGACCCCCAAAGAGTATCGCGAGAAGCACGGTGAAGGTGATTTTGTGCATTAATTCTGCGCTTAGTGTCGCAGCACCCCAGAGGATATGGTGCTATTTTTTATAGCCATCTTTTGGCGAATAACAAAATCGATAAGCCTCTTGTGCGATAAGTCGCATTAGCTATTAAGGAAGGTACTTTATGAATTCACATGATGATTATCTCAAACAAGCGATTAAGCTGGCCCGCGATAATATTGCTGACGGCGGCCGCCCTTTTGGCGCTATTTTGGTTCGTGATGGAGTTGTGGTGAGCGAAGGTGTGAACACGATTCACCTTAGCGGAGACCCAACCGACCATGCTGAACTTTCAGCCATGCGCCAGGCAGCAAAAACATTAGGAACAACTAGATTAGAAGGTTGTACTGTCTATGCCAGCGGGCAGCCCTGCCCTATGTGCCTAAGTGCGATGTATCTCACCGGCGTTAGCCACGTATTTTTCGCATATGGCAATCAAGACGGTGAAGCCTATAATCTCTCAACGGCGTCTATTTATCGCGAGCTACAAAAACCTATCGCTGAACAACAGCTGGATATTACCCATCGCCCGCAGCAAGAGCCGGAGCCGCTGTATGCTCAATGGCACCATCATCAAGGCAAGGTAAAGTAAAGGCAGTTATAAACGTAGGGGTAAGACTTCTCGTATCGAGAGAAATGTATCGTTTTTGAGAACAGAATCTCTTAATCAGAATTAAGATGATTAGCGTACGGGGCAAATCACGGTATAATCCCGCGCGCTAAACGCTTATATGACACGGCTAGCCACGTAGGAAGATCGTCGTCCCCGGTGGGGCGGCTGGGCTTCAAACCCAGTTGGGGCCGCCAGCGGTCCCGGGCAGGTTCGACTCCTGTGATCTTCCGCCAATTAGCCTCTACCGAACTCCCTCGAAGTCAACAAAACCCCTGTAATACCTGATAAAAAAAGAGAAATAACCCCACCATTGTCGCCTGAAGGTAATCGGCATCAAGTCCTTTTTGGGGGTACATTAGGGGGTATTATTTTCCTTTAAAATATCAGCACCCCCATAATGGTAAAAATGTGATGTATAACAACAGGTTTTAAAGACATCTTTGTTATATAAGGGGTACATGGGGATATCAGGTTAATCATTAGCGGAAGTCCCCTGGAGGATGGATTCATCAAAAGCTGGAGGATGTCATGGCGCTAACCGATGTAAAAGTGAAAACCGCAAAGCCAAAAGAAAAGCCCTATAAGCTGACCGATGGCGGTGGCATGTATCTGCTTATTAACGCTAATGGTTCCAAATACTGGCGTATGAAGTACCGCTTTGCCGGTAAAGAAAAGATGCTTTCTATTGGCGTATACCCTGATGTTTCCCTGGCTGACGCACGCGAAAAGCGCAGTGAGGCCAGAAAAATACTCTCCGCTGGAGGCGATCCGGGTGAAGTAAAGAAAGAAGAAAAAATCGCCCGGCAAATGATCCAAAAGAATACGTTCGAGGCCATTGCCCGCGAATGGCATCAGACAAAATCCGATCGCTGGTCATTACGCTACCGCGATGAAATCATCGACACCTTCGAGAAAGATATCTTCCCTCATACGGGAAGACGCCCTATTGTCGATATTAAGCCGATGGACTGGCTTGAGATCCTTCGTCGCCTTGAAAAGCGCGGCGCTTTAGAGAAAATGCGCAAAGTCCGCCAGCGTTGTAATGAAGTCTACCGTTACGCTATCGTTACCGGGAGAGCTGAATATAACCCCGTGTCAGATCTTGCTACAGCTCTGGCAACGCCAAAGAAAACACATTTCCCGTTCCTTACAGTTGAAGAGCTACCGTACTTTCTTAAAGATCTGGCTGGATACACTGGTAGTGTTATCACCAAAACTGCCACACAGATCATTATGTTGACCGGCGTGCGTACGCAAGAACTACGTTTTGCACGCTGGGAGGACATTGATTTTGATAAGAAATTGTGGGAGATCCCGGCAGAAGTAATGAAGATGAAACGGCCTCATATTGTGCCGTTGTCGGATCAGGTTGTAGCACTCTTTGAGTCATTGAAGCCTATTACGGGGCTATATCCGCTGGTATTCGTCGGACGCAATGATCGTGCGAAGCCGATCTCAAAGGAAAGCGTTAATCAGGTGATTGAGTTGCTGGGATATAAAGGAAGGCTGACAGGGCACGGTTTCCGTCACACGATGAGTACGATTTTGCATGAGGAAGGATTCAATACGGCGTGGATTGAGACGCAGCTTGCACATGTTGATAAAAATGCCATTCGAGGGACATACAACCATGCGCAGTATCTGGAGGGGCGGAGAGAGATGATGCAGTGGTATTCAGACTATTTAATTGATCTATACTCTGTACGTAGAACCTTACATGCGGTAGTGTAATTATTTGATATTTATGGTTTATATGCTTTCTGTGAATATTTTACCTACCGCTCGTTTTTGCTCTGATTCTCATTTATAATTAATAGTATCAGCTAGTTACATATAGCATTGTTAAAATTATCTCAATACAAATCTGTTGAGCGCATCAATTGCGGTAGCCTTGCTTACACTAACTGGCATGAGCTCATACCAGTTAGTGCCGTAACTTTATTATCAATGTGAAAATATTTCAGGTGAGATAATTGTCTATTACATCTTCTCAACAGTTTTTATTGGATGAAATCAATAAAAGTATCAATATAATAAAGTGCAAGGCAAAATGTAATAAAAAAAATTAAAAGTATTTTTTTTCATGACTATATTTCTGAGCACTGTTACTACACTGATATTAGCCTTCGATTTATCTGGACATGAAAGAATACAGAAAAATTCTGCTCTCATTGTGAGTGCATGTCTTACTCTAGTTAGTGGGTGGACTGCGAGATTTGATTATCAAAAATTGTGGTTTAGGCAAAAAGCTACTTTGCTAGCCATGTATCAACTTAGAAACAAAATTAATTATTTAACGTCCAAAGAAGATGTAACCCAATCAGATGTTGATAGTCTTTTTGATGAATATAAATCTATTTGGGAAAAAGACAGTCAAGAGTGGAACAACATTCACAAAGAATATATTGAAAGCAAAAATATAAAATCAGATAAACAATAGGGTGGAACTACACAGAAATGAACATCAGTAAATTAAATATTGACAAGATAATTATACACCAAATTCATCAGCGTGACGAAGAAGGAAGTAAAATAGAACCGACAAGAGGTTCTTCATTTATAAAATTTGATGCTGATGCCTTGCAAGGCTTTAAATCTCGAGTAATTGACGCTTTAGGTGATGGTTCTAAAGCAGTAAAAATGCAAATAAAGGAACATGGAAAGGATTATGTTCCTTATATTGCTACAACTTTAATCAATAAAGAGGGAGAGGATTATATTGATGAGACTTACACGATAGCTAATAAACTGGCGGATGCACAGACAAGGCGAGCAATTCCAGGCGGGATTGTAGTAATTTTTTCTGGCGACTATGGTGTAAATAAAAGAAAATTCATTGGTATTATCAAGGCTGATATTTATAGTGCATATGAAAAAGTAATCGACAATAAAACAGGCCAAATATCATTAAAATTCGTTGAAGAAATATTGCTTACACCATCCACAAGACTTTATAAAACTGCCGGTTTTTTCCAATCAACAAATTCTCTTGATAATACTGATCTTAATAAATCTTGGGATGTGATGATTTCTGATTATCAAATCAGTAAGTCGGATGGTAAAGCTGCAGCACAATATTTTTATCAAAATTTTTTGGGTTGCGGTTACCCTGAAACAAGTGCTCGCACAACAAAGAATTTTTATGAAAAAACGAGTGAATTTCTTAATGAATTAGATGTCAGCGAAGAAAAGAAAAATGTGCTTAAAAATGCATTGGTTACATATCTTAAACATGAGAAATCGGATGTAATTTCAGCTAAAGATTATGCTGAAAGATTTTTTGATGATAATGTTAAAGATCTTTATCTTGAATATGCTCATGAATCTGGTATACCACAAACCTCTTTCACAAGAGACAATGAGCATATTGAAAGCAAATTAAAAACAAGAAAGCTTAACTTTAGTAAAAATATAAAAATTACAGCCCCTGCGGAAGTTTTTAAAAGTCACATTGTAATAGAATCTACTATAGGTGAACTTGATAAAGATGGTGAACCTGCTGAGTGGACAACAATCCTCATCAAGGACAAGATAACCCTTCAGGAATGAGCTAATTAATGAATGAATTAGAGTTTTCGCAACTTTGGGAAAAAGAACTACCTATGTATAAAGCATGGGGGGATTTTGTCGTCTCAAATATTTGCAAAGAACTCACAGAAAATAAAGAGCGAGACCTCAATAGCTTTCTCAAGCAACCTGCAACACCGAGAATAAAAGAAAAGACCTCTCTAATCGATAAAGCTTTTCATCGAAAAGAAAAATCATACAAAAATCCCTACCAAGAGATTGAAGATAAAGTTGGCATCAGGTTTGTCGTTTTACTTACTTCAGATATAGATGAAATATGTGAAATAATAAAAAACAGTGATAAATGGCATTATAAAACATCAAGGCACTACGAAGAAGAAAGATTAAATACACCATTAATTTTCACGTATCAATCCGTACATTTTATAGTAACTGCAAAAGAATCCTTCGATTATAATGGAGTTATAATTGAACAAGGCATTCCATGTGAGATACAGGTTAGATCTTTATTACAACATGCCTATGCAGAGTTAACTCATGATGCCATATATAAAGCAAAAACTATAGTTGAGCCAGATATACATAGAACTGTAGCAAAAAGCATGGCGTTAATAGAAACTACGGATGATTTTTTCTGTTCAGTATCGAAAGCAATTAACGAAGCCTCTGATGGTTACGCAGGAATACAGCGAACTTTAGATAATATTTACATGGCTTTAACCAAGAATAGACCAAACAACCAAAAATCGACTTTATTAATTCTAGATACATTTAAAGAAGTGATCAAATCCGACACGATAGAAAGATTACATCAATTCATAGAAGATACTCCTGAGATCGAACTACTAATTCAGGACGGTAAAGAAGAGAGTAGTTTCTTTGAACAAAGCGTTGTTATTTTTGTTTACTGGGTAATTAAAAGACGGAGATCTACTTTAGAAAAAGAATGGCCGCTAGATTGGAGGTTAATCCAAAAAATGGCAGCGGATCTAGGGGTTGCACTTGAAAGAAAAACATAGAATATAAACTATTTAAAATTATTCAATCCTGATAGATAATATATAAATCAGGATCAATTACATTAGCTCAATACTAATGTAATTGTATACCAGTATGTCAACTCTAAATTTTTATATATCCAAGCTTAACTAAAACTCATTAAGGCCAAACCGGTTATAGTTGATTCATTAGAGCCTATTACTACTCATTTAATTGATATCTTGTAGGACGGTTTATTTTTTTTAACAAACCATCTTGTTCAGCACGTTTCAACCAATCAAGCACTTGCGATTTATTCAACCCAGTGACCTCTGTCAATCTATCTACTGTTATTGGTGATTCGGCCAACCGCTGTAATTCTGTCCTGAATAGCCGATAAAAGTCTACAGGATTTACATCTGACTCTTTTTCCTTTAATTTTTTTCCGTAGTTATTAGATTGGGAGTTCCTTCATTAATAGTGGCAATCCGTCCTTTTTCGAGAGGTTGAGTTGAAGATTTTTCTGCAGATCCAATAGTTAATTCTGGATGCGACAACTCTGAAAAAAGATCTTGGGGCTCTGCTTTTAACTGCATTGGTGATCTGTCATTATTTTTTAGCAAATTCTCGATTGATAGGTCATTACTATCACTTGGTAACCAATGTCCCCCTTTGCTCACTAAGTCAGCATTAGCTGAATCTATGTCGGTTGTTGGGTTGACCCATAGTGGCACCCATCCTTTCTTAAGATTTTCCTCTGCCCCACTAATTGTTCCCCCCTTGCGACCAGAATGAATAACCAAAGCACTGTCCGCTAGGCAATAGATATATTTATTGCGAGCCATGGCATTTCCAGCATAAAAACCGGCTTCAGGGTAGAAAGGTGATACCAGCACTACGTGGTTATTCATAAGCCCTTTGCGCCATTTGGCACTGGTGGCTGCTTTTAGCAGGCTATCCGCCATAACCCCGATTACAATCCCACCTTGCCTAATTGCCCCCAGCATTGCTGTTTCATCTACTCCACGAGCGGCACCAGACACTATAGCTACATTTTCTTCCGCCGCTTTAATCCCCACTTCATCGGTAAAATTGAGGTCTGCATCATTCGAATTGCGAGAACCAACAACCGCCAAACCACCAGAATTTAACAAAGCTTTATTACCACAGCCGAATAAAACGGGGGGCGAGTCTGTTTTGAGTCGTTGTTTTAATCTCCATGGATATTCCGGATCAGAGCGGGTCACTACCCAAAGGCCTGCCCGTTGCCATTTCTCCATGGCGAGTGCGAGACTATGCCCACGATTTAGTAGTTCTATGATTCGCTCTGTACTGATACGGACATCATACCAGCCATGAAGTAAGGTCTTTGGGTCCGCTCCCAACAAATCCGCGGGCGTCGTCGATTTTTCTTTCAGCCACAACGCAAACCGTCCCCACTCCGCATTAGTAAGTGGTTTCGCATTTTCACTATTTGCTTTAGAAAAATAGCAAGTAAGTAGTAAGGTCGCTTGGGCTGTTTTTGACAATAAACCTGATACATTCATGAGTCTTTTACCGAAGATGAAGCAAGTGCTACGGGGTATACCATACCACTGCCTGCTTGCTGTAAGAGTGCTGCAATGACAGTCAGTGTCCAGCCTGAGTCAACAATATCATCTACAATTAAAACTGGCGAATTGTCTAAGGGCTGATTAATCGCAAAAGCACCATCCAGATTTCGACATTGGTGAAAACGATTTTGTTGGCCTTTTTGCGGCTGGTTATTTCTAACTTTGCTGACCACATCCACAAATGGCAATCCCAAACGTGCAGCCAGACGGCGCGCATAATCCGGTACCAGTTGAGGGTGAGCACGTGATGGGACACAGCATACCCATTGTGGTGCTGGATTAGGATGCCAACGCTGTTGAATCATCTCGACCATAGCTTCCACTAACTCTTCACTAAAGTAGCCTGCATGTTTATTATCGGCAACCGTCTGCCCCCAGCCAGCATCTCCCCAGCGAGACAATACTCGCCCTTCCTGTGCTCTAAGGCGCATTGGTAAGTTGCCTCTAAAACCATATTCTACAAAAGCATTGGCCGCGACCTGCGCTTTTGGCGTAATAATCATTTCTGCATGTTTGAGGAAAGTACTTGCACGATGCACTATAGCCGGATCAAGGATTTGGTTAATGAGATTTTGACCGATACAGGAAGCACATTTGCCACAACGAGCGGGGTCGAGATCATCAAGAGAACGGCGTAGGTAGGTCATTTTACATCCCATATCAGCTATATAGGAATTAACCTCTTGCCATTCCCGAACACGTTGCCCTGTTAAGTGAGCGATGCGAGCATGATCCATTTGATAGTGTACTGCTGTTCTAAACCAATTTCTTTCATTCTTGATGATGGGGGCTGGATTTTCCATACTCAGCAAGTCGAGTACTTTCTCTATCTGTTTTCGGCGTAGATTGGTTTGCTCTTCGATACGATTGAGTGACAATCCATCATTGTTTTCCAGTGCCTCTAAAATTTGGATAACCTGAGCCTCTGACGGGAACGCTGATTCTCTAAAAAACTCATGTATAGCGTTATCTTCCATGCCTGACATAAGCACACCTATGGCATGGTCAATGCCACGACCTGCACGGCCTACCTGCTGATAGTAAGCAACAATGGAACCGGGGGCTTGGTAATGAATAACAAAGCTTAAATCGGGCTTATCATACCCCATGCCTAGGGCTGTGGTTGCTACCAGAACCTTAAGTTGGTTTGTAAGTAACAGTTCCTCTAAATGCAGGCGGTAAGAATTACTGTCCTCAAAACCTTCGGCCACAACACTCCCATGGTAAGCCATGGCAATTATGCCGCTATTAGTCAACCATTGCGCCACCTGCTCTGCGTCACGTACTGTTAATGCATATATAATCCCTGTCCCCGGCAAAGTTGGAATAACTTGGGCCAGCCAGGCTAATCTAGAGGCTTGATCGGGGAGTAACAAAGTTTGGAGGGCGAGGCTCTCGCGAATCAGTGGGCCACGGTGGATTTGGATTTCGCCAAGCTGAGACTGGATGTCTTCAATAACCCGATTATTAGCAGTGGCAGTCGTGCCAAGCACACCTGTGTTAGCTGGTAACCCACGTAAAATGTTGGCAATAAGTCGATACTCGGGGATAAAATCATGTCCCCAGTCGGAAATACAGTGTGCTTCATCAATAACCATTAGTCCTAATCTATCGGAGATTGGTGCAAGTACATCATCAAGAAATTCTTGATTTGAAAACTGTTTTGGATGGATAAAAACTACATCAATTTCATTACGTTGCAGCCTTCTAAGAATATCTGGCTGCTCTTCTCTATTTGTTGAATCCCAGCGAACAGCTTTAAGGCCTAACCGACCAGCCGCATCAACTTGGTTACGCATCAGAGCCAATAATGGAGAAACAATAATTGTTGGCCCCATGTGTCGATCGCGGAAGATTTTTGTGCTGATAAAATAAACTGAGCTTTTTCCCCAGCCAGTGCGCTGAACGACCAACAATTTCTGCCGATGATTGACGAGGGCATCAATGGCTTCCCATTGGCCATCACGAAAATCGGCTGTGGGATTGGCTAAAGAAGTTTGCAGCAACTGTTGGGCCTGGGCTCGATTCATTATCACTCCTAAGTTCACAGAAAGTTGGCCGCTAATTAGTTTGGGTAATTATACCTGTATAACATTCTACATTGTCATCTAAGCCATGTACGGGTGAGTTCATAATGGCAAGAAATGATGTTAACGGCATAGATCCAGCCTGCACATTGCTGACAAACTTTTTTGTTATTTTCAGGTTATCTGACCAACATAATCAAAGCATATACATCCATTGATTTATAAATATTTTCACAACTAAATTATTTCAGCTGATGGCATGTATCTACCATTCGACAATACGTAATACGACAGGTTGTGTCGTCTGCGCGGTCGCACACTTCCTCTATAATACATTATTTCCTTAAATTTCAATTAATTATTGATTTTTAATTTCTTAGCCATTTTTTCAATCCACCTCTCTTTGGTACGACATAACGTGTCGAACCAGTACGTCATAATCTCCCATATCAATATCTGGTTATTTTGGGAGTTCAGGACTGTTCTCACCATGAAAACACAACATGATCATTATGACCGCCTGTCCGTCAGGTTATCGGTCATTATCAGCCGGTTACTGGCTGGCCAATCCTTGGAGCTAAAAGCGCTGGCAAATGAGTTTGGTGTCTCAGAGCGCACACTACAGCGGGATTTTCAGCAGCGTCTAATCCATCTGGATCTTGAACATGCCAGTGGCAGCTATCGACTTATCCGGCGAGCCGGTCGAGAGCACTTACCCAATACCTTTGCGTTTATCCTCAACTCTGGGATTTCGGGGATAATTCCGGCTCAGAACCGCAGACTAATCCGACTGATTACCAGCAGTTCTGGTGGCTCTCCATGTCTTATCGGGCATGGAGGGCTGCCATCGCCAATCACCCAAACCACCTGCTTTCTCGAGCTGGCCGAAGCGATCCGTGACTACCGAGCCGTTACGCTATTAGTCAATGGTAAGAGCTACGACGCAGTGGCTCCTCGCCGCCTGATCTTCCAGTCCAGAAACTGGTTTCTTGTAGCTACTCGGGCGAGAAAGCTACAGGTGTTTCGGATGGAAGACGTTAACGCTGTAACTGTTCTTGACACCTCTTTTCGCAGAAAGCCTGAACTTGATGCACTCACCGCCAGTGAGGAGTTTATTTCGGCTCTTCCTCACTTTCGTTTCATCAGCGACGTTATTCACACCTTCAGAGAGTAACTGGCAACGTTCATTTCAACATAAGCAAGGAGACCTTTATGGATGACCCGGTAAAGGGCGAAGGCCGGATGATTACTGATGCTAATGGCATCACCAGAAGAGAAGGGGGGATTTCAGGAATATGGGGCAATATGTTTAATGAGAGCAATGGGATAAAAGCCGACAGCCCGCCGCTTATACCTGACATCAGGGATATTCTCGATGTTTTCCCTCAGTCGCTGCGGGAAAGCCTGGTTAACAAAATCAGCGAAGCTATCGACTATGAACCTGTTATTGGTGTTATGGGAAAGACCGGTGCAGGTAAATCAAGCGTTTGTAATGCGCTATTCCAGGGCGAAGTGTGTGCGGTTAGTGACGTTGAAGCCTGTACGCGTGAGGCCCAGGAATTGCGCATACGCTTCGGCAAACGTTCGCTGAAGATCATTGATATTCCTGGTGTCGGTGAGAATGCTTTACGGGATAAAGAGTACGAAGATCTTTACCGTACTTTGCTTCCCTCACTGGATCTCATCCTCTGGGTGATAAAAGGCGATGATCGAGCTTTTTCTGCAGATGAGCATTTCTACAACAATGTCCTGCTGCCTGCAGGTGGTGGTGAGCGCGTTTTGTTCGTCCTCAACCAGGTGGATAAAATCGAGCCCTTCCGTGAGTGGGATACACACCTGCATCAGCCATCCCCGGCACAGCGCATCAACATCGAAAAGAAAGAAGCCTACATTACTGAACGATTTGGCTTTACGCACTATCCGGTCATCCCCATTTCCGCCGATGAGGGCTACAACATCCTTCGTCTGGTCGAAACGATGATCCGCGCGTTGCCCGATCGGGCTAAAAGCAGCACCGCCTCGCAGTTTAAGGAAGAGTACAAAACTGATGACGTAAAGACGGAAGCGAAAGGCGGCTTTGCCAGCGTGCTCTCCGGAATACTTGACGAGGTTATCGATTCTATTCCGTTACCTGGTCCCGTCAAAGAGTTGGCCCGTAAGGGGAAAGATAAGGTTATTGAGTGGGCGGGTAACGCCTGGGAGCATTTTTTTGGATAAGGAAACATTTAATGAAACCACTAATTGTTCCTGCATTGTTAATATCGTTATTTGCTGCCCAGTCTGCTCATGCAGACGGAGGCTACGACTTGCAATGCATGCTTGATAATGGCGAGAAAATGATGCTCAGCCATGCCAGCAATACTGTTTATATCAGTTTTGAAAAGCCTGGCGGCGACTCCGAAGAGAGCGGTTCTGTTGTTAAACTGGATATACCTTCCGGCGAAGCGAAACAGACTGTGGTTGCTAATCCAGGCGCAGGGACCGCATCTTTCACATTGCGCGGAGAAAGCGAAGATATTGAGGGTGCTGTTGCGCTCAATTATTCGGAATATGACGGTACAGGCGATGCTTATTACACGGTCATGAATTCACTGGGGCAGGAAACCAGCACCGTATCCTGCACACCGGGTACCATTAAAATTTCCAGGAGCCTCCTCCAGAATGGTATTAATGGCATCGGTAGCCAGCAGACTAATAAACCTACACCCTCTCAGCAACAGCAGGTACAGCAATCGACGACACCACCGTTTAAAGTACAGTTTGGCAGCTCTGTCAGCAATGAAGGCTGGAATACTAAATATGGCGTTATTCAGCTCACAATCACTGATGACAACGTGGTACTGAAATCCATTAGAGTTAACAGAGGGAACTGTAAAATGGAGAGCGCCGGTAACAGAACCCTGCCTGCCAAATATAAATTCGGTGAGGTGGCTACGTTCAAATATATGAAATGTGACCGTATTATCGAAGCCAATATTGTGACCAATTCCGGTAGCTGGACCTTTAATAATTAAATTTACCTGTAGTTAGTCTGGGGGAGAGTGTGTCAGTAAATAATCCGACACTTCCCCCCAGTTAATTATGTTTAACCCTGCTGAGAAGCCATTCATTTCATCACAACAGCGTTCCTCACCGGATAATGCGCAGCAACAGCTCTGCCAGGCGTTTGCTGGCATCGTACTTGTGCTGGACGGGGAAGGCGTGCAGAGAAGGGCTCAGGGGCGTTACTGGCGGGATTCTTCTATGCGCTTCATCAGCCAGCGCCTGACATCACTTTCGCGCCAACGGGAACTGCGACCAAACTTGATAGGTCTGGGGAACATCCCGTCCTTAATCAGCTTGTAGAACCACTTATCGGTTAAGCCCGTGAATGTGGTGATGAATACCATGTCCACCAGCTTATCGTTCATCAGGTCGGTCTCGGGAGTCAGTAGATTGTTCATGACGATTTTCCTTCTGTCTTTGAGTAGGTAAAAGACAGGAGCCACAGCGATAACCTGTTGATTTAAGTTAATGTTGCGTGCTCCGTCATTACAATCACTTCTCCGGTAATAAATAACTTTTCGCTTTGGTCTTAAACTGACTGCAGCCAAAGTTACGCTCGCCGTCCTCATTTTCTTTGGAACGTTTTTTGGCGAGATAGCAGATCCGATTCAGGTAATTCTCATAATCAAGACTGTTGGTTCCCTCTCTACGGTTCAGCTCAAATATGCCTGCCAGATGATAACTTACGCTCTCCTTCGCTTTACCCTTCAGTTTCAGCGCGTGACACCACGCTTTAGCTGCCATCGTTAGCAATAACCCTCTTCCGGTCCCCTTAAACCCCAGTTTAAGCATTATGCAACTGAACACCTCGCGGTTAACCAGGAGCACCAAGTGATAATGCTTATTGCTGTTCATCTCACCGAACTCTCTGGCCCACGCGTAATACACCGGGCAAGGGTATATTCGTTTACCTTGTCTGCTACGCCTTTTCAGATAAGCGGTAATCTGAGCTTTCAGTGAGGCAATAAAACGGGTTATCACGGCAGATTCGTAACCCTTGTGTTGGTTGTGCTGCGGCAGGCTTAAATCCAGCCCGAAGGCTAATACACGGGCATGCTCATTCATCACGAAGGCTGTCAGCGCTTCCAGACGCTGCATATGGTAAGCATTCTTCTCGCTGTTACATTCTTTAAGTTTCATTTTCAGGACCTCATGTTGTGGCTGATATACCCATGAGAGCCTCAGTAACTTTTAATGCAGGTACAGGACGATCAAAGAAAACACTGTCTCACTCCATTACTGGCCTTAGCCTCTGCTGGTTGCTTTACACTCTCTCTAATCGGCCCTATACCCACTTCCCAATGAATCTCTGTATACCCGATATCTGAAAGATTCTGTTCATACTGTAGAGAACAACAATAAACATATAATTAGTATCCGGCAGTAAAGAATCAATGCACCTGAACCATCAATCGGTTAAAAACCTTGCAGACAAGGGCCTTTGGCTCCAGGGCCTACTTCTTAAAGTCATCTTTTATACTCTCAAGTTACGCCTTTAAGTCAACCAGTGAATATTGGATAGATACTATATTCCAGTGTGTGGCTTTATTTGTTTTCATAACCAATTGATTTTTATTTAAATTGAATTTTAATGCCATTCGGTATAACCATTCGAATCACACGATAAAACTACGGAGTTATCTATGGTATCAATACGTGAAATAAACGTGATTGGAATCATTTTTAACATGGTTTTATTATGCAATTATGAGGAAAATAACTGTGATGGGGTATAGGTTTTGGCTCTTAATTATGAAAATTTGATTGATATACCAAATGAAAGAGTAGCAATGTTTGTCATTAATTTTCTCAGAGGAAGAGGAATTGACACATCTCTCTATTCATCGTCGGGTATTATCAGTGCAAATCTGAAATTGGTGAGGCAATATATAAATTCTGATTTGCATAAAAATCAGAGGGGTAATGTAGATGAGAGAATAGATATCGAATTTCTGAAAGGTCGAATAGCAGATAGCATTCTTCCCGAATTGCACTTTGACTGGTTAAAATCTGATCCCAGAGCAACTTACTGGTTATGGGGAAAGTACTATCTGCTGAGTAATATTAATGGGTTTTCGCTTAAAATCCAGAACGCTGTTAATAATGGTGTTTTGACACATGAGTTTTATGTAAATAACCATTCACGGTTCTGCCATTTTAGTCGTTATGATTCTATTTTATTTTTCTTTGATACTCAGGTGGAAGCTAATTTTGATGGAAAAATTCGTATGCTACAAACAGCATATAACGAATGGAAGTTAAAGTTTATGTCTGAACAACCCTTTAAATGGTTGGATCAGAAGAATGCTGATATGTGCCGCTGGGCTTATAGTTACATTATTCAATTTCAACAAAAAACATCAGAAAATGATAGGGCTAATGTATCAGATGCATTCAGCCTTACTGAACCGAATAATTTTTATTCCGTAACTGTTAGCCAGCCAGGTAGTAATGAGGAGTTATATCACGCCATTTTTGCTATGTACGATTTATGGGAAACTACTTTTGAGAGAAAAAAGCTTTTCCTGATTCAAATTAATAAGGCATGGAATCAAAAGAAAGTCAGGCAGGGCCGAAAAGGGAAGAAAGCGATTAATACGTTTGTTAGCGATGAGTCAAAATTACAGCTGGATTTCTTAGCCCAAAAATATAACATGAAGATTAGTCAGGTTCTTGAAAAACTCATATGCGAAAAATTTTATGACGAGCAGCGCTGATATCATTTAGAAAGAAACTTAGCTCTATATAACAAATATGAACTCTCTTACTTATTTTTTATATGGAGCACTATCATGACCCGATTAGCATCTCGCTTCGGTGCGGTCAATCTCGTTCGACGCGACCGCCCGCTAACCCGCGATGAACTGGCGCATTATGTGCCGAGTGTATTCAGCGAAGAAAAGCATGAATCCCGCAGCGATCGCTACACATACATTCCGACTATAACCCTGCTTGATAACCTGCAACGTGAAGGCTTTCAGCCATTCTTTGCGTGCCAGACTAGAGTCCGAGACCAGAGCAAACGCGAACATACGAAGCACATGCTACGTCTGCGTCGTACTGGCAAACAAGTACCGGAAATTATACTGCTTAATAGCCACGACGGCTCCAGCTCATACCAGATGCTACCGGGGTTATTCAGATCGGTTTGCCAGAATGGACTAATTTGCGGTGAGAGTTTTGGAGAGGTACGTGTGCCACACAAAGGCAACGTGGTGGAGAAAGTCATTGAAGGAGCTTACGAAGTGCTAGGGATTTTTGATCGCGTAGAAGAGAAACGCGATGCCATGCAGTCGCTGATGTTACCGCCACCTGCTCAGCAGGCGATGGCAAAAGCGGCATTAACTTATCGCTTTGGTGAAGAGCATCAACCGGTGACGGAATTGCAAATCCTATCCCCGCGCCGCTGGCAGGATGAAAGTAATGACCTGTGGACCACTTATCAGCGCATTCAGGAAAACCTGATTAAAGGCGGTCTGTCTGGACGAACGACTAAAGGCAAACGTGCCCATACCCGTGCTGTAAAAGGTATCGACGGTGATGTGAAGCTTAACCGCGCTCTGTGGGTGATGGCTGAGAATATGCTGCAGCTTGCCTCATGAGCCTTTTTATTATCCTCCATGCCCTGCCAATAAACCGGCGGGGCATTTTGTTTTAAGGAACCGTGATGTCCGAAATAACTCTATCCTCCGTATTTCCGGTTAACGAACAACGCATTATCCGTCGAGCCCTGCGTCTACTGGAGAAATATCAGCGCCAGCCGGGAGAGTCATTTACCTCAACCAGCTTCACTAAAATCTGGCTGCAGCTACAGCTGGCGGGTCTTGAGCGAGAAATCTTTATCGTCCTGTATCTGGATAACCAGCATCGTCTGCTGGAGCGTGAAACACTGTTTACCGGCACGCTCAGCCATACCGAAGTGCATCCCCGCGAAGTGGTTAAATTGGCTCTGAAGCACAACGCCGCGGCGGTCATTCTAGCCCATAACCATCCTTCAGGTACGACAGAAATCAGTCAGCAGGATAAACACATCACTCAGCGGATAGTGAAAGCGTTAGCACTGGTAGAAGTGCGAGTGCTGGATCATTTGGTTGTTGGGAATGAAGTGGTTTCTTTTGCTGAGCAGGGGTTGCTTTAAGCGGAGGTTTTCATGCCATTCACACCACCTCATGAATGGGGGCTACAAAGCGATATCCCCCCCCTCGATTTGGCGCAAGATTAGTTCAGGAGGGCAACCGGCTGCATTACCTGGCTGACAGGGCTGGTTTTACAGGGAGCTTTAGCCCGATATACCTGAAGAAATTAGATCTGGCTTTCCCGCTGTTCGTAGAACAACTGGAAGATATGCTGCGTGCTGGCGAACTAAATCCACATCAGCAACGTCAGGTAAACATTCAACTTGCGAGTTTAATCTGTATAGCTGATACCTATGGTAGCTGCGGTTACGTTTACATTTCTATTTATCCAACTCTGTAACACCTTCTCTCTTCTTTTATTAGGACCCAACTCATGCAAATTTCATCTGTACCAGCCACGGTGCCGGTTTCGTCACGCCTGTCGCCCATGCAGGTCTGGCAGCAACTTTTAACGTATCTGTTGGAGCACCATTACGGCCTCACACTCAACGACACACCATTCCATGATAACGCGGCCATTGAGGAACATATCGAGGCGGGAATAACGCTTGTCGATGCGGTTAATTTCCTCGTGGAACGTTATGAACTGGTACGCATTGACTGCAAAGGATTTACATGGCAGGAGCAGACGCCATTCCTGACCGCGACTGATATTCTCCGAGCCAGGCGAGCTACCGGATTAATCAATACTTAACTTCTTCGAGCTTCGTTTCTGATTTTTACCTCTGAAATTCCCATCTTTTTTATTCATCGCATTATGCGCCTGCAACTCTGGCAGGCGTGTTTGCTTTTACAAGCGTTCAAAAGTAAGTGTTAGTTGATGTCACGGGCAGAAAGTATACAACTGTATAGATAGGCAAAATTTCTTGCTGCTTCTTTTTTAACCTGCAATTCTTATCCCTACGGTTATATCAACGACATGAAGACATTACATTATGGATAAAGCTGAAATTCTGGACAGGGGTTCTTGGGTTGAAATCCGTATTGAAGAATTTGCACAAAGGGTGAAAGGTATTTCACGAGACAAGTACCCTTCCTTACGCTGTATCGCCTGTGAGCAAACAGTTCATGATAGTGGCTTAGTCACTCCTAATCCTGACTATAGCCCCAGATTCTCTCATTCATCTCCGCCTAATAACGGCGAGTTTTGCCCTCTCGGATCTACATCTCAACGTTTCGGTGGCCTTTCCGGGAATGACAGAACAGCATCAACAGAAATTGCTGCATCTCGCCGAAATCGATTCATGCAATTTGATCACCTCTGCAAGGCGTGGATAGTTTGTAGGTATTTACGTGGAGGAGAAGGGAAGCTTGATCAAAAGTCATTCATTCGTTTGGTCAGGATCGCTGATAGTTTTGGGATCTGGCATTATAGCTATATGCCAGACTGGGGAATCCCGCTTCTTCTGATGTTAATGGATAACCATCCGACGCCAAACGGTAAATCAGCTTTTTTCTATTCACTTAAAAAAGATAGACTTCGTAAAGGAGTGGAATGGCAAAATCTGAATGTCCGACTTGAAGCGCATTGGGTGAGCAGTGGTAAACCGATAGTACCTACTGAAGGTAAAAAAGCTTCTTTTTTACTCATGATACCCTTTAGTGAAGCCATTTTTGATGAAATATTGAGCAAAGAAGATCTTGCATGGTGCACTGAAAATACGCTTAGAACTCTTCACGCTTTTAGCGTTGAAGAGTCAGATGACTAAGTTTACTTACATTTCTTGCCTTCATTGATCAAGTGACAATGGAGGCTAAAAAACAGCGCGTAATACCCCTAATCTCCACACGCAAAACCATTTGGGGGTGCTTATGGGGGTTACTCATTTATCAAATAAAAAATATAACTATCTAATCAATTGGTTAGGTATCTAGTTCGACTCCTGTGATCCCGCCAATTTAGTTCTCTTTAACTCCTTCGAAGTCTATAAACCCCCTTTAATACCTGATTAAAATAGAAAAATAACTCCACCATTGTCGTCTGAAGGTAATCGGCATCAAGTCAGTCATTGGCAGAAAGCCTCTGGAGGATGGATTCATCAAATAGCCGGAGGATGTAATGGCCCTAACCGATGTTAAAGTGAAAACCGCGAAGCCAAAAGATAAGCCCTATAAGCTGACTGATGGCGGCGGCATGTATCTGCTGATTAACGCGAATGGTTCCAAATACTGGCGAATGAAATACCGCTTTGCCAGTAAAGAAAAGATGCTTTCCATTGGCGTATACCCTGATGTCTCACAGGCCTACGCATGTGAAAAACGTAGTGAAGCCAGAAAAATAAACGCTATACGCGTAATGAGCCTCACTACGGATTTCTAGTACAGCATTGTTAGTCAGATTAAAGTGGAGGCGGCATGACAGATAAACACTTATTCCCATCCCCGACAGGCGAATTTGTTATGTTTGCCAGCGATGACGGTGAGGTACGTGTTGAATGCCGCTTTGAGCAGGAAACACTCTGGTTGCCCCAGGCGACCATTGCGAATCTTTATCAGGTTACTCCCCAGGCTATTACACAACACATCAAAGCGATCTACGAAGAAGGTGAACTTGAACAAAATGCAACCTGTAAGTCTTACTTACAAGTTCAACAGGAAGGTAATCGTCAGGTAAGTCGCAATATGCTTCACTACAGCCTGCCCGTCATTCTCGCCTCGCGGCACGCAATTCCGGCATTGGGCCACCCAGACGCTTCAGGAATACCTGATCAAAGGTTTTGTGATGGACGATGAGCGGCTGAAAAATCCGCCTGTTGGCACATCGGCTGTACCTGATTACTTTGATGAGATACTCGAGCGCATCCGCGATATTCGGGCCAGCGAGCGGCGGGTTTATTTACGGGTGCGGGAGATTTTTGCGTTAGCTGCTGACTCTCAACCGTCGCTAAAAGAAACCACACAGTTTTTTCAAACTATTCAGAAAAAGTTGCATTTTGCCTGTACCGGCCATACCGCTGCTGAACTCATCCATCAGCGTGCGGATGCCAGCCAGTCGCATATGGGGCTGACCAGTTATAAAGGTGAAGAGGTACGTAAGGGGGATGTGACGGTGGCAAAAAACTATCTCACTCAGGATGAGGTCAGTGAACTTAATCGCGTGGTTAATATGTGGCTGGATTTTGCCGAGGATCAGGCCTGTCGTCGCCGTCAGGTATTTTTGCGAGACTGGCAGGATAAGCTGGACCAGCTCCTGCAATTCAACGACCGCGAGGTTCTGCAAGGCACTGGTAAAGTCAGCAAGAAACTGGCTGATGAAAAAGCGCAGGCGGAATATAGTCAGTTTGCCGAGCAACAACGACGCTTACAAGAAGCTGAAGGTGAGAAGGATATTGCCGGTTTGCTACAGTGGAAAAGAGATCCTAAAAAGTAGCTCTGGATGTCCCAAACCCTGTAAGGAAAACCATTTTGGGGGCTTATGGGGGCTCTCATTTATCTAACACAAAACATCAATATTAAATCAACAAGTTAACCATTAGATACGACTCCTGTGATCGCCAATTCACTCCTTTTAAACTCCCCAAAGGTCTACTTAATCCTTTAAAATCAAACATCAAAACCCAATCCCATTACCCTAACGTCTTTTAAGGCCTACCTGAATCCATACCTATTTTTGTATAGTAATGTGTATAGAGTTTCTCTGCACACTCTTGCTTAAACAAGCAAATAAAAAAGAGATGGATTATCATTATCATCTTTACGCTTTACCCTACTTTCCAAGGATTCTCATGCCTGTTGTTTGCATTAGACCTGCTATTCACATTAGAAAAATATCCTCGTTGTTTGCCATCGGTTTACTCTTGCTGACTGGCATTGCTCAAGCCGCACCTATTACAGTGACTGACATTGCTGGCCGTCAGGTGACCTTGCCGCAGCCAGCAAAGAGAGTGATGCTCGCGGATGCTCGTGCGCTGCTAGCACTGAATATCCTCCATCCACAGGAGCCACTGAAAAACATTATCGCTTGGGATAGCTCACTCAAGGTGAAAGCGCCGGATCTTCTCGCCGCGTATGAGAAAAAATTTCCGCAAATTAGCAAGATCCCCACATTTAGTAACCCTTATGTTAATGATTTTAGTGTGGAAAATGCAGTGGTCATGAAACCGGACCTGATTGTTTTCGATATCGGCCTGATGGCCAAATTGAAAACCAGCGGTGTACTGGCGAATCTGGAAAAAATCGGGATTCCGATACTCTTTATCGACTTTCGCCAACAACCACTCACCAACACCGTCGCCAGTATGCGCCTGCTAGGGCAAGTGTTTGACGAACAACCAAACGCCGATGCCTTTATCCAGTTTTACCAACAGCGCCTCAACCTCGTGCGCCAACGCGTCGCCACGCTGAAGCCAGAGCAGCGCCCCAGCGTATTTATCGAACGCAGTGCAGGTATGAAAGGCGAACGTTGCTGTAACACTTTCGGCAAGGGTAGCTTTGGGCAGTTTATTGATGCCGCTGGCGGTAATAATATTGGTAGCAGCCTGTTCCCTGAAATGGGCGGTGAAATTAACGTCGAGCAGATGATAGTCAGCAACCCAGATTTCTATCTGATGACTGGCGCAGACTGGGGCCGTGGGCATAAAGGTACGCAGGCTGTACCACTAGGTTATGCGACTGACGTGGCAACAGCACAGAAAAAACTAACACCACTAATGAATCGTACAGGTCTAAATGTACTCACTGCGGTGAAAGAAAAGCGCGTTATGGCAATTTATCACCAATTCTATGACACACCATTTAACTTTATTGCTGTTGAGGCCATCGCTAAATTCCTGCACCCAGACCTGTTTAAGGATATTGATCCACAAGCAGATATTGAAATGGCACACCAAAAATTTACCGCACTAGACTATAGCGGCGTATTTTGGATAACGGCACAATAACGCTCTCTTAGGGCCTATCAGTCGAGTTTTCGACTAGATATGGCCCCGATCACATCCTGATCTATATTAGCAATAAATTTATTTACTCGGAAATAATAATGATTATTATTGTTATTCCTGAAATACATTCTGGCTTGCCATCATTATGTCGATTCGTTTTCGCCTTTCTCTGCTGGTAGCATCCATTGCTCTAGCATTACCTGCTTTTTCTGCCGATAAAACCTCTCAAAATGACACCTCTGAGGATACGATTACCGTCGTTGGCAACTGGCTGGATAACCCAGATACCAGTTCGGTGTTACTCAATCACCCCGGTGCACGCTCCATCGTTACCGAACAACAGATGCACGAACAAGGCAACCAGACCATCGCCGATACCCTACGCGGTGTACCCGGTGTTCAAGTGCGTGACAGCAACGGTACTGGTGGTAGCGATATCTCATTAAACGTTGGCGTCCGTGGGCTAACGTCTCGTCTGTCGCCACGCTCTACTATCTTGATGGATGGCGTACCGCTAGCCGTTGCACCCTATGGTCAACCTCAGCTTTCGATGGCACCGCTGTCAATCGGCAACCTCCAATCGGTTGATGTTGTACGCGGCGGAGGTGCAGTACGTTACGGGCCGCAAAACGTTGGTGGGGTGATCAACTTTGTCAGCAAAGATATTCCTAAAGAGTTAGGCGGAACAGTAGGTGTACAAACTCAAGGCGCCAGCCACGGCGGCCTAAAAACACTGACTAACGCGTCATTAGGCGGTACGTCAGATAACGGTTTCGGCGCTGAGCTACTTTACTCTGGCCTGCATGGTCAAGGTTATCGAGACCACAACGACAACACCGACATCGATGATTTCATGCTGAAAACGCGCTATACATTGACGCCTAATGATGAACTACTGGCCAACTTTCACTATTACGATGCCAAGTCTGGTATGCCCGGCGGTCTGAGTAGTGCGCAATATGCGAAAAACCCATTCCAAACCACCCGCCCTTGGGATCAGTTTGAGGGCCGCCGCAAGGATATGTCATTCAAATACAAGCATCAGGAAGATGACAAACAGTTCGAAGTACTCACCTACTTTACGGACAGTTATCGTGGCAGCAATATTGAATCAGAAGGCTCCGGCAAAAACGCCGGCATGAAGCGTATGGTGTCCTATCCTCGCCATTACTCAACTTGGGCAATAGAGCCAAGTTATTCTCAACTGTTTCGTTTCTGGGATATGGCGCATGAAGTTACCCTTGGCTATCGCTATCTGAATGAAACAATGGATGAAAAGGCATCTCGCTCTGATTGGTATAACCCAGCCAATATCGGTTCTACGCCAGAGACGCCAAATTATTACCAGCACACCTCAGGCGGTACGGCAGCCCATGCGCTGTATATTGATGATGCGATCAACGTTGGCAACTGGACTATCACACCGGGCCTGCGGTATGAAAGTATCCGCACTCATGTCAACGACTCATTCAACAACATCAAGCGTGAGAAAAACTATAGCGAACCGCTGCCGTCACTGAACCTGATGTATCACCTGTCTGATTCTTGGAAAGTATTCGCCAACGCGAATACCTCATTTGGTAGCATGCAATACTTTCAACTGACCAGAGGCGGTAATGGCAACCAGCCTGCACCTGGCCTTACGGCAGAAAAAGCGCATACCTATGAGTTTGGTACGCGCTTTGACGACACCGTCATCAAAGCTGAAGCCACCATGTTTTACATCGATTTTGACAACCAACTGCAATACATCAACAACGATGTGGGCTGGACCAATATGGGGGCCACCAAGCACCAAGGTATTGAGCTAGCATTCAGCTATGATCTTAGTGAGTTGAGTAACGCGCTGGACGGCATGAGCGTCTATACCTCTTACACCTATACTAAAGCCAGTACTGATAAAGGGGATTTCTCCGGTAAGGATTTGCCGTTCTATTCCCGTCAGGTATATACCGTTGGCACACGCTATGCGACAGGTAATTGGGTATGGAACCTAGATGGCTATGCACAATCCAAGCAACATTCTCCAGGTACTGGGCCTGAGTACACAACGCAGGAAAGTGCCGATGGTCAGTTCGGTAATATTGCGGGTTATGCAGTATGGAATATGCGCGGGGAGTATAACTTCGGGCCTCAGCTATCAAACCTAACGTTAGGTGCTGGTGTCAAAAACCTGTTTGACCAACGCTACTACACGCGATCTAACGACAATAACTTTGGTAAATACGTTGGCGAACCTCGTACTTTCTTTGTTCAGGGTTCTGTCTCGTTCTAAAATCTGATGCCCCTTAACGGGGGCATGACGATATTTACTTATCGTCGTCTTGTTATAGCTTTCACAATAGCCATCAATAAAAGGAGATTTATAGATGGCTCTGTATGAAAAATTTCAAGATAGCTCAACCTCAGAAAAACTCTTTATTATTAATAAGCCTGACGCTCTCCCTATTATCTATTCGTCTGCGGAATAGGCTCGGAAGGAGACTCGGCGTATCTTTGGTATTAATGGACATAATGATTTGGCTGATGCGTTCAGGCATTGTTACTTTGCTGCCATGCTCTCAAGGGATTTAGGGTATTACGATGCGATGACGTATCTAAAAGCCCATGAGGATTTCCCCGAAAACCCACCGAATGAAAAGCGAATGGATATGAGAAACAACTATATTGGGGCAGATATAGGGCAAACTCAGAAGGCTAACAGTGAGCTTGCCATGATGTGCTTACGGGCAGCCCAAGGAGGTAAACTTGCGCTACTTTAGTTGCCTATTTATTTTATTCGCCTTAACGGGATGCGGTGATACGCCTATTGAGGAATTGGAGCAATACGGAACAGAGCAGTTCAATTCTGAGCAATGGCAGCAAAAGCAAAATCGTTTAGGTATGGTATGGAGCTTATCGAAAGACAAGCTTATATGTACCCAAACCACCTCTCAGATAATTGGTTTGTTAGGCGAACCAAACGACTACTATGTTAGCAAAAGGTATAAAGCTTGGGGGATTAGCCGTGCTTTAACCTTTGTTGTTGATATCCCCTACGAGAAGGATAAGCCAGATAGATTTTTTATTTACGATCAAAAGGATACTATTGCTGAGTTTTTCTGCCATTAGTTCCCATACCAAAAGGCTAGCGTCTCCCTTAGCTGGGGCAGATACAAGGCAAACCCAGAAGCGTAACAGCGGGCTTGGTCATACAGTGCTCGCCTAATATTCGTCGTTGATATTCCCTATAGTAAAGATAAACCAGCGCGCTTTCGTGGCTAGGGTATCGGATAAAGTTTTATTGCTTATGCATCATTTTCGGCCTAATTTAGATAGAAAAAAATTTAAATATTAGTATTCACATTATTTCTAACACTCAGTTTTTTTGATAAAAATGTTATTAATAGGTGATTTGTTCGCTTTTGATACGTTCTGTAACAGACTATTTGGCGCTGGTTCCTCGTTATGGCTTCCTCTCACTTGCAGTGAGTAGGAGCTCATCTGCATAATGTGCGACAATATATATATTCTCATCCTCACTTCAGTTGTAGGTGAAATGACATCTTAATTTGTGTTTTCTCTTATGCGGGTTTAAATACAGCTGCGCCATAGAGAGCACGTTGGTTTTAAACGGGGGCGGTAAGGTGTATCGAGCCAGCGCTTCGTTTTTGAGTAGTCGGGGTTTACACATGCAAGTCACCAGAATTCAAATGTCGATGGGAGGGTTGCTGCTGGTAGCCGCTAGTAGTGGGGTACAGGCAGAGGCACTTCAGCCAGATCCTGCTTGGCAAGAGGGTAAACTTGATAATGGTTTCACTTGGCAGGTTTTAGCGACACCGCAGCGTCCAAGCGATCGAACGGAGCTACGTCTGGTTGTTGAAACTGGCTCATTAACAGAAGGCCCGCAGCAAAAAGGGTTTTCCGTTCTTTTACCTCAAATTGCTTTGCGCTATAGCGCATCACTTGCACCAGAACAGTTTAAAAGCGTCTGGCAGCATGTCATTAAGAAAACATCATCAATACCACCCGTCGTTAACTCCTATGGCTTCACGATTTATAGCTTGAGCGTACCTAACAACAATCCAGAACTACTAAAAGATGCGATGACGTGGTTAGCGGATGCATCAGGCAAATTACCGATTAGCGAAGAAGCCATTAAAGCCGTCGGTGCGTCTAAAAGCGCGATAGCGACTTATCCGCCGAATATGGCTGATCCTTGGTGGCGCTACCGGTTAAAAGGGTCTGCTATGTTGGGGCACAATCCCCAAATGCCAGCAGGTCATGTTGATGCGGCAGCATTGGCTGCTTTCTATAAGCAATCTTATACGCCAGACATCATGCGGTTATATGTTGTCGGTAATATCGACAGCCGTAACTTAACTGAGCAAATTAATAAGAATTTTGGCACGCTTGAAGGGAAACGTAAGACACCTTCGACCATTCCTAGCCTGTCTCCGTTGCCGCCCAAATCTGTGAACTTAATTGGTGTGCCTGCAGTACAGCCTACGTTGTCATTCATCTGGGACCGACCGTGGACACCTATTCGAGAAGTGAAAGCGCAGGAGATGTATTGGCAAAATGACTTAGCCCGTGAAGTCATCTTCGTTCGCCTTCAGCAGCTTATCTCGAATAAAAAGAATAACGCCTCTAAGTTTGGTTTCGGCTGTATTGCGCATTTCCAACGTTCGCAGTGCGCTATTCATCTAAACACTCCAGAAACTCATCTTAAATCGTCGATGGAGCAAGTTGCCAAAGAGATGGCGAAGCTGGATGAAAATGGATTAACTCAGGCGGAGTTTGATGCTTTGATTGCTGAGAAGAAAAAGCAATTAGAGGGGCTGTTTGCTACTTATGCTCGGATGGATACGTCCATTTTGATGAAACAGCACTTACTTTCTCAGGATAGTAACATGGTAGATATCTCCCCAGAGAACTATCAGAAACTGCGCCAATCTTTCTTATCCACGCTGACGTTAGATGCGCTAAACCAATCTTTACGCCATCAAATCTCTTTAGCGCCAGTGATTGTGCTGTTCCAACCAAATGGCGAGTCGTCAGAGAAGAGTTCAGAGGCATTGGCTGAGATTTATCAGAACATCGTTAAGCCACAACCACCGCGAGATATTGCACCGGAAGAGCCTGCGAAGCATATTGAATTAGCACCATTGCCAAGTACAGCAGCGCCTGATTCAAGTGTGGATAACGCCGAACCAAAAGAGAGTACGCCAGCGGCAGATACACCGGCTAGCACACAGAGTGAAGTGCAGGCGGAAGAGGCTGACGCTAAGGCTCTTAATGCCCCCGTGACGGCTGCGCCAGATGAAAAAATAGAGGCGAAAGGGCAAGTAGTACCAGAGGTTAAGGCCGATGAGAAAAACCAGACGCCAGTACAACCTGTCGTGAAAGAGAAAGAGAAAAAAGGCCACACCTCACAGATGACCTCTGTGCAAGTGTAGTTTTTAATAAAGAAAGTCACTGAATGAGTGAATACCCCATAAGGTATTCACTCATTTTTTATATGAAGTGAGAAAGCACAAGTTGTTAGGCGTCAGGCATGGCGGAAAGAGGGATAATTGCCCCGCGATGCTGGATAACGGTACTCGCCGTTAAATGCCCACGCTGCGCCGCCGCAAGGGCATCACCCCCACTAAGGCGAATCGCCAAATAACCCGCACTAAAAGAGTCACCTGCCGCCGTCGTATCGACCACGCTCTCTTTCGGTAGCTTTACCGCAGGCACTTCTCGTTGTTCTTCGGCAGTGACAACGATACAGGCATCGGCCCCGCGCTTAATCACAATCTCTTTCACCCCTAATGCCTGGGTTCTGGTGATCACTGTTTCTAGCGGTTTTTCGCCCCACAGCATATCTTCGTCATCCAGCGTTAAGAAGGCGATATCGGTGCAAGAAAGCATCTCGTGGTAGGCGCGCTGAGTCTCTTCTTTATTGGCCCATAACCGCGGGCGATAGTTGTTATCAAAGATCACTTTGCCACCGTTGGCACGGCACTGACGCAACAGCGCCATTAGCTTGGTTCGGCTCTCTTGATTTAGGATAGCGAGGCTAATCCCACTCAAATAGAGATAGTCAAATTGGGACAGTTGAGCGCAAATCTGTTCTGCCTCACGGCTCTGTAGCCAGTAGCGTGCGGCGGCATCGTTACGCCAGTAATAGAAGGTACGTTCGCCAGTTGCATCTGTTTCAATGACGTAAAGGCCGGGAAGCTTCTCATCCATACGCTGGATAAGGTCAGTTTTAATCCCTTCACTCTGCCATGCGGTCAGCATTTCCTGACTAAAGCTGTCCGTACCCAGCGCTGTTACATAATGTACGCTGAGTGTTTCAGGCCGTACTTGTCGTGCAATATAGACAGCGGTATTTAGCGTATCGCCACCAAAGCCACGGCTCAGGTCATCACCTTTTTGTGACAGTTCAATCATACATTCGCCGATGACGGCAATCTTCTTGGTATTCATTCGGTATCCCAGCCAAATTAGTAAAAAGAACGCGTTCTCTCCCATGCTTTAGCGTGGGTGCTGCTCTATTGTCCGTATTCTCAGCGTAATGATGTAGAACGCATATGCCGTGATATTCGATTAAACGAGGCATATCACGGCAGGGCGAAGATTAGTTTCAAGGCGAAGAAAGGGATAGTCAACAGAAATAAAACGCTGTTTTATTTCTGTGTGATTTAGATCGAGAAATGGTGATGTTTAGGGCGAGGATATTAAGAATTTTGCTTCCTAAACTCACTAACGGGCATCCCACCCACACCCCAGTTATCCAGATCCACTTCATCGATGACGACAACGGTTGTTTTTGGATTTTTGCCCAATGTATCAACCAGCAACTGGGTCACGCCTTCAATCAGCGCCTTCTTCTGCTCTGCGGTAGCCCCTTCACGGGTAATCTTGATATTAACGTAAGGCATGGTAGTCCTCTCTGTTGGGTTATTAGCGTTATATAAAAATCAATTTTTATAACTTTTGGAACCAAGTACTAACATCTAAAAGTGCAATAGCACTGAATATAAGACATTAAGATCGGATTTACACACTCAAAGAGAAATGGGCGAGACAGGGTTAAGAAGAGAATAGCTGTTTAGATATTACCGAGAAATAGCATTATCGCTCGATATAAAAGGCGGTGCCGAGTGCAATATTGCATTCATATTGCACTCGGCACCAACACTTGGCGCAGCCCTTCCAAAGACTCAGAAGAGCAAAAAAATTAAATCACGCCTCGGACTAAAATCACCGTAATAAACAACGGTGCCAAGTACCGCCAAACCAGCAAAATCGTCACTCGCCATCCCGGAGAGAGATCTTCCGGTAACAAGGCATTTGCACGCTTCGACCAGCCAAACAACAACGAAATCGCAATACCAAAAATAGGCATCATCAAATTTGATGTCAGATAATCCAGACAATCGAAGAACGTCTTACCAAATAGCGTCACATCTTGCATGATGCCAAACGACAGCGCTGCCGGTATCCCTGAAAGCATAATAGACGCTGTGATAATCAGGCTGGCATTGCGTCGTGACCAACCCCAGTTGCTACACGTGAAGGCAACAATGTGTTCCAGCATAGAAATAGAGGAAGAGAGTGCGGCAACCAGCAACAAAAGGAAGAACGCCAGGGCCAGAAAAAAGCCCCCAGGCAAATTGGCGAAAAAGACCGGCATAGTCATAAACGTTAGCCCTGGCCCTTCTGTCGCGCTTAGGCCTGCGGAGGCAAGGGCAGGGAAGATCATCAGCCCCGCCAAGACACATACCATGCAAGAGAGCGAGACAACCCATACACTGGAGCGTAAAACGCCCTTTGTATTGGGTAGATAGGCACCATAAGTTGTATGTACGCCTAACCCAACAGAGAGCGAGAAGAAGGCTAAGCCCAAGGCATCAAGAACACTCTTACTGGTGATGTGTTCAAAATCAGGAGACAGAAACATCTTCAAGCCAGCTTCTGAGCCGGGAAGTGTTAGCCCAACCACAATCAGCACAATCATAATCAGAAACAGCAACGGCATCATAATCCGCACGGATTTCTCTACGCCACGCTGCACGCCGCCCAACACGACGAAGCAGGTTAAGCCTGCAAATATCAGGTGTGTCAGTACAGGCCAGAAGGGGTTGCTAATGTAGTGCGTAAAGATATCGGTCAACTGGCCTGCATCGGTAATTTGTAAGTCACCTTTTGCAGATAAGACGGTATAGCCGAGAGTCCAGCCACCTACCACGCTATAAAAGCTGTAGATACACCAGCCGCAAGCGATACCCATTAGCCCCACCCAGCGCCAGTGTTTACCTGCCAGCTTCTGAAACGCTTTTACAACGCCTTCACGTGTGTGGCTACCCAGCAGTGTTTCTGCCATGAAAACAGCAAGGCCTAACGTAAAACTAAAAACCAAAAAGAGCAGAAGAAATGCCCCTCCACCGTTATTAGCGGTGACATAAGGGAATTTCCAGATAGCACCGATGCCAATGGCTGAGCCAGCAGCCGCTAAAATATGTCCAACGCGGGAAGACCATTGCTGGCTCATTGCGCCTCCAGTGTGAGGCTTCGCTCAAATAACATCATATTGCTCTCTGATTAATAGGCTGTATCGGGGAATCCCCTATAGACATAGTGGGCAAAGATAAAGAAACGTACCCACGAGTGCAACCCAAAATTCCCCTCAGAGAGGACTAACGTTCATTACGCCAGCGCTGTGTGTTATTTAGCAGTTTTTTACTTAGCCAAACCTGTAGCAGTTTCACAATGATCGACGTAAATAGAATCATGCATGCCATTGCTGCGGCGGGTGCGGTATTGCCAGATTCATCCATGTTCAGTACAGATATTGAGGCCAAAATAGTATCGCTGTTATATAAGAATATGACGGCAGACGTGGTCGTCATTGTGTTTACAAACAGATAAATGAAGATATCCAAAATAGCAGGCATACAGACGGGCAGGCTGATCTTAATAAACGCTTTATAAAGCGGAATATTCAGTGAGATAGCCACCTGTTCTAGCTCCCTTGGCATCTGCTTTAGTGCGTTAATAGCGGTCATATGCCCAACGGTGTAATAGTGGGCGATACAACACAAGGCTAAAATTATAAAGGTACCGTAGAGCGTGTTAAGCGGGTTCCATGTTTGGTTGAAGAAGAAAATATACCCGAGCCCTAACACAAGGCCGGGAACGGCCATCGAGAGCATGGCAAGCATCTGAACGGCATTACGCAGCTTATCTGAGCTACGTCCTTTCTCAGCAGCGTAAGCGAATAAGAAGATGAGCGCTGTTCCAAACAGTGCCGCACCGAAAGAGACCTTAAGCGAGTTAATAAAGGGTAACCAGCCAAAGACACTGTTATCGCTAAAGTTGTAGTTAGAGAACGTCAACGTCAGGTTGTAAGGCCAGAAGCTGACCAGTGAGCCATAAACCGCCATCCCGACCATCGCCAGAATCAGCAAAGCCCAACCACCACACCAGATAAACGCCAGTATATCGACCAAGAGTCTTGGCTGTGGCTGATAGGGAACTGCGCGCACGGAACTTTGTTCTTGCAAGCGGCGGCGTAAGACATAATCAAGGGCGAAAGTGCCGACAGCGGGCAAAAGCAGTAACAGACTGGTGACGGCACCCATCGCAAAATTCTGTTGTCCGATCACTTGCTGATAGATATCGGTAGCCAGAACGTTAAATTGACCACCAATCACCTTTGCGACCCCAAAATCGCAGACAGCTAATGTAAACACGGCGATAAGTGCGCTGATCAACCCATATTTCACACCAGGTAGCGTGACTTTGAAAAACGTGGTGGTTGCCGAGCATTTCAAGACTTTTGCCGCTTCATATAGCCGAGCATCGCTACTAGAAAAAGCGGTGCACAACACCATTAATGCATGTGGGAAGCACCAGAAACTTAGGCCAAGAATAATGCCAATGGGCCCATAAATACTCTCACCAAACAGGAGTGAGTTTACGACCCCTTGGTTACCAAACCAGTACACCAGGCTGATAGCCGAAAGCAGTGAAGGCATCAGAATGGGTAAAATTCCGATCGTTTTAAAGAGGCCACGCAAGGGCATACAAGTACGTGTTAGCGCATAAGCAAAGGTGAAAGCGACAAACCCGACCAGCAGCGTCACGCTCACCCCAATACCCAGCGTATTGAGGACAGAGGTGATCCTATCTGGCATTTCCAAGTAATGGATGAAGTTGGCTAGCCCAATAAAATCACCGTCGGTATTCAACAGGCTTAAACGCAACATGGCAAATAACGGTGCAACTAGACCGATAATAAAAAACAGCAACGCGAGTAGCAGAAAACTGAGCAGCCAAAAGTTATCGCGGTTCAAACCTAGCCAAAGGCGTGATAGAAAAGAGAAGGGTGTTGTTTTTGCTGGTGGCAGAGAGTGATGGTGAGTTTTTGTGTGACGTTTTGGATGAGAATCATCATCCCTTGAGTAATCAGACTCAGTCATGACGTACTCTCCTGAGCAAAGAGCTGCATATCCTGCGGCTTCCAGCGCATAGAAACGGGCTGGCCGACTTTTAGATCTAATATCTCTCTTTGAGCCAACGGAACTTGCGCCAATATCGGTTGCTCACCCGAATAGGTTTCTGCCTGACACATTACGCGTAGAAAACTCCCCATAAACTCGATGTGTTGCACGTGGGCCAGAAGCCAGCCTTCATCCGGTGGAATCAGTTCGATAGATTCGGGGCGTAGCGCGAGCGAGGCCATGCTACCGGGGGTAAAACGGGAGGCATCGTAATGCAGAGGGTGAGTATTCAGCCGAACTTCGTGCTCATTCATCACCAGCACGTCCAAAAAGTTCATCGTGCCGATAAAGCCTGCGACAAAAGGGCTTTGTGGTGTGGCGTAAATCTCTGTTGGAGTGCCGATCTGGCGGATCACACCATGATCCATGACGACAATACGATCGGCCATCGTGAGCGCCTCTTCTTGATCGTGTGTCACCATGATCGTCGTTATCCCTAACTCTTGCTGCAGTGTTTTAATTTCTGTGCGCAAGTGTGTTCTCACCTGAGCATCCAATGCTGAGAGAGGTTCATCCATCAACAATAGCCCAGGGGAGAGCGCCAGTGCTCTGGCTAAGGCCACTCGCTGCTGCTGTCCGCCGGAGATCTGGCTTGGGTATTTGCTAGATTGGCTATCTAGACCAATCAGCTTCAACCAATAGGTAACTTTGCGCTCAATCTCATCGCGTTTTACGCCTTGGTTACGCAGCCCAAGAGCGATGTTCTCCCTGACCGTCAGATTAGGAAAGAGGGCATAAGATTGAAATACAATACCGAAATCGCGCTTTTGCGGCGGTAAAAACGAGATGTCTTTACCATCCTGAATAATGCGCCCGGCATTAGGTAAATCCAGCCCAGCGATAGCCCGCAGCAGCGTTGTCTTCCCACAGCCTGAGGGGCCGAGAAAACAGACAAACTCACCCTTCTGAATACTAAGAGAGATATCTTTTAATGCCTGAAACTGCCCAAAGGATTTCTCTAGATGTTCGATCTCAAGATAGTGTTGGGACATAAGGAATTCATGCTCATTGAATCTGGTGTAGACCAATTTGGCAGAGTAATGTGACGAAAATATGAAAGGAAGAAGATGTTTTGGGGAAAGAAATATAGGCAAGAGCGGTATCATCACTATCGTGATGAAATAGCTTATTTACTAAGATTTTGTTAGCAGACGCTCACCTCTTGAACTGTCATAAACAGGTGGATCACTCCACCTGCCTATTTTTGTTAGTGCTTACTTACTTTTTGGCTTCAGATTTGCTCTGATAACGGTTACTCCACTCATTTAATATCGTTGAGCGGTTATCTGCCGACCATGTGAAATCATTTTTAATCATTTGATTAGCAATATCTTGTGGATACCCAGCTGGAATTTTAGCAATACCAGGACGGGCTAGCACTGCGAAGCTACGGTTATACAGTTTGCTGGCTTCTTCGGTAATTGCGTAATCGAGGAGCTTCTGTGCTTCTGCCATTTTCGGTGTATTGGCGATAATAGCGGCGGCTTCCGTATCCCAACCAGAACCCTCTGTTGGGAAAATCACATCTATTGGTGCGCCTTGCTGCTTCAGCTTAATGCTTGGGAAATCGAAGGAGATACCAACAACGGCTTCACCGCTGGCGACCAGCTTGCAGGGAGCAGCACCGGAGTGAGTATAACGATCGATATTACTGTGCAACCCATCCATAAATGCCCAGCCTTCTTTCTCACCCATACTTTGCAACCAGCCCGTCACGTTCAAAAACCCAGTGCCGGAAGAGCTTGGGTTAGGCATGATGATTTTGCCTTTGTAAACGGGGTTAGTCAGATCCTTCCATGATTTAGGCTCAGGTAAATTCAGCTTCTTGCCTTCGATGGTATTAAAGCAGATGGTACCTAGAGAAGCATCCAACCCTACCCAATGCGGCTGTGGGCGGGCATCACGAAATTTGTCATCCAGTTTATCCAGATCTTTCGGTGCATAGGCTGCCAGCATTCCCTCTTTATCCAACAACATCAAACTTGTTGCTGCTACACCCCAAATCACATCGGCATTAGGCCGAGCCTTCTCAGCCAAAAGCTTCGCGGTAATCACCCCTGTAGAATCACGTACCCACTTAATATTAATCCCAGGATTCTGTGCTTCAAACCCCTTCTTCAAATCACCAAGCTGCTCAGGCTCGAGCGCGGTATACACCGTCAAATCACCCGCATAAAGATGACAACTTGCCAGCGAAATCGCCGCAAAAAGCGTACTTTTAATACAGATATTGCTCTTTTTCATCGAGTACTCCTGAATAACATGAGAAATCAAATGTGGTCTAAACCAGCTTTCCACGATGAAAGCTAAAGACAGCAGATGACAGAGAGATGACACTAAAATGAAGAAAAGACGACGATGAAAACAAAACGCGCTTAGAAAAGGCCGCCACGTAAAGAGAAATAAACGTCCCCCTTTAGCCAGAAGCGAAGACAAATACAGCCTAAAAACACGAAGATAAACCCGCTACCAAAACCTTACACCCACGCACACAAAAACCACCAAAAAACATAAGCACACAAACGCACCAACACCTCCCCAACGAGCATTAAAAACCACGCCGAGGTATCACCGTAGAGAGGGACAATCGCGCAGGACGCGCGATTGAGGCGAGCATGAGCCAAGGATGGCGAATCTCGGCGTGCCCGCAATCGAAGGAGATACCGAGGGAAGTTGCGGAGCAACCGTGGTTTTGCGGCCATATACGCAAACGCCGGGTAGTTAGGGGGCGGCGAGGCCCCCTAACTCGGTGGCCTGCACGGTGTAATATGAGAATACGATACAGACAGGCCATCGAAACCCTACACCAATCTAAAAAACACGATACCTACAAAGTATCCACCTCAATCTTCAAGCTATCATGCAACCAACACTCCACATCAAAATCTAAAACATTCCCACGCTGATCATAATTCAACCTCTGCAATAGCAACGCCGGACTTCCTTTCGACGCCCCCAGAGCGCGTGCCGCCTCATCCGACATCACCGTCGGATAAAACGAAAGATGCATCCGCGTATACAACAGGTTGTAGTACTGACGATAGATTTCCGTCAAGCTACCGTTCAGGTCTAGCTCAAGAAGACCAGGCACTAAATCCGGCAAGCAGTAGTTCTCGCTATAGCAGATAGCCCGTTCATCGGCATAACGCACACGTTTTAAGAGGTAGATTTTGGCAAAGGGTTTCAGCCCTAGAGGGGAGATAACGTGGTTCGGTGCATCAATGTATTCACCTGAGAGCAGATGTGTTCTCGGTACTCGCCCCTGATCGGAGACGATCTGATGAAAGTTAGAGTTGATCGTCGGATTTAAAGCCAGTCTTTGCGCAGAGACAAACCAGCCTCGTCGATCCAGCCGATAGATCATCCCGCTAGTCTCAAGCTGCGATAGCCCTTCCCGAATAGTAATGCGAGTTGTACCGAAGATATCGCAGAGTTCCCGCTCAGAAGGCAGTTTATCGCCGACGTTAAGCACACCGCTAACGATCTTCTCTTGCAGTGTATGTTTAATCTTTAAGTATTGCGGCTCTGTGCTGGATGGGGCTTTCACAGGATAAACTCTCCGTCTTGCTGCGCCGATTGGTGTGAGCATGTGCTATGGCAGTCATTATACATACGAATATGAATTTTTTGTTTCGTAGCATGATCGCGTTTGACATCCCTGTGGTGGCTATTCCAAAATAGACTTAACTGGTATAGACCAAATGGAGTGTCACATGCTCGACAATCACTATCTGTTGTTAACCCCTGGCCCGTTATCCACTTCCCGAAAGGTTCGTGAGGCGATGCTGAAGGACAGCTGCACATGGGATGCAGAATACAATCAGGGAGTTGTTCAGGTCATTCGGCAAAAACTGGTCTCTTTGGCGACCTCCGCAGAGGGATACACTACGGTGCTTATGCAGGGCAGCGGCACATTTAGCGTAGAAAGTGTGTTGGGCTGTGCGATTGGCAGCGATGAAAAAGTGTTGATCATCAACAATGGTGCTTATGGTGCCAGAATGGTTGAGATCGCCGCGCTATTAGGTATTTCCTACCATGAGCTAGATTGTGGTGAGGTCAACCAGCCGAGTTTATCCGCAGTAGACCAGATTCTGGCGTGTGACCCTACCATTACTCACATTGCGATGGTGCATTGTGAAACAACTACTGGGATGCTGAACCCGCTACATGAGGTTGCGGAATTGGCACAGCAGCGTGATAAGCGATTAATCATCGACGCGATGAGCAGTTTTGGCGGGATTCCTATGGATATCGCCGAACTTAACATCGATTTTCTGATTAGTTCTGCAAATAAATGTATTCAAGGTGTGCCAGGGTTTGGTTTTGTGATTGCCAAGACAGAGGCGCTAGAAGCCTGTAAGAATCGGGCGCGTTCTCTGTCCCTCGATTTGTACGCCCAGTGGCGTTGCATGGAAGATAACGAGGGTAAGTGGCGCTTTACCTCACCGACTCACACCGTGCTTGCTTTTGCTGAGGCACTAAAGGAGTTGGAAGAAGAAGGCGGTGTTTCTGCCCGTTATTCTCGCTATAGCCAGAACCAAGCTTCGTTACTGGCGGGTATGGAACGATTAGGGTTTAGCGCTTTGCTCGACTCCACTCTGCACTCACCGATTATTACGGCTTTCTACTCGCCAAAGGCGCCAGAGTATCGCTTCGCTGATTTTTATACTCGGCTGAAAGAAAAGGGTTTTGTGATTTATCCGGGCAAAGTCTCCCAGAATGACTGTTTCCGCATTGGCAACATCGGCGAAGTCTATTCTGAGGATATCGACGCATTATTGAAGGCTATCGAACAGTGCTGTTACTGGCGCAAGTAATCAAGATGACGGAGTGAAAAATGACAAACAGTAAAAAAGAACAGAAAGTTGAAGCCGTTATTCTGGATTGGGCAGGGACCACCGTAGATTTTGGGTCCTTTGCTCCGACGCAGATTTTTGTTGAAGCGTTTAAGAAGGCCTTCGATTTCCCTATTTCTCTTGCGGAAGCGAGAATCCCCATGGGATTGGGCAAATGGCAGCATATTGAGGCATTAGGCCATTTGCCGGAAGTGAGTGCTCGCTGGGTGGCTAAATTTGGCAAACCAATGAGTGCATCAGATATCGATTTAATCTACGAAACCTTTATGCCGCTGCAAATCGCCAAAGTCGTTGATTTTGCCGAGCCTATTCACGGCGTACTGGAGACGGTTGATTGGCTACGCAAAGAGGGCATTAAGCTTGGTTCTTGCTCTGGTTATCCACGGGCGGTTATGGATGCATTAATCCCCGTTGCTGCAAAGTTTGGCTATAGCCCCGATTACACTGTAGCAACGGATGATCTGGCTGCTGGCGGTCGTCCTGCACCTTATATGGCGCTGCAAAACGTGATTGCGCTAGGCATTGGTGCGGTTTCGCACTGCGTGAAGGTGGATGATTCCGTTCCGGGAATAGACGAAGGGTTAAATGCAGGTATGTGGACGGTGGGATTATCAATATCTGGCAATGAGTTTGGCGCTACATGGGAAGAGTACCAACGTCTTGATCAGGCAGAGATAGCCACGCGCAGCGAAAAAGCGGCGACCAAACTTCGTGCCGCAGGGGCGCATTATGTGATAGGGACGCTAGCCGAATTGCCAGAGGTGATAGTCGATATTAACCGGCGGATGGGGGCTGGGGAGCGACCAGCATAGTGCAGGCCTTTCTCTCTGACACATTTGGCCTGATACAGGCTTGGCGCAGCGTCTTACTTGGCTGCGCTCATAACTCGGCCCACTTGTGGGCCTTTTTTTCAAACTTCCTTATTCGCTACTAACCAATAACGGAACCATGCTGTTATCGAATGTTGGAATGCCTAATTTTCTGTGTACTTCGACCCGTTCTGAGAAGCTATCATCAATAAAAATCGCCGATTGTGAGTCGATATGAGCCGATTTTGGCGTGCCATCAGTAATATGAATGGTGCTGTCAAATAATAGGTTTAAGCGTAGAGAGGCGAGTGCCTCTGCCAGATTACCCGAATGGCGAGTAATTAAATGAACGCGCTTCTTCTGATTCAGGCATTGGAAAATAAAGCTGATTAAAGGGAGATAAACGTTGCCATTAATCACGAGGGTATCATCAAAATCGATATAAACATCATCGAACTGAAGGCGATGCGTGTAGCGATTCTCTAATCCACGACTAATTTCAATATCACCGCTGTTAAGCAGTAAATTCAGCGGCATTCTGGCGTGTTCATACAGGGAAAGCAGTGCAAAGTTGATACCACGGACGCGGTTCAATGCCATGGTTCCGGCAATTCTTGGGGCAATTTCTAATAATGTAAGGCGATTATCCGCCGAGTATTTCACCTGAAAAAACCACGCACCGCGCATAGCTAGCGCTTGGCTAAGTTCTGACGCAATGGTGTGGATATTCTCTAAAGCGACGTTTTTTGATGCCATAGTAATGCCGCTTCTTACTCTCTCACGTGTTCTGGCTTGGCAAAACAATACGCCTTTCTCTCGGTCGGAGAAGCAATCTACGGTGAACTCGTCGCCCGGCAAATACTCGCAGATAATCGGCTGGGTAATATTGCCTGCTAAATAACGTAACTCATCTTCCGTATGTGCAATCGAAGCCCCCTGTGAGCCTTGACCACGGTCTGGTTTGATAAACACGGGGAATGCATGAATATCGCTAAAAGCGTTATAGACTTTCGGCATGGCAACCGTGGGTTCGGCAATGGATTGCACAATAGCCTGATAAGTTAGGCTTTTATAACGCAGGATATGACACGTCTCGTAAGAGGGGGCAATAACCGTAGCGGCAATCTCTTGCTGGTGCTGGGATAAAGCCAGTGTGACATCATCATGAGCAGGGAACACGGCATCTATTTGGTGCGTAGCGATAAACGCATTTAGCTGGGCTAGCCAGTCAGGTTCACTAACTGAATCAAAGAGATGGTACTCTTCCCCTAAAAACATCGCATGGTTGTTGTATTGTGCGCCCCCGAGAAACAGCGCGACTTCTTTACAGGGCATGAGTGAACGGTAGATCTCTCTTCCCACTTCTGTTCCAGCAGGAAGGATCAGCACATTCCATTTTTTCATATTACACAACCAGTTCGTCAATAATGCGGAGTACGTCTTCGTCACTTAGCCCAGGGTAGATAGGTAGGCAGAGCACTTCATTTGCCATTTGGTTTGCTACAGGCAAATTACGGCGATTGCTGCTCGGAATAGCGCGGTACATCGGTAGTTCGGTAATCAGTGGGTAGAAATAGCGGCGAGAAAAGATATTTTTCTGTTTGAGTTTTTCATATAGCTCATCGCGGCTAATTGGGTAATCTTCGCCGATAAAGATAGGAAAATAGCTACAGTTAGACTGTAAAAATTGATTATCGTCTACGTATGACGCAAGCAGACGTAGTCCTTTAATGTCAGAAAGCCCTTGCCGATAAAGCCTATCGATCTCTTGTCGGCGAGCGATCGCCTCATCCACATATTTAAGCTGTAGCAGGCCAAATGCTGCCTGTACTTCATTCATTTTTCCATTAATACCCGGAGCTACAACGGTTACTTCATCCGCGAAACCGAAGTTTTTCAGATAGTCGATTCGACGCTTGGTTTTGATATCGTGGGAAATAATAGCCCCGCCTTCAAAGGTGTTGAAGACTTTGGTCGCGTGAAAGCTGAGGACGGAGAGATCGCCGTAGCGCAAAATACTGCCTTCATTGTCGTTAACGGCGAAGGCATGGGCTGCATCGTAGATTGTATGCAGGCCATAGGCATCTGAGATGCGCGCAATAGCTTGGTGGTCACAAGGGTAGCCATAAACATGGACGGGAAGAATCGCCGTTGTCTGTGGGGTAATCGCCTGTTCGATAAGGTTAGGGTTAATATTGCAGGTAACAGGATCGATATCGACAAAAACAGGCCGTAAATGGTTCCAAAGTAAACTGTGTGTCGTTGCCACAAATGAGTAAGGCGTTGTGATGACTTCACCCGTGACTCTCAGTGCCTGCATAGCGACGATGAGTGCAACAGTAGCATTAGCAAACAGTGAAATGTAAGGAACACCAAGGTAGCTAGCTAGCGCCTCTTCGAGTCGTTGATGATAGTAGGCATTGTTGGTGAGCTGTTTGTTTTCCCAGATTTGTTCTAAATAAGGGATAAACTCTTCCAGTGGCGGCAGGTAGGGCTTGGTGACTGTGATGATATCAGAGTTACCTGCATGGCTAAGTGGCGTTGTTAGCATCTTGGGGTTTATGACAGATGAGTATGGGCGTGTCATTGGGTCATTATTTAGCATAATTCACCATTGGCAGGCTCGAAAGGCGTTTTAACGACTCCTGATTGCCATACTGATATGCTTTCAGCCAGCATAACTCGGCGTGCGGATGGTCACCCTGAAAGTGTGCAAGGCAGCCGAGAAGATCCCACGCTAAGGATGTACCGGCACCGATTTGGAAGGTGAAAAGCTCATTTTCGCCGTGTTTTTCAATGGCACGTTTTAGGCACCATTCGATATAGCTCACCTGTTCAGCATTTAATTCATGTCGGCGTTTAAAGAGCTGTTCTGCGGTGAAATAATAGGGCTCAGAAGAGAGAGACGAACTGCAGTTCTCCATATTTTCAATGAGATCACACAGCCCTTCATTACTCCACGTAAACCCTTTGATGGCTAAGCCATACAGCATGGAAAGCATGTCACTATTGTCTGCACAGTGGACGATCGCCAGTAATATATGTTTTTTGGCGAGTGGCTCGATATCCATTGTTGAGGCTTTATTGGATTTCAATAGGTGTAAGAGCGCATCGGTAGGGCGCGTTTTCAATAGACGGTCAATATCCTGCCCGGTTAGGCGAGAGTGATCTAAATAGTACCGCCAGCGTTTGTTAATGGCATTTTTCCAGCAAGGGTCGTTCTGCCAGGTATCCAAAATCATCATTCGGTTTTGGTACATTAAGGCTTCGTTCTGGTTCAGGAACCACGTATTTTTTCCATGTCGGCGATAGCGCGCGATGGTGCGTGGATCAGAAATAAACTCTCCCTCTTTGGCTAACCGCAGAAACATATCCCAATCTTCCTGAAATAGGTCTGGGTGGGAACGCTCAATCTGCAAAAATGCGCTGGTTCTGATAAGTGAACCAATATAGAGGGTGAAGTTACCGTCAATGAGCAGTTTGCTGAAAAGATTGCCTTGCTCGAAGTCGTTCACATATTGAGTGGTTGAGCCATCTTCAAAAAAAACATCAATGCCGCCATAGCATAGGGATGCTTGGGGGTTTTGTTCCATCAAGGCAACTTGAATCTCGAGTTTTTCCGGTAGGATTTCGTCGTCGGAATCGACAACAGCGATGTATTTTCCTGTTGCGGCTAGCATCGCTTGAATAATCGGCTTCTCGCCGCTTTTATTTTTTTGGGAGTAGTAGTTGGACTCTCGCTGAATAACACGGAATCCGAATCGCTTTTGTAGAGTACTGATTAGAGCGATACTGCCATCTGTCGAACAGTCATCCACCACGATAACTTCGATATTACGATACGTCTGTGCGTAAACGCTTTCGATAGCCTTTTGTATATATTTTTCATGGTTATAGCTGGTAATAACGACACTAACTAAGGGCTGCATCCCATATTCCTATCTAAATGTAAACTGCAGCCTCCCTGCAAAAAAATGAATCCGTTCATGGTACAGATTTCGCAATTTCAATTATGGATGTTGTTGAAATTGACGGTGTCCGTGGGAAATACACCACATCACACAATGAGCGAAGATGGTCAAAACGACCCGCCCAATCATCCCCCATGGCTAATACATGCGCGTGATGATACAAAATATAATCAGCTTTGGCTTCCAGAGATTCTTCCAGAAATACCGTATCTACCCCTTTAATATTACTGACAATGGCCATTCTTTCCTCTTGAGAATAGAGGGGGGAGCGGCCTTTTTTCTTTTGGTTTAGGCTATCTGATGAGATACCTACAACCAAACGCTCACCTAGAGCACCTGCTTTTAGCAAAATATTCAGGTGCCCAATATGGAAAACGTCAAATGTGCCAAAGGTAATTACGGTTTTCATTCGAATCCATCACTATCAGCGAACGAGCAGAGACAGTCCTTGCAGCAACAATCGATCGCCGTCGTCTTCTCTGTTTTCTGTATTAGAGGCTATTTTCCAGCGGCTATAGCCACTCACGATAGCGACCACGCTTTCTTGTTCCAGTGTTTCCCCACAAGCCATCCAAAGGCTGCATAACATCCGCAAATTAAAGTAATCAGATATCAGTTGGAGTAGTACTTCACTGCGATGTTTTCCTGCACTGGCAGGGAAAACATCGTGATAGAGGCGGTGAATAAGATAATTTTGCAGTACTTGAGGGTTCGCATCGAAAAACGGTGTCGCCCCATCTAGCCAAAATTGATTCAGCTCGACGAGCATTTCGCTTAGGCGAGCTTCCGACATGGTGGCCAGTTCATTTAATTTTAGCGCCATTGCCATACCAGACAGCGGGTCAACATCCAGGTCGAGAGTGGCATGTCCAAGATTACGCAGCGCCTCTAGTTGGAATAGCTCAATAAATGGCAGAGCCAAAAACTGTTCTTGTAGTGAGCCAGATTCAGCCATATCAATAATTTGATCGCCGATTTCGGCCATATTGCAGTCTGATTCATCTATATCTGAGTCGTAAAACCCCAGAGATTTGCTAACCAGAATCCCCATACCAAATAACCGAAGTTCCATATTCATCGCGGGATGAATGGCGATATTAATGGCGAGCTGGTTCAGGAGCTTGTCCTGCTTACTCAGCAGATCGGGGGTATCACTTGGTACTGTTGATACCTGTAAAACAAAGGCTTCGGGGTCGAATAGCACTCTCTGGCATATAGAGGAACACTCGATATTAGCGCTGCGGCGGACTTCATCTCTCCAGTAGCGTGTAACCAGTGGCAGATTTTTTTCTGGGGTTTGGCAGAAATGGCATTCGCACTCCGGCTTTTCCTTCTCATATTTCTCAATATAGGAAGGTAGATAATATTCAGCTAATGACATGCTTTCTCCACTTAGATCTTATTTTTTTAAATAAGATCAAATAATTAATTAAAACAAAAAAGCGATCTCAGTCACTTTTAATTTTGCAGAAGAACAGATGTGTGCAATCCACCTGTTTTTGGTCTTTTGGGCTATAGACACTTTCCAGATAGCCCATACACGGATACACCCCCAACCAGCGATCTTTGATGGCGAGTTGATTCCAGTGGGTGTCCAAAGCATAGGTTTGGGTATCGCCACTTTCTTGCAGCGCTTTCAGCCCTTGCTTGATATTGCTGGAGAGTTTTTCGTAATAGGCCGAGTTAACGGCGTAAGCACAGGCTATCCAAGCTAAATTGACTTTAACGATACCTTTTAGAGAGGCCAGAGGCTGGATATTGCGATAGGCAGCGCCAAACAGTGCAACCTCCCAAGGGATCGCGCTTAAGGCATCAATTAGACCGTTGACGTTGTTGGCAGTTTGCTCCTGCTTGACAAAATTTATACGGCTATCAAACAAGAGATAATTACGCCATGCCTCTGCTTCTGCCCTCTCTAACACGGCAAGATGAGAGAGGGTTTCGCTGGTGGTCAGGCAATCATTGGGGACTCTCGGCATATGAATAATCTGTTCTGGTTGAATACCCAGATCCAGCAGGTTACGGTCTATTGTTGTGCTGCTGTTATTGATATCGTCGAGTACCACAACTTTTTCAAAGAAACGCCAGCGTATCTGGCTTGTCAGCGGTGCATGGCTCATTCGTTGGTAGTGAGCGAGCAGCAACTTATCTTTCACCACGTCCCCTAGCTCAAGGGATGTGGGGGTGCAGCTACGCATGATGAAATCTTTGTCGAAGGTATTTTCGCTGTGCGAAATACACAAAATAGTTCGCTCAGGGTCAAGCTGTTGAATAGGGCGCTTAAAGTTATCTAAAAACTCAATCTCTTCAGCTAATACCCGCTCATCGGCATAGCGATGTTTTCTTAGATAGCGTCGGTGATAGGCCAGCGTGCCGTTCGGTGCCTGACAGTTACCAAAGGCGTGTGTCTTATAAATTTTATTTAGGTGGCTATACCAAATCAGGATTTGATCTGAACCGGAGATGATCGCTTTTTTATCGACCATCTGCTTGATGGTATAAGAGATTTTATCGGGGGCGTAGTAATCATCATCATCCATACAAATGATGTACTCACCTTTTGCCAGATCATTAAGCATGTTGCGTTTTTTGCCCAGAGAGAGGCGTTCTGGGTGATGGATGTAGCGAATATTCTCCCGTGCTTGGGCTGAGCGAGTCAGTTGAGCGACTAAGGCTTCATGGCTTTGTGGCGAGTCATCCAGAATCACCAGTTCCCGGCGATCGGCTGGGTAATCCTGATATTGGTAGATATAGAGCAGGTAAGGCAGGAAATCACGCCGACAATACGTCGGGCAAATGACACTGACGAAGGGCAATGTTGCCGTTTCACTAGCGTGTGTCAATGTGCTGTCTGTTCTGGTTTGTTTATTGCTCATGGCTTCCCGGTAGTATTCTCTTACTTGTGCGCTTTATCTTTCGAATGACTTATTCAATAATTTTTAAAAAACAGTCGGTTAGTCTCTTTCTGTTTTGAAGGGATCAGGTATAGCTTTTACGCTGCCGCATCCAACTTTGTAGTGACATACTGTCCGTCGTACGCTGATCTTTGCGTGACTCCTCAAGCTGCATCTTGTTTTTACGCTCGCTCAGGACGAGATCGACGGTTTTCTCTCGGCAGGCCTCTTTGACCAAATTCTGCTGTAAGCTCTCTGCGGTCTTATTTGCCAGCGCGTGCTCTTGTTTTTGCCAATCAATGACTTTCTGGATAGAGCGTTTATAGCTGGAGTGATTCGACATCTGGATTGCACTTGGGATGTTCTGCTCTAAGCCGCCTTCACTCAGCGTCGTCAATGTTTCGATATTGCGTTCATAGCGCTGGCACAGCTGTTTTTGCTGTGCCAGTTTGCCTGTTAATTCAGACACGCCGCGCGCGCGCATTTGGCGTAACTGCTCTAGCGTTTTAATGATCGATTTCATGGCACCGCTCCTTCGTCAATTACGCGGAACTGATCTGTTCCAGCACGGTGATCGTCTCTGCCAACATGGATTGTTGGCCGACTTCTTGGGTCAAAAATTGGACAATGGCAGGGTAGAGCCGAACGGCACGGTCAGCGGCGGGGTCAGCCCCTTGTACATAACCACCGAGCGGGATCAGAGGCTTAATGGCCATATAGTCCGCATAAACTTGTTTCATCGTGCGCGCTGCGCGCTGGTGGTTGGTTTCTACCACTTGGCTCATACAGCGGCTGATCGACTGACCAATATCAATGGCGGGGTAGTGCCCGCCTTCTGCCAGTTCACGAGACAGAACAATGTGCCCATCGAGCACCGCTCTAGCGCAGTCGACGATAGGGTCTTGTTGATCGTCACCCTCTGCCAGCACGGTATAGATGGCGGTCATGGTGCCATCGCCGCTGCTGTTCCCTGCACTTTCCACCAGCTTGGGGATGATGCCGAAAGCGGAAGGGGGATAGCCTTTAGTGGCAGGTGGTTCGCCAAGAGAGAGGGCAATTTCTCGTTGGGCCATGGCATAGCGAGTTAAAGAGTCCACTAACAGCAGGACATTTTTGCCCTTGTCACGAAAATGGGTGGCGATAGAGTGGCAAATTTCGGTTGCCTTAATTCGCATTAGCGGTGATTCATCTGCTGGTGCGGCAACCACAACAGATTTTGCCATCCCTTCTGCTTGTAGGGCATGGTCGATAAACTCTTTCACTTCGCGCCCGCGCTCGCCAATCAAACCAACCACTACTACATCGGCTTCGGTGTAGCGAGTTATCATGCCGAGCAGCACGCTTTTACCCACGCCACTGCCTGCCATTAAACCGACGCGCTGCCCTTTACCAATCGTTAGCAGTCCGTTAATGGCTTTTACGCCGACATCTAGTGGCTCATCAACGGCGCGGCGTGTGAGGGGGTGTATCTGTGGCAGTTGTTGCTGTAGCGGTGTATCGCCGCCCATCTTGCCTTTATCGTCGATGCTCTCGCCTAGCCCGTTAACTACGCGCCCTAGCCAGCTATCGCCAATTAATAATTCATTCTCTTTATCGCAGGGGAAAACCCGAGCACCCGCGATAAGGCCTGCGGGGTGTTTGAATGGCATCAGGAAGGTGACATCGCGGTCAAAACCGACCACTTGGGCATCAACGAGCTCACCTTCTCCGCCCTCAATCCGACAGCGTTGACCAATGGCTAAGCGACAGCCTACGCACTCAAGCAGCATTCCTGTTACACGCACCAGACGACCAGCCACTTTCGCCAGCGTGATGCTCTCAATGGATTTCAGTGCTTTGTCGAGTGCGGAGAAATCACTCATCCGGCTGCTCCGGCAGTAAGCTCTCTTTCAATACATCAATACACTGTTCGAGACGATGCTGGCAGCCCACATCCATCTCCATGGTATCGGTGACAACACGGCATTCGCCTAGCTCCATCTCAGGATCGGCGGTTAAGCCCCATTCACGCACCTTCTCGGGTTCGGCGTCATTGATGCGCGCAAACTCTTCGGTATTCAAGAAGACTTTCAGTTGAGCAGGTTCGGTAGGAAGACCCGCCAGCGCCTCTTCAACCAACGCCAGTAGTTGGGTAGGGTGCAGAGTTAATTCGCAGCGGATCACCTGTCGCGTTACTTTTTCGACCAGTTGTAGCAGTTCGGTACGGCGGCGCTGTTCATAGCCATCTATTGAGGTCTGCCATGCGGCGGCGATAGCATCTAAGGGTTTTGCTGCTTCGGCGAACATCACTTTTCCGGCAGATTTTCCCTCTAGTGAGCCTTGCTCGCGCCCGTCTTCATAGCCTAGGCGCAGACCTTCTTGATAGCCTTCGTCTTTGCCCTGAATCAGACCCTCTTCGAAGCCTTTATTTACTCCGTCTTGAAAACCTTCCATCAATTGTTTCTGATAGCCGCCGGTATCCAGCGGCATAGATTGCTGGCCTTCTGTGGTGGCGACATCCCACTGCTTACGCAGAGGAGGAAAGCGGTGTAGACGAGGCTTCAGCACTTTATTATTTAAGGCACTGGCGTGCAGCACTCGGGCGTTGAGGTCACTGTAGCCGCGTAGTGCATCAGACTTTGCCAGATCGTGTTTCTGCTCTTTATTCGGCATTCGCTACTCCATCGTCTGTTCGGTGAAGAGTTGAACCTGAATTTCGCCATCTTCTGCCAGCTCGCGTACCAGTGACATAATGTCTTTACGCACTTGCTCAATTCGGCTGACGGGAACAGGCCCCATGCGGTTAGTGGTTGATTGAAGCAACTGCACTTGGCGCTTTGGCATCACATTGTAAATAGACTGGCGCAGGACAGGCTCGGTGCCTTTCAAGGCGACGGCCCATTCGTCCATAGAGACTTCTTCCATTAAGCGTTGCAGCGTTGCATCGCTCTGGCGGCTGAGAATAAAGAATTCATACATCTCATCCTTCAGCTCGTTAACGACCTCTTCGTCACGGGTACGAAGTTGATCCAGAAGCTGTTGCTGATTGTTCGGGATACGGTTAACAATGTTGGCGGCTTGCTTAATGCCGGTAACTTTAGAGCCGTGTTCGGAAAGAACGGCAACGCCACGCTCTATCAGACGATCCAACTCATCAACAACATCTCGGTTAACGTCATCGAGCTTGGCGATGCGATACAGAATTTCATCCTGACGAGAAGGCGCAAGGAAGGTCAGCACTGTCGCCGCGACATCCGGTGGAAGGAAGGCGAGGAAGACGGCTTGTAGCTGTAAATGCTCTTGGTCGATCAGCGCAGCAAGCTGTGGCGTATCAACCCACTGTAGGCGAGCCATGCGATAGCGGATCTCATCTCCGTAGATGCCGTTAATGACGCTGCGGGCAATTTCTCCACCGAGCGCCTTATCCAGAATGCTCTGAAGGTAGGTGCGGGATGCGCCGTTGATCCCGCTCTGCTCGCGATAGTCCTGAAAGAAGTTGTTCATGGCTTGGCGCGCATGGGTCAGTTTAACGCCGTGTAAGCGCGCCATGGTTTCGCTGATGCGAACCACTTCTTCGCGGGTAAACTTCTGCATCACCGTTGCGGCAGCATCTTCACCCACGCTCAGTAGTAGGATCGCCGCCTGCTCAAGGCGACTTCGCCCTGAGCCTGCATTAGTGTTGCTGTTGGCGTTGCTTTTATTGGTCTTGCTTGGTGCCGCTTCGCTCATTGCTATTAATCCATTGTTTAATCACTTCGGCCACGCGCTCAGTTTCGCTTTGTGCCAATAACTGTAGATGCTCTATTTTCGTTTCTAGACCGGAACTTTGCGGTGGCAAATTCTCTTCACTTTGGAAAGCGTTTCGAGGGAGCCCTGAATTCGCATTCTGCTCATCCTGAGATTCATCGCTTTCTTCAGTGTCGCCTTCCGATGCCAGTTTTTTCTGCTCTTCGCTAGTGACTGGATCGTTTTTGCGACCAAGACGTCGTAGCAGTGGATTGATACCGAAAATCAGCAGCAATAATGCTAATAGGCCAATACCACCACGCTCTATCCAACGAATAATGACGGGATCTTCCCACCATTTAATGGGTGTTTCTTCAAAGGTTACTGGAGGGGTAAAGGCCATCTGACTCAGTGTGAGTGAGTCACCACGGGCTGTATTTATCCCTGCAGCATCGGAGATCAGCTTGTTGAGTTGAGTAAGCTGTTCAGGTTTCCAGTCTTTAATCAGTGGTGCGTTTTGATTGAGCACGATAGCAACAGACATCTTCTCGACTCGGTAGCCAGGGTGACGAATGTGGCGAATATCGCGATCGTAGGCATATTGCCGCTGTGCCTGATTACGGGTAGACATAGCCTGCTGTGTATTGGCGCCATTGTTAGCATTAGCGGTATCGGCCGGTGGCGTATTTGGCGCACGGTTGCTTAACGAACCCGGAATGCCTAATGCCAGTGCATCGGTCGTGTTTTCCTGATTCACATTTTCGTTACTGACTCGTGGCTCACCGTTGTAGCGCTCTTGCGTCTCTTCTACGTTGCTGAGGTCAAGCTGAGTGGCAACGCTGATTCGGTAGTTGTTTTCCCCAACCACTGAACCAAGTAAGTTTGCGATGCTACGTTCAGTCTCTGTTTGTAGACGTTTAGCCAACTCAGAGCCATTTTTCGCGCTGTAATTTGAGCCGCCGCTTGCTTGCACACCGTCAGAAAGTAGCTGGCCTTGCTGGTCGACAACGCGAACTTTCTCCGCCTTCATACCAGGGACGCTGCCTGCGACCAATTGAATAATCGCTGCAACCTGATCTTCTTTGAGTTGCTGGCCATGTTTAAGGCGAATAACAACAGAGGCGCTGCTTTCGTTGCGGTTGTTAAGGACAAAAGAACTGGCTTCTGTGACGCCAAGATGGACTCGAGCTGAGTCAACCTGATCGAGTGTCATCACACTTTTGGCGAGTTCACCTTCTAGGCTGCGCTTATAGCGCACATTCTGGATAAACTGGCTGGTGCCGAGCATCTCTTCTTTATCCATCAACTCATAGCCTTCTGGCTTAATCACGTTGATGCCTTTTGCCGCTAGCGCCATGCGCGCTTTAGCCAGGTCATCTTCGCGTACCAGAATTTGCCCATCGGAAGGATGAATACGATAGAGAATAGATTCGCCGTTAAGTGCCTCAACGACCTGTGATACAGGGATTTGCTCCTGTGAACCAAACAGTGCGGTATAACCCTGATTGCTCTGCCAGAGGCTGATAACAATCAGAGTCGTGATCAACACCGCCGCACCACCCACCAGTGGCAGCACCGCGCGTTTATCCAGACGGAAAGAAAGGAGCCTTTGTTTTAGTTGTTCAAACACCAGTTAAGCCTTACAGAGGAGTATTAATAAGTTCATCCAGTGCGGAAGTGAGTTTATTCCGCGTTTGGATCATTGCTGAGAAGGAGACACTGGCCTTTTGGCTTTCGAGCATGGTGCCTGTCAGGTCATCATTCAAACCCATCTCGTAGGCTGTTTGTTTCGCGCTGGCGCTGTTTTGTAACGAGTTAACGTTATCAATGGCCTGATTGAGAGCCTGAGAGAATGACGGTGCACCTATTTGCGAGCCTATGCTCATGCTTGCTGTTGGGGTCATTGAGCTACCGGAAAGTGCGGCCATACGCTGCATTTCCTGCATCATCTTCATTTGTGACTGCTCAATTCCTATGGCTTGTATTTTGTTCATCGACTTCCCTTGCTGGTGGAACTTAAATATTCCCTTCATCTTTCATGTTGCCGGTGTCTTGGCTGCCGACATGTCGAAATTTATTGGGTATAAATGGAGTTTTAGTTACTGGTTTTTAAGAGAAACAGTTTAAATCGAAGCCTTTTTCTCTCATGGAAGCCAAGCGATACCGCAGTGCCCGTGGCGTAATACCAAGAAACTCGGCCGTTTTAGATTTGTTGCCCTTGTAGCGGGTGAGTAGGTCAACGATGTATTGATACTCTGCTAACCTGCCACGCTGCTGAATTTTACGTCCGTCATCGACGTGGTACTCCGTTGGGGCCGCCAGTGTGTTGTGTGATACGCTGACTTTCAGACCGAAGTTTTCGGCGGTGATAATGCCATCGGTAGACATAATCAGCCCACGCTGGATAACGTTCTCTAGTTCACGCACATTGCCCGGCCACTCGTAGCTTTCTAGTACGCGTTTAGCTTCTTCAGTCAGCACAATTTGCTTGCCGTGAAACGAACGATATTTGCGGATAAATTGCAGTGCCAAAGGCACAATATCTTCGATGCGCTCACGCAGTGGTGCGATATGCATAGGCACAACAGAAAGACGATAAAAGAGATCTTGACGGAAACGGCCTTCGGCAATTTCGACTTCTAAATCTTTATTGGTTGAAGCAATTAAACGAATATCTAGAGGGATTCGTTTATGGCTACCTAAGCGCTCAACTTCATGCTCTTGTAATACACGTAATAATTTAGCCTGTAGGGCTAAAGGCATATCGCCAATTTCATCTAATAACAGTGTTCCGCCATTAGCTTGCTCAAATTTACCTGGGACACTGGCAACCGCACCAGTAAATGCACCTTTCTCATAACCGAAAAGGACGGCTTCTAACATACTCTCTGGAATAGCCGCACAGTTAATTCCCACATAGGGGAAATCATCACCTAGAGCATGGTGATGAATATATTTTGCAATGCACTCTTTACCGGTTCCGGTTTCACCTGTGACTAGTACAGGGACATTAAATTTAGCAACACGGTTAGCTAAAGAGTATATGCGAATACTAGATGGTGCTTTAGCAATAAAATTAAGTTCATTACTAGAAATGGTATCTAAAATATCCATGGTTTATCCTATAGAACTCAAATTCATTAGGCTCTGCTTTCTTCATTTTCGTTAAATAACGAAGCTCTATTCAGAGAGAAATTTATTTTAAATGCAGGTGACCAATAATTTAAGTATCTGGCGAGTGCAAATGGTAATAAGAATGAATATTATCTTAATATAGCAGCATCGCTCACTTAACATTCCATTATCTATTCATATTAAGATATAACTGCATTTATTCTCATCTATCCCTATCCATCACTTCCTATTTATGAATAAGACATCGCGATAAATGAGCGTTGAGTATACTCATCCGACTCAGTTTGTAAGTGTTTAATTGAATATTAAAATATAAATCTTTATTTATCATAAACATGGATGGATATTATTAAAGTTTTATAGAAACTAATAATTGATTAATAAGGGGTTGCCCCTTGCGTAATAAGCACGCAAAAGGTCTAATTCACTCCCCGCGATGAGAGAGTGTGTGAGGGAGCGAATAAGTTCTTATCGGCTCACTAACTTAAAGCGACACAATATTTATATAATTAAATTTTTTTTGTTATTTAACGTTTATGAGAATCTTTTAAGAGATTAGCTAGCGTTAGATAACTATTATCATAACGGTGGTTAAATATAGAGTATGGTCATGTTAAAAATAAAAACCATTTTAACATTAGATTTACTCTGTAATATAAATATAACGACTGATAGGCAAAATGGATGCATATTCATTTGGATTAAGTGATGCAGACAAAAAGAAGCAAAATCAGAATTCACCAGGGAAGTAATTTGTCTGGCATAATGAAGCTGGAAGTGAATAAATTAGGTCGCCCTTATCATAAAGTGCCTAAGGTATTTAACGATCACTTCGATATTCTTGATGCAAAGATAAGTATTTATTTCCTTAAAAAATATAGGGTCAATGTTGCTTTGCAAGATTTGACCTTTCAGATGGATCACGTACAAAAGTACGCACAGTTATTTTCAACCCAGTTTGGTAATGTTGCTTTTGATATTGATAGAACTCTGCTTCTAAATATTCTTAATGACTATTATGGGTTAAGCAAAGAACATATCCAACCTGATGAAAATAAAGATACGCCGGTAACAAAAACAGAAGAAAGATTAAAGGCTAAGCTGGGTAGTGAATTAACCAGCCGAGTGCTATGCCAAGAGATATTTAAAGAAGAGTTGGAAATAAAACCTGATTACTCTTCTGTGGTTAATCACTGGTCCTACCGATTGACCTTCTCTTTAGAAGGCTATGACGGCGGTAACTTTTATCTTTTTCTCGATGGTTACCACGTTGATAAATTGCTGGCGGCGCTGAGACATCCTGCTGAAGATGAGCTAAGAAATACGGATGTTGTTTCTCCCCAGCCTTTAGACACCATGATCGGTGCTCTGCCTATCAAGCTTACGGGCAGGCTAGCATCGCTCAATATGACCGTCGCTCAGTTAATGCAGCTCCAGCCTGGCGAAGTATTGCCAATTTCTATGCCGGATCGCTGCCCTTTATTAATCGGGCAACAGCAGCTCTTCACCGCCGTGATTGCTGAAGAACGCGGAAAACTTTTCTTTTCCGAGTTCAACGACAAAACCAACGAGATGAACCATGACTGATAACTACGACGACATTGACAGCAATGACATGAGCAACAAATTCGACTTCGATTTTAATCTTGCTGATGAAACTCAAGCCGAAAGTGATGATGCCGCTGTACCTGAACCTAACGCTGCTGATCGTGCGCAGGCATATGAAAAGAAACGCAAGATGTCACTGTTTAGCCGTATTCCTGTTCAGTTAACGCTGGAAGTTGCCTCTGTTGAGATTTCACTTTCTGAACTGATGTCAGTGAATAATGACTCCATCATTGAGCTGGATAAGCTGGCGGGTGAGCCATTGGATATTAAAGTGAACGGTATTTTGTTCGGAAAAGCCGAGGTGGTTGTTCTTAACGATAAATACGGGCTTAGAATTATTGAGTTTAATAACAAAGAGTTGGGTGAGCTAGCGTTATGATTCGCTCGATTAGCGCCTCCTTCGGAGGCTTTTTTATCCCCGCGATTCCTGTCTCTGTCCGGCGGTTTTTACCTGCTCTGCTTCTGCTTGCTGGCGTATTGTTCACGCCGCAGGTTTTGGCGGCAGATAATGGGCTGACGTTGTTTAGTACTGCGACGACGGAAGGTGGGCAAGATTACAACATCAAGATTGAGATTTTGATCTTGATGACCATGCTCGGGCTGATTCCGATCATGGTATTGATGATGACTTGTTTCACCCGCTTTATCATTGTGCTGGCAGTTCTACGCCAAGCCATTGGCTTGCAACAAAGCCCACCAAACAAGATTTTAACCGGTATCGCCTTGGCACTGACGATGTTAGTGATGCGGCCGGTATGGACGGATATCTACGCGAATGCCGTAGAACCTTATCAGAACGAAGAGATTACGTTGAAGCAGGCGATAGACAAAGGCAAGGCACCACTGAAGAAGTACATGCTGGCCCAAACTAACACGGCGGCGATGGACCAGATTATGGCGATTGCTAAAGTGGAAGGTGACCCCGCTGCGCAAGACCTCTCTATCGTGATCCCCGCTTATGTCCTGAGCGAGTTGAAAACGGCGTTCCAGATCGGTTTTATGATTTACATCCCGTTTCTGGTCATTGACCTGATTGTATCCAGTGTATTGATGGCGATGGGGATGATGATGTTGTCACCGCTGATCGTTTCACTACCGTTTAAATTGATGCTCTTTGTGCTTTGCGACGGTTGGTCGCTGATTGTGGGTACGTTAGCATCCAGCGTGCAAGGATTATAGCAAGATGATGACCATCGATTTAGCCTCAGATATCGTCTCCAGCGGCGTTAAGCTGGTATTGATCGTCTCACTGGTTGGGTTGATTCCCAGCCTGTTGGTTGGGCTGTGCGTCAGTATCTTTCAGGCTACCACTCAAATTAATGAACAGACGTTGAGCTTTCTGCCACGTTTGGCAACCACACTGCTGGTGCTGATTTTTGCCGGTAAGTGGATGATTACTCAGTTGGTCGATTTTACGATTGGGATATTTCATCAGGCTGCGCAGTTGGTAGGCTAGCCTGTGGGCATTGATATTCAGACGTTGATCGCACCATTAATGGCGCTTTGGCTGCCTTTCTTTCGAATTGCGGCCTTTTTCCATTTTTGCCCGTTGTTCGATCAGAAAGCCTTTCCTCGTAAAATACGGATTGGTTTGTCACTGGCGCTGGCGGTATTGATGACGCCGATGCTGCCTCACAATATCGTGCTGAATGATCTGGTTTCGATACGTTCTCTGATTCTGATTACTGAGCAGATCATCTGGGGATTTGTCTTCGGGATGATGCTGCACTTGGTCTTTGTCGCCCTGCAAACGGCTGGCCATATTCTTTCGTTTAATATGGGCCTCGGCATGGCGATCATGAACGACCCCAGTAATGGCGCCTCTACGACGGTGATTTCTCAGTTGGTGTTTGTGTTATCTGCGCTGCTGTTTTTCACCATGGATGGGCACCTGCTGTTTGTCACTATTTTGTATAAAGGCTTTACTTACTGGCCAATTGGGCAGGCGATTAATGAGCCTTCCATACGCGCGCTGGTCTTTAGTCTGGGGTGGACTATCTCTTCTGCCTTGCTGCTTGCCATTCCAACCGTTTTTATCATGATGATTGTGCAGGGTTCTTTTGGTTTGTTAAACCGTATTTCACCGACGCTGAATTTATACTCGCTGGGTTTCCCTATTAGTATGATGTTTGGCCTGTTCTGTTTGATGCTGTTGACGGCCAACATTCCCGATCACTACTTGAAGCTGACCAACGAAATTCTGGCTCTGCTCGATACGCTCTGGGGGGAGAATGTCCAATAACAGCAGCGGAGATAAGAGCGAAAAACCTACCGCAGGGAAACTAAAAAAAGCACGAGATAAAGGGGAACTGGCTCGCTCAAAGGATATGACGATGGCGGCAGGGTTACTGACGTCATTTATTACGATTAGCGCCTGCTTCCCATACTATAAATCATTGATAGAAGAGTCTTTTATTGCTGTTAGCATGATGTCTGGCAAGCTGAATGACATTGGTGCGATGCAGCAGTTTATGCTGCGTAATGTACTCATTATTCTAAAGATGATAGCGACATTGCTGCCTATTCCTGCGGCGGCGATTATCGCCTCTCTGATTCCTGGCGGTTGGATTTTTAACGGCAAGAAGCTGATGCCGGACTTTAAAAAGCTGAATCCGTTACAGGGTGTTAAGCGGATTTTTTCTGCCAGCCATGGAACCGATGTGTTGAAGATGATCGCCAAATGTCTGGTGATATTGGGGATGCTTTACTCGCTGATTCAATCCGAGCTAGCCTCCTTTATGTTTTTGCAAACCCAGTCACTAGGGCAATCGATCACTCACGGGCTTTCTCTGTATCACGGTGTATTGACCTATTTTATTTTTGTTATCGTCCTGTTTGCTGCCATTGATATCCCGCTGAGTAAGCATCTCTTTACTAAGAAAATGAAGATGACTAAGCAGGAAGTGAAGGAAGAGCATAAGAATAATGACGGTAACCCGCAGATTAAGGCGCGTATCCGCCAACTACAGCAACAGTTTGCTATGGGGCAGATTAATACCACCGTACCGAATGCCGATGTGATTATTACTAACCCGACTCACTATGCTGTGGCATTGAAATACGACCCAGATAAGGCTAAGGCGCCTTATATCATCGCGAAAGGCGTGGACGATGTCGCGCTCTACATTCGTGAAGTGGCCCGCAAGAATAATATTGAGATTGTGGAGTATCCACCGCTTGCGCGTGCCGTTTACCACACAACTCGCGTGAATCAGCAGATCCCCGCACAGCTTTTCCGTGCGATTGCCCACGTTCTTACTTATGTCATTCAGATAAAAGCATGGCGTGCAGGACAGAACGAGAAACCGATATTGAATACGCAAATTCCGATCCCCAAAGAGGTGCTAGAAGCCAATGCCAAACAGTAAGTTTCGATATTTCACTGACATGCTGAGAAGAGGTCACGTAGGTGTGCCAATTCTGCTGTTAAGCGTGTTGGCAATGGTGATATTGCCACTCTCGCCTCTGGTGCTGGATATTCTCTTCACCTTTAACATTGTACTGGCCATCTTGGTCTTGTTGGTGAGTGTGAATAGCAAGCGCCCACTGGACTTTGCCATCTTCCCGACCATTTTGCTGATTACGACACTGATGCGCCTGACATTGAACGTGGCTTCAACGCGGGTGGTTTTGCTCAATGGTCACGAAGGTATTGGCGCAGCGGGTAAGGTTATCGAGGCGTTCGGTCAGGTGGTGATCGGCGGTAACTTCGTGGTGGGTTTTGTGGTGTTCGTCATTTTGATGATCATCAACTTTGTGGTGGTAACTAAGGGTGCTGAGCGTATCTCTGAGGTTTCAGCCCGTTTTACCCTCGATGCATTGCCTGGTAAACAGATGGCGATCGACGCCGATCTAAATGCGGGGTTGATTAATCAAGAGCAGGCGCGTGTACGGCGTAAAGATGTTGCTAACGAGGCTGACTTCTACGGTGCAATGGACGGGGCATCGAAGTTTGTGCGCGGGGATGCGGTTGCGGGGATCATGATTCTGATCATTAACGTGATCGGTGGTATCTGTATCGGTATCTTCAAACATGACCTTCCTGCGGCTCAGGCATTCCAACAGTATGTGTTGTTAACCATCGGTGATGGTCTCGTTGCTCAAATCCCTTCTCTGTTACTGGCGACCGCTGCCGCGATTATTGTGACGCGCGTTAGTGACGGTGGTGACATGACTGAGGATATTAAAACTCAGATGTTGGCATCACCATCGACGCTGTATACCGCGGCGTTTGTGATGTTTATCCTTGCGATTGTACCGGGGATGCCACATGCGGCCTTCTTAAGTTTTACGGCGTTACTGCTCTTTGTGGCGTGGCGGCAGGGAAAGGCGGTTGCCAAAGCAGAGCCTCAGCCAAATCTGGAAGCCATCTCTAGCGCACTGGAAGAAGACCCCACACAACATGTTAGTTGGGATACCATTCCGACCATTGAGCCTATTGGCCTGAATTTAGGCTACAAGCTGGTGACGTTAGTGGATAAAGGCAAGGGAAGCCCGTTAACTCAGCGAGTGAAAGGGGTAAGGCAGGTTATTTCGGAGACCAGTGGTATTTTGCTGCCGGAGATTCGAATTCGTGAGAACTTCCGCCTGAAACCGGCACAGTATGCCATTTACATTAATGGGGTAAAATCCGGCACTGGTGAAGTACATGCGGATAAGCTGATGGCTATCCCTACGACCGAACTGTACGGTGAAATTGATGGGGTGCTCGATACCGATCCTGCTTATGGTATGGCGGTAACTTGGATTATGCCGGAGCAGAAAGCAAAGGCGCTGAACTTAGGCTATCAGGTTGTCGATTGTGCGAGTGTGGTGGCGACGCATGTTAATAAGGTGGCTCGCCAGCATCTTCCAGACTTGTTTAATTACGATGACATCACGCATTTGAACGAACGGCTTTCTAGCCTTGCGCCGAAGCTGATGGAGGATTTAAGCAATGCGCTTAATTTCAGCCAATTGCTGAGAATTTATCGCCAATTGCTGACAGAGCAAGTTTCTCTCAAAGATATCGTGACGATTGCGGCGACGCTCTTAGAGAGCTCTGCGGTGACCAAAGACCCTATTTTGCTGACCTCCGATGTGCGATATGCCCTGCGAAACGCTATCGTGAATACGCTCAATCAGGAGAAGAAAGCGCTGTCGGTTTATACCATCGACAATGGGTTGGAGAATGTGCTGTTGGGCGCGTTGAATCAGGCTCAGCAGAGCAGCAAAGTGGCGCTGGATAGTTTCCCTGTCGACCCGAATATTCTCGGCCAGTTGCAAACCAATATGCCTGTCATTCAGGAGCAGCTTAAAGCAAACGGACATGCGCCTATTTTGCTGGTTACTCCACAGCTACGCCCGCTGCTTTCTCGTTATGCTCGCTTGTTCTCTGCGGGGTTACATGTGCTTTCGTACAATGAAGTACCTGATGATATCGAACTGAAGATTGTAGGGACGTTGGCGTAATAAAAGCGCTGTACGCTATTTTGTAGCCCAGCCGATAGGTTGGGCTTTTTAGATAGGGGTGTACGCAGTGGTAATCCGTCCTGCTTAACGATCGATAAAATTAAGCTGCCAAGCTGAGATCGTTTTAGGGAGGACTTCTTGATTCTCTTTTTCGGTGGTGTAGTAGTGCATCACCGGTTTGTTGTCTGAGTTGATTTCGACTCGCGCCGCCCAGATTTTTCCTTCCAAGGTATACATGATAATGGCGGCTTTCTCATGGGCTTTGCCTTGTACCCATAACGAGAGGACGTTAGCACCAAGGTTATCCTCATCGAGACCATAGATGTAGGCATTTGCTGTATCTACAAAGTTATTGTAGTCATCACCAACTAATAGCCTGAATTTTTTATCAATATCTTCACTGCGTAGTAGGCCGATAGAGATGAGAGTGGCTTTAGGCCGAGGGTCTTTATCTGCTTTTACGTATTTGCCATCGAGATAAACGCCTGTTGGCATATCTATACGGCAGCCTTTACTGGCGTTGCTATAAACCTGTAGTTCATTAGGGGCTACCGGAATGAGGAGCAGCTTGCAGTTGCTGGTATCACGAATGTTATCAATGATGCCCATCCCATAAACTTTATTGACGCTACCACTAAAGTTAGCTCGGTTAGCTCCTGCCCATGCTTCTGCGTTCATCAAGAAATCCCATTCGGAAAGACGAGATATTTGTAGCTTCCCTCCGCTGCCATTGACTGCGCTACTATTCCACCAAACACCGCGCCAGGGCGTTTCGGGCGAAACTCCAGAGATGTTGCTGATACCTTGTAGATAAGCATTTTTGATGCAAGCGTCGTTATTACAGTTATCTCTCGCCAACTGCCATTCTTGCTGCATATGATAAATACGCTGAGGATCTTTCACCAAAACGGTTTGATAGATGAGATTTAATGTCTCGTCTAGCCACATCAATTCATCATTATTACAGATTGAATTTTCAACCAATGTTGTTGCGCGTGGGCAATCAATGGCGAAGGCAGAGAAGGAACATAGGCCTAGAATAATGGCCAGATAACCATTCAGCATTGCTTTTTTCATCTATTTTCCGCTGTATTTATCACCATCGGAAGGTGCGCTTCCGTTTAAATACAGTATATCCGACATGAAGCGTGGCTCATATATGAGATGACATGCTAGGACTATATTATTTATATCGATGCCCTGCTGCGATTAAAAATAACAGGGGGAAATGATAACGAATAGTTATTTTTTATGAGTGGATTTTAACCAGGAAAATTAACGCTAATATTTATAACCATAATATGAAGTTATAAATAAAAAGCGCCCGCAGGGGCGCTTTGATATTTTTTTCAACACTATTTTGCACATCTTTCTTATGGAAGGGGAATGCTATTGGGTATTAATTAACCCGTTGCATTCATGTGCAATGCTAATTACTTAACATTTACGCTAGACAGAATGTCATCAATAGATTTTTGGAATGCTGCTTCTTCGCTAACTGGTGCAGTGAATTGCAGGGTCAGTTGCTTGTTGCCAACAATGCCTAGAGCAGTATAAGAGTATACTTGCTGACCAGATGCAGTCATTTTAACTGTCATCTGTTCCATGTCTAGGTTACCTGCTTTGATAGATTCTTGCTTAACAACATTCAGGTTAGTATCTTGCATTTTTAACGCAGTTTGAGTTTCTGTTAGCATCTCTTTCAGCTTGTCTTGTGTGCCTGTAGCAGGAGTAGAGATAATCAGCAGAGTGTGCTGTTTAGCCATATCTGCGTATATCTTGAGCGCATCAGAAGCACCAGCTTGTTCTGTATATGACTCAGGAACCTGTAGGGTTACTTTGCCATCGGCAGCAACAACTTCTTTGCCTTTAAAAGCGCTAGCCGCTGGTGCAGTTGGTGCAGCAGCTGGGGTGCTTGTTTCAGTAGTCGTGGTTGCCTGAGGCGCTGGCGCACTCTCTTCAGCTTTTTTATCTGCGCTATCACACGCAACTAAGCCAGTTAAAGAAGCTGCGATCAGAAAAATTTTAAAAGACTTAACCATGTTCAACATCCCTTGTATTTAGATTCAAATCGAGGCGTAAAAATACGACATAACACGGAAGATGTAAAATAGAACTATTGAATACGAAAGTTAAATTTCAGGCCTGCTACTCTTTGTTAAAAAATAAAGGTTTCAAGGTGATAATTTATATATAGCAAATGCTGATTATCAGCATAACTATTAGCGAAAATGATTAATTAAAAATCAAATCGGTCACTTAACCTGAAATTTTTTGCTCTAATAGCATTTCATTCTTATTTTCTGCCCAGCATATAATAATCCACAATAAATATGCTGGTCTGTTTTAACTTTATAGAATGCTGATAGGCTAAGCGTTATGCTCATTACACGGGTAAGGTGAATAAAAAGAGATCATTATGCAACATCCCGAGATATATACAGGGGTAATTCAACCTTTTAACGGCTATTCGTTTAGTGGAATCAATAAGAAACAAATGAGTGGCAGTATCATGCTTACTCCATTGGGTTTTGAAGGGGATGAGCAGGCAGAGAAATCTGTTCATGGCGGTGTCGACCGTGCCGTTTGCCACTATCCACGAGAACACTATGAGATTTGGCAGCGTTTGTATCCAGAACAAGCGGATGCGTTTAACGCGCCAGCTTTTGGCGAAAATGTTTCTACGCTGGGATTAACAGAGCACGATGTCTATATCGGGGATATCTACCGCTGGGACGAAACCTTAATTCAGGTTACTCAGCCTCGTTCCCCCTGCTATAAGTTGAATGCGCAGTTTAATATCGAAGATTTCTCTCTTAAAGTACAAGAGAGTGGGCGCTGTGGTTGGTTGTATCGGGTTATAGCGCAAGGGCAAATTCGTGAAGGTCATCGGCTAAACCTGCTCTCGCGCAATAGCGATATCTCTATTGCAGAAGCCATGTCGATAGCCTTTCATATGCCTTTCGATGAGGAACAATATCACCGCTTACTGAGTGCATCTGGCCTGTCTGCCAGTTGGTCTCGAACCATACAGCGACGGCTAGAGAGAAAGGTGATAGAGAGCTTTAATCTGCGACTATTTGGTCATCATGATAAATAGACTTGCCGTGATGGGGGCCGATAAAGCCACAATAGATAGCGTTAAATGGCTATCTATTGTGGCTTTATCGTGACTATTTTAGAAGGCTTTGCGAGCGTAGCCAGTCACTTCTTTTACGCCCATTTCTCTGCCTAACGCCGTCATAGGATGAACAACCTGAATGCCGGGAGCCAGTTTTTTTAATGCCCCCATATCAGCCTGCTCTTTCTTAGTGATGGCGCGGCTAAAAGGCAAGTCTTTCAACTGTTGTGCCTTTTTACTCAGTGTTCTGCCCAGAACCTCTTTTAAGCGTTCAATTTCTGTTTTTAATGTTTCGATTTCGCTATCAATTTCATTGATATTCTCAGCATTGCCAGCCTGAATCACAGAGGGGCGTTTGTGGTTTAAGGCATCAAGTTGGTCACTCAGACGCTTAACTTCCGCTTTTTCTTTCATAGAATCTAACCTTAAATAGAGCCGACTTGCTTCGCCAATGGCAGAGGTTGCCGATAGGTTTGTCGATGTATGACATTATATCAAAGCAGGCTGAACACTTCTCAAAGATCATCATGGCAAGGCCCTACCAGTGATAAAAAATGGCAACCGTTAAAAACGGAAGCTACTATTTAATGAATCGCTGGGTGATATTCCTTGGATTTCATGACATAGGCGTCATCGCGAGAGTACTCTTTACTCAAAAGTGACTGCACCGACACTGGGGAAGCTCAAAGGGATCGCTATTGGGATGGAACCGAGTATTCACAGTACTGTAATGATATGAAGTGATATAGCGTTATTTGAGATTGACTGAATGAGTATAAAAAAGCGGCTTCACTCTCTTTGTGAAGCCGCTTTTTATTTATGCATAAAAATATGTATGAAAAAGTACTATCAAATTTAGGTATTAGCGATATAGAACCGCAGTACCGTGCAGCTTATTCTGGCCAGTGGTGGACGTGATGCGATAAGAAGTTGCCCCGGCTTCACTTGCTTTAGCATCCAGTTTTTTCTCTAAGGCTGACAGATTAGAAGCCTGTCCCGCTGAAATCACACCAATTTCTTGGGAGTTGGATGGTTGATCTGAAACTTGAGTGGCGGCAAATGAGCCGAAAGATAAAGTAGCAAGAGTCAGTGCAGCGAGGGTAGTCGATAATGCTTTCATTAGTTCACGTCCTATCTATGATTATATAAAATCCGAAACAGCGTTGTTCCGAAACAGTAAACAGATAGTAAGCTACTTAATGAGAAGTAAAGTATATGCAATGTAATTAATGTTGGTTTAATGTAATTAACTGATCACGCGTTATTTACATGGTTTTTATTTTTGATCTATCTAAGCTAATTCATAAGGTTGCTTCAGATAGCAAAATGCCAGCCTGTAAACCAAGCTGGCATTTGTATTATGGCACTATCTGGTTCTGCGTTAGATAAGCTTAAGTGCTATCCAATACAGTGCGCCAGAGAGGAAGATACAGACAGGAAGCGTCAGTACCCACGCGAGAAGAATATTCTTCACCGTTTTACTCTGCACACCACCACCATCAACAATCATGGTTCCTGCTACCGCAGAGGAAAGAACATGAGTGGTGGAAACTGGCATACCGGTATAACTTGCTACGCCGATAGAGAGTGCCGCCGTCATTTGGGCAGAGACGCCTTGTGCATAGGTCATCCCCTTCTTACCAATCTTCTCACCAATGGTAGTTGCAACACGACGCCAGCCAACCATTGTTCCGAGGGAGAGCGCTAGTGCAACAGCAATGATGATCCAGATAGGTGCGTATTCAACGGTAAGAAGAACATCTTTACGCAGCTCGTTGAGCATGCGCTTATCTTCTTTTGAGGTATCAGGCAGTTTTGCGACCTTACTTGCTGTATCTGCAACGCACATCAGTAGACGGCGCATGTGGCTACGTTGATCGACACTCAGGTCATCATAGCTTTGCAGATTATCCAGCATGGATAGGGTTCGCTGAATCGCGATGGTTGTTTTAGCACTATCGCAATGGAACTCGCCTGCTGTCTCCGGTGTTACCGCAGCCGCTGGATTCGCATTAAGCTGAAGATGAGGAAGCGCATCTGCGTGCTGAACGTAATACTGCTGAATGTTATGAACGGCATCACGGGTACGGGAAATATCGTAACCTGTTGCGCCCATATCGACGATGAAGCCCGCTGGGGCAACACCAATCAGCACTAACATCAGCAAACCAATCCCTTTCTGACCATCGTTCGCACCATGTGAGAAACTCACACCGATAGCGGACAGAATCAGCATGGTACGAGTCCAGAATGGAGGCTTACGCTTCCCGTCTTTCTTCTCCCGTTCTGCTGGGGTGAGGTGGATACGTCTGCGTTTTTTCGTTCCGCTCCAGAATTTGCGCATGGCAAATACCATTAACCCCGCAATGAGCATCCCCGCAATAGGCGAGATAATCAGAGATAGGAAGATGGTGATCATCTTAGGAACGTTGAGTGCATCAACAACAGAAGTGTTGTTCAATAGTGCGTTCGTCAAACCGATGCCGATGATGGCCCCGATAAGCGTGTGCGAACTTGAAGCCGGAATACCAAAAAACCAAGTACCCAGATTCCAGATGATCGCAGCAAGCAGCAGAGAGAACATCATGGCTAAGCCATGAGTGGAACTCACATTGAGCAGCAAATCAGTCGGCAAGAGGTGCACGATGGCATAAGCGACGCTCAAGCCCCCGAGCATCACGCCAAGGAAGTTAAATACACCAGCCATAACGACAGCAAGCTGCGATCGCATAGCGCGAGTATATATTACAGTCGCCACTGCGTTTGCCGTATCATGGAAACCGTTGATGGCTTCATAGATCAAAACAAACAGTAGTGCGAGGACTAGCATTAGGCCAGTATGAAAATCAAGACCTGCAAAGAGATGTAGCATAGACGTTACGCCAGTTGTGTGGACATGAACGCGGCGCATTATCAGTGAGATGGGCACCGGGGAAAAGCGAAAAATGACCTTTTTTTGATTTAATTACACTTATTGTGCTAATCGATAGTAGATAAAATCACCTAACTGACTGTATAACATGAGGTTACTGTTGCTTACAAAACTAGAGAAAAATCATACCTAACTGACGGCGTGATGGCACTCTGACAATCAGCAACAATAGCTGAGTTTGCTAAGTATATATCCAGAGTTTGAAGTTGCACGTGACTCCCAAAAAAAGAGGCTGGTAGTGGAAAATGGTAGTGGAAAAAGTGGATGGTGTAGTTTTTGATGCTGTAGTTATTGGCGCAGGTGCAGCGGGTTTGTTTTGTGCAGCTCAACTTGGGCAGTCTGGCAAGCGCGTAGTCGTGGTTGATAACGGTAAAAAGGCGGGGCGGAAGATCCTGATGTCCGGTGGTGGCCGTTGCAATTTTACCAATATGTTTGTCGAGCCAAGCGCTTATATTTCGCAAAACCCCCATTTTTGTAAATCTGCATTAGCACGCTACACGCAGTGGGATTTTATCGAGTTGGTGAGCCGTTATGAGATTGCCTACCACGAGAAGACGTTAGGGCAGCTCTTCTGCGATGATTCGGCAGAACAGATTGTCGATATGCTGCTGAGTGAGTGTGAAGAGGGTGCGGTTGCCATACGGCTACGCAGTGAAGTGCTCAGTGTTGAGCAGTCTGCAACCGGCTTTATGGTGCGAACGAGTAGCGGCGATATTGAAGCGGGTGCTGTTGTTGTCGCCAGTGGTGGCTTATCCATGCCGGGGTTAGGAGCATCGCCTTTCGGCTATAAGCTGGCAGAGCAGTTTGGGTTGAAGGTGCTCCCTACGCGTGCGGCGTTGGTGCCTTTTACTTTGCATAAGCCTTTACTAGAGACATTACAGACGCTTTCTGGCATCGCGGTTCCCTCCATTATTAGCTCGGAGGAGGGAACGCACTTCAAAGAAAATATTCTTTTTACCCATCGAGGGATCTCTGGCCCAGCGGTGCTTCAACTTTCCAGCTACTGGCAACCGGGCGAGCAGGTAACCTTGAACCTGCTGCCAGAAACCGATCTCGCCTCGTTTTTAGACGCAGAACGCCAAGCTCACCCGAATATCACCTTAAAAAATAGCCTTTCTAAGCAGCTACCTAAGCGGCTCGTCGAGTGTTTACAGACACTAGGTATGGTGCCTGATGTGTTGTTAAAACAGCTAAACGGCCCACAGCAGGCAAAACTGATTGATGACTTGACCCAGTGGCAAATTCAGCCAAACGGCACAGAAGGTTATCGGACGGCAGAAGTGACGTTGGGCGGTGTAGATACCGATGAATTGTCTTCTAAGACGATGGAGTCTCATAAAGTACCGGGGCTTTATTTTATTGGTGAAGTGGTCGATGTTACTGGTTGGCTGGGGGGATATAACTTCCAGTGGGCGTGGAGTTCTGCTTGGGCGTGCGCGAAGGCCATTGCGGGACGATAAAAGCATTATTAAAACAAGGAGGGCGTTAATGAAACCGATATTGCTACTGTTAGCATTCTTTGGTGTTGGGAGTACGGCAAGCTATGCGGCGAGTTTCGACTGCAATAAAGCCGCCAGCGTGGCAGAAAAACTCATCTGTGCGACACCAGCTTTATCGAGTGCCGATGAGCGTCTTTATATTGATTATAAAAGTGCCAGAAAGGTGACGGGTAATAGTGCCGATTTTAAAAAGCTGGCTAAACAGAATTGGCGGACACGTGAGCAGTGCAGCACTGTCGAGTGTTTAGAGGCTTGGTATCAGCAGTCGGCGGTGACCTATCAAAACATTGCCGCTAACAAAAAAGGGGCCTGTTACAGCGAGGGTATGAATGTTTCTCTGGAAGGAACACTTCTTCGAGTGACTTATCCTGGGCCGCCGAATTACGAGAGTGTAGAAAATGGCGATGCCCCCGAAATTTACTGGGTGCTACAGCCTGATAACCCGATAGCTTGCGCGGACGATGCCCCTAGCTGGGGAGACTATGAGCAGATGCAGCTAGTTGTGGAGGCGCGCTTTTATCAGATTTATCAGAGTTTGGTTGGGCGAAGGGTCAGTGTGACAGGGAGCTTAATGTATTCTGAGACAGGGCATCATCACACCCCTCTTTTGATTCAAACCAAGAAAATCGCTGCCGCGAAGTAAGAACACTGTTATCACTGAAGCCAGAGGAGAATAGACCTCTGGCTTTCTATGCTTCTTAATCCGTTACCCGCGCCATAAAAGTACAATCTACGTATTCCCCGTTACGAAACGCATACTTCTTGCCCGTTCCTTCAATCTCAAATCCAAATTTTTTATATAAAGCGATCGCACCCGTGTTATCGGCAAACACGGTAAGCTCAATTCGAGAGATGTTTAGCCAGTTATCACACATATTGATAGTTTCACGCATCAGCTGATTACCAATACCTTTACCTTGATGGGTGTGTGCTACCGCGATACCGAAGGTAGCGACATGGCGGCGGCGTTCTCTTTGGCAGACCTCTAAGGTTAGCTGGCCGACGATATGGCTATCAATGCAGGCCACTAACTGAAACACACCTGGCTGCGAGGGTTCTATGCGTTTACGCCAATGTTCAACGCAAGGATGTGGAACCTGTAGCGTCTGGGCGTAGGTATCAGGGTGTTCAAATAACGCTTTGATAGCGGGGATATCCGTGGGCTCGGCGTGTCGAATAAAGATAGGTTCCATGTGTAATCCTTTTGGTTATATCACTTTTATATTCGTCATTGGTGTTTTGTGATGCAACCCCAGTGAGTTAGGGGAGATACAGGCCGTAAAGGAACAATATCCCTGTAATTGTTGAGCTGAGTCAATAAACCATAGCAATGGTTAAAAAAAAGACTTTACAGATGCAAATGATAATGATTATTATTGCTGTGCGTTCAGGGGAGGCTAGAACCTTAGCTCCGTCTTCTGAAAGCACGACATTGCTCACATTGCTTCCAGTATTACTTTAGCCAGCTTATCGCTGGCTTTTTTTTGCCTGACACTTTTTTGTCTGCAACCTCATCATCCCTCTGCGATTAAAATACGCTTATAACCACACTTACTCTGTTACATTGGCGGCGACTCCCTTATCATTTGCGGCAATTGATGCCGCTGCTCGGCACCTATCGTTTATAGATGATCTGTCATCGTTGGATGCTAAAAACAGAGGAATATATGGAAATAGGGCAAGTAGATCTTATTCTCTCTTTGCTACAACAGATGTGCGTCTATCTTGTGATCGCCTACCTCCTGAGCAAAACACTGCTGTTTATTCCTCTTATGCAGGTCACCATCCGCCTACCGCATAAAATGGTGTGTTATCTCACGTTCTCTATGTTTTGCATTATGGGCACCTATTTTGGGCTACATATTGATGACTCCATCGCAAATACACGAGCCATTGGTGCTGTCTTGGGGGGAATGCTAGGTGGGCCTTCGGTGGGTTTTTTAGTCGGTTTTACGGGGGGATTGCATCGTTACTCAATGGGAGGCATGACGGCTATGGCTTGTATGCTCTCAACAATGGTAGAAGGGTTGGTTGGTGGCCTACTGCACTACCATTTAATTCGCCGTCAGCGTATTAGCCTGCTGTTTCAACCATGGGTTGTCGCGGTGGTCACTTTTTTGGCTGAAATATTGCAAATGCTCATTATTCTCCTTGTAGCAAAACCTTTCTCTGAGGCGCGAGAATTGGTGGGGAATATTGCTCTACCGATGATTATTACCAATACGATTGGTGCCGCTATGTTCATGAGGATCTTGTTAGATCGCAGGGCGTTATTTGAGCGGTATACGACGGCGTTTTCCTCTAAAGCGCTAGAGATTGCAGCTAGAGCCGATGGTGTATTGAGAGAAGGTTTTGATCACGATAACAGTATGCGGGTGGCAAAGATTATCTATGAAGAATTGGGTGTGGGTGCCGTAGCAATAACCGATCGAGAGAAATTACTGGCATTTATAGGGATTGGTGCCGACCATCATATTATTGGCTCACCTATCACTTCTCATCATACTCACCGAGCAATAGACACCAATCAGGTGGTTTATGCTGATGGCAACGCGGTGGCTTATACGTGTTCTGTCTCTCTTAACTGTAAACTTGGCTCGACGCTGGTTATTCCCCTTCGCGGTGAAGAGGACAGGGTCATCGGTAGTATCAAACTCTATGAGCCGAAGAATAAGCTCTTCTCTAGCATCAACCGTACCCTTGGCGAAGGGATTGCACATCTGCTCTCTGCCCAGATGTTGGCTGGCAAGTATGAGCAACAAAAACAGATGTTGGCTCAGTCTGAAATCAAACTGCTACATGCACAGGTCAATCCGCACTTCCTTTTCAATGCACTAAATACGATTTCGGCGATTATTCGTCGTAACCCTGACCATGCGCGTAAATTGGTACTTTCGCTCTCCACGTTTTTCAGGAAAAACCTCAAAAGGAGCAATGATGAGGTGACGCTGGGAGATGAAATGGAGCATGTCAGTGCTTATCTGGAAATCGAAAAAGCACGCTTCTCCGATCGATTGACAGTGAATTCGAATATCCCAATAGAACTGCTATCCGCCCGATTGACGGCATTCTCCCTACAACCCATTGTAGAGAATGCGATTAAACACGGTATCTCGCAGATGCTTCATCAGGGTGTGATAGTGATTGAAGCCCATCAGGAAGAAGAGGAACTGGTTTTATCTGTAGAAGACAATGCCGGTCTTTATCAGCCCGAACCGCAGGGTGATGGTTTAGGCATGACACTGGTGGATAAACGGATTAAATCTCGGTACGGCTACCAGTACGGTATTACCGTAGAAAGTGACGCGGATATTTTTACTCGGGTTATGATCCGCCTTCCTCTTAAGTTTGAACATAGCCAACTCAATGCGGTGAAAGTGAAGGACGTTTAATTTCCGTTTTTCCTCTTTTTTGTTTACCGCTTACTCTCTGATTTTATCCGCTTAAATAAGGCTATATACCGCTTAAACATAATTAGGGGCCGTTTATTTTCGGTTAGTGTATTTTAGGCTCGGTTATATTCCTGAACGAGAATATATGTGGCATATGGCGGTGTTTATTGATGGTGTGCTGGAAGCCTAGGAAAGGCTAATTTTCATCTGAAAGTGATTAAGTTGTACATGTTTTACCCCGATAGTCTAGATACTAGACTTTTTAGCGGCCCTTAAGTGGCCGTTTTTTTTATCCGTAAAAATGAGAATAACTGTAATGATAGGGGGTCTTGCAGCTAATATGATGCTCATTCAGATTGAGGTATATGGGGAGTAATAGTGTGACTCTGGATAGCGTAATGACTTTTATTACCGATTTCGTTCGGACGAATGAGGCTTGGGCTGTGCCTGTCATATTCATACTGGCATTTGGTGAGTCACTCGCTTTTCTCTCTCTGCTATTTCCTGCCACGGTGATCCTATTGGGGCTGGGCGCCTTGATAGGCGAAAGCGGGATCCCTTTTGTTCCTATCTGGCTTGCCGCTGTAGCGGGGGCATTTTTCGGTGATTGGCTCTCGTACTGGTTCGGCTTTCATTATAAAGAGCGGGTAGCTCATATGTGGCCGCTGTCTCGTAAACCGGATTTATTGCTGCGTGGGCATGCTTTTTTTGAGCGGTTTGGCGTATTCGGTGTCTTTCTTGGGCGTTTCTTCGGGCCATTGCGTGCCGTTATTCCGCTAGTTGCTGGGATCTGCGGAATGCCACAACGCCATTTTCAGGTGGCGAATCTAGGTTCAGCATTTGTATGGGCAACGGGGATTTTAGCGCCGGGCGTATTTGGTGCCCCTTGGCTAACGAAGGTTTTTGGCGGATAACTGAAAACCTTCTGGACATCCATACAGTATCCTCTTACTTTTACCTCAACTATACACTCTTGGATTTCGTTCAGTGGATAACACTCTTTTCTATGGTATGGCAGGCCTGCTGATAGGTTTACTCGTTGGCGGTTTGTTTATCAGCCTTCGCCAGCAGCGCATACATTATCAGCAAGAAACCGAGTTAAAGCTGTTGGAGCAGGATGTTCAGCAAGCACATCAAGAAAATGATGTGCTGCAAAAAGAGACACAAGAGCAGGAGCAGGCACTTAGCCAGCAAGTCCTAGAACTACGTGAGTTATACAGCCAGCTTGCGGCCATGAAGGAGAAACTGGATCACCAATCCCTCTGGCATACCGAATATATTCAACTCGACCAAGAGCTGCGTGCGTTGCGTGAAGTGAACAGCTCGCAGGAAGCGGAGCTGCGAGAGGTCACCATCCGGCTTGAAGAGACGCGTCTTGCGGCAGAAGAGAAACAGAGACTTCTGACAAACAGTGAACAGCGACTTTCTAGCCAGTTTGAAAATCTAGCCAACCGTATTTTTGTGCAAAGCGGGCAGCGTGTTGATGAACAAAACAGGCAGAGTTTAGATAAATTGCTGGCACCGTTGCGTGAGCAATTAGATGGTTTTCGTCGTCAGGTGCAAGAAGGGTTTGGGCAAGAAGCTCGCGAGCGCCACACTTTGACGCATGAAATCCGTAATTTGCAGCAGTTGAACGAACAGATGGCCCGTGAGGCATTGAATCTCACCAAGGCGCTAAAAGGCGACAATAAGACCCAAGGTAACTGGGGGGAAGTCGTACTCGGGCGGGTCTTGGAAGCCTCTGGGCTGCGTGAAGGGTATGAGTATGAGACTCAGGTTAATGTGCGAGTAGATGCCAATAGCCGTATGCAGCCGGACGTTATCGTGCGTCTACCGCAGAATAAAGATGTGGTGATTGATGCCAAAATGTCTCTGGTGGCCTATGAGCGTTATTTTAACAGCGATGATGAACGTGAACGTGAGCTTTGCCTAAAAGAGCATATTGGCTCCATTCGCGGCCATATCAAATTGCTGGGGAACAAAGATTATCATCAGTTGCCAGGTGTGCGCTCCCTCGACTATGTGCTGATGTTTATTCCTGTTGAACCTGCATTTCTAGCCGCTATCGATCGAGAACCAGAACTTATTAGCGAAGCCCTTAGACATAACATTATGTTGGTTAGCCCGACGACACTGCTGGTGGCCCTTCGTACTATCGGCAATCTCTGGCGGTATGAACATCAAAGCCAGAACGCTCAACATATCGCAGAGCGAGCGTCTCGACTTTACGACAAACTTCGGCTGTTCGTTGAAGATATGGAAGGGCTAGGGCAAAGTTTAGAGCGCGCCAATGGCAGTTATCGGCAGGCAATGAAGAAGCTAACCGATGGACGGGGCAACCTCATCAATCAGGTTGAGGGATTTCGTGAATTGGGTGTTGAAGTAAAACGCCCGATAGGGGCCTCAATGGTTGAGAAGGCTCAACGCGGGGCGGAATCAGCGAGCGAACCCCATGTATTACAGCATCAGATAAAAAATCAGTGAATGGAATCGCGGATGATGAACACTTTCACTGCATTGCCTGTTTGTATTCAGCAAACCCAAAATCCGCACACTCGGTAACTTTTAGGTAGTGGGGCTTTAATCGGGCTTCTGGTACACTGGTGAAATTGACCGAAAAGCAGGCGTAGAACAGATGACAGATCAGATTCCAGAAACCACACACTTTGGTTTTCGTACCATCGCAAAAGATGAAAAAGAGAGCATGGTTGCGGAAGTGTTCCATTCAGTGGCCTCTAAATATGACTTAATGAATGACTTAATGTCTTTTGGTATTCATCGAATCTGGAAGCGTTTTACGATTGACTGCAGCGGTGTTCGTCGTGGGCAAAAAGTTCTTGATCTGGCGGGTGGCACGGGTGATCTGACAGCGAAGTTTTCACGTTTAGTCGGTGAGACTGGCAGTGTTATTCTTGCTGATATCAATGATTCTATGTTGAAAATGGGGCGCGAAAAACTGCGTGATAGCGGCATTGTTGGCAATGTTAGATATGTTCAGGCGAATGCGGAAGAACTGCCTTTTCCTGATAACTATTTTGACTGTATTACTATCTCTTTCGGCCTGCGGAATGTTACCGATAAAGACAAAGCTTTGCGCTCTATGTTCCGTGTTTTAAAGCCCGGCGGTCGCTTGCTGGTGTTGGAGTTTTCCAAACCGTTGCTAGACCCGCTAAACAAGGCTTACGATACCTACTCATTCCATATCCTGCCTAAGATAGGCGAGCTTGTTGCCAATGACTCTGAAAGCTATCGCTATCTGGCAGAATCTATTCGTATGCACCCTGATCAAGAAACGCTGAAAGAGATGATGAGCGATGCGGGCTTCGACAGTGTCTCTTACTACAATCTGACCGGCGGCATTGTTGCTCTTCACCGCGGCTTTAAGTTCTAAATCAAGTTCTAAGCGGGGTTTTTCATGCTAACGCAGTTCATGTTTCCACAACTGATCACTGCTGCGATGGAAACATCGTTGAATGCGCTGCTATTTCGCGATCGCAGTATGCAGTCGGCCCGCCAGCGCCTAGTGGGGCGGGTATTAAAAATCGAATTAAAAGAGCTCTCTGCTCCCCTGATTTTTCTCTTCCATGAACATCAAATTGATGTTGTAAGCCAGTGGGAAGGGGGGGCTGATTGTACGGTCAGTACACGCCTCTCCGTTCTGCCTAAGCTGCGTGACAGACAGAATCTTTCGCCGCTGATGCGCTCTGGTGAGCTTATCGTTGACGGTGATATTCAGGTAGTACAACAGTTTGTCGCTTTGCTGGATTTAGCCGAGTGGGACCCTACAGAGTGGCTGGCACCTTACATTGGTGATGTTGCTGCAGAAGGCATTAGCCAAGTGGTGCGCAAAGGCGCAGGGTTTATTAAACATAATTTACAGCGCCAGCAGCAATATCTTGCGGAAGCCATTACTGAAGAGTGGCGTCTATCCCCACCTTCACTAGAAATTGCATGGTTTAACGATGAGGTTGATGCACTGGCTCGCTCATTGGATGCGTTCACCGCTCGTCTAGACAGAATGGAAACGAAACGATGACCCCAAGCGAGCTGTGTCGCTTCTACTTAATTACTCGCGTTTTTTTATCTTACGGGTTAGATGAACTCATCCCTAAAATGCGCCTTACGCTACCTTTGCGTATTGGGCGGCGTTTGCTGTTCTGGATGAAGAACCGGCATCAAGATAAACCCCTGGGCGAGCGTCTGCGTCTTGCTCTGCAAGAGTTAGGGCCTGTTTGGATTAAATTTGGGCAGATGATGTCTACCCGCCGTGATCTCTTCCCACCGGCGGTTGCCGATCAGCTTGCGATGCTGCAAGACCGTGTTAGCCCGTTTGATGGCGAACTGGCACGTAAGCATATCGAACTGGCCATGGGTGGCCCTCTCGAAACGTGGTTCGATGATTTTAATGCTGAGGCTCTGGCATCTGCTTCTATTGCACAAGTTCATACAGCAAAGCTAAAGAACGGGCAGGAAGTGGTACTGAAGGTAATTCGCCCAGATATTCTACCTATCATCAAGGCCGATACTCGGTTGATGCATCGTTTGGCGGGCTGGTTGCCAAAGCTGTTGCCTGATGGTCGCCGTCTGCGCCCGCAAGAAGTGGTGCGAGAGTATGAAAAGACGCTGTTGGATGAGCTGAATTTACTGCGTGAAGCTGCGAATGCGATCCAGCTTCGCCGCAATTTCGATAAAAGCCCAATGCTGTATGTTCCAGAAATCTACTCGGATTATTGCCGTGAAACAGTTCTCGTGATGGAGCGTATTTACGGAATACCGGTATCGGATATCGAAACGCTAGAGCGTAATAACACCAATATGAAGCTGCTTGCAGAGCGTGGTGTGCAGGTCTTCTTTACTCAGGTATTTCGCGATAGTTTCTTCCATGCAGATATGCACCCCGGCAACATCTTTGTGAGCTATGAGCATCCAGAAGATCCACAGTACATTGGCATCGACTGCGGTATCGTCGGTTCTCTGAACAAAGAGGACAAACGTTATCTGGCCGAGAACTTCATTGCCTTTTTCAACCGAGATTATCGTAAGGTTGCCGAGTTGCATGTGGACTCAGGTTGGGTTCCCCGTGATACCAATGTGGAAGAGTTCGAATTTGCTATTCGAACCGTTTGTGAGCCAATTTTTGAAAAACCGTTGGAAGAGATCTCCTTCGGGCATGTTCTATTAAACCTTTTCAACACTGCTCGGCGATTTAATATGGAAGTTCAGCCGCAGTTAGTTCTGTTACAAAAAACGCTGCTCTACGTTGAAGGATTGGGGCGACAGCTCTACCCACAGCTCGATCTTTGGAAAACAGCGAAGCCATTTTTAGAGTCTTGGATGCGCAGCCAAGTGGGAATTCCCGCGATTTTTCGCTCTGTTAAAGAGAAAGCACCTTATTGGGTAGAGAAGCTGCCGGAGTTGCCGGAGCTGGTTTATGACGCATTGCAGCAACATAAACACTTACAGCAAAGCGTAGAAAAACTCAGCTCTCAGTTACAGAAACAGAGAGGCCAACAAGGCGAAGCGCGTTATTTATTTGGTGTAGGGGCTACACTAGTAGTAACAGGGGCATTATTAATGATTAATAATGTGCCAACATGGCCCTCTTGGCTAATCGGTGCTGGTGCGGTTGTGTGGCTTATCGGTTGGCGTAGGGCTCATTAATAAAATATTAATCCAGGGCAATAAGTGCCGTATAATACGGTGCTATATATATATACCCTTCGTTTTTCAGGCTGCTGGTGTGTTGGTTCCACTGATTCACTTTGGTATGCGTATTGAAATTCATTGGGTATAGCAATCTAAGTATATATAGAGGTAAATAAAATGGGTGGTATCAGCATTTGGCAGTTGTTGATCGTGGCACTGATCGTGGTGCTTTTATTCGGAACGAACAAACTGCGTACATTGGGTTCAGACCTTGGTGCATCCATCAAAGGTTTCAAAAAGGCGATTGGCGATGATAATGCTACACCGCCTGCAAATAACACGCAGCAGTCGGCTCAACAGGATGCAGATTTCGCTGCCAAGTCTGTTATTGAGCAGTCTCCAGAAGCGACAGTAAAGAAAGAAGAAACGAAGAGCCAAGATAAAGAGCAGGTGTAAGCCGTGTTCGATATCGGATTTAGCGAACTGCTATTAGTGATGGTTATCGGCTTGGTGGTACTTGGGCCGGAGCGGTTACCTGTAGCAGTTAAAACGGTTGCGGGCTGGATTCGGGCTATGCGTTCCCTTGCGGCATCGGTGCAAAATGAGCTGACACAAGAGCTTAAATTGCAAGAGCTGCAAGAGAGCCTGAAGAAGGCAGAGAATGTCGGGTTACAGAATCTGTCACCGGAGCTGAAAGCTTCGATGGATGAGTTAAAAGGCGCTGCGGAAGCGATGCAGCGCTCTTACAAACTGGATTTGGATTCTAGGGCAGCGGATACGCCAACATCGGTTAATGATGATGAGGCGCTATACGACGAAGGTATCGATAATAAGATAATACCTCCGGCCTCTGTTGAGACAGTAGAAACGACAACGCCCGCAGTGGCAAATGCCAGCACCAACCACGATGTTAAAGCGGCGGCGCCTTCTAGTGCCGTATCTTTAGACAAATCAGGTAGCGATAACTAATTCATGGCCGTCGATGAAACCCAACCGCTTATCAGCCATCTGATCGAGTTGCGTAAGCGCCTGCTGAACGCAATTATCAGTATATTGCTCGTTTTTTTGGCGTTGGTGTACTTCTCCAACGATATCTATCACCTTGTCTCTGCGCCGTTGATCAGTCAATTGCCAGCGGGGGCAAGTATGATTGCGACGGATGTGGCCTCGCCGTTCTTTACGCCAATTAAACTGACGATGATCGTATCGGTGTTTGTTGCTACACCGATGATCCTATATCAGGTCTGGGCGTTTATCGCGCCTGCGCTCTATAAGCATGAGCGCCGCCTGATGATGCCTCTGCTGTTTTCCAGCACATTGCTATTTTATCTAGGTATGGCTTTTGCCTACTTTATTGTCTTTCCTTTGGCGTTTGGCTTCTTTGCTAAAACGGCACCGGAAGGGGTATTGATAGCAACGGATATCACCAACTATCTCGATTTTGTGATGGCGCTATTCTTTGCATTCGGCGTCTCGTTCGAGGTGCCGGTAGCGATTATCCTGCTATGTTGGAGTGGGGTGACAACACCAGACGATCTTAAGAAGAAACGCCCTTATATCATTGTCGGGGCGTTTGTCGTCGGTATGCTGCTAACACCGCCTGATGTCTTCTCTCAAACACTGTTGGCAATTCCTATGTGCTTACTGTTTGAGGTAGGCCTGTTCTTCTCTCGCTTCTACGTGGGTAAGCGTCGTGCTCCTGAGGTTGAAGAAGAGGATGAAGGGGAAGATGATATGCAAGCAGGTACGGGTGTAGCAGAATCTCAGGCTAAAGATAAATAGCCTAAATCACACTCAGCAATAATAGATTCATAAGCCGCCATCAGGCGGCTTATGTCTATCATGTGATGTTGGATATCGTTTTCGGAGCTAGAGATGTTTGATATTGGAGTCAACCTCACCAGCAGCCAGTTTGCGAAAGACAGCGCTGATGTTATCGCGCGAGGTAAGGCGGCTGGGGTGAACGGTATATTGATAACCGGAACCAATCTTAAGGAGAGCGTGCGCGCTCAAGAACTCGCGGCAGAGTATTCTCAATACTGTTGGTCTACGACGGGTGTGCATCCCCACGATGCCAGTAGTTGGAATGAGAATACGGCGAGCCGTATCGCTGAGTTAGCCGCGACGGAACATGTCGTTGCGATAGGCGAGTGCGGGCTAGATTTTAACCGTAACTTCTCAACGCAGGATGAACAAGAGCGGGCTTTCACCGCTCAGCTTGCTATCGCCGCCGAATTACAGCTCCCTCTATTTTTGCATTGCCGTGATGCACATAGCCGCTTCATCGCGTTGCTCAAACCTTGGCTAGATAAAATCCCCGGTGCGGTGTTGCACTGCTTTACGGGTGAAAAGCATGAGCTGAAAGAGGCGTTAGCACTCGGCTTATCCGTCGGTATCACGGGCTGGGTGTGCGATGAGCGACGAGGGCTAGATCTGCTTGAGCTGCTACCACTGATTCCCGTAGAGCGCTTAATGCTCGAAACCGATGCGCCCTATCTTCTACCCCGAGATCTCAAACCGAAACCGACCTCTCGGCGTAACGAACCCTGTTTTCTGCCCCATATCGTCAATCGGGTTGCGGCCCAGCGCGGCGAGGAGCCTGCATGGCTCGGACAGGAAACTGAAAATAATGCCCGCCGCTTATTCAAGCTGGCGTAAGTAAGGAGAACAAAGTGACTTATTCTTTCCCTGGAGCGTTCCCTGGCCGTCGCCTGCGCCGCGTACGCCGCCATGATTTTAGCCGCCGTCTGGTGTCTGAAAATCAGGTTACGGTTAACGATCTGATTTATCCCGTGTTTGTGATGGAGGGTCAGAACCGTCGGCAGGAAGTGGAATCCATGCCGGGTGTATTCAGATTGAGCATCGATATGCTTATCAAAGAGGCGGAGGAGCTAGCGAAACTCGGTGTTCCCGTGCTCTCCCTGTTTCCTGTGATAGAAGTGGATAAAAAATCACTGCTCGCTGAGGAGTCTTACAACCCTGACGGTTTAGTTCAGCGGACGGTGCGTGCATTAAAAGATGCGGTGCCAGAGCTAGGCTTGCTGACGGATGTGGCTCTCGATCCTTACACGACACACGGGCAAGATGGCATTATCGATGCAGATGGCTACGTGATTAACGATATTACTAAAGAGATCCTTGTGCGTCAGGCCCTCTCCCACGCGGAAGCGGGTGCTGAGATTGTCGCGCCGAGTGACATGATGGATGGCCGTATCGGTGCCGTGCGTCAGCAACTCGAAGAGAAGGGATTGGTAAACACGCAGATTATGGCGTACTCCGCCAAATATGCGTCGTGCTACTACGGCCCGTTCCGCGATGCTATCGGCTCTTCTGGCAATTTGAAAGGCGGGAATAAAAAAACCTATCAGATGGATCCAGCCAACAGCGATGAAGCCCTGCAAGAAGTGGCTCAGGATCTGCAAGAAGGCGCAGACATGGTGATGGTTAAACCGGGAATGCCTTATCTGGACGTGGTTCGTCAGGTGAAGGATACATTCGGTGTGCCAACGTTCGCTTATCAAGTATCCGGTGAGTACGCGATGCATATGGCAGCGATTCAGAATGGCTGGTTGCAGGAGCAGCCTGCGGTGATGGAATCTTTGCTCTGCTTTAAGCGAGCTGGTGCTGATGGGGTGCTAACCTATTTCGCTAAGCGTGTGGCTCAGTGGCTATATGAGCAAAAGATGCAGCGGTAATCTGCCTGCATCTTGTCGGCAATAACGCTAAACGGGGTATTAAACACCCCGTTTAACGCTTCTCAAAATCAGTATTACTCACGCTCTGCTGCACTTGTTGATTCAGTAGATTTAACAGCAGTATTGAACGTGTTTCGCCATCAGGCTCGGTAAAAATTGCGGTTAGCCCTTCAAAGATACCCTCGGTTATCTGTACGGTATCCCCAGTTTTGGGCGTATCAGGGTGTACTAAAAGTGGTATTGGTTGATTCATCAACCCTTTAATCACGCTAAAAGGGATCTGCACTGGCATATTTCCAAAGCGAATAAAATGGCTGATACCGCGAGTAGATGCGATGGTTGTAGTATGTATCCGCTCAGTATCTAGCTCGATAAACAGATAATTTGGGAATAGGGGCTCCTGTTTTGTGGTTCGTTTGCCGCGCACTATTTTCTCCAGTTCAATAGACGGGCTAAAGCTGGGCACTTGCTGTAGCTCAAGATGAGTCTGAGCACGGGCAAGTTGGCCTCGTTTACAATAGAGTAGATACCAAGCTTCCATAATGTCACTATTCAATGAGTTCTGCGGGCAGGATACAAAAGCCTTCTTAGGTAAACAAGTTAAAGCATTGTATCTGATGAGTGAAAAACGGAATAAAACCGAAGAAAAACGATAATTATTGAGGATATTTTGTATGGAACTGTTCTTACTAAGTAATGGCAAGTTATCCGATGAATCTGAATTACTGGGGTATGCGAAAGCACAACTCGTTGCCACATTATCTCGTTTGAAAATCAGCAGCGCTGTTTTAGTGCCATATGCGATTATTCGTGGCGATTATGACACCCGAGCAGCGGACCTAGGGAAAACGTTAGGTATCAACGTCACCAGCCTGCATCAGTTTGACGATCCCGTCGCGGCTATCGAGCAAGCCGAGTGCATCTTAGTCAGTGGCGGCAATACGTGGTTACTGAACCAAATGCTGCATGAAAAAGGTATTGTCGTGCCAATTCAGCGTGCGGTGAGAGAGCGTAATGTACCTTACATTGGTTGGAGTGCAGGTTGTAACGTCGCAACACCATCCATTCGTACCACTAATGATATGCCGGTACGTAGCAGTGTTGTGTTGCCTGCATTGGGGCTATTCCCTGTCCAGATTAACCCTCATTACATTGATGCACATCTGAGCGGGCATATGGGCGAAACGCGAGATGAACGTCTGGCGGAGTTCTGCGCTATTAATCCTAAAGAGTCCGTGATCGCACTACGTGAAGGGAGTTTGCTACAGGTGAGCGGTAATCAACTGAGTTACTACAGCTGTAAAGATCAGGGGTTTAAAGTGTTCTGTCATGGCAAAGACGTACAGGAATACCGTGATACGAAGGCCTTAACTGAACTGGTACCATTTGACTGCGATTAATATTACATTCATTAACAAAAGGGCAGCATCGGCAGAGAAGAAGGCCTATAATAGGCTCCTCGTTGGCTGTAAGAAATACCACTATGAAATACAGTGATTTACGCGATTTTCTAATGTTGCTTGAACAACAAGGCGAATTAAAACGCATTCATCAGCCGATTGATCCCTACCTCGAAATGACGGAAATTGCCGATCGAACACTGCGTGCCGGCGGCCCTGCATTGCTGTTTGAAAACCCGAAAGGCCATACCATGCCCGTGTTGTGTAACCTGTTTGGTACAGCACGACGTGTTGCTATGGGAATGGGGCAGGAGGACGTGAGTTCATTGCGTGATGTGGGTAAGTTGCTCGCCTTTTTGAAAGAGCCGGAGCCACCAAAAGGCTTTCGCGACCTGCTAGATAAAATGCCCAAGTTTAAACAGGTGTTGAATATGCCTGTGAAGCGCCTCTCTTCTGCGCCTTGCCAAGAGGAAATCTGGCAAGGTGATGATGTCGATCTGGGTATGATTCCTGTTATGCATTGCTGGCCTGGCGATGTTGCACCCTTAGTGTCTTGGGGGCTGACAGTCACGAAAGGGCCGCACAAAGAGCGGCAGAATCTGGGTATTTATCGCCAACAGGTACTAGGCAAGAATAAGCTGATTATGCGCTGGCTCTCTCATCGTGGTGGCGCGTTGGATTATCAGGAGTGGTGTCAGGAACACCCTGGTGAGCGCTTTCCTGTCGCGGTGGCGCTAGGTGCTGATCCTGCGATGATTCTGGCGGCGGTAACGCCTGTGCCTGATTCGCTTTCTGAATATGCCTTTGCCGGTTTATTACGCGGTACTAAGACGGAAGTCGTGAAGTGCATTTCCTGCGATCTTGAAGTGCCTGCGGGGGCAGAAATTGTGCTGGAAGGCTATATCGAACAGGGTGAAATGGCCCCTGAAGGGCCTTATGGTGACCACACGGGTTATTACAACGAAGTGGATCAGTTCCCTGTTTTTACCATCACACACATCACCAAACGCCGCGATGCGATTTATCATTCCACTTATACGGGACGCCCGCCGGACGAGCCTGCGGTAATGGGGTTGGCGCTGAACGAAGTTTTTGTGCCTATCCTGCAAAAGCAGTTTCCTGAGATCGTCGATTTCTATCTACCGCCAGAAGGCTGCTCCTATCGCCTTGCGGTTGTTACCATGAAAAAACAGTATCCCGGACATGCAAAACGCGTAATGATGGGGGTCTGGTCTTTCTTACGCCAATTCATGTACACCAAATTTGTTATTGTCTGTGATGATGATGTCGATGCTCGCAATTGGCATGATGTGATTTGGGCAATCACGACACGCATGGATCCTGCTAGAGATACTGTACTGTTAGAAAATACGCCGATCGATTATCTTGATTTCGCCTCCCCCGTTTCTGGTTTGGGGTCTAAAATGGGCATGGATGCAACAAATAAATGGCCAGGTGAAACTCAACGAGAGTGGGGCCATCCTATTAAGATGGACGAGGCCGTCCGTACTCGTATTGATGAGATATGGGACGAGCTAGGCATCTTTAAATAATAAAAAATAAAATACGCTGGGTATGATAGGCCCAGTGTTTGTATCCGATGACCCGATAGAGGGAACGCATGACAATATTAAGCTGTAACGTCGCCTCCGTTGAGGCTATTACCGAAACGGTTTTCCGAGTGCGCCTAGTGCCAGCGGGAGCCTTTTCGTTTCACTCGGGGCAATATCTGATGGTCGTGATGGATGAGCGTGACAAACGCCCATTCTCTATCGCTTCAACACCTATGCAGCAGGATTATATTGAGCTACACATCGGTGCGTCAGAGATCAACCTGTATGCCATGGCGGTGATGGATCGTATTTTAAAAGAACAAGAGATCACCATTGATGTTCCCCATGGTGAAGCATGGTTACGTGAAGACAGTGAGCGGCCTTTATTGTTGATTGCTGGAGGAACGGGTTTTTCTTATGTGAACTCTATTCTTCTCACTGCGCTGTCGAGAAACCCTAAGCGTGAGGTTGCCATTTATTGGGGCGGGCGCGAAAAAGAGCATCTCTATGACCTCAGCAAGCTAGAGTCATTAACGGTTGATTATCCTCAGATTAAAGTGATCCCTGTTGTAGAACAACCAGAGCCTGACTGGCGTGGCAGAACTGGAACTGTGCTGGGTGCCGTTTTGCAGGATTTTGGATCGCTTGCTGAGCACGATATTTATATCGCTGGGCGTTTTGAAATGGCGAAAATTGCGAGAGAGCGCTTTTGCAGTGAGCGGGAAGCAGATCAAAATCGTATGTTTAGCGATGCCTTCTCGTTTATCTAATGGCTTAAACGAAAAAAACCCGCCCCTGATGGGCGGGAATAACCAACGAAAGAACACCCAATAAACCATCTCCAGCAAAAGAGAAGCGGAAAATTAAACCCGCTCAAACACAGTAGCGATACCTTGCCCTAAACCGATACACATAGTTGCCAAACCGAACTGCACGTCTTTCTTCTCCATCAAATTCAGTAATGTCGTTGAAATACGAGAGCCTGAACAGCCTAATGGGTGGCCTAACGCAATGGCACCACCATTCAGGTTAACTTTCTCATCCATTAACTCCATCAATCCCAAGTCTTTAATGCAAGGGAGTGATTGTGCGGCGAAAGCTTCATTTAGCTCAAACAGACCAATATCTTGCACGCTCAAACCAGCACGTTTCAGCGCCAGTTGGCTTGCTGGAACAGGGCCATAACCCATAATCGAAGGGTCACAGCCGACAACTGCCATCGAACGGATACGTGCGCGAGGTGTTAACCCCAGCGATTTAGCCCGAGACTCGCTCATCAACAGCATGGCTGATGCACCGTCTGAAAGTGCAGACGAGGTACCCGCAGTAACTGTCCCATTGACCGGATCGAAGGCAGGCCTTAATGCGGCAAGTGCGTCTACGGTTGTTTCTGGGCGGATAACTTCATCGTAATCAAAACATTTTAGTACGCCGTCTGCGTCATGGCCGGAAGTGGCAACGATTTCATTATCGAAATCACCGGCTTGAGTGGCTGCATAAGCGCGACGGTGTGAACGGGCGGCGAACTCATCCTGCATTTGGCGGCTAATTTTATGTATGCGTGCCAGCATCTCTGCAGTTAACCCCATCATCCCCGCTGCTTTAGCGACGGTGCGGCTCAAACCGGGGTGAAAATCTACGCCGTGGTTCATGGGTACGTGGCCCATGTGTTCAACGCCACCAATTAGGCTGATATTCGCGTCACCCACCATAATGGAACGTGCAGCATCATGAATTGCCTGCATAGAGGAACCACACAAGCGGTTCACAGTGACTGCAGGGATGCTATGGGGTAGCTCTGCCAGTAATGCGGCATTGCGGGCGATGTTAAAACCCTGCTCCAGCGTCTGTTGCACGCAGCCCCAATAGATATCGTCAATATGAGTCGGATCGATATCAGGGTTACGGACTAGCAGTGCTCGCATAAGGTGGGCAGAAAGATCTTCTGCACGAACTTGGCGAAAGGCACCCCCTTTAGAGCGACCCATCGGTGTGCGCACGGCATCAATAATTACAACGTTTTCCATCTGTTACCTCACGCATTGTTAATAGTTTGGATAGGCGCCGGAGCAGGATAGTAGCTATCGTTATGTTCAGCCTTGGCCCTTAACCCTGCGGGAACCTGATACAGCTCACCAAGAGAGGTATAACGCTGAGCCATCTCAACATATTGTGTGCTGCCCTGAGTATCCAGATAACGGAAGGCACCACCATGGAAAGGAGGAAAACCTAAGCCGTATACTAGCGCCATGTCTGCCTCGGCTGGGCTGGCGATAATGCCCTCTTCCAAACAACGAACCACTTCATTAATCATTGGGATCATCATGCGGGCGATAATCTCTTCATCGCTAAAGTTCTTAGCTGGGCTAGCAACCTCATTCAGTGTGGGCAAGATGGTAGGGTCGAACACCTTCTGCGGTTTTCCTTTGGCATCCTGTTGGTAGCTATAGAAGCCTTTGCCATTCTTCTGGCCATAGCGCTGTTGTTCAAAGAGGACATCAATGGCATCGCGGTATTCTTTGCTCATTCGCTCAGGGAAACCTTGCGCCATGACGGCTTGAGCGTGGTGTGCTGTATCAATACCGACAACGTCTAGCAGATACGCAGGGCCCATTGGCCAACCGAACTGCTTCTCCATCACTTTATCTATTTGGCGGAAATCGGCACCATCGCGCAATAACATGCTAAAACCGGCGAAGTAGGGGAAGAGAACTCGGTTAACAAAGAATCCCGGGCAGTCGTTAACCACAATTGGTGTTTTGCCCATTTTGCTGGCGTAAGCCACGACACGGGCAATGGTGTTCTCTGAGGTGTGCTTGCCGCGAATAATTTCAACCAGCGGCATCCTGTGTACCGGATTAAAGAAGTGCATACCGCAAAAATTTTGTGGGCGCTGTAGTGATTTTGCTAACAGGTTAATAGGGATAGTTGAGGTATTAGAAGCCAGCACGGCATCTTCACCCAGCAAGGTTTCCACCTCGGCTAATACGGCGGCTTTTACCTTCGGGTTCTCGACAACGGCTTCGACAACCATATCCGCTCGCTCAATGCCTGAGTAGTTTAGGGTTGGCTGAATAGTGGCTAGCGTTTGCGCCATTTTCAGGCCAGTAAGTTTCCCGCGTGAAAGTTGTTTATCGAGCAGTTTAGCCGCTTCATTCATGCCTAATGTGAGCGATTGTTCGTTAATGTCTTTCATGATGACCGGCACACCTTTTAGTGCCGATTGATAGGCGATACCGCCCCCCATAATGCCTGCACCGAGTACGGCAGCATGTTTGGGGACATCAACGCCTTTTGACAGCGCTTTGGCTTGGCCTTTAACAAACTGGTCATTGAGAAAAATGCCCACAAGTGCTCGGGCAACATTTGACTGAGCAAGTGGCACAAAGCTGGCAGTTTCTAACTTGAGTGCGTCATTACGAGAGAGTTTGGCGGCGGCTTCTACCGTTTTTACGGCGGTAGTGGGTGCAGGATAATGTTTACCCGCCGTTTGCATCACCACGGCTAATGCGGTGGAGAAACTCATTGCCGCTTCTATCGTGCTAAGTTTTAACGGGGAGAGTTTAGGCTGACGCTGCGCGCGCCAATCTAGTTTGCCGTTGATAGCCTGTTTAAGGATACGTAGCGCACCCTCAAGCAATTTGTCTGTGGGTACGACAGCATCGAGTAAACCCAGTTTCAGTGCATCTGTGGCAGACACATCTTTACCTGCGGCAATAATCTCTAAGGCGGAGTCTGCGCCCAGTAAACGAGGCAGGCGAACGGAGCCGCCGAAGCCCGGCATAATCCCCAGTTTGGTTTCGGGTAAACCGATACGGGCATCTGGTGAGCCAATCCGATAATCCGTGGCGAGAATGCATTCGCAGCCACCACCTAGTGCATAGCTATTGATGGCGGAGATGGTCGGAACGGGGAGATCTTCCAAACGATTGAAAATGGCGTTAGCGAAATTGAGCCACTCATGCAATTTCCCTTGGGGCGCATCGAACAGAGCCAAAAACTCGGTAATGTCGGCCCCAACAATAAATGCTGCTTTTGTGGAGCGCAGCACTAATCCTTTGAGGTCTTTTTGCTGCTCTAGCACATTCAAGGCTTCGCCAAGACTGGCAACAGTTTTTGTATCGAGCTTGTTGATGGAACCGGGTGCATTGAAAACCAGTTCGGCGATACCATCTTCGAGCCAACTTAATTGTAGGGTTTCACCTTGGTAAAGCATCATTCATCTCCTAATAGGTCGATCCGGTATCTGGTACGACCAGATTATAGAGAAGTGTGTATTTTATGTTAAAAAAATGCAAATTTAAGTTTGATTTTTTGCTAACAAGATCACAAGGTACAGAGTCTGTATCCATCTGTTAGCTGTGTTAATATAAGCGACACTATTTTCGCCTTTATAAAGAGAGTGTGACATGGATTCAATGGCGTCTTTATATCAACAACATATCGCAAAGTTACAGCAGCATGCTCGTACTGTACTGGAACGTCATCAACTGGATGCCTTGTTGATTCACTCTGGCGAGCCTATATCCCTGTTTCTTGATGATCAGGATTATCCGTTTAAGGCCAATCCTCATTTTAAAGCGTGGGTTCCTGTGACTCAGGTACCTCACTGCTGGTTGTTGGTGGATGGGGTGAATAAGCCTAAACTGTGGTTCTACTCTCCTGTTGATTATTGGTATTGCGTTGCGGCACTGCCGGAGAGTTTTTGGACGACAGAAGTGGATCTACAGCCGCTCAGAAAAGCGGACGATATCGCTTCGCAACTGCCAGCCAATCGCCAAAATATGGCTTATATTGGCTCAAAACCTGAGCGTGCCTTGAGCCTTGGTATCGGTGCGAAGAATATTAATCCTGAATCTATCCTCAACTACCTACATTTCCACCGCTCTTATAAGAGCGAGTACGAAGTCGCCTGTATGCGTGAAGCGCAGAAAGTTGCCATTATGGGGCATCATGCGGCATTCGAAGCTTTTCAGGCTGGAATGAGTGAGTTTGATATCAATATGGCTTATCTGATGGCGACGGGCCATCGAGATACTGACGTGCCTTATCACAATATTGTGGCACTCAATGAGCACGCCGCAGTGCTGCACTACACCGAGTTTGATCAGACCGTTCCTGAGAAAATCCATAGCTTCCTGATCGATGCTGGCGCCGAATATAATGGCTATGCAGCGGATCTCACCAGAACCTATGCTGCGAAAGGGGCCGATGATTTTGCTGCGCTGATTAGTGCGATAAATGAGGCTCAGCAGGCGCTGATCGGTACCATTCAGGCGGGGGTGCGCTTTACGGATTACCACCTTCAAATGCATCAGCGTTTAGCGAAGATATTGAAGAGCCACAATATTCTGACCAACATTAGTGAAGACGCCATTATTGAGAAAGGGTTAACTTCGCCATTCTTGCCTCATGGTTTAGGCCACCCGTTGGGATTACAGGTGCATGATGTTGCTGGGTTTATGCAAGATGAAACGGGCACCCATCTGGTAGCACCTGCGAACCATCCTTATTTACGCTGTACCCGCATCCTCGAGCCGGGCATGGTGATGACTATCGAGCCTGGTCTCTACTTTATTGAGACGCTCTTGGCACCTTGGCGTGCGGGTGAGCATAGTGCCCACTTTAACTGGCAGCGTATCGATGCGATGAAACCATTCGGTGGTATCCGTATTGAAGATAACATCGTCATTCGAGATAAGCGGGTAGAGAATATGACCCGAGATCTCTTGTTAGCGTGATGCAACCCTTCCTCATTCCCGCTGACATAATGACAGTTAGCGAAGAGATAAAGAAAAGCCGCTTTATTACCTATTTGGCACCAACCAGTGGGATAGAAGCGGCGAAGTCTTATATCCAGCAAATTCGAACCGAACACCCAGATGCCCGGCATCACTGTTGGGCATTTGTGGCGGGTGCGCCTTCCGATTCCCAACAGTTAGGTTTCTCCGATGATGGCGAGCCCTCAGGAACGGCAGGAAAACCAATCTTGGCACAGTTAATGGGGAGCCATATCGGTGAGCTTACCGCCGTAGTTGTACGCTATTATGGCGGCATTAAGCTGGGAACCGGCGGCTTGGTTAAAGCTTATGGCAATGGTGTTCAGCAGGCATTAAAACTGCTACCTACAACCATGAAAGTCCCTTTGACGGAATATCAGCTACAATGCGATTACTCACAGTTAGCAACGATAGAAACATTAGTTTCTCAAATGGGCGGGCATATATTACAGACGCAGTATGGCGTAGGTATTGATCTTCACCTCGCGGTGCCGATAATGGGCGCCGAAGAACTGACGGTTAGGCTCACGAATATTAGTCGTGGCGCATTGCGTTTACAGCCGCTTTCGTAATAATCCCCTCATAGCCCTTTAAGGATTTTTTCCACATGCACTTTCGCGCGATAACCCGTATTGTCGGCCTATTGGTTATGCTCTTTTCCGGTACGATGATTGTTCCTGGTATTGTGGCTCTGATTTATCGCGACGGTGCTGGGCGTGCATTTAGCCAAACGTTTTTTGTTGCACTCTTTATTGGCCTTCTGCTGTGGTATCCCAATCGTAAACAGAAACATGAGCTGAAACCCAGAGAGGGCTTCCTCATTGTTGTGCTGTTTTGGTCGGTGCTGGCGAGTGTGGGGGCGCTTCCCTTCTTGTTTGCTGAGAGACCAAACCTCTCTTTGACGGATGCATTTTTTGAATCCTTTTCTGGGCTGACAACCACGGGGGCGACCACCTTAGTCGGGCTAGATACGTTGCCGAAGGCGATTCTCTTTTATCGACAGATGCTGCAATGGCTCGGTGGCATGGGGATTATTGTTCTGGCTGTCGCTATTCTGCCAATCTTGGGCGTTGGTGGTATGCAGCTTTATCGCGCAGAAATGCCGGGGCCGTTGAAAGATAATAAGATGCGCCCTAGGATCGCGGAAACGGCGAAAACACTCTGGCTTATCTATGTCCTCTTAACGATTGCCTGTGCTCTTGCATTGTGGGGGGCAGGTATGTCCGTTTTCGATGCTATCTCACACAGTTTTTCCACTATCGCGATTGGCGGGTTTTCAACGCATGATGCCAGTATTGGCTATTTTAATAGCCCGGCGATCAATACAATCATTGCTGTCTTCTTATTAATCTCCGGCTGTAACTTTGGCCTGCACTTTGCCGTATTGAGTGGGCGGAGCCTAAAGGTCTATTGGCGTGACCCTGAATTTAGGATGTTCATCGGTGTTCAATTTGGTCTAACGCTGGTTTGCGCTTTGGTTCTATGGCAGCACGATGTTTATCGGACAGGGTTAGAAACCGTTAATCAGGCCTTCTTCCAAGTGGTATCGATGGCAACCACGGCGGGTTTTGCGACGGATAGCATTAAGTCTTGGCCGCTTTTCTTGCCTGTATTATTGCTCTGCTCTGCGTTTATTGGCGGGTGTGCTGGATCAACGGGGGGGGATTGAAAGTTATTCGGATTTTGCTGCTTTATCTGCAAGGGACACGGGAATTAAAGCGCTTAGTACACCCTAATGCGGTCTACACCATTAAGCTAGGTAATCGAGCGCTGCCCGAGCGTATATTAGAAGCAGTATGGGGATTTTTCTCAGCTTATGCATTGGTATTTATTATTAGTATGTTGGCCGTCATTGCAACGGGGGTTGATGAGTTCTCTGCTTTTGCTGCGGTCACTGCAACATTGAATAATTTGGGGCCAGGATTGGGGATTGTTGCGGATAACTTCACAACGATGAACCCTGCGGCAAAGTGGGTGATGATTTTTACTATGTTGTGTGGGCGTCTTGAAGTCTTCACGCTGCTAGTTCTCTTCACACCAACGTTTTGGCGTGAATAGCGCGATAAAAATAATTATTGGAACGGATTATGTTAATGAAGGCACTTTTGCTTTACTCAAGCCACGATGGTCAAACGCAGTCAATTGCCTCTGGTATCGCAAATGAGATTCAAGGAACGGTAAAATTTGATATTCGTGATCTCAGCCAAGTCGATAAGGTCAATCTTACAGACTATCAGGCCGTCATGATTGGTGCTTCTATTCGCTATGGACACTTTAACTCCGCGCTAAATCGGTTTATTAATCAACATATCGATCAATTGAATGAAATGCCTTCGGCTTTCTTCTCTGTGAACTTAACGGCGCGTAAACCAGAAAAGCGAACGTCACATACGAATGCGTATACACGCAAATTTTTGGTGAAAACACCTTGGAAGCCGACGCTATGCGGTGTTTTTGCTGGGGCATTACGTTATCCGCGTTATCGTTGGTTCGATCGAGTGATGATCCAACTTATTATGAGAATGACGGGTGGTGAGACAGACAGTAGTAAAGAGTATGAATATACCGACTGGGAGCAGGTGAAGCATTTTGCTCAAGAGTTCGCCCATTTAAAGCCACAAAATGGGTCGATGAGTACGGAATAGCTGCATGTTGGTGAAAAATCCCTCACTCAGTAATTTATTTAAAATTAA
>DF158886.1:0-52433 GCA_000307305.1 Enterobacteriaceae bacterium B14
CCGTTCCGCCAACATTTTTAGGGGCGTAGTTCAATTGGTAGAGCACCGGTCTCCAAAACCGGGTGTTGAGAGTTCGAGTCCCTCCGCCCCTGCCATATTAAAACCCTCGTTTTACGAGGGTTTTTTCATTCCTACGAAAGAAAAACCCCCTTCCTTTATCTAAAAAACTTCCCTACATATTCCTTTTATCTAAGCATTTTTGAAGCCTCTATTGCTTAGAGGCTGTGATGCTACATCTTATTATGAATAATTTTAATCAACTTGCTTGAATGCTTATAAAAGCGCGTCATCGCCTGGTAAAGGCATTTTCAACAAATGCTTAATCAAGGGTTGTCTATCGCTTGTTTCCAGCCACACGGCGTATACAGGCCGTATAATGGGAGGAATAGACTCATTGGCATGTAATTCAGGATATTCATCTGCCCACTGAGCCGGTAAAAAAGCATATCCACCCGTTGTATTGAGTAATTTTCGGGCTAGATGGGCCGATGTGGTATGGAGCGTTGGTAGAGAAACATCCCCCCTTAATTGGTTCTCCTGCTGATAAAAATCAGCACCCCATTCCAGTTTTAAATAAGGCCTAATTTCAGGTTTAGGGCCTTCTTTTGCCGTGAAGTACAGAAGGGAAAAATTACCTATTAATTGGCTGGATAGCTCCTCCATTTTTGGCGGCTCTATGGTGATGAGTAGGTCAAGCTGCCTTTCATGAAGCTGCTGTACTAATAATTGCCTGATGGAAATTCTGGCCTCAATTTGTAAGTTTTCGTTTTGCTGATAGAGCTGTTGTAACCAACCATTGAGCGGCGTTTCCCACAGCAACGCAGAACCCCCAATCGATATTTCAGCATGTCGTTGTGAACGAACCACTTCTTTACGAGCCAACTGCCATGTGTTTATTAGGTTTTCTGCATAGGGTAGGAGTCGGTCTCCTGCTGGAGTTAAGCGTATATTATTGCGGTGTCGCGTAAAGAGATTTGCACCGAGTTGATTTTCTAATTGCCGGATACGAAAGCTAACTGCTGACTGTGTTAGATAGAGCGATTCAGCCGCTCGGCCGAAATGGCGTGTGCGACTTACTTCTAGGAAGGTTTTTAGCAATTCAGTATCCACGTCCATCTCCATTAAAATTAATCGTGACGATTAAAATATTTTGTTTTACACGATGTCAAGCCTATCTAATACTCCGCGCCATAAATTGTAGCCATAAGAGAGCTAGGAGCGTGTCAGATGGCGGAAAGCTTTAACACAACGCATCGTTTTTTTGATAACAAACACTATCCCCGCGGGTTCTCCCGTCATGGTGATTTCACCATTAAGGAAGCGCAGCTACTAGAGCGCTTAGGTTACGCTTTTAATGAGCTTGATCTAGGAAAACGCCAACCAGCGACAGAAGAAGAGACGTTGTTCGTTGCTGCATGTCGCGGAGAGCGCCAACCTGAGACTGAAGCTGAGAAAGTGTGGGCAAAATACATTGCTCGTATTCGCCGTCCGAAGCGTTTTCATACGCTTTCCGGTGGTAAACCACAGGCTGATGCCGTGGAAGACTATACGGATAGCGACGACTAAGCATTTAAGGGGGCTTACGGTCCCCTTTTACTTATTCCAGTGACTTAGAGAGACGAAGTAAAAAGCGATCCATACTGCGATAGCTAAGCGCTTCAGCTAAGTGTGCACGAGTAATAATAGGTTGTTCTGCTAAATCAGCCAGTGTGCGGGCGACTTTTAATATTCTGTGCCATGCACGTACTGATAGCCCTAACTTCGCGAGCACCTCTTCCAGAAATACGGCATCCTCCTGTTGTAGCACGCATAACTCTTCTACTTCACTACTGCTCAAATGCGCATTTATTTTTCCATTACGCGCAATTTGCCTCTGCCTAGCGGCGATCACTCTTTCCCTTACTTGACCACTACACTCACCTGTTTTCCGTTTTTGGCTCAACATCCCTGTGGGAAGAAGAGGCACTTCAATGGAGAGATCGAAGCGATCAAGAAAAGGCCCCGATATTCGGCTGAGATATCGCATAATTTGCTGTGGCTGGGTGCGGCTATGCATCCCCTGATAGTGTCCTGTTGGGCTGGGGTTCATTGCTGCAATGAGCTGAATTTTTGCAGGAAATCTCACTTTAGCTATCGCTCGTGAAATAATAATTTCACCAGACTCAAGGGGTTCGCGCAGAGAATCTAGCACGCGCCGTTCAAATTCTGGTAGCTCATCAAGAAATAAAACACCGTTATGCGCTAAAGATATCTCGCCTGGGCGAGGTAGAGTTCCTCCGCCGACCAAGGCCGCCATTGAAGCACTGTGATGAGGCGCTCTAAAAGGCCTCTGCCGCCAGTTTTTCTCAATATCATACTGGTGGACTAAACCACAAACTGCGGCGCTTTCAAGGGCTTCCTGGTCGCTTAATGGCGGTAGTAGCGTATTAAGCCTGCTAGCCAGCATGGTTTTCCCTGTACCGGGAGGGCCAAGTAATAACAAATTATGCCCACCGGCAGCGCTAACCTCTAAAGCTCGCTTAGCTTGTTCTTGCCCAATAATATCTCTCAGGTCTGGCTGCGATGTGCTTACGCTGTTAGGTTCGGCGACCGCTGCGGTAGGTAGGGATACCTCATTGTGTAGATAACCACAGACTTCGAGAAGATGCTTTGCCACCAGATTGTGGCTATCTGGAACCAAACTCGCCTCAGAGCCATTCTCTGGGGCGATGATTAGCGATCTTTTCTCATTTTTGGCAGAAAGCGCGGCAGGAATAGCTCCACATACAGGTCGAAGACTCCCTGAAAGTGCCAGCTCCCCTAGAAACTCATGATCTTGCAATTTATCAGAGGGCACCTGCTCTGATGCGGCGAGTATGCCGATAGCAATTGGCAAGTCAAACCGCCCGCCTTCTTTGGGTAAATCGGCAGGGGCAAGGCTCACGGTGATGCGTTTAGCGGGAAAGTTAAAACCGCTGTTAATGAGTGCACTACGAACCCGGTCTCTGGCCTCTTTTACCGTTGTTTCAGGCAATCCAACCAGTGTGAAGGTAGGCAAGCCATTGCTGATATGCACTTCAACGGTAACTGGCGGAGCCTGTACACCGATAGATGCTCGCGTATGAATGATGGCTAAGGACATGGTGTTTTCCCTGAAAATATAAACGTACTTATCGTGCCGAAAGTGAGAATTTGTTTCAGGGGAAAAAGAAAGAGAGTAGACGCACTACGCAAATAAAACTGACTATTTTCATAAATTCATTTAGTTAGTCGATCTGCACTCCTAATAGCTAAAAAACTAAAATTAACAATTGCACAAATTATGCAACAAAATTGCTGTGCTACGAGATTGTATCCTTTATCTCATTGGGTGTATTTAACATGTTGTTAAAATAATAACTAAACTAATTTTAACATTAGAAACTATCGTTCACTCAGTTTTGTCTCCAATATTGGCTCGGTTTTTCTGAGCTACACATTGATTCGAAAATAAAAATCCAATGGACGGTTGTAACAACACTCTCACTCTACAAATAGGGATAATACGATGCTTGATTGGTCCCCTCAGCAGCGACACGTTGCTATTGCCTGCTTCTTAAGCTGGACACTTGATGCCTTCGATTTTTTTGTTTTGGTCTTTCTGCTAAGTGATATTGCCGTGGCGTTTGACGTCAGTATGGAGAAAATGACACTGGCGATCTTGCTGACTCTCGCTGTGCGCCCCATTGGGGCATTAATCTTCGGTCGAGCGGCAGAAAAATACGGCCGGAAACCTATTTTGATGGTCAATATCCTCTTCTTCTCTGTATTTGAGTTACTCTCTGCCGCTGCGCCTTCATTCGCTATTTTTCTGGTGTTACGGGTCATTTATGGTGTGGCAATGGGGGGAATTTGGGGTGTTGCTTCTTCTCTCTCGATGGAATCCATTCCCGACCGCTCGCGTGGGTTGATGTCCGGTATTTTTCAAGCCGGTTATCCCTTTGGCTATCTGTTAGCGGCGGTCGCTTATGGCGTGTTATTTGAGGTGATTGGCTGGCGAGGAATGTTTGTTGTGGGCGCTATCCCTATTCTATTACTGCCGTTCATTTACTTTAAAGTGCCGGAATCACCTGTTTGGCTAAGCGCTAGGGCGCGTAAAGAGAGCTCAGCTCTGCTACCCGTTTTAAAAACTCACTGGAAGCTATGCGTCTATCTCGTATTGCTGATGGCAGCGTTTAACTTTTTTAGCCACGGAACGCAGGATCTCTACCCTACTTTCTTGAAGAACCAGCACGGGTTTGATCCTCACATGATTAGCCTGATTGCGATTAGTTACAATATTGCCTCTATCATTGGCGGCGTCTTCTTCGGTGCTCTGTCAGAGCGTATCGGGCGTAAAAAAGCCATTATCATTGCTGCACTGCTCTCATTGCCTGTACTGCCGCTATGGGCGTTTGCTGGCGGTTCTTTAGCGTTGGGGGTAGGTGCATTCCTGATGCAGTTTATGGTGCAGGGCGCATGGGGTGTTATCCCTACTTACCTCAATGAGCTGGTTCCAGCAAATACTCGGGCGGTGTTGCCGGGTTTTGTGTACCAGCTAGGTAACTTGATTGCATCAGTGAATGCTACGCTGCAAGCCTCTATCGCTGAAAGTCACGGTGGCGATTATGGTTTTGCGATGGCAATTGTTGCAGGCACGGTTGCTATTGTTATCTGTATTTTGGTTTATATGGGAAAAGAGGTTAGGGCTCATGGGAAAAATCTTGTTGCTTAAGGTTTATTCAACTTTTTGATTTTAATGCCCATTTATATTTTTTAAGATGTTTCTTGAGTGTCCGGTTAGAAAAATATGTTGTCATAAATTATGAAACTATGATAACTCTGTAGTTATTCGCTCGATGAGCATATTTTGAGATAACTTATTTTATGAAAGCTACTTTCCTCGTCCTCAGCCTCATTATTAGCGTGGTGGTGATTATTATCCCACCGTGCGGGGCTGCACTTGGAAAGCGAAAGGCTTAGAAAACAAGCCGAAAGCTAAAAAGACCCCCGCACCGAAAGGTTCGGGGGTTTTTTATTGTTATGAGTTAGAACGTATCAAATGAATTGTTGCTCGAGCAGCATAAAAAACTGCAATAAACAATAAAAGACGGGGATGTATCTATGACAGGGGCTCAGTGGGTAGTACATGCATTGCGAGCACGGGGTGTCGACATGGTTTTCGGCTATCCGGGTGGTGCGATAATGCCGATTTACGATGCACTGTATGATGGTGGCGTTGAACACTTGCTATGCCGCCATGAGCAGGGCGCAGCAATAGCCGCGATTGGATATGCTCGTTCTACAGGAAAAGTCGGTGTTTGCATGGCTACCTCGGGGCCAGGCGCGACTAACTTAGTGACTGGATTGGCGGATGCATTGCTGGATTCGGTACCACTCGTTGCGATTACGGGGCAAGTTGCTTCCCCATTAATTGGTACTGATGCATTTCAAGAAGTTGATGTTTTAGGTTTATCCCTCGCCTGCACTAAACACAGTTTCATGGTTGAATCTTTAGAAGATCTGCCAGAAATATTAGAACAGGCGTTTACATTAGCCAGCAGTGGCCGTCCCGGCCCAGTATTAGTGGATATCCCTAAAGACATTCAGTTGGCATCTGGTGATTTCGCGCCACATTTAATGCCTATCGAATCGCAGCCAGAGCAACAAGAGCCTGCACTTTTACAAGCAAAAGAGATGCTTGCTCACGCCAAGAAGCCAATCTTATATATTGGCGGCGGTGTTGGCATGGCGGGAGCTGTACCGGCATTAAGAGCGTTTATTGCCGCCACTGATATGCCAGCCGTTGTTACTTTAAAAGGCCTTGGTGCGCCAGATGCCACCCACCCTTGCTATTTGGGTATGTTGGGCATGCACGGAACGAAAGCAGCAAACTTAGCGGTGCAGGATTGTGATTTGCTGTTTGCCATAGGCGCTCGCTTTGACGATCGCGTTACTGGAAACCTGAATGCATTTGCCCCCCATGCCCAGGTTATTCATTTGGATATTGATCCCGCAGAGTTAGGCAAACTTCGCCAGCCTCATGTTGCCTTGCAGGGCAATATCAATAGGGTGCTCCCACTTCTACAACAGCCTATGGATATTGAGCCTTGGCGTCAGGAAGTTATGGCGTTAAAAGAAAAAATGCCGTGGCGTTATGATCATCCCGGTCAGGCTATTTATGCCCCTCTACTGCTTAAACAACTGTCTGACCGTAAACCCGCTTCAGCGGTAGTCACCACCGATGTTGGCCAACACCAGATGTGGACAGCGCAGCATATGACCTTCACACAGCCGGAAAATTTCATCACCTCTAGCGGATTAGGCACAATGGGTTTCGGTATCCCTGCTGCCGTAGGCGCTCAGATTGCTCGCCCAGAGGATACGGTTATCTGTATCTCTGGTGATGGTTCCTTCATGATGAACGTACAAGAGCTAGGAACGATAAAGCGTAAAAAGTTACCGTTAAAAATTGTTCTGATCGATAACCAACGTTTGGGTATGGTGCGGCAGTGGCAGCAGCTATTTTTCGATTCCCGCTATAGTGAAACGAACCTCTCTGATAACCCCGATTTTTTGATGTTAGCGCAGGCATTTGGTATCCCTGGCCAGACTATCACCCGAAAAGATCAGGTTGATGCAGCACTAAATACATTACTAAACAGCGAAGGCCCTTATCTGTTACACGTTTCTATTGATGAGTTAGAAAACGTCTGGCCTTTAGTCCCGCCAGGAGCGGGTAATGAAACGATGTTGGAAGGGACAAAGCATGCCGAAAACAGATAAGAAACAAGTTGGAGAAAATGACATGATGCAGCATCAGCTTTCTATTCAGGCTCGTTTTCGCCCAGAGTTATTAGAGCGGATACTACGTGTTATCAGACATCGTGGTTTTCAAGTGTTAACTATGAATATGGCAGCAGATTTTGATACAGAAGATCGCATCAATATTGAATTGACCGTTGCCAGTCAGCGTCCTATCGATCTACTGTTTACTCAACTCAATAAATTGCTGGATGTCACTCACGTCACTGTTCAGCAGCAAAACAAAACATCACAACAGATCCGTGCCTGAAGCGCGACGAGGATAGAGAAGAATGAGCACTAAGAAAGCAGATTTTATTTGGTTTAATGGCGAAATGGTTCAATGGGCAGATGCAAAAGTACATGTTATGTCTCATGCTCTTCACTATGGTACATCCGTATTTGAAGGTGTGCGTTGCTACGATACATACAAAGGCCCCGCCGTATTCCGCCATCGTGAACATATGCAGCGGTTACGTGATTCAGCCAAAATCTATCGTTTTCCGGTGTCCTACAGTGTCGATGAGCTGATGGAAGCCTGCCGTGAGACGCTGCGTAAGAATAAACTTTCCAGTGCTTATATTCGTCCTCTGGTCTTCGTTGGTGATGTAGGAATGGGCGTTAACCCGCCAGCGGGCTACAACACTGATGTGATTATTGCTGCGTTCCCTTGGGGCACTTATCTGGGTGAAGACGCACTGGATAACGGTATTGACGCGATGGTCTCCTCTTGGAACCGTGCGGCACCCAATACAATTCCTACTGCGGCTAAAGCAGGGGGTAACTACCTCTCTTCACTGTTAGTTGGTAGCGAAGCTCGCCGCAATGGCTACAGCGAAGGTATCGCTCTCGATGTTCATGGCTATGTTTCTGAAGGCGCAGGCGAAAACCTTTTCCTCGTAAAAGATGGCGTGTTATTCACCCCTCCGTTTACTTCCGCAGCTCTGCCGGGTATTACGCGCGATGCCATCATCACATTGGCGAAAGATCTTGGCTTTGAAATTCGTGAACAAGTGCTTTCCCGTGAGTCACTCTATTTAGCCGATGAAGTCTTTATGTCCGGTACTGCTGCGGAGATAACGCCAGTACGTAGCGTTGATGGTATTGAAGTGGGCATTGGTCGTTGTGGCCCTATCACTAAGCAGATCCAGCAGGCGTTCTTCGGCTTGTTTAACGGCCAAACAGAAGATAAATGGGGCTGGTTAGATCCGATTAACGGCTAATAAACCGTTTTTGGCTAATAGTGATAAAAACAGAACAGATAAACGGGTAGACCTCTGCCCGACCTACAGGATTAATGGAGTAAACAGAGCATGCCTAAGTACCGTTCCGCAACAACAACCCATGGCCGGAATATGGCCGGTGCACGCGCGCTATGGCGCGCGACTGGGATGACAGATAATGACTTCGGTAAGCCGATTATTGCGGTTGTTAACTCGTTTACTCAATTTGTTCCGGGCCATGTTCATCTGCGAGATCTGGGCAAACTGGTGGCAGAGCAAATCGAAGCCTCGGGTGGTGTGGCGAAAGAGTTTAATACTATCGCGGTCGATGACGGTATCGCGATGGGCCACGGTGGGATGCTCTACTCTCTGCCTTCACGTGAGCTGATTGCAGATTCTGTCGAGTACATGGTCAATGCGCATTGTGCTGATGCGATGGTCTGCATTTCTAACTGTGACAAAATCACACCTGGGATGCTGATGGCATCTCTGCGGTTAAATATTCCTGTCATCTTTGTCTCTGGCGGCCCAATGGAAGCGGGTAAAACGAAGCTATCGGACAAATTGATCAAGCTGGACTTAATCGACGCCATGATTCAAGGGGCCAACCCGAATGTCAGCGATGAAGACAGTGCACAGATCGAACGCTCTGCCTGCCCAACGTGTGGTTCCTGCTCCGGTATGTTTACTGCCAACTCGATGAACTGCCTAACGGAAGCATTGGGGTTATCACTTCCTGGAAACGGCTCTCTTCTGGCGACTCACGCCGATCGTAAACAGTTGTTCCTCGATGCAGGTAAGCACATTGTTAGCCTGACCAAGCGTTACTACGAGCAGGATGATGAAAGTGCATTGCCGAGAATTATTGCCAGTAAAGCCGCTTTCGAAAATGCGATGACGTTGGATATCGCAATGGGTGGCTCGACTAACACCGTACTGCACTTGTTGGCTGCGGCGCAGGAAGGTGAGATTGATTTTGCGATGGAAGATATCGATCGCTTATCACGCAAGGTGCCTCACCTATGTAAAGTCGCACCGAGCACGCAGAAATATCATATGGAAGATGTGCACCGTGCTGGTGGCGTTATCGGTATTTTGGGTGAGTTAGAGCGTGCTGATTTGCTTAACCGTGATGTGAAAAACGTATTAGGCTTAACGTTGCCGCAAACATTGGCTGCCTATGATGTGATGCTGACGCAAGATGAAGCCGTGAAATCCATGTTCTCCGCAGGCCCAGCAGGTATTCGTACCACACAGGCTTTCTCTCAAGATTGCCGATGGGAATCTCTGGATACCGACCGTAAAGAGGGCTGTATCCGCACCCGTGAACATGCCTACAGTCAGGACGGTGGCTTGGCGGTGCTATACGGCAACATGGGTGAAGATGGTTGTATCGTCAAGACTGCAGGGGTTGAAAAAGAGAGCCTTGTGTTCCGTGGCCCTGCAAAAGTGTATGAGAGCCAAGATGATGCCGTTGAAGCCATCCTTGGTGGCAAGGTCGTTGCGGGTGACGTGGTTGTGATCCGTTACGAAGGGCCGAAAGGCGGGCCAGGGATGCAAGAGATGTTGTACCCGACCACTTATCTAAAATCGATGGGGCTAGGTAAAAGCTGTGCGTTGATCACTGACGGGCGTTTCTCTGGTGGTACATCGGGTTTATCTATCGGACATCTTTCGCCAGAAGCAGCAAATGGTGGCACGGTGGGCTTGGTAAAAGATGGCGACATGATAGCGATTGATATTCCTAAGCGCAGCATGATGCTTGAAGTATCGGACAGCGAGCTAGCGGCTCGTCGTGAAACTGAACTGGCAAGAGGAAGTGCCGCTTGGACGCCAAAATCACGCCAGCGTCAGGTTTCCTTTGCGCTACGTGCCTATGCCAGCCTTGCGACTAGTGCGGACAAAGGCGCAGTAAGAGATAAAAGTAAGCTTGGAGGCTAACTATCATGGCGGTAGATCAACCCTTTTCTGCTGCACCCAGTGGTGCAGAGTATTTAAGAGCCGTACTGCGCTCACCTGTTTATGAGGTAGCGCAAGTTACGCCGCTGCAAGAGATGAAGAAGCTTTCTGAGCGTATTGGTAATACGATTCTGGTAAAGCGTGAAGATCGTCAGCCTGTACACAGCTTCAAGCTTCGGGGCGCATACGCCATGATAGCGGGGCTGAATACGGAGCAGCGGAAGCAGGGGGTCATTACGGCATCGGCGGGTAATCATGCTCAGGGCGTTGCGATGTCAGCCAGCCGCCTAGGTATTCAATCTTTAATTGTTATGCCAATGACAACGCCGGATATCAAAGTCGATGCCGTGCGGGGCTTTGGTGGCGAAGTTCTGCTACACGGTGCAAATTTTGATGAGGCGAAAGCACACGCTATCGCACTGTCTGCAACTCAGGGAATGACATTTGTTCCTCCGTTTGACCATCCTGCGGTGATTGCAGGGCAGGGAACATTGGCGATGGAGTTGTTGCAGCAAGATGCTCATCTTGATCGTGTCTTTGTTCCCGTCGGCGGTGGTGGTTTAGCGGCTGGTGTTGCCGTCCTTATCAAACAGTTGATGCCGCAGATTAAAGTCATTGGTGTTGAGGCTGAAGATTCTGCCTGCCTAAAAGCGGCGCTGGAGGCAGGAAAGCCGGTTGATCTGGCTCGGGTTGGTCTTTTTGCCGAAGGTGTTGCGGTAAAACGCATCGGTGATGAGACTTTCCGTTTATGTCGCGAATATCTGGACGATGTGATTACTGTGGATAGTGACGCTATCTGTGCTGCGGTAAAAGACTTGTTCGAAGATGTCCGTGCCATCGCAGAGCCTTCAGGTGCATTGGCATTGGCGGGTTTAAAAAAATATGTGCAGCAGCACCAGATTCAGGGAGAGCGGCTTGCTCATGTGCTTTCTGGCGCCAACCTCAATTTCCACGGTCTGCGCTATGTTTCTGAACGTTGTGAGCTAGGGGAACAGCGGGAAGCCCTGCTTGCTGTGACCATTCCTGAGAAGAAAGGCAGCTTTTTGACCTTCTGCCAACTTCTTGGTGGGCGCTCCGTGACAGAGTTTAACTACCGATACACTGATGAGGGTAAAGCCTGTATTTTTGTTGGGGTGCGTTTGACTCGCGGTGAGAGTGAGCGGAAAGAGATCATCTCTGAGCTGAATAACGGCGGTTATGAAGTCGTTGACCTTTCTGATGATGAGATGGCGAAACTGCATGTGCGTTATATGGTCGGTGGCCGCCCCTCTAAGCCATTAAAAGAGCGCTTGTATAGCTTCGAGTTTCCCGAGTCTCCGGGAGCACTACTGAAGTTTCTTCAAACGCTGGGCACTTACTGGAATATCTCCCTATTCCACTATCGTAACCACGGTAATGATTACGGCCGCGTGTTGGCAGGCTTTGAGCTGAGTGAGCGAGACCCTGTATTTGAACAGCACTTGGAGCAACTAGGATATGTTTGCCATGATGAAACAGATAATCCTTCGTTCCGTTTCTTCCTTGCAGGTTAGCGTTGTAGGCTAACCGTTGTAAGGTAATAGATAAATGCGTGATACCGGTGGCAAGCTAACTCACTTCTTAGCTTGCCATTTTTATATCCGTCACGTTTCTCTCTCTCTGATGACGTTGCCGGAGGGCAATCAGTGGCGCTATTTAATGGATTTTCCCAACAGGGCTTAACGTTCTTACAAGATGTTCGGATTCAGAATAGTAAAGAGTGGTTTGATGAACATCGCTCTATTTATGATGAGCAACTGCTGACACCGTTTCGTGCATTGGTGGAAGCGCTTAGCCAGACGATGGTATTGATTGACCCAGAATTTGAAACACGCCCAGCCATTGGTAAAACACTGTCTCGTATGAATCGCGATACGCGTTTTAGCCATGATAAATCCCGCTATCGCAGCCATATGTGGCTGACATTTAAACGCCATAGCAAAGACTGGAAAGACGCACCGGTCTATTTTTTTGAAATCATGCCGGATTCATACCGCTATGGATTAGGCTACTACTCCGCTAGCCGCTCAACGATGGATTTTTTCCGACAGTGTATTAATCAGGACCCAACTGCATTTCTACGAATGGCAGCGTGCTGCAAAGCACCGTTTTCACTGGAAGGTGATAGTTACAAGCGGCCACTGGTGAAAGAACAGCCAGAGAATATTGCCTACTGGTACAACCGAAAAAGCTTTGCTGTTATGCAGACCAGTCAGCAGATAGAAGATCTGTTTGATGGCAGTTTAGTGCAGAAACTTGAGAAGGGATTTAATCAATTGTCGCCGTTGTACGCTTATCTTATGCAGGTCGAGCAGTTAAAGCGCAGTCAGGATAATAAAGAGAAGCCATGGTAATACGCACCCATGGCTTGAACTGCGCTAATGAATACTGCTATCGACGGCCAAGCATCGATTTTAATGTGCTGTCTTTGAGCACATAGTGATGGAAAAGAGCCATTAAGCTGTGGCCTAACACCAATGCAATCATCACATATTGCCCAATAATATGCGCTTGGGTGGCGGTTTCACGCGTGCTTTCAGACATATTCAATGGAGGGATGGCGAATAATCCAAGGCCGAGAAAATCGACTGGGCGGCTGTTTAGAAGCAATCCGCTGATTGGCATGAGAAGGAGTAAAAGATAGAGCAAGCCCTGTACTGCTTTTGAGCCAATTCTCTGCAATTTCTGATGCTGTGGAATTATCTTTGGTACACCCTCTTTAATAATAAAAAAGAGGCGAAACAGTGTCAGGATAAGGACAACCATTCCCAGTGATTTATGTATGGCGAAGACTTTTGCGCCTCCCCCAAGTATTCCCCCAAAAAATTCACGGGCATAAGGCAAGGCGAAAATCAGGACAATTAAGATGGCACTAAGCCAGTGGATAGCCATTTGTTTGCGTGTATAGGTTACTTTTTCCATTTTATTCCAGTTAACATTCCGTTTACTTATAGATAGTCGCTAATGCTAACGGCTCTCGCTGTTTTTTTCCAGTCACTACTTCTTGGCGTTCTTTTGGGGGGTAGCACGCTTAAGTGTGCCATCGGCAGTATAATATTCGCCTTGTGTGGCAAGGGTGATGATTTGTAAGGCGCCATCTGGTTGACAGGTTATTAATATCTTCTTCAAACCGCCGAAGCTACTTTCAACGAGCCCTACAGCTTGAGTTTGGCTGATAGTTTTTCCAGTAAGACCCACGTCATCAAGCCGATTACCGTAACGATATACAGCGGACCCACCACCGGAAATATCACCCATACTTGATGGGGCCTCAATTGTCAGGCCGAAGGAGTAATAGGGAGATTTTGCATCGTACATCTCTTTAAAATAGCCACTCAGCTCTTGGTACTCTTTCTTATTGAGTTTTAAAAGTGTGCTGTCTTCGAACTCACCACTAAGGCAGCTTTTTCCTTTCGGTTGTACGACAGCCAGTGTGGATAGAGGGCTTGGTACTTCATTTAGATAGTTCCAAATAGCGAGTTGTCTATCGTAGCTTGTATGAATGCATTCTGGTGTCGTGCAGGCATTACGCTCTTTTAGCCAGCGGCGTTGGAGTTGTAAGAGAGCGGGCTGTGATGCTTCTTTTTTATATGCCTCCTTCGTCCATGCATAGGTTTTCTGCCATGCTTTGGACATTGCCTCATCTTTTTTACTTAACGCAGGTGAATCACAAATCGCGTGTTCAACCAGTGAGCTAGCCTTCTGGCAATCAAAGCTTGCCGCCTGTGCTCTCGGTGCTTGCGATACCAGTAATGTACCCATCAAGAGGCTAAAGAACGCTGAGTAGCGGGGGGATGTGGTAGGGCGATTCATCTCTTTTATCCTCCGAATTGAAAGCGGTAACCTGTTTATAGTAGTTGCCAAAAAGCATGAATAAGAGGCTCATTCACTCTTTTTTTCTGCACGCAGACACCTAAATCGAAAGGTGTGGAGTGCAGAGTATTGTCCGATGCATGGATTCGGCTACGAATGGATTCTGGGCTGTTATCCAATACCACACCAGGGATCAGCGCGACACCACAGCCTAACGCCACCATAGACACAATGGCTTCATGGCCTGCAACGGTCGCGTAGATTTGCGGGTTATTGATGTGATGCAAACGGAACCACTGGTCAATCCTGCGCCGCGTTGGGCCGTGTTCTGGCAGGATAAACGGAATGTGTGCCCAGTCAGGGGTGGCTTGTAGCATCTGAGTTCTGACCGGGCAGGGGAGAGCCGGTGAGATCAAAACTAGCGGGATTTCGCCAATTTTTACAAAATCTACGGTGGAAGGCAGGTTCTCTGGGCGCCCTGCGATAGCCAAATCAGCCTCAATAGACTGAATCTTTTCTACTGCATCGGCGGCATCACCCGTTGTCAGCTTAATTTCTACTAACGGATGTTGAGCGCGAAAGCGATCCAAAATAGCGGGCAAGTGGCTATAAGCGGCGGTCACCGAGCAGAATATGCGTAACTCTCCGCTTAGCATCGGCCCATTATGGCCTAACCCATCACGCAATTGCTGGTACTGTAAGAGGGTCTGCTGGGCAAATGACTTTAGCTGCTCACCTGCATCTGTCATCTGTACGGTTCGGTTATCCCGCAGAAATAAGGCCTGTCCTAGCTCCTCTTCGATGCGTTGGATTTGCCGCGAAAGTGTGGAAGGGCTGATATGACAGGCTTTTGCCGTTCGACCAAAATGACGGCTTTCGGCCAAATGCAGAAAGAGTTTTAGATCGCGGAAATCCATGTTTTATCCTTTCATATATTGCAACGACAGATTCTTAATATATCAATTTAAGCAATGTTCGTCTTGTCATATGATGAATTCAACACGCGCTTTCGGATAACGAGAAAGATAAGCGTAAACCCTACAAAAAATAACGATTGGAGCAAACAACATGTCTAACTATTTCAACACATTAAACCTGCGTCAGCAGTTGGCTCAATTAGGTAAATGTCGCTTTATGGGCCGTGACGAATTTGCTGATGAAGCAAGTTTTCTGAAAGGTAAGAAAGTCGTTATCGTTGGCTGTGGTGCTCAGGGTCTTAACCAAGGCCTGAATATGCGTGATTCCGGTTTGGATGTCTCTTATACCTTGCGTCAAGAAGCGATTGACGAGAAGCGCCCATCATGGCGCAAGGCGACAGAAAATGGCTTCAAGGTGGGTTCTTATGAAGAGCTGATCCCTCAGGCAGATTTGGTTGTTAACTTAACGCCAGACAAACAGCATTCTGCGGTTGTTCGTGCGGTACAGCCTCTTATGAAGAAAGGTGCTGCTCTGGGTTATTCTCACGGTTTTAACATCGTTGAAGTGGGCGAAGAGATCCGTAAAGATATCACCGTTGTGATGGTTGCGCCAAAATGCCCAGGTACTGAAGTGCGCGAAGAGTATAAGCGTGGTTTTGGTGTTCCTACCCTGATTGCTGTTCACCCAGAAAATGACCCTAAAGGTGAAGGCATGGCTATCGCCAAGGCTTGGGCGGCAGCAACGGGCGGCCATCGTGCCGGTGTTCTGGAATCCTCTTTCGTTGCAGAAGTGAAGTCTGACCTGATGGGTGAGCAGACAATTCTGTGCGGTATGCTGCAAGCGGGTTCTTTACTGTGCTATGACAAGCTGGTGGCAGAAGGTGCAGACAAAGCTTACGTTGCTAAGCTGATGCAGTTTGGGTGGGAAACCATTACCGAAGCACTGAAGCAGGGCGGGATCTCTTTGATGATGGATCGCCTGTCTAACCCAGCTAAGTTGCGTGCTTATGCACTGTCTGAGCAGTTAAAAGGGATTATGGCTCCTCTGTTCCAGAAGCATATGGATGACATTATTAGCGGCAACTTCTCTAGCGGCATGATGGCTGACTGGGCAGAAGATGACGTGAAATTGCTGACGTGGCGTGAAGAAACGGGCGCGAGCGCGTTTGAGAATGCGCCGCAATATGAAGGCAAAATCAGCGAACAAGAGTACTTTGACAATGGTGTTGTGATGATTGCGATGGTTAAAGCGGGCGTTGAGCTGGCGTTTGAAACCATGGTTTCTTCGGGGATCATCGCTGAATCTGCTTATTATGAGTCGCTGCATGAGTTACCGCTGATTGCGAATACTATCGCACGTAAGCGTCTGTATGAGATGAACGTGGTTATCTCTGATACGGCGGAATATGGTAACTATCTGTTTGCTAATGCAGCGGTGCCATTGCTGGCGGGTGGTAACTTTATGGATACGTTGCAGAAGGGTGATTTAGGTCAGTCTGCTGCGGGTACGGCGGTGGATAATGCACAGTTGCGTGATGTGAATGAGGCGATTCGTAATCATCCGATTGAGATTGTTGGGAAGAAACTGCGTGGCTATATGACGGATATGAAGCGTATTGCTGTAGCGGGGTAAGGGGCGTTTTTTAGCGCGTTAGGGAATTGTGGAGATGCCGACTTTTTAGTCGGCATTTTTGTTTTTGTTGGTCGGGGTGTTTGATGGTTTGGGTGGAAGGTTTCGGTAGCGGGTTTGTCTCCGAGTTTCCATATTGCATTTGCATCCGCTCCCAACCAAAGGGGGGGGACCCCCTTTGGAATCCGCCGTTTGGGGGATTATCTGTACGCAAAATTGCGGTTGCTGTGCAACTGCCCTCGGCATCTCCTGCGATTGCGGGTCGGCGGGATTCGCCATCCATGGCTCATGCCCACCTCAATCGCACGTCGTGTGCGATTGACCCTATCTTCGGTGAGGCCTCGGCGCAATTTTTGATGCTCGTTGGGAGATGTGGGCATGAGTGTGGGCTTATGTTTTGGTGATGTTTTTGGTGGTATTGGTTGGTTAGTGTTTGTATGGGAGGGGGAAATAGGGGGGTGTTTTTTGGGGAGAGTTAGCCGATAAATTGTGCTCTTTTTTCTGTTATAATCGCGGCCCCTTTTATTTCTGGTACTCCTGACGTCATGCGATTAAATCCCGGTCAACAAAAAGCTGTCGAGTTTGTTACAGGCCCTTGTCTGGTTCTGGCTGGTGCGGGTTCCGGTAAGACGCGGGTTATCACTAATAAGATTGCTTATCTAATCCGTGAGTGTGGTTATCAGGCGAAGCAGATTGCTGCGGTGACGTTTACGAATAAAGCCGCGCGTGAGATGAAAGAGCGGGTATCTCAGACGTTGGGGCGTAAAGAGGCTCGTGGGCTGATTATTTCGACGTTTCATACGTTGGGGCTAGAGATCATTAAGCGCGAGTATGCAGCGCTTGGGATGAAAGCTAAGTTTTCTCTGTTCGACGATCAGGATCAGCAGGCGTTGTTGAAGGAGTTGACGGAGCCTTATTTAGAGCAAGATAAGGTGTTGTTGGCTCAACTGAGTTCGACAATTTCTAACTGGAAGAATGATCTGATTGACCCTTCGCATGCCGCCGCACAGGCTCGTTCTGAAAAGGATAAGGTTTTCGCCCACTGTTATGCCTTATATGACGCACATTTGAAGGCGTGTAATGTGCTGGATTTTGATGACCTTATTTTGCTGCCAACGCTGTTGTTAAAGCGCAATGAAGAGGTACGGGAGCGTTGGTCGAATCGAATTCGTTATCTGCTGGTGGATGAGTATCAGGATACGAACACGAGCCAGTATGAGTTGGTGAAGCTCTTGGTGGGTATGCGCGCTCGTTTTACAGTGGTGGGAGATGATGACCAGTCTATCTACTCATGGCGAGGGGCTCGTCCGCAGAATTTGGTTCTGCTGAAAGAGGATTTTCCTGCTTTGCAGGTTATCAAACTGGAGCAGAACTATCGCTCTTCTGGTCGTATCCTGAAAGCGGCGAATATCCTCATCGCCAATAATCCTCACATCTTCGAAAAACGACTGTTTTCTGAATTGAGTTACGGGGTCGAGTTGAAAGCGATCACCGCCAATAACGAAGATCATGAAGTCGAGCGAGTTGCAGGAGAGCTAATCGCTCACCATTTTATCAACAAGACGCAATATGGCGATTACGCCATTCTGTATCGTGGCAATCATCAATCGCGTCTGTTCGAAAAAATTCTGATGCAAAACCGCATCCCTTATAAGATTTCTGGTGGTACCTCTTTCTTCTCCCGTGCGGAGATTAAAGATTTAATGGCTTACCTGCGAGTACTCACTAACCCCGATGATGACAGCGCCTTCATGCGCATTGTGAATACGCCTAAGCGTGAAATTGGCTCAGCCACACTGCAAAAATTGGGTGAGTGGGCGAATCAGCGTAATGTCAGCCTGTTTCGGGCCAGTTTCGATGTCGGCCTTAGCCAACACCTGACTGGGCGGGGCTTAGAGTCACTACAGCGTTTTACCCATTGGCTACAGGATATTGCTACCTTAGCGGAACGGGAGCCCGTGAGTGCGGTGCGTGATTTGATTCACGGCATTGATTACGAAAGCTGGTTGTATGAAACCTCGGGTAGCCCCAAAGCGGCTGAAATGCGGATGAAGAACGTGAATCAGCTTTTCTCATGGATGACGGATATGTTGCAAGGGAGCGATCTTGATGAGCCGATGTCGCTGACTCAGGTCGTCACTCGTTTCACATTGCGGGACATGATGGAGCGTGGCGAAAGTGATGAAGAGCTGGATCAAGTACAACTTATGACGCTGCATGCCTCTAAAGGGCTAGAGTTTCCTTATGTGTATCTGGTGGGGATGGAAGAGGGGTTGTTGCCGCATCAAAGCAGCATAGATGAAGATAACGTCGATGAAGAGCGGCGTTTAGCCTATGTTGGGATCACTCGGGCCCAGCGAGAGCTGACTTTTACCCTGTGCCGTGAGCGTCGTCAATATGGTGAGCTGATGCGCCCTGAGCCTAGCCGTTTTTTATTAGAGCTTCCGCAGGATGATTTAATGTGGGAGACCGAGCGTAAAGTGGTTAGTGCGGAAGAGCGGATGGTGAAAGGGCAAAGTCACTTGGCGAATATTCGAGCTCAGTTAGCGAAGGCGAAGAAAGGCGATGAGTCTTAATGAATCAGACGTGGTCTGATTCTATCAGTGTTAACGGCCAATGCGCGTAACCTTGCCAACGGCTCTCTTGCAACAGCAATTCGGCACGTAATGGGTATTGTTCTAGCCAGTTTTTTGGTAGCGAAAGCGTCAACTGCTCGAAGTGTGTTTCTAGCGTGATATCTGGCAACGTGTCATCTCTGCGGCGGCTAGCAAAGATAATTGCGAGCCTGAGCAAACGACATAAGCTGTGAACGACACGCATGGGTAAAGCATTTTGCTGGCCTAATGATGGCAGATCGACAGTTTGCGTTTGGTTTAACAGCAATACTGCCAGCAGCTTTTTTTGCGCAGGGGTAAAGCCAGGCAGGTCGGTATGTTGAATAAGGTAAGCTGCGTGTTGGGCCGATTGTTTAAAATCTATGCTTAAACCGATTTCATGTAATGAGCAGGCAAAATGGAGTAATTCACTCGCTTGTTCATCAAGATTCCAGCTCACACTTACTTGCTGAAAAAGCGCTTGAGCAACGTGATTGACGCGCTCAGCCTGTGCTTTGTCTACGAGATAGCGGCGTTGCAAATTGAGGATTGTCCTACGGCGGATATCCTGCTCTATCGGCAAATTAAGCATTCCATAAACTAAGCCTTCCCGAAGTGCCCCGCCAGCCAGCTCCATCTTTTCGATATTCAACGCTTCAAAAATCGCGATCAGGATAGATAATCCGCTAGGGAAAACCAGTGCCCGTTCTAGCGTTAGCCCTTCAATTTCTAGTTCTTCCAACTTACCGCATTGAATCGCCTGCTGTTTTAGCTGTTGCAACTTATCCAGCGTGATGTGCTCGTCCATGCCTTGAACGACCATAATTTCTTGCAATGCTTGCACGGTGCCAGATGCACCAACGCAGGTTTGCCAAGGATGCTGGCGAAGCTCATTAACAAGAGGGGAGATGATGGCGTGAGCTGCGAGTTCTGCGCGCTCGAAATTCTGTTGGGTTAAGGAACGATCGGTAAAATAGCGTTCTAACCAAGTCACGCAGCCCATAGAAAGGCTGAACAACGCGGTGGTTTGAGTTGCGTGCCCAGTGACTAATTCTGTGCTGCCGCCACCGATATCAACAACCAGACGCGCTTCAGGGCCTCCGGTGGTATGAGCGACGCCGTGATAGATCAAGCGAGCCTCTTCTTTACCGCTGATTACCTGAATTGGGCTGCCGAGAACCTGTTGTGCCTTTTGTAGAAAAATGTCTGCGTTAGTGGCAATACGCAATGTTGCTGTTGCAACAACACGAATGTGATCCCGTGGTATGTCCTGCAAACGTTCGGCAAAGAGAGAAAGACATTGCCAGCCACGCTGCATCGCCTCAAGTGACAGATGGTTATTTTCATCTAAACCCGCGGCCAGTCTTACTTTCCGTTTAATTCTGGCCAGAGTTTGAATACTGCCAGCCACCTCACGCACGATCAACATATGAAAGCTGTTAGAGCCTAGATCGATAGCAGCATAAAGTGAGGTGGATTCAGGCATAGTATTAGCTCATTCGCTTACGGTTATTATTGTTGCGCGGTGCGCCACGACGAGGTGATGAGCCTCTGCGAGAGCTATTATTGCTGTTTCTTGGCCTGCTCAGGCGTTTTGCCGGAGGAAGATCTGTCAGCAGTGCTTCAGGGTCATACTCGCTGACGGGGATGGAGTGCTCTATATACTCTTCAATGGCTGGCAGGTTAAAAATATATTGCTCACAGGCCAGAGTAATCGAGTGGCCACTTTCTCCAGCACGCCCAGTACGGCCAATTCGATGTACGTAATCTTCACGGTCATCTGGTAGATCGTAGTTAAAGACGTGAGTTACTAGAGGAATGTGTAAACCTCGCGCGGCAACATCCGTTGCAACCAGAATGTCTAAATCACCTTTTGTGAAATCTTCCAGTATGCGTAAGCGTTTTTTCTGTGCCACATCACCGGTTAATAAACCAACGCGATGACCATCTGCGGCTAAGCTACCCCAAATTTCTTCACAACGGTGTTTGGTATTAGCAAAGATAATGCAGCGATCTGGCCACTCTTCTTCGATAAGTGTTTGCAGTAGGCGCATTTTGTCTTCATTCGAGGTGTAGAACATCTCTTCTTGAATACGGTGCCCTGTTTTCTGCGTTGGCTCGACTTCTACATATTCCGTGTTATTCATGTGCTCAAATGCTAATTCACGAATGTTATAAGCCAAGGTAGCTGAGAACAACATGTTGAGACGTTGACTGGCAGGTGGCATATGGCGGAATAACCAGCGGATATCTCTGATAAAACCAAAATCGAGCATACGATCGGCTTCATCTAATACCACAACCTGGATAGCACCCATATTGACGTGATTTTGCTTCACATAATCTTTGATTCGGCCCGTAGTACCGATAAGAATGTCGACGCCAGGTTCAAGAACTTTTAGCTGTTTCTCGTAGCCGTCGCCACCGTAAGCGAGGCCAAGCTTCAGGCCCGTTTCTTGTGCTAATGGTTCTGCATCAGAGTGAATTTGTACGGCTAATTCTCTTGTTGGAGCCATGATCAGCGCACGCGGCTGATTGGTTTGACGCCCTTCTACCGCAGGGGTAGACAGCAAATGATGAAATGTAGACGCTAAGAACGCGAGCGTCTTTCCTGTGCCTGTTTGTGCTTGTCCTGCAACATCTCGACCCGCAACAGTAAGGGGAAGAGCCAATGCCTGAATAGGCGTACAGTTAACAAACCCTTTTTTTTCAAGAGCCTGAGTCACCAGTGGGTGCAGGGAGAAGTCGGCAAACTTCTTTTCAGTCAAGTGTGTTTTGCTCATAGTGGTGTAGAATATCAGTTATCCCTATATTCACGAAAGTATTGCTTTACGAAAGTGTATACGGTGAAATAAAGTCACTCGTTTGTTGGGGCGGTTACTCATATATATACCCTAAGTAATTCGAGTTGCAGGACAAACCGGCTTGCCGTTTTGAACAGCGTTTGTACTGCCTCTGAAAGGGCTAGCCACTAGGCTAGTCAGCACAAGTGGGCACAGTTAACGCAGCTACAACTTGAAGTATGGCTGGTATAAAGGTATACCAAAATAATACACCAACATGGTCGGCATAATCCTGTGGAGTAGAACATGAGCGATAAAATTGTTCACCTAACTGACAGTAGTTTCGAAACTGATGTACTCAAGGCTGAAGGGCCGATTTTGGTCGATTTCTGGGCTGAATGGTGTGGTCCATGCAAAATGATTGCACCAATCTTGGATGAAATCGCTAATGAGTATGAAGGCAAACTAAAGATCACTAAGTTGAATATTGATCAAAACCCAGAAACGGCACCAAAATATGGTATCCGTGGCATCCCAACGCTTCTACTGTTTAAAGATGGCGCTGTTGCAGCTACGAAAGTGGGTGCTTTATCTAAAGCCCAGCTTAAAGAGTTTCTGGACGCGAACGTATAATTTAGAGCTGTATCACTTTTCAACGCTTTCGTCTGGCCGTCGAAGGATTTCTTCTTCCCGATTGCTAGACGTAGCGTCTGAAGCGTGTTAAGTTTATTTCACTGCACATAAAGCTTACCTAGATTTGAATCTCAGTATTAGAACCCATTGATTAGAATTCATAGTTATTCTGTTTTGAAACCAAGAAAATACCCTAACGGCTTCAAATCAACTGGTTTTAAAGGCATCTCCAAAAATCCTAATGCTCACAGTTATTAAACATGGTTTTACTGCAATAAAATCAACGAGACGGATGTTTGGTGCCCGATTATACAGGCACGGATGACGCTGCCACATTTATCCACAAATAGAATTTCGAGATATACCCCGAGTTTAAGAACCCACCATTATGAATCTTACCGAATTAAAGAATACGCCGGTTTCTGAGTTAATCACTCTTGGCGAAAATATGGGGCTAGAGAATCTGGCTCGCCTACGTAAACAAGATATTATTTTTGCCATTTTGAAGCAGCATGCAAAGAGTGGTGAAGATATCTTTGGTGATGGTGTGTTGGAGATATTGCAGGACGGATTTGGTTTCCTCCGTTCCTCTGATAGTTCCTACCTCGCAGGCCCCGATGATATCTATGTTTCCCCTAGCCAAATTCGCCGTTTTAACCTCCGTACTGGCGATACTATTTCTGGAAAAATTCGTCCTCCTAAAGAAGGTGAACGCTATTTTGCGCTGTTAAAAGTTAACGAAGTTAACTATGACAAGCCAGAAAACGCCCGTAATAAAATCCTGTTCGAAAACTTAACCCCTCTTCATGCAAACTCTCGGTTGCGCATGGAGCGTGGCAACGGTTCTACTGAGGATTTGACTGCGCGAGTACTGGATCTGGCATCACCTATCGGCCGTGGTCAACGTGGTTTGATTGTTGCTCCGCCAAAAGCGGGTAAAACAATGCTGCTGCAAAACATTGCACAAAGCATTGCTTATAACCATCCAGATTGTGTACTGATGGTACTGCTGATTGATGAGCGTCCGGAAGAAGTGACCGAGATGCAGCGCTTAGTTAAAGGTGAAGTTGTCGCATCTACCTTTGATGAGCCAGCCTCACGCCACGTTCAGGTTGCTGAAATGGTCATTGAGAAGGCAAAGCGTCTGGTTGAGCATAAAAAAGACGTTATTATCCTGCTCGACTCCATCACCCGTTTGGCTCGCGCCTATAACACCGTTGTACCTGCCTCTGGCAAAGTATTAACCGGTGGTGTGGATGCTAATGCATTACATAGACCTAAGCGTTTCTTCGGTGCGGCACGTAACGTAGAAGAGGGCGGCAGCCTGACCATTATTGCAACTGCACTTGTTGATACTGGTTCAAAAATGGATGAAGTGATTTACGAAGAGTTTAAAGGTACCGGTAATATGGAACTTCATCTCTCCCGTAAGATCGCTGAAAAGCGTGTATTCCCTGCGATTGATTACAATCGCTCTGGTACGCGTAAAGAAGAGCTGTTAACCACATCGGATGAATTGCAGAAAATGTGGATTCTGCGGAAGATTATCCATCCGATGGGCGAAATCGATGCAATGGAATTCCTCATTAATAAATTGGCTATGACCAAAACGAATGATGAGTTCTTTGACATGATGAAACGTTCATAAGTAAGAAAAAAACTCGGGAAGCGCTGCGTTTATACGTGGCGTTTTTTGTGTGTTCTGGATACGATACGGCAATTGATGAGTCATTGGCATCGCGGTTTATTGTTTATCCTATTTAGACATGATTTGCGATGTTAGAAGCTGGCTATAAGATGAAACCATTCACCATGTGTCACTAACCATGGACGAGTGAGTTTTAAGGGAATGATGGATTAATCCACATTAGCTGGAGTGGATACAAACTGCCGTCATTTAGCACAAGTTATCAACTGTGAATTTGCTCAACATGAGTAGCAATCTTTTTTTGTTTTTTTGTTTTCTGTCGCTTTTTTATTTTTTGCACGTAAGGTCGCGAAGAAAATAGGGTTAGTCGATAAACCAAATTATCGTAAACGCCACCAAGGGTTGATACCGTTGGTCGGTGGCATTTCTGTCTATGCAGGTATCTGCTTCTATTTCTTCCTCGGTGCTAGGCATCTTATTCCCCATTCTGGCCTTTACTTGCTCTGTGCAGGTTTATTGGTATTGGTTGGTGCATTAGATGACCGCTTTGATATCAGTGTAAAATTTAGAGCCTCAGTTCAGGCGCTGGTTGCTGTATTAATGATGGCCGTTGCTGAATTGTATCTGCGCAGCTTGGGGTTGATTCTTGGCCCTTGGGAGCTGACGTTAGGGCCATTCGGTTATGTGGTCACACTGTTTGCTGTTTGGGCTGCTATTAATGCGTTCAATATGGTTGATGGGATAGATGGCTTGTTGGGAGGGCTGTCTTGTGTCTCATTCGGCGCAATGGGGCTGCTTTTATTGTTCAGCGGACAGCCACTACTTGCTGGTTGGTGCTTTGCGGCGATTGCTGCCACGATCCCTTATATTTTGTTAAACCTTGGCATATTGGGCAAACGATACAAAGTCTTTATGGGGGATGCTGGGAGCACATTAATAGGTTTCACTATTATTTGGCTTCTTCTACAGAGCACACAAGGGCATTTCCATCCGATGAATCCAGTGACTGCACTCTGGATTATTGCGATTCCATTAATGGATATGATTGCCATTATGTATCGTCGGTTACGTAAGGGGATGAGCCCATTCTCTGCAGACCGTCAGCATATTCACCATTTAATCATGCGGGCTGGCTTCTCTTCTCGCGAGGCTTTTGTCCTGATTACTTCTGCCGCCGTTTTGTTGGCGGCTATTGGTGTCATTGGTGAGTATATTTTCCCTGAATGGGTAATGTTGGTACTGTTTTTGCTTGCTTTTATGTTGTATGGCTACTGTATCAAACATGCTTGGCGTGTAGCGAGATTTATTAAGCGATTCAAGCGTCGGATGCGTCGGTCAGGTGAAAATAAACGTATTTCTTAACCATAGACTTTCGGTGTATCAATGAAATCAGAAATCATGTCGAATCAGCGTGAGCAGTATGTTGAGAATGAATTGGATGTTCGCGGCTTAGGCCGAGCCCTTTGGGCTGGAAAGACATGGATCGTTGGGATTGCTTTATTATTTGCGGCCGTTGCGCTCATTTACTCTTTTTTGGTTAAGCAAGAGTGGAGTACAACGGCTATCACTGATAAACCTACAGCGAATATGCTGGGTAAATATTATTTACAGCAGCAGTTTTTGCGTAATCTGGATGTGGAGGGCTCTACGCTGTCAGAGACAGCGCCGCCCACGATGATTACATCAGATGTGTACAGCGAATTTACGACTCAATTGGGTTCCTACGACACCCGAAGAGAGTTTTGGCTACAAACGGATTATTACAGAAAACGCCAGGTAGGGGATGCGAAGGCAGATGCCGCCTTATTGGATGAATTAGTCGATAAAATTCAATATTTCCCTCGTGACGATAAAAAGATGACCAGCGATATGGTTAAGCTCACAGTAGAAACTGCTGCTGATGCAAATCAGCTAGCGCGGCAATATGTTGCTTTTGCCAGCTACCGTACGGTGGTCTATCTTAATGCAGAGTTACGTGGCTCGTGGCAAGCACGAGTCAATTCACTGCAGGCGCAGGTAAAACAGCAAGAAACGACATCAAAAGCTGTATATCAGCGTCAGATTCAAAATTTAGAGAGAGCCTTACTGATTGCTCAGCAACATAACCTGACGCAGACACAAGTGACCATCTCTCTAGACTCTCTTCCAGACACTGAGTTGTTCTTACTCGGCAAACCCATGTTAGAAGCGCGGATTGCAGCATTAAAGTCATCAGGCCCGCTTCTTGATGCTGAATACGATAAAAATAGGGAACTGCTAGCGATACTGAAGGCTGGGCCGACTCTTGATGAGAAGTTCCAGACATATCGCTACTTGCGTACGCCAGAAGAACCTATTAAGCGTGATAGTCCGCGCCGGTTCTTTATTATGGCGATGTGGGGAGCCGTGGGTGCATTGGTGGGGGTCGGCGTTGCACTTGTGCGGCGAATCCATCGTCAGACTGACACAAACTAAAGTGTAATTCTGGGTGCCTATGAGGTGCCCTGTTTGCAGCTATGTGCTGTGATTTAACTGACTAAAAGAGATACGCTGTGAAAGTGTTGACTGTTTTTGGCACTAGGCCTGAAGCGATTAAAATGGCACCCCTTGTAAAAGCCTTGGCAAACGATGAGGCTTTTGAGGCGAAAGTGTGCGTCACCGCCCAGCATCGTGAGATGCTGGATCAGGTATTAAAATTGTTTGAAATTGTGCCGGACTATGACCTAGACATCATGCGGCCAGGGCAAGGGTTAAGTGAGATCACTTGCCGCATTCTTGAAGGGCTAAAGCCTGTTTTGGAAGAGTTTAAGCCTGACGTTGTATTAGTCCATGGTGATACGACGACGACAATGGCGACAAGCCTTGCCGCTTTCTACCAGCGCATTCCCGTTGGGCATGTTGAGGCTGGATTAAGAACCGGAAATCTCTACTCGCCTTGGCCAGAAGAAGCGAACAGAAAGCTAACTGGGCATTTGGCGATGTACCATTTTTCTCCGACAGAAAATTCACGCCAGAACTTATTACGTGAAGCTATCCCTAACGACCATATTTTTGTCACAGGCAATACCGTTATTGATGCGCTTTTTTGGGTGAGAGATCGCTTGTTACACGAGAATACGCTGCACCAGCAAATGGTGGCCCGTTTTCCTTTTCTTCTCGATCCGGCTAAGAAATTAGTTCTGGTTACAGGGCATCGTCGTGAAAGTTTTGGTGGTGGTTTTGAGCGAATCTGTACGGCTTTAGCGCAGATTGCGAAAACGCACCCAGAAGCTGAGGTGATTTACCCCGTCCATTTAAATCCAAATGTTCGTGAACCCGTTAATCGCATTTTGCGGGATATCAGCAACGTTAGCCTGATCGACCCTCTGGATTACTTACCTTTTGTCTATTTAATGAACCGCTCTTATCTGATCCTGACGGATTCTGGTGGCATTCAGGAAGAAGCGCCTTCATTAGGTAAACCGGTTTTAGTGATGCGTGATACGACAGAGCGCCCAGAAGCTGTTGCTGCGGGAACCGTGCGGTTAGTTGGCACAAAGACGGATGATATCTTACGAGAAGTCACGCGCTTATTAGATAGTGATAGTGAATATCAAGCGATGACAGGTGCTCATAATCCTTATGGTGATGGGTATGCCTGCCAACGAATTCTGGAAGCATTAAAGAATAATCAGGTGATGCTATGAGTTTTGAAACAATCTCTGTTATCGGTCTTGGGTACATTGGCTTGCCAACGGCGGCAGCGTTCGCCTCTGCTAAGAAAAAAGTGATTGGCGTCGATGTTAATCAGCTTGCCGTGGAAACGATTAATCGCGGTGAAATCCACATTGTAGAACCTGATCTGGATAAAGTCGTAAAGATTGCTGTAGATGGCGGATATTTAAAGGCCGTCACTAAACCTATCGCCGCAGATGCTTTTCTTATTGCAGTACCTACGCCTTTTAAGGGCGATCATGAGCCGGACATGGTGTTTGTTGAGTCGGCTGCTAAGTCTATCGCGCCTGTTCTGAAAAAAGGCGACCTCGTTATCCTTGAGTCCACTTCTCCTGTCGGTGCGACAGAGCAGATGGCAGCGTGGCTGGCGGCTGAGCGTAGCGATTTAACCTTCCCTCAGCAGGCGGGTGAAAACGCTGACGTCAACATCGCTTACTGCCCAGAGCGTGTATTGCCGGGTAAAGTCATGGTCGAGTTGATTGAAAACGACCGAGTCATTGGCGGGATGACGCAGAAGTGCTCCGATAGAGCGAGTGCGCTGTACAAAATTTTCCTGAAAGGCGAGTGTGTTGTCACTAACTCCCGTACTGCAGAAATGTGCAAGCTGACAGAGAATAGCTTCCGTGATGTGAATATCGCCTTTGCAAACGAGCTATCGTTAATCTGCGATAAGCAGGGCATTAACGTATGGGAGCTGATTCGCTTAGCGAACCGCCATCCTCGCGTCAATATTTTACAGCCGGGTGCTGGCGTTGGCGGTCACTGTATCGCCGTTGATCCGTGGTTTATTGTTGCGCAAAACCCTGATCTAGCACGCATGATCCGCACGGCTCGTTTAGTCAACGATGGCAAGCCATTCTGGGTCTTGGACAAGGTGAAAAGTGCGGTTGCTGATTGCTTGGCTGAGAGCGGTAAGCGAGCATCAGAAGTCAAAGTGGCCTGCTTTGGTTTGGCATTTAAGCCAGATATTGATGATTTGCGTGAAAGCCCAGCCATGGAAGTCGCTCACTTAATCGCAGATTGGCATGCAGGCGAGACACTGGTTGTAGAACCTAATGTTCACCAATTGCCTAAAGCACTAGCAGGGTATGCAACATTGAGTGATACCGAGACTGCATTGGCACAAGCGGATGTGGTGGTGCTACTGGTCGATCACAAACAGTTTAAAGCAGTTAAACCCGAAAGCGTGAAGCAGAAATGGGTTGTTGATGCGAAAGGTGTATGGCGTTGAAACGGATACTTGTAACGGGTGGTGCTGGTTTCATTGGCTCGGCTGTTGTGCGCCATATCATTTCGTGCACGACAGATAGCGTGGTTGTCGTTGATAAATTAACGTATGCCGGTAATTTGGAGTCTTTAATTACCGTTGCTGATAACGAACGCTATGCGTTTGAACAGGTGGATATCTGTGATCGTTCTGAGCTTGAGCGAGTTTTTGCACAATATCAGCCTGACCTTGTCATGCATTTGGCTGCGGAGAGCCATGTCGATCGCTCTATTGATGGGCCTGCCGCGTTTATCGAAACCAATATTATGGGCACCTATACGCTATTAGAAGCGGCCCGTCAGTATTGGAATGCGTTGAGTTCCGAGCGTAAACAGTCGTTTCGTTTTCACCATATTTCTACCGATGAAGTTTACGGTGATTTGCATGGCACGGACGATCTGTTTACCGAGACAACACCGTATGCGCCAAGTAGTCCTTACTCCGCATCGAAAGCCTCTAGCGATCATCTGGTTCGCGCGTGGTTGCGAACCTATGGTCTGCCAACCATTGTGACGAATTGCTCAAATAACTACGGGCCTTACCACTTCCCAGAGAAGCTTATCCCTCTGATCATTTTGAACGCGTTAGCAGGCAAACCTCTGCCCGTTTATGGTAATGGTGCGCAAATTCGTGATTGGCTATTTGTCGAAGATCATGCCCGAGCGCTGTATCAGGTTGTGACTGAAGGGGTTATCGGTGAAACCTATAATATCGGCGGTCACAATGAGCGGAAGAATATTGATGTGGTACGCACAATCTGCTCGTTATTAGAGGAGCTTGTTCCTCAAAAACCAGCGGGTGTTGCACATTATCAAGATCTCATCACGTATGTTACCGATCGTCCTGGCCATGATATGCGCTATGCCATTGATGCAAGTAAGATAGACAGCGAGCTAGGCTGGCGCCCGCAGGAAACCTTCGAAAGTGGGATACGTAAAACGGTTGAGTGGTATTTGAACAATAAAACCTGGTGGCAGCGTGTGCAGGATGGCTCTTATGCCGGTGAGCGCTTAGGGCTAAAGTAGTTAGCGAATAGAATCTTGTAAGGGGTTTATATGAAGGGCATTATTCTGGCTGGTGGTTCTGGTACTCGCTTACATCCCATAACACGAGGCGTGTCTAAACAACTTCTTCCTGTTTATGATAAACCCATGATTTATTACCCGCTATCCGTTCTGATGCTAGCGGGTATTCGAGATATCCTCATTATCTCCACGCCGGAAGACCTCCCCTCTTTTAAACGACTGCTTGGTAGTGGCGATGAGTTTGGCATCAAACTCAGTTATGCCGAGCAGCCTCATCCTGATGGATTAGCACAGGCTTTTATTATTGGTGAAGAGTTTATCAATGGAGAGTCATGTAGCTTGGTATTAGGGGATAATATCTTCTTTGGTCAAGGGTTTAGCTCAAAACTGCAAAAAGTTGTGCTACGAGAACATGGCGCAACCGTTTTTGGGTATCAAGTCATGGACCCCGATCGTTTTGGCGTTGTGGAGTTTGATGACGATTTTCAGGCACTCTCCATTGAAGAGAAACCACTGAAACCGAAGTCTAATTGGGCTGTGACCGGCCTTTACTTTTATGACAATCAGGTCGTTGATTTTGCAAAGCAAATCAAGCCCTCTTCTCGTGGGGAACTGGAAATTACTTCCATCAACCAAATGTATCTCGAACGTGGTGAACTGAATGTCGAGCTGCTTGGTCGTGGCTTTGCATGGCTGGATTCTGGTACTCACGATAGCCTGATTGAAGCGAGCACTTTTGTTCAAACCGTTGAGAAGCGCCAAGGGTTTAAAGTCGCCTGCTTAGAAGAGATAGCATGGCGAAATGGCTGGCTGGATGATGCAGGCGTGATGAGAGCAGCAGAGCAACTCGCTAAAACGGGATATGGCCAATACTTACGAGATCTGTTGCATGTCCGTCCGCGCCAATATTGAGCCTCTGGTATGGGACAGTGAGTTTTTTCATCTTTCCTGTGCCCGTCTTGAGTTTGACGAGCGTGCTAAGGTATTAGCCCCAACCGATCTCAATGTGTTTCAGCTAGTACAGGCCAAGGTGCCAGCACACCAGCTAGCATTAATTGATGGGCTTTCAGCGCTGGGTTTTTCCTTGGCTGAAGGGGAAATAGATTTAGAGATAAAAGTTGGCATGGAACATGCTTTGATTCCATCGCCTGAAGACGCATTCAACGTTGTTGTTGCCGATGCCTCACATATCTCTTTATTACGTGAAGCCGCCTCCGCAGCATTTCGCCTGAGCCGATTTCGAACGCCGTGGTATCACGAACAGGATAGCGAGCGTTTTTATGCCCTGTGGGTAGAAAAAGCCGTTCTGGGCACATTCGATCACCAATGTTTATTGGTACAAGATGCGTCTGGTCATCCTATGGGATTTGTGACCCTGCGGGATTTAGGCTCAGCGGAGGCAAGAATAGGTTTATTAGCCGCTTGGCCTGGGTGCAGTGGTAAAGGCATTGGTTCACGGCTTATGCAGGCAGCTAAGCGCTGGTGTGCAGACAAAAATATTACTCTCCTGAAAGTAGCAACCCAAACGGGCAATGTTGCTGCACAACGGCTTTATATTCGTTGTGGTGCTACCGTATCGAGCACCGCATATTGGTTATACAGAGGATTACCATGATTCCATTTAATGCTCCCCCAGTTGTTGGCACTGAACTTGGCTATATGCAATCGGCCATGGAAAGCGGCAAGTTATGCGGCGATGGTGGCTTTACTCGCCGTTGCCAGCAGTGGATGGAGCAGCGTTTTGGTAGCGAGCGAGTTTTGCTGACACCGTCGTGTACTGCATCGTTGGAAATGGCGGCACTGCTGCTAGATATCCAAGCTGGCGACGAAGTCATCATGCCAAGCTTCACCTTTGTTTCTACGGCGAACGCGTTTGTATTGCGCGGCGCAAAAGTGATTTTTGTTGATTTACGCCCTGACACGATGAACATCGATGAGACAAAGATAGAAGCGGCGATTACCGATAAAACTCGCGCGATTGTACCGGTTCATTACGCAGGTATCGCCTGTGAAATGGATACCATCATGGCACTGGCGAAAAAGTATAACCTGTATGTGGTTGAAGATGCGGCTCAGGGGGTGATGTCTACTTACAAAGGCAAAGCATTGGGAACGATAGGGCACATCGGTTGCTTCAGTTTTCACGAGACCAAAAACTACACTGCGGGTGGGGAAGGCGGCGCGACGCTTATCAACGATAAGTCACTGATTGAGCGTGCAGAGATTATCCGAGAAAAAGGCACTAACCGTAGCCAGTTCTTCCGTGGTCAGGTTGATAAGTATACTTGGCGTGATATCGGCTCTAGCTATTTGATGGCAGATTTGCAGGCCGCCTATCTTTGGGGCCAGTTAGAAGCTGCAGAGGTGATCAATGATCGCCGTCTTGCTCTATGGGATAACTATTTTAGTGCCCTACAGCCGCTGGTTGAAGCGGGACGCATTGAGTTGCCATCAATCCCTGAGTCATGTGTACAGAACGCGCATATGTTCTATATCAAACTGCGTGATGTGAGTGAGCGTACAGCGTTTATCTCTTATATGAAGGAAGCCGAGATTATGACGGTATTCCACTATATCCCGCTACATGAATGCCCTGCTGGTGAACAGTTTGGTGAGTTCCGTGGTGAAGATCGCTATACCACGAAAGAGAGCGAGCGCTTGGTTCGTTTGCCTCTATTTTACAATATGACTGATGTTAATCAGCGTACGGTAATCAACACCATTCTGAATTTCTTCGCTTAATATGTCTTTAGCGAAGGCTTCCATATGGACCGCTGGCTCTACGTTGATAAAAATCGGCATAGGGCTTTTGGTTGTGAAACTGCTGGCGGTCTCTTTTGGCCCCAGCGGTGTCGGTCAGGCAGGTAACTTTCGGCAATTGATCACCGTTCTTGGCGTGTTGTCCGGTGCGGGTATTTTTAATGGCATCACGAAATATATCGCTGAATATCAGCAACAGCCTGAGAAACTCAAAGCAGTAGTCGGTACATCATCGAGTATCATCCTCGGTTTCTCTACGCTGCTGGCTCTCGTTTTCCTTATCGCATCGAAACCCATTAGCATTGGCCTGTTTGGTCATGCTGACTATGAGAATGTCGTGCGTATCGTCGCCTTTATCCAGATGGGTATTGCGTATGCGAACCTATGTCTCGCTGTTTTAAGGGGGTATCGGGATGCAATGGGAAATGCGCTAGGCATCATTGGTGGTAGCATACTCGGTGTTATTGCCTATGTTATATGCTTTCAACTCTGGGGCTATGAGGGTGCACTGGCGGGGTTGGCGCTAGTTCCGGCGCTAGTGGTGATCCCCGCGGGGATAATACTCTTTAAGCGTAAGACCATTCCCCTTAGCTACTTTAAGCTACGTTGGGATGCCGTGTTAGCCAGCCATCTTGGCAAGTTTACTCTGATGGCGCTGATTACATCCGTTACGCTGCCAGTTGCTTATGTCATGATGCGAAACCTTCTGGCACGGCAGTATAGCTGGGATGACGTCGGGATCTGGCAAGGCGTGAGTAGCATCTCTGATGCTTACCTTCAGTTTATTACCGCCTCATTTACGGTATATTTATTGCCCACTCTATCAAGGTTGACAGAAAAGAGTGAGATCACGCGGGAGATAAAACGCTCCCTGATGTTTGTGCTGCCTGCGGTGGCTGTGGCGAGTTTTATTGTTTGGTTACTGCGAGATTTTGCTATTTGGCTACTGTTTTCTAAACAGTTTACACCGATGCGTGAGCTGTTTGCTTGGCAGTTGGTGGGGGATGTGCTTAAAGTAGGGGCTTACGTTTTTGGCTATCTAGTCATAGCGAAAGCCTCGCTGCGTTTTTATATTTTGGCGGAAGTTAGCCAATTTGCTCTGTTGACGCTGTTTTCCCATTGGTTAATTCCACTCAATGGTGCCTTGGGAGCATCTCAGGCTTATATGGCAACCTATATTATCTATTTCACACTTTGTTGCGGCCTATTTACCCTTTATCGTAGACGAACATGACAACATTAATTCACGTACTGGGCTCTGATATTCCACACCATAACCTTACAGTGCTGCGTTTTTTTAACGATGTGCTGGTACCTCAACTGCCTTCCGGCGAAAGAGTGTTGTTTATGGTGGCGGCGAAAGACTCTTCACCATTTGAACAATTTACGGCTCTCGATATTGCATATTATCCTGATAAAAAAAGCATCGCGCAGGCCGTGGTAGAGAAAGCAAAGGCAGATCGCAGCACGCGTTTTCTGTTTCATGGACAGTTTAATGCCGACCTCTGGTTAGCGTTGCTATTTGGCAAGATCAAGTCTCAACAGGCTTATTGGCATGTATGGGGAGCTGATCTTTATGAAGACTCTCGTAGCCTTAAGTTTCGCCTATTCTATCTATTAAGGCGTATCGCTCAGGGCAGAGTAGCCCACGTTTTTGCGACCAGAGGCGATCTTATTCATTATCAACAGATGCATTCACGTGCGTCTGCTTCGCTACTCTATTTCCCTACTCGTATGGACCCTGCTTTAACAGGGATTGAGGTAGAGAGAGATGGCGAGCAGCCATTGACTATCTTATTAGGTAATTCAGGGGATCGCACAAACCGTCATCTGGAAGCACTAGAGGCTATACATAAGCAGTTTGGGCAGGATATCCGCTTGGTTATTCCGTTGGGTTACCCTGCCAATAACGAGGCTTATATTGCTGAAATTAGCACTAAAGCCGAGTCTCTTTTCTCTGCTGAGAATATTGAGATTTTGACGCAACAGGTTGCTTTTGATGATTATCTGGAGATTTTAAAGCGCTGTGACCTTGGCTATTTTATTTTCAACCGTCAGCAAGGTATCGGCACGTTATGTTTGCTGATTCAATTCGGCATTCCTTTTGTTCTTAGCCGCAAGAACCCTTTCTGGCAGGATTTGGCAGAGCAGCACGTGCCTGTCTTGTTTTATGGTGACACATTGGATACGCCATTAGTGCGAGAGGCTCAGCGGCAGTTAGCTCTGCTGGATAAATCGAACATTGCTTTTTTTAACCCCAACTATGTTGAGGGTTGGTTACAGGCCATAGCGATGTCGAAGGGGGAGAACGTATGACGTTGCCACAATTTAGTGGATTATTAGTGGTTTATCTCCTCTCGCTGGCTTTTATTTTAACGCTGGCTTATCGGGAGTTTCGGCGAGTTCGCTTTAACTTCAACGTGTTATTTACACTGCTGTATTTATTGACGTTCTATTTCGGTTTTCCCTTTACCTGTCTTCTTGCGTCAGTGTTTGATGTTGTCGTGGTTCCTGCGGATTTCTTGTTGTATACGCTCCTATCGGCAACAGGGTTTTATGCCATTTATTATGTCTGCTACAAGACGCGGCTGACGGCACCGAGTGCCCAACCCAGAAAACCGATATTCCATATGAATCGGGTTGAAGCACATCTTACCTGGATGATTCTGGCTGCTATCGCCATAACAGCCGTCGGTATCTTCTTTATGCAGAATGGCTTTTTGCTGTTTAAGCTGACTACTTATAGCCAGATCTTTGGCAGTGAAGTGTCAGGCGTAGCGCTAAAGCGTTTCTTCTATTTCTTTATCCCCGCCATGCTGGTGGTGTATTTCTTAAATCCTAGCCAGCGGATGTGGTTCTTTTTCCTGTTTAGCACGGTTGCATTCGGTATTTTGACTTATGTGATTGTGGGTGGGACCCGAGCCAATATCATCATTGCTTTTGCTTTGTTCCTGTTTATCGGGATTGTTCGAGGTTGGATTACACTATGGATGCTTGCTGTGGCAGGCGTAGTTGGTGTGGTTGGTATGTTCTGGCTGGCGTTAAAACGCTATGGCATGGACGTTAACGGTGCTGAGGCATTTTATACCTTCCTGTATCTAACCCGCGATACCTTCTCCCCTTGGGAGAATCTGGCACTGTTATTGCAAAATTACGACAAAATAGATTTTCAGGGGCTGGCACCTATTGCGCGTGATTTCTATGTCTTTATTCCGTCGTGGGTTTGGCCTGGTAGACCGGATTTGATTCTGAATACGGCTAACTATTTCACTTGGGAAGTGCTCGACTACCATGCAGGTTTGGCAATATCACCTACACTGATCGGCTCGCTTGTCGTGATGGGAGGGATCTGGTTTATCCCATTGGGTGCGGTGCTGGTTGGGTTCGTTATCAAATGGTTTGACTGGTTATATGATGCCGGTAAAGCAGAAGAGAACCGTTATAAGGGCGCTATTTTGCAGGCATTCTGTTTTGGTGCGGTGTTTAACATCATCGTACTGGCTCGTGAAGGCGTTGATTCTTTTGTCTCGAGAGTGGTGTTCTTCAGCCTTATTTTTGGGTTGAGTTTGATTATCGGAAAGCTATTTTTTTGGTTGGCGGATGCATGTGGTTTCATCCGACCAAAAGGCACAGCAGGTTGGAGCCTAAGGCTGCCTGCACGATTAGACGCTAAAAGGAAAGTGTAATGGCCCCGTTCGCTGCTAATGATATCCCTCAATATAGCATTCGTAATATTGCTATCTGGGGCTTTCGCAATATGGCGCAGTTTGTTGATTATTTGTGTGCAAATGGAACGGTAAAAACAGGAACGCTAATTGCCATCAACGCAGAAAAAGTGATGACGGCAGAGCAGGATAAGTCACTACGTGAGCTAATTGATGAGGCTGAATATAAATATGCGGACGGTATCAGCATTGTTCGTGCTATTCGCCGCAAATATTCCGATGTTGATATTGAGCGAGTTGCTGGCGCCGATTTATGGGAAGCGTTAATGCAACGAGCTGGGGAGAACGGTATTCCCGTCTTCTTAATTGGTGGCAAGCCCGATGTTTTAGCGGAAACCGAAGAGAAGCTTAAAGCGCAGTGGCAGGTCAACATTGTTGGTAGCCAAGATGGATATTTCACTGCAGAACAGCGCGATGGTTTATTTGAGCGTATCAGAGATAGCGGTGCAGCGATTGTTACCGTAGCGATGGGCTCGCCGAAGCAAGAGCTTCTTATGCGTGATTGCAAAAAGATTTATCCAAATGCGCTCTATATGGGCGTTGGTGGCACTTATGACGTATTTACGGGCCATGTTAAGCGGGCACCAAAAATTTGGCGTAAATGGGGCCTAGAGTGGCTGTATCGGTTACTGTCACAGCCAACCCGCTGGCGTAGACAAGTTAAATTATTAAAGTATCTGGCTTATCACTATTCTGGTCGCTTATAGAACCTTGTTTTTGCCACTTAACTTAGTGGGAAATTATTATTCGGATAGATTTTGAGATAAAACGAACAAAGCATAAGCAATCAATGCATTTATATAAAAAAGCACTAGACAGGTCATTGGGAAAACCGTAGTATCCTCTCCCGCAACGGCGCACTGGGCGCCCGTAGCTCAGCTGGATAGAGCGCTGCCCTCCGGAGGCAGAGGTCTCAGGTTCGAATCCTGTCGGGCGCGCCAATTGTTAGGTGCATGAGTTACGAGTATCAGCAGTGTGTTGTTAAACGAATTTTGGTGGCTATAGCTCAGTTGGTAGAGCCCTGGATTGTGATTCCAGTTGTCGTGGGTTCGAATCCCATTAGCCACCCCAGAGTTATGTGATATGTGCGAAGGTGGCGGAATTGGTAGACGCGCTAGCTTCAGGTGTTAGTGTTCTTACGGACGTGAGGGTTCAAGTCCCTCTCTTCGCACCACGTCACAAAAGATTTTCGGCGAGTAGCGCAGCTTGGTAGCGCAACTGGTTTGGGACCAGTGGGTCGGAGGTTCGAATCCTCTCTCGCCGACCACTCTTGGAAAAGCCCGCTTTTATAGCGGGCTTTTTTACGTCTGTAGCTAAAGAGGATGAGAAGCTCCGGGGTAGGAGGTTCGAGCCGAGCGAAGCGAGACAACGTTGCGCAGCAACGACCCGAAGGGCGAATCACGAAGTGATGAGTGATCTTCTCTCGCCGACCACTCTTGGAAAAGCCCGCTTTGATAGCGGGCTTTTTTACGTCTATCGTCGATACGCTTTTCTATATCTCACTATCAACAACCTCTTCACTATTGAGATATCAATATATCCATATGATTTGTAATAAATAAATCATGCCTGTCCTATTTTAGCGACAACCTACATTGCAATTGTCTCTATTTAGTGACGTGTAATTCATTGATTAATAATACTTTAAATTTTCATTAACAATGATGTCGTCTCATAGCGACAGATTGTCCTTGGGGTAGCTCAGTGAAGATGTGAAGGGTGTCTTACGTGAATGGCATTAAACGGTATTTATTTTCATGGTCTATGATGTATAAGCCTTTTTTTATTATTTTTCATTTTTATGACTTGGTTTTAAAAGTTGGCATGCCAAGTGCAGTATCTATAACGTAGATGCTCATTCACCTTTTTATGATGGTTTATCCTCATAATGCTATCGAATGATGCAGAGCCGACTTTATGGTGCCTAGTGTCCAATCATCGATGATAGTGGGAAACCCTTCATCAAACGACGGACATAACGTTGAGTGAGGCACCGCCCGTTGTTCTAAGACCTGTTTTGATTTAGACACTTGCTTATATAGCAGGTGTTTTTTTTGCCTGTCATAAAGTAAAACTCTATATACGCACTTTTCAGGACAATAAAAAAGCTCCCTAATTTTGGGAGCTTCTGTTAAGTTTTGGGAACCTTATGAGTTAAGGCTCAGGATTACTTTTCAGCGTCAGTAACAAACCTTCACGGCGCATTCTTGCTGCCTCATCAGGGCGGCGTAGCTTATCTAGCACATCAGCGATCGTCGCGTAGTTCTGTGCATCAGGCTGCTGGGATAGAGAAGCCTTCAATGCATCATAGGCGCTTTGCCACTCACCGTGACTCATGAGCACTCTTCCCAGTGTGCTGTTGAGAAGTGGGGAATCACCATTCTTCTTGATCTGCTGCTGTAAGACTTTCTCTAGTTGTTCTGGATTGCCTGATTTTAACTGAGGAATGAGGCGAACCAAACGCTCATCGTAATGGCGTTTTAAACCATCAAGCAGGATTTGCTGTGCCATATCGTGGTCATCACATTGAATCAGATGTTCAATCATAGCGATCTGGATCACCACATCGTGGCGAACTTTACGGCTTTGCTGCTGCCACCAACTGTTCAGCCCTTCGCTATTATTTTCCACCATCGCCTGATTCATTAAGCCGATATGTGCCTTTTGCTCCAGTTCCAGCAGTTTATCATCATCATAAAGATGAATTTTTCGCATGGATGGCAGAATGTCCAGTAGCGAGCCTTCAGCTCCGCTGCTGATATAAGCCTGCTCCGCCAGCCTCAGTACTTCAGGGTGGCGTGGTGCTTCAGAAAGTAGCTGGTCTACACCGTGGCGGGCTGCAAATACTTCACCTTCCGCTAATTGAATACGCACGCGAGCGATATCAACGGGGAGCTGGTCGGTGTCTGCGGCTTCTGCTGCACGCTCAAGATATTGGTGTGAGCGAATTGCATCACCGCGCTGCTGTGCAGCTTCGGCAGCCAGAAGATAGTTCACCACAGGTTGTTCTGCATGGTCTGCATTACGCGTTAGTAGCTTCTCTACCTGATTGAAATCCCCTTCAGCCAATTTTAATAGTGCGGCTTTAGTTTGTTTATGGGCTCGGTTACGTTTCCTACCGCTGAACCAGCCACGGGTGCGGGCTGTCGTGCGGAAAATACGGCGCAGTAACCACTCTAAAGCGAGGATCACTCCGACCAATAAAACAAGGATAATGGCTAATCCGGTAACGCTGGTTTCGATGTTATAGGCGTCTGTCTGGATAAGTACATAGCCCTGATGCCCAGCCACAATCGGGCCAGCAACCAGCCCAGCAATCAGGAGAATAAATAGAAATAAGAGACGAAACATACTTAGCCCTCCTGATTAACAACGGCAGGCTGTTGAGCCATAGGGTTAAGCACTCGCGTCTGCATAAGGTCTTCTATCGCTTTTTGGCTTTTCAGTGTCTTTGGAATATCAATATTAAGTGATTCCTGACTTAACTTATCTAGCTGCTCTAAAAACGCTTTAGTGACGCTATCTTCTGGATCGAAATAGGCTCTTACCCACGTTGAAACCGTTTCTAGAGAGAGCTTGTACACTTCGCTCTGATGGCGTGGGACTGCTTGAGCGGCAACCAGCAATCGAGCGCGAAGGTTCTCACGGAGGTAGATATCTTGATTTGGCGCGAGCAAAGGTTCTGCATGAGTATCGCGGCGACGGATAGTGATGAACTCCGCCATAAACGTTTTCCAGCTTTTACTCAGGTTTTGGCGCCATTCGTTGAGTGAGCTAGACAGCTCTGGGCTATTCTCATCCATCGGTGCCTGATCGCTGTTGGTATCTGTCAAACGAAGATTATCTATCTGATTGGTTAACTGATTCAGGCCGAGAATAATGCCATCGGAATCGATGGACTTAATGCTAGCGACTGCACTGATATCCTCAGCAAGAAGGCGGCGGGCATCAATCATATCAGGGCTATTCATATCGGCTAGGCTGGTATCAGCACTTTTTAGCAGCGCGAGTGCAGAGATAATATCCTGATCGATCCAGAGTTTACGGCCTGCCATTTTCACCATGAAATCAGCTTGAGCAATAAGCCAAACTTTCGAGTTTGAGCTAGACATTGCAGCGACTTTGCTTTCAAGATCGGTTAAAAGTTGGCTTTGTGAGTCTAAGCGTGCACCTGCGGCCTTGAGCTGCTGCTCTTGAGTTTTTAACAGCGCTTCTAACTGCTGCTTATCTTGTGTTTGAGCCGCTGATTGTGCGTTTTTTAATGCAGCAAATTGGGCTTGCAGGTTATCTACAGATAGTTTCTGTTCCGATGCCTGACGATGCCCGTGGTAATACATTCCGGCACCTAGCGCAATAGTCAGGGCGATTGCGATCGCCCCTAGTAAAAAACCGCCATTTTTCCCACTCGTTTTCTCGTGCGGTGTATTTTCGTGAGGTGTTCCTGTTAATTCAGGTGTCACTGTTTTCTCTGCATCGTTGTCTAGCGTTTCAACTGGTGCAGATGGGGTTTTCTGTTCCGTCATCTTGGCACATCCCATAGTCAGGTTATCGTAGTGCGCGAATTAACGCGTCATTGTCTGCATTATCTGCCACTGTGATGGTGTTCCATCCCCTCTCTTTTGCAAGGGTGGCAAGGCGTTCACTGACCACTATCAGGCGGCATGTTAGCAGCCAGTGGTGATAGTCATCGGGAACTAAATGATAAAGTTGTTGCAGCATTTCGCCGCTGGTTACCACTAATGTATCGACACCGAGGTTCATCCAGTGGGCGGCTTGCGTTCTTCCATGATACTCAATAGGGTTTCGTTGGTAACATTCACACAGTGTTACCTCCGCGCCGCGGGTTTGCAATGTCTCCGCCAGCAGCTCTCTTCCGCCATTACCTCGTAACAATAGCGCGCGTTTACCTTCAATATGGCTCAAAGCCGGTAAACGAAGTAATTCTTCACTCACTTCACGCCCGAGCGGATATTCAACGTTATGTTGGCATACCGAATGAAGCGCTAATGCAGTGGTTCGGCCTATAGCAAAATAGCTTAGTTGCTGTGGCCAAACAAAACGGCTTTTCTGTATTAAAGGTAAGGCATAGTTTAACGCCCGTGGGGAAAGAGCAAACAATAAATCACCGGAATTCAGCGAGTTTAGGTGCTCAGGCAAGTTATGCAGGTCTTTGCCCGGAGAAAAATCGATGAGCGGGGCGTGGAAAGCCATAATATCCAAGCCTACTAATCGCGTAACGAGCTGTTCACCCGCAGGTGTGGGGCGAGTGACCAAGACTCTCATTTTGCGCTCTGATAGACGTTTTGCAAGATATCTGCAGCGCCTAGAGATAACAGTTCTTCGGCGAGCTCTACACCGAGTTTCTCCGCATCTTGGCGCGAGCCGTGGCGTTCACTGCGAATAATCAGGCTGCCATCTGGGGCCCCAACCAGAGCTCGGAGCCACAGAGCATCACCCTCTAGCTCGGCATAGCTGCCAATAGGCACCTGACAGCCACCTTCAAGGCGCATATTCATCGCCCGTTCGGCAAGGACGCATACGCGCGTTGCTTCGTCACTTAACGGCGTGATGAGATTTAATATAGTGGAGTCATTCAGACGGCACTCGATACCAACGGCACCTTGCCCAACTGCGGGCAGTGATTCGGTTGGCGGCATCGCCATACGAATGCGTTCTTCTAAGCCCAAGCGCTTTAATCCAGCGACGGCAAGAATAATGGCATCATACTCACCATTATCTAGTTTACCTAAGCGGGTACCCACGTTGCCGCGCAAATCGCGGACAATAAGGTCAGGGCGGCGTTCGCGTAGCTGGCACTGGCGGCGCAAGCTAGAGGTACCTACAATGCTACCGACGGGCAGCGCATCAACGCTGTCATATTTTTGGGAGACAAAGGCATCTCTTGGATCGTCTCGTTCACAGATAACAGCTAGGCCCAAATCTTCAGGGAACTCTACAGGAACATCTTTCATCGAGTGCACGGCGATATCAGCACGCCCATCGAGCAGTGCTAGCTCTAGCTCTTTTACGAATAAGCCTTTACCACCCACTTTTGCCAGGGGTGTATCTAAAATAATATCGCCACGGGTGACCATAGGAACCAACTCAACGGTTAATCCGCTGTGGATGGCTAAAAGGCGGTCACGTATATAGTGTGCTTGCCAGAGCGCAAGTGGGCTTTGGCGAGTTGCGATGCGAAGAATATTGTCTGCCATTAATTTGCCATAAAAAGTTACTTTCTCTCATTTACCCGACATCCTACCATCTACGACTTATGGGTGTCAGCGTAAGAAATTGTTTATAAAAGATATGAAATTGAGAATGATAATTATTTGTTTCTAAGTTATTTGCTCATTCTTCAAACTATAAGCTTATATAATAGATGTGGTGTGTTCCTTCCTTTACGGTCAACTTGCAAGGTGTTACATTGATCACGTTTTCGGCAATAACTCATATAAGGCTTTTATTCTAAAAAATGAGTTACTGGGAACACTCTTTCTCTACCAGCACTGGGATTAAATCAGGCGAAATGTCTTGTACCTCTACATAGAGACACTAAAACAGAGATTGGATGCCATCAACCAGCTTCGCGTTGATCGTGCATTTTCAGCAATGGGGCCAGCTTTTAAACAAGTATACGGCCTGCTGGCAACCTTCTTACACTACCATCATCCGCTTATGCCGGGATATATTGATGGTAAGGTTCCCCACGGAATTTGTCTTTACACCTCTGATGAGCGCCAGAGCCAATACTTGGCTTCGCTTGCGCAAGCCAGTGGTAAACCCATTGATAATCACTCTAAAGGCGAACTCCCTATCACGGGCGTTTACTCTATGGGGAGCACGTCATCCATAGGGCAAAGCTGTAGCTCTGATCTGGATATCTGGGTCTGCCATCAATCATGGTTAGATAAAGAAGAGAGAGCCAACCTACAGGCAAAATGTACGCTCTTAGAAGAGTGGGCGGCGGCTATGGGCGTCGATATCAGCTTTTTCCTGATAGATGAGAACCGTTTTCGCCGTAATGAAAGCGGCAGTTTAGGCGGCGAAGATTGCGGTTCTACACAACATATTTTATTGCTGGACGAATTCTATCGCACAGCAGTTCGCCTCTCCGGTAAACGTATTCTGTGGAATATGGTGCCGGTTGGTGAAGAAGAAAACTATGACGAGTATGTCCTTTCACTGTATGCGCAAGGTGTTTTAACCCCGAATGAGTGGCTTGATTTAGGCGGATTGAGCTCGCTCTCCGCTGAAGAGTACTTTGGCGCGAGTCTGTGGCAGCTCTATAAAAGCATCGATTCACCTTATAAAGCTGTGTTGAAAACATTGCTGCTCGAAGCCTATTCGTGGGAATACCCAAAGACCCAGCTCTTATCAATAGATATTAAGCAGAAGCTGCATCAAGGGCAGATTGTCTCTTTTGGTCTCGACCCCTATTGCATGATGTTGGAAAGAGTGACGCGTTATCTCACCGACATTAACGATATGGTGAGATTAGATATGGCTCGCCGCTGCTTCTATTTGAAAGTCTGCGAAAAACTCTCCAGAGAGAAAGCTTGCGTGACCTGGCGCCGTGAGATCCTCGGCCAACTGGTGAGTGAGTGGGGCTGGAGCGCAGAGCGTATAGAAGTGTTAGATAATCGCGCTAACTGGAAGATTGAGCAGGTACGAGAAGCGCATAACGAGCTGTTGGATGCGATGATGCAAAGCTATCGTAATCTGATTCGTTTCGCGCGCCGCAACAATCTGGCTGCCAGTGCCAGCCCGCAAGATATCGGGGTGTTGACCCGTAAACTGTATGCGGCATTTGAAGCTCTGCCGGGCAAAGTCACCTTAGTGAATCCGCAGATCTCCCCCGATCTTTCAGAGAACCACTTAACCTTTATTCACGTGCCTGCTGGCAGAGCGAATCGCTCAGGTTGGTATCTCTACAATCAGGCACCGACGATAGATGCGATTGTGGGCCATCAGCCTTTAGAATATAACCGCTACTTGAGCAAGCTTGTCGCATGGGCCTATTTTAATGGTCTACTGACATCAAAAACGCAGTTACATATCAAAAATAACGGTGAGTGCGATCTAGAGAAACTACAGCATTTAGTCTCGGACATCTCAAGCCACTTTCCGTTACGTTTACCGGCGTCTACGCCAAAATCGCTGTATAGCCCCTGTGAAATTCGCCACTTGGCCATTATTGTCAATCTAGAACATGACCCTACCGAGGCCTTCCGCAATCAGGTTGTGCATTTCGATTTCCGTAAGATGGATGTTTTTAGCTTTGGGCAGCAGCAAAAATGCTTAGTTGGCAGTATTGACCTCCTGTATCGCAACTCATGGAATGAGGTTCGAACGCTGCATTTTAGCGGTGAACAAGCGGTATTAGATGCGCTAAAAACGATTCTTGGCAAAATGCATCAAGATGCATCGCCGCCTGAGTCAGTTGAGGTCTTCTGCTACAGCCAGCATTTACGTGGTTTGCTGCGTTCGCGTATGCAGCAATTGGTTGCGGAGTGTATCGACCTGCGTTTATCCAGCACGCGTTTAGAGCCAGGGCGGTTTAAAGCGGTTCGTGTGGCTGGGCAGACATGGGGGTTATTCTTCGAACGTCTTAGTGTTTCCGTGCAAAAATTGGAAAACGCGGTGGAATTCTACGGGGCGATCTCCAATAACAAGCTACATGGTTTATCTGTTCAGGTAGAGACAACCCAGATTCACCTGCCACCGGTAGTTGATGGTTTTGCCAGCGAAGGGATTATCCAATTTTTCTTCGAAGATGGTATGCGTGGTTTCAACATCTACATCTTGGATGAATCGAACCGTATTGAGGTTTATCACCATTGCGAAGGGAGTAAAGAAGAGCTGGTACGGGATGTGAGCCGCTTCTATGCTTCGTCGCATGAGCGTTTTACCTACGGCTCAAGCTTTATTAATTTTAACCTGCCGCAGTTTTATCAGATTGTGCAGCAGGATGGGCGTACTCAGGTCGTACCGTTTCGCAGCACGGTACTTTCTCATCTCTGCCCTGATACCAAAGAGGCTGAAGCTGAAGCGGCTGAGGGGAAAAGTTACTATCAGTAACTTGCTACCAAAATAAATAGCCACCAATAAAAGTGGTGGCTGGAAGTAAAAAATACCAGCCATGCTTTTTCAATATCTGCTTCCTCACTTATTGTTTTATCAAATCATTACGTTATCGAATAGTGACCTTATCACCCGCTTGCTGTGTGCAGGCTTCAGAAAGCAGAGCGAGAAACTCATGTCCACTGCGGTCTGATATCCAGGCATCATTCTTATAATCGAAGTGATAACCGCCTGATTTAGTCGCAAGCCAAATTTGGTGCAGGGGTTCCTGACGATTAATGATTATCTTGGTGTCATTCTCAAAAGTCAGTGTCATCACACCGCTATTAATCTCATAATCTATATCGGCATCGCCTTCGTAACGATCCAACTCTTCTTCGATATGAAGCATCAATTGGTCTGCTAACTGTTGAAACTGAGAGTCGTTCATAATGATTTCCTATTGCTTTTCACGATCCAACTGCGATTATAGAGAGCTTGGACGAATGAATCACAGGCATATTGCAATGAAAAAAGAATTTGGGTGTGTATTACTGGCATTGGCAGCACTAACTCTGTCTGGATGTGGATTAAAAGGGCCGCTTTTTATGCCACCACCAGAGCAGCCAAAAGCAGTAGAACAACCTCAGGATAGCAGTAAGCAGGCGACACAGGATGGTAGTGTGTCAGAAAATGCGCAGGGCGCGAGCAGTGGCACAGAAAGTAGTACGAAAGAGTAAGAGCACATAGTATTTCTGAGCACGCCCTCTGTTTTGTGCATACTCAATATATTCTGATAGCAATCTGTTTTAGCTGATAGGGCGAAGGCAGCCAGACGAAAGTGATAAGGTGGAGTATTAAATGCAGTTCTCCAAAATGCACGGTTTAGGCAACGACTTCATGGTTGTTGATGCCGTTACACAGAATGTTTACTTTTCGTCGGAGCTGATTCGTCGCTTATCGAACCGTCATCTCGGTGTTGGTTTTGACCAGCTACTGGTTGTTGAGCCGCCATACGATCCTGAACTGGATTTTCACTATCGCATCTTTAATGCAGATGGGAGTGAAGTTGCTCAGTGTGGGAATGGTGCTCGCTGCTTTGCCCGCTTTGTGCGCCTGAAAGGCCTTACTAGCAAACGTGATATCAGTGTCAGTACTCAAAATGGCCGGATGCTACTGACTGTCACGGATGATGAGCAAGTTTGCGTGAATATGGGCGAGCCCATATTCGAACCGCAAAAAGTCCCTTTCCGTGCAGTGAAAGCAGAAAAAACTTACATTCTGCGGGCGGCAGAAAGAACCGTCTTATGCGGCGTTGTCTCTTTGGGCAACCCGCACTGCGTACTGCAAGTCGATAGTATTGAAGCAGCAGAGGTCGAGATTCTAGGGCCTTTGCTAGAAAGCCACGAGCGTTTCCCTGAGCGTGTTAACGTTGGTTTTATGCAAGTGGTTAACCGTAACCATGTTCGTCTGCGGGTATTTGAACGTGGAGCCGGAGAAACGCAAGCCTGTGGCAGCGGTGCGTGCGCTGCTATGGCAATAGGGATACAACAAGGGCTTCTTGATGAACAGGTTAGGGTAGATTTGCCGGGAGGAAGCCTGCAAATTCGTTGGAATGGGCCGGGTCATCCTCTCTATATGACTGGTCCTGCAACACATGTTTATGATGGATTTATTCACTTATGAGATGTGTTTCTTATGAATAGCAATGAAGAACAACTTGTCGAACCTATCGAGCTGGGCGATGAGCTTGTCATGCAGTATCTCTTAGAACATCCTGAATTCTTTATTCGTAACGCGCGTCTGGTTGAACAAATGCGCGTTCCTCACCCCGTTCGAGACTCCGTCTCTTTGGTTGAGTGGCAACTCTCTCGCCAGCGTGAACAGATAGGCAAGCTAGAAGAAGAAATTACCCTGCTGATGGAGTTAGCTAACGCTAACGAGAGGCTATTCCGACAGCTTGTTTTGTTGCAGGGTGAACTGGGTATGGCGGAGTCTTTGCAAGATTTATTAGATCGTTTGCACCAGTGGGCGCGTTCTCTTGGCCTGTCCAGCGTTGATATTCGCTTGTTTAGCGAACAATGGAAACTCAGCGCGCCTTCCCGCTTTGCCCACCTTGCACTTTCACGCCAGCTCTTTGAGCCGCTGCGTATTCAGCGTTTAGGCAGTAACGATCACTATTTAGGGACGTTAAACAGCTCAGAACTGTTGCTGCTTATGCCAAACACTAAACATGTCGGTTCCGTTGCACTCTCCTTATTGGGGGAGAACGGCGATTTGGGCGTGCTGATTTTCAGCAGCCGCGATAGCCAGCACTATCAACCCAATATGGGCACCTTGCTATTACAGCACCTAAGCCTATTCCTGCCGAAGCTACTGCAACGCTGGATTGAAAAGGTATGACAACCCAGCCTGAATCCCCCGCAGACCGGCTACATCAGCCGGTAGAGCATTACCTACGCTACCTGAAAGTTGAGCGGCAGCTCAGCCCGCACACGCTTTCTAACTATCGGCGTCAGCTTGAGGCATTGATGGTGATGGCGGGGGAAATGGCGATAGCGGAGTGGCCTCAGCTCACTGCCGCTAAAGTGCGAATGTTCGTCACACGCAGCAAGCGTAAAGGCTTAGAGTCGGCAAGTCTCGCTCTGCGGCTTTCTGCGCTGCGCAGCTTCCTCGATTGGATGATTGGTGAAGGGGAATTACAGGCTAACCCAGCGAAGGGTGTGTCAGTACCCAAAGCAGGCCGCCACCTACCAAAAAATATGGATGTTGATGATGTCAGCCAACTGCTCAATATCGACCTCAGCGACCCGCTAGCGATACGTGACCGCACTATGCTTGAGGTAATGTATGGAGCAGGCCTGCGTCTCTCAGAGCTTGTTGGGTTGGATTGCAGGAAGGTCAATGTCGATGCCGGAGAGATCTGGGTCATGGGTAAAGGCAGCAAAGAGAGAAAACTGCCGGTAGGGCGCACGGCGGTAGAGTGGCTAACGCACTGGTTATCGCTGAGATACATTTATGCGCCAGAAGATGACGCGCTCTTTGTGTCAAAGTTAGGGCGGCGTATCTCAGCCCGCAACGTACAAAAGCGCTTTAGTGAGTGGGGCATTAAACAGGGTGTGACCAGCCACGTGCACCCGCACATGTTACGTCACTCATTTGCGACGCATATGCTGGAGTCTAGCGGCGATCTGCGGGCGGTTCAGGAGTTGCTGGGGCACGCCAACCTTTCCACTACGCAGATTTATACCCATCTCGATTTCCAGCATTTAGCCACTGTCTACGATGCCGCGCATCCACGTGCGAAACGGGGGAAATCCTGATGCATTTCTATCGGCCACTCACCGCCTTGAAAGCGCTGACTTTCGATCTTGACGATACGCTGTATGACAACCGCCCCGTCATCCAGCGTACAGAGCAGGAATCGTTAGCTTATCTACAGAACAAACATCCTGAATTGAGAGAGATAACCTCCTCTGAGCTACATCTCGTTCGCGCTGAACTGAGAGAGCAGGAACCAGAGATTTATCATGATGTCACCGAGTGGCGCAGGTGCTCACTCGTGCTGTTGCTGCAACGTCAGGGCTATTCTCTTCAACAGGCGCAGCAGGGTGCGGATGATGCGATGGACGATTTTGCACATTGGCGCAGCAAAGTCGAGGTGCCGCAGGAGACTCACCAAACCTTACAGGCGCTGGCGGAGCGTTTTCCGCTGGTTGCGATTACCAATGGTAACGCCGACCCCCATGTTTTCGGGCTAGGGCACTATTTCCAGTTTATCCTCCGCTCCGGCCCTGATGGGCGTTCTAAACCCTTCAGCGATATGTATGACAACGCGTCACGGCTGTTGGGGCTATCCCCTGAGTCGATTTTGCATGTGGGGGACGATCTCACAACCGATGTTGCTGGCGCACTGCGTAGCGGCTTCCAGGCGTGTTGGATTAATGACAGAGATCGTAGCTTGATGGCTGTCAGCGATAGCCGCTTATTGCCGCATATAGAAATTTCTCGGTTGGCATCGCTCCAGTCGTTGTTATAATCCCCTCTGTATAAATTTCCAGTAGAAGGCTGAGTATCGACCCCTAGCCTTCTCCTCTCTTAGCTGAAAGACGGTGCTTATGGACGTTTCCAACCTGCTTGATGGTATGAATGAAAAACAGCGCGAGGCTGTTGCTGCGCCACGCGGCAACCTGCTGGTATTAGCGGGGGCAGGCAGCGGTAAAACGCGGGTATTAGTTCATCGTATCGCTTGGCTGCTCTCGGTAGAAAACTGTTCGCCTTACTCCATCATGGCGGTAACGTTCACCAACAAAGCTGCAGCTGAGATGCGCCACCGTATCGAAGATCTTATCGGTACGAGTCAAGGGGGGATGTGGATTGGTACGTTCCACGGATTAGCTCACCGTCTGCTACGCGCTCATCACCTTGATGCTAATCTGCCACAAGATTTCCAGATCCTAGACAGTGAAGATCAGCTCCGATTGATTAAACGCCTTGTTCGAGCGCTGAATCTGGACGAGAAGCAGTGGTCGCCGCGTCAGGGCATGTGGTACATCAATGGCAAAAAAGATGAAGGTTTACGCCCACAGCATATCGAAAGCTATGGCAACCCCATTGAAGCCACATGGTTAAAAATCTATCAAGCCTATCAAGAGGCCTGTGATCGAGCTGGGCTGGTGGATTTTGCCGAACTTCTGCTACGTGCGCATGAGCTTTGGTTAAACAAGCCACAAATCCTCAATCATTACCGTGACCGTTTTACCAATATTCTGGTGGATGAGTTTCAGGATACCAACCGTATTCAATATGCATGGATACGGCTATTGGCTGGCGATAAAGCCAACGTCATCATCGTTGGTGACGATGACCAGTCTATCTATGGCTGGCGAGGAGCGCAGGTAGAGAACATCCAACGTTTTCTCGATGACTACCCAAGCGCACACACGATTCGTCTGGAACAGAACTACCGCTCTACGGGCAATATTCTCACTGCGGCGAATGCCCTTATCTCAAATAATGAAGGTCGTTTGGGCAAAGAGCTGTGGACTGAGGGCGATAAAGGGGCACCAATCTCTCTCTATTGTGCGTTCAATGAGCTGGATGAAGCGCGTTTTGTGGTTAACCGAATTAAGGCGTGGCAGGAGAGCGGCAACTCCATTAATGATTGCGCTATTCTCTACCGTAGCAACGCCCAATCGCGTGTGCTGGAAGAGGCGCTGCTGCAATCATCAATGCCTTACCGTATCTACGGCGGCATGCGCTTCTTCGAGCGGCAGGAAATCAAAGATGCGCTTGCTTATCTGCGCATGGTATCCAACCGCAATGACGATACTGCATTCGAGCGCGTCGTTAACACGCCAACGCGCGGTATCGGTGACAGAACCATTGACGTTATCCGCCAAACCGCTCGTGACAGGCAATTGACTCTCTGGCAAGCCTCTACTGAGTTGCTACGGGAAAAGGTCTTAGCTGGGCGTGCTGCGGGTGCTATTCAGCGTTTTCTTGAGCTGATTGAAGCCCTCGCGCGTGAAACCAGTGAGATGCCATTGCACGTACAGACCGACCGCATCATTCGCGATTCTGGCTTGTGGAGCATGTACGAGCAAGAGAAAGGCGAAAAAGGGCAAACACGTATCGACAACCTTGAAGAGCTAGTCACTGCAACGCGGCAGTTCAGTTTCCAAGATGAAGACCTCGATATGCTACCGTTGCAGGCGTTTCTCTCCCACGCGGCGCTAGAAGCAGGTGAGGGGCAAGCAGATGCCTATCAGGATGCGGTTCAGTTAATGACGCTGCACTCTGCAAAAGGGCTAGAGTTCCCGCAGGTCTTTATTGTCGGAATGGAAGAGGGCATGTTCCCAAGCCAGATGTCGCTAGATGAAGGCGGCAGGCTGGAGGAGGAGCGCCGTCTCGCTTACGTCGGGGTTACTCGAGCTATGCAAAAGCTCACGCTAACCTACGCTGAGACACGCCGCTTGTATGGCAAAGAAGCCTATCACCGCCCATCACGTTTTGTGGGCGAACTGCCGGAAGAGTGTGTTGAAGAAGTTCGCTTACGCGCCAGTGTTTCACGGCCAGTAAAACATCAGCAGATGGGAACACCAATGTCGATGAATGACACTGGCTACAAACTGGGGCAGCGGGTTAAACATGCTAAGTTTGGTGAAGGTACTATCGTGAATCTAGAAGGCAGCGGCGATCACAGCCGATTACAGATTGCCTTTAAAGGCGAGGGTATCAAGTGGTTGGTGGCATCTTATGCACGTTTAGAGACGCTGTAGTGCCATCTTGTCATCAAGAATAATCGGCAAAGCATAAACAAAAAGGTGGGGGCAGTCATGCCCCGGCCTTGTCTAACTCTTACAATTTAATGATGCGATCTACATCAATTTCAACCGAGTTCCAGTCTTTATCAACCTCGCCTTGTAACTCCACTTTATCTTTTGGTGTCACATTTTGGCCGTTCCAGCGGTGTGAGTCGATATCAACGGTAATGGTGCCAGTCTCATCTTTAAACAGATAGTTATCACCACCTAGACTTTTTTCGATATACCCACGGAGCGTAACCTTCGCATCGTCACGTAATGACTTTGCTTGCTCAATGGTTGTTGCTGTCACCGATGGGCCAGAGAAACCGCCTGCGCTAGCCTGAACAGGATTAGAGAAACCACCTTGGCCTTGCGCCAAAGCAGGAAGGGAACAGAACGCGATGAGTGTGAGTGCGGTTATTTTTTTCATTTAAGAACTCTCAGTTAGTGGGGTCTATCTGTCATATAAATGGCAGAAGGGGGAACTCAATAGATATTAGGTTGGTGGTTAATAGTTTACTTGCTGATAAGTAAGCTATAACGGTATTTTTTTGATATTTGGCACATGATAGC
>DF158886.1:52453-54703 GCA_000307305.1 Enterobacteriaceae bacterium B14
TTCCTAAAAAATACCTCGCCATTCAGCGCCTATTCAGTGCAGTACTCAAACACACTGATGCGCACTCTGAGTTCTCGGAGAAATGGGCCAAGGCGGGGCAAACCGTTATCAATGCCAGCAAACGACAGAACCTCTCCGTCGATGGCAAAGACCTGAACAATTTGGTCTCCGTGGAAAACCTAGGCACCCCCAGCACTACCTTGTCTGTCTCTTGGGGCAATCAAGACGTTAGCTCAATGAGCTACAACGGTGGCAAAAAGGGCAGCGCAGGGAGCAGCAATAAACAGAGTGCTGACCCTATTTCACTCGCTACCGGCGAAGAGTTTCTGGCCTTGACGGATGCGACTCTGCCGGGTTTTCTTCCCTTTCTCTGGCAGCGCATCTACACCTCCAGCAGCGTTGAACACCAGAACGGCCTCGGCTACGGCTGGCGGCATAGCCTCAGCCATGAACTGCACTTTGATGATGGCAAGGTGCTCTGGCGTGACCACGAAGGGCTGACTACGCCGTTCCCTGAGCCCGATGCGGCAATGCCCATCATTACTAACCAACTTGCTGAGGCGGCGATTTATCTGGGGGCAGAGCCGAATCACTATCTCTTGGTGCAATCGCGCGGTCAGGGGATTTATCACTTTGTCCGTGAGGGACAGATAGGTCGCCTTGAAGCCATCAGCGATATTTACGGCAACACTGTCACGGTTCATTACGATACACAGTGGCGACTGCATCAGGTACGCCAAGGCACACTTGCGGCATTGCAGTTTGAATATGGTCTGTCGGCTGACTCATCCCTTATCACGCAGGTTGTCCCGTTTGTTGGCAATGCCGCCGGAGCTAAAACAGCCTGGACACCGCAACCCGCTGTCGCCACTTATCACTACAATGACGCCCATCACCTTATCGCGGCAGACAATGCTTTAGGCGAGCGTGAGCAGTACCACTACCGCGATGACCACCTGTTGCTCTACCGCGAACTGGCTGGCGGTGCCGCTTTCCACTGGGAGTGGGAAGGCACTGGCTCACAGGCACGCTGCGTGCGCCAATACGGTAATTTTGACCAACTCGATATCCGTTATGTGTGGGATGACGTGGCTAACACCGTCACGGAAATCCAGCGCAACGGCAGCCGTCAGGTCTATCAGCACAATGACCATGCTCGCCTTATCTATGAGAAAACCGCCGATGGCGCAGAAATCTATCAAACCTTCGATGAGAAAGGCCACTGCCTAAGCCGCCAAGATGGGGTGGGAAATATCACCCACTATGGCTACGATGAGGAAGGCCATTTGGTCAGAGAAGTCTTCCCCGATGGACGTAGCACCACCTATGAGTATTTCCTCGGCACACTGCGCTATATCTACCAGTACAGTCTCGATGGCAAAGTGCAAACGTGGGCATACAAACGTACCGAACAAGGCCAAGTCGCCTCGGAAACCCGCCCTGACGGCACCACCACACGCTATACCTACACCCCAGAAGGCAACGTCAGCGACGTTCACTACCCCGATGGCAATACCCGTCACTATGAATGGGATGCGAGCGGTCGCCTGCACAAAGTGCGCGATACCTTAGGCGAAGAGCAGACCTACGCTTACCAAGGCTTCAATACCCAACCAAGCCACATCCAAGACAGCAAAGGCAACCTCACCCAGTTAGTCAGGGATGCACTGCAACGCCCAACAAAAATCACCCTGCCCGATGGCAGCACCCGACACTACCGCTATAACGCCTATGGCAAAGTCACCCGCGCAGTAGATGAACTCGGTCGTGAAACCCGCTATGAGTACGCCGCACCGCTGCATCTGCTGACCACCAAACACCTGCCCGATGGCTCTACCCTGCGTTACCGCTATGACAATGTGCATCTGCAAGTCAGTGAGATAGAGAACAGCAAAGGGGAAATCTACCGTCTAGGCTACACCGCCAATGGCTTACTGAACGAAGAAATCGGCTTCGATGGCATCAAAACCACTTACGCCTATGACCTGAATGGTCAACTCATTGAAAAGTGTGAATACGGCGATGAGCACGACAGTGAACCCTATATCACCCGCTACCAACGCGACCCAATGGGACGCCTGCGTTTCAAAACCCTGCCGGATGGCAAGACGGTGGAATATGGCTACGATACCTTCGGGCAACTGAATGCGGTGTACGATGAGACCTGCCCGATGGCGTGGGAATATGACCTCGGCGGCAGGCTTATCGCCGAACATCAAGACTGGGTGACAATCCGCCACCGCTACGATG
>DF158886.1:55538-57651 GCA_000307305.1 Enterobacteriaceae bacterium B14
TATCCAAGGCCATCAGGCCAAACGCTTTAGCTACACCGCCACAGGGCAACTGAGTGCGGTTAATACCGCGAGCGATGCTCAAACCCACAACCAGAGCCACGGCGGCCTGTTCGAACGCTTCGAATTTGATAGCACAGGCAACCCACAACTGCCAGGACACAACAGCGAAGCCAAAGGCAATCGGCTGGCGTTCTACGGCGACCGGCATTTTGACTACGACCGGTTTGGCAATCTGATAGCGCAACGGAGAGGAAAAGAGCAGAAGCTCGTCACCACCTACCGCTACGACTGCCAGCACCGACTTATCACCGTCAAAACCCCTGACGGCACCGAAGCCCACTACCAGTACGACGTCTTTAACCGCCGTATCAGTAAAACGGTAGACGGCAAGAAGACCCTCTTCTTCTGGCAGGGCAACAAGCTAATTGCAGAAACGGATAACCAACAGCACTGGCAGAGTTATGTTTATGAGCCAGACAGCTTTAGACCGCTCGCCACGGTGGTAGGCAATAAGCGCACCGCAGAGAAGACCCGGACATATTGGTATCAAAACGACCATCTCGGTACCCCACACAGCTTGACGGATAACATGGGCAATGTGGTGTGGAGTGCGACTTACTCGGCTTACGGAAAACAGCTTACCCAGTGGCAGGATGAAGAACGGCCAAGAGTGGATAACTCACTGCGGTTTCAGGGGCAGTATGCGGATAAGGAAACGGGGCTGCACTACAACCTGAATCGGTACTATGACCCGCAGGTGGGGCGGTATTTGACGCCAGATCCGATTGGGTTAGCGGGTGGGTTGAATCAGTATAGTTATGTGGAGGGAAATCCTGTTGGTTGGGTTGATCCACTTGGGCTGTTTAATGTTGCTGATGATGGTTTTTCCGGCTTATACCGTAGAACTAGTAATACTGGCGAATTTTCAGATCTTAAAGTTCCAATGCAAATGCGTTATGTTGAACAAGCAGCACACGAAGGCGGGGTTGGACTTGACGGCGTTAAAGTCAGAATAATCAGAGATCCTGAATTAAAAGGAAAAGATCTATATGGTTATACTCATCCTGATGGTTCAATTGATTTATATCCTGATGCTTTTACTAACGTTGAACAATTAATAAAAACTTTAGGTCATGAAAGAACTCATACAATGCAAATACAACTATATCAGCATCCAAATACTTATCATGGTGATGCGTTAAGGATGAATTTAGAGCTTCGATTAAATGAGAAGGCTGCTCACGGTATTGAGGATAGTTTCTGGAAGTATTACAAAAGTAATAAAACGGGAAAACTAGATAGGTATAACTAAATGAATAATAAAACATATTTTGAATGGATAAAAAAATTACCCCAAAATGATAGTTTATACTTATCATCAAACTGTCCGGCATGTGGCTCAAAGGGTTTGTCTTATCAGTATTTTGGATTTGAAGGTAGTGATATTGGGTGGAAAATAATTTGGTGTAATTCTTGTTACTCTGGCGTAAAAATTTCAAGAACAAAAATACCTGATGAAGCTAATTCGATAATTGATGATAAAGAGCAGGAGTTATTTCTTAAAACGCATGCTTACTTAAAATTAATATTATGACTTCACTTGTATTGCTGTACTTGAGCTAAATTTAGATAAAGTATCAATTCGAATATGGAGTGAGGGTTAATAATGGCATGTGAATATTTTTATATTGCCGATAGGGGCCAGGAAGCTAAAATTTTGGTCACGTATTCAATCCGGTGATCATCCTGATATGCTCACCGGATTGAATACGTGACCGGAATCAGGGCTCTTTGGGATGATAAGTATAATAAATGTTTAAATGAAATATATGAGAGCTATGATATTGGTATGGATCTTGTTATTCTTGATGAGGTTGATGCCGAGTGTTATAACTATTTTTGTAAGACATGTGAAGCTGCAATGAAGGTATTTCCTATTAGTGAACATGCAAATAATATGGAACAAGAACTTGTAACCGGAGTTATGATGAAATGGAAAGAATTGCTGAAAACTCTAAGAAAAGATTCTAGATATCAAATTAACTAAACTGTTACTTTATAATTTATTTTGTATACAGGCATGAAAAATCTTAGCTAAAGAAACGGGGTAGTG
>DF158886.1:58938-61380 GCA_000307305.1 Enterobacteriaceae bacterium B14
GGAAATTCGCTCAATTTGAATCCAGTGGCAGGTGTTAAATAATGGAGTATTGAAACTAACAACAGTGATACCTAAACTATGATTGAACATTTTGAAGAAAAAATATTAAGTATTTTTGGTTTAGAAGCTGAATATTTCGATTCTGAGTATACTCAATGGGTATATAAATTCAGGTGTAAAGGTTTAATGCTGGAATTTATATATTCACTAGATGGAACTATCTCCACATCATTGTACTTCAATGATGATTTGGTGTTTTTTTGTTTTGCAAGTGGTCTTGTTAATCTATATATGGAAGACAATAAAATATACGGAGATGTCATCTCAGGAAAATTAAAAAGAAAGCTAGAAATAGATCCGTTACATATTAAAGTCAAATGGGAGGATACATTTTTATAGTTAGTTATTTGTGGCTGAAAAAGATGATTTCTTATTCCAACTATTTTTGTATCTGTACTTTATTGTAACATAATTCAAAATTAATGCTTTTTAAAAACATAAGAAGTATTTATAACGAAAAGTCTATTAGTGGGAGAGAAAAAGATTTTTTAGGTATTAAGAATTTAGAGCTAAAAGTAATGAAAAGAGAATTACTAAAGAATAAATGACCATGTATTGGTGTGAGAATTTTTCGAGTTTAAATCAAGGTCGCCTTTTTGTATTTAAGGACTTAACTAACAAAAGACTATATTTGCATTATGAAGAATGCGAAATAGGGGGTAAAACCCCTGATGATGTAGAGAAAAATATAAATGATTTTCTGACATTATTTGAAGATTTTGAAGCAGTAAATGCAGGTCATAACGATATAATTAGTTATGGATGGAGTAAATATGTACTTCATAAAGATAGCAATGGCTAATGATAACTTCAGTGATATATGCAAAATTTTATTCGTTTACGCATTTATCTATATGTAATGGGTAGATGTTTATAGTTGATGAGTTCTAAATAAAGCTAATTAGCTGATAAAACCGGAATGGCTTCATGAGACCTCCGATTTTAACCGCCGTATCAGTAAAGCGGTGAATGGCCAGAAGATGTTCTTCTTCTGGCAGGGCAGTAAACTTATCGCAGAAACGGATAACCAACCGCACCGCAGAGAAAACCCGTACGTATTGGTATCAGAACGACCACCTCGGCACGCCACACAGCTTGACGGATAACATGGGCAATGTGGTGTGGGCCACGACGTACTCGGCTTACGGTAAACAGATTACCCAGTGGCAGGATGAAGAACAGCCAAGAGTCGATAATCCACTGCGGTTTCAGGGGCAGTATGCGGATGAGGAAACAGAGCTGCACTACAACCTGAATCGGTACTATGACCCACAGGTGGGGCGGTATTTGACGCAGGATCCGATTGGGTTAGTGGGCGGGTTGAATCAGTATGTTTATGTGGAGGGGAATCCTGTAAGTTGGATTGATCCGCTAGGATTAATCAAAGGACTAACAGATAATAATATAAACTTTAAAAATAACATTGCTTATCATCTAAAGAATGTTGATGGATATGATAAAACTAGTGGTATTAAAGGCGGACATAATAGAGATGAGTTCATGCAAGGAATTAAAGATAATAACCTTATGGTGCTATCAGAAAAACCACATCCAAGTATTTTGGGATTATCCGAAATCCAGTATGGTCGTTTAAAATTCGATGGGCGAGGAAATCCTGATGGTGTAAAAATATTTGGCAATCCCAAAACAGTCTATGATAATTCAGTCATCACTGATGATGAATTATTCCAATATGGTAAAATGGCATCAATAGCTGGTTATCAAGACGCTTTATTACATGAGAAATCTATTTGCTCGTCAGTATTCTCAGGTATTAAATTTCGAATTTATCTTGATATCTATACAAAAGAGATAGCTAACTTTCACCCAACCATGAAAAGCGACAAATAATATGGAAAACATTTATTTTTGTCATTCGAAAAATAATTTTGACAAAGAAATAAGGTGTATATTCAATGCAGCTATGGATGATTTTTTAACTATCGATGAAGATGGTGCTTTCTTATTGTTAATTCTAAATTCAATATTAAATAATGAAAGTACTGGCACCGAAGTGTCATCATTATACTTAAGCTCTGACCCAGAAGGAGTTGACGAAAAATTCAAAACAGAGGGGGTGAAAGATTTCATAATCATTGGATACCTTAATGATTATGTGATTTTTGATCTTAATTTTGGCGTGTCAATTATTATAGAGTGGTGTGGTAAATACACGGGAAATATAGATGGCATTGATGGTTTATGCCAAGAGGTAATAACAAAAAAGTCAATTATTAAATTGTAATTATTGACTGCATTTAAAATTCACTTTACTGATATTAATTATAGATGCATTTTCATGAAAGCGCATCTATAAAGGAATTAAGGGGGTAGGTCGTGTATTCAATGCGTTGAAATCGTTTATTTTAGATAATGTTCACG
>DF158886.1:61887-92552 GCA_000307305.1 Enterobacteriaceae bacterium B14
GTGACCCTTTTCCCACCATACCCAACCAGCCCACTTTGCCTCAACCCAAAATAAGTACAAATAAACACCTCTAAACGCCAGATTAGAGGTGTAGGTGGGTTGACAGTCTTTTTCGGAAAAGCGTAACATGCGCGCACTATTAACAGTGAGGAGAACAGCCTTGGACACACCCAGTAGATACTGGCTCACAAACCTGAATGTGAGGTTCAACTTCTAAGGCCATCCCTTCTATGCCGATGGCCTTCGTGGTTGTCAGCGACCTAGTTTCATGTCGTATTGAGTCATATCCCCCCTGGTCTGGAGCAGCTTAAATTCCGCTGTATCCTGTGCCTCAAGCGTTGTATCCGTATCACCGTATGGGAGTTATGGCATGCTTAGCGCATTTAAATTAGATAATAGCCGTTTGTTCCGCCTTGATCTGGATGGGAAAGACGATCTCACATCATCTCTATGGGTCGATTTGATCGAGCCTGAAGAAGATGAGCGTCTTCGTGTTCAGCAAGAACTCGGGCAAAATCTGGCAACACGTCCAGAGTTGGACGACATCGAAGCATCTGCTCGTTTCTTTGAAGACGAAGATGGTTTACATATTCACTCATTTTTCTACTATGAAGATGCTGATGACCACGCAGGCAACTCTACTGTGGCATTTACCATCCGCGATGGTCGCTTAGTCACACTGCGTGAGCGTGAGCTACCTGCATTTCGTCTCTATCGTATGCGCGCTCGTAATCAGACACTGATCGATGATAACGCATTTGAGTTACTCCTCGGTCTGTTCGAAACCAAAATCGAACAGCTGGCGGATGAAATAGAGAATATCTATAGCGATCTGGAAAAACTTAGCCGGATTATCATGGAAGGCAGCCAAGGCGAAGAGTTTGATGATGCGCTTTCTACGTTGGCAGAGCTGGAAGATATCGGTTGGAAAGTTCGTCTCTGTTTGATGGATACCCAGCGAGCCCTTAACTTTTTAGTCCGTAAAGCACGCTTGCCTAGCGGCCAGCTCGAACAGGCTCGTGAGATCCTGCGAGATATCGAATCCCTGTTGCCACATAATGAATCCCTGTTCCAGAAAGTAAACTTTCTGATGCAGGCGGCGATGGGTTTCATCAATATCGAACAGAGCCGGATCATCAAGATCTTCTCCGTTGTCTCTGTTATTTTCCTGCCGCCAACATTGGTCGCTTCCAGCTACGGAATGAACTTTAAGTTTATGCCAGAGCTTGATTGGACATTTGGCTATCCTGGCGCGTTGGTCATGATGGTGTTAGCCGGTTTGGCTCCTTATGTTTACTTTAAGCGTAAAAACTGGCTCTAATCGTGTTACTGTTTTAAGTTGCAGAAACCCTAGCGACTGGTTTGGCTAAGCTGCTGGGGGTTTATTTGAGATATATCACCCTGCTTATTTTTCTGTTATTTGCTTAGAAACAGGACTGCTTTAACACTTATGCTTAAGAAAACAAAAAGAATTGTAATTAATGTTTTTAAGGTATTGGTAATATTGGTTTTATTGCTTACGTTCTCTCTTTCTCTCTATCCTTTATTCTATTACCCCGCTTCGGTCATATTTCTTTTTGACCAATATTTACAGGGTATTATTACGTGGGGGACATTAGCGTGGGACATTCTCGGCTACACCTTAGCCGCCATCATATGTATTGTTTCTGTTGTAGGTATTTATCGGTTGGTGAAATCTTTGCGGAGCAAATCGCAGGAACCAGACGCTATTGCGTCTGATGCCTAAACGGATTTAACGCAATTTTCGTTGGGTATACAGTGCATCCAACGTAAACAAAATTAGCGCACACCAGATAAAGCCAAATGTCATCAGCTTATCTGCACCAATCTTCTCGTCATAAACGGTGACGGCTAAAATAAACATCAGCGTTGGGCCAAGGTATTGGAAAAAGCCCAACGTTGAGAGACGCAAACGCATTGCCGCAGCGGTAAAAAATAGCAGCGGGATGGTGGAGACAATACCTGCGGAGATCAGCAATAGATTCAGTGAAAGCGGGTTCTGCCCCATGTGGCTGGTTGGGCTATCGGCAAAACCAAACAGATAAATGATGGCGACAGGGAGCAACCACAGCGTTTCAATCAACATCCCAGTTTGTGCATCGACGGCAATTTTTTTGCGGATTAAGCCATACAAGCCAAAACTTGAAGCCAGACCAAGGGCAATGATTGGCAGAGAACCGAATTGCCAAAGCTGAATCAGTACGCCACCGAGTGCTAGGGCAACGGCAACCCACTGTATACGGCGAAAACGCTCACCTAAAAACAGCATAGCCAGAAAAACATTCACCAAGGGATTAATGAAATATCCCAAGCTTGCTTCCAGCATATGGTTGTTGTTTACCGCCCAGATAAACAGCAGCCAGTTACCTCCAATTGTCACGGCGGTCACAGCTAGCAGCAGCATCTTCTTCTTATCCCGACACACGGTTCTGACCTTCGGCCAGTTCTTAAAGAGTGTCAGCAGAATCAGCATAAAGAAAAACGACCAAATAATACGGTGAGTCAGAATCTCACCGGGGGGAACTTCTTGGATAGTTTTAAAATAAGCTGGAGCTATTCCCCAAATAAAAAAGGCAGCTAGAGCGAAGAGTACGCCCTGAAACGTTTGCGACAGTTTCATGAACCAAAGACCCTGAGATAAAGAGACTCACAGTCTACTGGTTTTATATCCAATATTCATCCATACAATCACAGCATTGGCACGATTAGCCCACCATATAAGTGGCTGTTGCTGTTGCAATATGCAACTGAGCTTCATTGTGTAATTCAACGCGAGCGACAGCGATTTTATTGCCGCTTCTCAGAAGGTTAGCGGTAGCAACAAAATACTCACCGCGCCCTGGACGAAGGTAGTCGACACGCATATCAATGGTTCCCATTCGGGACATACGGTCTTTGAGCAACTCTTCTGTTATTGACTCAAAGCGTATCAACGTACTGCCAACGCACACTAACCCTGCGGTCACATCCAGTATGGAGGCAATAACGCCGCCATGAAGAATATGCTGTGCCGCATTGCCAACCAGCTTATCTTGATTCGCAATAGCAATTTCGACGACCTCATGTTCAAAGCGGCGTAGCTCTAAACCAATAAGGCGATTAAATGGCATGTGATACACAAAAACTTCACCAACAAGGCGGCGAGCCTCTTCTATCGTTAGAATTTTTCCTGACATAAGTTCCCCGTGCTGTATCTGTTTTGAGCCATGCATTTATCTGGTGTTACCTATCTCCAGAGTGCATTAATTGGCAGGTTATGGTGCTGACGACGCGATGGAAACACTCTAAATGTTAGGTGTTTGTTAACTAAAATGCCACCGGATATGGCCACAATCAAAGAGCATAAGCTGATAAGCAAAATTATGTGTAGAATGTCCGATTCGATAATTAAACAAATCAATTTGGAAGAGGGACTCTTATGCTTGGTTTTAGGTGGACGCTGACCGCATTAACTTTAGCACCATTATTAGCTTGTGCTGAAGGTGATACTAAGACAACGGCTGCCAATGTACCCGGCAGTGCAATTGCGAATATGCTACAGGAGCATGACACACCGTTTATGCTCTATCCTTATGAAACGAACTACATCATTTATACCTATACAGACAAAATAAATAAAAAAGGTATCGCATCTTACGATTGGGCAGAGGATGCAAAAAAAGATGAGATGAAGTTTCAGATTAGCCTTGGTTTTCCGATCTGGCGTGGCGTATTAGGTAACAACTCCCTGTTAGGCGCATCTTATACACAGGTCTCTCTGTGGCAGGCGTTTAACCGTGGTGCATCTTCCCCTTTCAGAGAAACCAACTATGAACCACAGCTTTTCCTCGCTTGGGCGACAGATTACGATTTCCTCGGTTGGACACTTCGCGAAGTCGAAATAGGGGGGAACCACCAGTCCAATGGTCGCTCAGATCCAACCTCACGCAGTTGGAACCGTGTTTATGGCCGCGTGATGGCACAAAACGGCAACTGGCAGGTGGATTTAAAACCTTGGTATCGTCTCCCTGAAAGCAAGGCAGATGACGATAATCGCGATATTACGAAATACCTTGGTTACTATCGCCTCAAAGTGGGCTACAAGCTGGGTGAGAGTGTGTTATCGGTGAATAGCCGTTACAACTGGAATACTGGATACGGTGGTGCTGACGTGGGCTTAAGCTACCCACTAACACCGCATGTTCGCCTCTATACGCAAGTGTTTAGTGGCTATGGTGAATCTCTTATCGATTATAATTACCGCCAGACCCGCATCGGCTTTGGTGTAATGTTGAATGACATCATGTAATTGGTTTACATCGGGCTGGGAAACGCTGCGCAGTTTTAGTAATAGCTGTGTAGTGGAGGGGACAATCCTACCTATATTGCTTAAAATAATTGTCTTCTGTAGTAATAGGTAGGTGAAAAGTTTGTCAACGGCGGCGGTTTTAAACATAGATTCACTGGCTGAGCGCGTATTACGCGATACTTTTGGCTACCAGCAGTTCCGCCCAGGGCAGCAGGAGATTATCAACACGGCGGTTTCAGGCCGTGATTGCTTAGTGATTATGCCTACGGGAGGGGGGAAATCTCTCTGTTATCAGATCCCCGCGCTGGTTATGGATGGCCTCACACTAGTTGTTTCGCCGCTGATCTCTTTGATGAAAGATCAGGTTGACCAACTGACCGCTTACGGTGTCTCTGCCGCCTGCCTCAACTCTACTCAAAATCGTGAAGAACAACTCAATGTGATGGCAGGCTGTCGTAGCGGGGAGATTAAGCTGCTCTATATTGCACCAGAGCGGCTGATGATGGATAACTTCCTCGACCAATTGGTGAACTGGCATCCGGCGTTACTCGCTGTGGATGAAGCTCACTGTATTTCTCAGTGGGGGCACGATTTCCGCCCAGAGTACAGCGCATTAGGCCAGCTTAAACAGCACTTCCCAAACCTACCTGTTATTGCCCTTACTGCAACAGCCGATGATGCCACGCGGCAAGATATCGTGCGTTTACTGTCGCTTAATGACCCGCTTATTCAGGTCAATAGTTTCGACCGCCCCAATATTCGCTATACCGTGGTTGAAAAATTTAAGCCGTTGGATCAGCTTTGGCGCTTTGTTCAAGAACAACGCGGGAAAAGCGGCATTATTTACTGCAATAGCCGAGCAAAAGTTGAAGATACGGCAGCTCGCTTGCAGAGCCGTGGATTAAGCGTAGCGGCCTATCATGCAGGTCTTGATAATGTGCGTCGTGCACAGGTACAGGATGCTTTTCAGCGAGATGACCTACAAGTCGTGGTTGCTACCGTCGCGTTTGGAATGGGGATCAATAAACCCAACGTCCGCTTTGTCGTGCACTTCGATATTCCTCGCACGATAGAATCCTACTATCAGGAAACGGGCCGAGCAGGGCGAGATGGTCTACCTGCCGAAGCTGTGCTGTTCTACGACCCGGCAGATATGGCGTGGTTACGCCGCTGCTTAGAGGAGAAACCTGCTGGGGTTCAGCAGGATATTGAGCGCCACAAGCTTAATGCGATGCATGCGTTTGCGGAGGCGCAAACTTGCCGCCGTCTGGTGCTGCTCAACTACTTTGGTGAGGGCAAGCAAGAGCCATGCGGCAACTGTGATACTTGCCTCGATCCCCCGAAACAGTACGATGGATTAGTGGATGCGCAGAAAGCATTGAGCTGTGTATATCGTGTCGGCCAGCGTTTTGGTTTGGGCTATATTACCGAGGTTCTGCGTGGGGCAAATAACACCCGTATTCGTGAGTTCGGGCACGATAAATTACCTATTTATGGATTGGGGCGAGACCACAGCAACGAGCACTGGGTGAGTGTTATCCGCCAGCTTATTCATTTAGGATTATTGAGCCAGAACATTGCTCAGTTCTCCGCCCTACAACTTACCGAAGCCGCGAGGCCTGTTCTTCGTGGGGAAACGCCTCTAAAGCTCGCTGTTCCGCGGATTCAGGTCATGAAAAGCTCCCGCAGTTCTTCTTCAGAGAAAAACTACAGCGGCAACTATGATCGCAAACTGTTTGCCAAGTTGCGCAAGCTGCGTAAATCCATTGCCGATGAGAGTAACGTTCCTCCTTATGTTGTTTTCAGTGATGCCACGCTCATTGAAATGTCTGAACAGCTTCCTACCACATCAGGGCAACTACTTAATATTAACGGTGTGGGGAATCGGAAGTTAGAGCGTTTTGGTACCTCTTTTATCTCTGCTATCCGCGATCATCTTGACGGTAATGATGATTATTAAAGGGTGATGTGTTCAGGTATGACGCAGGTATAGATATCTTGTATCTGACGCGGTAAATCGGTTAGGTTAATCAATAACCACCTAATTAATAAGAAGCGAGTTTTTAGCATGATGCTTTTTCTGACTGTAGCGCTGATGCACATCGTTGCGCTAATGACCCCTGGCCCAGATTTCTTTTTTGTCTCTCAAACGGCAGTAAGCCGCTCACGCCGTGAGGCGATGTACGGTGTATTAGGTATTACGCTTGGCGTTATGGTTTGGGCGGGTGTTGCGCTACTGGGGCTTCAGCTTATTTTGCAACGTATGGCATGGCTGCATCAGGTTATTACCGTCGGTGGTGGTCTCTACCTTTGCTGGATGGGCTATCAACTTCTGCGTTCAGCTTTTGCGCGTAAGCGAATGGAAGGAGGGGAGGTGGATGCGGCCTTACCTGTGCGTCGTAATCTGTTTCTGTGGGGGTTTCTGACGAATCTCTCTAATCCCAAGGCGTTGATCTATTTTGGGAGCGTGTTCTCTATCTTTGTTGGCCCAGATGTCAGCAGCCATGCTCGTTGGGGGATTTTTGCACTGATCACGGTAGAGACGCTGTTATGGTTTGCTTCTGTTGCACTCATTTTTGCCTTGCCTGCAATGCGCAGAGGTTATCAGAGAGCGGGCAAGTGGATTGATGGCCTTGCAGGTACGCTGTTTGCAGGGTTTGGCATTCACCTTATCTTGTCCCGATAGGCGCTATTCATCTATTAAAAACGAATGGGGATCCGTTCCAAGATGCCCCCTTCGAACTGTGGGTACAGCTCTCTCTCTGGCATGTGTACATAGCCGATATGACAGTAACAGCTAGAGCGTGGGCAGGTTCTCGGTTTTAGCTGATCACGGTAATTGTCTTGGTAGATGTTACCCAGTGGGCGTGAGACAAAATGGCAGCGGAACATGGTGCCATGCTCATCAACGCTAATCACGTCTTCTCCCGTCAGGCAGGATTTACCCCGGCTGGGATAATCTTTAGCATTAATCGAAAATAGTGGATCGATATGACTAAGGTAGGCGGTCTGTTCTTCGGTATAGGGGTAAAGGCGGGATTTTCCTCTGTATGCGTTGATCCACAGATAGATCTCTTGCGGCAGATCCTTTCGCATCTGCGCGATCTCGGCAAAATGACTCGGTTTACCGACGATCCCGACACTAAACCGGACCTTCATGGCGATCAACCGTTCACACTGTTGAAGAAATGCCTCTCTCTCTACTTCTCCAGGGTGATACGTCACCCACAATGCGATTTTCTCTGTATTCGCCTCATGTAAAAAATCTAAACGGCTACTGAGATTCGTTTGAAAAACGACTTTCTTCACATGAGGTGCATGGCTCAGTGCTACCAATGCCTTCTGGTAATGGGTGCGCACTAGCGCTTCGCCCCAAGGGGTGAAGAACAGGCTTAATGCCAAATCCTGCTGCGCTAGCGCCCATTCGGTAAAACGGGTGAGCGTCTGTTTATCTGCCTCGCGTTCTTCCACCGTCTCGATACGTTTGGCAAAAGGGCAGTAGCTACAACTATAGTTACAGCTTGTTAGGGCACCTCGGTACAGAACACTTAGCGACTTCATGATTATTTCAGCTCATATCCGTGCATTAAATTATTAACAGATTTTGCGTATAGCCACGGCCCGATAGCATCCGAATAGGTTAAACCTTTTGCGGTTAACGTGATGCGATCACCGCGTTCTGTTGCCAAATCTAGCAAAAATAGCTCAGATAATTGTGGAAAATCCTGCATAGGCAAAGAGCCAAAGCGGGCGTGATACAGAGGGAGTGAAAGGCCGCTACTGTGCAGCAAACTCTGGATAATAAAGCGTCTTTTCTGGTTATCATCATCCAGTTGAAAACCGTAATGAACCTGAGCAAAATCGTCATCACTGCGCTGCACAAAATCCTGCAATATGGCTTTGACCCCAGTTTGACCAACAGCGTATTCATTGGAGTAGTGCAACTGGCGGGTGTATGAGCGAGCACCACAGCCCAGCCCCACCATGCCATCGTTTTGGCAGCAGTATTCGCCTTCTCCAGCAGGGCTACCGCCACGGCGGAACATCCTCATACTGACCTGTTGATATCCCTGTTCTAACAGATAATCCCGCCCACGGAGATAGAGTTCTTGACGCTCGTCGTCCCAAGAGCGTCCTTCCTTCCCAATGCCTGTTAGCGGGCGAACATACAGCGGATAGAGGAATATCTCTTCGGGCTGGAATTCCAGTGCTGTGCGTAGCGTAAATAGCCAACTCTCGGCAGTTTGCCATGCGAGGCCGTAGATCAAATCGATATTCAAGATAGGGATGCCAGCTTTACGAATATTGTCTAATGCGCTGAATACTTTTGAATTGCGCTGTGGTCGCCCTACGCTTTTCACCTCTTCTTCGACAAAACTCTGTACCCCGACACTAATACGCTGTGTGTGGTGTTCGGCCAATATGTTTAAGCGATCGACAGTGGCCGTCGCTGGGCTGGTTTCTACGCTAGAGGGAGTATTCGCATAATCGATACCAAAGAGATCTGTTATTTCGTATAGCTGCTCCAGCTCTGCTGGGCTGAGGTAAGTCGGCGTACCTCCACCGATAGCGAGTTGTGCGATATGGCTGTCACCGAGTTGCTCTTTAATGATCGTCGCCTGCCGACGCAGTGCGAGTAAATACTCGCTTTCTAGGCTGGCAGAGGCATTAACGGTGGTAAACAGATTACAAAAACCACAGCGCATTTCACAAAATGGGATATGCAAATAGAGAAAGAGCTGGCTTTTGTCTTCATATTTCCAGATATCAGAAAGCTGCTGCGGAGGTAGCTGCCGATAGGCGGTTTTATGCGGATAGGCATAGGTATAAGCGCCATAAGGCGTAGTGAGTATGTGTTGCTTTAGTGTGCTCATTGCGTGTCCTGCAAAATAAATTGGGCGTAGGGCACTTCCCATACGGTGCGATGGGCAATGCGATGACCAAAGAAACCCTCCTCACCGAATGCTTCCCCATGGTCGGCACAGACGATACAAAACGTAGGACGTCGCTTTGCCATTGCCACGAATAGCTTACCGATATGGGTATCTGCGTAGGCAAGAGCGGCTTGCTGAGTCTCTGGCGAGTCTTGTTTAGCATCGCTATAGATATGGGTCGGCGTATGCGTTGCGCTGATATTGATAAACAGCATTACTGGCTGCTCGTCTGGCTGTTTGGCGAGGACATTTAGCGCTTTGCTCACCTGTTTTTCACTCGATGTTCTGCTGCTTACCCCCATCGATGGGTTCCAGAAAGCCTCTTCGAACAGCGCAGGTAACAGAGTGCCTAACGGTGGCCTCAAATTAAAAAAGCCAACGCCGCCGATGCAAACCGTGCGATATCCTCTGGCTTTTAATGCGGCAGGGAGATCACTTTCTTTGAAGGTGAAGGTCTCCGAATGGGTGGTCTTTGAGCCGGAAAAACTGGCTGCAAACAGGCGAGTGTGATGCCCTGCTTCTGCGGGAGAGGGAAGAAAGCCCGTAAAAAAAGCTTGATGAGCTGGATAGGTAAATGAACCTGGTGAGTGGCGAAGCTGCCAGCCTTCCGGCGGTAAATAATGGCTTATCGCAGGCGTTAGCCCCATCTCATGGGCTTGCTGAGCCACGTCATAACGCAGGCTGTCCAGCGTGATAAAAAGAATGTCGTGAGTGCCTATGAGTTCTTTCATCTCAACCTTTTTATTTATTACTGTTCCTGAGATAACAGGGCTTCTAACTGTGTGCCGTAAGTATCTAAGCCTTGATAGAACACGTTACGGTGATAATCACCGAAGGCATTAGCTTCTAATATCGCGGTTTTTCCTGTGGTAGTGACTAAGACATCTATTCCGGCATAGAGCGCCTTGGGGAAGCAGGTCGAGGCACTTTCTGCTTGCTGCAAAATAGCCTGATAGCGTTCATCACCTATTTTCTGAATAAACTGAGAAAGGTCACCTCTATCCCCTCTGAGATGTAAGTTGGTCATGCAACCCCTACCCAAACGTACTAGCGTATGTGTGGCTTTGCCACCGGTCACGACCACTCTTAGATCCATTATTCGGTTACCCATACCCATTTTTGGCAACCAACGTTCTATCTGCACAGGATGATGCATGATTAGGTAATTTATCAGCATTTCGATGATATTCGCATCACGATAGCGGATTAAACGACGTGAGTTATAGAGGCGGATTTCACCATTAATGTGTTCAAGGTGAACGGTACTGGTTGCTTGTATTCCATGAGAGTAAAGCTCTAGCGCTACCGTACCGGAGGCGCTAGAGCTATGGGCGAGTTTCAGGAAGACCTTATTCCATTTATGCAGATGCATCTCGTCGCGAAGCTGCTGATAGCTGGCGCAAGGTGTTATCTCTTCAGGAATAGAAATATTGCCCTGTCGTAGACGTTGTTGTGTGGCTCGCTTATCAAACATATCCAGCACGGTTTCCGAGTCCCACGTTCTTTGGTGGGGCAAGGCGTGGGGTGAAGGCAGTTTATGTTGCAGCTGAGATAAAAAATGAGTGAATCCCTGATACCATTGCCGCGTTGGCATTAAGCGGCCTTGTTCTAAATCTAGTGTATCGATCTGTTCTGGTGTGAGGTCCTGCTCATTTTTTTCCCCTAAACGCAGCAGCATTCGCTCGGTCGCTAAATCTTCCCCTGAAGAGTCCAGCTTTAGGATGCAGTTGGGCTGTAGCACCGATGTGATGTCGATACGCTCATCGATAATGTGCTGATAGGGGATAACCTGAGCGGCAGGCCACTTAAGCGACTGTAGCGTTGATTGTATCGCGCTGACACGGCGGCTGTCAGGTGGGGCAATTAGCACCACCTGACGTGGAAGCAGCAACCTAGACTCAGGTTTGATTGATATCACTGTCATTACTCGCCGATAGCGACAAAACGCCAGTCATCTTCGATCTCTTCTTGCTCAGAGATATCGACATCAGCAATGCCTAATTTTTTTATCTTGTCTATCATCTCATCGCTGAGATAGTGGTGATGTAGATCTAGCTTTTTCAGATGTCGGATCGCATCAATGGCGTGACAAATCTTCTCACCACCTTCATCGCTGAGTGTTCCCATTGAGAGGTCGAGAACCTCAAGTTGAGGAAGGATTGCCGAGCTTAAAACTGCATCGGTAATCGCATCCTGATCTTCCGCATTCTTCAGACCAAGATAGCGTAATGCAGGCAAGTTCTTACCCTCCATAATCGGCTGTAGGTCTTCGATTGTATAGCTAGCACCGTAATCCTCTACACCAAGATAAAGCTCCAACTGTTGCAGCTTAGGTAGGTTAGCTTGGGCAATCTGCTGCACAGTCGTGCTATCTAACCCCCCACTTTGCACAATCAGATGGGTTAAATTAGGAGAGGTTAACGCAGAGAATAGAAGCCCCTCACCACCGCGAACGGTAAAGTGTCTTAATGCAGGATAGGCATTCATTAATGGGCTAACGTCGATGTTCTGTAGCCAGCTGACTTCACACTCTTCAATGGTAATGTCACCAAAGAATATTGAGTGCAGTTTGGGGAGTTTAGCGGCCGCCTCGATCAGTGCTGTAGCAGCTTCAGAGGAATTTTGCTCAAACGCCTCTGCATGCCACTGTCCAACGATTAATGCCTCTGTTTCTACGGCGCGAGGGTCGGCAAGATATTGCTGAAGTTTATCGGCAAATGAAAGCTCATCTTCATATTCTAATGCAATACGGTAGGCGGTGTTATGTAGGTTTTCTAATGGGTTTTTTGCTTCCCATTCTTGTGCCCGATAACCTGCGAACGTTTCTTGATATCCATAAAAAGCCACGGCCCTTCCTCCAATTAGTAGGGGAGCGACACGGTATTAGCTCCCATGCATTGATAATAAAATGGTTTAAAAAGCGATGATGCCCGTTATCCTTCGAGTTGCCGGGCCACGGGAATAATCTAACATAGACTTGTTATAATTAGATGACATACATACATTTTTTATATCAATAACACCTATATCATCACTGTTTTCTTGAGCAGAATTGCCCCCAGCCTTTTGTGATTAATATCACAGACTTTGTTGTTACTGGTATCACGTTACCGGTAACATTGATAATATAAGGCTATTAGTTAGTCTTTAATTTAATAAATTTATAGAGAGCATAGTCATGGCAGGAAGAAGCATTATCTTAATGGGCGTTTCTGGAAGTGGTAAATCCAGTGTGGGTATTGCTATTGCCCGGCAACTCAACATCAAATTTATTGATGGCGACGATCTACACCCTCGCGCCAATATTCAAAAGATGGCCAGTGGGCATCCATTGAATGATGATGATCGCGCCCCTTGGTTAGAGCGTCTGAATGATGTTAGCTATAGCCTGCGTCATAAAAATGAAGTGGGTATCATCGTCTGTTCTGCACTGAAGCGCCGTTATCGTGACCGCCTGCGCGAGGGTAACGAAAGCATGCTATTTCTTTATCTTGAGGGCAGTTTTGATGTCATTTTAGAGAGACTAAAGGCACGGGCAGGCCACTTTATGCCAACCGAATTGCTGAAAAGCCAGTTTGAAGCGCTGGAAGTCCCCGCAGAAGATGAAACCGATGTTATTCGTGTTGATATCAGCGGCACGTTCGATGAAGTGGTTGAGCGTAGCGTAGAAGCCCTGCGTAAAGTGTTGTAAGACGGTTTATCCGACCGAAAGTGCAAGGCTTTCGGTCGGTATCGGTTCTTAAACAGAGCCAGAAGAGCGTGAAAATTCCTCCTGAAGAATGCCCTGATTAAATACTGCCACCGTCAATAATCGTGAAACCGACATCAATCATTTTTGGCGAAACCGTATCTCCGCGTAGGCGTGCCAGTAGGCGTTCCGCAGCCAATTGCCCCATTTTTTCACGAGGTGTAAGCACACTGGCGAGTTTCGGCACCATGACTTGGCCGATATCGTGCCCGTGGAAACCAGCAATGGCGATATCTTTTGGGATAGAAAGCCCTTGTCGTTGGCATTCGAAAGCGGCACCGATAGCTAAGTCATCATTGGTGCAAAAGATACTGTCAATCTGCGGGATCTCTTTAAGGGCATTCTGCAACATTTCCCCTCCAGCAGAATAAGAAGAGGAGAGATGCGTCATAATACTGTGAGGTTCTAGATTGGACTCCCGCATAGCCTGTTCATAGCCCTCTTTCTTGATGATAGTTCGCTCATCCAGACGTGCGCCGAAGTAAACAACGTTACGGTAGCCCTTGCTGATCATATTTTGGGTCATCTGACGGGCGGCTTCAAAATTGTTGAAACCAACGGCAAGATCGAGGCAAGGCGTCACACTGTCCATGATCTCAACAACGGGGATTCCCGCCACTTCAATCATTTTATGGGTGCGTGGTGTGTGTGTGCGCTCAGACAGAATTAACCCATCAATATTGTAAGAAAGCAGAGAAGAGAGGCGCTGCTCTTCCATCTCTGGGGTGTACCCGTAGTGAGCCAGCATGGTTTGATAACCTTGCGCATCGGTCACGCTTTCTATGCCGCGCAATACCTCAGCAAAAACTTGGTTCGTCAGAGATGGGAGGAGTACACCAATCGCATAACTTGTCGAGTTGGAAAGGATATCGGGCGCGCGGTTTGGAATGTAGCCTAATTCGTCTAAAGCTGAAGCGATTTTCCCTTGTAATGGGGCAGAAACCTGCTCAGGATTACGCAAATAGCGACTGACGGTCATCTTAGTTACGCCAACCTTGTCTGCTACATCTTGGAGTACAGGTCTTTTTTTCTTCATTTTCAACGAAATAGAATGTTTAGGCAGGATAAAGCATTCTAGCAAAAAATGTCTGATTACGCATGTAACTTCTGGTACGGGGGCAGATAATGAAACAGAGAGAAGAAGAGCCAATATCCGCAGATATTGGCTCTTAATACCGACCTGAATTTAAACGGGTGGCAGGTCAAACAAAAGTATTTCGCTATCTTCATCGGCTTGGATAGAGATAGCCTCCTCTTCCCAAATCGCAATGCCGTCACTTTCGCTCGCTTTATTACCATTAATGCTCACGTTGCCGCGCACCACTTGAACCCATATACGGCGATTGGCCTTGGGTATAAACGTCTCTTCTTCACCTTTTAGCAGCGCCCAGCGCCACAGGCACATATCTTGAAAAACTTTCAGCGAGTTATCTCTGGCATCGGGTGACAACACCAGTTGTTTACCTTGCGGCAGATCGAACTTCTTCTGCTCGTAGCGTGGTGTTAAACCCTGCTGACTTGGAATAATCCAAATCTGATAAAAGTGCAGCAGTTCACTATTGCTAGGGTTGTACTCTGAATGCCGCACCCCAGTGCCTGCACTCATAATCTGGAACTCTCCCACACCGACATGCTCTTTATTCCCCATGCTGTCCTGATGCTCAATAGCACCGGACAATACATAGGAGAGGATCTCCATATCTTTGTGTGGATGGGTTGGGAAACCTTCTCCGGGATCGACGCGATCTTCGTTGATCACGCGTAGCGCAGAAAAACCCATAAAATTAGGATCGTGGTATTCCGCAAATGAGAAGGTATGCCATGAATCTAACCAACCATGTTGGGCGTGACCGCGACTATTTGCCTGACGAACATAAATCATAATCAATCCTCCTGAATGTTGGTATTAAGTGTAGAGGCTGGCTGAGATTAAGAAAGCGTAAAGAATTAACCCCTCTATTCAAAAAATATGAATGATATGTCCCCTACATTTAGCCCGTGTTATCGGCAAATAGCGGGTGATGAAAAAGAGTAAAGTCATGAGATAAATGCCCCTTGACTCTGGAGTTGACTCCAAGGTGTAGAGTAATCAACATTATGGAGTAAAACCCTCAAGAAAAGGGACAGTAAAATGCGAGAACATCAGCATAATCAACAAGAAGACAAAGTAATAAAGGGTGTAGAGCCACTTAGAGAAGAGAACGCGTGTTGTAGTTCAGGTCAGTGTGCTGCTACTCATGCCTCTGAGCATCATCACTCTTCTGAGGCTTGCAGCGTAGACAAGCACGCCCCTGAATTGGTAAGCGAAGAGGTGCTTCCTCCACCTGCTGGTTCGCAGCGTTTTAGCTGGCTGATTGGTGGGATGGATTGCCCTAGCTGCGCCCGCAAGATAGAGAATGCCGTATCTGCTATTCCAGGCGTTGATAGTGCCAAAGTGCTGTTTGCCACAGAAAAGCTAGTGGTTGATGCACAAACGGATATTTCACAAATCGTACTGCAGGAAGTCAAAAAAGTCGGTTTTACCTTAAGCTCCACTGCTAAGACGGCGGAAAAGCCCGCTCCTGAAAGCTGGGCGAAACGCTATGGTTTATTGATCTTGCTGGTTATTTTAATGCTTATCAGCTGGGGTGTTAGCACCATCGATCCTGTTGCGGGGAATGCGGCGTTTCTGGCGACAACATTGGTGGGGCTGTTCCCTATCGTGCGTCAATCTATCCAACTGATTCGCACAGGGACGCCTTTTGCGATAGAGACACTCATGAGCGTTGCTGCCATTGGCGCCATTTTTATCGGTGCAACGGCAGAGGCCGCGATGGTGCTACTGCTGTTTATGGTGGGGGAACTGCTGGAATCCTACGCGGCTAGCCGTGCCCGTAGCGGTATTAGCGCCCTGATGGAGCTGGTGCCTGAAGAGGCACTGCTGTTGCGAGATGGTCAGCGCATTAAAGTCTCCGTTCAAGAGCTACGCCCAGGGGATATCATCGAAGTTGCACCGGGAGCACGCCTGCCAACGGATGCTGAGTTAGTCACTGAATTTGCCAGTTTTGATGAAAGTGCTCTGACTGGGGAGTCGATTCCTGTTGAACACCAGAGTGGCGATAAGGTCTCCGCAGGCTGCTTGGTGGTGGATAACGTCAGCCAGATGAGAGTCACCTCTCAGCCGGGTAGCAATGCTATTGATCGTATTCTGAAATTAATCGAAGAAGCCGATGAGCGCCGCGCACCTATTGAGCGTTTTCTAGATAAATTCAGCCGCTACTACACGCCAGCCATCATGCTGTTCTCTTTGCTGACGGTGCTTATTCCACCGCTACTCTTTTCCCAGCCGTGGGAGACGTGGATCTACCGTGGTTTAACGCTGTTATTGATAGGTTGCCCTTGCGCATTGGTTATCTCAACACCGGCTGCGATTACATCCGGTCTGGCTGCGGCAACCCGTAATGGGGCGCTGATCAAGGGCGGGGCTGCGTTGGAGCAACTGGGGACGATCCGCAATATTGCTTTCGACAAAACGGGAACCTTGACGGAAGGTAAGCCGACGGTCACGGATATCATGACAGCCGATGACGTTAGCCAAACTGAGCTGCTTTCATGGAGTGCGGCGGTAGAATCTGGCTCACATCACCCACTTGCCATTGCTGTTGTTGCAAGGGCGCAGCAAGAATCCATCGCCCTCATTGATGCAGACGAGCGCCGTGCCATCCCCGGAGTGGGTGTGCAGGGCAGTATCGATGGGAAGATAGTGCTACTCAGTTCACCTGTGAAGACCGATCCGGCAATGTTAAGTGATACGTGGTCTCAGGCGATTCATAAGCTAGAAAGTGAAGGTAAAACGGTGGTGGTGGTTCTGCGCGAGGAGCGTGTTGCAGGCTTGCTAGCACTGAGAGATACCCTGCGTAAAGAGGCGAAAGAAGCGCTAACATTGCTAAGAGGGATGGGTATCAAAGGGGTGATGCTAACGGGAGATAACCCTAGGGCAGCGGCAGCTATTGCTAGTGAGTTAAATATCGATTATCGCGCTAGTCTGTTGCCAGAAGATAAAGTGGCAGCCATTACAGAGCTGGCAAAAATAGAGCCTATTGCGATGGTCGGTGATGGGATAAACGATGCCCCAGCCATGAAAGCGGCAAATATTGGTATCGCGATGGGGGGCGGCACAGATGTAGCGCTGGAAACGGCAGATGCAGCACTGAGCTATAACAGCTTGCATGGCCTAGTGAAGATGATCCAGATTTCACGGGATACCCATCTGAATATTCGGCAAAACATTACGATAGCGCTGGGCTTAAAAGCGGTATTCCTTGTGACGAGTTTGCTCGGTTTGACAGGGTTATGGCTGGCAGTACTAGCAGACTCAGGGGCGACGGCGCTGGTGACAGCGAATGCGCTGCGGTTGTTGAGAAAACGGTAACTGAGAGCATGAGTATGTAGAAGAGGGCAGCTATAGCTTTGATAGTGGGCTATAGCTGCTGATCGAAATGTGTTGAATAAATTAGACCATTAATTGTTCTAACGTAAACCAAATTAAAGTAATCATCCCCAACAAGATCAGCTACAATCCCTTCCTCCCCTCAATCCTATACAATGATTTTTAGACACTCTATGCCGTTATTGATAGCAACAACTCTGCTGTGGGCGTTCTCTTTTAGCCTGATCGGCGTTTATCTTTCTGGGCAGGTAGACAGTTGGTTTGCCGTATTGATGCGGGTCAGCCTCGCTTTTCTGGTCTTTTTGCCATTTCTACGCTGGCGTGGGGTGACGTTGCGGCAGGTGCTGCTCTATATGTTAGTAGGTGCTTGCCAACTTGGGTTGATGTATCTGTTTTATTACCCCTCCTTCCAGTATCTCAGCGTGGCGGAAGTGCTGCTATTTACCGTGATGACGCCGATTTATGTCACGTTAATCTACGATCTGCTTTGTGGAAATCGCCTGCGTTGGGGCTATTTACTCAGCGCTTCTCTGGCGGTTTTGGGGGCAGTCATTATTCGTTATAGCCAACTTAGCCCGCAGTTTTGGCTCGGTTTGGGGCTGATTCAAGGGGCTAACCTCTGTTTTGCCATCGGGCAGGTGGGGTATAAGCGGCTGATGGAGGTTTACCCTATGCCGCAACATAACGCGTTCTTCTGGTTTTATGCAGGAGCACTGTGTGTTGCGCTGGTGGGTTGGGGGCTGTTTGGCGATGCGAGCCGCTTGCCGACCACTCACTTACAGTGGGGAATTCTGTTGTGGTTAGGTATCGGCGCGTCTGGATTAGGCTATTTTATGTGGAACTATGGCGCGACACAGGTAGATGCAGGGACGTTAGCTATCATGAATAACGCCTTGATCCCTGCGGGGTTGCTGGTCAATCTCGCCATTTGGCAACAGCACCTTGATTGGCTGCGGCTGATTATCGGTGGCAGCGTGATTATTGCATCGCTGTGGGTACATCGGCGTTGGATCGTACCGCGCTCTTAACAAAAGGTAAGTACTCACTAGCATGTTGAGTCGCTGATTTAATAAAGTCTTTTGTCACGGCTTGATGCTGCTCTCCATCACGGACGGCAGCATATAAACGGCTCCATATCCCGCCTTCACCTAGCGTTTTGGTAACCACTAGCCCTAGACGCTCGACGTTTTCCACTGCCCAATGGGGCAGCGCTGCAACGCCCATGTGTGCCGCCACCATCTGTAGCAGTAGCTGCGTGTTATCCACGCTTTTCAGCACAGGGCTGACATCTGCCGGTTGCAAGAAGTGACGCCAAATGTCCATACGCTGCCGCTGAACGGGATAGATGAGTAGCGTTTCATCGGCGAGATCTTCCGGTGTGACCTCTTCTTTCTTAGCAAGAGGGTGATCGGCTGCAACCACCAGCCGCACTTCGTAATCAAACATGGGTGAATAGAACAGACCACTGCGAGGCAATATATCGGATGTCATAACGACATCGAGTTCCCCTTGTTGCAGTGCGGGTTGTGGATCAAAAGTAACGCCTGATTTGAAATCAATTGCCACACCAGGCCACTCTTTGCGAAATGCCTCCAACGCGGGGGTTAGCCACTGAATACAGCTATGGCACTCAATCGCTATGCGTAAGTTCGATTGGTGTGGCTCGTTACACTCTAGCAGTGCTTGCTGGATTTGAGGCAGCACCTTGTCTGAGAGGTCTAACAGAATCTTTCCCTGTGCCGTGAACTGCAATGGCTGGCTTTTGCGGACAAACAAGCGATACCCCAAACGTTGCTCTAGCTCACTGAACTGATGGGATAGCGCCGATTGTGTCTGATGTAGCAGCGTGGATGCCGCCGCTAGGGAACCTGTTTGCCTAAGGGCTTGCAGCGTTCGTAAGTGTTTAATCTCGATCATGAAAGGCCTTCAAGTAGAGAGTGAATAATTTGCGCTTGTGACTTATACACTACCTGCGGATTATAGATGTGTAAACATCTGGACGTCTAAATGAGGTTTTTTAATATGAGTATTCTGAGTCACACACTAGGTTTTCCGCGAGTTGGTTTAAAACGCGAACTGAAGAAAGCACAAGAAAGCTATTGGGCTGGGAATACTTCTCAGGAAGAACTTCTAGCTGTAGGGCGTGAGCTTCGTGCTCGCCATTGGCAACAGCAGCAGCAGGCGGGGGTAGATCTACTGCCTGTCGGTGATTTTGCTTGGTACGACCACGTATTAACCACGAGCCTGTTGTTGAGCAACGTCCCTTCTCGCCATCAAAACAAAGATGGCAGCATCGATCTTGATACACTTTTCCGTATTGGCCGTGGCCGTGCACCTACGGGTGAACCTGCCGCCGCCGCCGAAATGACCAAGTGGTTTAATACCAACTATCACTACATGGTGCCTGAGTTCCATAAGGGCCAAAGCTTTAAACTCGGCTGGACTCAGCTTCTCGATGAAGTTGATGAAGCTCTCGCACTCGGCCACAAAGTGAAGCCTGTTCTGCTCGGCCCTCTCACTTACCTGTGGTTGGGTAAAGTGAAAGGTGAACACTTTGACCGCCTCTCACTGCTACAGGATATTTTGCCTGTCTATCAACAAGTATTGGCAGAACTGGCAAAACGCGGCGTTGAGTGGGTGCAGATAGATGAACCTGCACTGGTGCTGGAACTGCCAAAAGAGTGGCTAGACGCCTACAAGCCCGCTTATCAAGCCCTGTCTGGAAAGCTGAATCTGCTGCTGACGACCTACTTTGACAGCGTTAATCATAACCTTGATGTCATTCGTGAGTTGCCAGTACAAGGCTTACATATTGATGCTGTTGTAGGAAATGCCGATTTATCCGCGATTCATGCGGCACTGCCTGCGGATTGGGTGCTTTCTGTTGGTGCAATTAACGGACGCAACGTTTGGCGTGCCGACCTTAGCCGCTGGTATCAGCACATTAAGCCTCTTGTTAGTAAGCGCACACTATGGGTTGGTAGCTCTTGTTCTCTGTTACACAGCCCTATCGATCTCAGTGTAGAAACTCGCCTTGATGATGAAGTTAAAAGCTGGTTCGCCTTCGCCTTACAGAAATGTTCTGAGCTATCACTGTTGGCCTCAGCACTGAATGCACCTTCTGCAACAAAGGATGCTGAACTGGCTGAATACAGCGCACCTATTATTGCCCGCCAGAATTCGACACGTGTTCATAACACGCAGGTAGGGAAGCGTTTAGCGGCAATTACGGCAAAAGATAGTGAGCGTAACAGTACTTACGTCAAACGTGCCCAGGTTCAGCGCCGCCGTTTCAACTTGCCTGCATGGCCAACGACAACGATAGGCTCTTTCCCACAGACCACCGAAATCCGTGGGTTGCGTTTAGACTTTAAACAAGGGCGTGTAGACAGTAAGAATTACCGCATTGGCATTGGCGAGCACATCAAGCAGGCGATTTTGGAGCAGGAACGCTTAGATCTGGATGTACTGGTACATGGTGAAGCAGAACGTAACGACATGGTTGAATATTTTGGTGAGCATCTCGACGGTTTCGTCTTTACTCAAAATGGTTGGGTACAGAGCTATGGTTCTCGTTGTGTCAAACCACCGGTGATTATCGGTGATATCAGCCGCCCAGAAGCTATTACCGTGGAGTGGGCCAAATATGCACAATCCTTAACAGAAAAACCGGTAAAAGGCATGTTAACAGGGCCGGTAACGATTCTGTGCTGGTCATTCCCTCGCGAAGATGTGACCCGTGAAACCATTGCCAAGCAAATCGCACTGGCTCTGCGTGATGAGGTTGCCGATCTAGAAAAAGCAGGTATTGGCATCATTCAAATTGATGAGCCAGCACTGCGTGAAGGCTTGCCACTGAAGCGTTCAGAGTGGGACGCGTATCTGGCTTGGGGAGTCGATGCATTCCGCCTAAATGCCGCTGTTGCACAGGACGATACCCAGATCCACACTCATATGTGTTACTGCGAATTTAATGACATCATGGATTCTATTGCAGCACTGGATGCAGATGTGATCACCATCGAAACATCACGCTCTGATATGGAGTTATTGGAGTCATTCGAAGAGTTCGATTATCCAAACGAGATAGGGCCGGGTGTATATGACATTCACTCGCCTAACGTACCGAGTGTTGAATGGATTGAGGCGCTACTGCGTAAAGCGGCAGACCGTATTCCGGTTGAGCGACTATGGGTTAACCCAGACTGTGGGTTAAAGACTCGCGGCTGGCCAGAGACGCGTCAATCATTGGAAAATATGGTACTAGCGGCAAAACGTCTGCGTAATGAGCGACTTTAGTCACGGTTTCTCTGCGAAGTTTCATAATAAAAAGAGCGCATTAGCGCTCTTTTTTACATCACGATGAATACGCGATATCCGTCTGCGTTGATGAAAATAGAGTGATTAGTAAACACCTTCGATGGATAAGCCGCTATTGCTGTTTTTCAATAGCAGTTCGTAGGCGCGACTCCCCTTAATGAAGCTGACCGAGCACATTGCATTGAGGCCTTCACCACAGAATACTTCTGGGAATTCGCTATTTGGTACAGATTCTTCTGCGTAAGTATCTTCAATACTCCAGCCGTTAGCTTGCAGTAAGCGTTTGGCTTCAGGGTAGGTGACACCCGCTTTTATTCCGAGTGAGTATAGCTCTTCAGGAAATAACTCCAGTTCAGTGCCAGCTTGGCTAGAAAGCGCTGCACCTGAAAGAGAAAAGCAGAATAGCGCTGGGGCAATATAAGTAAGAAGTCTGTTTGTCATAGGACCCGCTTGTTCGTTTTTACTCTTCATACTTTGAAGATGTTAGCTTACCATAATCAAAAATAGAGATTAATGATAGTAAGGTTAGAATAAAAATATGTCATTAAATGCAAAGATATTTAATGCTTGATAATACTGGGCAAAAGAAAATGGAGGTTAATTATATTAAATAAAGTTAATTGAATAATAGCGCTCGGTAAATATTTAGGAAAAATCTATTTAATGTTCAGTATAAATCGAGACTCTGTAAATAAGAGGTTATCAATATATGCTCTCAACCACTAATCTCTGACCATCTTGCTTTAGAGTCACGTTATAGCTGTTATCGTTCTTATAAAACCCTGTGGAGCATAAGGTATTAGAGGTTGAGCTACAGGATACCTCAGGGAAATCCTTCTGAAAGACGATATCGGAGGCTTCTGTCGTTGATATATCCCAGTGATTATTTAATAACGTCTCTTTAGCATCCGAGTAAGTCATTCCTTTATGTAATCCTAGAATCTGTAGCTCTTTTGGAAACTCATCTGACACGTCATTTGAACGGCTAGCAATAGCCATATTAGATGTAAGTCCTAATAAAAGAACGGTAAAAATAGCGATGCGTCGATGTTTAAATATCATGCATTAACCTTTAAAGAAGTGCCGCTGATTAAACTCTGTTTTAAAGCATAGAAGATAAACATTTTGTGTGGTGAGTGAGTCATCATTTTTAATTGATAATTACATTCTGTAATAGAGATATTACCGTTGAGGGTATGGGGGGTTGTGCGATGAATGATATCGCTTTACCTGCAACAGTGACTAACCATAAACAACCATAAAAAGTAAGATAAGTATAAAGTCATAGCGATATTGCTGGGATTATGGCTGAATGTCGCTTTCAGTATCGCAGAAGACACAAAATGATGAATGATTTCGAAATGGATCGTAGTGGTACGGTGATAACCGGTGAGCAACTCAACGCTGACGTATTGGCTGAGTCAATTACTGCGCTCTATGGCGATAACTACAATAACTTCGTGGTGTTATCCCCTAAAACACCTCTAGAGAACAGCATCTATTTACAGGCTGCCTATAACGACGGCTATATTCTAGAAATCCGGTTTATGCTCGGCAAGAAAGAGTTTAAACACTATCGTTATACGACCGATAAGGGGCAGGAGGCGATCGCTTTCTTTACTGAGTATATGAACAACATTGTTCCTAATGTCACCCAATGGGAAAATGTGACCCGCGAATATATCTAAAAAACGTAAGCTGCTTCGTCACTTCAATTTACTCATATCAGTGAGTGAATAGAGAAGGGAGCAGCGATGTTTCTGCTCCCCATCGCCTTCAGTACCTTACTAGCAAACCCCGTGCGTCTTGAACCAGTTCAGCATTCTTTTCCAGCCATCAACCGCGCTTTCAGCATGATAGTTCGGGCGGTAATCGGCATTAAAGGCGTGGCCTGCATCAGGATAAACAATAATTTCCGAGTCAGAATTTGCCGCTCTCAATGCCTGCCTCATCAGTTCTACGCTATCTTGCGGAATGCTCTTATCCTTTGCACCATACAGCCCTAGCACAGGTGCTGTAAGTTGGGCTGCGATATCGACCGGATGTTGAGGCGAGGTGAGTGTTTTATCGGCGGTAAACTTCCCATACCACGCAACAGCCGCTTTGAGCTGTGGATTATGTGCTGCGTATAACCAAGAGATTCTGCCACCCCAGCAAAAGCCAGTAATACCTAAACGTGCAGGGTCACCACCGTGCTGCATCGCCCAATGAGCAGTATGGTCAAGATCGGACAATACCTGACGGTCAGGCACTTTGGTAACAATCTGTTCTAGCAGGTCGCTAATGGATTCGTATTGCTGCGGCTCACCCTGACGGAAGTATAACTCTGGGGCGATTGCCAGATAGCCTTGGTGTGCGAGCCGACGGCAAAGATCTTGAATATGCTCATGCACGCCAAAGATTTCCTGCACCACGAGAATGACAGGCATTGGCTGCGCATGTTTTTCTGGTTTGGCAACGTAGGCGGGTAAATTGTCTCCTTGGGAAGGCACCGTGGTTGGCCCACAAATCAGCCCTTCTCTATCAGTATGAATAGTCGAGGAGGTGATCGGTTGCACAGCAGCGGCAAAACGTGGGTCGTTACTGTTTTTGGTCGTCTGCGATTCTTCGTTTTTCACTCTTACTCTCCATATTGAAAAGGGGGCGACAAGTTCTCCCCAAAATCATTCAAGTAGCAGGTAGGCGGGTATACATAGTTTTACTATAACTTGTTTTATGAGTAAGCATTTTTTGCAATTTTGTTAAAAATAAGTTTATTTTTATGAGTGGAGTAGGTGGAAGCCGCTTGCTCTGGCTTCCACGGTGAATTGATCTCAGTACATTCAGAAGATGTAGGTCGCTTTTATCATGGCTGTACTGGTTTTCGTGCCTTCTGACGGTGCGCTACCGCCAAATTTATTATGCCAATATTGATAGCCAGGACCAATTTTGAATGTTTGCGGTGTGGAAAACAGTATTTGTCCCATATCGACCATAAGAAACATATCTGTTTGTGTTTCGGCTTTGGTTTGTATACCAAACCCATCTTTCCCTTTCTTGCCAGTGTGGTTCAAAAAGCCATCAAAACTGACTGGGATAGTTTCAAAAGGCAGAGGCAATGACCAATTTAAGGCCAATCTATAAGTGCTATCAAAATTTAGGTCATGATCTCTCGCTGTATTAATTCCATTATGGTTCCACTCTTTGTAATACAGAACACTAAAATCCAAAAATCCTTTTGGTACATCAAACTTAAACGTGGTTCCCGCTATTATTTTTCTGGCTCGTGGTGCAAATGCCGTATTTTTTGTATTAAGGTCAAACCCTGTAAGTATCGCAACATCTTTAATGGGGCCGAAAGAAAAATCGTACCCTGTCGTTTTACTTAGAGAAAGTTGATGGTTATAAATTATATAAACTTCTTGTGCACCACTATTACTATTATTAGCCGGATCATTTTTATCTGAGAGTAGGGCATCTACATTTAAAAAGTGCTGTCCATACGCATAGCCATTAGTATGAGTAAATTGGAGAATATGTTTACCGATCTCCTTCTTATTTCCTGGCTCGGTGAAGTGATTACCGTAACGATAGCTAACAGAGTTACTACTCCAGTCGGCAGAGGCTGCGATAGCAGGGAAAAATAAAGGGAATGACACAAGTAGCCATCTGGTGTGGTGAATACATTTCATGGTATAGATTCCTATGAAATAAAAAATAAATATGTTATTGAAATGAAAATGCTTATACCCAAAGTCATTATATTTACAGTGTGATGAGTATATTTATATTGTTATAGAGAGTTATCGTTTGATAATGATGTGCAATTTTTATGCAATTAATGCGATTTAATAAAAGATGAGGGAAAAGGTGTTGATAAATTTGAACCGCCCCACAAATAAAATATATTTTTCTTAATTAATGGGTGATGAAAATAATAAATATCATATTTTTATTCATTCTTAATGATAAAAAGAATCAAATTGATACTGTTATCACTTAAATTTGATATTAAAACAATTCAAATGGAATATATAAATAACAATGCGATTCACCAAAAATCATTCGGGTTACAGAATGATGGATATAATGTGAATCACTTGCATAAGCAAGTGATTCAGGATAAATACGGGAGGTTATTTCCATGATTTGGAACCTTGCTCCTTACAGAAACATCCCTCGCAAATAATGCGCAACTGCATTATCCGCATTACTGCCTATCACTTCTAACTCTGGCAAACGGTCTTTCAGGCGTTGGTGTGCATCGCGCATAATCAAGCCTTTGCCTGACATCTCCAGCATTTCCATATCATTCATTCCGTCACCAAACGCAACGCAATCTTTTAACGTATAGCCTAATAGTTTTACTACCTCTTCCAGAGCGTGGCCTTTCGATACGCCACCCGCCATTACTTCAAGGCAGGTTGGGAATGAGAAGCTGACATTCACTCTGTCGCCCCAATGGGAATTGATAGCCTCTTCTAGTACTAGCAGGCGTTCGTGGTCGTCGCAGGTAAAAAAGACCTTAGCAACGCCATCTAGCGGTACGGTATCTGGTTGATAGAGGTGATAGTGAAAGACTGACTCTTGGAAGAACTCCACTTCTTCAGGGCAATCACGGCAGACATACCAGTCATCATTACGATAAATGTGAGTGGTGATATCAGCATCATTGAACACGGTGCTAGTCAGATAGGCCGCGATCTCCTCTTCCAAATTATGGCTAAAAATCAGCTCACCTTGTGTGTTGTGTACTCTGGCGCCATTAGAGGTGATCATAAAAGCACTGATATTCAGATTGTCACGGATCTGGCCCACATCAATGTGGTGGCGTCCGGTAGCAAAAATGAAGTGAACCCCTTGATGGGTTAATAAACTGAGCGTCTCTTTCGTGAAAGGAGACAACGTATGGTCTGGCAGCAGTAATGTGCCATCTAAATCTGATGCGACAACGTGATACATAGCGGTAAGTTCTAACCTCTGAAGAATGATTCTTAATGCTGTGATAAAAAATAGAGTACATCACGTAATACGCCAACACGTATGGCATCACGTTCAAAAAAGAGCTCATGGCGCGCGCCCTCAACGATCTTAGGTGCGCCGCCTTCAAGCGGATGATTTGCCAAATCCATAGCTTGGCTAAAGAGCATTTGCGCTCGGTTTTCAACTACCCTATCCTCACTCGCCTGTAAGAGCAATATTGGCGTGGTGATAGCGGCGGCAGAGGCGATCATTCGTTCACCTGCAAGCATGCTTTCCCGCACCCAATGGTAAGTTGGGCCACCAACGCGGATAGTCGGCATATCGGCATAAAAACGCAAAAATCGCTGGTAGCGAACTCGGCTATGAGTCAGTTGGTTAATCACAAAAGGTAAGGGACGCCAGAACCCCGTTCCTGGGGCATAGTGATTGTGCCAGCGTGGGTGAGGCTCAACACGATCAAGTATCTTCTTCGCCATCCAATAGGGAAGTGGGAGTTTTATCCCCACCATCGGAGAGGCGAGCACGGCGGCATCAATTATCTTTGGCTCGCGAGCTAACAGCAGGGATAGCACCGTCCCCCCCATTGAATGGGCAATGGCATGAGCGTGCAGATAACGTGATGGTTGAACAATGTCATGAATAAACGTCGCTAAGTCATCGACATAATCATCAAAATGGATAACGTGCCCACGGTTAGTGTCTTCTAGCAATCGGCCAGAAAAGCCTTGTCCTCGGTGGTCCATCATCAACACATCATAGCCACTGTGGTATAGGTCATAGACGAGCTCCTGATACTTCACGTAGCATTCGATACGGCCAGAGACAATAATCATCACTTTCTGATGCTGTGGATGGCGAAACGCAACGTAGCGGATGGGTAAGCCATCGACGCCTGTAAAGCCACCTTCTAGCCGTGTCTGCCAGAAAGTAAGCAGGGGGCCAGTCGCGAAAGCGGAAAATTGCGCTTCTCGATCGAGCCATTCATTCTTGATGAGTGACATAGTGGCGCTTACTCTCCGTATTTCAATTAGATACATTCAGCAGGAAAAATATTTTATATTCACACCTTAGTCGATATTCACGTATTGTGTTATCTATCGGTGCGATATCTCCAAAAGGTTTTAAAAAACAAATAGATTTCAAAACCAGTAGATTTAAAAATAATAAAGGACAGTGAGTAAAGGATATCAACTCACCATGCAAGAAGAGCAATAGAACAAAGGACATCACGAAAATGACACTGGATTGGTGGTTAACTTATTTGGTCACAACCATAATACTTAGCCTTTCCCCCGGTTCTGGGGCGATAAATACAATGAGCACATCGATTGCCTATGGTTTTCGGGGCGCAGTAGCGTCGATTGCAGGGCTGCAAACGGGGTTAAGCCTACAAATTATTCTCGTCGGGATTGGATTAGGCGCGCTTTTTTCTCAGTCGCTGCTGGCATTTAATGTGTTGAAGTGGCTAGGGGTGATTTATCTGATTTGGCTAGGTATCCAGCAGTGGAGAGCCGCTGGCTCATTAGATTTGCGTACTGTCGCCAATCAAAGTTCGAGATTACATCTGTTTAAGCGAGCCATGTTCGTTAACCTTACTAACCCCAAAAGCATCGTATTTCTGGCGGCGCTCTTTCCACAGTTTATTATTGCCAACCAGCCATTAGCGCCGCAATATCTGGTGTTGGGTGTAACGTCGGTGGTCGTTGATATTGTGGTGATGCTCGGTTACACCACGCTGGCAACCCATATTGCGAAGTGGATAAAAGCGCCGCGACAGATGCAGTTGTTAAACCGCATCTTCGGGAGTTTATTTATTTTGGTCGGTGTTCTGTTAGCCACGGCACATAAAGGCTAGCTTTTTGGCTTATAGCGCCAAATAAGCTCTTACGCCATCTAGGAACATCTGGATGGCAAGCATCACCAAAATTAGCCCCATCAACCGCTCTAGCGCACTTACACCTTTATCCCCAAGCAACCGTAGGAAAAGGTTTGATTGCATGAGGATAATTACCGAAATACCCCATGCGGCCACCAACGCCAGTGTTAAACCGCCCAACTGGTTAGGGTATTGGTGAGATAGCAGCATTAACGCCGCCAGAATCGAAGGCCCAGCAACCAAAGGGATGGCGAGAGGGACGAGAAAAGGCTCATCACCCACAGCGGTATCATTGCCACTGTTACCCCCATGAGCAGGAAATATCATCCGCAACGCAATCAAAAAGAGAATGACGCCACCTGAAATTGATACGGTTTCCGTTCTCAGGTTCAAGAACGCCAGAATATGCTCCCCAACAAACAGAAAGATCAACATTAGGGCCAAGGCGATAAGCATTTCTCGAATCAGGACAACCCGCCTGCGTTTCGGTTCTAAATGCTTCAATACCGACATAAAGATAGGCAAATTGCCTAGCGGGTCCATGATTAAAAAGAGCAACACCGTTGCCGAGATCATCTCTGTCATTACATCCTCAGTGTAAAAATGGCCTCTCATTAGCATTACTGCTTAGGGGCCGAGTATAATAAGATAAATTTACTTGCGCATACGTGAGCATTTTGTAAGGTGTTTATACCCGTCAGACTTCAAGTTGCAGATGCGTTGGCTGCGTTCGCTCACTGTCCTGCAACTCGAATTATTTAGGGTATAAAATGAGTTTTATTAGAGTTCATCCCAACAAGCCAACAAGCCAACAAGCCAACAAGCCAACAAGCCAACAAGCCAACAAACAGAATGACATGTTGGGATAGACTCTAAATTTCTGCTTCAATTAGGCAGACTCTATATTATCGCTACGCATCCTCCAAGGCGGGACTATTAAAATGAAAAACGTTGGATTTATCGGTTGGCGCGGTATGGTTGGCTCGGTTCTCATGCAACGCATGATTGAAGAGCGCGACTTTGACGCGATTCGCCCTGTATTTTTCTCTACTTCACAACATGGACAAGCAGCACCTGCTTTTGCAGGGCAGTCGGGTACGCTGCAAGACGCTTACGATATCGACGCTTTACGTGCGCTGGATATCATCATCACCTGCCAAGGCGGTGATTATACCAATGATATCTATCCAAAGTTGAGAGAAAGTGGTTGGCAGGGGTATTGGATCGATGCGGCCTCTACACTGCGTATGGAAGATGATGCGATCATTATTCTCGACCCTGTAAACCAGAATGTGATTCTAGATGGCCTGAATCGCGGTATCAAAACGTTCGCGGGTGGTAACTGTACCGTTAGCTTAATGCTGATGTCGTTAGGTGGCCTCTTTACAAATAATCTGGTGGAGTGGGCATCGGTTGCTACTTATCAGGCAGCATCTGGTAGCGGCGCACGACATATGCGTGAACTGCTTACCCAAATGGGCATGTTGCACGCCGATGTAGCAAAAGAGCTGCAAAACCCTGCCTCTGCGATTCTAGATATCGAGCGTAAGGTGACTGCGCTTTCCCGTAGTGGCACCTTGCCAACGGATAACTTTGGTGTGCCATTAGCAGGCAGCTTAATCCCTTGGATCGATAAACAGCTCGACAACGGTCAAAGCCGCGAAGAGTGGAAGGGGCAGGCTGAAACCAACAAAATTCTAAATAGTCAGCAGATTATTCCTGTTGATGGTTTGTGTGTTCGTGTCGGCGCGCTGCGATGCCATAGCCAAGCATTTACGCTAAAGCTGAAGAAAGACATTCCTCTGGCAGAAGTAGAGCAACTGCTGGCATCGCATAACGAGTGGGTGAAAGTGGTACCGAATGACCGCGACATCACTATGCGTGAACTTACACCAGCTGCGGTAACGGGTACATTGAGCACACCGGTAGGCCGCCTGCGTAAACTCAATATGGGCCCGGAGTATCTCTCTGCCTTCACTGTAGGCGATCAGCTTCTGTGGGGAGCTGCAGAGCCGCTACGTCGTATGCTGCGTATTCTGGCGTAATGAATGCCTGATAAAAAAAGCGGGAGCGATACTGTTATCGCT
>DF158886.1:92572-122823 GCA_000307305.1 Enterobacteriaceae bacterium B14
ATACCGTTATCGCTCCCGCTTTTTTATGATGTGATCTTGGCTTATTCAGCCAGATAACGGGCGTATAGCGCTTCTCGCCGCTGGCTCGTTAATGAAAACTCCTGCTCCAGCCAGTTATCCGTTGAGCCGTAGCGCTCTTCGATGACGGATAACGCCGTCGATAAAAACTCCTCCCGTGCTGACATAACATAGCCAAACTGCTCAAGCGCGTGCTCATCCAGCTTTTGAGACAGTTGCGTGAGCATTTTCTGGCGGAAAGGGGCTAGTGTCATTTCGGTGAGCAGATAATCCTCCATAACGGTGTTCTTATCGGCACCTAATGCGAAGAGGATCAGTGCGGAGCCTACGCCTGTTCTATCTTTGCCTACGGCGCAGTGTTGGACAAGGCCGCCTTCTGCTGGGGCTTCAAGCAGGCTTGCTAACCGTCGATAAGCCGGATTGTTAAAGGGCAGGAGACGGTAGAGCTCTAACATAAATTCTCGCCCATTGAATGCGCGCAGATTGTTATCGTTGCTGGTGAGTTTTTCTAGGTTGCCGTTAACTTTGTCGCTGAGTGGGTTGGCAGGGACGTGAATGTAGTTAGCGCCAGCCCAGACGACATCGGGCTTTTGTTGTACCTCGTCTGGATCGCGATAATCGAGGATATTGACGATGGCGAGTGTGTTTAGTCGGTGGCAATCGGCATCGGTTAATTGATCGAGTGCGCCGGAGCGGAAGAGATAACCGGGTTTGATTAAGCGGCCATCGGCAGCGCGGTTGCCGCCCATATCACGAAAATTGATACCGCCGTCTAGGGCGACTAAAGAAGGGTGAAGCTGATCCTTGAGCGTCATAACGTCCTCTTGCTATGTTTTTTTGTATTGGGGGACATTAGCAGATTTTTGGTTGGGATTAGGGGCATATGTTGGGGTGGGGGTGTTGTTTTGGTGGTGTTTGTTTGATTTGGTGGAAGGTTTCGGTAGCGATTTAGCTTCGTGGTTTCATATAGCGCTTGTACCCGCTCCCGACCAAAGGGGTTGCGGAACCCCTTTGGAATCCCGCTGTTTGGGTGTTATCTGGACGCAAAATTGCGGTTGCTTCGCAACTTCCCTCGGCATCTCCTGCGATTGCGGGTCGGCGGGATTCGCCATCCATGGCTCATGCCCACCTCAATCGCGCGTCCTGCGAGATTGCCCCTATCTTCGGAGAAGCCTCGGCGCAATTTTTGATGCTCGTTAGGGGATGTGGTCATGATTGCGGGCTTATGTTTTTTGGTGGTGGTGGTTGGTATTCTTCTGTTTTGGGGATATTGGGGAGTGAGTTTTTGTGTTTTGGTGGGAGCCATCCTTGGCTTGATGCGCCTTAATCGATACTTCGGCGCGATGTGTGATACTCGTTATTATGCGGTAGAAAGAAGGGCTTTTTATGCTTATCACATTGAGTGATAAGCATTATCTGATTACTTGTTGGCCTTTCTTAATTTATGTTCTTCTAGATACGAGATGGCGGTATCTGGGAAGTCAGTGAAAACGCCGTCTATGTTTAATTGCTTGTAGAGGATGTCATAGAGCTGGTTAACGTCAGTCGCGTACTCCGGCAATTTATCAACGCGGACGGTGAAAGGATGTACGGTGAGTCCGTTAGCGACGGCATCTTGCATCATCGGTGTTAGGCTGATGTTGTTAGGGGTGGATTTGGCGTCGATGAGCATATGGTAATCAGGGCCGATGCCGTCAGCGTATTTGGAGATCTTTTCCATTGCACCAGGTTGGAACATCCATTCGTAGCTGTAATTGACTAGGGTTCCATCAGCTTGTTTTTCGAAGGTTTCTTCCCAATCCGTGTAGGCGATAAGCTGGACTAGCTTCAGGTCTAAGCCCATCTCAGCCTCTAGCTCATTAATGCGTTTTAGTTCGTTAAAATCGAAGCATTGTAGATAAACGAGGTCGCTTTTGCTGGTGTAGCCATACTTTTTAAGCGTCTCTAATACTTTTCGGCTGATATCTTTGCCTTCATTGAGGTGGAACCATGGGGCTTTGATTTCAGGGTAGATGCCTATCTTTTTGCCCGTCGACTGGTTCATTCCTTGTACTAATTCAATTTCCTCTGCGAAAGTATGAATGCGAAAGTCTGATTTCCACATAGGGAAGCGTTTAGGGTAGCTTTGTACTTGTACACCCTTTTCAATGTCAAAACCTTCGGTAAAACGCAGTGACTTGATTTCCGGCAAGGTGAAATCGATAGCGTAGAACCGGCCGTCTTTACGGGCGCGGTCGGGGAATCTCTGTGCGACATCGGTTACACGATCTAAATAATGGTCATGCAGAACAATAAGTTCGTCATCTTTGGTCATGACCAAGTCTTGTTCAAGGTAATCAGCGCCCTGTGCATACGCCATCGCTTTTGCAGGCAGAGTATGTTCAGGAAGATAGCCGCTGGCGCCACGGTGGGCGATGACAACTTTATCTGTAGCTTGAGCAGTACTGAGTGTTGCGGTGGTTAGAATCAAACCTGTGAGTAGAGCTTTGAACGTGTGCTTCATGCGAAAATTACCTCAAGGTAGATGTAATCAATGTGTCAATATGATCAACGTGATAAAGGCCGTACCGAGAAGACGATACGGCCTAAAAGTGACAGCTTTATGACACAGCAGATCTGTTAATGGCTATCTAGCTTAGTTTGGCGATTTGCCAAAATCTCTGCATGATGTTTACGCTCGCTGAGCATGGTGAGTAACAGCAACGCAACGGCTAACAGCCCACCGATGATCATAACGAGGAACCCGCCATCCCAGCCGAAGACATCAACGGTTTTACCGATAATGGCACTGGCTGCGAATGAACCGCCAAGATAGCCGAATAACCCAGTGAACCCAGCTGCGGTTCCTGCTGCTTTTTTCGGCGCTAACTCTAATGCGTGTAAGCCAATCAGCATCACAGGGCCATAAATCAGGAAGCCAATCGTGATCAAGCAGATGATATCGACGGTCGGGTTGCCTGCTGGGTTCATCCAGTACACGGTTGTTGCGATGGTCACAAGAATCATAAAGAAGACGCCGGTTGCCCCTCGGTTGCCTTTAAAGACCTTATCAGACATCCAACCACATAGCAGAGTGCCAGGTATCCCTGCGTACTCATACAAGAAATAGCCCCAAGATGACCCGCTAAGCGTGAAGTGTTTCACCTCTTTTAGATAGGTAGGTGACCAGTCCAAAATGCCGTAACGTAGCAGATAAACAAACACGTTGGCGAAGGCGATGTACCATAACAGTTTGTTTTTCAATATATATTGAACAAAAATCTGTTTTGCGGTCAGCTCTTCTTCACTTTTCTCTGTGTACTCATCGGGATAATCGTTTTTATAAGCTTCAATAGGCGGTAAACCACAGGATTGTGGTGTATCGCGCATCGTGATGAAGGCGAAGATAGCGATTAAGATGGCGAGAAATGCAGGCATATAAAATGCAGCATGCCAGTCATTAAACAGTGTGATCCCCAGTAACATGAGTGGTGCGGGCAGGCCGCCGCCTACGTTATGGGCGCAGTTCCAAACGGAAACGACACCACCTCGCTCCTTTTTAGACCACCAGTGCACCATCGTTCTTCCGCACGGCGGCCAGCCCATTCCCTGAAACCAGCCACAGACAAACAGCAGGATAAACATGATTTTGACGCTAGACGTAGCCCAAGGCACAAAGCCCATCAGCAGCATCACGCAAGATGCCGCGATAAGACCCGCAGGAAGGAAATAGCGTGGGTTTGCCCTATCAGAAACAGACCCCATCAGGAACTTTGATATCCCGTATGCTATTGATATAGCAGAAAGAGCAAAGCCTAGCTCCGCTTTGGTATATCCCTGTTCAATTAAATCAGGAAATGCCAAAGCAAAGTTTTTGCGGACTAAATAGTAAGCTGCGTAACCAAAAAATATTCCGAAGAAAATCTGCCATCGTAATTTTCGATATAGCGGATCAATCTTTTCATTTTCGACCAGTGGTTTGTGTGGTGCTGGTTTAAAAATACCTAGCATGGGGTTCTCCGTTATCTTGGTGCATGAAATTGTCTTTTTATACAAATGAATGCGATCTAATCTTTTTTTTGTTCGTTTTCGCGCGAATAGTAATGCATAACGCTTCTTTTGACTGTGATTAATCACACACAAATGTTTATTTTTTATTAATTGAATGAAAATGTCGTCAATTTTGTGTGTTATTGAGCGACTAATTATGTTTTTTAATGTGATAAATATCACATTGGAACAGTTAACCTGACTAAGAGTGATGATATCTGTTTCGATATTGTTCTTTATCAAACATTGAGCGAGTCTTTTATGCGTGAATAAAGGATAAATCACAGCTGAGTGGATAAATGTATGGCAAGCCTCCCAACCTTTGAAACCGACGTCATTATTATTGGTGGTGGTGCCACCGGTGCGGGTATTGCCAGGGATTGTTCTCGTCGCGGGTTGCGTTGTGTGCTGCTTGAGCGTTACGACATCGCAACGGGGGCGACGGGGCGCAATCATGGCTTGCTTCATAGTGGAGCACGTTATGCGGTAACCGATCATGAATCAGCTCAAGAGTGCATACAGGAAAACCAAATCCTGAAACGGATTGCTCGGCACTGTATAGAACCCTGTAATGGCCTGTTTATTACGCTACCTGAAGATGATCTCTCCTACCAACAAGGGTTTATTGATGCTTGCCTCTCTGCGGGAATTCAGGCTGAACGGCTAGATCCTGAATATGCCCTTCGCTTAGAACCTGCGGTAAACCCAGCGTTGATCGGTGCAGTGCGTGTCCCTGATGGCACCATCGATCCCTTCCGCCTCACGGCTGCGAATATGCTGGATGCTAAAGAGCACGGTGCTGTTGTGCTGACTTACCACGAAGTGATGGGGTTAGTCCGTGAAAATGAGCGCATCGTGGGTGTTCACGCTTTTGACCATAAAAATAATCAGATGCAGACCATGATGGCTCCGGTGGTGGTGAATGCCGCAGGCATTTGGGGGCAACACATTGCTGAGTATGCCGATCTCAGCATTCGCATGTTTCCGGCGAAAGGCGCGCTGCTTATCTTGGGGCATCGTATCAACAACATGGTCGTGAACCGCTGCCGTAAGCCGTCAGACGCCGATATTCTGGTTCCGGGAGATACCATTTCGCTTATTGGAACCACATCTACACATATTGATTATGACCAGATAGATAACACCTCAGTGACATCAGATGAGGTAGATATTCTTATCCGCGAAGGCGAAAAATTGTCCCCTATATTGGGGAAAACCCGCATTCTGCGGGCTTATGCAGGTGTTCGGCCATTAGTGGCCTCCGATAGCGACCCATCGGGGCGCAGTGTGAGCAGGGGTATCGTACTCATGGATCACGCAGAGCGAGATGGGCTAGAGGGGTTTATTACCATCACCGGTGGCAAGCTGATGACGTATCGGCTCATGGCAGAAAAAGCCACGGACAAAATTTGTGAAAAGTTGGGGCATCGAGTCGAGTGCTCTACTGCTAGCACCGCTCTGCCCGGCTCCCAACACTCGGCTGAAGAGACGGTGCATAAAGTGATCTCCTTACCACCAACAATTCGTGGTTCAGCTATTTATCGCCACGGCGATAGAGCCGACAGGCTGATTGCTAATGAGCGTCTGGACAATAGTTTGGTGTGTGAATGTGAAGCGGTGAGCGCCGGTGAAGTTCGCTATGCGGCAGAGTCACTTAATGTGAACTCACTGACGGATTTACGCCGTAGGACACGAGTAGGAATGGGGACGTGCCAGGGGGAATTATGCGCCTGCCGTGCCGCAGAGTTGCTAACGCGTTTTCAGGTGACAGAGCCAATGCAAGCGTTATCTCATCTGTCCCGTTTTATGGATGAGCGCTGGAAGGGGGTTCGCCCTATCGCATGGGGGGATGCGCTGCGAGAGAGTGAATTTACAAGTTGGGTCTATCAAGGGCTATGTGGATTGAATTCATCATTGGAAGCGGCGCAATCCGAAAATATAGCTAATCAGGAGAGACAGAATGAGGTTTGATACCATCATTGTGGGCGGTGGTTTAGCCGGTTTGAGCTGTGGTATTCGGTTATCTGAACAAGGCAGACAGTGTGCCATTGTTAGCGCAGGGCAGAATGCGCTTCATTTTTCGTCAGGTTCATTAGATTTACTTAACGTTCTCCCCGATGGTACGGCGGTAAACCGGCCGATTAATGCGCTCGCCGCATTAAGCCAGCAGGCTCCGCAGCACCCTTATAGCCTACTGGGAAAAGAGAATGTGACCCGCTGGGTTGAAGAAGCAGAAGGCTTGTTGCAACGTAGCGGTATAGCGCTATTTGGTCATGCCAATGAAAATCATCTGCGTATGACCCCGCTGGGGATACAAAAGGCAACGTGGTTAAGCCCGCCGGAAATCCCAACCAGTCCCCTCTCAGGATATCAACGGGGCGATAAGCCCCTTATTGTTGGTATTGAAGGATTTATGGATTTTCAGCCACAGCTGGTAGTTGATGCCCTGTTGCAACAGGGTATCTCTGCATCAACAGCCTATCTGCATTTGCCTATGCTGGATCAAATTCGTACTAACCTAAGTGAGTTTCGGGCCGTGAATATCGCGAGGGTTCTGGATAAGCCAGAGCACTGCCAACGGTTAGCGGATGAGCTTAATCAGTTATCCGGTGAACATGATGCGTTGATTTTCCCCGCCTGTTTCGGTTTGGACGATCCAGATCTGTATAAACGATTAGCCGAGAAGTTAAGACTACCATTGATGATTCTGCCGACGCTGCCGCCTTCGGTTTTAGGCCTAAGAATGAATAACCTGCTCGCTAAGCGTTTCCAGAATCTTGGTGGCGTCATCATCCCTGGTGATATCGTTCTTCGGACCAAAATGGAGAAGGATAAAGGCTGGCTGTTATATACGCGCAACCATACGGATATTGCCTTACGGGCGCAGCAGGTCGTATTGGCGAGCGGCAGTTTCTTCAGTAAAGGGCTAGTAGCGGATAGAGGTTGTATTCGTGAGCCGGTGTTCGGCTTGGATTTATTAGCCGAAACAGAACGGGAGAAATGGGTGAGCTCAGGGATGTTTTCACCGCAGCCTTATTTACAGTTTGGTGTAAAAACCGATGCCTATTTAAGAGTGATGCGCCAAGGGCAGAGGGTTAATGATGTCTATGCGATAGGCTCGGTGCTGGGTGGCTATGATCCCCTCTTTCAGGGTTGCGGCGCCGGTGTCTCATTGGTGAGTGCGTTGGCTGTTGCAGAGTTTATTCTTGCAAGACAAGGAGCAGGTTATGAGCATGAATAAACCGGTTGAACATTCAATGCAAAGAAACGATTTTGAAAGCTGCATCAAATGCACGGCATGTACAACATATTGCCCCGTGGTGAAAGCTAACTCTGATTATCCCGGCCCAAAACAGGCTGGCCCAGATGGCGAACGGCTGAGGCTTAAAGACCCCAGCTTGTTTGATGAAGCATTAAAGTATTGCACCAACTGCAAGCGCTGCGAGGTTGCCTGCCCATCGGATGTCCATATTGGCGATATCATCCAGCGTGCCCGCGCCAATTACAGTAAGAATAAACCCACAATGAGGGACATGATCCTTGCTCATACCGACATGATGGGGAGTTTGTCGACGCCATTTGCGCCTTTAGTGAATACGATTACTGGGCTAAAGCCCGTGAAAAAATTGCTGGATAGCACGTTAAAAATCGACCATCGGCGCAGGCTACCGATGTATTCGTTTGGCTCTTTCCGACATTGGTATCGTAAGCAGCAGGCAGCACAGGCTGTGTTTAGTGAACAAGTCGCCTTCTTTCACGGTTGCTATGTGAATTACAACAATCCTCAATTGGGCAAGGATGTCATCCGCGTATTCAACGGATTAGGTATTGGCGTTCAGCTTCTAAAACGAGAGAAGTGCTGTGGTGTGCCATTAATTGCTAATGGTTTTATCAAACGGGCGAAAAAGCAGGCTAGAGCCAACACGGATTCTCTAACGGAGATGGTTGTCGAAAAAGGCCTAACCGTTGTGTCTACCTCATCAACCTGTACGTTTACCTTGCGTGATGAGTACCCGAATATACTCGATGTGGATACGTCGCTTATCCGCCCGAACATTGAGCTGATGACACGCTATTTATATCGTTTACTCGAAAATGGAAAGACGCTGTCTCTGAAACCTCTGAGGCTAAAAGTCGCCTACCATACGCCATGCCATATGGAGAAAATGGGATGGTCAATGTATACGCTGGACCTGCTGAGAAGAATTCCGGGGCTGGAAGTGATTGTCCTAGAGTCTCAATGCTGTGGTATTGCAGGGACTTACGGTTTCAAAAAAGAGAACTATGAGGTATCGCAGCGTATTGGTGCTGGGCTATTTGAGCAGATAGAAACGAGCGGTGTGGATTTAGTAGTAACAGATTGCGAAACCTGCAAATGGCAGATTGAGATGTCCACAACCAAGCGGTGCGAACATCCCATAACGTTATTAGCTCAGGCGCTTGCCTGATGAGAGGTTAGCGTGAAAAATGCGCTTTGATCTCTTCGGCAGTGATAGTGCCCCGATAGCCTGGGATTTTTGCCTGTCCGCCGTTTTTTCCCGGTCATTACTCTATTTCAAATGAGGCAATAATATCGTTGGTAACTTTTTGTGCGGCAGGAAGATCATCTGCGGGCGCAGAGATTTGAACCGTTAATTTTTTATCTGCGATATAGCCTAAGATAATGGTGGAGAGAACTCGGCTTTTACTTTCCAGCGCTACTGTATCCAACTGTTGGAATGTGTGGCCATCAACCTCAATTGCCTTATTATCCAGTATTTCTAGCTTGGCATCTCTGGATTTGCGTTGTTCGATAATCTGTTGGGCATTTTCTGCTAGAGGTGTTTCAGATACAGAATCGATGAGGGCGATAACGCTTATCGTGCCAGTACTGTTGGTATAAATAAATTTAGAGTTATAAGGCGGTTCTAATTTACTGCTCTGATCCGCCATTCCAGCTGGCAAAGTGAAGTTAAATTTACCATTAAGTAGTGTCACCTTATCCCCGTGTTGTGTGACAACGGGCTGGTTTGGGTTTGATATTGATTCACGGTCGCTTTGGTTATCACAAGCCACTAAACACAATGTTAATAAACCTATACTGAGAAGTTTTGCGATATTGCGCATAAATACCTTTTTATCAAAAGAATAGAGCCATCAAAAAAGAGGCCTATTAAAAAACGAACGTAAACAGCGACTCATACCGGTTAATAAAGCGGTATGAGTAACGTAGTTTTAGATAATAGGCCAGTTATACCGTTAATGGTCAACAGGTTTTGATAATGGCACTTAAAAGCCATTTTTAGCGCTGTGAAGAGGGCTGTAAATGGTGAACGGAGCCACTCTGGGATAATCGCTTGAGTATTAAATTGAGCATAACGCCATACATTGGCAGGAAGAAAACCATGCAGATTAATACTTTAAAGCAGTAATCCACCAACGCAATCTCAACCCAGTTTGCTGCCATAAACGCATCGCTACTTTTGTAGAAGGCAATAAAGAAGAAGGCGAGGGTATCGCTGATATTGCCGAATAGTGCAGCCGCAGCGGGGGCAACCCACCAGCTTTTTAGTTGGCGCAGACGGTTAAAGACGTGGACGTCTAATATCTGCCCTAGCACATAGGCCATAAAGCTGGCTATTGCGATGCGAGCAACAAACAGATTGAATTCTGACAGCGAGGCTACCCCTTGCCATTCCCCTTGATAGAACAGAACGGAAATAACATAAGAGATCAGCAGTGCTGGGAACATTACCGACAGGATAATTCGGCGCGCTAGCGGTGCACCAAAAATACGGACAGTTAGGTCTGTGGCCAGAAAAATAAACGGAAAGGTAAACGCACCCCACGTGGTGTGAAAGCCAAAGATAGAGATTGGCAACTGCACCAAATAGTTACTGGATGAGATAATCGTAATATGAAACAGCGAGAGCCAGATAAGGGCTCTCATCCGCTGTTGCGGAGTAAAAGAGAACATTGTTATCGCCTTTTTGGTTATTGGGGTGAGGGAACCCAAAAAACAGTTTTCCTGCGCTCTGCCATAAGCGGTAAGACGCGCAATAGGGGCGGGATAATACTCGGTTTGTTGCGTAAGGCCAAGCGGCAAATCTGGCCATTGCGCAACAAAAACGCCGATTCTTTATACGATACCTTGCTGCAACATTGGTGCTTGCGCACCTTAGCGACAGGCGTAAAATAGAACCGCTCAGCATTTGAGCTAAATTAATGTCATCACACGATCACCGCGCAATCATTTCGTGCACAGAATAGAGAATTACTATGACCGACCTGTTTTCTAATCCAGATAAGAGCTTGGATGCCTTGGGTTTACGCTGCCCTGAGCCCGTTATGATGCTGCGTAAAACGGTGCGCCATATGAATGCGGGAGAAACACTGCTGATTATTGCTGATGACCCTGCGACGACGCGTGATATCCCTGGCTTCTGCCGTTTTATGGAGCATGATTTGGTGGCGTCAGATGTTGCACAACTGCCTTATCGCTATCTGCTGCGTAAGGGTGGAGATCAGTAACCCTGTGTTACCCTTCAGGCGGCGATACCCGCCTGAAGTCGCCATTATTTAATGAGAAGTTTAATGGTAAGTCGAATAGAAAGATTAAAGATAGAGTGCGCGAACAATCAGAAAGTGCCCAGCAAAGTAACAGGCTGCAATGACCGCAGGGGATGCTTTAAACGGCACCCGATATCGGCTAATCAACCAGACGATATCTGACGCAAGCAGCAATAGCGCACCCGCCAGTAGAGAGAACCCCAACGAAGAGCCTCGATCGTAATAGCACTCTCCTGCTATCCATACCATGATTAACGTAATCGCAAGATAGGTTGCAACCGGCCAGCGTAACTCTTCCAGCCTTGTCCAAATAATAGCTAAAACAATAGCGCCAATTGCTAACAGGATGAGCGGCAGAGGCCAGAAGAAGGTGATATTGAGCTGTGTGGCAAAGGCCACTGCATATAAAAGATGAGAGATGAAGAGCGCGCCGATAACGTACATAAAGCGCTCTTCTGATAGCAGGGAAAGGGCATCGGCTATTAGTGCCGCGGCTAACCCAGCTAAAACGAGATAGCCGAAGGAATCTATTGCTGGTGCATTCCAAGCTAAGCCCAATAATAAAAGCAGTGTCAGTGGTTTAAATACCCATCGTTGCCAACGGGGGCCGCGATAAGCGGCATCAACATAGAGCCAACCGGAAAAGAAAAGCGCCAGAAATTGCCAAATAATATCACCCATTATTGATCCTTATTCTGTCTGCAATATTTGAATCCAGTGTATGGGATTTGTTAAGGATAGGACACTTTTTTGGGGCCAGGGGCCAGGGGCCATAGAGCCTCGCTGTAATCAATATATTGGCGGGATTGTTTATAAAAAAGCATGGACCATTTCTTGCAGCAGAGAGCACTTATTATGGTGTCATTATATGGTATGTTACAGCCCATTCTTAGTGTCTTATTTAAGCGTAAATCATGATGAGTAATGAGCAACCACAGCTTCTATATCGCATTCAGTTTATGAATAACGGCAAGAACTACCAGCTCTATGTACGGGAGCTAAAACAGAGCGCGCTATTTGGTTTTCTTGAGATTGGCGATTTTGTTTTTGATAGCCAATCGACGTTGTTGGTTGACCCTTCTGCAGAGAAATTAAAAACCGAGTTTTTAGGGGTCACTAATAGCTATATTCCACTACATGCAGTGATCCGCATTGATGCTGTGACAGAGCGGGGCAGTGCTAGAATTTCTGAATTGGGCGATAACGTCATGACGTTTCCTTATTTTCCAGGAGGCAAAAAGTAATATTATGAACAAGCCTCCTCTTCTTTTGGTTATCGGTGTTGTGGTGATCGCTGTATTAGCGACTCATCGATATATCAATAAACGCCGCGAAGATGCCGCTAACGCTGTGTCAGTTCCTCGCACTATGCTGGTGGAAGTCACTGCCAAGCGTGAGTTTCCCGCACCTAATCGACGTTCGCGCCAGCGCGAAGTTATTGCGGGGGAGGAGATGGCCTACGAGGTCTATTTTAAACCGCGCATTGGGAGTGGCGAGATGAAATTCCAACTGCCGGAAAAGACCTATCATCAAATAGATAAAGGCTCCCAAGGTACGCTAACGGTACAGGGAACCCGTTTTATCTCTTATGTGCCAGAAGGGTTGATTCAAACAGAGCAAGGCAAATAAGATTATTTAACCTGCTTCTGTTTTTTCTGCCAAGCCAGCAGCTCAAATACGCCAAACAGAAAAATTCGGAGCTGCTGTAGGGCGCTTATCGGCTCGGCATCTTTTGGCTGAGTCGATTTCAGCATCATCAGCTGTAATCCGTGCATCAGCCACATAAATACCATTGCAATATTCATGAAGATGTTCAGCGGTTTTGGAAAAGGGTGGATCAGATTCAGCAGTAAAAATCCCCAAACGCCTAACATCAGTAAACGACCAAGATTAATCAGCATTTCCATCCTCCACGGTTTCCATTTGTACGTCATTGTTATCTTGTACAACATTGCTATCACGACTGTTTTGGCGACGATATAGTCGGTAAGCCACTTGTCCGGCGACTTTTTCTCGGTGTAGATACCAATTTGGTGGTACCGCTGTTGCAGAGCTCTCTGATTCGGCCTCAACATAAATCCACGCCTCATTCGCCAGCCAGCCATTTTGTTCCAGCAGCGAGATGGTTTGTAACATCATGCCCTTACGAAAGGGGGGATCGAGAAAGATAACGTCAAAAGGTGAGCCGTTTTGAGTGAGCCAATTTAGCGTATCGGTTTGAATAACGCTGGCATGAGTGGCTTTTAACAAGGCGATATTTTGAGTGAGCTGTTGGGCAACGTTGCGCTCAGATTCTAGCAATACCACGCTAGAGGCATAGCGGGACAGTGCTTCAAGCCCTAGCGCACCGCTGCCAGCGAAACAGTCCAAACACTTGGCATCGTGCAGAATAGGTGCAAGCCAGTTAAACAGTGTTTCTCTCACGCGATCGGTGGTTGGGCGTAAGCCTGGGCTGTTAGGTACAGGGAGTTTTCTGCCGCGCCATTGCCCGGCGATAATGCGAATCTGACCCGGTGCTTGCTGTGGTTTCTTTGCCATAAAATTCGCTATGTTATGCGTAGTTAAGGATTTCTAAGGATACTAAGGTAGCTAAAATAAGCTTCATTATTGCCGCTATTGTAGCGGGGACAGGGCATTCAGGAAATGACTGATAAGTATTATCACGATATCGCTTCTAATCTTTGAAGTGAGATTCCAATTTTAATGAAAATAAGTGTGTTATAGACAGGGCAGTGAGCGATAGGGATCGAAATGCCCAACGTCATGCGTGTTGCGTCATCTGGGAAAGTGTTAGACTAGTGAGTATCCGTCATATTTGGAGCTGCATCTGCGGGCCGTGATTTGAGAGCGAGGGGTGAAATCGCAAAATGGCAAAGAAGAAAAAGGGTTTTTTCTCCTGGCTTGGTTTAGGCAGCCAGGATAAAGAACAACAAAAAGAGCAACAAGGCGAAACATTGCCAGAGTCGCCGCTTGTGGAAGAGCAACTGGGATCTGAGCATATCGATGATAAGCTCCCCGCGCATGAGTCACCAGCGGCTGCTGTGGTAGACACCCCTGGTGAGTGGGATAGCACCGCTGTGTCAGAACATGCCGTGGAAAGTGTTCCTGTGGTGGATACTCACACGGTAAATGAAGCGCCAGTTATTGATGCTGCCGTTGATGAGCCTATTGATTCATCCCGTGTTAAGCATGAAGACGCTGAAGCATCGGCTGTTGTTGTTGAAATAGACGCAGACGTTGAAGACAACCAGCGCACCAGTATGCAAATGGACGATGCCGCCATTCATATTGCCCGCCATGAGCAGGAAGAGATTCACTCAGAGCCAATCTCTGCACACGTTGAGCCAACCGAAACTATCACGCCAGAAATCATGGCAGAAACAGAGCATCTGCAAGATGAAGTTCTGCATGATGAATTTGCTGATAGTCAGAAAGAGTATGACGAAGAGACCCTTTCAGAAGACGAACCTGAGCCAATGCAAGAGCAGGAGAGGCCGACAAAAGAGGGCTTCTTTGCACGCCTAAAACGCAGTCTGCTTAAAACAAAACAGAATCTTGGTTCGGGTTTCTTTGGCCTGTTCAGCGGTAAGAAGATTGATGATGAGCTGTTCGAAGAGCTAGAAGAGCAACTGCTGCTTGCTGACGTTGGCATGAACACCACCAGTAAGATCATCGACACGCTAACCCAGCATGCTAGCCGTAAACAGCTCAAAGATGCCGATGCACTGTATGTAAAGTTGAAGGATGAGATGGGGGAGATCCTCCGTGCTGTTGATCAGCCTTTGGATGTCTCCGGCCATCAGCCCTGCGTTATTCTAATGGTTGGGGTAAACGGTGTTGGTAAAACGACCACCATCGGTAAACTGGCTCGTCAGTTCCAATCTGAAGGCAAATCGGTGATGCTGGCTGCTGGGGATACGTTCCGTGCCGCAGCCGTAGAACAGCTTCAAGTCTGGGGGCAGCGCAATAATATACCGGTCATTGCTCAGCATACGGGCGCGGATTCGGCTTCTGTTATCTATGATGCAATTCAGGCAGCCAAAGCGCGGAAAATCGATGTGCTACTTGCTGATACCGCAGGGCGATTACAGAATAAATCTCACCTGATGGAAGAGTTGAAGAAAATTGTCCGCGTGATGAAGAAGCAAGATGAGAGTGCGCCACATGAAATTATGCTTACCATCGATGCAAGTACAGGACAAAATGCTGTTAGTCAGGTTAAGTTATTCCATGAAGCAGTTGGACTAACTGGAATTACACTGACAAAATTGGACGGAACCGCGAAAGGTGGTGTTATTTTTGCTGTTGCCGACCAATTTGGTATTCCAATTCGTTATATCGGTGTGGGAGAAGGCATCAAAGATTTACGACCTTTTAAAGCCGATGATTTTATTGAGGCTCTTTTTGCCCGAGAGGATTAACACTGATGATTCGTTTTGAAGAGGTCAGTAAAGCTTATTTAGGCGGACGACAGGCACTACAGGGCGTTGATTTTCACCTGCGTCAGGCTGAAATGGCATTTTTGACTGGTCACTCTGGAGCAGGGAAAAGTACCCTGCTCAAGCTTATTTGCGGTATCGAACGACCTAGCGCAGGCCATATTTTTTTCGACGGGCATGACATTAGCCGCTTAAAAAACCGTGAAGTTCCCTTTTTACGTCGGCAGATCGGCATGATCTTTCAGGATCATCATCTGTTAATGGACAGAACTGTCTATGACAACGTGGCTATGCCACTGATTATCAATGGTGCGAGCACGGAAGATATTCGCCGGAGAGTATCGGCAGCGCTGGATAAAGTGGGGTTGTTGGATAAGGCGAAAAGCTATCCAATACAGCTATCTGGTGGTGAGCAGCAGCGAGTTGGTATTGCTAGAGCAGTGGTGAATAAACCTACAGTACTGCTTGCCGATGAGCCAACGGGTAATCTGGATGATGACTTGTCCGAAGATATTTTACGCCTGTTTGAAGAATTCAACCGAGCGGGTGTCACGGTATTGATGGCAACGCATGACATGGCGCTTATCTCACGCCGAAACTATCGAGTACTCACGCTGAATAATGGGCGCATGACAGGAGACTCACATCATGTCGGATAAAGCGGCCAAAAAAACGAAAGCACTACGCGGAGGTTGGCGGGTTCAGTTTCGCTATTCTTGGAGTAGCACCTTGCGGGATATGCTCCGCCAGCCGTTTGCTACGTTATTGACGGTGATGGTGATTGCGATCTCTCTAACACTGCCTAGCGTTTGTTACATCATGTGGAAAAACGTGAATCAGGCGGCAACTCAGTGGTACCCAACCCCTCAGCTCACGATCTATCTAGACAAATCGCTCGATGATGGTGCGGCAGAAGACGTTATCAAGCAATTGAAAGAGCTCGATGGCGTGGATAAGGTGAATTACCTTTCACGTGATGAGGCGATGGGCGAATTTCGTAACTGGTCAGGCTTTGGCGGCGCTCTGGATATGCTCGAAGAGAACCCGTTACCTGCGGTTGCTATTATCACGCCTAAGTTGAATTTCCAAAGTTCAGATACGATGAACACCTTAAGAGATCGTGTCGCGAAGATAGAGGGTATCGAAGATGCCCGGATGGACGATAGCTGGTTCGCTCGTCTTGCTGCATTGACAGGGCTAGTGGGTAAAATCGCCGGTATCATTGCAATCTTAATGATTATTGCAGTCTTTTTGGTGATAGGTAACAGTGTTCGCCTGAGTATTTTCAGCCGCCGGGACACGATCAATGTCATGAAGCTGATTGGTGCTACCGATGGCTTTATTTTACGACCATTTTTGAATGGCGGCGCGTTGCTTGGGTTAGTTGGTGCGGCATTCTCTCTGGCGCTATCACAAGCCTTGGTTTGGCAACTCTCTTCGGTTGTCGACCAAGTGGCTAAAGTGTTTGGCACCACGTTCGGTTTAAAAGGACTGGGCTGGGAAGAGAGCCTGCTTCTGGTGCTAATTTCAGCGATGATTGGCTGGGTTGCAGCACGTCTTGCAACCACACAACATTTACGTCGATTTACGCCCCAATAGTCAGATTGTGGTATAATCACCTCCGTTGCACTGAATGTGTGGCGAAGGTGATTTTCTCTGTTAGTCCTCTGTTCAATACGCTTTTTCGGTCATTTTTTTGACACACTCAACGTGTAATTATCACTGTGTCATTAATATGGGATTAATCCGAACTTCTTACGCAGTTAACGGTCTTAATAAGGCCTTTCTGTGGCAGAAAGGCATTAAACGGCTAACGATTTTTACCTTCGCTATGCGAGTGTAGATGCTGTCGATTTGGCATAGGGTTCGACGCCATAGAGAGTAAAGTTGTAAATAGAATTCTTAACGAGAGGTTTGGTATGACCAACGAAATGCAAGCATTAGCTTTAGTTCCTCAAGGTAGCCTGGAGGGTTATATCCGTGCAGCCAACACTTATCCAATGCTTACGGCAGAGGAAGAGCGGGATCTGGGCGAAAAGCTGCATTATCAGGGTGATCTGGATGCAGCAAAGCAACTGATCTTATCGCACCTTCGTTTTGTCGTACACGTTGCCCGTAATTACTCTGGATACGGCCTGCCACAAGCGGACCTGATTCAAGAAGGCAACATTGGCCTGATGAAAGCAGTTCGCAGATTCAACCCAGAAATGGGTGTACGTCTGGTCTCTTTCGCCGTCCATTGGATTAAAGCGGAAATTCACGAATACGTTCTGCGTAACTGGCGTATTGTGAAGGTTGCGACAACTAAAGCACAGCGTAAGCTGTTCTTTAACCTGCGTAAAAACAAAAAGCGTCTAGGCTGGTTTAACCAAGATGAAGTAGAGCTAGTTGCTCGCGAACTGGGTGTTTCTGAGAAAGACGTTCGTGAAATGGAGTCTCGCATGTCGGCGCAGGATATGGCGTTTGATATGTCCTCTGATGAAGACGCCTCAAGTAGCAGTGCAAGCTTGGCTCCTGTGTTATATCTCGAAGATAAAGCGTCAGATTTTGCTGATGGTATCGAAGAAGATAACTGGGATGATCACGCTGCCGACCAACTGAGTAATGCCTTGGCGAGCCTCGATGAGCGTAGCCAGCACATTATCCGCGCCCGCTGGTTGGATGATGATAGCAAAGCAACGTTACAAGATTTGGCGAATCAGTATGGTGTTTCCGCTGAACGTGTGCGCCAACTAGAGAAAAACGCAATGAAGAAATTGCGAGTGGCAATTGAAGCTTAATCAACGAGCCACAACGTCTTTTGTTAAAAATAAGATAAGTTGCATTAAAAAAAGCCTCCAGATTAATATCAAGGAGGCTTTTTTATGGGTTGTACTACTTAGCGGCTACGACTGCTCGAAGTTAACCTTAGGGCATGAACGACCAAACTGCGGTGACCAATCATACTGCGTGCCGTTTTTGGTATAGGTGCGATAGAGTGTTGATGCTGTCGCTGGATCACGAGCGATAACCCAACTGGCAGCCTCACACATCACCGCAGCATAAGCCTCACTCTTCGGCGGAAGCAAATCGGCTGATTTTACGGCTAACTCCATGGCTCGCCAACGATAATGGAACCGCCAGTCATCTGTTTTGGGCAGAGATGTTTTGGCTCTGGTAAGTTGAGCTGGGCTAATCCACGGTTGGTTTTCACTGCTCTTAACTGCTTCGGAAGAGAAAAGACTCTCACGGTTAAAGCTATTACCACCGCTCTCATTAAAATCTGGCGCCATCTCATAGCCACGGATCTCTAACCCTTGTTCACGCATTATCAGTGCAGCTTGATAATAGTCTATCGCTAGCTGTTTTTTGCTGGCGTTTTTATCTTTGGTTTTCTCAAGCGCTTGGATAAAACGCTCTGCATTCTTGCGATGCTCAGAGATAACAAAGTAGTCGATAGCCTCCTGATAACGCTCTGCCCGCATCAGTCGGCGAGCCAGTAATTCTCTCAGAGAGCTGACCTTTTCATACTCTTCCCCTTCTTCTTCATCCTCTTTTGCTGAGGATGCTCTCCTAGGGGCGTGTTTATCAACAAAGGTTTTCAGTTCTTCGATAGTGAGCACACGCTCTGCAATGTCAGATACATCCTGATAGTAAATATTGCGAGTGTTATACATCAGGGTCATTGCTTGCACAAAATCATCGCGTTTTAGTGCCAGAATGGACTGCTCTGCGGAGATTCGGCAGCTTGGAATGATGTATTCGAGGGCAAAATTTTCTCCTCGTTGATTTCCCCACTCTTCATTGCTTGGAAAAGCGGTGGCCGCTTTTGCATAGGCGTCAGTGGCTGAGTTGATATCGCCATTACGCAAAGAGAGCTTGGCGCGCAACCACCATGCAAGCCCAGTGTCACCCGCTCGTTTTAAGATATTTGCGGCAGAATCATATTGGCCCGCTTGATAAGCCAATGCAGCGAGCCTATCCATATTAGGGAAGGCATCAGAGACGTTTTTATTCAACTCGTCGAGGATCTTATCTGTTCGTTTTGTGATGACTGATTGGGTTGCCGTATAAAAATGAGGATCAATACGGGTAAACATGCCTGCAATAGTCAGTTGCTGTATCAGTGGATCATGAAGACTCTTCTGTCGGATGCTATCGTCGTTGAGGAGTTTGCCAACCACAAACTTTAGCGACAATATTCCCATGCCATCGCCCTGTGCAGCCTGTTGAGCATATAAATGTGCAGATTCGGGATATTTCCCCTGCCACCAGAGTATGCGGGCTTGCTGTCCCAAGCTGCTAATAGCCAGATTTAGCGTATCTTTCTGCCCTGTTTTTACGGCATTAATGACGTAGTCGAAATGTTCCAGAGCGGTTGCCTGCTGAGTATCATCCGATTCTGACGATACCAAATCGCTCCCTAGCGTATAGTGAGCCATGATCCCCCATTCTCCCTGCTCCTCTTTTGGCAACAGAAATATCTTCTGGAAATACTCAGCTCGTTTCTCTGGATCTACAGCTCCCGCAGTATAAAGCCGTGCCGCAGGTGTTAAGCCTTCGCCCAATGCATAGGCCGCCTCTGCCGTTTGCTGCTCGCGCATTTTGTCGATGATGGTTTGCACTGATGGTTCAAGTTCCAGTTCAGGGTGATTGACACCCATCACTGGCAGCTTGGGGTCGGCTGGTAGTAACTTGTTTGCTTCAAAGTAAAAGTCACCTTCGGGCATTACCATCAGTGTACTATTTCTATAGGTTAACAACCGGTTTGGTAGATCCGGCCCACACGCTTGACTGGTAATAGAAAATGACAACAGACCTGTCATTGCCAGCGTGAGCACTGTTTTTGGAGTGCGAATAGAAGCCATGACTATCTCCTCGGTGATTTTATATATACCTGTCATCGTACAATGTAAGGGTGACAGGTATATGCGGCTACGACTGCTCGAAGTTAACCTTAGGGCATGAACGACCAAACTGCGGTGACCAATCATACTGCGTGCCGTTTTTGGTATAGGTGCGATAGAGTGTTGATGCGGTTGCTGGATCACGTGCGATAACCCAACTGGCAGCTTCACACATCACTGCGGCATAAGCCTCACTCTTAGGCGGAAGCAAATCGGCTGATTTTACGGCTAACTCCATGGCTCGCCAACGATAATGGAACCGCCAGTCATCTGTTTTGGGCAGAGATGTTTTGGCTCTGGTAAGTTGAGCCGGGCTAATCCACGGTTGGTTTTCACTGCTCTTAACTGCTTCGGAAGAGAAAAGGCTCTCACGGTTAAAACTATTACCGTCGCTCTCATTAAAGTCTGGTGCCATCTCATAGCCACGGATCTCTAACCCTTGTTCACGCATTATCAATGCAGCTTGATAATAATCTATCGCTAGCTGCTTTTTGCTGGCGTTTTTATCTTTGGTTTTCTCAAGCGCTTGGATAAAACGCTCTGCATTCTTGCGATGCTCAGAGATAACAAAGTAGTCGATGGCTTCTTGATAACGCTCTGCCCGCATCAGTCGGCGAGCCAGTAATTCTCTCAGAGAGGCGACCTTCTCATACTCCTCTCCCGCTTCTTCATCCTCTTTTGCTGAGGATGCTCTCCTAGGCGCGTGTTTATCTACAAAGGTTTTCAGTTCTTCGATAGTGAGCACACGCTCTGCAATGTCAGATACATCCTGATAGTAAATATTGCGAGTGTTATACATCAGGGTCATTGCTTGCACAAAATCATCGCGTTTTAGTGCCAGAATGGACTGCTCTGCGGAGATTCGGCAGCTTGGAATAATGTGTTCGAGGGCAAGATTATCCCCTCGTTGAGTTCCCCACTCTTCATTGCTTGGAAAAGCGGCGGCCGCTTTTGCGTAGGCGGCGGTAGCTGAGTTGATATTGCCATTGCGTAAAGAGAGCTTGGCGCGCAACCACCATGCAAGCCCACTGTCACCTGCACGTTTTAAGATATTTGCGGCAGAATCATATTGGCCCGATTGATAAGCCAATGCAGCGAGCCTATCCATATTAGGGAAGGTATCGGAGACGTTTTTATTCAACTCGTCGAGGATCTTATATGTTTGCTCTGAGAGGACGGGTTGGCTCACTGCATAAAAATAGGGGTCGATACGGGTGAACATACCTGCAATGGTCAGTTGCTGTATCAGTGGATCATGAAGACTCTCCTGCCGGATGCTATCGGTGTTGAGGAGTTGACCAACCACAAACTGTAGCGACAATATTCCCATGTCATCGCCCTGTGCAGCCTGTTGAGCATATAAACGTGCAGATTCGGGATATTTCCCCTGCCACCAGAGTATGCGGGCTTGCTGTCCCAAGCTGCTAATAGCCAGATTTAGCGTATCTTTCTGCCCTGTTTTTACGGCATTAATGACATAGTCGAAGTGTTCCAGAGCGGTTGCTTGCTGAGTATCATTTGATTCTGACGATACCAAATCGCTCCCTAGCGTATAGTGAGCCATGATCCCCCATTCGCCTTGTTCCTCTTTTGGCAACAGAAATATCTTCTGGAAATACTCGGCTCGCTTCTCTGGCTCTACAGCCCCCGCAGTATAAAGCCGTGCCGCAGGTGTTAGGCCTTCGCCCAGTGCATAGGCCGCCTCTGCCGTTTGCTGCTCGCGCATTTTGTCGATGATAGTTTGCACTGATGGCTCAAGTTCCTGTTGAGGGCGATAAGGAGTGTTGACCCCTATCACTGGCAGCTTGGGATCGGCTGGAAGTAACTTGCTTGCTTCAAACCGAAAGTTACCTTCGGGCATTACCATCAGAGTACTATCTCTATAGGTTAACAATCGGTTTGGTAGATCCGGCCCACACGCTTGACTGGTAATAGAAAATGACAACAGACCTGTCATTGCCAGCGTGAGCACTGTTTTTGGAGTGCGAATAGAAGCCATGACTATCTCCTCAGTGATTTTATATATACCTGTCATCGTACAATGTAAGGGTGACAGGTATATGTATGAAAGAGGTCTATCCCCTTAATGAGTTTCAATGATTTCAACACGGTCTTTATTTATCTGCTCGCAGCGCAGCCAGCCAATAAGGCCCTCTTTGCCAACGGCGATATTATTCTCTTCGGTACGAACAAAGCGCTGACTGTCGTCTCCTGATTCGTAACGGTAGCCGTTAATTCCATCACCTGCCATGCATTGAGAGGCCGGTATACGAATTTCCAATGGGCCAAGTGCATCACGGTTACCTTGATTTTGGAGCTTAATGTCATACACAGAGGGTTGTGTTGTCAGGAACTCGACACTAAATTTTGTGACCAGTGGCTGCTGTGTCACAACGGCTCGTAATGTTTCCAGGCTCCATGCGCGCTTATCTTCCTGCAATGGGAGGCGAAACCAGAGAATACCTTTTAAGTGCGGTGGCGCAGAGCGCTCTAAATGTTGCATAAAATTAGCGATAATCTCGGGGTCGACCGTTAGCTCTTTGCTCTTGGTATTGATACGCAACGGTACCTCGCTCTCTACTATCGCGCCAGATTCATCATAGCCAACGATAGCCATGCTGTAGGCGGGTAGGGCGACGAAAAAGGAGTTAGGCGTCAGTTTGCTATAGCGAGTAATCCAACGGTTTGCCAGCGTCGCATTAAATAAACCCTTGTCGGCGGAGAGAACCGCATGAACCTGCAACACTGAGCTATCGGTTTCCTGCAAAAGCGCCCTTAGCTGGCTTGGGCTGTTGATCCAGTCAGGAAGCGCGGTGATACTGATTTTTAGGTTTTTGGGCAGTTGGGTACGCAGATGCTGAATCAGTGTGAGATAATCGGGAAGGCGAGAGGTGGCACTGTCATAGTCTATCTCGATGCCGACAGGGTTAAGCCCTGCCTTATGCCATACCGCGAGTTTTTGTAGAATCTGCTCGCTGATTTCGTGATTATCCATGTTAGTGAGCGAGCCATCCAAACGCACGACAAACCAGAGCGGCCGACCATCTTGCTTCAGTAACGGCATAGTGATTTTAGGTACTATCCAGCCCTCTTCAGGGTGAGCCTGTAGAGCGAGAATACGCAGTTCAGAGAAGAGGTCGCGGCTCTGAGAGAGTGCACTTTTATGCTGCTCATTCCAGACACGTTGCCAGATATACACCTGCTGTTCTAATGGCGAATTACGGCTCTTTGTACCTTCCCAGATCCCCATTCCGGTAGCAGCGATAGCGAGAAAAACGAACAACAGCAAAACGATGGTCTTTTTCATTATTTCTGCCAGCCTCCAACATATGGCGTAAACCCGCAGGCTACCATAAAGGTAGACACGGCAGAATATTCCTGTTCTGCAATACCGGTGCTAAACAAGCACCACTGCTGGATATCGGGGTTCTGCCGCTGAACATCTTCCAATAAATAACGGCCTACACCACGTCGGCGAGTCGGCTCCCGCACGAGCAAATCATGGAGTTCTCCCATCTGCTCGGTTTGATTCATTTTGACTGAGGCTAATAACCGATCGTTAAAGCGAGCCACATAAATAGATTCCCCTTGACGTAACCGTGTTTGCCAATCTGTTTCCGATTCATGGGGCCATATTTTGGCGAGATCTCGGCAATCGTCAGGGCGAAGAAGAGAGAGTTTTTCGATGGTGAGCTTCATTGGTGAGTCCCAATATTTTTAATTTTATTTGGATAGGCTATTTGCCTAAATCATATAGCAGATTTCTTATTTCTTGAGAACAATAGTGATGTGGCTAAGCGTTTTTTGAGGATGAATAAAAACCATTCTGTGAGTAGTGAAAATGAAACGATGAAGTAGGCTTACTGCTTATTGGCTAGGGTGATATCTCCGGTTCTCCTCTAGAGTAATAAAATGGAAATATAACGATAACCCAGAATAAGTGACTACTTACATCTCAAAACCCCATCCAATCGACTAGTGTTTTATTCTAAATTGTTCGAATAAATTCAATTTTTAACCTATTTTCTTAGCATAACTCTCCATCGTAATATATTGATTTATTGTTTTTTATTATAAATTTGTGAAATTTATGTAATGGATTATGCTTAACTATAGCGAATTAACGCGCTGTTTTATCAAAAAAGATTGTTTATTAGCCAACGGAGATGGGCAAAAACAACAATAAATACGCCGTGTATATGCCAATCAGGCGTGCGGCATCACAACATACAGATGAGGTTTTCGCATGACATTAACAAAGGGTAAAGCATTACTGGCAGGGTGTATCGCGATGGTGATGAGCCACCAGGTACTAGCGGAAGAGATTAAGATTGCCATTATTGGGGCGATGTCTGGCCCAGTTGCGCAATACGGTGATATGCAGTTTATCGGCGCTACACAGGCTATTGCGGATATCAATGCTAAGGGCGGGGTTAACGGCAACAAACTGGTTGGCGTTAAATATGATGATGCCTGTGATCCCAAGCAGGCTGTTGCCGTGGCAAACAAAGTCATTAACGATAATATCCGCTATGTTATAGGCCACATCTGCTCCTCTTCGACCCAGCCAGCTTCCGATATCTACGAAGATGAAGGTATCCTGATGATAACGCCAGCGGCAACCAACGCCGATCTCACCAAGCGTGGCTACAAGATGATTATGCGCACGACAGGTCTGGATTCTGATCAGGGGCCAACTGCCGCAAAATATATTATGGAATCTATCAAACCTAAGCGTATTGCCGTAGTGCATGACAAACAGCAATACGGAGAGGGATTGGCGCGTTCAGTCAGAGAGCAGCTTCAGAAAGATAACGGCAATGTTGTACTGTTTGAAGGTGTGACAGCAGGAGATAAAGATTTCTCTACACTCGTCGCCAAGCTGAAAAAAGAGAATGTTGATTTTGTTTACTTTGGTGGCTACCACCCAGAAATGGGCTTGATACTACGCCAAGCTAAACAGGCTGGGCTAACCGCCAAGGTTATGGGGCCGGAAGGTGTAGGTAACTCTTCTCTCTCTAACATTGCGGGTGATGCTTCAGAGGGAATGCTGGTCACACTGCCGAAACGCTACGATCAAGAGCCAGCCAACAAACCTGTTGTTGACGCGATTAAGGCCAGAAAGCTCGATCCAACCGGCCCGTTTGTCTGGACAACCTATGCCGCTATCCAATCGCTGACCACAGGCATAGAGCGCAGTAAGAGCATGGAACCTGCCGATATCATCAAAAACCTCAAGAGTCAGCCTGTCGAAACCGTAATGGGGCCGCTCAGTTGGGACGATAAAGGCGACCTGAAAGGCTTCGAATTCGGTGTATTCGAATGGCATGCCGATGGTTCGTCGACGGAAGCCAAGAAGTAAGACAAATACAGTATAGCGGCGGATAAGTACCGATTGAGGCCTTATCCGCCGAGCCAATATTTCTGGCTAATCAGGCAGGATAAAAGAGCGATACACATTACCTATGTGAAATCGTCGTCATGTTTTTTCTGTCAGTTGTCATGACAATTTCACCCCATTGGGGGGGCAAGGCTTAACTATGTCGGAGCAGTTTCTCTATTTCGTTCAACAGATGTTCAATGGACTGACTTTGGGCAGTACTTATGCGCTAATCGCCATCGGCTACACCATGGTGTACGGTATTATCGGCATGATTAACTTCGCCCACGGTGAAGTCTATATGATAGGCAGTTACATCTCCTTTATCATTATTGCTGCGCTAATGATGATAGGGATTGATACAGGCTGGCTGTTGATTAGCGCCGCATTTATGGTTTCGCTCGTGATCACCAGTGCCTACGGCTGGAGCATCGAGCGGGTAGCCTATCGGCCCGTCCGAAATTCCAAACGCCTCATCGCGCTGATTTCTGCTATCGGGATGTCTATATTCCTTCAAAACTACGTCAGCCTCACACAAGGCTCCCGCGATTTAGCACTACCTCGCCTCATCACTGGGCAGTGGGTTCTAGGCGAAACGAATGGCTTTGCTGCGACCATCGGCAAAATGCAGCTCATCATCTGGATAGTCACGTTTCTTGCGATGCTGGCGCTTACGTTGTTTATTCGCTATTCCCGCATGGGGCGCGCCTGTCGTGCCTGTGCCGAAGATTTAAAAATGGCAAGTTTGCTGGGCATCAGCACCGATCGTGTGATCTCTCTCACTTTTGTGATCGGTGCAGCGATGGCTGCGGTGGCTGGTGTGCTGCTGGGGCAGTTTTACGGTGTTATCAATCCGTACATCGGTTTTATGGCAGGGATGAAAGCCTTTACGGCGGCGGTGCTCGGTGGGATAGGCAGTATTCCTGGCGCGATGATCGGCGGCTTGATTTTAGGGGTGGCAGAAGCACTGACCTCGGCCTATCTCAGTACCGAATATAAAGATGTTGTCTCCTTCGCCTTACTGATTGTCGTTTTGCTGGTCATGCCTACTGGCATTCTAGGTCGCCCGGAGGTCGAAAAGGTATGAGACAGCTACATTGGTTCAACGCACTTATCTCTTCGGCTGTCATGTTGGTATTAGCGGGTTTTCTGATGGGAATTCAGCTCACATTAGATGGCACTAAGCTGATTGTGGAGAGTGCCTCAGAAGTCCGCTGGCAGTGGATCGCCGTGGGGGGGCGGTGGTGTTTGTTTTCCAGCTTATTCGCCCACTGCTGCATAAAAACTGGCAGCGCCTCTCCGCGCCTAAATTTATTCTACCCAGCTTTAATCCCCGCTCTACCCGTCACAGATTGATTGTGATGCTGGTGGTGCTTGCTGCCGTGGCATGGCCGTTTCTTGTTTCGCGGGGCACGGTGGATATCGCCACGCTAACGCTGATTTACATCATGCTTGGGCTAGGGCTAAACGTGGTTGTTGGACTATCGGGGCTTTTAGTGTTGGGCTATGGCGGCTTCTATGCCATTGGTGCATACACCTATGCTCTGTTGAATCACTACTACGGCTTTGGTTTTTGGCAGGCGCTACCGCTGGCAGGCATTTTGGCGGCGCTCTCTGGCTTACTGCTGGGGTTCCCCGTGTTGCGTCTACGGGGGGATTATCTGGCGATTGTTACGCTAGGGTTTGGGGAAATTGTGCGGATACTCCTGCTGAATAGCACCGAGATCACTGGCGGGCCAAACGGCATCAGCCAGATCCCAAAACCTACCCTGTTTGGCCTTGAGTTTAACCGTAGTGCACGCGATGGCGGTTGGGATACCTTCCACAACTTCTTTGGGCTGCAGTATGACCCCAGCGATCGTATTATTTTCCTCTATTTGGTTGCACTGCTGCTGGTGGTGATGACGTTATTCGTCATCCATCGCTTACTCAGAATGCCTTTAGGGCGAGCGTGGGAAGCACTGCGGGAAGATGAAATAGCCTGTCGCTCCCTTGGTTTAAGCCCGACGCGCATCAAGCTCACGGCCTTCACCATCAGCGCCGCCTTCGCTGGATTTGCTGGCTCTCTATTTGCGGCACGGCAGGGATTTGTCAGCCCAGAGTCTTTCACCTTTGTTGAATCGGCCTTCGTGCTAGCGATTGTTGTATTGGGCGGTATGGGTTCTCAGGTAGCGGTGATCTTGGCGGCCATATTATTGGTAGTCTCTCGTGAAATGATGCGTGATCTCAACGAATACAGCATGTTGCTCCTAGGTGCGCTAATGGTACTGATGATGATTTGGCGACCGCAGGGGTTGTTGCCGATGAAGCGCCCACATATGGCACTAGAAAGCGGCAAGGGGGAGAAAGCATGAGTGCACAACCTCAACTATCGCCACGGTTAGAAACGTTACTCACCGTTGAAGGTTTATCCATGCGCTTTGGTGGATTGCTAGCCGTAAATAACGTCGGGCTATTGCTCAATCAGGGGGAAATCGTCTCTCTAATTGGCCCGAATGGTGCAGGTAAAACCACCATCTTTAATTGCCTAACTGGTTTTTACCGGCCAAGCAGCGGCACCATTCTGCTAAGGGATAAGCATTTAGAGGGATTATCTGGGCAGCAGATCGCACGGCTGGGCGTAGTGCGCACCTTTCAACATGTGCGCCTATTTCGTGAAATGACACTGTTGGAAAACTTACTGGTGGCGCAGCATCAACACCTGCGCAGTGGCCTTTTCTCCGGCTTATTTAAGACGCCAGGGTTTAGGCGCAGTGAGGCAGAAGCGCTCGATTTTTCTGCGACATGGCTAGAGCGCGTCGGGTTGCTGGAGTGGGCGAACCGCCAAGCGGGGAACCTCTCTTACGGGCAGCAGCGCCGCTTAGAGATCGCCCGCTGTATGGTTACTCGCCCAGAGCTTCTTATGCTGGATGAACCCGCCGCTGGTTTAAACCCTAATGAGACAGATGACTTGAACCGCTTGATCGCCGAACTCTGCCATTCGCACGGCGTATCGGTGCTACTGATTGAACATGATATGAAATTGGTGATGGATATCTCTGATCGTATCTATGTGGTGAATCAGGGGACACCTCTGGCTCAAGGAACACCCAATGAGATCCGCAATAATGCGGACGTGATCCGAGCCTATTTAGGCGAGGCATAAACCTGATTAACGGAGTTGTTTAGCTATGCTGTCTTTGAATCAAGTTTCTGCCCATTACGGCAAAATTCAGGCGTTACATGGCGTGAGCCTGCATATCTCTCAGGGTGAGATTGTGACCCTTATCGGTGCTAATGGCGCAGGTAAAACCACCCTGCTAGGAACATTGTGTGGTGAACCTCGCGCCACACAGGGTAGCATCACCTTCTGCGGCAAAGAGATTACGGGCTGGCAGACAGCACGCATCATGCGTGAAGATATCGCCATCGTGCCTGAAGGAAGGCGCGTTTTCTCCCGCATGACGGTGGAAGAAAACCTAGCGATGGGTGGTTTCTTTGCCGACAAGGCGCAGTATCAACAACGCATTAAGCGAGTGTATGAGCTGTTTCCTCGCCTGTATGAACGCCACAGCCAGCGGTCAGGCACTATGTCTGGCGGTGAACAGCAAATGCTGGCCATTGGCAGGGCGCTAATGAGCCAACCCAAACTGTTACTTTTAGATGAGCCTTCTTTAGGATTAGCCCCCATCATCATTCAACAAATCTTCGATACGATTCAACAGTTGAGAGAAGAGGGCATGACCATTTTCCTCGTTGAGCAGAACGCGAATCAGGCATTGAAGCTCGCCGATCGTGGTTATGTGCTGGAGAATGGCAGAGTTGTGCTGGCGGATACAGGGGCAGCCCTGTTGGCGAATGAGGCGGTGCGAAACGCCTATCTAGGGGGATAACCTCGTAGGATACCCAATGCCAGTATAGCTTCGGGTACGACGAGTATATAATAGCCGCATTATCCGCTGAGGGAGCCATTCCCCTCAGCGGAGCATATTACTTCTCTGTGTTTAATCAGAGGGTAAATTGACCCTCTGATTGGCAGCTTTTCAACGGACACACCCATGACAACATCTTTCTGGCCTTATCCTTCTATTGTTGCCCACCGTGGCGGCGGCTCTCTGGCACCAGAAAATACGCTGGCGGGCATTGATACGGGGGCGAAATATGGCCATAAGATGATCGAGTTTGATGCCAAACTCTCATCCGACGGTGAAATTTTTCTGCTGCATGACGACACACTTGATAGAACCACGAATGGTTGGGGAATCGCAGGGAATCTCCCTTGGCGTGAACTGGAGATGCTGGATGCAGGTAACCGCTACGGCAACCAATTTAGCCACGAACGCCTGCCCCTGCTAGCCGAAGTGGCACAGCGCTGTGCGGAACATGGTATGGCTGCCAACATTGAGATCAAGCCGACGACAGGTTTGGAGTATCAAACAGGTAAAGTGGTCGCACTGGCAGCACGCGAACTATGGCGAACTCACCCCATCGCTCCGCTGCTCTCCTCATTCTCTGTGGCTTCGCTTGAAGCCGCGCGAGATGCCGCACCAGAGCTTCCCCGAGGGCTACTGTTAGAGCTGTGGCAGGATGACTGGCGCGAGCTGACCGACGCTCTGGGCTGTATTTCGCTGCATATTTACCACCGCGAGCTAACGGAAGAGCGTGTCCGGCAGTTAAAAGCGGCTGGATTGCGAGTGTTGGTTTACACCGTAAATAAGCCAGAGCGGGCAGCACGCCTGCTGCACTGGGGTGTTGATGCAATCTGTACTGATCGTATTGATCTGATTGGGGCGGATTTCGGGTCATGACTCCAATGCGTTGTAGTGATGCTTTTCGATATAAGAACCAATGACTTTTTCATGGATTTCGACTGAACGTGAATAACATATCGTTTTACGTGCCAAACGCTTAAGATGTATACGCAAATTAAGGTTATGCCGTTCTATTCTTTGAGTGAATATCTTTCCTACT
>DF158886.1:124519-128035 GCA_000307305.1 Enterobacteriaceae bacterium B14
AACCACATCGGCCATCGCCAAACCTTTCATCACAACCGGTCGCAACAACTGATATCAATAACCGATAATTACGGACTGTCACTGCGTTGTGAATACGATGACAGTGGGACACGATTGATTGCTGTATGGCGGCGTGTGGCAGGTGAAGAGCTATTGCTCGTGCGCTATCACTACGATGAACTCGGGCAACTGTGTGAAGTAAGAACCCAAGGCGATATTCTCGCTCGACGCTTCTCATGGAAGAACGGTTTACTCACTCGCCATGAGAATGCTGCGGGACTGCGTTGTGACTATGAGTGGCAGGACATTGACGGACTTCATTGTGTTGTTGCTCATCGCAATAGCATGGGAAGCGATTATCAACTCGCCTATGATGAGCAACGGCGCACCATGACGCACGTTGATGGCACGCAGACCATCTGGCAGTTGGATGAGCAGCAGCGTGTTACGCACTATACCGACCGTTTAGCGCGGCAACATCACCTGACTTATGATGAACAAGGGCAACTCTCTACCTATCTTCCCCCATCTGGACTGCGCCTAAGTTGTGTCTGGGATACATTAGGGCGTTTATGCGAACAGACAGATAGTCTCGGGCGTACGGCCCGTTGGCAGTATTACCGCAACACTGACCGACTGATGTTGGTTCGGTGGCCGGATAATTTGCAAGATGAGCAACGGTGGGATGAGTGCGGGCGCATTGTCGCCGAGATAAATCGGCAGGGATGCATCACACGGTATCACTATCCCCATGAAAGAACTGCTCTTCCCGATATCATCACCGATGCCTTAGATGGCGAAGCAACACTGGATTGGAACAAGCGAGGCCAACTTACTCGCTACACCGACTGTTCGGGGCAATCGACAGATTATGAATACGATGCCTTAGGGCAGCTTGTTTCACGCCAGGATGCACTACAACAGAAAACCAGCTACCACTGGAATGCACAAGGTCGAATTGCCTCCATTACCTTACCCGATGGTTCACAAGAGCAATTTAGCTGGGCAGACAGTGGCGCATTAGCCACCTATCTACCCGCCGGTAGCCAACATGCTAAAGCGTGGACTTACAATGTGCTAGGTCAACCCTTGACCGCCACTGACCGTTTAAAAAGAACCCTGCGTTATGCTTACGACAGCGAAGGTCACCTCATCACACTGGATAATGCCAATGGCGGTGAGTATTGCTTTATCTATGATGCGGAAGGTCAGCTTTTAGAAGAGGTGCGCCCTGATAATACCGTCCACCGGTATCGCTATGCGTCAACAGGCACACTGAATGAATACATTGTGCAGGGAAAAGAGGACGAAAACGGCCTCTGCCCAGAAAAACAGACTCTGTTTACCTACGATGAAGCCCATAGATTAAGTACACGTACCACAAAGACGCACTGCTTCTCTTATCTGTGGGATAGCCAAGATAATCTACTCAAAGCAATCGCCACACCGACCAAGGCCGGTATCGCATTGGGTTTACAGCCTAACCGTGTCGAGTTTGAGTATGATGCGCTAGGGAGAGTGACGGCAGAAACGACGGATGAAGGGATATTACGCTATCAATATGACCGACTCTCCAACCTCACGGGATTAACCTTGCCGGAAGGTGACCACCTTCAATGGCTGCACTATGGCTCTGGTCATGTCACGGCAATCCGTTATAACCAACAATTGGTGAGCGAGTTTGAGCGCGATGCGCTGCATCGAGAAGTTAGCCGTACTCAAGGTGCACTGACTCACCGCCGCCATTACGACACCCGAGGCCGGCGACAGTGGCAAAGCAGCTTTGCTACTCAACTAGCCGATAAGTTCACGACGCCTGAACAAGGCATGCTTTGGCGAGCTTATCACTACAATGAACAGGGTGAAGTGGACAATATCGTCGATAAAGCCCGAGGTATCACCCTGTACGGCTATGACGCTGAAGGTCGATTGACAGGTATTACAGAGCCTATGAGTCGCCATCGCTCATTGCATTATGACAACGCCGATAATCTACTCACACATGCCGATGAACTGCCGGTTAAGGAAAACCGATTGGTGAGTTGGCAGACACAGCGCTATCAATACGATGCCTTTGGTAACCTCATTCAGCAGCATCAAGACATGGTCCCTCAGGCTTATGAATATGACGCCGATAATCGGCTGATAAAAACACAAGGCAGTGGCCCAAAAGGGATATTTGAAGCGCGCTACGATTATGATGCACTGGGCAGACGTATTAGAAAATCAGTCACCTACAAAAACCAGCCAGAAGTCATCACCCGCTTTATCTGGCAGGGATTACGGTTGTTACAAACCCTCACGAAGCAAGGCCGCCAAACCTATTGCTATGACCCCAATGAGACTTATAGCCCGCTGGCGAGGTTAGACCAGCCATCGGCACAAGTTGACGCCACGCTTTACTATTTTCATACTGATTTGAACGGCGCACCGATGGAGGTGACGGATACTCAAGGTGAGATGGTGTGGTCGGGACAATATGGCGAATGGGGCAACGTCTCGCGCCAAACGGACATGATGTTTAGCTCAGGAAGCTATCGCGGCTTTGCACAACCGCTGCGCTATGCAGGGCAGTACGCCGATGAGGAGACCGGTTTACACTACAACACGTTTAGGTATTATGACGCAGAGGTAGGACGGTTTACGACGCAGGATCCGATAGGACTGGTAGGTGGGCTGAATTTATATCAGTATGCGCCTAATCCGTTGGGGTGGATTGATCCGTGGGGGTTAAGCGCCTCATCTGATTTACCACAATTAAAAGGTAAATCGAAAAATCATATCGGTAGCATTCTAACCGATAATGGATTTAGTTTAGATAAACAAACAAGTACAGGTAATCAAACATGGAGTCACACCGATGGTTCTCAAGTTCGTGTTGATCCATATGGCAATCAGAGTATGACTATGAAAAATGGTCACTCATTACCTAGATCAGGAGCAAATGCCCACGTACATAAATACGATCCGGGACAAATAGCACTTAATGATAGGGGAATACCAAGTGTTAACCCTAACGAGACACATATAGGAATAAGAAATCCACAAGATTATCCCATAAAGAGAGGTCGTTCTCATGGGTGTGGTGTATAGGAGTGTTTCATGAGTATTGAATATAATATATATATTGAAAGTGGAAATGATGTGCCACTACAAATGATTGTAGAAAAAATAAAGCAACTTAATCCATTAGTTCAAACTTCTGATGATATGAGCGCATGTTGGATACCTAGTGATTTCCCTAATTGGGTAAACTTTTCAATGGAAAAGTCACCTACCGGTTTTTTTATTGTAAATAATTTAAATGGTACTGAATTTAATAAATTATTTTCAACAATCGAGTCTATTTTTTGTGAAATGGAAATTAGCTTTTTAATGGAAGAGGTCTGATGTTGAGGGTGTTCACGATTCTGTGTCAGGATGTCACTCTAGACGAACTTAGTAGTACGATCCGCTCCTCAGTAGGTTTGCGTAAGAAGATCCGATTGGGCTGGCGGGTGGGATTAATTGGTAGTG
>DF158886.1:128791-135443 GCA_000307305.1 Enterobacteriaceae bacterium B14
CCAAAATCGCACACATGAAAGCCTGAACAATCTTCCTCCGGAGAGATATCGAAAACAATTAGAAAACTCTAATCAGGCTTGTCTCAGATAATGGGGAATGGACAGTATCAATTTAACGCTTTTGCGTCACAACTCCATTCTCTATATAAGCGCTAAATATAATTAAATTAGATTTTAATTATCGAAGTGAGAATATTAAATACCTGCTTATGATCTCATTAATAAATGATTTTTATGAATGATTTAATCTTGTCATTTCATGATGTTTTATTTTTCAGTAATAAAAAATGAAACGCTAATTTTTTCATAAGTTGGAATTAAGATCTCATTATATAATAAAAAAGAGATATAGCATTTCGCAGTGATGTATTATCTTTCTATTATTTATCTGTACTAGAAGATGAGCCTCTCCATTCTATATTCACCAATACCATAACGTGATTAATGTCCTATTCTTAGTATTGCCTGTGGTTGCCAGTAGCTATAGATAGCACCACTTATCCCAACCATTACTCTCTAAACGTTTGGGAAGCACTTGGCACGCTTGGCATCAAGTTGTTTGAAATGCAGTTGTTTAATAACTCATTGTTTAATAATCAATTGTTAAATAACACAATAAAAATCAGACGGAAGGGAGTAAATCGAGATGGGGTTTAAAGTATTAGGCAAAGGCATAGGTGGATCGGCAGCGTTATTCCTGCTGATGTGGCAGGGGCTAGCTTTAGCACAGCCTCCCGTTTCTTACGGTCTAGAGACCGATATCTATCATCCTGTGGTTGAAAAGCATGGGATGGTGGCATCCGTTGATGCCATCGCAACTAAAGTAGGGGTAGATATTCTACAGCAGGGCGGTAATGCTGTTGATGCCGCTGTGGCGGTGGGGTATGCGCTAGCGGTCACTCATCCACAAGCTGGCAATCTGGGCGGTGGCGGTTTTATGCTACTGCGTACGTCAGACGGTAAAGTGACATCTATTGATTTCCGTGAAATGGCGCCTGCAAAGGCAACGCGAGACATGTATCTGAATGCCAAGGGTGAGGCAGACAGCAAGCTGTCGCTAACCAGCCACAAAGCATCGGGCATTCCAGGAACAGTTGCAGGCTTCTCGTTTGCTCTGGATAAATACGGCACCATGCCATTAAACAAGGTTATCCAGCCCGCATTTAAACTGGCAAAAGAGGGCTTCATCGTCAATGACGCTTTAGCCGAAGATCTAGCCGTATACGGCAAAGAAGTACTTATAGGCCATGCAAACAGTAAAGCGATTTTCTTTAAAAAAGATGGAACACCTTGGCTGGAAGGCGATAAGTTGGTGCAAACCAATCTGGCAAAAAGCTTAGAGATGATTGCAGAGTTGGGGCCAAAAGCGTTCTATCAAGGCTCGATTGCCGACCAAATTGCCTCGGAGATGTCTAAGAACGACGGGCTGATCAGTAAAGAAGACCTCGCTGCTTATAAGGCCATTGAGCGTGAACCGGCAAAAGGATCGTTTCGTGGATATGAGGTTTACTCTATGCCACCTCCTTCTTCCGGTGGGATCCATATCGTACAGATCCTGAATATTCTGGAAACATTCGATCTGCAAAAGATGGGGCAAAATAGCGCAGATGCGATTCAAACCATGGCGGAAGCCATGAAATATGCTTATGCCGACCGCTCGGAATATCTGGGAGACCCTGATTTTGTCAAAATCCCGATGAAGGCGTTAATGAGCAAAGAGTATGCGGCATCTTTGGCAAAGAATATTGATGTGAATAAAGCGCGTCCTTCTACAGAAATTAAGCCGGGACAGCTTGCACCTTATGAGAGTAACCAGACGACTCACTTCTCCGTTGTCGATAAAGATGGCAACGCTGTCGCGGTGACATATACGCTAAATACAAACTTTGGTAGTGGTATTGTCGCGGGTGAGAGTGGGATCTTACTCAATAACCAAATGGACGATTTCTCTGCTAAACCGGGGACGCCGAATGTGTATGGCTTAGTCGGCGGTGAAGCCAATGCGATTCAGCCTTTCAAACGCCCGCTTTCTTCAATGTCACCAACCATTGTGACCAAAGAGGGGAAAACGGTGCTCGTTACTGGTAGCCCTGGCGGGAGCCGCATTATTACCACGGTTTTGCAGATAATCCTGAATACCTTAGAGTTCAACATGAATATTGCCGAAGCGAGCAATGCCCCGCGTATTCATCACCAATGGTTGCCTGATGAGCTGCGTATAGAGAAAGGCATCAGTCCAGATACTATCCGCCTGCTAGAGCAAAAAGGGCAAAAAGTGTCAGTTCAACCGGTGATGGGAAGCACCCAGAGTATTATGGTGGGGCCGGATGGTTTGTATGGCTCTTCTGATCCAAGAACAAAAGATGATTTAACCGCAGGATATTAATCTGTTCCCTCTATCATCTGGCCCATTTCAATTGGGCCAGATGATACCTCCCTTCATATCTCAGTATCTCAGTATCTCTGTAACCTATTATTTATAAATAATATTTGTGGTTTTTAGTGGAGGAAGCCGCAGTTAAGCTCTTATTGCGGCGATATAGCCATATATTGAGTAAATGACTGCATTCACATTTATTTATTAAATCCAATGACATTCGGGGATTTTTAAGTAATCTCTTACTTAGCTAAGCGTAGAGATAGTGAAGAGTTACTTGCTTATTCATCGTGCTTTCTTACGGTGAGCGGTTTTTCTCTCCCTCTTGATCCATTAATTACCCATATTCTCTTTCTGGTTTTTGTTGCTGCATAGTTGGTTACAATAGCGGAATTATTTTTCATCTATAAGGCAGCAGAGAGATGGAGCAGTTTGTCGCAATTTCGGTAGAAGACGCGTTTCAGCGTTTGCAAAGTGGGGATGTCGCGTTGGTTGATGTGCGCGATCCGCAAAGTTTTCAGGCAGGCCATGCACCGGGCGCATTTCATCTTACTGATGGTAGCCTACAATCGTTTATGCAGAGTGTTGATTTCGAGAAACCGGTGATGGTGATGTGCTACCACGGCCACAGTAGCCAAGGGGCAGCACAATATTTATTACATCAAGGCTATGAAGAAGTGTATAGCATCAACGGTGGGTTTGAGGCTTGGGCGCGTAGTTATCCCACGCATATTGAGACGATTTAATCACGTTCGCGTTGAATACCAGTGAATCTAACGGAGTCGGTTCTGAGTCGCTCAATGATATAAATAGGATGTACATGATACGATTGAAAACGCTGTCCAATCCCCATCTGGCGCAGACTTTTGTTGATTACATGGCAACGCAGGGGGTTGTGATTGAGCTTCGTCCTTCCAGCCCAACCATCGCAGAGCTGTGGCTAAAAGATGACAATCAATTAGCTCAGGCGGAGAAAGAGTTGGACTACTTTCTAACCGACCCAACCAATAAACGCTATTCAGCCGCAAGCTGGGATGTTGGCAGGCTTGATACGCCGCTTCGATATTCCCCATTTCCATACTGGAAGATTGTGCGCGAGGGTGGCGGTATCGTGACTCACACGGTAGCGGTGCTATGTATCGCCGTTTATCTGCTAATGCTATTGAGCGGTACGCCTGCTGTGATGGAATGGTTAGCTTTTCCAGAAGATAGCTCCCAGTATATGCAAGTTTGGCGCTGGTTTACGCCCGCACTGCTGCATTTCTCCTTTGCCCATATCTTATTTAATTTGGTGATGTGGTGGTACGCAGGGGGCATGGTTGAGCGCCATCTAGGTAGCAAGAAACTCTTACAGATAACGCTGTTTTCGGCGTTGATATCAGCCTATGCCCAATCTTTGTTTAGTGGCATCTACTTTGGTGGGTTGTCCGGCGTAGTATATGCCTTAATTGGTTATGTCTGGCTCTGTGGCGAGATGAAACCGACTCTGGGAATAAAACTACCCAGAGCAATGATGGCAGCGATTGTCATCTGGTTTGTTATTGATCATTTTGATTTTTTGGGGCCCGTTGGTAACGCGGCTCATTTTTCAGGGCTGGCCTTTGGTTTGCTATTAGCCGTTTGGGATATGCAAAAAAAGAGGCCATCATAAGCCACACTACGGGGTAAAAAGTGAAACAAATACAGCGCCATGAGGCGATTATTGAGTTAGCTCGGTTACAAGGGTATGTCAGTACCGAGGAGCTAGTAGAGCATTTTAATGTCAGCCCACAAACGATTCGACGTGATCTAAATGATTTAGCCGATCAAAGCCGGATACAGCGGCATCACGGTGGGGCAGCTTTGCCTTCTAGCTCAGTAAACACGGCGTATCACGATCGTAAAGGGATGCTCTCAGAAGAAAAAGCCCGTATCGCTAACGCCGTTGCACAGCAAATTCCTAATGGTGCGACTCTGTTTATTGATATCGGGACAACGCCAGAGGCAGTGGCTCACGCGCTGCTAAACCATAAAGAGTTGCGTGTGGTAACCAATAACCTGAATGTGGCAACGTTGCTGATGGGGAAAGAGGATTTTCGGTTGATTCTCGCAGGCGGTGAAGTTCGCACGCGGGATGGGGGAATCATTGGCGAGGCAACGCTCGATTTTATCTCTCAATTCCGTTTGGACTACGGCATTCTCGGTATCAGTGGCATTGATCTGGATGGCTCATTGCTAGAGTTCGATTACCACGAAGTGCGTACCAAACGCGCCATTATCGAAAATTCCCGTAGCGTTATGCTGGTGGCTGATCATTCCAAATTTGGCCGTAATGCGATGGTGAACATGGGGGGAATGCATCTGATTGATTACCTGTTTACCGATCAGGCTCCTCCTGCAGAGATACAGAAAGTGGTTGAGCAGCATGATGTTCAACTGATGCTATGTTAAATCGCTAAACGTTCTCTCTCCCTTTTATGGTCGGGTATTCACTTTCTCGGCCATATTTCTCTACCCCCTGATTTTCTGTCAAATTCGTCTGCTAAAGTTAGCCTATCGCTTTATCACGTATTCCCACGATTCACCTTTTTCTCTGCCGGATAGCGGGATAACATTGGTAAAGTTTTTTATTGAGCAATTACGTGGCTTCTTTGTTGGTTTGCGATTACAATAATGTTCGAAATCGAAAATAAAAGAACGAATTTGTTCGGAGGGTATAATGGAAACGAAAGACCTAATTGTGATTGGTGGTGGAATTAATGGTGCCGGTATTGCCGCAGATGCTGCGGGGAGAGGTCTTTCTGTTCTATTATTAGAGGCTCAGGATCTTGCCTGCGCGACCTCTTCTGCTAGCTCTAAATTGATTCACGGTGGCTTGCGCTATCTGGAACACTACGAGTTTCGTTTAGTCAGTGAAGCCCTTGCCGAGCGTGAAGTTTTACTGCGTTTGGCCCCACATATCGCCTTTCCACTGCGTTTTCGTTTACCTCATCAACCACATCTGCGCCCAGCGTGGATGATCCGCATTGGTTTGTTCCTTTATGACCGTTTAGGAAAGCGTACAACTTTACCCAGTAGTAAAGGGATTAAATTTGGTGAAAATTCAGTTTTGAATCCAGAGTTAGTACGCGGTTTCGAATATTCAGATTGCTGGGTGGATGACGCCAGATTGGTGGTGCTGAATGCTCAGAAAGTGGTTGAGTGTGGCGGTGAAGTTCGCACTCGGACAAAAGTAACCAAGGCCCGCCGTGATGGTAATGAGTGGATTGTCGAAGCCTTTGATGATGTGAGCGGGCAAACACTGAGCTGGCGTGCAAAAGGCATTGTGAATGCTACCGGCCCTTGGGTTAAGCAGTTCTATGATGATGGCTTGCAGCTAAAATCACCGCGCGGTATTCGCCTAATCAAAGGGAGCCATATTGTGGTTCCTAAAGTGCATAATGAACCGCAGGCGTATATTTTACAAAACGAAGACTCCCGTATTGTCTTTGTTATCCCGTGGCTAGATGAGTTTTCTATTATTGGTACCACTGACGTTGAATATCACGGTGAACCACACGACGTTACGATTGATGAAAATGAAATCGACTATCTTCTGAATGTGTACAACAATCACTTTAAAAAGCCGTTGAGCCGTAAAGACATTGTCTGGACATACTCTGGTGTTCGCCCGCTCTGCGATGACGAGTCTGACTCGCCGCAGGCTGTTACCCGCGACTACACGTTGGAAGTCGAAGATGAAAAAGGGCAGGCACCGATTCTATCGGTATTTGGCGGTAAGCTAACGACGTATCGCAAACTGGCAGAGCATGCGCTGGATAAACTCGCCCACTACTACCCGACAATGGGCCCAGCATGGACGAAAAACGGTAAGCTCCCTGGTGGTGATATAGGTACAGCAGACCGCGACAGCTACGCGGCAGAACTGAGCCGCCGCCATACTTGGTTACCAGAGGTAATGGCTCGTCGCTATGCTCGTACTTATGGTTCTCACAGCGAGATTATTTTAGCTGGGGCGGGTAGCTTACACGATCTGGGTGAGTGTTTTGGTCATGACTTCTATGAGTCTGAACTGCGCTATCTGGTTGAGCATGAATGGGTACACCATTTAGATGATGCCCTCTGGCGACGGACTAAATTAGGTATGTGGCTTAATGAGGCGGAACGCCAGAGAGTGGCGGATTGGCTAGCGGCCCGTGATGAGAAGCCTTTATCTCAGGTGTCTTAACTTGATAACGCATCGCCCTTTTTTAGAGGGCGTTCACGAAACGTGAAATAAAAAAATGGCTGATATCT
>DF158886.1:135784-146661 GCA_000307305.1 Enterobacteriaceae bacterium B14
ATATCTCAATCAGCCATTTTTTTATTGCTGCTCTACTGCTTTGCCGTTTTACGGCAAGCGACAGAGCGCTTAATAGTAAGAGTGTTCACCCGGTTGGTGCTCAGTCAGGTCTTTCACCCCTTTCAATTCAGGGAACAGCTCTAGCAGCTGCTTCTCAATACCTTCTTTCAGCGTCACATCGACCATTGAACAACCGTTACAGCCACCGCCGAATTGCAGGATAGCGTAGCCTTCATCGGTGATTTCCATCAGGGATACACGCCCGCCGTGCCCAGCAAGTTGTGGGTTAATTTGTGATTGCAGCACGTACTCTACACGCTCTAGCAGAGGGGCATCATCTTCCACTTTACGCATCTTCGCGTTAGGCGCTTTTAGTGTGAGTTGAGAACCGAGCTGATCAGTAACGAAGTCAATTTCGGCATCTTCTAGAAAAGGTGCACTGATTTCATCAACATAAGCAGAGATAAGGTCAAATTTGAGTTCGGTGTCGTTAGCTTCAACGGCATCAGGCGGGCAGTAAGAGACGCCACACTCTGCGGTTGGTGTTCCGGGATTGATAACGAATACGCGGATCTGCGTACCTTCTTCTTGATTAGACAATAGCTTAGAAAAATGCGCTTGGGCAGCGTCTGTAATACGGATCATATCATCGCTCAATAGTTGACTGCTCTAGTAGGTTATAATACGCCCTTTGATCTCTATACCCAATAATATTTTAAGCCGCCAGAAAGCTAACGTTATCTGTATTGGATAGAGATTATAAGGTGCGGCATAAGCACCATATTTGCACCGATTGCGCTCCCTGATCCAGCAAGATTTTGCTAATTTCTGTGACGGTGCTGGCAGTAGTAACAACATCATCAATTAATACAATGTTTAGGCCGGAGAGCGAAACAGCACATTTAAAGGCACCCCGCAGATTTTTGCGCCTTTCGGCTGCACTGAGGGTTCTTTGTGGTGGGGTGGCATGAACCCGGCTTAACGCATTGGGTTCAAAGTGGCAATTAAGCCAGTGGGCGAGGTTTTTTGCTAATAACTCACTCTGATTAAAACCTCTTCTCCAGTGGCGGCCTTTGGCGAGAGGAACCGCAAGCAGCCAGTCTGGTGATAACAGTGGGCGCTGACGTTTTGCATGTAACCATGCCAATAACATTAATCTCGCCAGCGGATAGGCCAGCTCACGCTTTCCCTGAAATTTAAACGTATTAATTAACTGGCTTAGCGGCGGTTCATAATGGCTAACGGCAACCAATGTTTGCCACGGCGGCGGATGTTGTAGGCAGCGTCCACAGGGCAACTTCGCGTGCGATGAAGGCAACCCGCAGCGGGGGCAGCAAAGAGGAAGGGCAGGTAAGTTACCCACGCAATAGCTACAAATGCCATGAATCGGCAAAGATAATGGTGACAGGCATAGCCAACAGCGGCTGGTGATTGTTAGCATGTTCCTCCCTAATGCCCAACGTTATCAAGACCGCCTCAATGAGGTTGGGCATCACGATTCGATATCATCATTTAGAGACAATAACCGATGGCTCAACTCTACTGGCAGACAATAGGCGAAGGACAGCGCGATCTTGTGCTGTTGCACGGATGGGGATTAAACGCGGAAGTATGGCGTTGCATCACTGAGCGACTCACCCCGCATTTTCGGCTGCACCTTGTGGACTTGCCAGGCTATGGCCGCAGCGGTGATTTTCCTGCACAGTCGCTAGCAGAGATGGCAAATGTCGTGCTGATGCATGCGCCAGCCAAGGCCATCTGGTTGGGCTGGTCGTTAGGTGGCCTTGTCGCTAGCCAGATTGCGCTAGCTAACCCTGAGCGCGTTGATGCGCTGATTACCGTTGCTTCATCACCTTGTTTTGCCGCCCACTCTGAGTGGCCGGGGATTAAGCCTGAAGTTTTATCCGGCTTTCAACATCAGCTCAGCCACGATTTTAATAAGACGGTAGAGCGCTTTCTTGCCCTGCAAACACTAGGAACGGAGAGCGCGAAAGAGGATATCCGCATGTTAAAAGGCGTCGTGCTCAAGCTGCCTATGCCAACGGTAGAGGTCTTGAACGCGGGGCTGAAAACACTAGAGATAGAAGATTTACGCAACGGGCTAGACGGTTTGAAGCTTCCTTTCCTACGGTTATATGGCTATCTGGATGGGTTAGTACCTCGGAAGGTAGCTTCACTGCTGGATGAGCGTTGGCCAAATTCCGATTCTTATCTCTTTCCTAAAGCCTCCCATGCCCCTTTCATGTCGCATTCGGCGGAGTTCTGCGAGGTAGTGAAGGCGTTTATTGATCAAATAGATACTTCACCACAGCGCGGTTAGCGACTGGTGAAACTGCTGCTCAACGTATTGAGCCAACTGAGCAGCAGTTTCACCCTCAATCATTACTCTCAGGCTAACGATAGGAGCATTTAATCGAGGAAGTTAGGCATGACGCTTAATCAACAGGCGCCAAAATTCTGGAACACTCGCCGTAATGAGAAAGCGCGGCGTATCGAGAGTGTACAGGCTGTTGCGCAGGGTAAAGTATTACCCACCAATCCAGTTACCGTTATTCTGGAAACGCTGATCGCATCCGGCGATAGAGTTGTTCTGGAAGGCAACAACTAGGAGCAGGCTGATTTTCTCTCCCGTTCTCTGGCTCAGGTTAACATTTCGCTGTCGATAATATTTGTCTAACCCCTGCCTGATGGGGAGGGCTAATGATGACCAAAACATATTGTATCGTTTAAGGCTTCACTGTTATTTCACTTTGTGTGTCTAAGATATTTCCTTCATGTTTAAGATACCGATGAGTTCTCTTTTATAGGGAGTAAGACACGATGAGAAAGCCTCTTTCACTTTATCACCCTATTCTTTATCGAATGAGGGTGTGGCAGAAAAGAATGTTTCGACAACTGAGTTGGTGGTTATCATCGCGCAGCTATGCACGCACTACACAAGCGTTTGAGCGTTTGCCTTTTCGCTATATCAAACACACATCGAAGCTTATCCGTAAGTTAGGGGAGAGTGATCTACAACTACAGCACAATAAAATCATCAATCTTCGTTTGGCTGTTGAGAGTATTAATGGTGTAACTCTGCAGCCCGGTGAGTATTTCTCTTTTTGTAAGTTGGTTGGAAAACCTAGCCGTAAACGGGGTTTTGTTGAAGGGATGGAGCTCTCCTTTGGTGAAGCGAGAAGCGGAATCGGTGGCGGTATTTGCCAACTGAGTAACTTAATCCATTGGATGGCGATCCATTCGCCACTACAGGTGATTGAACGCGCTAATCATAGTTTCGATCCTTTTCCTGATGAAGGGCGAATTCTACCTTTTGGGTCGGGTGCGGCTATTTTTTATAACTATATTGACCTTGTTCTCTACAACCCAACCAGTGAGGCGTTTCAACTAGTATTGAACGTGGGAGAAAGTCAGTTAGAAGGGGAGATTCTCAGTAGTTCTGAAAGGCCATATCGTTACCATGTTTATGAACAGGCTCACCGGTTTATCAAAGGTAATGAGGTGGTGTGGCGGGAAAATGAGATTTGGCGGGAGATTGTGACAAAAGGGCAAAATGCTGAATTGGTGTCACGTGAGCGGCTTTATAAGAATCGGGTGAGGGTGAAATATCACGTTGAGGACGAGAAGATATTGGCAGACTGACTTAGTAAGAGGTACTGCATATTCCATCGTGATTTGTTACCGTGGCATGAGTATGTCAGTATTTTCAGGACTAAGTATGAGTATGGAAAACATCAAATCCTACCGTATCGAAAAAATGAACCACCCTCTGTTTGAGGCATTTTCAGCACTCTATGAGCGCGCCTTTCCTCGCCATGAGAAACGCACGGCAGCGCATCAAGCCACGGCGCTACAGTCTGAGCACTATCATTTACTGGCGTTTTGTCGGGATGAGGTGCTTATTGGGTTTATCGCGCTCTGGCATTTCGGTTCATATCAGTACGTTGAACACTATGCGATCAATGACCAACTGCGCGGGCAGGGTTATGGGTCTTTGCTGCTCCAGCAGGTGCTGGATAATTCGGCGATGCCGACCATATTAGAGATCGACCCTGTTGTTGATGATATTTCAACTAAGCGGCTACGGTTCTATCGGGCAATAGGGTTCCAGAGCAACGAGTACCCACATGTGCATCCCACTTATCACGATGATTTAAACGGGCACCCGTTGATGGTGTTAAGCAGTGGCAGAACGTTGCAGCAGGAAGAGTACGAGCGATTTAGGCAGGATCTAGACAATATCGTGATGGTTTTTTAACTTATCCTATTTACCCAAACTATCACGCTTTTAAACGGTAGCTTGTGGTTGTTAGGCACTTCTCACCTTCGGGGCAGCCTTTGCAACTGCCCGTCAGACATCCACTATCCAGTTCGATACGCTCGATTTTATGCATTTTTTCGAGCTGTTCGAGTATCGCCTGCACCAGAGCAGGCGATGTATTGAATTGACGGCTTAATTGCTGTGAATCAACGATGCCGTGAAGTGCCACAGCATCGCGTATTTGCAAGAGGCTAGCCATTAGTGGCAGTTCCCTTTGCTTGAACAACATGCCGCGCCATCGGCGTCATTACTTAGACGAACGGTGATTCTATCGCGTGAACGGCGCAGACCAAACAATACCAAAATATTGAATAGCACTACGATGGCTATCGCTATCATGCTGTATTGTGGGTGCTGGCTGAATGTGGCGGTCTGGTAAAAAATAGTTGCCAGTGAGTAGGCGATGTTCAGACCCCATAAGATAGAGAAGGTCATCCAGCCACGGCTACTTTCACGTGCAATGGCCCCCATCACAGAGACGCAAGGCACATACAGCAGGACGAAGATCAGATAGCTGTAAGCAGCGGCAGCGCTACCAAATTTGCTACCCATCACACCCATAGAACCCGACTCCATTTCACCGTCGCCTTTACTGGCTTCGATAGGGTTAGAGAGCGCGCTTAAGGTGAAGGTATCTTTCAGGCTTTGCCATGTTTCGCTAACGGCACCACCTAACTCATCCAGCAGATTAAAGTTCTCGTAGTCGAAAGGCTCATTGGTGATCTGCTCTGCGGTATACAGCGTGTTCAGCGTACCCACGACCACTTCTTTTGCCATCGCACCGGTGACTAAACCGACGGTGGCCTGCCAGTTATCTGATGTGACCCCTAGTGGGTGCAGCAGCGGCGTTAATACCTTACTGACGCTGGCCAGAGCCGAGTCGTTAATGGTATCTACCGGTTTGCCGGAGAACGAGAAGCTGTTTAGCGCGCCGATAATCATACTGGCAACGATAATCACCTTACCTGCACGTACCACGAACCCTTTCAGGCGCTGCCATGTTTGTAGCAACAGGCTCTTTAGGTGAGGAATGTGATAAACCGGTAGCTCCATCACAAACGGTGAGGCTTCACCGCGCATAACGGTGTGTTTGAGTACTAAGCCTGTCAGAATCGCCACGACAATCCCAAGTAGATAAAGGGAGAAGACCACCATCGCCCCATCTTTACCAAAGAAGGCGGCAGAGAAGACGGCGAAGATAGCAAGGCGAGCGCCGCAGGACATAAACGGTGCCATGATGATAGTAATCAGACGTTCGCGTGGGGCATCCAGTGTACGTGCGCCCATGATAGAAGGAACGTTGCAGCCGAAGCCAACAATCAGAGGGACGAAAGATTTACCCGGCAGCCCTAAAGCTTGCATCAATCTGTCCATAACAAATGCGGCGCGTGCCATATACCCAGAATCCTCAAGGAAGGAGAGGAACAGATACATCATGCCGATTTGTGGCACCAGTGGCAGAACGGTATTAATACCGCCACCTACGCCCTGAGCTAAGAAGACAGTGAGCCATTCAGGGAAGTGTAGCGTCTGGCCGAGCCATTGAATACCGTCGATGAAAATGGCAGAGGAGCCGACATCGAAGAGTGGCTGTAGCGCACCACCGATATTGATGGCGAGCACGAACATCAGATACATCACGAACAGGAAGATAGGCACCCCAAGCCAGCGATTCAGGATAACCTTATCTATGGCCTGCGTGAGTTGGTTTGGCTTCGCATCTTTCGTGTTACTTACTACATCGCATATCTCGGCAATAGCCATGTAACGAGCATTGGCGATCAACAGCGCTGGGTCTTCGTGTTGTTGTAGTTCTGCGGAGATGGTTTTCAGCAGCGTTGTGGCTGTATTACCTGCGCGTGATGCGCTGTAGATATCACCCTCTAACATTTGTAGTGCCAGCCAGTGGCGTTGTTCGTTAGGCAGCTCAGTTGGCATCGCTTGCGCTAGCTCATACACCGGCTCTTGAAGAACGTCTGGGTAAGCCACCAGTTTCTTCGGCTGATTGGCCTGATGCTGATCGATAGCGGCTCTTAGCTCATTAATTCCCGTCGCACGAGTAGAGATAACGGGGATGACTGGACAGCCAAGGCGCTCAGACAGAGCCTTGATATCAATCTCGATATTCTGAACTTTCGCGATATCCAGCATGTTGAGCACAACGATGCAGGGAACGCCCAGTTCAAGTAATTGAAGTGTTAAGTAGAGATTTCTTTCAAGATTGGATGCGTCAACAACGTTCAACAGGACATCTGCATTGCCACTTAGGATGTAGTGGCAGGCAATCTGCTCATCCAACGAGGTCTGTTCTGAAATGGTTGTCAGGGAGTAGGTCCCAGGTAGGTCAACCAATGTTACTTGGTTTTCCGGTGTTGAAAACAGTCCCTCTTTTCGCTCCACCGTAACGCCAGCCCAATTACCTACACGCTGACGCGAGCCAGTCAATTGGTTAAATAGCGTTGTCTTACCTGCATTAGGGTTGCCGATTAACCCGATAGTCAGTTGTTTCATAATCCAACATGATAAACAAAAGTGTAGAAGCCAAAGCGTGGAGGTAATTTGCTTTCCGTCTGGAAAACAAGTTCTAGGCAACCAATAAACCCATCCGGTTATTGAATCGTAGATACCAACGTCACGCGCTTAATACTTGGACGCTAGAGTGGGCTATACGGCATCCAGTAACATCAGGTCGATATCTTTTTTTCTTAGAACGAGGCTGGTGCGTCGTGTCTCTATTTGAACGGGGTCGCCCAGTGGTGCAACGCGAATAACGCGAAGTAGCGAGCCGGGCAAAATGCCAAGAGAGAGAAGTTTTTGTCTGTAAGCTGGGCTAATTGAGGATGAAAACCCAGTGACTTTATAAGCGTGTTGAGGAAGAAGATGCATACAGCCTTCCTGATCGTATTTGATGTCTATCAAGGCACTTAAGCCTTCGGGGATCGCGCGCCGCAATAAGCAGTAAGGACTAGACTTATCCACGACGTGCACCGATTTATTCCTACTCTAAGATAAGAGCGGTAATGATTGGTGTTATTATAGCCGAAATACAACTCAAAATGATAGTGATAATTATTATCAATTAATGCTAAATGCAAGATGTAAATTAAACAGGGGACCTCTCTGGAAATTTACTTTGCTGAGTGCATTTCTAGCACTCTTTTTACGTAATCACAAATGAGAATAATAAGTTAAATCGGTTAATGAAGTGTTTAAATTTTAAAGTGAGCTAATTAATTTGTTGATTATTAGTCATATTAAATAAGCTATTTAATTCCAAGCATAAAGCTTGCCAATATTAGAGTGTGAAAAATATTTTTATATTAATACTTAGCTCAAAGTTTTTGATGCGCAGAGTAATTAATTATTCGAATAAATAAGGAATTTACTTTCTTAATATGTATGGTTTTTCTTAGGGGTTGATTGAGAGTAAACGGCTCTAAAAATACAAGGATTATCCTATTTACCATTATTAATGGTAATAGAGGCTTTGTTGAATAAATCGAACTTTTACTCAATCTCAGGATCAGATATCGCATTATTCTGATAACACAGGCAATTCCATGGCAAAGCAGACGTTCAGAATCACCAACTGGAAGACCTACAACAAAGCCCTTATCAGCCGTGGCTCCATCACCTTCTGGCTGAACGATGAGGCGGTTAAGACATGGTACGAAACTGCAACACCGTCATCACGGGGACGACCTCAGCGCTATTCTGACCTTGCCATCACTACCGTACTGACGATTAAACGAATATTTAGGCTCACTCTGCGGGCTGCTCAGGGATTTATTGATTCCATTTTTTCCCTGATGGGCGTCCCGTTGCGTTGCCCGGATTACAGCAGCATCAGCAAGCGGGCAAAGTCGGTTAGCGTCAGTTTTAAAGCGCCCACCCGGGGTGAGATAGCCCATCTGGTAATTGATTCCACAGGACTGAAGGTCTTCGGTGAAGGTGAGTGGAAAGTCGAAAAACATGGCAAAGAACGCCGTCGCATCTGGCGAAAGTTGCACCTTGCTGTAGATGCAAAAACACATGAAATTATCTGCGCAGACCTTTCACTGAATAACGTCACAGACGCAGAGGCCTTCCCCAGGCTCATCCGGCAAACCTATCGAAAAATCAGGTCAGCCGCAGCGGACGGCGCTTATGATACGCAGCTATGTCACGATGAACTGCGCCGAAAGAAAATCATCGCCTTCATTCCCTCCACGAAAGGGTGCGGGTTACTGGCCGGGGGAGTATGCGGACCGGAACCGTGCGGTTGCAAATCAGCGGCTGAGCGGGAGTAATGCACGGTGGAAATGGACAACAGATTATAACCGTCGGTCGATAGCGGAAACGGCGATGTACAGAGTAAAACAACTGTTCGGGGGTGCGCTGACACTGCGTGACTACGATAGTCAGGTTGCAGAGGCTCTGGCCATGATGCGGGCGCTGAACAAAATGACGAAGGCAGGAATGCCAGAAAGTATGCGTATTGCCTGACAGCAACAACCGGTTACGGGAATGCTTACCCAAAATCTAATTTATTCAACAAAGCCCCTTTTCGCCTAAAAACGACTCAGGTAAAAGTCTATCAAATTTAAATTTATTCATTTTATAACTCATCTCATATCCGAAGCTGAACCTATATGTGGAATATTACTATGTAGCTTAGTAGGGATTAACTCTATTACTACATTGTTAAAGTGGTGTGGTGTTATACCTTCCCGTCGCAACCAGTTTTGAGCAGCTGTTTTGCTCTTTGCAAATATCCCGACATCAGTTTAATGACTGATTTGTAAGGAGTAAATTTTATTCTTCTGGTGACTTTATAATTAATTCATCGCTATTCAGCGACCTTAATATATACTTATCTCTAAAGTTTTTATTAAAAAATAATCCCGGCTTATTATTTTTGATGAGATTTATTTTTTCCTGATTTAATAAATGTACATTACTGATAAATTCATTATACGTATTTAAATATATTGCATCATTTAAATCAAATGACATCATGACTGAGTCAGATGATACTATATATAAAGATACGTTGATTTCAGGGAGTATATTTAGCCCGCCGCCAATCTCATAGACTCTATTCCCATTAGATAATGAGTATTCCCATGTTTTATAAAAACTCGCTCTATCCTCCCTACCTTTATAATCATAAAACTCAGCATCACCACCATTAATATTTGAAAATAAAAACACCGCTTTTTTTATTATAAAAAAACCATCTTCTAGTATTTCGTTCGGTGAATAAAAACCACTACTCTTCAGTTCGCTAATTAACCTTGAGTCAAGATTTAAAATAAAATTTATTAATGAGAAAGATAACTCCCCTTTCAAATCATCTGTTAATCCGATGTCAATATATGTATGTAAGTCACTGACCCCCGTATAATCGACAGCAACATTAAATTTACTTGTCATATCCAGTTTTATTCTCATTTCATTTCCTCTTTATAATAACCTCTGTTAGCACTTTATCTTTATTCATTAAAGAGCCGTTTGATAATTTATAACCCAAGGCACTAAGGCTATTTTTATTAACTAACTGAAGATTCAAATCATTTAATGATTTTATTGTATTCCTAAAATATTTATTCCTCGTTTCATCTCCAACCATCCTTATCGTCCCATCCTCTGATAATATTCTCAATACCTCAGGATTAAGAGGATCATAACCATATGGATTATCAATATTAATTGTACTTTGTGAACCTGTTTTAACCTCTGGTAAACTCATCGCATCTCCCTTATAAACGCCCGGAATGGCTGGATTGAGATCTACATTATAATAATCGTCCAGAGGCGTTTGTCCGGCACCAATATTAATTTTTCCATCTTTTTCGTCAGGCTTATTTTTGTACACAGGTAGTTTTGATGGAGAACTACCCGGCATTCCCTTTAACCCAAGTGGATCCACCCAATTAATGGGATTCCCCATCACATAAGCATACTTATTCAAACCACCTTTTAAACCAATAGGGTCGGCCGTCAAATACCGCCCCACCTGCGGGTCATAATACCGATTTAGGTTGTAATGCAGCCCTGTTTCTTTATCCGCATACTGCCCCTGAAACCGCAGCGGGTTATCCACTCTTGGCTTGTCTTCATCCTGCCACTGGGTGAATTATTTACCGTAAGCTGAGTATTTAGCTCCTATTGGATTTAGCCCATTGCAAATAATGATTTTTTTGTTCTTCAGGAGAAACGATATCTACTGTTTCATGATCAAAAATAGAAACTAGGTCTTCTTTCCTTGCATGTTTCCCGTTATGAAGTTCATAAGCTAAAATGCCTCCAGACATATCTCTTGACATACTGGATGGATATATATTTCGCTTTGCACCTTTACAAAAGAAAATTATATTTTTATACGTTTCTCTTATTTTACAAAAACAAAGGAATAAATCGCTACCTTTAACCTCATACTCCGTACCATCCTTAAATATTATTTTTAATGAGCAAATATCATCTTTATTGTAAAATATATTGGCTGATTCATTTGTACCAAGCTTATTTATAATTATTTCTTTATGTTTGAAATTCATTGTTAACTCCGGTAGTG
>DF158886.1:147677-148590 GCA_000307305.1 Enterobacteriaceae bacterium B14
CTATACCTCTTTGACCCAAATATGCCTAATCGGTTCGTTGTCTTTGATATATACTTACAGTCTTTCATTGATTCTGTTTTTTTTCAATTAACTTCCCATTAGAAATAACCCATGTGTAGCTGCAGTCATCTTCTATATCAATAAAAAAACATCCTTCAATTTCATTAACTAAAGACGAATTTATTATCATTTCTTTAATGAAATCAATTGCAATAATATTTACGCAAGCACCATAGAAAATATAGTTAACCCAATTAATTGGCACTGTAGGGTATTGCCATCCTTTAGAATATAGTTCTATCTGACTTTCATCTAAGTAAGGGTGTTTATTTAGATGAAAGAATCTATTGTTGACTTTTTTTACTTCATCAACGAGGCTAAAAGGGCATTCAAACCAACCTTTTATATAAGCGTATCTAGACATTTAATCTCCTAATCCAGTAATAACTTTACCGCCTTTTCCCTTTATGTAATCTTTTACTTTTAGGCTAATTCCATATTTGAACCAAAATTGAGGCTCTTTTCCAACACTATTTGCAAGTTCTATTGTTCTTTTTATTTGGTTTTTTGTTTTTTTATTCAGGAAATTATGAGGTTTATTAATAGCACTAATTGTTCTTTTAGCTTGAATAATAGCATCATCTGTAACAGCATTATATTCATAACCATCGATTATTTGTGCTTTTCCTTGAGTTTTTCTTATGATCAAGTCCTCATAATGAAAATCCATAGCTTCTCTGTATTTTCCTTGTTGGTACAGTTTGCGAACTTTTTCTGATAACTGTAATTTAGGTTCTTTTGTATATACATTGATATTTTCAAAACCATTACCAGTGGTTGTAAATAATCCAAGTGGATCAACCCACCCAACCGGATTCCCATCAACGTATGTATACTGATTCAACCCTCCCAT
>DF158886.1:149475-150146 GCA_000307305.1 Enterobacteriaceae bacterium B14
CCCCGGGAGTTGTGGGTTGCCTGCACTATCAAATTCGAAACGCTCAAACAGGCCACCGTGGCTCTGGTTGTGGGTTTGAGCATCGCTCGCGGTATTAACCGCACTCAGTTGCCCTGTGGCGGTGTAGCTAAAACGCTTGGCCTGATGGCCTTGGATGTCACTTAACTCACCGTCACGCTGATAGCCGTAAGTTTGTGACCAGAGCAGCAATGAGTCATCGTCACTGATACCCGGTTGACTGAGCTTATGCTGATGCAGGCGACCGAGGCGGTCGTATTGATAGTGGTTAACTAAGCCGTTAGCCTGCCGTCTTTCGACTTCCTGTCCTTGGGGATTATGCCCAAAACCAACTAACGGTTGCTCATTGAGGGTCATCCCTTTGAGCTGGCTGCCATGGTAGTGATAATCGAGCCACTGCCCATCTGGCAATTTGGTGCCGCTTAAATGCCCTGTACTCTCATCGTAGCGGTGGCGGATTGTCACCCAGTCTTGATGCTCGGCGATAAGCCTGCCGCCGAGGTCATATTCCCACGCCATCGGGCAGGTCTCATCGTACACCGCGTTCAGTTGCCCGAAGGTATCGTAGCCGTATTCCACCGTTTTACCATCCGGCAGGGTTTTGAAACGCAGGCGCCCCATTGGGTCGCGTTGGTAGCGGGTGATATAAGGTT
>DF158886.1:150264-153319 GCA_000307305.1 Enterobacteriaceae bacterium B14
CCGTATTCCACCGTTTTACCATCCGGCAGGGTTTTGAAACGCAGGCGCCCCATTGGGTCGCGTTGGTAGCGGGTGATATAAGGTTCGCTGCCGTGTTCATCGCCGTATTCACACTTTTCAATAAGCTGGCCATTGAGGTCATAGGCGTAAGTGGTTTTTATGCCATCAAAGCCGATTTCTTCATTCAGTAACCCGCTGGCGGTGTAGCCTAGACGGTAGATTTCCCCTTTGCTGTTCTCTATTTCACTGACTTGAAGAAGCACATTGTCATAGCGATAACGCAGGGGAGAGCCATCGGGCAGGGTGATTTTCGTTGGGCGTTGCAGTGCATCCCTGACTAACTGGGTGAGGTTGCCTTTGCTGTCTTGGATGTGGCTCGGTTGGGTATTGAAGCCTTGGTAAGCGTAGGTTTGCTCTTCGCCTAAGGTATCGCGCACTTTGTGCAGGCGACCGCTCGCATCCCATTCATAGTGTCGGGTATTGCCATAGGGGCTGGTTTCCGAGGCGACTTATCCCCGTTCGGTGTGCTTCTTTACTACTACAATGAGTATCACTGGCTCTTCCACAGAGTACTGTTTGGTTATGAGATTCTCAGTGGCATTATCTTAGCCCGTTGATGCTATTGTCATCAGATTAAAGGGAATGAAGGGCGGGATGTTTAGTGTATTAAAAGGGAATAGGTTATAAAGAAAAGGCCGAGAATATATGAAATTATTTCTCGGCCACTCAATTTTTATAAAGTAAAATAATAAATTATTCAAATGACATGGAGCAATTATAATTCATCAAGATTTCTATAAGAATCTTTAATCAAGATATCTATATAATCATCAGGAATAGCACAGACAACCCCTGTTACTCCTTTTTCTTTAGTTCCTACACAGACAGATGAATCTTCAGTTTTTTGTATTTCATTTATAAAGCTATTCAAATGGTCGCCTTCTATAGGTTGCCATTTTCCACATAGATGGAAATTATCAGGTTGTGCATTAAGTATTCTACCAACAGGTTCTTTTTCCCAAAAAACTATAAGCTGATTCATTCTCATTTCCTCACTCTATCAATTATCTCGAATCCTGACTTACTTTTGCCTTCAGCTTCTGAGATAATAAACTTTACTTTTTGATTCGTATTTATTACCCACCTGAGCATCATAACTACCTAAGACTAAACAATACCCCATGTTCAGCTTAATTAATTGGGTATAGGTCATTTATAAAAAGTGATTTATAGCATTCATTCTTTCCACATCTTCTTTTAATACCATTTTTGCCGTATCACTCAGTATCCCAGTCATTTTTTCTGCAAAATATTTAAGCAATAAAAATGTTTCCTTCGTGATAGAACCTTTGACCTCATGACCAACTAGTACACCTAAAGCATCAATCAAAGACGGTGTGGGATTTAATTTTAGTTCTTTAATTAGTTCTTCTTCTGCTTTTTCAGGTGAAATTCTGTATAACGCAAGGCTGGCTGCATAAATAAAATCTATTGCATCAACTTCCTCTGGTATATCTATGTGTGAATATCTTATTACATTGAGTAATCCAGATATAATTAACTGTTTTTCTTCAAATGAAAACTCTTTATTTCTATATGCTTCCCATTCAGCAGAATTAAATTCCGGGGATTTTAAAAAAAATAATGCGCATAATCCTACTAATATTCTAGAAATATCTTCTCTTTCAGGACATAGGGCATAAAGTTGTCCTAAAGACAAGCTTGGCATATTCTCAATAGAATGGAGAATAATATCAACTTCAGTAACTGCACCTGACCTTGAGAGATCTATTTTTTTTAATTTATTATATATAATCAATTAAATGCCTCACTAGTTGATTTTATTTTAACACTCATATTTGATAAGTGTAATTCAAGCTGTTTCAGTGCGTTACTTGATTGTGAACGATAGCGACCTGACTGATTGTTTATTGATAAAGTACCATCAGTCTCCATTTTTAGCTCTCCTGCACCTTTTACAGCTTCACCACCACTAAGTTGAGTATGTTTCACTCCCGTCCGTCCAGCGCTACCTCTAGGTGCTATTTGGATATTATTTTTTGCATCAATGACATAAATATATACTTCATTTTTCGATAGATTAGATAAGTTTGATTCTGTGAGGGTTAACTGACCTGGCGCTGGCTCTATCTTATCTACAGATCGAGGTTTGACTAAAGGTAATTCTTCAAATGCCCCAGCGCTAACATTAGGCCGAGCTATATTCTCAAATCCTGTCGCTTCTTGCTTAAACAGCCCCAATGGATCAACCCAGCTAACTGGATTCCCATCAACATACCCATACTGGTTTAACCCACCCATCAACCCAATCGGATCCTGCGTCAAATACCGCCCCACCTGCGGGTCATAGTACCGATTCAGGTTGTAGTGCAGCTCTGTTTCCTCATCCGCATACTGCCCTTGGAACCGCAGTGGGTTATCCACTTTTGGCCGTTCTTCATCCTGCCACTGGGTAAGCTGTTTGCCATAAGCCGAGTACGTCGCAGCCCACACCACATTGCCCATATTATCCGTCAAGCTGTGTGGGGTGCCGAGGTGGTCGTTCTGATACCAGTAAGTTCGGGTTTTCTCTGCGGTGCGCTTATTGCCTACCACCGTGGCGAGCGGTCTAAAGCTGTCTGGCTCATAGACATAACTCTGCCAGTGCTGTTGGCTATCCGTTTCTGCAATCAGCTTGTTACCTTGCCAAAAAAAGAACGTCTTCTTACCATCTACGGTTTTACTGATACGCCGGTTAAAGGCGTCGTACTGGTAGTGGGCTTCGGTGCCGTCGGGAGTTTCAGCGTAGATAAGACGGTGCTGGCAGTCGTAGCGGTAGGTGGTAACCAGCTTCTGCGCTTTTCCTCTCCGCTCTGCTATCAGATTACCAAAGCGGTCGTAGTCAAAATGTCGGTCGCCGTGGAACGCCAGCCGATTGCCCTTGGCTTCGCTGCTGTGCCCCGGCAGTTGTGGGTTGCCTGTACTATCAAATTCGAAACGTTCGAACAGGCCACCGTGGCTCTGGTTGTGGGTTTGAGCATCGCTCGCGGTATTG
>DF158886.1:153339-154502 GCA_000307305.1 Enterobacteriaceae bacterium B14
TTTGGTGCCGCTGAGGTGTCCGGTGGTGTCATCGTAGCGATGGCGGATGGTCACCCAGTCTTGATGCTCGGCGATAAGCCTGCCGCCGAGGTCATATTCCCACGCCATCGGGCAGGTCTCATCGTACACCGCGTTCAGTTGCCCAAAGGTATCGTAGCCATATTCCACCGTCTTACCATCCGGCAGGGTTTTGAAACGCAGGCGTCCCATTGGGTCGCGTTGGTAGCGGGTGATATAGGGTTCACTGTCGTGCTCATCGCCGTATTCACACTTTTCAACAAGCTGGCCATTCAGGTCATAGGCGTAAGTGGTTTTGATGCCATCAAAGCCGATTTCTTCGTTCAGTAAGCCATTGGCGGTGTAGCCTAGACGGTAGATTTCCCCTTTGCTGTTCTCTATTTCACTGACTTGAAGATGCACATTGTCATAGCGGTAACGCAGGGTAGAGCCATCGGGCAGATGTTTGGTGGTCAGCAGATGCAGTGGGGCGGCGTATTCATAACGGGTTTCACGCCCTAACTCATCTACTGCGCTGGTCACTTTGCCATAGGCGTTATAGCGGTAGTGTCGGGTGCTGCCATCGGGCAGGGTGACTTTGGTCGGGCGTTGCAGTGCATCCCTGACTAACTGGGTGAGGTTGCCTTTGCTGTCTTGAATGTGGCTCGGTTGGGTATTGAAGCCTTGGTAAGCGTAGATTTGCTCTTCGCCTAAGGTATCGCGCACCTTGTGCAGGCGACCGCTCGCATCCCATTCATAGTGGCGGGTATTGCCATCGGGGTAGTGAACGTCGCTGACTTTGCCTTCTGGGGTGTAGGTATAGCGCGTGGTGGTGCCGTCAGGGCGAGTTTCCGAGGCGACTTGGCCCTGTTCGGTGCGCTTATACGCCCATGTCTGCACTTTTCCATCGAGACTGTACTGGTAGATATAGCGCAGTGTGCCGAGGAAATACTCATAGGTGGTGCTACGTCCATCGGGGAAGACTTCACTCACCAAATGGCCTTCGTCATCGTAGCCATAGTGAGTGATATTACCCACTCCATCTCGGCGACTTAAGCAGTGACCTTTTTCATCGAAGGTTTGATAGATTTCCGCGCCATCTGCGGTTTTCTCATAGATAAGGCAAGCATGGTCATTGTGCTGATAGACCTGACGGCTGCCGTTGC
>DF158886.1:155499-211349 GCA_000307305.1 Enterobacteriaceae bacterium B14
TTCAGGGAACGGTGTGGTCAGCCCTTCATGGTCACGCCAGAGCACCTTGCCGTCATCAAAGTGCAGTTCATGGCTGAGGCTATGCCGCCAGCCGTAGCCGAGGCCGTTCTGGCGTTCAACGCTGCTGGAGGTGTAGATGCGCTGCCAGAGAAAGGGAAGAAACCCCGGCAGAGTGGCATCCGTCAAGGCCAGAAACTCTTCGCCCGTCGCCAGTGAAATAGGGTCAGCACTCTGTTTATTGCTGCTCCCTGCGCTGCCTTTTTTGCCACCGTTGTAGCTCATTGAGCTAACGTCTTGATTGCCCCAAGAGACAGATAAGGTGGTGCTGGGGGTACCCAGATTCTCCACAGAGACCAAATTGTTCAGGTCTTTGCCATCGACGGAGAGATTTTGTCGTTTGCTGGCATTGATAACAGTTTGTCCTGCTTTGGCCCATTTCTCTGAGAACTCCGAGTGCGCATCAGTGTGTTTGAGTACTGCACTGAATAGGCGCTGAATGGCGAGGTATTTTTTAGGGATGGCCATGAGGTATCCGTTCCTTGGGGGGCAAAGCATCATGCTGATGAAAATCTATTTCATTGAAAAATATCAGAAATGTAGAAATATAAATAGGGCTATTTTGAGAGATGTATTCCAAGTTTTGGATAAAGTAAAACAGCGGGATCGAGAACCGACCCCGCTTTTATTCACTCACTAACGCTTCATCTTACCCAGCGCAGCTGCCAGTGCATCGCCCATGGCACTGTTGCCTGCATTGCTACTGGAATCACGGTTAGGTTTGCCCGCATTACGATTTTGACGCGGTGCGTTTTCTTTCGCTGCTGGTGCATTACCACTGCCACGGCGAACGTTGCTTTCACCCGGTTGCTCATCCAAACGCATCGTTAATGCGATACGTTTACGCGCTAAATCCACCTCCATCACTTTCACTTTTACGATATCGCCCGCTTTCACCACTTTATGTGGGTCATCGACGAATTTATCTGCGAGTGAAGAGATGTGTACTAAACCATCCTGATGGACGCCGATATCAACGAATGCACCGAAGTTAGTCACGTTGGTCACTGAGCCTTCCAAAATCATGCCCAGCGTGAGATCGTTCATGGTTTCAACGCCTTCGGCAAAAGTGGCCGTTTTAAACTCAGGGCGAGGATCTCGGCCCGGTTTTTCCAGCTCTTTGATGATATCGGTGACGGTTGGCACGCCGAAACGCTCATCGGTAAATTCAGAAGCACGTAGACCACGCAGCGCATTGGTATCGCCCATCAGGTCTTTTAGTGTTTGTTGCGTCGCGGCCAGAATACGCTCGACGACAGGATAGGTTTCTGGGTGAACCGTTGAGGCATCCAGTGGGTTATCGCCGTTGGTGATACGCAGGAAGCCTGCGCACTGTTCGAAGGCTTTCGGCCCCAACCGGCTCACTTTCATCAGTTGTTCACGGTTCTGGAAGCGCCCGTTCTCATCGCGCCAGCCAACGATATTTTGGGCAATCATGCGCGAAAGGCCTGCAACGCGGGTCAGCAGAGGAACCGAGGCAGTATTCAGATCAACGCCGACGGCGTTAACGCAGTCTTCAACCACCGCATCCAGTTTTTTCGCTAGCAATGATTGGCTAACGTCATGCTGGTATTGGCCTACACCGATGGATTTCGGATCGATTTTCACTAATTCTGCCAGAGGATCTTGCAGACGGCGGGCGATAGAGACAGCTCCGCGCAGAGAAACATCAAGACCTGGGAACTCTAACGCTGCCAGCTCGGAGGCGGAATAAACAGACGCACCAGCTTCGCTGACAATCACTTTCTGAGCTTTCACGTCAGGGTACTGCTGTTGTAACTCGGTATAGAAACGTTCGGTTTCGCGTGAGGCGGTGCCGTTACCGATAGCGACGAGCTCGACATTATGTTTGATACATAGCGCCGCAACACTCGCAGCGGCTTTCGCTGTTTGCCCTGTGTGAGGATAAATAGTGTCGGTCGCCACCAGCTTTCCTGTGGCATCTACGACCGCGACTTTGACCCCAGTACGCAAGCCGGGGTCTAGCCCCATGGTGCCGCGCATACCCGCCGGTGCAGCCATTAGCAGATCGTGCATGTTACGAGCGAAAACGTTGATCGCTTCGTCTTCTGCACGTTCGCGCAAGGTGCCCATAAGCTCGGTTTCTAGATGCATCAGTACTTTGATGCGCCATGTCCAGTTCACCACGGCTTTACGCCATGTATCGGCAGGTGCGTTGTTTAGGCGCAGGTTGAGATGATCGATAATAATCTGTTCGCACTGGCTCTCGCGTGGTGGCTCATCAAATTGAGGATCGGCGTTCAGAGATAGCTGAAGCACGCCTTCGTTACGGCCGCGGAACATCGCCAGCGCGCGATGCGAAGGTGCTAGAGAGATAGGCTCGTGGTGAGCGAAGTAATCGCGGAACTTCGCGCCTTCTTCCTCTTTGCCTTCTACGACACGGGACACCAGATGGGCATTTTTTTGCAGGTAATGACGCACTTTTGCCAGCAGGCCTGCATCTTCTGCAAAGCGCTCCATCAGGATATAGCGCGCGCCATCGAGTGCGGCTTTGGTGTCTGCCACGCCTTTGCTTTCATCAACATAAGTTGCTGCCGCTAGCTCGGGTTCTTGAGACGGGTCTTGCCATAGGCTATCGGCTAAAGGCTCAAGGCCTGCTTCGATGGCGATTTGGCCTCTGGTGCGGCGCTTCGGCTTATAAGGAAGATAGAGATCTTCTAGCTCGGTTTTACTCATCGTGCCATTAATGCTGGCGGTAAGTTCTTCGCTCAGCTTGCCCTGTTCTTCAATGGATTTGAGGATGGTTTGGCGACGATCTTCTAATTCACGAAGATAACCCAGACGGACTTCTAATAAACGGAGTTGTGTATCATCCAGTCCACCGGTGACTTCTTTGCGGTAACGTGCGATAAACGGCACGGTGTTTCCTTCATCCAATAGACGGATGGCGGAGTCTACTTGCTCTGGACGAGCCTGTAGCTCACTAGCAATAATACGGCTTAGTTGATTATTCATAAGTCAGTTTACTGTGCTGGGTAGAAATTAGGGCACAGTTATACGTATTGCGTCGTAAAATTACCAGTAAATACCCGCCATGCGCCAAGTGTTAGGCGCGTAACTTACCTAACAGTTTCCCTTTTAGGGCCAGTATAAATACGGTTCAAACACCAACGTGTTGCGTTCTATGACTTGGATTATTTAGGGCGAAGTGGGGTATGAGGTGCAGCTATTTAATTGTATACCCTGCATACTTGAAACAGCGGCTTTATAGTATTTTTAAATCTGCATTTTGAAATCTGTACTTTGAAATATAGAGAGTATGTTCTGGCATGAAAAGTAACTACATCACTCGCGAAGGCTGGGAGCAGCTCGATCGTGAATTGAAATATCTCTGGAAAGAAGAACGTCCAATTGTCACTCAGGCTGTATCTGAGGCGGCTGCAATGGGCGATCGTTCTGAGAATGCAGAGTATATTTATGGTAAAAGGCGGCTGCGTGAGATTGACCGTAGAGTGCGCTTTTTAACCAAGCGGCTTGAGGCATTAACCGTGGTTGAGCCTAGCCCACAGCAGGAAGGTCGCGTGTTTTTTGGTGCGTGGGTGAAATTAGAAGACGATAACGGGGATGCAAAAATTTTCCGGTTAGTGGGCCCTGATGAGTTCGACCCAGCAAAAAAGTGGATTTCTATTGATTCTCCGGTTGCCAGAGCGTTGATTGGCAAATATGTTGATGATGAGATTATTGTGCAGACGCCTAATGGAGAGGCGAGCTATGCGGTGCTTGAGATCCGCTATCGGCCCTTTGATTCGGACGAGTAGATAAATCTCAAAATACGGTTTGTAACAATTTGATTTGCAATTTATTTTATATTGCGTTGTCGTTACTAGTAAGTTTGTAACAACACCCTATTTGGGCGATGGAACCTTTGGAGTGAAAAAATGCAAGAGAATCACAAGATTCTGGTAGTTGATGATGACATGCGCCTGAGAGCGCTTTTGGAACGTTATCTGACAGAGCAGGGGTTTCAAGTCCGTAGTGTTGCTAACGCAGAACAGATGGATCGCCTGTTAACCCGCGAATCATTTCACTTGATGGTGCTGGATTTAATGCTGCCGGGCGAAGATGGCCTGTCTATCTGCCGTCGTTTGCGTAGCCAGAGTAACCCTATGCCGATCATTATGGTGACGGCGAAAGGGGAAGAGGTTGATCGGATCGTCGGGCTTGAGATTGGTGCCGATGACTATATTCCTAAACCTTTTAATCCACGTGAGTTGCTGGCCCGTATTCGTGCAGTGCTACGTCGCCAAGCTAATGAGCTACCGGGGGCACCTTCGCAAGAAGAGGCGGTTATCGCATTTGGTAAATTTAAATTGAATCTTGGCACCCGTGAAATGTTCCACGATGATGAGCCAATGCCGCTGACTAGCGGTGAATTTGCCGTATTAAAAGCACTGGTCAGCCATCCAAGAGAACCACTTTCTCGCGATAAGCTAATGAATCTAGCGCGAGGCCGCGAGTACAGCGCAATGGAGCGTTCTATTGATGTGCAGATCTCCCGCTTGCGTCGCATGGTGGAAGAAGATCCTGCTCACCCACGCTATATCCAAACCGTTTGGGGTTTGGGCTACGTATTTGTGCCGGACGGCAGTAAAGCGTGAGGCGCTGGCGTTTCTCACCGCGTAGCTCCTTTGCTCGCACCCTGTTGTTAATCGTCACCTTACTGTTTGTCAGTTTGGTGACGACTTATTTGGTGGTGCTGAACTTCGCTATTCTTCCGAGCTTACAACAGTTTAATAAAGTCTTGGCATATGAAGTGCGTATGCTGATGACCGATCGCCTTCAGCTTGAAGATGGCACTGAATTGCAGGTCCCCCCCGCTTTTCGGCGTGAAATTTACCGTGAGCTGGGTATTTCTTTGTATACCAATAAGGCTGCTGAAGAGAGTGGGTTACGTTGGGCACAGCACTACGATTTTCTGAGTGAGCAGATGGCGCAGCAACTGGGTGGCCCAACCGAAGTTCGGGTTGAGGTGAACCAGCGCTCTCCTGTTGTTTGGCTGAAAACGTGGCTTTCTCCCGACATCTGGGTTCGTGTTCCGCTGACTGAAATTCATCAGGGCGATTTCTCCCCTCTATTTCGTTATACGCTCGCCATCATGTTGTTAGCGATTGGTGGCGCATGGTTATTGATCCGAATCCAGAACCGGCCATTGGTGGATTTGGAGTATGCCGCTACTCAGGTAGGGAAGGGGGTCATTCCGCCTCCACTGCGTGAATATGGTGCCTCTGAAGTGCGTTCAGTGACCCGAGCGTTTAACCAAATGGCGGCTGGGGTTAAACACCTTGCCGATGACCGTACTTTGTTGATGGCGGGTGTAAGCCATGATCTGCGGACGCCGCTCACCCGTATTCGTCTGGCAACAGAGATGATGAATGTAGAAGATGGCTATCTTGCCGAGTCGATTAACAAAGATATTGAAGAGTGCAACGCTATCATCGAACAGTTCATCGATTATTTACGCACAGGGCAGGAGATTCAGACTGAGCCTTGTGAGCTCAACGGTATTTTGGGGGAAGTTGTTGCTGCTGCCAGCGGCTATGAACGTGAGATCGATACCGAATTTATGCAGCAGGAGCTAATGATTGAGGCTGATGCCCTTTCGATTAAACGTGCTGCGGCAAATATGGTAGTGAACGCGACGCGATACGGAAACGGTTGGATCAAAGTCAGTACGGGAACTGACAAGTGGCGAGTCTGGTTCCAAGTAGAAGACGACGGCCCTGGCATCAAACCTGAAGAGCTACAGCACCTATTCCAACCCTTTGTGCGCGGTGACAGCGCTCGCAGTACAAGCGGAACCGGCTTAGGCCTCGCTATTGTACAACGCATAGTGGACGCTCACTCCGGCTCTCTAGATATCGGCACCAGTGAGCGCGGCGGGCTCCTAATCAAAGCCTTCTTCCCCCGCTGGAAAGACGATGACAAGAGTGACGGCAATACAAGCGACGCATGATAAAACATCATACTTAGCATTAAGAAAGGGCTCTGTTTTTCAAACGGAGCCCAGAAACATAAAGTAGCCTCAAATTCCCTCGATCTTAAAAATCTTTCAGCAACCGTAATTTTGCATCCAGAAAAACACTCAAACGGCCGGATTCCAAAGGGGGGTTCTGTTAACCCCGTTGCTCGGGAGTGGGTTAGCGGAATAGCCTAAAAATTAGCTAAAGAGGTCTTGAGCAACCTATCATTATGTAACGAGTGGTTGTTGGCAGCAGGCATCGTTTTAGACTTCAGGTATCAATATAACCATGAGGGAATTAAGGATATGGCAAATAAAATCATTGATGCGATTCAGGCGACACAGGAAAAATACACAGAAATAAGACGCACAATTCATCAGCATCCTGAACTCGGTTTTGAAGAAGTTAAAACCAGCGATATGGTAGCAACTTTTTTAGAATCATGGGGATATAAAGTTAAGCGTGGATTAGCAAAAACGGGTGTTGTGGGTACCTTGAAAGTAGGCGATGGGACGAAGCGGTTAGGGCTTCGCGCGGATATGGATGGCTTGCCTATTGTTGAACACAACGATAAACCTTGGATTAGCACTATTCCGGGAAAATTTCACGGTTGCGGGCATGATGGCCACACGACTATTCTTCTTTGTGCAGCAGAGTATTTAGCGAAAACAAAGAATTTTGATGGCACGCTGCATGTGATTTTCCAACCGGCTGAAGAACTACTTTACGGTGGTCGGGTGATGATCGATGATGGGCTGTTCAAGCTTTTCCCGTGCGATAAAATTTTTGCGCTACATAATATGCCGGGCTTGAAGACCGGTGAGTTCTACTTCAAAAAAGGCCCGATGATGGCTTCTGCTGATACCGTTCATATCGAAGTGACCGGCGTGGGCGGCCATGGTGCCATGCCTGAAAAATCTATCGATGCTGGATTGATCGCTTGCTATATCTCGACAGCTTTACAAAGCATCGTATCCAGAAACGTCTCACCACAAGAGGCGGCCGTCATCACAGTCGGGAGCATTCAATCTGGAGATGCACCTAACGTTATCAACGCGAAAGCGCTACTGAAACTGACCGTGCGCTCTTTGCACCCAGATGTGCGTACTTTAGTGCTAAAACGCATCACTGAGATTGCCACCTTGCAGGCGGAAAGTTTTGGTGCGACGGCTGAGGTGAAACACATTAATGGTAGCCCAGTGCTGGTAAATGGTGATGAAGCTACCGAGTTTGCCATTCAAGTAGCGAAAGAGATGTTTGGTGAAGATAAAGTTCACCCAAATGCTTCCCCTCTCATGGGGAGCGAAGATTTTGCCTTCATGCTGGAAGAGTCTCCTGATGGCTGCTATCTCATGGTCGGTAATGGCGATGAACCTGGCTGCTGCATGGTTCATAACCCAGGCTATATCTTTAAAGATGAGATTATTACCCCCGCCGCATCCTATTGGTGTGCTCTGACAGAAGCCTATCTGAAATAACAGCAGGCGATAGCCAGTAACCCCCTTATCGCAGTAAAGCTCCCCGAAAACGTGAACAATTAAGCGTATTCGGGGTGACAACTTTGCGAGAGACTAGCGTGCTCAGGCTAGGTCACGCCTATATGTTCTTAAAAGAATAAAAATAGAGAACTAATCTATGACTGTTGCGAGCAGTGATATTGCTGAATATCAAGGAACCGATAAAGGAATTTTGGGGATTGTATTAGGGTTTTTTTGACCTTCAGGCTATTTGCACAATCGATGGTAAATATTGCTCCCTCGATTAGAGCCAACGTTGATGGTATCGGGCATTTATGTTCAATTGATGGTGTAATAAACAATAAAAAGGGCTTCGATATCCTCATCGAAGCCCTTTTTTATTTTCTGCTGTTAGCAAAGAAGAGGGATTACTGTTTTGGCCCTGCTTTCACCAATGCAGCCCCTGCTGGGGTATCAGTGTATTTATCAAAGTTGGTGATAAAGCGCTCTGCCAAATCTTGAGCTTTAACTTCCCAATCTGCAAGGTTGGTGTAAGTGTGGCGTGGGTCAAGGATGCCGGTATCAACGCCCGGCAGAGATGTCGGCATCGCCAGATTAAAAATGGGCAGAGTCACTGTGTCAGCATTGTCGATCTCACCACTTAGGATGGCATCGATAATTCCACGGGTATCTTTAATCGAGATACGTTTGCCCGTGCCATTCCAGCCAGTGTTAACCAGATAGGCTTTAGCCCCTGCAGCTTGCATACGTTTTACCAAGACTTCCGCATATTGCGTTGGGTGAAGCGCTAAGAAAGCGGCACCAAAGCATGAGGAGAAGGTTGGTGTTGGCTCTGTAATTCCGCGCTCAGTACCCGCCAGTTTGGCAGTAAAGCCAGAAAGGAAGTGATACTGAGTTTGGTCATCGGTCAGACGCGATACAGGAGGCAGCACACCAAAGGCATCAGCGGTAAGGAAGATGACTTTTGTGGCGTGCCCAGCTTTCGATACCGGCTTTACGATGTTCTGAATGTGATAGATAGGGTAGGAAACGCGAGTGTTTTCCGTTTTCGAACCGTCGTTAAAGTCGATTTCGCCATCGGCTAGGACCACGACGTTTTCTAGCAGCGCATCACGTTTAATGGCGTGATAGATATCGGGTTCAGCCTCCTCAGAGAGGTTGATCGTTTTTGCATAACAACCTCCTTCGAAGTTAAATACACCGTCATCATCCCAACCGTGTTCATCATCGCCGATAAGCTTGCGTTTTGGGTCGGTGGAGAGTGTTGTTTTCCCTGTGCCTGAGAGGCCAAAGAAGACGGCCACATCGCCTTTTTCACCTACGTTGGCAGAGCAGTGCATGGAAGCGATGCCTTTTAGTGGCAGCAGGTAGTTCATGATAGAGAACATCCCTTTTTTCATCTCGCCGCCATACCATGTACCGCCGATTAACTGGATGCGCTCGGTCAGGTTAAAGGCCACAAAATTCTCGGAGTTTAAACCCTGCTCTTTCCAGTGTGGATTGGTGCATTTTGCCCCGTTCATCACGATAAAGTCAGGCTCGAAATCCTGTAGCTCTTCATCGCTTGGGCGAATGAACATGTTCTTCACAAAATGCGCTTGCCAAGCAACCTCAGTAATGAAGCGTACTTTTAGGCGAGTATCCGCATTGGCGCCGCAGAAGGCATCGACAACGAACAAGCGTTTATTGGAAAGCTGCTTCGTTACCACTCCTTTTAGGCTGCTCCAGACCTCTTGGGTCATCGGCTTATTGTCGTTTTTCCCTTTGCCCTGATCCGCCCACCAAACGGTGTTACGAGAGACATCATCGCGCACGATGTATTTATCTTTCGGTGAACGCCCAGTAAAGATGCCGGTATCAACGGAGATAGCACCAAGCTTAGTTTGGATGCCTCGCTCGTAGCCTTCTAATGCGGGGTTCGTTTCTTCCTGATACAGAAGATCGTAGCTAGGGTTATGTACGATCTCGGTAGCATTCAGAATGCCATACGTGGCTAATAATTGCGTGGTTACACCGTGTAGGGGCATACACTACTCCTTTGTAGGTCAGATTTTGCTCTATCTTCAATTAATAAAGATCCACTCCCTCACTATTTACTAAGGGGTGAATCAAAAACGGTTTAGCAGGCTATTTATTTAAATAATGAGACGCTGAACACATAAAGTGTTTTGTGTGTTTATTGTTTCATAAAGCCAAAATAATAAATAACAAATTGTTAATTATTGAGGCTTAGTGCACAGAATCAGATAAGAGGTAACGAAAATGAGAGCCGAAAAATAGATCTATCCCCTGGTCAGATTATATTTCGATCAATTACTGGTGGGCTATAAGAGTAATCTTCTTTGTTTCTGATATAGGAAGCTGGCTGTTCATGTTTAATATATGAAACCAGCTTCCTATCATTTCATGAGAGAAGTGAATTAGTGAAGGTCTGTTGATGGTGATGCATTCGCGACACTGGCACGTAGTGCTTGAACATCCATGCTATCGAACAGATAGTGGCTACCGCAATAATCGCAGTGGATATCGATATGACCATCTTCTGCCAAAATGCTCTCCAGCTCTTCTTGTGACACTGAAAGCAGGGCATCAATGCTGCGTTCGCGTGAGCAGGTGCAGCGGAAAATCACATCCTGAGCACCAAACAGCGTCACTTCTTCCTGATTGTATAGACGATACAGCACTTCATTGGCCGGCAAATCGAACAGTTCTTCTGCTTTAATGGTGGCAGTGAGCTGTGCGAGATGGTCGAAATCGTCTCTGTCTGCGTTTTCTGCAGGCAATACCTGTAACAGCATGCCGCCAACGGCAGGTTTACCTTCATGAGTACCGCTGCGGATAAACAGACGGGTCGGTAACTGTTCTGATTGGCGGAAGTAGTTTTCTAGGAAGTCGGTAAGCGTTTCACCTTCAAGAGCAACAACGCCCTGATAGCGTTCGCCTTCGTCAGGAGTAATGGTTATCACCATCACACCTTTACCTAACATCTCTTTCAGGCTCATATTCTCGGTAATATCGCCTGTAACGCGTGCTACGCCGCGCATTTCCTGGCGGTTATTACCGTTGATGACTGCCAGTGTTAACGGACCATCACCTTGAAGCTGAACAGTAATATCACCTTCCAGCTTTAATATTGCAGTGAGAAGGCAGGTTGCAGAGAGCATCTCGCCCAGCAGTGTTTGAACCGGCTGCGGGTAATCGTGATTCTCTAGAATGTGCTGGTACGTCTCTTTTAGCGTTACCAACTCTCCGCGAACGGAGTGATTTTCGAATAAATAGCGGTGTAATTGATCTTGGTTAGTCGACATAACGTTCTCTCTATTTGGTGTTCGGTTATTCCGATTCACCATTTTTAAATCTGATCAAATGGCGGCGCTCTTTTTTATCTGGGCGACGGTCTGGATGAGGCATAGTGAGTGCATTCATTTTGCGTGCTTGGGCGACCTTCTCACGGTTGGCGATGCTGGCCTCCGTTTCCTGATAGAGCTGCTGGGCTTCTGTTGCGCCTCTGCGTTGGTTGTTTACGGCAAGGATAACAATCGTTCTTTCATCGTTACCTTGGCGTAGTTTTAACTCGGCACCTACTTCTACCGTTTTGCTCGGTTTGCTGCGTTGGCCGTTGTAATGCACTTTGCCACCATCGACCATGTCGCGGGCAATCGCGCGCGTCTTATAGAAACGGGCAACCCATAGCCATTTGTCGAGCCGGATGCTTTCGCTTTGATCCGCACTTTCTTTCATGATGACAGCTCCTTTTAAACCGAGCGGGTGTGTGCTGTGGAGGCAACCCATGTCTCTTGGTATTGCCTGACACAAATAAAGTCTTCCCTCAGATGTACAAATGTGTGGGTAAAAAGTCGTAAATCAAGGTGTGGATTTGAACCGATAAGTTCATTTTAACAGAGAGGCTTTCGTTATGTTTGCCGGAATATCGGAGAGATGGCGCTATAATTTGTTAAGGGTCGTTTAAATAGGGTGGATAACAAAAGTTGCGGGAACCGATTTCTATGGCGCACAATATCATCCATTTTGACTTGAAGCATCTTTGATTATCTGGGGTTAAGCACCCGTTCAGCTTGAGGCTACTATGGATAAAAACCCACAAAAACCTAAGATTTTAAACGTTGAGCTGGTGGCAAAATCACGTCTCTTTAAGGTTGAGTCGGTCGATTTAGAGTTTAGCAATGGTGTTCGGCGCGTATATGAGCGAATGAAGCCATCAGCGCATCAATCTGTGATGATTATCCCCGTTATTGATAATGAGCTATTGCTGATCCGTGAATACGCTGTAGGCACAGAGAGCTATGAACTCGGTTTCCCAAAAGGCGTTATTGATGCCGGAGAAACGCCGCTTGAGGCTGCTAATCGGGAGCTCATGGAAGAAGTGGGTTTTGGCGCGAAAAAGCTGACCGTATTGAGCCAACTAACTATGTCACCCTCTTATTTCTCTGGGGTGATGAATATTATCTTGGCAGAGGATCTCTATCCTCAGTCTCTTGAAGGGGACGAGCCAGAACCACTTCCAATCACTCGTTGGCCAATCAGCAATATGATGGCGCTGCTAGATGAACCTGATTTCCGTGAAGCGCGCAATGTGAGTGCGGTATTTTTGGCTCGGGAATACTTATTGCGCTGATGATACGTGAGCTCAAAAAGGCATCCTAAAAAGAGAATCCGAAGTAGAACGCCTACTTCGGATTTTTTATATGGGGTCGATAAGCGATAGCAACCAATGCTCGCAATGAAAGATAACGCATTTTATCGGCTCATTGAACGACAAGATATTTGAGGATGAGAGGGCTGGCGACCTTTCGCGAATAAAAAAACACCGACAATATTATTGCCGGTGTTTTGTATTTCACTGTCACTCCGTTTCACTACAGGCTAGAAGCCAGAGGATAGGGACTGGAGATGCGGTTAATTAGAATAACTCCTGAATTTCCCCATCATCGGTACTGTAGCTTGAGCCAACACTTTTTGAGACGTGTATGGTAGGTTGGGTGCCTTCAAGGAAGTACTCCGGTTTACCACCACGAGATGGCCCACCGCTGTAGCGATCGATATTAATAACGATAACGCCCTTAGGTGGTGTTCTTGGCTGCTCAGGAATACCTTCTAATGCGACCTTCATGAAGTCATCCCATGCAGGTTGTGCCGTTTTCGCACCGCCTTCGCCGCCAGTAATTTGGTTCTTGATGGCACCGGATGCAGTTGCTCGACCAAGAGAGCGGCGATGATCGTCAAAACCAATCCAGACAGAGGTGACAGTCTCAGGGCCGTAGCCAGAGAACCACGCATCTTTGGAGCTGTTTGTAGTTCCTGTTTTTCCACCAATATCACGGCGTTTTAAGTCACGGCCTGCACGCCAACCTGTACCCATCCAGCCGCCGCCCGCTTCGCCATAAATATTGCTGTTTAGTGCATCGTTCATGAGGAATGCAAGAGGTGTACTGATGATATGTGGTGCGTATTCCGGAATATCAGCCTGTGGCGTTTGCTCCACACCTTCTGCTGTTTTGTCAGTTTCGCCATTGGCAGGTGCTGCCGCAGTATTTGCCGCATTGTTTGCTGTATTGGTTAGAACAGGCATGGCAGGAACAACATCACTATTATAGGTACCCTGTGAGTGGTTAATGCTATTGATATTGACGTCTGATAAGGATTTTGGCACCTCACCATAAATGACCGGAATATCGCAGGTCGCACAGGCTATTTTAGGGCGTGCTTGGAAGACGATATTCCCCATTTCGTTTTCAACACGGGTAATAAAGTAAGGTTCAACTAAGAAGCCACCGTTAGCAAAGGCAGCATAGCCTCTGGCAACTTGCAGTGGGGTAAACGAGGCGGAACCGAGAGCAAGGGAGACGGTACGGTCAATATTCTCACTTGGGAAGCCGAAACGCTCCAGATAATCTGCTGCGTAGCTAACACCAATCGCGTTCATGGTGCGAACCATGACCACGTTTTTCGATTGCCCTAAACCTTGGCGCAGACGAATTGGGCCACTGTATGTTGGCGGTGAGTTCTTTGGACGCCAGTCACTGCCGGAAGCAACATCCCACTGAGTAATAGGCAAGTCGTTAATTATCGTGGCAAGTGTCAGCCCCTTATCTAAAGCTGCCGCATAAATAAACGGCTTGATATTGGAGCCTAGCTGGCGAAGTGCCTGTGTAGCGCGGTTAAATTTGCTTTGCTCGAAATCAAAGCCACCCACGAGCGCTTTAATTGCGCCATCTTGTGGATTGATGGACACGATCGATGAGTTAACTTCAGGGATTTGGGATAACCACCACTCTTCACCTACCTGACGAATCCATACTTGCTGGCCAGTTTGAACCACATCGGTGACACGTTTTGGCATTGAGCCTTGGCTGTTGTCATTGTGGAATTTTCTTGCCCAGCGCATACCGGAGAAAGGTAATGCGACTTCCTGACCACTAGAGAGGATGGCGGTGGCATTTTGCGCCGCGGTATTTGTGATGACGGCAGGGAAGAGTGGGCCATAAGTCGGCAGGGCTTTCAGCGATTCTACAATCTGCTTTTGATTCCACGCAGGGGCGCCCACTTTCCATAACACATTCGCTGGGCCGCGATAGCCATGGCGCATATCGTAATCAATAACGTTTTTTCTCAATGCTTCTTCAGCGGCGAGCTGAAGAGGCTTTGTGATAGTGGTGAAAATTTTGTAGCCATCGGTATACGCATTTTCACCGTAGAGCTTCACCATCTCCTGACGAACCATCTCTGTTAGGTAAGGTGCAGAGAAGTCAATTTCAGGGACATGATAGCTGGCAACCAGTGGTGTTTTACGCGCTTCTTCCATCTCTTGAGGGGTAATGTAATTCTCAGACACCATTCGGGAGAGAACAACACTACGGCGAAATAACGCTCTTTCGTGAGAATAGAGAGGGTTAAACGTGGACGGTGCTTTAGGCAAGCCAGCAATCATAGCCATTTCGCTTAGCGTCAGTTGGTTCACATCTTTACCGAAGTAAACATGGGCCGCCGCGCCTACACCATATGCACGATAACCGAGATAAATCTTGTTGAGATAGAGCTCGAGAATTTCGTCTTTAGTCAGGGTTTGCTCAATACGGATAGCGAGGAAAACCTCTTTCAGCTTACGCAGAATAGTTCGTTCTGGGCTTAAGAAGAAGTTACGTGCTAACTGTTGAGTAATGGTACTTGCCCCTTGTGTCGCATGCCCTGATGTTAAAGCAACAACAGTGGCACGAATAATACCAACTGGGTCAATACCGTGATGTTCATAGTAACGGCTGTCTTCTGTTGCAACGAACGCGTGCACCAGTTGGGGGGGGATTTGAGATAGCTTTAACGGAATACGGCGTTTTTCGCCATATTGGGCGATCAGCTTTCCATCGGCGCTATACACCTGCATTGGTATTTGCAGTCTAACGTCTTTTAGGGTTGCGACGTCGGGTAGTTGTGGCTCTATGTATTTGTACAGACCAAATACAGATAGGCCTCCCAACAAAATGCAACACACTACAAAAACGAGTAAATACTTTACAAACTTCACCTGAGATTTCCCATGATGTACGACGTGAGCAGTTTATAAACGATCATGCAGTAGTATAAATACAAGCCTGCACAATGAATACGTACCTTTTTTAAACACTCGGCGAAATGGAGGCCACGGTAGGCATGTATATACCATTATGGCAAATAGGGCTTGATATCCAGAGTAATAGCGTGCGCTCTGTTGCACTACAACGGCGTCGCTATGGTTGGCAATTGCGGCATTGGTGGCAGTCTCCCTTGCCCGAGAATACATTTCGCGACGAGAGCTTACATCATTCGGCCTACTTAATTCCAATAATTCAACATTGGCGACGCTCACTTCCTCGCCATTTTTCCCTGCGAGTCGCGCTACCCGCACCATGTGTCTTACAACAAATATTGCCTGTTCCTGCTCAAAACCTCGATCAAGAGGCAATGGGTTGGCACGTTGAATCTCAGCTTGGTAAATGGTTTCCCCTCGGTGGGCAAGCGGTAGCGGTGGATTACAGGCATCATTTGCAAGAGCCAGATTCGCTCTATGTCACGGTGACTAGGCAAGAGGAAGTCGATCGCTGGATGTCATGTTTAGCTGCCGCCGAGCTAGTGCCTCAGGTTATTGATATCACCCCCTGTGCATTGCGTACTGTCGCGAAGGCTGCTGGAGTTAATCCCTCTTCTTTATTGATTCATCGGGGGGATTCTCACCTGCTATGGGTATCACCACAGGATCAGCCATTGGTATTTGGTGTGCTGCCGATAACCGAGCCTGATGTAGCGTTACAGATCGCTGCGGCGAAAGAGGCTTATAGGAAGGTAAGCGGGCTAGAAACCGTTACAACCAGCTATAGCAGCACAGCGGAGAATGACCGCCAAACACTCGGTAGTGAAACACTCTTCTCTCCTTTTCGGGCCATACAGCAGGTTCAACCCCCACTTCCTCGTTGTGATTCTGCGTATGCATTAGCGGCTGGCCTCGCTTTACGCTCGGATGACCAGGTGTGATGCAGGTTAATTTTTTACCGTGGCGCCTTCTGCGTGAAAAGCAATGGCAGCGCCGTTGGCTTGGGTTTAGCGTAGGTTTCTTACTCCTTTCGGGGCTTTCAATGGGCATGGTGAGCAGAGAGTTAGATAACCAACTTAGCCAATTAAACGTCATCGACACGTCCATTAAACAGCAGCAACTCAGCATAAAAAAACAGATTGCAGTGTGGAAGGTGCAGAGTGAAGGACAGCAGCAGGTGCGGCTCTTATCCTCTCAGGCAAGTGTGTTATTAGCTCAGAGCAGAGAGCGGCACCATCTGCTTATGCACTTGGCGGAGTGGGTATCGGATGATCTCTGGCTTATTCAGGTCACAGACGATGGGCAACGCATCCATATTGAAGGCCATAGTTTAGCGTATGAGCCAATTGTGGCTTTTTTGGCGCGTATTCGTACTTACTCGGGTATTTCCCATGCATGGTTGGATTTGGCAAAAACAGCGACCTCTGGAGAGACACTGCACTTTGTTTTGATGGCAGAGCGGGAGGTGAAGGCGGATGCACAAAAACAGTAACCGCTTCTGGGGGGAGCTAAGAGGATTGCCGCTTTGGCAACAGTGGCTTTTACCTTTCGTTATCGTATTGGTGTTGGTGTGTTTATGGGGGTATCGCTACGCATTGCCGCGTTGGCAGACGGTGGCGCAAACCAATGACACTATTCAGCAGAGTTTAGCTATCACCACAGAATGGCTCTGGATGCTCTCATTGCAGATGGTGTTGGTGATAGACGAGCAGCAATATGCGCAGGAACGCCACGCTTTAACGTCTCTTTTTCCTTCACCAGAGAAAAACGTGTCACCCGCGCAATACATTATTCAACCTTTGGCATTAAGCGGTAATCAATTGCGGAAATGGAAGAAGTTGCCTGCGATTCCTCACTCCCATTGGGTTCAACAGCCTTGGGACCTGGAAATCTCTGGTGACTATGCTTCTTTAATCGCTTTTCTTCATCATTTACTGAATCGCCCAGAATTGCTGCTTATAGAGAAGGCGGATATGTCAGGTAGCGTTGAAAGAGTGCGACTGAGGATCAGGTTAAGCAGTTATCAACTGTCGGTGGTGTTGTAATGGAGAGGGCAAGGCTCAGAGTTTTATCTGCGTTATTACTCACCTGTTCTTCTCCTGTAGATGCAGCGTTAACACGAGATCCTTTTCAGCCTCCTTCTGAACCGGATTGTTCTTTCTCTCAATTATCACCGGAATCACTGCGGTTATTAGGTGTGATTGGTGAGGGCGATGCAGAAAAGAGCGGAGAAAAAATTGGCTGGGTGCAATCTGCCGATGGGCGACGGCATCGTTTAACGGAAGGTGCCCCGTTATTGTTATTTCCTCACTGGCGGGTTGTCCAGATTGATAGGCACAGTGTGTTGTTTGAAGGGCTGATGGAAGAAACTGACCCGCGTTGCCCGCCGATTACCACTGTCACTCTCACGTTAAATGACCGTTCAATTAATGGGGAAGAATAAACAATGATAAGCAGGATGTTGCACTATTTTCTTATAGTTCTGCTGTGTGGCGGGGCGAATATTAGCGATAGCAGTGCGGTGGATAAGCAAAAAAAGGTATCACTGCATTTTCAAGAAGCACCTGTCGATGCTGTCTTGCAGGCACTTGCTGATTATCAAAAGCTCAACTTGGTCATGGATGATTCTCTTACTGGGCATTTAACTCTCCAGCTTGAGGATGTTCCGTGGCAGCAGGCAATGGATGTTGTGGCAAGAGTGAAACAGCTTAAGGTCGATATTGAGGGTAATATTTTGCTTATTTCCCCTCAGCCTTCCGCAGAGGAGCTAAGACAGGCATCTGTTGATCAGGAAAAACTGAAAGAAGATCAGGCCGTTTTACATACAATTCGGCTTAGGCTAAAACATACGGAAGCGGCAATATTAGCCGATTTACTGACCAGCCTGCTCTCTTCCAGAGGTAGTATTATTGCGGATGAAAGGAGCAATACTTTGCTGGTTCGCGATACTGAAGCGGCTTTACTCAATATAGAAGAGGCGTGGTTTGAACTTGATCAGCCGCAGCCACAAGTACAAATAGCGGCTCATATCGTGACGATTAGCAGTGACAGCTTACGAGAGTTGGGCGTGAGCTGGGGGTTGGGGGCGAAAGAGGGAGGGGCATCTGCGTTGCGTTTTAAACAATTCAATGTCGATTTGCCTGTCGCGAACCCTGCCTTGGGGGTTGGGTTTCATCTTGCTAGATTGGGTGGGCGCTTATTGGAGCTAGAATTGTCTGCTTTGGAGCAAGAGAATCAGGTTGAGATTATTGCCAGCCCGCGCTTGCTTACTCTGAATAAACAGAAAGCGAGTATTAAACAAGGGACGGAAATACCCTATGAGGTTTCCAGTGGAGCCAGTGGGGCAACATCGGTAGAGTTTAAAGAGGCTGTTCTAGGAATGGAGGTGACGCCTAGGATTATGCCCAATGGTCAAATTGAGCTGGCGTTGTTGATTAGTCAAAACATGCCGGGACGAATGGTGAAAAGTGGAACCGGAGAGGCGCTTGCGATAGATAAGCAGGAAATCAGTACTCAGGTGATTATCTCTAACGGCGAAACCCTTGCCTTGGGCGGTATTTTTCAGCAAACGCGTCGGCAAGGCGTGGATAAAGTGCCCGGTTTAGGGAATATCCCTTTACTTGGGAACTTGTTCCAACGAGAATCAAAGCAACACAGCCGTAGAGAGCTTGTTATTTTTATTACCCCAACGTTGGTTGAGAAGCAGGCTGAGCCTTAAAGCAAGGGCAGTTTATATCCGATATTTTAAGAAGTTACTGTAAAAGTAGCCTCAAATATGGCGGGTATAGTGGAATGACTAATGGGTTTTACATTGGATTATCTGTAACTTTTAGCGAGTTGTGATCGCCGAGATTTGACGCTGGGCCATATTTAGCATACAAGTGTGTACCGAATCGGCCATAAACGTGGCTCAGGCATACAGAATTCTATCTAATCACATCTGATGTCAAAGGGTAACGGATTTATTAGGTTGCCAAACACCTTAGAGTGCTGAGATAATTTTTCGTCTGATCTCGCACTATCGCACATGAGGTTTCAGGTTAGGTCCCGTTGCTGATTTGATTTGGCGGGGCGGGTTATCATTAACGAATTATCTTAGTAATACCAAAAAACATGGCAGAGAAACGCAATATCTTTCTGGTTGGGCCTATGGGTGCCGGCAAAAGCACTATTGGTCGTCAGTTAGCTCAGCAACTCAATATGGAGTTCTTCGATTCCGATCAAGAGATCGAGCGTCGTACTGGTGCTGACGTAAGCTGGGTATTCGACGTGGAAGGGGAAGATGGTTTCCGCGATCGCGAAGAAAAAGTTATCAATGAACTGACGGAGAAGCAAGGCATTGTCCTGGCAACTGGCGGCGGTTCAGTTAAATCACGTGAAACACGCAATCGCCTTTCTGCGCGAGGCGTTGTTGTGTATTTAGAAACGACCATTGAAAAACAGTTAGCAAGAACACAGCGTGATAAAAAACGCCCTCTGTTACAAGTGGATACACCACGTGATGTGCTAGAGGTCTTAGCAGAAGAGCGTAATCCTCTGTATGAAGAAATTGCAGATGTGACTATTCGTACCGATGATCAAAGCGCTAAAGTTGTTGCAAACCAGATTATCCAGATGCTGGAAGACAATTGATTGTTGGCGACAGCTAACAACGGCTGTAGCCAGTAACATCGTGTTGAGTGATTTATTCACTTGTGTTTGAAGCGAATGAGTTTAAAGCGAATTAAGGTACAAAGTGCATCATGGAGAGGATTACTGTTACTTTAGGTGAGCGTAGCTACCCTATATCTATTGCAGCGGGATTGTTTAACGATCCCACCTCTTTTATGCCTTTAAAGGCTGGCGAACAGGCCATGCTGGTAACAAACCAGACTCTGGAACCGCTCTATGTTGAGCAAGTGAAAGGGTGTCTGGAGCGTGCGGGCATTCGTGTTGATCTTACCGTTCTACCCGATGGTGAAAAATATAAATCACTAGAGGTGCTGGACCAGCTTTTTTCCTCCTTATTGGCAAAACCTCATGGTCGTGATACGACACTCATTGCATTAGGCGGTGGTGTTATTGGCGATCTTACTGGGTTTGCTGCTGCTTGCTACCAGCGGGGAGTTCGTTTTATTCAGGTACCTACCTCACTATTGTCACAGGTCGACTCTTCTGTTGGCGGTAAAACGGCAGTTAATCACCCATTAGGCAAGAATATGATTGGGGCGTTTTATCAACCCGCCTCTGTCGTCATTGATCTTGATTGCTTGAAAACGTTACCTACCCGTGAGCTATCTTCTGGGTTAGCCGAGGTGATTAAGTATGGTGTGATTCTAGACAGCGATTTCTTTGCTTGGTTGGAACAAAACATAGATTCGTTGCTGGCACTTGAGCCTGCCGCTCTCACTTATTGCATTCGCCGTTGCTGTGAAATAAAAGCTGATGTTGTTGCTGCAGATGAACGTGAGATGGGGGTTCGTGCTTTACTGAATTTGGGCCATACATTTGGCCACGCCATCGAAACTGAAATGGGGTATGGCAACTGGTTACATGGTGAAGCTGTTGCTGCAGGTATGATGATGGCAGCAGAGACATCACGCCGTTTAGGGCAGTTTTCTCCTCAGGATGTTGAACGTCTACGCTCGCTCTTATTACGCGCTAAACTGCCAGTAACCGGGCCTGAGTCTATGTCTCCTGAAGCCTATATTCCTCACATGTTACGTGATAAAAAAGTGCTAAATGGCGAACTGCGGTTAGTATTACCTACAGCGATAGGTAAATCTGAGGTAAGAAGCAATGTGGGGCATGAGATCGTTCTTGCTGCAATTGCTGACTGTCGCTTTTGATCTGTTTTATTAAGCGTATTTTTAATAAGTACTCTGTTTATTGAACATTGTGAAAGCTAAGATAAATAAGTTTTTATCTCTGATGTCGTTGTGAGGGAATTGATATGGATGATTTTAAGCCGATTAATAAAATTGAACCGGACGATGATGATTTCAGACCGGATCGCAGCGACCGTCGCCCATCCCGCCAGCCACGCTCTGGCAGTAAAATCTCTGTGAAGAACTGGCAACAGCTTATCTCCCGTCAGCACATAATGATTGCTTTAGGCATTATTGTTCTGTTGTTCCTGATTTGGGGCGTAAGCTCTGCACTGAATGGGTCAGGAAAAAGCGAAACGGCTCAACAACAAAACAGCAATGGTGAAAGAGAGATCCAACTGTCGGGTTCTTCGACTTCGACAAATACCCCTGCTAATACTGATTCTCAGCATGGAACTGCACAGAATATCGGTGTGCCACCGATTTCATCAACGCCTATTCAGGCAGGCTCGCTACCTAATAATTCACAGAATCGTGTTGACCTACCGGGCAATACAGGTGATGCCGTTACACAGCAGCAAGATGCTATTAATAATGTATCTCAAGGTATGTTGAATGGTGCGAACTTGCCTACTAGCCCAGCAACACTGGCTAACGGTAAGAGCGCCACGAACCAAGGGCAATATGTTATTCCGCCAAAAAATACAGCACCTTCAAAAGTAACTGCACCTTCAAAGACGACGCCACCGAAAACGATAGTGTGGCAGAATGGTGCTGTAAAAGAGAAAACTAAGCCTGTTACTCAAACACAGCCTAAGGTAACGGATAAGCCAAAGGCGAAACCGACGACAAATACTCAGAAAGCCTCTTCTAAACCAAGCACTACGGCAACCAGTGGCGCGAAAGGAAGTTCAAGCGGGGCATTACCCGCAGGCGCACCAAAAGGGCAATATACTCTGCAACTCAGTGGTGCTTCTCGTTCGGATACATTGAATGCGTTTGCCAAGAAAAATAACTTAGGCAGTTACTGGGTGTATGAAACCCAGCGTAATGGTAAGCCTTGGTATGTCTTGGTGAGTGGTAGCTATGCAACGTCAGCAGAAGCGAAAAGTGCTGTGGCAAAACTACCAGCAGAAGTGCAGGCAGCAAAACCGTGGGCTAAAGCAATGCAACAGGTAAAGCAAGAACTGGGGCAGAAGAAGTAGTCTTTTAAATTAATTGTGTGCCGATGTGCTGTCTAATAATACGGCGTACGATCTGCCGCTTGAAAAAATAAGTAGCTGCTGACAGCATGAAAAAGAACCGTGCGTTTTTAAAATGGGCTGGGGGGAAGTACCCTGTAATTGATGAGATCCGTCGTCATTTGCCTGAAGGAAAGCGGTTAATCGAACCATTTGTGGGTGCTGGTTCCGTCTTTTTGAACACAGATTTCGATGAGTACATTCTTGCTGATATCAATCGAGATCTCATTGATTTGTACAACAGCGTGAAGCTAAACAGCGGGCAATTTATTAAAGATGCTCGGGTACTGTTTTGCCAAGAGAGTAATGTCTCTGAAGTCTATTATCAGTTGAGAGATGAGTTTAACTCAACAACAGACTCTTCTCGGCGCTCAGTTCTGTTTCTCTATCTTAATCGCCACTGTTATAACGGTTTATGCCGTTATAACAGTCGTGGCGAATTTAATGTTCCTTTTGGCCGCTATAAAAAGCCTTACTTTCCTGAAGCGGAGATCCTCTGGTTTGTCGAGAGATCTAAAAACGCGACATTTGTTTGTGAGCATTATTCACAGACACTCGCGAATGCTGACATTGGCTCAGTGGTTTATTGCGATCCGCCATATGCTCCTCTTTCTGCAACGGCAAATTTCACGGCGTATCACACGAACAGTTTTAGTTTGAATGACCAGAAAAGCTTGGCTGAATGGGCAGAGATATTGTCACAGCGGCATGTTCCCGTGTTAATTTCGAACCATGACACAGAGCTGACACGCGATTGGTACCGGAATGCTAATGCGTTGCATAAGTTTGAAGTACGGCGCACGATCAGCAGCAATAAGCTCGGGCGCAGTAAAGTGAGCGAGCTATTAGCGCTCTATCATCAAAAGTAATTCTCTTTCAGATTAATGTCGTTCAGCGCTTCTTACATGGAGATAAGAATGAAACAGTTTTTGATCGCCCCCTCCATCCTATCGGCTGATTTTGCCCGTCTAGGTGAAGACACGGCAAATGTATTGGCTGCGGGTGCCGATGTTGTGCATTTTGATGTCATGGATAATCATTACGTACCGAATCTGACCATTGGCCCAATGGTTTGTCAGGCGCTGCGTAAATATGGCATAACTGCACCGATTGACGTCCACTTAATGGTGAAACCTGTCGATCGTTTAGTCCCTGATTTTGCTGAGGCTGGCGCAAGTATTATTTCATTTCACCCTGAAGCCTCTGAACATGTCGATCGTACTCTGCAATTAATTAAGAGCCACGGCTGTAAAGCGGGGTTGGTATTTAATCCGGCAACACCGCTTAGCTATCTTGATTATGTGATGGATAAGTTGGATGTGATCTTGCTGATGTCGGTTAATCCGGGCTTTGGCGGGCAGTCATTCATTCCTTCTACTCTCGATAAGCTGCGTGAGGTTCGTCGTTTAATTGATGAGAGCGGTTATGATATTCGCCTTGAAGTCGACGGTGGCGTGAAGGTGGATAATATTGCTGAAATCGCTGCGGCGGGTGCGGATATGTTTGTGGCTGGTTCTGCTATTTTCAACCAGCCTGACTATCGCACCGTGATTAATGAGATGCGTGCCGAGCTGGCGAAGGTTAAGTGATGAACTCGTTTTCTCATATCAAAGGTGTGACATTTGATCTAGATGGTACGCTGGTTGATAGCTTACCGGGTTTGGCTGCGGCGGTAGATCGGGTAATGCAAGACTTGGCTCTTCCCCTCCCTGGTGAAGAGCGAGTGCGTAGCTGGATTGGTAATGGCGCTGATGTGTTATTGAAACGGGCCGCTGAGTGGGCCGCTTCTCCTGAATACGTTTTTGACGCCGAGCAAGCGCGCATCCTGTTTGATAAGCACTATGAGCAGACCGTGGAAAGCGGCAGCTGTCTCTATCCCGGTGTGCTTGAAACGTTAGAGAAATTCTATGAGAGTGGGATGCCAATGGGGGTTGTGACGAATAAACCGACACCTTTTGTCAGGCCACTGTTGAATGCACTTGGTATTGAACACTATTTTTCGCTGATTATTGGCGGAGATGACGTTAAAGTAAAAAAACCGCACCCTGCGCCGCTCTATTTAGCACTGGCAACATTAGGGTTACGTGCGCATGAGATGTTATTTGTCGGTGATTCTCGCAACGATATATTAGCCGCAAGAGCTGCAGGTTGCCCCTCAGTGGGTTTAACCTACGGGTATAATTACGGCGAGCCTATTGCTCAGAGTGAGCCTGATAAAACGGCAGATAACTTTAGCGATATAGAAACATTTATTATGTCAGTGGATTGATTGAGTTCGACCCTATTTTATAAAAACAACATGTTAGGAATAGCGAATATGAGTAAGCCCATAGTCTTTAGCGGTGCACAGCCGTCCGGTGAGTTGACCATTGGTAACTACATGGGCGCATTGAGGCAGTGGGTGCAGTTACAAGATGAGTATGAATGCATCTACTGTATCGTTGATCTGCACGCCATTACCGTTCGTCAGGATGCAGATAAGTTACGTAAAGCGACATTAGATACGCTGGCTCTCTATCTGGCCTGTGGTATCGACCCAGAGAAAAGCACCATTTTTGTACAGTCGCATGTGCCAGAGCATACCCAATTGAGCTGGGTTTTAAACTGTTACACCTATTTTGGTGAACTGAGCCGCATGACTCAGTTTAAGGATAAGTCCTCCCGATATGAGGAAAATATTAATGCCGGGCTGTTCAGCTATCCGGTATTAATGGCGGCAGATATCCTGCTCTATCAAACAACAGAAGTGCCTGTTGGTGAAGACCAGAAACAGCATTTAGAGCTAAGCCGTGATATTGCACAGCGCTTCAATGCGCTATATGGCGATATCTTCACCGTGCCGAAGCCTTTTATTCCTAAGTCTGGTGCGAGAGTCATGTCTCTTCTTGAGCCGACTAAAAAAATGTCAAAGTCTGATGATAACCGTAATAACGTTATCGGCCTGCTGGAAGATCCGAAAGAGGTCGTCAAAAAGCTGAAACGCGCGGTGACAGATTCCGATGAGCCGCCAGTAGTGCGCTATGACGTGGCTAATAAGGCTGGCGTATCCAATCTGCTGGATATCCTTTCTGCGACAACAGGCAAAGCGATCCCTGAACTGGAAAGTGAGTTTGAAGGGAAAATGTATGGTCATCTGAAAACGGCAACTGCCGACGCTGTCTCAGAAATGTTGACTGAGTTGCAGGAGCGTTATCACCGTTATCGCAATGATGAAGCATTTTTACAGCAAGTGATGCGTGATGGTGCGGCGAAGGCGCGTGCACGTGCGAAAGAGACATTAGAGAAAGTCTATAAAGCCGTTGGCTTTGTAGCTGTACCATAAGAATATTGAGACTCGTCACCCCGAGCGTTATGTATCGGGGTGATTACTACCACCATCACCAAGACATTAATGGCTTTTAGCAGAATCTAGCCCTATCTCCTGACGGATTTTCTCTATATCAGCTTGTTCGATATAGGCGGGAAGATTACGGTAGGCGAATTCGTGATGACCAAACTTCGGCTGTTTAAGCTCATCTATCGCATCTTGTTTAGACCATCCTTGAAATATAATCCGATACATTGCAACAACAACACCTGTGCGATCGCTGCCGTGCCAGCAGTGAACGAGCAGTGGCTTCGGTGCATCTTTAATAATCTTTAATGCTTCAACAATCTCTTTATCCGTAACACGGCCCGCTTCCATTGGAACATGCTGTAGGTTGAGCTTACTGGCTCTTCCTGCTTCATCTCTGTCATCATGAAAGAAGCGTAAGTTTAAGATAGTTTTGATTCCACGCTTGTCTAGCATACTCATTTGCTCTGCGTTTGGTTGGGCAGAGCGATAGATATCAGGGCTAACCTGATAGAAATTTTTTAAAGTAGAGTCTGTAACTGCCGTGGCGGGTGTTGATGTTATGGTTTCTGCCTGCACTGTTACTGGGGTGATAAATAGGGCGGGTAGTAGAAAAGCAACATGGTGTAGTTTCATATAATCCTTTGTATTAACTAACGTATATGAGCTGGCCGTAGATATACGGTTGGCCGCATTGTAACACCGTGGTTGTCATTTTATGTACAGGCATAGTATGCCTTCAATTTTTTTGATACTAATGTCTTATAAGAAAACGATTGCTTTCTTATATCAGCTCTATAGAATGCGGCAGATTTTTTGCCTTATAGCGTAAGAAGGAGAGAACAGTGTCGCAAGATAGTAACTATAGTCAGGGGCCAGTGCCGCTGACGGCGCGAAAAGGCGTTATATCACTCAGTTGTGTGATGTTGGGATTAACGTTTTTTTCGGCCAGTATGTGGACTGGGGGGACATTAGGAACCGGTCTTAATTATCACGATTTCTTCCTTGCAGTACTCCTCGGTAATCTTCTTCTCGGTGTTTATACTTCTACTCTTGGTTATATCGGTGCTAAAACCGGCCTCTCTACCCATCTTCTAGCTCGTTTCTCTTTCGGTATTAAAGGCTCATGGCTGCCCTCTCTTTTGCTTGGTGGAACTCAGGTCGGCTGGTTTGGCGTAGGCGTAGCCATGTTTGCTATTCCAGTGAGTAAAGCGACGGGATGGGACACCAATCTGTTGATTGCCATTTCTGGCATTTTGATGACGGTGACCGTGCTTTTCGGTATCTCCGCGCTGACTATTCTTTCTGCCATCGCCGTGCCCGCTATTGCTTTGCTGGGCAGCTATTCTGTTTGGCTGGCAGTGACAGATATTGGTGGTCTTGATGTTCTAAAAGAGATAGCGCCAAGTAAGCCGATTGATTTTAATACTGGGGTAACACTCGTTGTCGGGTCATTTGTCAGTGCGGGGACGTTAACGGCTGATTTTGTTCGTTTTAGCCGCAGCGCAAAAATGGCGATTTTAGTGACTATGGTTGCCTTTTTCCTCGGTAACTCTCTGATGTTTATCTTTGGTGCAGCCGGAGCGGCGGCAGTAGGGCAATCTGATATTTCTGATGTGATGATTGCTCAAGGTTTATTGCTGCCAGCGATTATTGTCTTGGGGCTGAATATCTGGACGACCAACGATAACGCGCTCTATGCCTCTGGTTTAGGGTTTGCCAATGTCACAGGGTTATCCAGTAAAAAGCTCTCCTTGATTAACGGCATATTGGGTACGCTGTGCGCACTATGGTTGTACAATAATTTCGTCGGGTGGCTGGCGTTTCTTTCAGGGGCAATTCCGCCGATCGGTGGCATTATCATTGCGGACTACCTGCTTAATCGCAGCCGCTATCGTAGCTTTGAGAAAGCGACGTTTAGTCAGGTCAATTGGGTTGCCATACTCTCTGTGGCACTCGGTATTGCGGCGGGTAACTGGCTACCTGGTATCATCCCAGTGAATGCGGTGTTGGGCGGGACAGTTAGCTATTTGATCCTAACGTTACTCATGAACCGTATACATCCGAACTCATCTCAGAATATCGCATCTCAGGCAACATCATTGGAGGTTAACCGTGTTGATTAATCACGTTCGTCTGCCAGGACAGGAAGGTTTATGGCAGATTGCAACACAGGATGGACGTATTAAATCCATCGTTCGTCAAGAGAATGGCGTATCTGGCACTGAACTTGCCATTGATGCGGAGGGGGGCATTGCGCTGCCGCCGTTTATCGAACCTCATATTCATCTTGATACAACACAGACCGCAGGTGAGCCAAGCTGGAATCAGTCCGGTACGCTGTTTGAAGGCATCGAGCGTTGGGCAGAGCGTAAGGCAATGCTAACCCATGAAGATGTGAAGAAGAGAGCGATGCAGACTCTGACGTGGCAGATTGCTAACGGTATTCAGCATGTCCGTACTCACGTCGATGTTTCTGACCCGACGCTCACAGCACTGAAAGCGATGCTTGAAGTGAAGAAAGAGATTGCTCCTTGGGTCGATTTGCAAATCGTCGCCTTTCCACAAGAAGGCATTATGTCGTATCCCAATGGTGAAGAGCTGTTGGAAGAGGCGTTGCGTCTAGGCGCTGATGTTGTGGGTGCGATACCTCACTTTGAGTTTACCCGCGAATACGGCGTTGAATCACTGCATAAGACGTTTGACTTAGCCCTGAAATATGATCGTCTGATTGATGTTCACTGTGATGAGATTGACGATGAGCAGTCTCGCTTCGTTGAAACGGTTGCCGCTCTGGCCCACCGCTATGGTATGGGGGAGCGAGTAACTGCAAGCCATACAACGGCGATGCACTCCTACAATGGTGCTTATACCTCTCGTCTGTTCCGCCTGTTGAAAATGTCCGGAATCAACTTTGTTGCTAACCCATTGGTGAATATCCATCTACAGGGCCGTTTTGATGATTATCCGAAACGCCGTGGTATCACTCGCGTTAAAGAGATGCTGGCTGCTGGCATTAACGTCTGCTTTGGTCACGATGATGTTTTCGACCCGTGGTACCCGTTGGGAACAACCAATATGTTGCAAGTGCTGCATATGGGGCTGCATGTGTGCCAACTGATGGGTTATGGTCAGATTGATGATGGTGTGAAGTTGATTACCGATCACAGCGCTCGAACCCTGAACCTGAAAGAGTATGGTCTGAAAGAGGGGAATGCCGCGAACTTCATTATTCTTCCGGCTGAAAGTGGTTTTGATGCCGTGCGCCGTCAGGTTCCGGTTCGTTACTCTATTCGTCATGGCAAGATTATTGCTGAAACACAGCCTGCAAAGACAACGCTAACGTTGGATCGTGAATTTGTTGTAGATTTTAAACGCTAGATTTTTGAACAGCGTATAATGAGAAACCGCTGAATGACCTTTAGCGGTTTTTTTATTGAATAGATAACTGCTTCTCGATTTCAACTCACTGTTTTCGTTAACGTTAAATAGAAAGGATAGCCCATGTTTAAACGTATGTTATGTATTTTGGCCACGCTGGTCTCTCTGAGCGTGTTTACGCCTGTTGCATTAGCCGAGGGGAATCCTCACGTTCTGCTAACGACGAGCGCCGGTGACATTGAAATAGAATTAGATATTAAAAAAGCCCCTATCTCCGTTAAAAACTTTACTGATTATGTGAATAGCGGTTTTTATAATGACACGATCTTTCACCGTGTAATCCCAGGTTTTATGGTTCAGGGTGGCGGCTTCATTTCGACGATGGAGCAGAAAAGCACCAATGAGCCAATTAAAAATGAAGCGGATAATGGCTTAAAGAACAAGCGTGGCACCATTGCGATGGCAAGAACGTCTCAGAAAGACAGCGCAACCAGCCAGTTCTTCATTAACTTAGCGGATAACGCTTTTCTGGATAATAACCCTCGTGATTTCGGTTATGCAGTGTTCGGTGTCGTGGTAAATGGAATGGATGTGGTTGATAAGATTGCGACAGCGAAGACAGGAACCGTTGGGCCATATCAGGATGTGCCTGTACAGCCATTAACGATTATTTCAGCAAAAGTCCTACCCGTAAAATAAACGAATAAGGGGGCTTCTACCATGAAGCCCTGCCTTACTGCCACTCCAATTGCTTTGGGTATATACTTCACAAGATATTGGATATGTCATTTTCATCTGGAGTTTTTATGGTTGCCCCTTTATTAATTGCTAAGAACGATACTGCTGAATTAAACCTTCTTCCGAGCCTTGCTAACCGGCATGGTTTGATTGCTGGTGCAACGGGTACTGGTAAAACGGTAACGTTACAAAAAATGGCGGAAAGTTTTGCGCGTATTGGCGTGCCCGTTTTTCTATCCGATGTGAAAGGTGACTTATCAGGGATTGGTGCTCCGGGGGAGCTTTCACCAAAACTGCAGCAGCGTCTAGATGCGTTAAAAGTGACGAACTGGGATCCACAAGCTTGCACTATCGTGCCTTGGGATGTGTTTGGTGAGAAAGGCCATCCGGTGCGTGCTACGGTATCTGATATGGGACCGTTGCTGTTATCCCGCTTGCTAGATTTGAATGAAGTTCAAAATGGTGTGCTGCAATTGGTGTTCAAGATTGCCGATGATAATGGCCTTTTGCTGCTAGATATGAAAGATCTGCGCGCCATTGTGAAATTTGTCGGTGACAACGCTAAGCAGTATCAGACTCAGTACGGCAATATCTCAACGGCGTCTATCGGTGCTATCCAACGCGGTTTATTGACGCTGGAGCAGCAAGGAGCAGAGAGCTTCTTCGGTGAGCCAATGCTCGATATTAATGATTTGATGCGCTGTGATGCACAAGGCCATGGCGTGATTAATCTGCTGTCTGCCGAGAAGCTATATAACCAACCTAAGCTATATGCCGTGTTCCTGTTGTGGCTGTTGTCTGAATTATTTGAGCAACTGCCAGAAGTGGGTGATGTAGAGAAGCCGAAGCTAGTGTTCTTCTTCGATGAGGCCCACTTGCTGTTTAATGATGTGCCTAAGGCGCTGTTAGAAAAAATCGAGCTAGTGGTCCGCTTGATCCGTTCTAAAGGTGTGGGGGTCTACTTCGTGACCCAGAATCCGATGGATATTCCTGATAGCGTATTGGGACAGTTAGGTAACCGTGTTCAACATGCTCTGCGTGCATTTACACCACGGGATCAAAAAGCCGTTAAAGCGGCAGCGCAAACGATGCGTGCGAACCCAGCCTTTGACTCTGAGACAGCGATTATGGAGTTAGGTGTGGGCGAAGCACTTATCTCGTTCCTCGATGAGAAAGGCCGCCCTGGTATGGTTGAGAGAGCGATGGTTATCGCCCCTGAGTCCAAAATGGGCATATTAGATGCTAGCGTTATGGGGGGCATCATCAATCACTCTCCTATGTACGGTAAGTATGAGGACATGATTGATAGGGAGTCGGCTTATGAAATACTGGCTCGCGGTGGTTTTAATACGGTAGGGGCGGCGCAAGAAGAGCAGGCATCAGTGCCTTCTGCTGCGAACCCGAGCAATAATGCGGCGGCTTCCGATGGCGGTTTGATGGGTAGCATCACCGATATTCTTTTCGGTTCGACAGGGCCACGCGGTGGCAAGAAAGACGGCTTAGTACAATCTGCGGCGAAAACCATGGCTCGCCAAGTGGGAAGCCAGCTGGGTAAGCAAATCTTACGTGGCGTATTAGGGTCAATTTTAGGCGGCAGAAGCCGTTAATCCTGTGTTTATTCAGGCGGTGTTTTTCACCGCCTGAATTCCTTTCTTTTATCTCTCTGTCTGTTAACGCAAGTAACCGACAGGCTCGCATTGATGAAAATGAAATCCGACTATGCTCCTGCTGATAGATAACTACGACTCCTTTACTTACAACCTGTATCAGTACTTTTGTGAGCTGGGTGCTGATGTGTTGGTCAAGCGTAATGATGAGCTGACACTGGCAGACATCGAAGCATTATCGCCAACACATTTGGTGATCTCTCCTGGTCCTTGTACACCAAATGAGGCAGGGATATCACTTGGCGCTATTCGGCACTTTGCTGAAAAACTGCCTATTCTCGGTGTATGCCTAGGGCATCAGGCCCTTGGCCAGGTGTTTGGTGCTCAAGTCGTGCGGGCCAGAGAAGTTATGCATGGCAAAACATCGTTGATTGAACATCTGGGCGAAGGGGTTTTTCAGGGGTTAAACCATCCGCTAAGCGTAACCCGTTACCACTCCCTTATTTTAGAACGCGCCTCTCTACCAGACTGTTTCGACGTCACTGCATGGAGCCTGGTGGATGGTCAATGTGATGAAATTATGGGGATTCGCCACCGGACCTTGCCACTGGAAAGTGTCCAGTTTCATCCAGAAAGTATTCTGAGTGAGCAGGGGCATCAATTATTAGAGAATTTTCTTAAATATTAGAGTGTTAGAAATTATTACGCCCATAACGATATAAAACGTTGCCAATATTTGATTAATTATGCATATTTTATGACTATATTTTCGTTTTTATCCATGAGCTAAACTCATAAAAAATTCAGGATGGATGGGACTATGTCAGAGAAAATAGCGGTTACTCGGCAAACGTTTGATGAAGTAATGTTGCCTGTTTATGCGCCAGCGGATTTTGTTCCGGTCAAAGGCAAAGGCAGCCGTATATGGGATAAGGAAGGTAAGGAGTATATCGATTTTTCTGGTGGTATCGCCGTTACTGCATTGGGGCACTGCCATCCTGCTTTAGTTTCTGCCTTGCAGCAGCAAGGTGAACAGCTCTGGCATACAAGCAATATCTTCACGAACGAACCCGCTTTGCGTCTAGCCGCTAAACTTATTGATGCTACGTTTGCCGAGAAAGTTTTTTTCGCTAATTCAGGCGCAGAAGCGAATGAAGCGGCATTCAAACTGGCTCGCCACTATGCGATTACCCGCCATAGTCCTTATAAAACTAAGATTATTGCCTTTCATCAGGCTTTTCATGGGCGCACGCTGTTTACCGTTTCGGTGGGTGGGCAGCCTAAATATTCCGATGGTTTTGGCCCGAAACCTGCCGACATTATCCATGTTCCTTTTAACGATCTGGCTGCCGTTGAGGCCGTTATCGACGACCATACCTGTGCCGTTGTGCTAGAACCCATTCAAGGTGAAGGGGGGATTACCTGTGCTGATCCTGCTTTTCTACGTGGCCTTCGTGAGCTATGCGATCGGCATCAGGCACTGTTAGTGTTTGATGAGGTGCAGAGCGGAATGGGGCGGAGCGGCAAACTGTTCGCTTATATGCACTACGGTGTTACGCCGGATATTCTGACCACGGCGAAAGCACTCGGTGGTGGTTTTCCTATTAGTGCGATGTTAACAACGGCCGAGATTGCCTCTGCGATGCATGTTGGCACTCATGGCACAACATACGGCGGAAACCCTCTGGCATGTGCGGTCGCAGAGGCTGCTTTGGATATTATTAGCTCACCTGAGGTGCTAGCGGGTATTGAAGAGCGGCGTCAGCACTTTGTTCAGGCGCTTGAGGCGATAAATCAGCAGCACAATCTATTTAGTGAAATTCGTGGCATGGGGCTGCTGATTGGTGCGGAACTAACGCCGCAATATCATGGGGTTGCTCGCGATATTCTGGGGGCTGCAGCTGAAAACGGCGTGATGATATTAAATGCTGGCCCGAATGTTATCCGTTTTGCTCCGTCGCTGGTGGTGGAGTTTGAGGATATTAAACAGGGGATGCAGCGGTTTGCTGATGCTGTGGCGCAGGTTGTTCAGGCTAAGTAGCTGTTATTTCATTCCCTCGGTAGGCCGTTGCTCAACGGCCTACCGCATTGCTTCCTGATTTATATTCAATAAGGCATATCGCCTAACTTTTGTTATCGCGAAGTTTACGTTTGAGCCAAATACCGTGATGAGGGCGCTCGCGCCATGCCAGAGACGATATCGTATGCATGGTTTGCAGATGAGATAACATCCTACGCAGGTGACGTTCCATCAGCGTTGGCATAATACTTGGGTCTAATTCAGGCTGAGCCAGTAAGGTGGTTTCGTTACCTGGGCCATCGTACTCAAGACGTTGCTGGCAGCTTTGCAGTGCGATTTCACAGGCCATGAGGTAGTTAGCCGCTTTCTCTGGCGGTAGCATGTAGTGATCTCTGGCTAAGATTGTCATAGCATTAAGGTGCTCTACGATAAATTGGCTATGTGTTACCCATAGGCGCATATCGGTGAGGTAGCCTGAGTTGAACCCCGGTTCCTGCATCGCTTGATTTAGGGAGTTAAAGAGCGTGTTATGGGCCTGATTGGCTTTCATTCGCGTATGTGAAAGGTTGGTGATATCAGGCTCTTCTGCTAATAAAAGCTGAATATGGTTTTGGTACTCTTCTAATGCCTGATGCGCATTCTTGCGCAGCAAACCACTTTGCCACTGTGGCCAGAGCCAGATCATGCTGGCAAAGGCAAGAACACAGCCAATCACCGTATCAACCAGTCTAGGCAGTAAAAAATCAGCGCCCTGCAATGTGAGCAGCTGGAGGGTATAAACTGCGGTGACGGTGAACCCGACCATCGCCAGCCCGTAATTTTTTCTTACCCATAAGTAACTGATGAGCGTAATGACTAACATAAGTGTGAGAACTTCACTCTGAGGCATCTTTAATTGCAGAATGCCTGCTGCAACAACTAACCCTGCCATGGTTCCGATAGCCCTGTGCTGTATTCGAACCCTTGTGGCGTTATAGCCGTTTTGGCTGACAAACATAATGGTCAGCAGGATCCAATAGGGTTTTGGAAGGTCGAATAACATGCCTAAGCCGCTGCCTATGGCAAGGGTGACCCCCATTCTGGAGGCATTGCGAAGTCCCGTTGATTTTAGTGACAGGTAGTTAGCAAATGCTGGCCAGAAAGGCAGGCGCTGTTGATTATCTAAAAGTGTGCGTCGATAAAGCGGGCGCTGCGTTCTCAGAAGCCGACCAATCCGACTGAAGTGGTAGAAGCAGAATTGCCCTACGGGGTTGTCTTGCGTTTGCGATGCTAATTTTTCTAAGGCGGCTAGCTCATTCTCCATCGAGAAATGCGCTGGATTGTGGTGATACAAAATAGAGTCAGACAGAACACGTAGGCGTTTCGCTATCACCTGAGCATTGCGGCGGATAATGGCTTCGGCATGGCTCTGTTGTACCAGTTTTTGTACCTCATCCGGCAGATGAAGGCTAACGGTAATATGTTCTTGCAGATCTAGCGCAACCTGAAAGGTTCTCATCAGGCGTTTGTGCTGCACGCTGCGTGGGTCGGAGATCATATAGAGCTGCTGGTAGAGCTGGGTGATGAGGTCCATCACTTTCTGTTGGCGTTGCAGTAGTGGCGGCAAGGCTGTTTCAGGGTCGGTATGCTGGGTAAGAAGGGTATATTTCGCCTCAAAATAATCTGCCAGTTCTCGATAAAGCAGGCTGAGCGTCTCCCTCATAGGTTGCTCTTGCCACAGTCGAAACCAGAACCATGTTGCGAGCCCATACCAAGTTGTTCCGATGATATAGAGCAGAGATGTCTGCCATATGGGGATTTTGTCGCTTACGCTAAGGGTTAAGATCGCGGCAACTAAAGCAGCGGGTAAGAGACGGCTATGCAACGGGCTTATTTCTGCGTTTACACCCAGTAGCAGGGCCAGTATCAATAAAATTAGCGGAAGCGGAATATGCCACAGTAAAAACTGTTGCATCAGGTAGCCGCTAAAGGCAAATAGCAGTCCACCAATAATCAGGCGTTTAAAAAAGCGTTTGTGGGGGGTATCTAGACCTGCGACGTTGCAGCATGCAGGAACTAATGAAAAGAGTAGCCCGATTTGTAAGTGGCCTAATAGTAAGCCGATGACAACGGGTAGACATAGCACCAGCGTTTGACGCAGTGCGTAGTTGATTTCAGGGTGATAAATTAGCCGCCGCCACATAATAAAATCAGGAGATGAATCGGCGTAATATTCTAGCAACTACGCCGATTTGATTCTTTTATCGGGTTCCGTACACGACGATAGTTTTCCCGTGAGCAGAGATCAGGCTTTGATCTTCCAGCATCTTGAGAATTCGCCCTACGGTTTCACGGGAACAGCCAACGATTTGGCCAATTTCTTGGCGTGTTATTTTAATTTGCATTCCATCTGGGTGGGTCATCGCATCGGGTTGTTTCGCCAGATTCAACAGTGTTTGAGCGATACGGCCTGTGACATCCAAGAAGGCTAAATTTCCTACTTTTTCTGATGTGACTTGCAGGCGACTTGCCATTTGTGCAGAAAGACGCATAAGAATATCAGGGTTAACTTGAATCAGTTGGCGGAATTTCTTATAAGAAATCTCGGCAACTTCACATGCTGTTTTTGCCCGCACCCAAGCGCTACGTTCCTGACCTTCTTCAAACAGGCCAAGCTCTCCGATAAAGTCACCTTGGTTAAGGTAAGAGAGGATCATCTCTTTGCCTTCTTCATCTTTGATTAGGACGGCAACGGACCCTTTTACTATGTAGTAAAGTGTTTCGGCCTTTTCACCTTGATGGATTAAGGTGCTTTTGGAGGGATATTTATGAATATGGCAGTGAGACAGAAACCATTCGAGGGTAGGATCTGTTTGTTGTTTGCCGAGAACCATTCGCTGTCATCCTCAGTTGTCATAGCTATCCGAGAGTAAAAACTCGGAGTTTGCTTTAGGTATAGATAATAAATTAAACAATCATTACTCATTTGAGTAAAATTGCACATATATCTTACTGAAAAAATGGGGAAATGTTGCCTCATTTTATCTTTTTCTTTGCAGGCGCTTAGCTTTAGTTAATTATTTTCAGTTAATTAATATCTCGGCCTTGAGTTTTTATTCTGCTGTTGCATTCCGACATTTTGAAAATACGATTTAGGCTATTTGGTGTTTGCTTGTGGTACTCAAAACTAGCAACCAAAATACCTTATTTTTTTACCATTTTCAGAAAGAGATAATATCACCTTTGTTTGTAACACATGATTGTGTCACTGTCTTGCGTTGTCTCGATTCAGTTTGATTTGAGTCAGCTTATTCGCATGTCAGATTGCGGGTTGTGAGGCGAAAGAGTAGTCTTTTAAGGAAAATAATCTTGATGGCTATCGCGCCAAAGGAGCCGTTGTTAATGGAAGCACGCGTAAAATGGGTTGAAGGCATGACATTTCTTGGTGAGTCTGCTTCAGGACACCAGATTTTGATGGATGGTAATGCCGGTGATAAAGCACCAAGCCCGATGGAGATGGTTTTGATGTCGGTGGGTGGCTGTAGTGCTATTGATGTGGTGTCTATTTTACAGAAAGGGCGTTTAGACGTTCGTGACTGCGAAGTTAAGTTGACATCTGAGCGTCGTGAAGAGGCTCCTCGTCTGTTTACCCATATCAACCTGCATTTTGTTGTAACGGGCAAAGATCTGACAGATAAGCAGGTAGAGCGTGCGGTTCAGCTTTCCGCTGAAAAATATTGTTCTGTCTCTTTAATGTTAGGGCAGACAGCGAAAATCACCCACAGTTTCGAAATTCAGGAACTGAAATAACCAATTGAAAATACGTTGAATGTGTGATGAGTCAATATGTACGAGTATGAGTAAAAGCGGATATGACGATGAAAGGGAGCAGATGCTCCCTTTAAATCGGATTATGCGGAATGATTTTTTTCTGAGAGTAACTTCGCCACCAGTGGCATCATAATCAGCTCCATTGCCAGCCCCATTTTCCCCCCAGGCACAACCAATGTATTGATATGCGATATAAACGACCCTTGCAGCATCGCCAGCAGATAAGGGAAATCGATATTGTCCAAATCTCTAAAGTGGATCACGACAAAACTCTCATCCAGAGAAGGGATGGCTTTTGCCGCAAAAGGATTGGAGGTATCGACCGTAGGGACGCGCTGGAAGTTGAGATGAGTGCGGGAAAACTGGGGGGTAATGTAACCAATATAGTCTTCCATTGAGCGAATAACTGAATCCATAACGGCTTCGCGGGAGTGGCCTCTTTCGCCAGTATCCCGAATGAGTTTTTGGATCCACTCAAGGTTAACAATAGGAACAACGCCTACGAGTAAATCGACGTGTTGAGCAACATTGTGCTGATTGGTAACGACCCCACCGTGCAACCCTTCATAGAACAGTAGGTCGGTTGGCTCCTGCAATTTTTCCCAAGGCGTAAAAGTACCAGGGACCTGATTGTAGGGGACTGCCTCATCATAAGTGTGTAAGTACTTACGGGAGCGGCCTGTTCCCTCTTTTCCGTAAGTGTGAAAGCTTTGCTCTAATTGGGCGAAATCGTTGGCTTCTGGCCCAAAATAGCTAATATGTCGCCCTTGCTCACGGGCTTTGCGAATGGCCGAGTCCATTTCTGGACGGGTGTAACGGTGGAAACTGTCACCTTCTAAAAAGGCGGCTTTGGCATTCAATTGTTGGAATATTTTCTTAAATGCCATACTGGTTGTTGTTGTACCTGCGCCACTGGAACCAGTTACTGCAATTACAGGATGTTGAGCTGACATCTATTTCCTACCTTGCATGAATGGGAAAAGAGATACGAAGGAACGCGTGGTTGGGTCGTATCTGTGCAGTTTTTCAAGTATATCCGCCTACGTGAATTATTTTAGGTATATCACGTTAATAGACGTCGTTTTGCTCTTCTTCACCTTCTCTAAACTGGGAATGAGGCATGATATTGATGGTTTCATGTAACTCTGACCACACTAACACTGCCTCGCCGTTGGCGAGCTGGCGGCGTACATCCTCGACCTTTTGGCTCAGTGCTTTTTCGTGTTCACCGTAGTCTGTTCCTTCACGTAGTACAAAGGTTTCTATCAGATTTTCTAGTGTTTCCGGTGCAATGTCTTTCCAGGGAATGATCACTGTGTTTCCTCTAAGTAAGGCGACAACCAAGACGGGATTCTTTGCTCTAGCCACATTTGTGGTTTTTTTAGTGTTCCACTAATGAAGCCGACATGTCCACCATGTTCCGTTAACTGATATTCGATATTGCTAGGCAAACTATTCTCTAGAGGTATGACATCTGGCGTCATAAACGGATCGTCCTTTGCGTGAATAATCAGCAATGGTTTGCGTATTTGAGGCAGCAGCGGTAAGGCGCTACAGCGGCGGTAATAATCGACGGCATCCTTGAAGTCATGAATGCGAGAGGTAATCGCGTTATCAAACTCGCGAATACTTTTTAGTTTTTTGAGTGTATCTAGCTGAATAGGCAGAGAGCCGGGATAACTAACCAGTTTGCGCGTTGCGTTCTGCTTAAGTTGGCCTAGCAAGTAGTGGTTATAGAGACGGGAGAAACCTTGTTCCATTCGTTTTGCACAAGGCTCTAACATTAATGGTGCGGAGACAATAACGGCGGCATTTAGCTGGGCATTATCGCCTTCTTCTGCCAGATAATAGGCCAGCATGTTACCTCCTAATGAGATGCCGACGGCGGCAGTAGGAACATCGCCAAAGCTTTCTTTTAGCCAGCGGAGGAAAAAGCGGGCATCTTCTGTTTCGCCGGAGTGATAAATACGGCGATTACGGTTAGGTTCCCCGCTACAGCCGCGAAAGTGCATCACAACGCCTAGCCACCCTTTTTCACGCCATGCATTCAGTAAGCCGTGGGCATAAGGGCTATAAAAACTACCCTCTAGGCCATGAAAAAGAACAACTCTGGGTTTATGTTTCGCTTCTTCGGGTGGCTCACTCCATGCCAGATCGACAAAGTCACCATCGGGTAGTTCTAATCGCTGCCAGAGAGGCTCAAGTAAAATTCGGCGGCGAAAAACGCGTGGAAGTAGTGTCTGTAAATGCGGATTAGCTAATCCACGCATAGGATAAAAAGGTGTGTTCATCTCGTGATTAAAATTCATGTTTAAATTCCTTGTGCGATCAATATCACACTGTTAGCTTCGTTCATATCACTAACAACACAGTCAAAGTGAAGGGCACGTAATAACATGGAGCAGGGGCTATTTTTATCAATGTTGGGTTTTTTATGGGTAGCTGCAATTACCCCTGGCCCTAATAATATGCTGTTAACGTCTTCTGGTGCTAATTTTGGTTTCGTGCGATCAATTCCTGTCATGGTTGGCATCATGGCAGGTATGCAGACGTTGTTGCTGTGTGTCTCATTGGGGATTGGCGGTCTGTTGTTAGCCATGCCTTCGTTGCATACGACATTAAAAGTGTTGGGCAGTGCTTACTTACTCTGGTTGTCTTGGAAGATAGCCACGGCGCGTTATGAAGAGTTGGATGCGTCAGAGAAAGAGACGGCTCAGCCTGTGAAGTTTTATCAAGGCTTACTACTACAGTTTCTTAACCCAAAAGCATGGTTGATGGGTCTGGGAGCCATAGCGAGTTTTAGTCTATCTGGCAGTGCCTATGTGGCTTCTATTTGGGCCATTAGCTTCGGAATGTTATTAGTTAATCTTGTGTCGGGGCTGATTTGGCTAGGATTTGGTACGGTTATCGGGCGTCTGTTACACAGTCGCCGTTCATGGAAGATATTTAATCTTTCGATGGGGATTTTAACGGCAGCGTGCGTCTTTTTATTTGGCATTAGCGGGTAGATCTCTTTATCAATTGTTAAAAAGGGGGGAGCTTAAAGCTCCCCCTTTTTATTGACTCACGATTGCTACAGTTCAGATTCAAATACCTGAGTCATCTCTTCTAGCTTATCTTGAAGGTCTAACCACTCTGCCTCAGTCTCCTCAAGCTGTGATTTGACTTTTACTTGCTGCTGCAAACATTCGTTTAAATCAGCTTTGCGCGCTTGCTCATAGAGTGCGCTATCTGCAAGTTGCTCTTCCACGTTCTTTAGCGTGGTGCCGAGCTTTTCCATCTTCTGCTCTAGCTGTGTTACCTGTTTGCGTAGAGGCTGAGTTTGGGTTCTGAACTCGGCTTCACGGCGTTTTTGGTCTTTGCGGGCCTGGGCCGTATTACCGCTGTTAGCTTGTTCACTATCGCTGGAAGCTGAGGTTTCCTGTTTTTGTTGGTCACTGAGCCACTGTTGATAATCGTCTAGATCGCCGTCAAACGGCTCTACCTGACCATCGTGAACCAGATATAAATCATCTGTTGTGGAGCGTAGTAGATGGCGGTCATGCGAGACGACGACTAAGGCACCTTCAAAATCAATAAGGGCTTCGGTAAGCGCTTGGCGCATATCGAGGTCTAGGTGGTTAGTCGGTTCATCGAGTAACAAAAGATTAGGGCGTTGCCATACGATGAGAGCCAGCACTAAGCGTGCTTTTTCACCGCCGGAAAAGCGCTCTGTAGGCTCGGTGACTTTATCGCCTTGGAATCCGAAACCTCCGAGGTAATCTCGTAATTTTTGCTCTAACTCTTTAGGTGCCAAGCGGCTGAGGTGTTGTAAAGGTGAATCATCGGCGCGCAGGTACTCTAATTGATGCTGTGCAAAATAGCCGAGCTTCACGCCTTTAGATAAGCCTATATCCCCTTTTATTGGCGGCAGTGTTCCTGCAAGGATCTTGATGAGCGTCGATTTACCCGCACCGTTGCGGCCTAATAATCCGATGCGTGAACCAGGAACAAGATTCAGCTTTATCGAATTTAGAATGATGTGATCGCCATAACCGGCAGTGATCTTCTCCATTCGAAGCAAAGGATCAGGCAGGCTTTCCGGTTTCAGAAAGCTGAAATGGAAGGGGTTATCGACGTGTGCAGGGGCAATGAGTTCCATGCGTTCCAGCATTTTGATTCTGCTCTGGGCCTGTTTAGCTTTTGTCGCTTGAGCACGAAAACGGTCTATATAGCTTTGCAGATGGGCGACTTTTTCTTGCTGGCTTTGATACAGCGATTGCTGTTGAGCCAGTTTTGCTACACGTTGACGCTCGAAAGAGCTGTAGTTACCGGTGTACTCGTTGATTTGCTGCTGCTCAATATGCAGAATTTTATCGACGATAGGGTCGAGAAAATCACGGTCATGGGAGATAAGAATTAGCGTGCCAGGGTAGCCCTTGAGCCATTTTTCAAGCCAGATGACGGCATCGAGGTCTAAATGGTTAGTCGGTTCATCGAGCAGGAGTAGGTCAGAGCGACATAAAAGTGCTTGAGCCAAGTTAAGGCGCATCCGCCATCCGCCAGAAAAAGCGCGAACAGGTTGTTCTAGCTGCTCTTGTGAAAAACCTAAGCCGTGCAGCAAGCTGGCAGCACGTGAGCGAATCGTCCACGCGTGAATCGCATCCAGTTTGCCATGTATGGTGGCAATGGCGTTGCCATCATTTTTCTCGTTAGCGTCGGCAAGCTGTTTTTCCAAGCCGCGAAATTCACGATCGCCATCAATCACATACTCGATTGCTGGGATATCTAATGCAGGTGTTTCTTGATTAACCCACGCCAATGCCCAATTGGTAGGAAAGGTTGCGCTGCCACCATCGGCGCTCAGTTCGCCTTTTAGTAGTGACAAGAGCGTGGATTTCCCACAGCCATTTTTACCGACCAAGCCTACTTTTTGGCTTGGATTAATGGTGGCGGTTGCATTATCCAGCAGAACATGGGTACCGCGTCGAATTTGTAATGAGGACAGTACGATCATAAAACCACGTATATAAAATAGAATGGGGAAATTGCCTATCGTCAACAAGAACGGCTGCGATAGTGGCGCACTTTTTATTGCTATTCGAGGGTGCAGTAGAAACGCTATCGATAGCGAAATATTGACGCTAGCTTAACATAAAAATAGCGTTGTCAGCAGAGTGGGAACGGAGAGGTTATCCCGGACAAAATCCCCTTTGATATGTTTTAAATATGTTAGGTTGTCTTATTATTCTCACAATTCTGTATCATAATCATTAACACGTTAAGCGGAGTTGTGGCTACGACGAGTTCTTGAAATTCTTGGAGAATAACATGCCGATGCCACCTAAGGTTTTACTGCTATACGCCCACCCTGAGTCGCAAGAGTCCGTAGCAAATCGAGTTTTATTGCAATCGGCTAGCCAGTTGGAGCATGTGACAGTGCATGATCTTTATGCCCACTATCCTGATTTCTTCATTGATATTCCTTACGAGCAAAAGCTGCTGAGTGAACATCAGATCATTGTTTTCCAACACCCTCTCTACACCTACAGTTGCCCAGCCTTACTGAAAGAGTGGTTAGACAGAGTATTGATGCGCGGGTTTGCCAGTGGTGTCGGCGGTAATGCCTTGGAAGGCAAATATTGGCGTTCAGTGATTACCACAGGTGAGCCAGAAGGGGCTTATCGGATTGGTGGTTATAACCGTCATTCAATGGACGAAGTACTTCGGCCTTTTGAAATGACAGCTGCTATGTGTCGTATGCATTGGATGACGCCTTTTATCGTTTACTGGGCCAGACGTTTAAAACAGGACGTATTAGCGAGCTATAGCCATGCATACGGCGAGTGGTTGAGATCACCTCTCGCGGCAGGAGGCCACTGATGGATGATGGCTATCTCTTAAAATCTGCTTTTTTCTTTCTGCTTGCTGCTGTCATTGTTGTCCCTATCGCTAAACGGCTGGGCATTGGGGCGGTGCTTGGTTATCTATTTGCAGGTATTGCTATTGGGCCTTGGGGAGTGGCGTTTATTAAGGATGTGGAGGAAACGCTACATTTTGCCGAGTTGGGTGTGGTGTTTTTAATGTTCCTTATTGGTCTGGAGCTTAATCCTAATAAGCTTTGGCAGCTAAGACGTTCAATATTTGGTGTGGGGACCGCGCAGGTATTAATTACGTCTTTCTTATTAGGTGGGGCGCTTTATCTTGGCAACTTTAATTGGCAAGCGGCGCTGATTGGCGGTATTGGGTTGGCGATGTCGTCCACCGCGATAGCATTGCAGCTTATGCGTGAGAAAGGGATGCGTGGCAATGATGGTGGGCAACTCGGCTTTGCGGTGTTGCTATTTCAAGATATAGCGGTTGTTCCTGCGTTGGCACTCATTCCTGTCATTGTAGGTTCTCACCATACTGGGTCTGATTGGTTCACTATCAGTATCAAAGTTGCTGGATTGGCTGTACTGCTTCTTGGAGGGCGCTATTTATTAAGGCCGTTGCTGAGATATATCGCAGCGATTGGAATGAGAGAAGTATTTACAGCGACAGCACTGCTGGTGGTATTAGGTTCGGCATTGTTGATGCAATCGATAGGGTTCTCTATGGCGTTGGGCACCTTTATTGCAGGTGTCTTGTTGGCGGAAAGCGAGTATCAACATGAGCTAGAAATAGCGATTGAGCCTTTTAAAGGGCTATTGCTGGGACTCTTTTTCATTTCTGTCGGGATGGCTCTGGATCTTGGTGTGTTGTATGTCCATTTGCTGGACATTTTGTTTGGTGTAGTGGTATTGGTGGGAATCAAACTCAGCGTGTTGTATGTGTTGGCGAGAATTTCTGGCTTACATAGTTCGGTACGATTTCAGTTTTCTGCAGTACTTAGCCAATCAGGTGAATTTGCCTTTGTCCTCTTTTCTGCTGCGATGGCTCAAAATGTATTCAATAAAGACCAAATGTCTCTGCTGTTAGTAGTAGTGACACTTTCAATGATAACTACCCCCTTGCTTATGCAGGTGACTGATCGTTTTTTAACTTACCGCTACAACAACAAGGATGAGAAAGACAAAGATGAAGCACCTTATGTTGAAAACGATGATCCTCAAGTGATTATTGTTGGATTCGGGCGTTTTGGGCAGGTGGTTGGCCGTTTGATGATGGCAAATAAAGTCCGAATTACGGTATTGGAGCGGGATGTTGTACAGGTGGGTATCCTGCGCAAATATGGCTATAAGGTCTACTATGGTGATGCGGCAGAGCTGGAGTTGCTGAGGGCCGCAGGTGCAGATAAAGCACAATCCATCGTGATTACCTGTAATGCGCCTGAAGATACGATGGATGTTGTGCATTTATGCCAGCGCTACTTTCCACATTTAAAAATATTGGCGCGGGCAAGAGGCAGAGTAGAAGCGCATGAGCTGCTTCAGGCAGGTGTTAGCCAATTTTCACGGGAAACATTTTCAAGTGCCTTAGAGCTAGGCCGCAAAACACTTGTTGAACAGGGAATGCATCCTCACCAAGCATTTCGTGCACAGCAACACTTTCGACGCTTGGATATGCGAATGCTACGAGAGCTAGTACCTCCTCATTTAGGAGATGTTGCTCAAATATCACGTGTAAAAGAGTCTCGTCGTGAGCTAGAGGAAATATTCCAGAGAGAGATGCAACATGAGCGTAAACGTTTTGACGGATGGGATGAATATGAATAATAACCAGAGCAAAAAAGAAAATAGCGAAGTGTTAAATATAATAACAACTCGTAAACGTTTTATTGCAGGCGCAGTATGTCCAGACTGTAATCAGCAAGATACATTAGCGGTTTATTCTGGAAATAATATAGAAATAGCAGAATGTGTAAGTTGTGGTTATAAGATGACTAATACTGAGCATGTTGATAAAGATGGCGATAAAAATATCATAGGTATATTCAGAACGTAGAGGCGTGTATTATATTACTCCTACTTACTTTCAATATGAGTTTATAAAACATTTGATTTCTAAATTATTTGATTTCCAAATCATTTGCTTTGTAAATAATTTGATTTATAAAACAATCATTAGATTTGTCTTGGTGTCATTACAGCTATTTCGGATGAATGATTGATTAGGAGCAAGGAATGTTTTTAAGATTAGATCAAGCGAAGCGAGTGGTTGTTATTGGTGGCGGAACTGCAGGTTGGCTTTCTGCATTGGAGATGCGCAGAATGTTTGCTCCAAATGTCGAAATCGTTGTTATTGAATCTGAAGCTATGGGCATTATTGGTGCTGGTGAAGGAAGTATCCCAAATCTTAATAAAGCGTTAGCTCGTTATGATATCCCTATTGATGAGTTTATGCAGGAAACAGAGGCTACATATAAAGTAGGCCTATCAATGGAAGGGTGGCGCACTGGCGAGAAAGATGACCACCTCTATCACCTATTTTCAATACAGTCCGGTGGTGTTCATCTGCACGAATGGGTATCGAATGGTTATTATCCATTAATGTCTGTATTAATGAATCAGGGTATGCCTATTTATGAATGCACCGATGTTTATAAGCTAATTAAAAACAAAAGCAGCCAAGCCGAAGTAAAACAATTCTTAGCCGATTGTGAGGCTCGAAATAAGCAGGACCCAATTGCTTATCATTTTAATGCACATAAACTAGCGGCTTATTTTAAGAAAATCGCCATATCTCGCGGAATTATCCATAAAAATGCGATTGTTGACGATGTTATTATGGCATCAGAGCAGCAAGTTAAAGCAGTAAAAACAAGAGACGGTGAAGTTATTGAGCTGGATTTTGTCATTGATTCATCAGGTTTATCTCGTCTGATTATTGAAAAGAAAATGCACAGCCCATGGAAATCGTTTTCAGACGGTTTACTACTGGATCGTGCGATGCCTTTCCTCATGCCACAGAAAACAGAACACCCAGAGCTTGTTACTCGCGCTGTTGCGATGAAATCTGGTTGGATGTGGTGCATTCCTGCTGGTGGCCGTATTGGTGCTGGTTATGTTTACAGCAGCAAACACATCACGAAAGAAGAGGCATTAAAAGAGTTAGAGGAGTATTGGGGTGAGAAAGTTGAGCCAATCAACCACCTTGAGTTCACACCTGGGCATTATGAAAAGGTTTGGATAGGTAACATGATGGCCGTGGGGCTGTCATCTGGTTTTGTCGAACCACTTGAAGCAACCTCAATAGGGCAAACTATCACTCAGCTTGAATACTTCAGTGATACGATGACCGACTGCCAAGGTATTGTTCCATCTCACATCATTGAATATTTCAACTCAGAGATGATGAGATTTTGGGATGGTATCGCTGACTTCTTAATGATGCACTATGATGTACCTCGTCAGGATACGCCATTCTGGCGTGATGCTCGCTCAGCTAATTTCTCTGATCGTTATCAAGGGATTCGTGGTGCGCTAAAACTTCGCTCTTTCCGCAATGACGACTTGGCGCCTTACCGAGCTAACTCTGGTCTAATGTGGTCATTGAGTAGCTGGAACAGTATCGGTATTGGGCTTGGTGTAATCCCGAGAGAGGCGACATCAGCCGAGTTAGTGCGCTTAAATAAAGAGGGCCAACACAGAGTTGGTGAGTTCCTCTACAATACTCGTGAACGCTTGGGCCTACCTCATCCGAAAATTGAGCAGAAAAAACCTTCATAAAACCGACTAACTGAATATTGGCTACAGAGAGGACAACTGCCCCTCTCTGTAGCCTTTTCTATTGTTAAATTTATTCCAAATTTGTACTCAAGGACATGGATAGTCATGATTAACGCAACTCAATCTGCTGTGGGGAGTCAGGCAGAGCATCTGACTCTTTCCCTACTTTATCAGTTGATTATTATTTTTGTCGTATCTCGTATTGTTGTTTGGTTTAGTCAGCGTTATTTAAAACAGACGCCTGTTGCGGGAGAGATTCTCGCGGGTCTTGTTTTGGGGCCAAGCCTGCTTGGTGCTTTTTTCCCTGAGTTTATGCACGCGATTTTCGTGCCAGAAACCACACCAATTTTTATTGGTGTCGCTCAATTAGGGTTAATTCTCTTGATGTTCGAGATTGGGCTTGAGTTCGAGTTTAAATCAAAGCTTCAAGGGTCACGTTGGACAATTATCGTTATTAGTATCGTGGGTATTGTCGTTCCCTTCACTATGGGTTTCTTTAGTGCGGCTTGGTTTTGGGAGAAAATGGCAGAACCGCGACCTTCTCTATTTAGCTTTCAGCTCTTTTTTGCGACGGCAATGTCGATTACCGCCATTCCTATTCTTGGCCGTATATTCATAGAGTTGGGTGTATCAAACACGCGAACGGCTGCATTAACAATCGGCGCTGCTGCAATAGATGATGTGGTTGGCTGGGTGTTACTGGGTGTGGTTTCTACATTAGTGGTACATCACTTTAACCCGATGAAACTAGCCGGCAATATGGCTATTTTACTCGTTTATCTGGTGGTCATTTTTACCGTTGTGCGTCCGATGTTGATTAAATACATTCAACATCGGATAAGAAAAGACAAAGGACTATCGTTACAGACAATGAGCGTGGTTTTAATTGCGTTGCTTGTGTCTGCTGCATTTACCAGTTGGTTAGGTATTTTTGCCATTATCGGTGGCTTTATTATTGGTGTTGCATTGCATGAGCAGCGTAACTTTGTCGAGCTTTGGCGTCTGCGCGTTGGTGGTTTAGTTACCACGTTATTATTACCGATCTTTTTTGCCTATACCGGGTTACGAACGGATATAGGTACATTGGCGTCATCAGACGCGATTATTCAATGTGTACTGGTCTGTTTGATTGCTTTTGCCGGCAAATTTGGTGGGGCTTACATTGCTTGTCGGCTTCTAGGTGAGAGCCGTAGGGAATCATTAGCAGTGGGTGTGTGTATGAATACACGTGCGCTGATGGAGTTGATCGTACTAAATATTGGTTATGATTTGGGTGTGTTACCTAAACAGATGTTCTCGATGCTAGTCATTATGGCTATTGTGAGTACGTTTATGGCGACACCGCTTATTCGTTGGCTAATGGTAGCCAAAGAAGATGACTCGACGAGTACTGAAAATAGAGCAGCCTAGAAAATTTACGGCAGAGTGTAAGCTGTGCCGTTTTATCTCTGTTGCTTAACTATCCAAATGATAAGCATCACTTTTAGCGTGAAGAGCGATGGCAAGCAGTTAAGCTTAGTGCCAGTATTTTTAACCGCAGTCGCTTTATTGTGAGAGATTCGAGTATCCTGATCGGTACACGGGCGTAGATTTCCGCTACAATTTGCGCCCATAAAGAATTGGGCCACATAAATTAGTGACCATATAGTGTTCAACGGTAGGAGATATCATGAAAGTAACAAAAGATATGGTAGTCAGTCTGGCTTACCAATTACGGACAGACGATGGCGTGTTGGTTGATGAGTCTCCGGTGAGTGCACCGCTGAGTTACTTGCATGGTCACAACGGTCTGATTACAGGCTTAGAGAACGCGCTTGAAGGCCGTTCTGTTGGCGAGAAATTCGATATCAAAATCGAACCTATTGAAGGTTATGGTGATTTTGACGACAACCTAGTACAGCGCGTTCCTAAAGATGTCTTTATGGGCGTTGATGAACTGGAAGTCGGTATGCGTTTTCTTGCTGATACCGATCAAGGGCAATTGCCGGTTGAGATCACCGCAGTAGAAGACGACCATGTTGTTGTCGATGGTAACCATCTGTTAGCGGGTCAAAACTTGAACTTTAACGTTGAAGTTATTGATATTCGCGAAGCAACAGAAGAAGAGCTGGCTCACGGACATATTCATGGCGAACATGAACATGGTGAAGGCGGTTGCTGTGGTGGTCACGGCGGTTGTGGTAGTCACGATCATCATGACCACGATCACGACCATGGGCACGGTGGTTGTGGTGGTAAAGGTAATGGCGGCGGTTGCGGCTGCCACTAAAATAAGACTGACTCTGTCAGTCTTGCCAGTTAAACAGGCGGCCTTTGGGTCGCTTGTTTTGTTTCTGTTATTACTTTCTTGCGATGGCTTGTTTTCGTTATTACCTGTTTTCGTTATTAATAGTGTGGTGGTGGGGCTTCATCTGCCTGTGAGGCGATCATTGATGATTGTGTGGTGCTGAACTTCTCTGCCAAAAGGCGCAATAATTCACGAAATTTAGCTATTTCTAGCTGGTGTTGAATAACAGTTTGATTGAGCTCTTCAATCGTTATCTCTTGAAATGCTTGTTTGCTTTCTAGCATTTCCAATCGCTCTAGTATCAAGCTAATATCTTGATTTTTCATCATATCCCCACATTTCTCTTCGATGTTTACCATGAGTATGGTTTATCACGCTTGATGCAGTGTTTACTGTGCTGCTATCAGCACTTTATTGGCTTATTTTACAGTGATTGGGTAAGGGGTATACTTTTATGTTAAAAATGAATAAGCATTACTTGGGCTTGTCGTAAATATTCCGTCAAATTTGGCATTAAATTTTGATATTATTTTGTGCTAGCTTACGTGATTATGTTGAGCTTTCTGTTTTTGTGGCGGCGGTTACCACTGATAGTGAGATGATAATTCTGAGGAAACTTCTCTGGATAATAGAGGTCATAAAAAACTACCTATAGTTTGTGGGTTACGCTAGAAACACGTACTTTCTTAATTTGAATTTTGTTATGGGTTTAAGCCTTAAATCCAAGACTGTGGAGAGATGGATGAAATCTTTGTTTAAAGTAACGCTTCTGGCTGCATCAATGGTGATGACGTTTGGTGCAACTCAGGCTGTCGCGGCAGAAACCGAAACAGCAGTAAATCCTGCGGAAGCTGCCAAATCTGCAGTATCCAAGTTCAGTAATGAAGATAAGCGAGTGTCTTACGCTTTAGGCGCATCTTTGGGCCGCTATATGGATAACTCCATAAAAGAACAAGCTAAATTAGACATCAATCTTGACCGTGCAACGTTATTAGCGGGTGTTCAAGAAGCCTATTCAGGGAAGAGCAAGCTGACCGATAAAGAGATCGAAGTGACTCTGCAAACTTTCGGCGAAAAAATAAAGCAGAAAGCTCAAGTTCGCATGGAAAAAGAAGCGAAAGACAACGCCACTAAAGGTGCTCTATTTAGTGAAAAATTCGCTAAAGAAGAGGGTGTGAAGAAAACTGCCTCTGGTTTGCTGATTAAATCAGAAAAAGAAGGGGCAGGCGCCGAGTTAAAAGATACCGATATGGTTGTTGTTAACTACAAAGGTACGTTAATTGACGGTACAGAATTTGATAACTCTTATAAGCGCGGTGAGCCACTGACATTCCGCCTAGATGGTGTTATCCCTGGCTGGACCGAAGCGCTGAAACTTATGAAGAAAGGCGGAAAAGCCAAACTGGTTATCCCACCAAAACTGGCATATGGTGAATCAGGTGCGCCAGGAAGCATTCCACCTAACTCAACGTTGGTATTTGATGTTGAGCTATTGGATGTAAATCCGGTTGAGCAGCCTAACGCAGAAGCGCCAGCGGCAGAGAAAAAGTAATCCATCATAATGATGTGGTTACTTGAACTAAAACCGTGAAGAGCCTTTCTTCACGGTTTAATTTTTAATGTTGCATTCATGTCTACAGTACAGCGTTTCGTGCGTATTTAAAGAATAGGGACGTTTCCCCTTGCATTTGCTAGACTGACTTTTATATCGAAAAATAGATAAAGGGTGGTGGCAACAATGTCTAATTCGCTTTTACAGGGCGAGACTAGCGATCATGACTTATTGGACAAACGTCCATTTAGCCAAACCGATTACGAAATACTGAAGTCCTACGAAGCCGTCGTTGATGGTTTAGCAATGTTGATTGGCCCTCATTGCGAAATTGTTCTGCACTCCCTCGAAGACCTAAATTACTCTGCAATCCGTATCGCTAATGGTGAGCATACAGGGCGCCAAATTGGCTCTCCAGTGACTGATCTTGCATTGCGTATGCTGCATGATATGGCTGGTGAAGACCGTTCTGTTTCAAAAGCCTATTTCACTCGAGCTAAAAGTGGCACGTTAATGAAATCTGTGACGATTGCTATTCGTAATCGAGATCGGAGAGATATTGGTTTGCTCTGTATTAACATGAATCTAGATGTTCCATTCTCACAAATTATGCAGACGTTTATGCCGCCAGAAGAGCAGGATGTTCCCTCATCCGTTAACTTTGCTTCTTCGGTTGATGAGTTGGTCGCTCAAACTTTAGAGTTCAGTATTGAAGAAGTGAATATTGACCGCACTGTGTCTAATAATGCCAAAAATCGTCAGATTGTCTTAAACCTTTATGAGAAAGGTATTTTTGATATTAAAGATGCGATAAACCAGGTTGCTGATAGATTAAATATCTCTAAGCACACGGTATATCTCTATATCCGCCAGTTTAAAAGTGGGGATTTTAGCGGGGGTGAGAAGTAATGCTTTTTGCGTTACTCGTGACTGGCCCTGCTTATGGTACTCAACAATCCAGTTGCGCATTGCAGTTTGCTCAGGCACTCGTTGCCGCAGGGCACCAACTTAGCAGCGTGTTCTTTTACCGAGAGGGTGTGAGCAATGCTAACCAACTGACGACACCGGCTAGCGATGAATGTGATGTCGTTAGAGAGTGGCAGTTGCTGGCAAGTTTAAGCGGTGCTCAGCTTAATGTGTGTGTCGCTGCGGCGCTGCGGCGGGGGATTGTTGATCAGCAAGAAGCAACACAGCATCAGCTATTAGCGGCAAACTTACAGCCGGGATTTAGCCTGAGTGGGCTGGGTGCTTTGGCTGAAGCATCATTAACCTGCGACCGTCTGGTTCAGTTTTGAGGCAAAACATGAAACGAATCGCTTTCATTTTTTCTCATGGGCCGCATGGTAATGCATCAGGGCGTGAAGGGCTGGATGCACTTTTAGCAATGTCGGCTTTTACAGAGGATATTGGGGTTTTTTTCCTCAGTGATGGTGTGCTACAGCTTTTACCAGAGCAGCGACCAGAAGAGATTCTGGCTCGAGACTATATCTCTACGTTTGGCGTGTTGCCTTTGTACGATATCGAACAGATCTATGTTTGTAAAATCGCGCTGGAAGAAAGAGGCTTTCTGTTTGATCACACTTTTGTCCTCGATGTTACTCCACTAGACGCAGATAACTTGCATCGGCAGTTGGCAAGTTTTGACACGATTTTGACATTTTAGGAACAATGAGTGCTACATACGTTAAGTTATTCTCCTCATCAAACAGATTTTTCTTCAATACTCCGTAACATAGCGTGTACGGATGCTGTGTTACTGATGCAGGATGGGGTTATTGCTGCGTTAGAAAAAGGTTTATTTTGTAACGCATTGATTAATACGGGGGCAAAATTATTTGTGCTCGTTCCTGATATGATTGCTCGCGGTATAACTGAACATATTTCGAGCGAAATTACGCCCATTGACTATACTGAATTCGTCGAACTCACTGTGAAATACTCTCCGCAAATAGCTTGGTAGTTCTGCCTCCGCTGTATATTTCTTGACACCTTGGCAGTCCAGCCATAAAATTCTGCGTCCCCAGATTTTGTATATGCAAAATGCGGGGTGATTTATCACGTGTTTACGAAATAAAAAACCAGGAGTTTTTTTAATGGCAACGATTAACCAGCTGGTTCGCAAGCCTCGCACCTTGAAGGTTGCTAAAAGCAACGTTCCGGCGCTGGAAGCCTGCCCGCAAAAACGTGGCGTATGTACGCGCGTTTATACTACTACCCCTAAGAAGCCGAACTCAGCACTGCGTAAAGTATGCCGTGTTCGTCTAACTAACGGTTTTGAAGTCTCTTCCTACATTGGTGGAGAAGGCCACAACCTGCAGGAGCACTCCGTGATCCTGATCCGTGGTGGTCGTGTTAAAGATTTGCCTGGTGTGCGTTATCACACCGTCCGCGGCGCTCTTGACTGCTCCGGCGTAAAAGACCGTAAGCAAGCACGCTCTAAGTATGGCGTGAAGAAGCCAAAGGCTTAATGGTTCTCCGTTAAGTAAGGCCAAACATTTTAACTTAATGTCAAAATAAACTCGTAGAGTTTTGGACAATCCTGAATTTAATACGGAGTATTTCCATGCCACGTCGTCGCGTTATTGGTCAACGTAAAATTCTGCCAGATCCTAAGTTCGGATCTGAGCTACTGGCTAAGTTCGTTAACATTCTGATGGTAGATGGTAAAAAATCTACTGCAGAAGCGATCGTTTACTCTGCGCTAGAGACCCTGGCTCAGCGTTCTGGTAAAGATCACCTAGAATCCTTCGAAGTCGCTTTGGACAACGTTCGTCCGACTGTCGAAGTTAAATCCCGTCGCGTTGGTGGTTCTACCTACCAGGTGCCGGTTGAAGTTCGTCCGGTTCGTCGTAATGCTCTGGCAATGCGTTGGATCGTTGAAGCTGCTCGTAAACGCGGTGATAAATCAATGGCTCTGCGCTTGGCGAACGAGCTTTCTGATGCAGTAGAGAACAAAGGTTCAGCTGTTAAGAAACGCGAAGATGTTCACCGTATGGCAGAAGCTAACAAGGCGTTCGCACACTACCGCTGGTAATGTAGATATGCTAACCATGCGGGCGCTACTCAGTAGTCAACTCGCATGGTTTACTACTTTGAACGCCCAAGTAACCGAGGAATCAAATGGCTCGTACAACACCCATTGCGCGTTATCGTAATATCGGTATCAGCGCACACATTGACGCCGGTAAAACCACGACTACCGAACGTATCCTGTTTTATACCGGTGTAAACCATAAAATTGGTGAAACGCACGAAGGTTCAGCAACAATGGACTGGATGGAGCAGGAGCAGGAACGTGGTATTACTATCACGTCTGCGGCTACCACAGCGTTTTGGTCCGGTATGGCTAAGCAGTTTGAGCCACATCGCGTCAATATCATCGACACCCCAGGACACGTTGACTTCACTATCGAAGTAGAGCGCTCTATGCGCGTACTTGATGGTGCAGTAATGGTTTACTGTGCTGTTGGTGGTGTTCAGCCACAGTCTGAGACCGTATGGCGTCAGGCTAATAAATACAAAGTTCCACGTATCGCGTTCGTTAACAAAATGGACCGTATGGGTGCGAACTTCTTGCGCGTAGTTGAGCAGCTAAAGAGCCGTTTAGGCGCTAACGCTGTTCCAATCCAGTTGCCTATCGGTGCTGAAGATAACTTCACCGGTGTTATCGATTTGCTGAAAATGAAAGCAATCAACTGGAGTGATGAAGATCAGGGCGTCTCATTTACTTATGAGGACGTAGCTCCAGATATGCTGGAAGAAGCTAAAAAATGGCAGCAGTTTGCTTTTGAAGCAGCGGCTGAAGCTTCAGAAGATTTGATGGACAAATATTTAGGCGGCGAAGAGCTGACTGAAGAAGAAGTAACAGAAGCTCTGCGTAAGCGTGTACTGAACAGCGAAATTATTCTGGTTACCTGTGGTTCTGCATTTAAGAACAAAGGTGTTCAGGCGATGCTGGATGCGGTAATTGAATATTTACCAGCACCAACTGACGTTGAGTCTATCAAAGGCCTTCTGCCTGATGGTAAAGATACGCCAGCAGAACGTCACGCAAGCGATGATGAACCATTCTCTTCATTGGCATTCAAAATTGCTACCGACCCATTTGTGGGTAACTTGACGTTCTTCCGTGTATATTCCGGCGTTATTAACTCTGGTGATACCGTACTGAACTCAGTAAAAGACAAGCGTGAGCGTTTTGGTCGTATCGTACAGATGCACGCTAACAAGCGTGAAGAGATCAAAGAAGTTCGTGCTGGTGACATCGCGGCTGCAATCGGTCTGAAAGATGTAACAACAGGTGATACCCTTTGTGATCCGAGTAAGCCAATTATTCTGGAGCGCATGGAATTCCCTGAGCCAGTTATCTCTATCGCGATTGAACCAAAAACCAAAGCTGACCAAGAAAAAATGGGTCTGGCTCTGGGCCGTTTGGCACAAGAAGATCCGTCATTCCGTGTATCGACTGACGAAGAATCTGGCCAGACAATCATTGCTGGTATGGGTGAACTTCACCTTGACGTTCTTGTTGACCGTATGCGTCGCGAGTTCAACGTAGAAGCTAACGTAGGTAAACCTCAGGTTGCTTACCGTGAAACTATCCGTGATCTCGTTAAAGATGTTGATGGTAAACATGCGAAACAGTCTGGTGGTCGTGGTCAGTATGGCCATGTTGTCATCGATATGGGGCCTTTGGAAGCAGGTGGTCCAGGTTATACATTTACCAACGACATTAAAGGCGGTGTGATTCCTACTGAATACATCCCTGCTGTTGATAAAGGTATTCAGGAACAGCTTAAAACAGGTCCTCTGGCAGGTTATCCAGTAGTGGATATCGCAGTACGCCTGCACTACGGTTCTTACCATGACGTTGACTCCTCTGAGTTGGCGTTTAAACTGGCCGCATCTATTGCTTTTAAAGAAGCATTTAAGCGTGCGAAACCAGTTCTGCTTGAGCCGATAATGAAGGTTGAAGTTGAAACCCCAGAAGATTACATGGGCGACGTGATTGGCGACCTTAACCGTCGTCGCGGTATTATCGATGGTATGGATGATACCTCTACAGGTAAAACTGTTCGCGCTATGGTTCCTCTATCTGAGATGTTCGGTTATGCTACCGATCTGCGCTCTCAGACTCAGGGCCGTGCTTCGTACTCCATGGAATTCTCGAAGTATGCTGAAGCGCCAAATAACGTCGCTCAAGCCGTTATCGAAGCCCGTGGTAAATAACTTTCGGGTTTAAACATAATGATCCAGTGCTCTCTCCTTGTGGGGAGAGCATAAGAGTTAAGGAATATAGTCGTGTCTAAAGAAAAATTTGAACGTTCCAAACCGCATCTTAACGTT
>DF158886.1:212075-237491 GCA_000307305.1 Enterobacteriaceae bacterium B14
CCTGATCCACCCAATCGCAATGGATGATGGTCTACGTTTCGCAATCCGCGAAGGTGGCCGTACCGTTGGTGCAGGTGTTGTTGCTAAGATCATCGAATAATCGATAATCTCAGAACGAAAAAAGGGTGCTTAGGCACCCTTTTTTATTGCGAGTAAAAAGCACTAAGATGATCGCTAGGCGGGACCTTATTAGCTGATGAAAGAGAATGCAATTCTTGAATTGAAATAATAAGCATTCTTATTTACAATTAGAGTATGGTTCCTAGAAGAGTCTTATTAGGTATGTATGTTTGTCTGTGTAATGGGGTGACTGATAAAGCAATTCGTCAGGCTGTTCGAGCACATCATCCGCATTCAATGAAGCAATTACGCCATTTGGTGCCTATTGGCACGCAGTGTGGAAAATGCATCAAGCAGGCCAGAGCTATTTTAGTTGAGGAGCGAGAGCAACTACCTAAATTACACGATGTTGCCTAAGTTTCGCTCAAAATTTTGACATACTCTGTAGGGGTTCTAAACTTTTAGAACATATACGGAGGAGTCTACTATGAAAGGCGATAAAAAAGTTATCTCCCACCTGAATAAACTGCTTAGCAATGAGCTAGTTGCCATCAACCAATATTTCTTACATGCCAGAATGTTCAAAAACTGGGGATTAACTCGGTTGAATGACAAGGAATATCTCGAGTCTATCGATGAAATGAAACACGCCGATCGCTATATCGAGCGGATTTTGTTTTTGGAAGGTATCCCCAATTTGCAGGATCTCGGGAAGCTGAGTATCGGTGAAGATGTAAAGGAGATGCTGGAATCAGACCTTAAACTTGAATTATCAGGCGCAAAAGATTTACGTGATGGCATTGTCTATGCCGATTCAGTTCATGATTATGTTAGTCGTGATTTGATGATAGATATTTTGGCTGACGAAGAAAACCACATAGATTGGTTGGAAACAGAGTTAGAATTGCTTGAACGGATGGGGATTCAAAATTATCTCCAAGCACAGATTCTAGAACAAAAAAAGTAGCAATTTAGATTCAAGAAGCGATGTATAGCAAATCTCCCTGCAGATTATTTTCCAAAAGGGCGGGGAGATTTATAAACTCAGATAAAGATAACCCTCTCCGATTGCATAAAATTCCCTCCACTGGCTTGCGCTACAGTAAAATTGCCGTATAATGCGCGGGCCTGCCTAATATTGACAGGCCGGATTTGATACGAATCCGGTGCTAGCGGTTTACCGTTTGCCACAATACTCCCAATATGGGAGTTATAGTTGAACGATTACACTCCCCCATCAATCGAAATGGGTGTGAGGAGTAATTTTTTACGTTTATAAATAATTGGAGCTCTGGTCTCATGCAGAACCAAAGAATCCGTATCCGCTTGAAAGCGTTTGATCACCGTTTGATCGATCAATCTACTGCGGAAATCGTCGAGACTGCTAAGCGCACTGGTGCGCAAGTTCGTGGTCCGATCCCGCTGCCAACTCGCAAAGAGCGCTTTACCATCCTGATTTCTCCGCATGTTAATAAAGATGCGCGTGATCAGTATGAGATTCGCACTCACAAGCGTCTAGTTGACATCGTTGAGCCAACTGAAAAAACGGTTGATGCTCTGATGCGTCTGGATCTGGCTGCAGGTGTAGACGTGCAGATCAGCCTGGGTTAATCAGGTCATTGAGCGATTGAGAGGTTGAAACAATGATTGGTTTAGTCGGACGTAAAGTGGGCATGACTCGCATCTTCACAGAAGATGGCGTATCTATCCCAGTAACCGTTATCGAAATTGAAGCGAACCGAGTTACTCAGGTTAAATCCCTGGAAAACGACGGATACCGTGCCGTTCAAATCACTACGGGCAGCAAAAAAGCTAACCGTGTGACCAAACCGGAAGCGGGTCATTTCGCTAAAGCTGGCGTAGAAGCTGGCCGTGGTCTGTGGGAATTCCGCCTTGCAGAAGGTGAAGAGTTCGCAGCAGGTCAAGATATCCGCGTAGATATCTTCGCAGAAATCAAAAAAGTTGACGTTACCGGTACATCTAAAGGTAAAGGTTTTGCTGGCACAGTTAAGCGCTGGAACTTCCGTACCCAAGATGCTACTCACGGTAACTCCCTAGCACACCGTGGTCATGGCTCAATCGGCCAAAACCAGACTCCGGGTAAAGTGTTCAAGGGCAAGAAAATGGAAGGCCACCTGGGTGATGAGCGTGTAACCGTTCAGAGCTTAGACGTAGTACGTGTTGACGTTGAGCGCAACCTACTGCTGGTTAAGGGTGCTGTACCGGGTGCTACCGGTAGCGACCTAATTGTTAAACCAGCGGTCAAGGCATAACGTCGAGGAGATAGGAATGGAATTAGTAATGAAAGACGCGCAAGGCGCGCTGACTGTTTCCGAAACTACCTTCGGGCGTGATTTCAACGAAGCGCTGGTACATCAGGTTGTTGTTGCTTATGCAGCAGGCGCCCGTCAAGGTACACGTGCTCAGAAGACCCGTGCTGAAGTAGCTGGTTCCGGTAAAAAACCATGGCGTCAGAAAGGTACTGGCCGTGCGCGAGCAGGTTCTGCAAAGAGCCCAATCTGGCGTTCAGGCGGCACTACTTTTGCTGCACGTCCACAAGATCACAGTCAGAAAGTTAACAAGAAGATGTACCGCGGCGCGCTGAAAAGCATTCTGTCCGAATTGGTACGTCAGGACCGTCTGATCATCGTCGAGACGTTCTCTGTTGAAGCTCCTAAAACGAAGCTACTAGCACAGAAACTGAAAGATATGGCGTTGGAAGATGTGCTGATTGTTACTGGCGAAGTCGATGAGAACCTGTTCTTAGCAGCGCGCAACCTGTACAAGGTTGATGTTCGTGATGCAGCAGGAATCGATCCAGTTAGCCTGATCGCCTTCGACAAAGTCGTTATGACTGCTGAAGCTGTGAAGCAAGTTGAGGAGATGCTGGCATGATTCGTGAAGAACGTCTGCTGAAAGTTTTGCGCGCGCCGCACGTTTCTGAAAAAGCTTCCTCTGCAATGGAAAAGAACAACACTATCGTTCTTAAAGTTGCAAAAGATGCTACTAAAGCAGAAATCAAAGCTGCAGTTCAAAAACTGTTCGAAGTCGAAGTCAATGACGTAAATACCTTGGTTGTTAAAGGTAAAACTAAGCGTCATGGTCAGCGTGTCGGTCGTCGTAGCGACTGGAAAAAAGCTTACGTCACCCTTAAGGAAGGCCAGAATATGGACTTCGTTGGCGGCGCAGAGTAATTCGGAGGAGTAAATACAATGGCAATTGTTAAGTGTAAGCCTACGTCTCCGGGTCGTCGCCACGTCGTTAAAGTGGTTAACCCTGAGCTGCATAAAGGTAAGCCTTTTGCACCGCTGCTGGAAAAGAATAGTAAGTCCGGTGGTCGTAACAACAATGGCCGCATCACCACGCGTCACATTGGTGGTGGTCATAAGCAGCAATACCGTATTATTGATTTTAAACGCAATAAAGATGGTATTCCTGCAGTTGTTGAACGTCTTGAGTACGATCCGAACCGTTCCGCGAATATCGCGTTGGTTCTGTACAAAGACGGCGAACGTCGCTATATCCTGGCCCCTAAAGGCCTGAAAGCTGGTGACCAAATTCAATCTGGTGTTGATGCATCAATTAAAGCAGGTAACTGCTTACCGATGCGTAATATCCCAGTGGGTTCAACGGTTCATAACGTAGAAATGAAACCAGGTAAAGGCGGCCAAATGGCTCGTTCTGCTGGTGCTTACGTTCAGATCGTTGCTCGTGAAGGTACCTACGTTACTCTACGTCTGCGTTCAGGCGAAATGCGTAAAGTGTTATCTGATTGCCGCGCCACCTTAGGTGAAGTTGGTAACTCTGAGCACATGCTGCGCGTTCTGGGTAAAGCTGGTGCTAGCCGCTGGCGTGGTATTCGTCCAACCGTTCGCGGTACGGCGATGAACCCAGTTGATCACCCACACGGTGGTGGTGAAGGTCGTAACTTTGGTAAGCACCCGGTAACTCCGTGGGGCGTTCAAACCAAAGGTAAGAAGACCCGTAGCAACAAGCGTACTGATAAGTTCATCGTACGTCGCCGTACTAAAAAATAATTAGAGGATAAGCCATGCCACGTTCTCTCAAGAAAGGTCCTTTTATTGACCTGCACTTGCTGAAGAAGGTAGAGAAAGCGGTGGAAAGCGGAGACAAAAAGCCTATTAAGACTTGGTCCCGTCGTTCAACGGTCTTTCCAACCATGATCGGTTTGACCATCGCTGTCCATAATGGTCGTCAGCATGTTCCGGTGTTTGTTTCCGATGAAATGGTCGGTCACAAACTGGGTGAATTCGCGCCGACTCGTACTTATCGCGGTCATGCCGCCGATAAAAAGGCCAAGAAGCGCTAAGGTAGGAGGAAGAGATGGAAACTATAGCTAAACATCGCCACGCTCGTTCTTCTGCTCAGAAGGTTCGCCTGGTGGCGGATCTGGTCCGCGGTAAGAAAGTGTCGCAAGCTCTTGAAATTTTAACCTACACCAATAAGAAAGCGGCTGTACTGGTTAAGAAAGTATTAGAGTCTGCCATTGCTAACGCAGAACACAACGATGGCGCTGACATCGACGATCTAAAAGTTACGAAAATTTTCGTAGACGAAGGCCCTAGCATGAAGCGCATTATGCCGCGTGCAAAAGGTCGTGCAGATCGTATCCTGAAGCGCACCAGCCACATTACTGTGGTTGTGTCCGATCGCTGAGACTCTGGAGACTAGCAATGGGTCAGAAAGTACATCCTAATGGTATTCGACTGGGTATTGTCAAATCTTGGAACTCTACCTGGTATGCAAATACCAAAGAATTCGCTGACAACCTGGACAGCGACTTTAAAGTTCGCCAATTCCTGATGAAAGAATTAGCGAAAGCTTCCGTATCTCGTATCGTGATCGAGCGTCCTGCTAAGAGCATCCGTGTGACTGTTCACACTGCTCGCCCAGGCATCGTTATCGGTAAGAAAGGGGAAGATGTCGAAAAACTGCGTAAGGTCGTAGCGGATATCGCTGGCGTTCCTGCTCAGATTAATATTGCCGAAGTCCGTAAACCGGAACTGGACGCTAAATTAGTAGCTGACAGCATTACTTCACAGCTGGAGCGTCGTGTGATGTTCCGTCGTGCTATGAAGCGTGCAGTACAGAATGCTATGCGTCTTGGCGCTAAAGGTATCAAAGTTGAAGTAAGCGGCCGTCTTGGCGGCGCTGAAATCGCGCGTACCGAATGGTACCGTGAAGGTCGTGTTCCACTGCATACACTGCGTGCGGATATCGATTACAACACCTCTGAAGCGCACACCACTTATGGTGTAATCGGCGTTAAAGTGTGGATCTTCAAAGGTGAGATCCTGGGTGGTATGGCTGCAGTTGAACAACCTGAACCGGCTGCTCAACCTAAAAAGCAGCAGCGTAAAAGCCGCAAGTAAGGAGAGTCGCTGATGTTACAACCAAAGCGTACAAAATTCCGTAAAGTCCACAAAGGCCGTAACCGCGGTCTAGCTGGCGGCACGGATGTTAGCTTCGGCACTTTCGGCTTGAAAGCTGTTGGCCGTGGTCGTCTAACTGCTCGTCAAATCGAAGCAGCACGTCGTGCGATGACCCGTGCAGTTAAGCGTCAAGGTAAAATTTGGATCCGTGTATTCCCGGACAAACCAATTACTGAGAAGCCGCTCGAAGTGCGTATGGGTAAAGGTAAGGGTAACGTAGAGTATTGGGTAGCCCTTATCCAGCCAGGAAAAGTCCTGTATGAAATGGACGGAGTATCGGAAGAGATTGCTCGTGAAGCGTTCAAGCTGGCTGCAGCGAAACTGCCGATTAAAACCACCTTTGTAACTAAGACGGTGATGTAATGAAAGCAAAAGAGCTGCGTGAAAAAAGCGTTGAAGAGCTGAATGCTGAGCTGCTTAACCTGCTGCGCGAACAGTTTAACTATCGCATGCAGGCGGCTAGTGGTCAGCTGCAACAAACTCACCTGTTGAAGCAAGTGCGTCGTAATGTCGCACGTGTGAAGACTTTATTGACTGAAAAGGCGGGTGCGTAATGAGTGATCAAATCCGTACCGTGCAAGGTCGTGTAATTAGCAACAAAATGGAGAAATCTATCGTTGTTGCTATTGAGCGCCTGGTGAAGCATCCAATTTATGGAAAATTCATTAGACGTACGACTAAGCTACACGTACATGACGAGAACAATGAGTGTGGAATTGGCGACATGGTAGAAATCCGTGAATGCCGTCCACTTTCCAAGACTAAATCTTGGACATTGGTCCGCGTTATAGGGAAAGGTTCTCTGTAATACAGAGCATCCTTCCAACAGGATAAACGGCCCGTAAGTTGGGCCGTTTATTTTATCTACCCATATCGTAGAAGCGGTGTTATAATGCCGCGCCCTCGGTATTGGGGCTTTTATACGATCCTCAAAAAGGATCCTAGAGTAGTTGACATTAGCGGAGCACTAACATGATCCAAGAACAGACTATGCTGAACGTGGCGGACAATTCCGGTGCACGTCGCGTAATGTGTATCAAGGTTCTAGGTGGCTCGCACCGTCGCTACGCAGGCGTTGGCGACATCATCAAAATTACCATCAAGGAAGCAATTCCACGTGGTAAGGTGAAGAAAGGCGACGTTCTGAAGGCGGTAGTGGTGCGCACCAAGAAGGGTGTTCGTCGCCCGGACGGTTCTGTCATTCGCTTCGATGGTAATGCTTGCGTTATTCTGAACAATAACAGCGAACAACCCATCGGTACTCGTATTTTTGGGCCGGTAACTCGTGAACTTCGTAATGAAAAGTTCATGAAAATTATCTCTCTGGCACCAGAAGTACTCTAAGGAGCGAAACATGGCAGCGAAAATCCGTCGTGATGACGAAATTATCGTTCTAACCGGTAAAGATAAAGGTAAGCGCGGTAAAGTTAAAAATGTTCTGTCTTCTGGCAAGATCATTGTTGAAGGTATTAACCTGGTTAAAAAACATCAGAAGCCGGTTCCGGCAATGAATGTTCCAGGTGGCATCGTTGAAAAAGAAGCTGCAATTCAAGTTTCTAACGTTGCAATCTTCAATGCGTCTACCAGTAAGGCTGACCGTGTAGGCTTTCGATTTGAAGACGGCAAAAAAGTTCGTTTCTTCAAATCTAATGGCGAAACTATCAAGTAATTTGGAGTAGTACGATGGCGAAACTGCATGATTACTACAAAGACGATGTAGTCAAGCAACTCATGTCTGAGTTCAACTACAATTCTGTCATGCAAGTCCCTCGGGTCGAGAAGATCACCTTGAATATGGGTGTTGGTGAAGCAATCGCTGATAAGAAACTGCTGGATAATGCAGCAGCTGACTTAGCAGCAATTTCCGGCCAAAAGCCGCTAGTCACCAAAGCTCGCAACTCTGTTGCAGGCTTCAAAATCCGCCAGGGATATCCGATTGGCTGTAAAGTAACTCTGCGTGGCGAACGCATGTGGGAGTTCTTTGAGCGACTGATCTCTATTGCTGTACCCCGTATTCGTGACTTTCGTGGTTTAAACCCGAAATCATTCGATGGACGTGGTAACTACAGCATGGGTGTGCGTGAACAGATTATCTTCCCAGAAATCGATTATGACAAAGTCGATCGTGTTCGTGGTTTAGATATCACTATCACCACTTCTGCGAAGTCCGATGAAGAAGGCCGTGCATTATTGGCTGCCTTTAACTTCCCGTTCCGCAAGTAAGGCAGGGTTACGAATGGCTAAGCAATCCATGAAAGCACGCGAAGTCAAGCGTGTGAAACTGGCTGATAAGTTCTTCGCTAAACGCATCGAACTGAAAGCAATCATCTCTGATATGAACGCTTCTGACGAAGATCGTTGGGATGCGGTTCTTAAGCTGCAGACTCTGCCGCGTGATTCCAGCCCGAGCCGTCAGCGTAATCGCTGCCGCCAGACCGGTCGTCCTCACGCATTTTTGCGTAAGTTCGGGTTGAGCCGTATCAAGGTCCGTGAAGCCGCTATGCGCGGTGAAATCCCGGGTCTGAAAAAGGCTAGCTGGTAATTGTCACCAATTGAATCACGGGAGTAAAGACAGATGAGCATGCAAGATCCGATCGCGGATATGCTGACCCGTATCCGTAACGGTCAGGCCGCGAACAAAGTTGCGGTCACCATGCCTTCCTCCAAGCTGAAAGTGGCAATTGCCAACGTGCTGAAGGAAGAAGGCTATATCGAAAGTTTTAAAGTTGAAGGCGACACCAAGCCTGAATTGGAAGTTACTCTTAAGTATTTCCAAGGCAAGTCAGTGGTAGAAAGCATTCAGCGTATCAGCCGCCCAGGTCTGCGTATCTATAAAAGAAAAGATGAGCTACCTAAAGTTATGGCCGGTCTAGGTATCGCAGTTATTTCTACTTCTAAAGGTGTTATGACTGATCGTGCAGCGCGCCAAGCTGGTCTTGGTGGCGAGATTATCTGCTACGTAGCTTAATCGGAGGAAAGAATGTCTCGTGTTGCAAAAGCACCCGTCGTCATTCCTGCCGGCGTAGAGGTAAAACTCAACGGTCAGGTTATTACGATTAAGGGTAAAAACGGCGAGCTGGCTCGTACCGTCCATGATGCTGTTGTTGTTAAACAAGAAGAAAATACTCTGACTTTCGCTGAGCGCGAAGGTTCTGTAGGCGGTTGGGCCCAAGCGGGTACCACTCGTTCTCTTGTAAATGCAATGGTTATTGGTGTTACCGAAGGCTTCACTAAGAAGCTTCAACTGGTAGGTGTTGGTTACCGTGCCGCAGTTAAAGGCAATGCAGTGAGCTTAAGCCTCGGCTTTTCTCACCCGGTAGAACACCAACTGCCAGCAGGTATTACAGCAGAATGCCCTACCCAGACTGAAATCGTGCTGAAAGGCGTAGATAAACAGTCTCTAGGTCAGGTTGCTGCAGACCTGCGTGCCTACCGTCGTCCTGAGCCTTATAAAGGCAAGGGTGTCCGTTACGCCGACGAAGTCGTGCGTACCAAAGAGGCTAAGAAGAAGTAAGGTAACACTATGGATAAGAAAGCAGCTCGTATCCGTCGTGCGACCCGCGCACGCCGTAAGCTCAAAGAATTGGGTGCGACTCGCCTGGTGGTACACCGTACCCCTCGCCATATCTATGCGCAGGTTATCGCACCAAACGGTTCTGAAGTATTGGTAGCAGCTTCTACTCTAGAAAAAGCTATCTCTGAGCAACTGAAATACACCGGTAATAAAGATGCAGCAGCAGCAGTGGGCAAAGCCCTTGCAGAACGCGCTCTGGCCAAAGAAATTAAAACAATTTCTTTTGACCGTTCCGGGTTCCAATATCATGGTCGAGTCCAGGCACTGGCAGATGCTGCCCGTGAAGCTGGCCTTCAGTTCTAAGGTAGAGGTGTAAGATGGCTCACATCGAAAAACAAGCTGGCGAACTGCAGGAAAAGCTGATCGCGGTAAACCGCGTAGCTAAAACCGTTAAAGGTGGCCGTATTTTTAGTTTTACCGCACTAACTGTAGTTGGTGATGGTAATGGCCGCATTGGTTTTGGTTACGGTAAGGCACGCGAAGTTCCGGCAGCGATCCAGAAAGCGATGGAAAAAGCCCGTCGCAACATGACAACAGTAGCATTGAACAACGGTACTCTACACCACCCAATCAAGGGTGCGCATACGGGTTCTCGCGTGTTCATGCAACCGGCTCATGAAGGTACCGGTATTATCGCCGGTGGCGCAATGCGCGCCGTTCTGGAAGTAGCAGGGGTACGTAACGTATTAGCTAAAACCTACGGTTCCACAAACCCGATTAACGTGGTTCGTGCAACTCTGGATGCTTTAGATAGTATGAAGTCCCCGGAAATGGTCGCTGCTAAGCGTGGTAAATCCGTTGAAGAAATTCTGGGGTAATTGGCCATGGCAAAGACTATTAAAGTAACACAAATTCGCAGCACAATCGGTCGTCTGCCTAAACATAAGGCAACGATGGTCGGTTTAGGCCTGCGTCATATCGGTCACACTGTTGAGCGGGAAGATACTCCTGCTGTTCGCGGCATGATCAATAAAGTTTATTACATGGTTAAAGTGGAGGAGTAAGAGATGCGTTTAAATACTCTGGCTCCGGCCGAAGGTGCTAAACACGCCGCTAAGCGTGTTGGTCGTGGTATTGGTTCTGGTCTGGGTAAAACCGCAGGACGTGGTCATAAAGGTCAGAAGTCTCGTTCTGGCGGTGGCGTACGTCGTGGGTTTGAAGGCGGCCAGATGCCTTTATATCGTCGTCTGCCAAAATTTGGCTTCACCTCTCGCAAGGCAATGATTACAGCCGAAATTCGTCTGTCTGATTTTGCTAGCGTTGAAGGCGATGTAATTGACCTGAATGCACTGAAAGCAGCTAATGTTATTGGTACGCAGATTGAATACGCGAAAGTTATGCTTTCAGGCGAAGTCAATCGTGCAGTAACTTTGCGTGGACTTCGTGTCAGCAAAGGTGCTCGTGCTGCTATTGAAGCTGCTGGCGGTAAAATTGAGGAATAAGTAGCAGATGGCTAAGCAACCAGGGTTAGATTTTCAAAGTGCGAAAGGCGGATTGGGTGAACTGAAGCGCAGACTTTTGTTTGTTATCGGTGCACTGATCGTTTTCCGTATTGGCTCTTTTATTCCGATTCCTGGTATCGATGCCACTGTACTTGCTAAGTTGCTCGATCAACAGAAAGGTACCATCATTGAAATGTTTAACATGTTCTCTGGTGGTGCATTGAGCCGTGCTTCGATTTTTGCGTTGGGTATTATGCCGTATATTTCGGCCTCTATTATTATCCAACTCTTAACAGTGGTTCATCCAACGTTGGCAGAAATCAAGAAAGAGGGTGAGTCTGGACGTCGTAAGATAAGCCAGTACACTCGATATGGCACATTGGTGTTGGCTATATTCCAATCAATCGGTATTGCTACCGGTTTACCGAATATGCCTGGAATGCAAGGCTTGGTGTTAAACCCAGGATTACCATTCTATTTTACCGCTGTTGTAAGCCTAGTTACAGGGACAATGTTCCTGATGTGGCTAGGTGAGCAGATTACTGAAAGAGGTATCGGTAACGGTATCTCTATCATAATCTTCGCTGGTATTGTCGCAGGCCTCCCGTCTGCTATTGGACATACCATCGAGCAAGCTCGTCAGGGCAGCCTGCACTTCCTTCTGTTACTATTGGTTGCAGTGTTAGTGTTTGCAGTAACCTTCTTCGTTGTTTTCGTAGAGCGTGGTCAGCGTCGTATCGTTGTAAATTATGCTAAACGTCAGCAAGGACGTCGTGTTTATGCAGCACAGAGTACACATTTACCGCTTAAAGTGAATATGGCTGGGGTTATCCCTGCAATCTTCGCTTCAAGCATCATACTGTTTCCTGGTACCATATCAGCATGGTTCGGGGGCGGTACCGGTTGGAACTGGCTAACGACTATTTCGCTGAATTTGCAGCCTGGACAACCTCTTTATGTGTTACTCTATGCAGCTGCGATCATCTTCTTCTGTTTCTTCTACACGGCATTGGTTTTCAATCCGCGTGAAACAGCAGATAACCTGAAGAAGTCCGGTGCATTCGTGCCAGGAATTCGTCCGGGAGAGCAAACGGCGAAATACATTGATAAAGTGATGACTCGCCTGACACTAGCCGGTGCGATGTATATTACTTTTATCTGCCTTATCCCGGAGTTCATGCGCGACGCAATGGGAGTACCGTTCTATTTTGGTGGTACGTCTTTATTAATCGTTGTTGTTGTGATTATGGACTTTATGGCTCAAGTGCAAACTCTGATGATGTCAAGTCAGTATGAGTCTGCATTGAAGAAAGCAAACCTGAAAGGTTATAACCGATAGTTCAGGTGAGCTAGAGAAGTTACGGAGAGTTAAAATGAAAGTTCGTGCTTCCGTCAAGAAGCTATGCCGTAACTGCAAAATCATCAAGCGCCATGGCGTTGTTCGTGTGATTTGCAGTGAGCCTAAGCATAAACAGCGTCAAGGCTGATTTATTGGCATTTTTTTCTTGCAAAGTTGGGTTGAGCTGGCTAAATTAGCCAGCCAATCTTTTTGTATAAGACAACAACATTATTTGAGTATCCTGAAAACGGGCTTTTCAGAGTAGTGTTGTCGTATAAATAAGTAGGAGTGCATAGTGGCCCGTATAGCAGGCATTAACATTCCTGATCACAAGCATACTGTAATCGCTTTAACTGCGATCTATGGTGTCGGTAAAACTCGTTCACAGGCTATCTGTGCAACAACGGGTATTGCTGAAAATGCTAAGATCAGTGAGCTGTCTGAAGAGCAAATCGATAAGCTGCGTGACGAAGTTGCCAAGTACGTTGTTGAAGGTGATCTACGTCGTGAAGTCACCCTGAGCATTAAGCGTCTTATGGACCTTGGTACTTATCGTGGTTTGCGTCATCGTCGTGGTCTACCAGTTCGCGGTCAGCGTACTAAGACCAACGCCCGTACCCGTAAGGGTCCGCGTAAACCGATCAAGAAATAATCGGGGTGATTGAATAATGGCAAAGGCACCTATTCGTACACGTAAGCGTGTAAGAAAGCAAGTCTCTGACGGTGTGGCTCATATCCATGCTTCTTTTAACAACACCATTGTAACTATTACCGATCGTCAAGGTAATGCTTTGGGTTGGGCAACAGCCGGTGGTTCCGGTTTCCGTGGTTCACGTAAATCTACTCCATTCGCCGCACAGGTTGCAGCAGAGCGCTGCGCTGAAGCAGTGAAAGAGTACGGTATTAAGAACCTGGAAGTTATGGTTAAAGGACCTGGTCCTGGCCGTGAGTCAACTATCCGTGCGTTAAACGCGGCTGGTTTCCGCATCACTAATATTACTGATGTGACTCCGATCCCTCATAACGGTTGTCGTCCGCCGAAAAAGCGCCGCGTGTAAAGACGCTTTTAGGATTGTTGGAGAAAGAAAATGGCAAGATATTTGGGTCCTAAGCTCAAGCTTAGCCGTCGTGAGGGCACAGATTTATTCCTTAAATCTGGTGTTCGCGCGATCGATACCAAGTGTAAGATTGAACAAGCTCCTGGTCAGCATGGCGCGCGTAAGCCTCGTCTGTCTGATTACGGTGTGCAGTTACGTGAAAAGCAAAAAGTTCGTCGTATCTACGGCATTCTAGAGCGCCAATTCCGTAACTATTATAAAGAAGCAACGCGTTTAAAAGGTAACACAGGTGAAAACCTGCTTGTTCTTTTAGAAGGTCGTTTAGATAACGTAGTTTATCGTATGGGCTTTGGTGCAACTCGTGCAGAATCACGTCAGTTGGTAAGCCACAAGGCTATTATGGTAAATGGACGCGTTGTTAACATCGCTTCTTATCAGGTATCTCCTAATGACGTAGTTAGCATCCGTGAGAAAGCTAAAAAGCAATCTCGTGTGAAGGCTGCTTTGGAGTTGGCTGAGCAGCGTGAGAAGCCAGTTTGGCTGGAAGTTGATGCTGCTAAGATGGAAGGTGTGTTCAAGCGCATTCCTGAGCGCTCCGATCTGTCTGCGGACATTAACGAACACCTGATCGTCGAGCTTTACTCTAAGTAAGGCTTAGTACCAAAGAGAGGACACAATGCAGGGTTCTGTGACAGAGTTTCTAAAACCGCGCCTGGTAGATATCGAGCAAGTAAGTTCGACGCACGCCAAGGTGACCCTTGAGCCGTTAGAGCGTGGCTTCGGCCATACTTTGGGCAACGCACTGCGCCGTATTCTGCTTTCATCTATGCCGGGTTGCGCGGTGACCGAGGTTGAGATTGATGGTGTACTACATGAGTACAGCACCAAAGAAGGCGTACAGGAAGATATCCTGGAGATCCTGCTCAACCTGAAAGGGCTGGCGGTGAAAGTTCAAGGTAAAGATGAAGTTATCCTTTCCCTGAATAAGTCTGGCATTGGCCCTGTGACCGCAGCAGACATCACCCATGATGGTGATGTTGAAATCGTCAAACCGCAGCACATTATCTGTCACCTGACTGATGAAAACGCAAGCATTAGCATGCGTATCAACATTCAGCGTGGTCGTGGTTATGTGCCGGCTTCTGCCCGTATTCATACGGAAGAAGATGAGCGCCCAATTGGTCGTCTGTTGGTTGACGCCTGCTATAGCCCTGTAGAGCGTATTGCCTACAATGTTGAAGCAGCGCGTGTAGAACAGCGTACCGACTTGGACAAGCTAGTCATCGAGATGGAAACCAATGGCACAATCGATCCTGAAGAGGCGATTCGTCGTGCGGCTACCATCCTAGCTGAACAACTGGAAGCTTTCGTTGACTTACGTGATGTACGTCAGCCGGAAGTCAAAGAAGAGAAGCCTGAGTTCGATCCGATCTTGCTGCGCCCTGTTGATGATCTGGAATTGACTGTCCGCTCTGCTAACTGCCTTAAGGCAGAAGCCATCCACTACATCGGTGATCTGGTACAGCGTACTGAGGTTGAGCTACTTAAAACGCCTAACCTTGGCAAAAAATCTCTTACTGAGATTAAAGACGTGCTGGCTTCGCGTGGACTTTCTCTGGGCATGCGCCTAGAAAATTGGCCACCAGCAAGCATTGCTGACGAGTAACCGGATCACAGGTTAAGGTTTTACTGAGAAGGATAAGGTCATGCGCCATCGTAAGAGTGGTCGTCAACTGAACCGTAACAGCAGCCATCGCCAAGCTATGTTCCGTAACATGGCAGGCTCTTTGGTTCGTCATGAAATCATCAAGACGACCCTTCCGAAAGCGAAAGAGCTGCGTCGCGTGGTTGAGCCACTGATTACACTTGCCAAGACCGACAGCGTTGCTAATCGTCGTCTGGCATTCGCCCGTACTCGTGATAACGAGATCGTGGCAAAACTGTTTAACGAGCTAGGCCCGCGTTTCGCGAGCCGTGCCGGTGGTTACACTCGTATTCTTAAGTGTGGCTTCCGTGCTGGCGACAATGCGCCGATGGCATACATCGAGCTAGTTGATCGTGCAGTAGAAGCTCCAGCAGCAGCAGAGTAATCTGTTTCTGTGTAAAAAAAGCCGGGCTTGCCCGGCTTTTTTATTGTTCTTTTATCATTAGAAAATTTATCTTATCCCTTCCTTGTTCTTATCTGATTTATCCCCATTTATAGTTTTAATTACATATAGCAATGTCAGATACAGTGTGCGGTAAACACAATCTATGTGGCTTAGTTGACTATATTGAGTCATATTTACCCTATTATGACCATAATTCGCTGAGGTTAAGATGTTTTACCGAATAGGACAGTTAGCTAAGTTGGCAGGTGTAACACCAGATACCATACGTTTCTATGAAAAACAGGGGATGATGACACATGATGTCCGTACTGAAGGTGGATACCGCCTGTATGGTGAAAATGATTTGCAACGGTTGCGCTTTATTCGCTACGCCAAACAAATGGGGTTCACGCTAGAAGCTATATCCGAGCTACTTTCTATACGTATAGATCCCGAGCATCACACTTGTGAAGAGTCGAAAAGAATTGTAGATACTCGTCTTTTGGAGGTAGAGAGAAAAGTAGCAGAATTAAAACACATGCAAGAGTCACTTCAACGTTTGAGCGATGCATGTTGTGGCTCAGCCCATAGTAGTAGTTATTGCTCGATTCTAGAGGCTTTGGAACAAGGTGCTATAGGAGATCCGATAGTACTGAATTTGAAATCTCAATAGCGACTTCACTTTGAATAATATTTGTCATATTATTCGGCCGCTTCAAAATTAATCATTTCTATATTTAACCCAAAATGGAGGCTATATGGCTAAGTATCGCCATACTAAGGGCATCATTACAGATAATGCTCTACAAGCGCTTTTACATGACCCATTGTTTCGGCAACGTGTTGAGAAAAATACTAAAGGGAAAGGGAGTTATCAACGTAAGTCGAAGCATGTAAACAAGAGTGGTTGGGAGGCCGGATGTAAACGTAGTCAGTTCACTACTTTTACATCCGGCCTTTTACTATCTGCAACTTGCGGATACAGATAAGCCCTGAATATTGTGAAGAATAAAAAAGCCTACTTTGAGAGTTGTGTCCATATAACTTAATCTAAGCCGTGCTTTTAGATTCTAGTTTGCTTATCTTTTAGCAGATCGCGAATTTCTGCTAGAAGTACTTCTTCTGAGCTTGGAGCAGCTGCTTCAGCCGGAACATCTTCTTCTTTACGACGTAGTTTATTCATCAATTTAATAGCCATAAAAATCGCAAAAGCGACGATAACAAAATCAAGCATAGTTTGAATGAACACGCCGTAATGCATAATAACAGCAGGAATATCGCCTTCTGCTGGCTTTAATACCCAACTGAATTGTTTGAAATCAATGCCCCCAAGAACAAGCCCAAGAGGTGGCATGATGATATCAGAAACTAAAGAAGAAACGATTTTACCGAATGCTGCACCGATAATGACACCAATAGCTAAGTCGACGACATTTCCACGCATCGCAAATTCACGAAACTCTTTTAATAAACTCATATTTGCCTCTTTAATTAAATGTTGAGTTAATTCTAACAAACGCCTCATTATTTGCCATAAATAGAGATAAATATTCACAAATACGCATACAAGTAGAGGAAAGTACTTATGATGTTCTGTTTCTATTAAAAGAATCTTGAAGTTGGGCCATCTCATTAATTATTGGAATGAATGAAGCCCATATTTCTTATAAGAAGAACGGGCTAGGTTGGAAAAGCCTTTCTACATCAGATACATATTTTTTATCCGTTAAAAACATAATGACGTGGTCGCCTTGCTCAATCCGAGTACTGCTATTGGCAATCAGCACATCATCGCCGCGGACAATAGCGCCAATAATCGTACCTGATGGAAGTTTAATCTCAGAAACACTACGTCCGACGACTTTAGATGTTGTTTCATCTCCGTGGGCAATAGCCTCGATAGCTTCGGCTACACCACGACGAAGGGATGAAACGCTAACAATGTCAGCTTTACGCACATGGCCAAGCAGAGCGGAAATGGTTGCCTGTTGAGGTGATATTGCGATGTCTATTACTCCACCTTGTACCAAATCGACATAGGCATTTCTTTGAATGAGCACCATGACTTTCTTCGCACCTAGCCGTTTGGCGAGCATTGCCGACATGATATTTACTTCATCATCGTTGGTCACGGCAATGAAAACGTCTACTTGGTCAATGTGTTCTTCATTCAGGAGTTCTTGGTCTGATGCATCACCGTAAAAGACAATAGTATCTTGAAGCAGTTCAGCAAGTTCAGATGCTCGTTGCTGATTTCGCTCTATCAACTTAACGCTATAATCTTTTTCTAATCGCTTGGCTAAGCCAGCCCCTATATTTCCGCCCCCGACAATCATCAAACGCTTATAAGGTTTCTCTAAGCGCTGTAATTCACTCATTACAGCTCGAATGTGTGGCGATGCTGCCACGAAAAATACTTCATCCCCCGCTTCTATAACGGTTGAGCCCTGTGGGCGGATGGGTCTGTCTTGGCGAAATATAGCGGCAACACGTGTTTCAATGTGTGGCATATGTTCGCGTAGAGAGGAGAGGGCATTACCGACAAGTGGGCCGCCATAATAGGCTTTTACTGCAGAGATACTGACTTTTCCTTCGGCGAAATTAACAACCTGAAGCGCACCGGGATATTCAATCAGCTTATAGATGTAATCAATAACGAGCTGTTCTGGAGAGATCAGATGATCAATAGGGATCGCTTCTGGAAGGAAAAGCTTTTCTTCTTCACGAATATATTCATGAGAGCGAATTCTGGCGATACGATTAGGTGTATTAAATAGAGAGTAAGCTATCTGGCAGGCCACCATATTGGTTTCATCGGAGTTAGTGACCGCTACAAGCATATCGGCATCTTCAGCTCCCGCCTCACGTAATACTCGCGGATGAGATGCATGGCCTTGTACTACCCGTAGATCGAACTGATCTTGTAGCTGGCGTAAGCGATCAGATTGCATATCAACAACGGTGATATCGTTGTTTTCACCCACTAAGTTTTCAGCGAGAGTCCCGCCAACTTGGCCTGCTCCGAGAATAATTATTTTCATTGTATGCTCTTTTGTCCGAACCAGACGGTATCAATTAGTGTGCCGTTCTGTTTGTGCTGCCTTGCCTTAAAAATATAGCTGGGCTTCTATCTTTTAACGATCTTGGCGTAAAAGAAACCATCACCTTCTTCAGGTGCAGGAATATTTTGTATCCCAGGATGGGCTGTATCGCCTGTCTCGACTAATTCGGCATCACTGTGATTTTGCAGGAAATGTGTTATTTGCAATTGGTTTTCTTGAGGAAGAATGGAGCATGTTGCGTATACCATGACACCACCAGATTTTAAACGAGGCCAAATGGCATCAAGGATCTCTTTTTGCACTATAACTAGTTCATCAATATCGCGATCGCGACGTAACCACTTAATATCGGGATGGCGGCGAATAACACCTGTTGCAGAGCAGGGAGCATCTAGCAGAATGCGGTCAAATAGTTTTCCATCATCACACCATGTGGAAGGGGCTCGGCCATCGCCCTGACGAACATCTGCATGCATATTGAGCCGTGCTAAGTTCTCTTTAACCCGCGTTAATCTGGTTTCATCAATATCAACAGCAAGGACGTGAGCTTTTGGGGCGGCTTCTAATATATGTGTTGTTTTTCCACCGGGTGCAGCACATAGATCGAGTATCTGTTCACCATTCTGTGGGGTGAGAAATGTTATACAACCTTGAGCAGATGCATCTTGAACCGTTATCCAACCCTGTTCAAATCCCGGTAAACGCTCTACAGAACAAGGGACGACCAAGCGTAGAGCATCGGGATATCCTGGGTGAGGAATCGCTTCGATTTCCACTTCTTGCAGTAGCGCTAGATATTCATCTCGAGTGTGATGGAGACGGTTAACACGAAGCCACATAGGAGGTCTTTGGTTATTAGCATCAACAATACTTTCCCAATTATCAGGGTAGGCTTGTTTGAGTCTTGCAAGTAACCAACTTGGGTGCATAAAGCGGCTATCGTTTTGTTGGGCGCGCTCAAGTAAGCTTTGTTGCTCACGTTGGAACTGGCGCATGACACCATTGACCAATCCTTTTAACTGCGGACGTTTCAAGGCAACTGCGCCATTAACGGTTTCTGCTACAGCGGCATGAGCAGGGATCCGAGTATAAAGAAGTTGGTATAACCCTACCATGAGTAGGTAATGAAGAGGTCTTTGCTTGCCCGTTAGCACTTTTGCCATTAATTGTTGTATACACCACTCTAGCTGCGGTAAGACGCGTAAACAGCCAAAACACAGCTCTTGTAGTAGCGCTCGGTCTTTGTCATTAATTTTTTGCTGTAATTCGGGTAACACCGCGCTGAGAGATTGGCCTCGGTCTAAAACCTGACTAATTGCCGTTGCCGCGATAGCGCGAAGGTTATAATTATTTGCCATAAGTTGGTGTGGGCCGATTCAGTCAATGAAAACGAATAGAGAGCCAAGCCTAATGCTTGGCTCATTATGATATCTAAACTCGTTAATCGAGTTTAACGCCGGGAGTAAAACTCTCTCGGCGAGAGTTTAGTAGGTCTTGAGCAGACATTGGCTTCTTCCCCGCAGGTTGCAACTGCAATAGGTTTAAAACGCCCTGTGTTGTCGCAACTTGGATCCCGCTTTTATCCGCTTGCAAAATGGTTCCTGGTGGTTGCTTGCTCTCTTCACTTGATGCTATCGCTTGCCAAACTTTAATCGGCTGTTCATCTAGGATAAAAAAACTGATAGGCCAAGGATTGAAGGCTCTGATGCAACGCTCCAGTTGTTTTGCAGAGAGTGACCAATCAAGCTTCGCTTCTTCTTTGCTCAGTTTTTCCGCATAGGTCACTAGAGCTTCATTTTGCTTTTCTGGGGTAGCAGTACCTGAGCTTAGATGCTCTAGTGTTTCCAGTAAGCCTCTTGGCCCTAGCTCTGCTAGCTTGTCATACAGGCTTGCGCTGGTATCTTCCGATGTAATTGCACAATCAATTTTGTACAGCATGTCTCCGGTATCTAAACCCGCATCCATCTGCATGATGGTTACACCCGTTTCGTTATCACCAGCCCATAGGGCGCGTTGGATAGGTGCAGCTCCTCGCCAACGAGGTAGTAAAGAGCCGTGCACATTGACACATCCAAGACGTGGCATATCTAGAACTGCCTGAGGCAATATTAAGCCGTAGGCGACAACAACCATGATATCTGCATTGAGATTAGCAACGAGCTGCTGGTTTTCTTCAGGGCGAAGTGATTTAGGTTGGAATACTGGAATATTGTTCTCTAAAGCCAAGTTTTTAACTGGGCTTGGAGTGAGCTTGTTTCCCCGACCTGAAGGTCGATCAGGCTGAGTGAAAACGCCAATAACTTGATGTCTAGAGGACAACAGCGCATTCAGATGGCGAGCTGCAAAATCGGGTGTTCCCGCAAAAATGATCCGTAAAGAGTCTGACACTGTCATTTCCTGCAGTAAAAGGCCTCTAAAACGAGGCCGCTGATACTCTTATAAAGAGAGACTGTTTGAGTACAAAGCAGTATCGGCATAGGTTGAGCTTGATACTGCTGTGATATCTCTTAGGTACAAACAATTAAAAGAGATTTATTGGCGGGCTTCTAGTTTGGCTAACTTTTCTAATTTCTGTTTGATCCGCTGACGCTTTAACGGTGACAGATAATCGACAAACAAGATACCCATGAGGTGATCCATTTCGTGTTGAATACAGATAGCCAGTAAATCATCAGTTTCTAGCTCAAATGGTTTACCATCGCGATCCAACGCCCGAATTTTAATTTTTTCTGCTCGCGGTACTAGGGCCCGATGTTCTGGTACAGATAGGCAGCCTTCTTCAATACCTGTCTCTCCAGATTTATCTAGCACTTCTGGATTAATGAGCACCAGACGGGAATCGCGATTTTCAGAGACATCAATGACGATAATTCGCTGATGGATATCTACCTGCGTCGCTGCCAATCCAATACCTTCTTCTGCATACATGGTTTCGAACATATCATCCACGATACGCTGAGTGTCTGCATTGACTTCTTTGACCTCTGCAGCCTTAGTGCGAAGCCGCTCGTCAGGAAAACGTAATACTTGCAATAACGCCATAAATTTTTAGATCTATCTCTGAGTTAATAAATGATTTGCTCTCTCTATTCTAGACAAAAGCAGAACTGATTGACAGCATCGCCTGGCTATTGGAGCAATCACTAATGAAGGTGTGATTGTGAATATATAAGGGAAATTTTGCCGGAGTTGCGCTTTTGCTACTTCAATGTCGATTCGATTATTTGAGATATAAGCATGAATAGCGATGAGTTCTGGCTGCGTTTGCTGATGATAAAAGGTATAGGCGCCGGAAAATTAAATAAATTAACTCACATTTTTAATGCTCAGACTAACAGTCATGAGCAGGCGCTGGATTGCTTGAATTTAAGCCAAGAACAAAAGCACGCATTTTCATTCCCTAACGCACGTTATCTGGATAAGGCTCTAATGTGGTTAGAGGATAAGAATAATAGAATGCTTCTGCCCGGTGAAAATGATTATCCTTCTGCGCTTTATCAACTTGGCGAAGCTCCTCCGATACTTTTTATTCGGGGTAACAGCCAATCTTTGCAGAAGCCTCAAGTAGCGATGGTTGGCAGCAGAAACTATAGCCAGTATGGTGAGCAATGGGGGCGTTATTTTGCACAAGAACTAGCAATCTGTGGTTTGGCGATTACGAGTGGCCTCGCGTCGGGAATTGATGGTATTTGTCATCGCGGCGCATTAGATGTACAAGGGACAACAATTGCGGTGTTAGGGAGTGGGCTAGCGAATGTTTATCCCAAAAAACACCAGCGATTATCGGAGGAAATTGTTGATAACGGTGGTGTGCTGGTTTCAGAATATCTCCCGACAGAGTCGCCATTAGCGGTTCATTTTCCCAAAAGAAATCGCATTATTAGTGGGTTGAGTCTCGGTGTATTGGTTATTGAGGCATCATTACGCAGCGGCTCACTGATTACTGCCAGATGTGCACTAGAGCAAGGAAGAGAGGTGTTTGCTCTTCCTGGTAATTTAGGTTGTAGTGGAAGTGAAGGTGTACATTGGCTCATTCAGCAAGGCGCATATCTTGTTGCTCAGCCAACAGATATTCTCGAACAATTAAACACCTCTCTGAACTGGGTGCCTTTATTACCACCAGAATCAATAAATGAAACTATTCCTACCTTAGAGAATGAGCAGGAATTGCCATTTTCTGACGTGTTGGCTAACGTAGGGGACGAAGTAACCCCTGTTGACATTGTTGCTGACAAGGTGGGTCAATCCGTATCAGATGTTGTTGTAAAATTACTTGATTTAGAATTGGCTGGGTGGATTAAAGCTGTACCTGGGGGTTATATACGAATCCGTAAGGTAGGCTATGTTCGCTATGGCTGAGTTCATTCAAACGACTAATAAAATCTTTGTAGGATACTATGTCAAAAGCTACGCTGTTTATTCACAAAAGCACCGAACTTTGCCCTGAATGCGGTGCAGAATTGGTTATGCGTAGTGGTAAACATGGCCCATTTCTAGGCTGCTCCCATTATCCAGAGTGCGGATATATTCGCCCATTAAAACCACAGGCTGACGGGCATGTCGTCAAAGTGCTTGATGGGCAAGAATGTCCTCTTTGCCATTCGACAATGGTGCTGAGGCAGGGGCGCTATGGTATGTTCATCTGCTGTAGTGACTATCCTGAATGTCCTCATACTGAAGCGATAGATAAACCGGACGAAACGTCTATCTCTTGCCCTCAATGTCAGCAAGGGAAACTATTGCAGCGCAAATCGCGTTATGGCAAAACATTCCATGCATGCGATCGCTATCCAGAGTGTCAGTTTGCTATTAATTTCACGCCAATTGCTGGCGAATGCGAATATTGCCATTATCCTCTGTTAATACAAAAAAAGACGGCACAGGGTAATAAGCTATTCTGTGCGAGCAAAGCCTGCGGCAAAGCCGTATCAACAGACTAAATTATGAACTCAGAAAATATAGAGAGTGCCTTACAGGCATTGCGCCGAGCCGATGTTATTGCCTACCCAACAGAAGCTGTTTTTGGTTTAGGGTGCGACCCTGATAGCCAGCAAGCGGTTGAAAAACTTCTTGTATTGAAGCAAAGGCCTTGGGATAAAGGACTGATTTTAATCGCGGCAAATTATCAACAACTGCTTCCTTATGTTGATGATGCACAACTCAGTGATGAGGTCCGTAAACGCATTTTTTCTTGTTGGCCTGGGCCTGTGACGTGGGTTATGCCCGCTTTGTCTTCGACACCGCGTTGGTTAACAGGGCGTTTTGAATCTATCGCTGTACGCGTTAGTGATCACCCGTTAGTTCAGGCACTCTGTTTAGCAATGGATAAGCCTTTGGTTTCGACAAGTGCTAATTTAAGTGGCCTTCAACCATGCCGGACAGAGGATGAGGTTAGGCAACAGTTTGGCAATGATTTCCCTGTGCTTTCAGGGCTTGTTGGTGGGCGTTTGAACCCCTCTGAAATAAGAGATGCTTTAACCGGCGAACTCTTTCGCCAAGGATAATGAACAGATATGGAACAGTTTGCCGTCTTTGGTAATCCAATAAATCACAGCCGTTCGCCGAGAATTCATCAACTATTTGCTGAGCAAACAGGGATAAGCCTTAGTTATAAAACCATCCTCGCTCCTTTAGATTCTTTTGAAGAAACGGTTAGCCATTTTTTTAATAAGGGTGGCAGTGGTGCCAATGTAACGACACCATTTAAAGAGCGGGCGTTTGCAATGTCAGCGCAGGTAACTGAACGCGCGGCCTTAGGTGGTGCCGTTAATACTCTAAAAAGACGAGATGATGGCAGCCTATTGGGCGACAACACCGATGGTTTGGGCTTAGTTAGCGATCTGCAACGAGTTCAGATGATCCTGCCTGATATGAACATTCTATTGCTTGGTGCTGGTGGGGCTGCAAGAGGGGTGTTACAACCTCTGCTTAATTTAGGGTGCCATATCACGGTAACAAACAGAACATTAAGCCGCGCAACTCAACTGGCTGAAATTTTTGGACAGCATGGTACCGTCGATGTTTGTGCTGCTAGCGATCTGGCTGGAAAACAGTTTGATTTAATTATCAATGCGACATCATCTGGTATTCAGGGAAATATTCCTGAGATTCCAGCGTCTCTTATAACAGTCAATACGCGTTGCTATGACATGTTCTATCAACCCACACTGACTCCATTTCTCCAGTGGGCTAAGCAACTGGGTGCAACTCATTTAGTGGATGGTCTAGGAATGCTAGTAGGGCAAGCAGCTCATGCTTTTTTCCTATGGCATGGCGTGATGCCAGATATTGAACCTGTGCTGAAACAGTTGCGAAAAGATCTAAACCAATGAATCAGTTGATCCTTTTTCCCGATCGTGAAGAGTGGGATGATCATTTGAGATCGGTCTGTTTTCCGGCACAGGTAAACGGCTTTTTAGTGAATTGTCGAGTATCAGCTGAAACACTTAATAAGCATGAAACGGTATGCACTGAAGCCGAAGCATTGACGGTATTCAAAGAATACCGTTGGGATTATGAGGAAGAAGCCGAGTTGCTAATCCAAAATGAAGAGTTTGATGAACAAGGATGGATTGTCATCTAGCCTTGGAGATATTCATTCTTCCACTCGACATAATGATTGGCTGATTCTTTTAGCCCTTCGAGCTCAGTATCTTTTAACTGGCGAACTTGTCGGGCTGGGCTACCAACATAGAGATAGCCGCTCTGTAGTACTTTCCCTGGAGCGACTAAGCTGCCTGCCCCAACAATCACATCGTCTTCTATTATTGCGCCATCGAGAATAATCGCCCCCATACCAATTAAAACGCGATTCCCTACCGTGCAGCCATGCAACATGGCTTTGTGACCAATAGTGGTATCTTCACCGATGATAAGAGGAAATCCGGGGTAATCAGGGCCAGAATGGTTAACGTGAAGGACACTGCCATCTTGAATGTTGGTTCGGGCTCCAACGGTAATGTAATTAACATCCCCTCGAATAACGACTAGTGGCCACACACTGACATCATCACCTAGTGTGACACGGCCAATGATCACGCTGGATCTATCAGCCATGACTCTTTGTCCTACTTCTGGGGAGTGACTAAGGTATTTGCGAAAAATATCTGACATGGTTTTACTACCTTACTTTCGAGTTAATGATTAGCGTGAGCGCTGGGTTTAAAGGATCTATCGTGACATAGTTTAGATCTATTAGGATCGATAGTTTGTGTGAAAAACACCCGAACGAATTTAAATTGAGAAAAAGGACTTGTCAGGCTCTGAGAACTCCCTATAATGCGCCTCCACTGACCGGGTGAAGCAACGCGAAAGCCGCTTTACAGGTTGGAGAGCAGG
>DF158887.1 GCA_000307305.1 Enterobacteriaceae bacterium B14
CTTGCTCGCTCACCGGCAAAGCGGCTTTCGCGTTGCTTCACCCGGTCAGTGGAGGCGCATTATAGGGAGTTCTCAGAACCTGACAAGCCTTAATTTGAAAAAAGAGTTTAACCGCTCTATTTTCAACCAAATATCATACAAAGGCTATTTTGCACACATAATTTGTCTACTTAACATACTCTTCCGCATTACTGATAACCTAAAACACATGCGCTTCATTCTCACTTCATAAATAACAAGCAATATCAAGCAATGTACCCTGATAAGCTTGCCTCTATTTTATGCCCTTTACCTTTGCTCACCCAGCTATTGTCTTGCCATTAAGCCGGTATCAGCGTTATTTCTCTCTCACTGGTCTCATCATTGGCAGCATTGCTCCTGATTTTGAATACATCATTAGAATGCGAATGTATGGAAGCTTTAGCCACTCTTTAGCTGGAGTAGTCTACTTTGATATTCCGATAGCCATTGCCCTAACATTTGTATTCCACTGTATTATCAGAAATCGGCTTTTGGACCATTTGCCGAATGGCTTAGCTTATCGGCTCGATAGAGTCAATTGGATGGCAGAGTATAAGAAGCATTGGTTCAAAATTACGTCGTCTATCGTGATAGGAATAGTATCTCATCTACTGTGGGATGATTTTACACATGTGAACGGTTACTTTGTTTTAGGGTGGGATATATTAAACAGGCCGTTTGTCTTTTCGGGTTCGAGTGTAGCCCTATACAAAATTACTCAACATGGTAGTTCTACTATTGGTTGTTTAGCCGTCATCTTTTATTTTCTTTCCCAACCTAACAACAAAATCCATAAGCGGACTCAAACCACAGCTTATTGGCCATTGGTTTTTGTTATTGCACTCGGTACATTTCTTACTCGATGTAGTTATTTTATTCACGACAACAGTTTTGTTGTTGGAAATATTGTTGTAGCACTTATTACCTCTATAATAGTTGCGCTTATTTGGACACCGCTATTGCTTGCTGTGCACGCTCGTTTGTCCAAGTAATACATTCCATATAAAAAGGCGGCTAATCAGCCGCCTTAATCACTTATTGAATACGCTACTGTAGTGCAACAATCTGGTCATCAACCATATCCAGAGATATTAGCTTCCCTGGGATGAGTTTGCCTGACAAGATTTGTTGTGCCAGCGGATTTTCAATTTCTTGCTGTATTGCACGTTTTAGAGGTCGAGCCCCATAAACTGGGTCGAATCCCTCTTTAGATATTTGATCTAATGCAGCATCTGAAATTGCCACTTCATAACCCCGCTCTTCCAGACGTTGATATAAACGTCGCAGTTGGATTTTAGCGATGGACTTGATTTGATCGCTGCCCAATGGGTGGAAAACAACAGTTTCATCAATCCGGTTGATAAATTCAGGCCGGAAGTGGTGGCCTACGACTTCCATCACAATATCTTTCATCTGTTTGTAGTTTATGTCACCAAAGCGGTCTTGAATCAGATCAGAGCCAAGGTTTGACGTCATAATAACAACCGTATTACGGAAATCTACCGTACGCCCTTGCCCATCAGTCAAACGACCATCATCCAATACCTGCAACAAAATGTTGAATACATCTGGATGCGCTTTTTCCACTTCATCTAACAAGATAACGGAATAAGGGCGGCGGCGAACAGCCTCTGTCAGATAGCCACCTTCTTCATAGCCTACATATCCCGGAGGTGCACCGACCAAACGAGACACAGAATGTTTCTCCATAAATTCAGACATATCAATGCGCACCATCGCGTCATCGCTATCAAACATGAAGTTGGCTAGCGCCTTACACAATTCAGTTTTACCCACACCCGTCGGCCCGAGGAATAAGAAAGAACCTATAGGTCTGTTAGGATCGGATAACCCTGCACGGCTACGACGAATAGCATTAGAGACAGCATCAACAGCTTCGTTCTGGCCGATAACCTGTTTATGTAGTTCCTCTTCCATTCTTAGTAATTTCTCTTTTTCACCCTCTAGCATACGAGCAACCGGAATACCCGTTGCGCGAGCCAAAACCTCAGCAATCTCAGCATCGGTCACTCGGTTACGAAGGAGCTTCATCGTCTTACCTTCAGCCAGTGTTGCTGCTGCTAACTGTTTTTCCAACTCAGGTATCTTACCGTACTGCAACTCAGACATTTGGCCGAGATCACCAGAACGACGAGCCTGCTCCATTGAGACCTTGGCCTGTTCTAATTCCGCTTTGATTGTTTGAGTGCCAGATAGTGCTGCCTTTTCTGATTTCCACTCTTCTTCAAGCTCAGAATACTCACGCTCTTTCTCTTCCAACTCTTCGTTGAGCATATCTAAACGTTTTTTACTGGCTTCATCGGACTCTTTTTTCAGTGCCTGTTGTTCCAGTTTTAACTGAATAATACGGCGCTCAAGTCTATCTAAGGGCTCCGGTTTTGAGTCGATCTGCATACGAATGCTCGATGCTGCCTCATCGATCAAATCAATCGCCTTATCGGGCAACTTACGATCTGTAATATAGCGGTGCGATAACGTCGCAGCGGCAACAATGGCAGGATCGGTAATCTGCACATGGTGGTGCAACTCGTAACGCTCTTTCAATCCACGCAGAATAGCGATAGTGTCTTCTACTGTGGGTTCTGAGACATAAACTTTCTGGAAGCGACGCTCAAGAGCCGCATCTTTCTCGATATATTGGCGATATTCATCCAACGTCGTTGCACCAACACAGTGTAATTCCCCACGTGCCAAAGCCGGTTTTAGCATATTCCCGGCATCCATCGCACCATCGCCTTTGCCCGCACCCACCATGGTATGCAACTCATCAATAAACAGAATAACGCTGCCTTCTTGTTTAGATAAGTCACTCAATACGCCTTTTAAGCGCTCTTCAAACTCACCACGATATTTAGCACCAGCAATCAGCGCCCCCATATCGAGAGAAAGAACACGCTTATGCTTTAACCCTTCAGGTACTTCGCCATTGATAATTCGCTGTGCCAACCCTTCAACGATGGCAGTTTTACCAACACCAGGCTCACCGATCAGAACTGGGTTATTTTTAGTACGGCGTTGAAGCACCTGAATAGTACGACGGATCTCTTCATCACGACCGATAACGGGATCGAGCTTGCCCTGCTCCGCACGTTCTGTCAGGTCTATGGTGTATTTTTTCAATGCTTCGCGTTGATCTTCTGCACTTTGGTCTTCCACTTTTTCACCACCACGCATTTGTTCTATTGATTGGTTTATTTTTTGTATCGTGGCACCGGCACGTTTCAGAATGTCACCAAGATTTCCTCGGTCTTCTAATACAGCCAAGACGAACAGTTCAGATGAAATAAATTTATCGTTTCGTTTTTGAGCAAGCTTATCGCAATGGTTTAAGACGCGAATTAGCTCGTTCGAGGGCTGGACATCCCCCCCCGTTCCTTCAACCTGTGCTAAGCGCGTCAGTGCTTGCTCAAGCTCACTTTGCAAATGGTTGGCATTAACGCCTGCGGTCGTCAAAAGAGAGCGTACCGTCCCTCCCTCTTGATTAAGGAGAGCAAGCATTAAGTGCAATGGTTCTATGTATTGATTGTCATGCCCGAGAGCTAAAGACTGGGCATCGGCAAGGGCTAACTGGAATTTATTGGTTAAACGATCCAGGCGCATATTTCCTCCCATGCGATTTCAAATGTCGATTGGCTTTAAATTGCCGCTGGATAGTATGTGGAGTTGATTCTGTGATTTTTCAAGTATATTTCTGCCGTTATTTATGATAGCGGCAGAAATATTTTATTCGGGGGAATTGAATGGCGGGGATAAAACTAGCTAAACCAGATAAAGCTGGCCATTCGGCCCGCCTCTCGTTCTCGGCGGTAAGAAAAGAAAACCTCTGGTTCACTCACTGTGCAGTATTCCCCCCCATAAATACGGGTGATGCCTGCCATTTCAAGCCGAATTTGCGCTAAGTGATAAATATCTGCTAGATACTTTTCGCCATGAGGAATAAAGGCTTGTGCTGTTTGTTCATGATGAGCAATGAATTTTTCTCGGACTTCAGCCCCGACTTCAAACTGACGAGGCCCGATTGCCGGCCCTAACCAGACTGAAATGGATGCAGTGTCAGCTTGAAAGTGGGAAAGTGTATTTTCTAATACCCCATCGCATAACCCGCGCCAACCAGCATGAGCAGCAGCAACCTCCGTACCTTCATCAGAACTGAATAGCACAGGAAGGCAGTCTGCTGTCATAACAACGCAAACTTCTCCTGGCGTTCGGGTATAGGAGGCATCAGCTTTACAATCACTTTGTCGGGAACCATCCAAAGTTAATACCCGCGTCCCATGAACTTGCTCTAACCAACAAGGAGCATTAGGCACATTTGCCAGCTCGCAAATGATCCGACGGTTTTCAGCCACATGCAGAGGGTCATCCCCAACATGGTCACCAAGATTCAAGGAATTATAAGGTTTCTGGCTAACACCACCATGCCGTGTTGTGCTATAGGCATGAACACGACTTGGTAGTTGAGGCCATTCAGGCGCTAATAGAGGATGATTTATAGCCAATCCATCTGCTCCTTGAACTCTTCAGTATCAGCACGCAATACCTCAACGAGATCTACCATATCTTGAGGAATCGGGGCGTGCCATTCCATTAAGATGCCGCTGATTGGATGATATAAACGCAGCATCGTTGCATGTAATGCCTGGCGATCAAAGCCGCGTAGTGTCTGGATAAACGCTTCTGAAGCCCCTTTTGGAGGACGAGGGCGACCGCCATAAAGTGGATCACCCACCAGCGGGTGGTTGATATGAGACATATGAACACGGATTTGGTGAGTTCTCCCGGTTTCCAGACGTAGTCGTAAACGCGTATGTGCGCGGAAATGTTCCATAATGCGATAATGTGTTACCGCTGGTTTTCCCATCGGGTGTACAGACATATGGGTACGTTTGGTTGAGTGGCGAGAAATCGGCTCGTTAACCGTTCCACCCGCCGTCATCGTACCAATCGCTATGGCCTCATACTCACGAGTAATATCCCGTTCTTGTAGCATTTCCACTAGGCGCGTTTGAGCCGGTACTGTTTTTGCTACGACCATCAAACCCGTCGTATCTTTATCGAGTCTGTGTACGATCCCTGCTCTCGGGACATCAGAAATGGCAGGATAGTGATACAGCAGTGCGTTCAGCACCGTACCATCGGGGTTCCCTGCGCCAGGGTGGACGACAAAATCACGCGGTTTATTGATAACAAGGATATCTTCATCTTCATAAACGATATCTAACGCAATATTTTGTGCTTCCCAACGTTCTTCTTCTTCTATCAAAGCATCAATCGCGATAATCTCTCCACCTAGCACTTTTTCTTTTGGCTTGTTCGCGATTTTACCGTTTACGAGGACTCGATTATCAAGAACCCACTCTTTTATGCGTGATCTAGAATAATCAGGGAACAATTCAGCCAAAGCTTGATCTAAACGTTGGCCTAGTTGAGATTCCGTTACCGTTGCGTTGAGTTGTACTTGTTGTGCCATATGCAGCTTCTTCAGTTAACGTTGGGTTTTCACGGCAATGCCGTTTAAAATAATATGCTATTGTAGCTGGTCTTTGTCGGGAGCTTAACGGACAGTCTCCCTGAATAACACTCTGAGGATAATCAAAACGTCATGACGCGTATGAAATATCTGTTGGCTGCGGCCACATTGAGCCTGACGCTTGCAGGCTGCTCAAGCAACTCCAAGGATGCGGTTCCTGATAGCCCGCCATCTGAACTTTATGAGACCGCTCAGTCAAAACTGAAAGATGGGAACTTTAAAGGTGCCATCACACAGTTAGAGGCTTTAGATAGTCGCTATCCTTTTGGCGCGTACTCTCAACAAGTGCAGTTAGATCTCATCTATGCTTACTATAAAGCTGATGAACTACCACTGGCTCAAGCATCGATCGACCGCTTCATTCGCCTGAATCCAACGCATCCAAATATTGATTATGTTCTCTATATGAGAGGGTTAACCGATATGGCAATGGATGATAGCGCGCTACAAAATTTCTTTGGTATTGATCGTTCAGATCGCGATCCGCAAAGCGCACGTGTTGCTTTTTCTGACTTCAGCCAACTGCTGAGAGCATATCCTAACAGTCAGTACGCTGCTGATGCTAGTAAACGTTTAGTCTTCTTGAAGAATCGTTTAGCCAAATATGATTTAGCTGTTGCAGAATATTACACCAAACGTGGTGCATTTGTGGCTGTGACCAATCGTGTTGAGCAGATGATGCGTGACTATCCTGATACTGAAGCGACACGTAGTGCACTTCCGTTGATGAAGAATGCGTATGAGCAACTAAAACTCAATGCACAGGCAGAGAAAGTAGCCAAAATTATTGCTGCGAACCCTCAGTCTTAAGCGGACTAAACCTCTAGAGTTATTAACGGCAGCCTTAAGCTGCCGTTATTTTTTTATTCAGAATTAACTTATCGATAGTGCGTGAAAGAATTCTTATCTACAAGCCTTTAAGCTCTGTTCTCAGGGGCATGTCACACTTATTTATGTCATATAACTCTCAGACAAAATATGTGACATATGTCACATATTTTGTCTGCTACACAGGTATTCTACTTATATCGAAGACGGAAAATGACAGAGAGGTAAGAGACTATGACAATCAATATTACCAGCAAGCAAATGGAGATTACCCCAGCAATCCGTGCACATGTCGAAGACCGTCTCACCAAACTTGAGAAGTGGCAAGTTAACCTTATAAGTCCTCATATCGTTTTATCTAAAGAACCTAAAGCTTTTGTTGCAGATGCCACAATCGGCACACCTAGCGGCCCTCTTGTTGCGAGTGCAAAAAGTGAAGATATGTACGCAGCAATTAATGAGCTCATTAATAAACTAGAGCGCCAGCTCAATAAAGTTCAGCACAAAGGTGAAGCTCGCCGTGCGACAACAAGTGTAAAAGACCTCACCAGCCCTCAAGAGCACGAAATTGAGTAATCTGTTTTAAGCATAACTCATTGAATTTTTATATAACGCGCCCTTGGGCGCGTTTTTTATTGACAGCATCGAAACTTGGCGATTAACTTAGAGCTGATTTACAACACCACAAAACTGAGAACGAATCCGATGAACAAACTGTTTTTCTTTGCATTCTTTTTTACCTTCCTCTAAAGGGAGGCATTTATCATGTGAGAAAGAAAGCAAAGACGAACATGAAAAGCCTCCCATCTAGGAGGCTTTTTTATTAGAACCAATTTTTATTAGAAATAAAAATAAGGGACCGAGAATGAGTGACAACCCATTACTTGTGCTGCGTAAGCATATCAGCGAATTAGACTTACAATTATTAGACCTGTTAGCCAAAAGACGTGAGCTGGCGTTGAATGTAGCCAGAGCTAAACAAGATTCACACGCCCCCATCCGGGATAAAGTCCGTGAAAAAGAGTTACTCAATACACTAATAAACGTCGGCAAAGAAAAAAATCTTGATGGCTACTACATTACCCGTATCTTTCAATTGATAATTGAAGACTCCGTTCTGACTCAGCAAGCACTGCTGCAACACCACCTCAATGACGTACAACAACAAACCGCACGCTTCGCCTTTCTTGGCCCTAAAGGTTCCTATTCACATCTAGCCGCACGTCAGTACGCAGCAAGGCATTTTGAACAGTTGATTGAATGTGGATGTCAAAAATTTAAAGATATCTTTCGCCAAGTTGAAACAGGCCAAGCCGATTATGCGGTTGTCCCTATTGAGAATACGAGTTCAGGCTCCATCAACGACGTGTATGACTTACTGCAACACACCAGCCTTTCGATTGTCGGCGAAATGACGACGCCTATCGACCATTGTATTCTGGTTTCAGAAGAGACAGACCTCAGCCAAATTGAAACGGTTTACAGCCATCCTCAACCCTTTGAACAATGTAGCCACTATCTCAATCGCTACCCTGACTGGAAAATCGAATATTGTGAAAGTACAGCAGCAGCAATGGAGAAAGTCGCTAACCTGAAGTCAAAGAAAATCGCGGCTATCGGCAGTGAGGCTGGTGGTGCACTCTATAATCTCAATGTATTAGCGCACGGCCTTGCCAATCAACAGAAGAACATCACTCGTTTTATTATCTTAGCGCGTAAACCAATTGAAGTGACTGAACAAACACCGGCAAAAACCACATTGATCATGGCCACTGGCCAGCAATCTGGTGCTCTTGTTGAAGCTCTGCTTGTGTTAAAAGAACACAACATCATTATGACTAAATTAGAGTCTCGCCCTATTCACGGAAATCCTTGGGAAGAGATGTTCTATATTGATCTTCAAAGTAATCTCAGATCAGTTGAGATGCAGGAAGCCCTCGCCACTTTAACGTCAATAACACGTTCGCTAAAAGTTCTGGGTTGTTACCCGAGCGAGTAATTGAGATAGAAAAACACGATACCGTACAAATAAAACCCCCTATATGCGGCAAACATATAGGAGGTTTTAAAAATTTCGAATTCAAGGCCAATCGCTATTTGCGATTATCATTCGCCTGACGCAACAGAGATCCGCTTTCACTCATAAAGCGCGGTGCATAGTCACCAAACCAATGTTCCACCTTCTTAAAGCTATCTATAAATGCGGCTTTATCGTCTTTTTCTAGCAATGCTATCGCCTCACCAAATCGCTGATAATAACGTTTAATCAGAGCCAAGTTATTCTCTGATGACATAATAATATCAGCGTAAAGCTGGGGATCCTGAGCAAATAATCGCCCTATCATTGCCAGCTCTAATCGATAGATAGGAGAGGATAGCGCCAGTAGCTGCTCTATCTGCACATTCTCTTCGGCTAAATGCAGGCCATAAGAAAACGTTGTAAAGTGTCGTAATGCTTGAATGAAAGACATGTTCTGGTCGTGTTCTACTGCGCTGGTGCGATGTAAGCGCGCACCCCAGACCTGAAACTGTTCCAATAGCCATTGATAGGCTTCTGGCTGGCGCCCATCACAATACACAACAACCTGTTTAGCCAGACTGTTTACATCAGGCCCAAACATAGGATGCAGGCCAACGACAGGCCCATTATGGGCTGCTAGCATGGCTTGTAGAGGCTTATTTTTGACCGAAGCGAAATCAACCAGAATGCAATCTTCTGGTAGCTTAGGTAGACGCTCAATAATTTGGGTGGTGATATGAATAGGTACACTGACTATCACCATACCCGCATCACTCAATAAAGACTCTGCCTGAGGCCAATCTTGCTGTTCTAAAATGCGAACCTGGTAACCTGATAATTCAAAGAGTTTTCTGAACAGCCGCCCCATCTGCCCATTTCCCCCCACAATAACGATAGGTCGCAATTCTGGGCAGAGTTTTTTGAAGCCTTTATCGTTTTCACTCGAATAGGATTCGCGCATAACTCGGCGCAAAATATCTTCGATAAGATCTGCAGGAACACCGAGAGTTTCAGCCTCTTTTCGCCGTGAAGCTAACATCGCCGCTTCACGGTCAGGAGCATAAATAGGCAAACCGTAGCGGCTTTTTACCTCACCAACTTCAGCTACCAGTTCTAAACGTTGAGCTAATAGTGTCAATAACGCTTTATCGACCTCATCAATCCGATCGCGTAATACGGTAAGTTCCGCCACCATTTTCCTTACTCTCCTTTACAGCGTTTAACCAATGAATCCTTTAATTCACGGTGCATCTTACGCAATAGCGCTTCCGTTGTTTCCCAATTAATGCAAGCATCAGTAACAGAGACACCGTAACGCATATCCGCACGTGGTTGTTCAGACGATTGATTTCCCTCATGCAGATGGCTTTCCAGCATCACACCAATAATAGACTCATTTCCTGCCTGAATTTGTTCAATAACAGACTCAATTACCGCAGATTGGCGGCGAAAATCTTTATTGGAGTTACCGTGGCTGCAATCTACCATTAAGGCCGTATTGAGTCCCGCACCTTGCATCTGCGCTTCACAAGCGGCTACATGCTCGTTGCTGTAGTTTGGCTCTTTTCCACCGCGTAAAATGATATGGCCGTTGGGATTGCCTTGCGTTTGTAGCAAGCTCACTTGCCCTGCTTGGTTAATTCCAACAAAGCGATGAGGCATTGCTGCCGCTTTCATTGCATTAATAGCCGTACCTAAACTGCCATCTGTGCCATTTTTAAACCCAACAGGCACAGAGAGGCCAGAAGCCATTTCACGGTGAGTCTGTGATTCAGTAGTACGAGCACCAATCGCGGCCCAGCTAAACAAATCACCCAAATATTGGGGATTATTTGGGTCTAAAGCCTCTGTTGCCAGCGGTAGCCCCATAGAAGAGAGGTTGGATAAAAGGCTACGGGCAATGTGCAGACCTGCCTCAACGTCAAAAGATCCATCCATGTACGGATCGTTAATTAAACCTTTCCACCCAACCGTGGTTCTTGGCTTTTCAAAATAAACACGCATAACAATGTATAGCTGGTCACGCAACTCAGCTGAAAGAGAGGCTAAATGGCGGGCATAATCCAGTGCCGCATCAAGATCATGAATAGAGCATGGCCCACAAACAACCAGCAGACGATGGTCACGCCTTTGCACAATATTCGCAATGATTTTACGAGACTCGGCAATTTGTTGTTCTTGAGGCGCAGTCAAAGGGAATTCTGCCTTTAACTCATCCGGTGTGATCAATACCTGTTCAGAACTGATATTAATGTTATTTAGCACATCTTTTTGCATGGTCATCTCTTCCTAATCGTTAGCGTGTTTTGCGTGAGTGCCCTCTAGCACCGAAGCCTTGATAATACGCAATGTAAATTTATTAATCCACAGGTGTAAAGATTTAATTACCTATAAATGTCATTCATTGTTTACAGCAGAAGTAGTGGAAGAAGAGTGACAAGAGTCTGCAATAAAAAAATCTTCGCATGATAAAATGGGGCAAATTTATGGAGGGAAGATGTTAAAAGTTATTATTGTAGATGATGAGCAACCAGCTAGAGAAGAGTTGAGAGAGCTATTAACTGCGGAACAAGATATAGACATCGTTGAAGAGTGCACCAACGCGCTTGAGGCCATCCCTACCATTCACCGCCTACAGCCAGATGTTATTTTTCTCGATATCCAAATGCCAAGAATCAACGGCCTCGAAATGGTCAGCATGCTAGACCCAGATAAAATACCGCACATCGTTTTTGTTACAGCTTATGATGAATATGCACTACGAGCTTTCGAGCAGCACGCATTTGACTATTTATTAAAACCTCTTGATGTACAACGCCTAAAAACCACCCTAACACGCCTACGCCGCAATAAAAACGTAAAGCAAAACTTACAGTCAATTATTGAGCCTATGCTTAAACATATCCCGTGCTATGGGCATAATCGTATTTTTTTACTCAAGCTGGAAGATATCGAATACTTTAGTTCGGAATTGAGCGGTATTCATGTCATCGGAACAAGCCAAAGTGGCTATACACAGCTTACTTTGAAGATTCTTGAAGAGAAAACGCCCTTTATTCGCTGCCATCGACAATATATGGTTAATACTGATCAGTTGGGCGAAATTCAACTATTAGAGAATGGCTCAGCAGAAGTTATCACCCGCTCAGGAAAACATATTCCCGTCAGCCGCCGCTATCTGAAAGGGCTTAAAGAGAGATTAGGGATTGCTTAAACAAGCAGACAATATTTTACTGACACAGTGCCTGAGCCCGCTCAATAAAAGGTTGCAGGCTCATTTTCTTTTCAGGGTTTTTAGGATCATTTAAAAGAATGATATCTAGCGATTGCCCTTGAACTTGCCCCGCCTTCATTTTTGCCATTGCTATATCGTTAAGTGGATACTGTGCCAACGTGCCAGTATTAATGACGTATAAAGCATTATCTTTTGTACATCTCAGTTGCACTTCTTCTTTTGTAAAGGCCCAATGCTCACCGTACTGTATTTTACTTATAGTGATTAAAGGCACTGAAGAAGGGCCAGCAGCAAAACTGGTGTAACTAAAAAACAGCCCCGCAGCAACCAACATGGTAGATATTTTCATTCTAGACATCTCTCCGACAGTTTATATAAAAGGCCCTATATAAAGGGGATCAGCATAAAATTTTTAAGGTACACAATGCAAGCTATGTATTTGGATCGAATATATAAACATAAAAAAGGCCTGACAGATGTCAGGCCTAATACTTTATAACTTTTCGGATGTCGCTTAAGCTTTAGTACGGTTAAGACGCTCTTTGATACGTGCAGACTTACCAGTACGCTCACGCAGATAGTACAGTTTGGCTTGACGAACGGCACCACGACGTTTGACAGTGATGCTGTCAATAACTGGTGAGTGAGTCTGGAATACACGCTCAACGCCTTCGCCGTTAGAAATCTTGCGAACAGTGAATGCAGAGTGCAGACCGCGGTTACGAATAGCGATAACCACGCCCTCGAATGCCTGCAGACGTTTTTTAGAACCTTCAACGACCCATACCTTAATTTCCAGAGTGTCACCAGGACGGAATGAAGGTACGTCTTGCTTCATCTGCTCTTGTTCAATTTGCTTAATAATGTTGCTCATAATATGTCTCTTACCCTAGGTAAACTGAATCTATTAGTCTTGCTGTTGCTCGTGTTCACGCTGGAACTCCGATAACAGCACCGCTTGCTCGTCAGTCAGAGCTAGGCTTTCCAGAAGTTCAGGTCTTCTAAGCCAGGTACGACCCAGCGACTGTTTTAAGCGCCAGCGACGAATCTCTGCATGGTTTCCCGACAGCAATACTGGCGGTACTTCCATACCCTCTAACACCTCAGGCCGGGTATAGTGTGGACAGTCTAATAACCCATCAACAAAAGAGTCTTCTTCTGCTGAAGACTGATGCCCCAGAACTCCAGGAATAAACCGAGAGACTGAATCAATCAATGTCATAGCGGGTAATTCACCACCACTGAGAACGTAATCACCGATAGACCACTCTTCGTCGACTTCGGTTTGAATAACGCGCTCATCTATACCTTCATAACGACCACACACCAGAATTAATTTCTGATTAGTCGCTAACTCGCAAACGCCCTCTTGGTCTAGTTTGCGCCCCTGTGGCGAGAGATAAATGACTTTCGCCCCTTCGCCCGCCGCTGCTTTTGCGGCATGAATGGCTTCCCGTAAAGGTTGAACCATCATCAGCATCCCCGGTCCGCCGCCATAAGGCCGGTCGTCCACAGTACGGTGCCGATCGTAAGTGAAATCGCGAGGACTCCAAAAACTCATGCTCAACAAGCCGTTTTTTACAGCCCGGCTAGTTACCCCATAGTCGGTGATTGCTCGGAACATCTCAGGAAATAGACTGATTACACCAATCCACATCGTACCGTTCCATTTATTGCTATCATTGTCAGGGGTCAAAAACCAGGATCCCAATCTACTTCAATTAATTGAGCAGTGAGATCGACTCTCTTGATAACCTGCCCGTCGAGGAACGGAATTAACCGCTCCTTGATACCAAAAGCATCTTTCAGGTTTGCTTTAACTACCAAAACATCATTTGAACCCGTTTCCATCATATCGATGACTTTACCGAGCTCATAACCGTCAACGCTAACTACCTGGCACCCCATAAGGTCTTTCCAGTAATAGTCGCCGTCAACAAGCTGTGGCAGTTGCGCTGAATCCACGGCAATCTCACGATTAACCATGGCATGAGCAGCTTCGCGATCGTCAATACCTTTCAGCTTGATGATCAAATCCTGATTGTGGCGTTTCCAGCTTTCCAGCTCGAGATGCTGCCACTGACCAGCTTGTTGGATAAACCAAGGCTGGTACTCAAAAATACTTTCGGCGTCTTCGGTGGAAGAAAAAACCCTGAGCCAACCACGAATACCGTAAGTAGAACCTAACTTACCGAGAACTACCGGGCTAAATTGCTTACTCATTGTTGCTCGCTCATTGTTACCACCGCGGCGGATTACGCTGCTTTCTTAGCGTCTTTGATCAGCGCAGATACGCGATCAGAAACGGTAGCACCCAAACCAACCCAATGGTCGATACGGTCTAAGTCTAAACGCAGACCTTCAGCCTGACCTGATGCGATCGGGTTGAAAAAGCCTACACGCTCGATGAAACGACCATCACGTGCATTACGGCTATCGGTCACTACTACTTGATAAAACGGACGCTTTTTAGCGCCGCCACGTGCCAAACGAATTGTTACCATAACATCCTCTTTAGTTAATAAAACACTCGGACCCCATCGGGGAACGGGGTCCGAGTGTTATAAAAAGCTCGAAAAGTTTACTCATTTTGGCGCAGAAAGCAACCTAAAGCGGCGCTTCAGGCCAAATGAGATAAGAAAACAGGGGGTTCTAGATAGTCTGTCGTTTAATACTTAGCGCCCAGGAAAGCCTGGAGGCATCATTCCCTTCATACCACGCATCATTTTTGCCAAACCACCCTTCTTCATCTTCTTCATCATACGCTGCATATCATCAAATTGCTTTAGAAGACGGTTGACGTCTTGAACCTGTACACCAGACCCTTCAGCAATACGACGTTTGCGTGACCCTTTGATGATTTCGGGTTTCGCTCTTTCCTTCTTCGTCATGGAGTTAATCATAGCCTCCATGCGAACCAGAATCTTATCATCCATCTGGGATTTGACGTTGTCTGGCAGTTGCCCAACACCCGGCATCTTACTCAGCATATTTGCCATGCCGCCCATATTACGCATCTGCTTAAGCTGGTCTAAGAAATCGGTGAGGTCAAAACCATCGCCCTTCTTCAGCTTATTCGCTAATTTTTCTGCCTGAGCACGGTCTACCGTACTTTCAATATCTTCGATAAGTGAAAGTACATCCCCCATACCCAATATTCTGGAAGCAACACGGTCGGGATGGAATGGCTCCAGAGCATCTGTTTTTTCACCGACACCCAGAAACTTGATCGGTTTCCCTGTGATATGACGAATAGAGAGTGCCGCACCACCACGGGCATCACCATCTACTTTCGTCAGGATTACGCCAGTTAATGGCAGAGCTTCATTAAATGCTTTGGCTGTATTTGCCGCATCCTGTCCCGTCATGGCATCGACAACAAACAGGGTTTCTACGGGGTTGATTGCCGCATGAACCTGTTTGATTTCATCCATCATTGCTTCATCTACGTGCAAACGGCCCGCAGTATCCACTAGCAATACGTCATAAAACTTCTGTTTGGCATGCTGTAACGCAGCCATAACGATATCGACAGGTTTTTGCTGAACATCAGAAGGGAAGAAGTCGATTTCAACGCCTTGTGCTAATGTTTCCAACTGTTTAATCGCAGCAGGGCGATAAACGTCGGCAGAAACAACTAACACTTTTTTCTTATGCTTTTCTTTTAGAAATTTACCGAGCTTAGCAATACTGGTTGTTTTACCCGCACCTTGTAGCCCGGCAACTAAAACAACGGCTGGAGGCTGGGCTGCAAGATTGAGGGCATCATTCACCTCGCCCATCGCAGCAATAAGTTCGTTTTTAACAATTTTGACGAACTCTTGCCCTGGCGTCAGGCTCTTATTCACTTCATGACCAACAGCGCTCTCTTTAACCTTGTTGATAAAGTCACGCACTACTGGCAAGGCGACATCAGCCTCTAACAACGCCATGCGAACTTCGCGCAGCGTTTCTTTGATATTTTCTTCTGTCAGACGGCCACGGCCACTGATATTACGCAGTGTACGCGACAATCGATCGGTTAAGTTCTCAAACATCGTCGTCTCATGCTCAACTATAATAATAGGCCGCCGTGCGACACTCATGGCGGCGATTATAACATGAAGATATCCCGATCACTGCCTAGAATGATATTGATGTACACCAATTGAAACCGAGTGATTGGAGAGTCTGCCATTCCCCATAGGGGTGCAGACATAGATCGTTTGGAGTCAGCCGTCGCTACGGCTATACTGGACAACCTATTTTAATCCTAAGAAATTAATGCCATCGCCATGCTAGTGTTCGCTATGATTGCCATGCTCGCCTATCTTGTCAGCCTCGGGCTTATTATTCCCAGTTTATTGCGGAAGAGTAGCGCATATAGGCGATTAGCCATTATTTCAGCGGTAATTGCTCTGGTAAGCCATGCGATTGCCTTACAACAGCGAATTTTCGATATCGGATATGATGGGCAAAATCTTAGCCTACTTAATGTCGCGTCTAGCGTTAGTCTGATTATCTGCGCCGTCATGACACTGGTGGCATCGCGTAATCGCGGATGGTTTTTACTTCCTATTATTTATAGCTTTGCCATCATCAATTTAGCACTAGCGAGCTTTATGCCGGGCGAATTTATCACCCATTTGGAAAACTCACCGACGTTGCTGGTGCATATTGTTTTAGCGCTTTTTGCTTATGCAACCCTGATTATTGCCGCTCTATATGCCATACAACTGGCTTGGGTTGATTACCAACTCAAGCATAAAAAGCTGAAATTTACAGCCGATATTCCACCACTGATGGGCATTGAACGCAAAATGTTCCATATTACTCAGGTCGGTTTTGTTTTATTAACGCTTACGTTGCTGACGGGTTTTGTTTTTCTAGATAACCTTTTCGCTCGTGAGAATATTCATAAAACCGTTCTGTCGATCATCGCATGGGGAGTTTACCTCACGCTATTGTGGGGGCATTATCGAGAGGGTTGGAGGGGACGTAAGGTGGTATGGTTTAGCCTTATCGGTGCTCTACTTCTTACCTTAGCCTACTTTGGTAGTCGGTTTATCCAAGAAGTTCTATTACGCTAATATTCAAAATTCATTAACATTTTTAATGTATAAAGATACTTGGCCTAAACATACATAAAAGGAATACTCCGTTGGACGACGTCTCGACGGGCACGCTGATAGCGGTCCTTATCATCATGGTTATTATCTCTGCTTATTTTTCCGCATCAGAAACGGGGATGATGACGTTAAACCGTTATCGGCTACGCCATCTAGCTAAACAGGGAAACCGCTCTGCACGCCGTGTTGAAAAACTACTATCCCGTCCTGACCGTTTGATCAGCTTGGTATTGATCGGTAACAATCTCGTTAACATCCTCGCTTCTGCACTTGCCACTGTGTTGGGCCTGCGCCTCTATGGAAATGCAGGTGTAGCCATTGCGACAGGTATACTTACCTTCGTTATTCTTGTCTTTGCTGAAGTGTTACCCAAAACCATTGCCGCGCTCTATCCCGAAAAAATTGCATTTCCTAGTAGTCTATTACTGGCTCCGCTACAAAAGCTTATGTTGCCTTTGGTGTGGTTTCTCAATGTGATTACTCGCGGTTTAATGCATATTTTTGGCATCAAATTTAATACGCTCCATAGTGATGCGGTGAGTAAAGATGAACTCAGAACCATCGTCAACGAATCACAATCCCAGATCTCGCGCCGAAATCAGGACATGCTCATATCCGTGCTGGATCTGGAGAAAGTATCTATCGACGACATCATGGTTCCCCGCAACGAGATCGTCGGGATCGATATCAATGATGAATGGAAATCCATCATGCGTCAGTTAACTCATTCACCACACGGTAGGATCGTGCTCTATCGAGACTCCCTTGACGACGCTATCGGTATGCTACGAGTTCGTGAAGCCTATCGTTTAATGATGGAAAAGAATGAGTTTAATAAAGAGAATCTGCTGAGAGCCTCTGATGAACTCTACTTTATCCCTGAAGGTACACCTCTTAGCGTTCAACTGCTTAAGTTCCAGCGTAATAAAGAGAAAGTGGGCATCGTTGTCGATGAGTATGGTGATATTCAGGGTCTTCTGTCCGTAGAAGATATTCTGGAAGAGATTGTGGGTGACTTTACAACATCAATGTCCCCGTCTTTGGCAGAAGAAGTAACCCCCCAAAGCGATGGTTCAGTGCTTATTGACGGCACAGCTAATATCCGTGAACTAAATAAAGCCTTCAATTGGTCTTTACCTACGGATGGGGCAAGGACAATGAATGGGCTGCTTTTAGAGCATTTAGAAGAGATACCTGCGGAAGGAACACGAGTGCATCTACTCGGCTATGATATTGATATTCTGGAAGTTAACGATAATATGATTAAACGGATTTGCATTTTATCTGCAGATGGCGCACACCGTGGCCAGCCAAAAGATTTACAGACAGAAAAGAGCGAAAGATAACCTTCACCGTCTGGCTTTATTGCAATAGCCAGACGGTGAACATGCTAGATGTGTAGTGTCTTGAGTTTCTCTTCTGGTAAAGCCAGTTCATCGTTATGATTAATACCAATACCTTTCTTAACGATATGCTCCGCAATTTGCTGGGCTTCTTCTAAAGAGTGCATGTGGTAAGTACCACACTGAAACTCATTCAGCTCAGGGATTTTGCGCTGCTCTTTAACGGTAAGAACATCTGACATCGCCGCTTTCCATGCATCAGCAACTCGCTGCTCGTCAGGTGTGCCAATCAGGCTCATGTAAAAACCCGTACGACATCCCATGGGAGAAATATCGATAATCTCAACACCATTACCATTTAAATGATCGCGCATAAAGCCAGCGAACAGATGCTCAAGAGTATGGATACCTTTCTCTGGCATCACTTCCTCATTAGGAATACAAAACCGTAGGTCAAACACGGTAATGGCATCACCATGAGGTGTTTTCATCGTTTTAGCTACCCGCACTGCGGGTGCAGCCATACGAGTATGATCGACGGTAAAACTATCCAATAATGGCATTGCACACCTCTGCTACTAATAAAAAATAAAATATTATCGAATCTAGGAAACCTTTTTCAAAAGCACTGGTCTGAATGTATGAAGACGCGCATTTGTTATCATCCCTGTTAAAGAGATGCCTTTAGGCCACTTGATCCTTGTGGCCTTTTTCTTTTCTAGTTTCCTGCATTTTCCTGAATATAGTCATCAAAGCTTTGTGTGTCACTTGCTTCAATTTTTTGCTGACGAATAACGGACGCTTTACCTTCTGCATCCAATTCCTCTTCGCTAAGAACACTCAATGGCTCTGAACGCATCATCTGACTATATTTTTCAGCAAGCGATTTACCGAAGCCACCAATACCCTGCTCTTTCATCGCAGCTAATGTACGTGCAGAAAGTGTTAGCTCAGGGTTATCAAAGCATTCGACCAGCTCATCACAAACCTGCACATAACGATGGCGGCTGTTATTACTGTCTAAAACTTCAGCTACACGCCGGAGATCGGCAAACAAGGCGTTACCGACTTTATTCAAAGGTTCACGGGCCGTATCACAGCCAATACCGATGGTCTGCCCTGGTTTGCGCCCTTCTAGGATCACGCGATTCCAGTTAAGTTTAGTACAGGTAATCTCATCACTGCTCATTTCTGGTGCATCGGCTAACGCGCACCAAATCAGGAAGAGGTCTAAGAAGTGAGCCTGAACGTCATCTACGCCAATAGGTGAGAAAGGATTGATATCCAATGCACGAACTTCAATATATTCAATTCCACCTCGTAATAGGGCATCTGAAGGTGATTCACCTTTACCCGTGACACGTTTAGGCCGAATCGGTGCGTAGAGCTCATTCTCGATTTGCAGCACGTTTGCATTCAATTGACGGTATTGACCATCAACCTTGACACCAATTTTAGAAAACTCATCTGAAGGTGTGTGAATGGCTCGCTTCAATCCTTCAACATAAGTATTCAGATTATTGAAGGTAATCCCTAAATTACTTTGTGCTTTACTGGTATAGCCCAAATCGCTCATACGTAACGATGTGGCATAAGGCAGATAACACATACCGTTTGGCAAGCGTTCAAAAGGAATTGAAACCTCTCTTCCCTTGATAAACGAAGAGCAGATAGCAGGTGATGCGCCAAACAGATAAGGGATAACCCAACCAAAACGGTAGTAGTTACGAATTAGACGAAAGTAGCCAGCAGAAATCTTCTCTTTTCCACTCATCTCATCTGTAACGCCTTCTAACGCTTGCCAGAAAGCCATTGGCAAAGAGAAGTTGTAGTGCACGCCAGAAATAGTCTGCATCAATGCACCATAGCGATTCTTTAAACCCTCGCGATAAAGTGTCTTAAAGCGTCCCGGATTAGATGTGCCATATTGGGCAAGCTCAATATGACTTTCTGAATCAATATAGCAAGGCATACTCAGAGGCCACATCCGCTCATCACCCATATTCTTGGCAACGTGCCGATGAATATCGTGCAAAAAGCTCATCATATGTTCGATGTCATCATCGACGGGCGTAATGAACTCTAATAGTGATTCGGCGAAATCTGTCGTAATCCAACGATGAGTGAATGCAGAACCCAATGCTTTAGGGTGCCCAGTCATCGCCAAGTGTCCATCTGGAGTTATACGCAGAGTCTCACGTTCAATACCGCGCTTAATTCCATCCAAGGCCTGAGGGTGCGCCTCTAACCAAGTAAGTGCTTGAGATACATTAGGGATCACATAGACCTCCTGTTTTCCATAACTGAATGGTTCGCTAGCATACTGACTCTTAACATCTGCGACCATATTTTTATATGATAAACGCTCATTGACACATTTAACTCCACCAAGAGATCCCACCCTGTATAATGAGAGCTAATACCATGTAGCGTAACGCCTTGCCGATCAGAAGATAGATAGTAACTGGCAGCAAAGGCAACCTTAACCACCCAGCAGCCACACACAATAAATCCCCAATCATAGGCAACCAACTTAACAATAGAGCAGGAGCGCCATAACGCTGCAACCACCTCATCGCCGTAGCAAGCCCCTTCTGTGACTTTGGCTGAGGTAATAGACGACCAATAATGACATTTGTTAATCCACCTAATACATTGCCGAAGGTTGCAACGAGAATCAGGGAAGTAACAGAAGCACTTTTTGCAGCTAACATTGCCGTAAGTACGATTTCGGACGTACCCGGCAAAAGAGTCGCACTCAGAAAACTGCTGCTAAACAGAGACCATAGCGCAATGCTAGTACTCACAAAGTACGAACATCCACAACAGCCATATTGGCTCTCTTCGCAGCCTGAATACCAAACTCTGCATCTTCAAATACGACACAATGCTGAGGAGCAACACCTATCAGTTCAGCACAACGTAAGAATGTATCAGGTTCAGGTTTATGCCTAAGTACATCATCAGCCCCTACTATGGCATCAAAACACTCACGCACGCCAAAGTGACGGAGTAAAGCATCAGCCATACTGTGTTCGCTTCCCGTTCCTACGGCCATAGGCCGACGCCCGTGATACGCTCTGACAACATCGAGCAAAGGCAAAGGCCTCACACTATCGAATAGGAGTTCTTTTACCGCTATCGTCTTCTCAGCGGCAAGTTCATGGGCATTTAGATCAGAGTGATGCTGATCGATAATAAACTGTGCTATTTGCCATGTTGGGGCACCACTTAGTTTCACAATAGCTAGCTCATCAAATTTCATATCATATTTTGCCAAAACTTGACGCCATGCCACGCGGTGTGTGGGTTCACTATCGAGTAGTGTTCCATCCATATCAAAGATTAGACCTTGATAGCTATCGTACATTATCAACCTCGTAACGATAAAAGTGGGTTAAACACTTTAGCGTAAAGCCTGAATAAAGTCGTTAGTTAGCGAATGTTGTTTCGTGAAAAATAGTCATAAATCAAGGGAAAAATCACAGTATAAGTAGGGGTATTCATGCCGCTGTTCTACAAAAGCAAAAAACAGGCATAACTAAGATACAGTAGGCAAAAAGAGATGATGCAGATTTGAAAAAGAGATAAAGAAGAAAGGGAAATTTTAAAGATGGTGCATCCGAGAGGATTCGAACCTCTGACCGCTCGGTTCGTAGCCGAGTACTCTATCCAGCTGAGCTACGGATGCATTATTCTTCTAATGCAGACACCGATTCATTTAGTGTCTCTTAAACTAGGAACGTTATATGAATCAGCGTTGGCCTCAATTCCTATAACTTAAAGATGGTGCATCCGAGAGGATTCGAACCTCTGACCGCTCGGTTCGTAGCCGAGTACTCTATCCAGCTGAGCTACGGATGCATTGTTCTTTCAATGCAGATACTAAATCATTTAGTATCTTTTAAATCTGATTCGTTATACGTATTTATATTTATCAAACACCTATAACGCTAATATGGTGCATCCGAGAGGATTCGAACCTCTGACCGCTCGGTTCGTAGCCGAGTACTCTATCCAGCTGAGCTACGGATGCAGATATGAAATTTGGGAGAGATTGCTCGGCTATCGCTTTGCCCTAAACCATTTGAAGTGCTCTATTATTCTAGCTACGAATAAAGACTAACTACTCACTTCATACTCTCAATAAATGGCGGTGAGGGAGGGATTCGAACCCTCGATGCAGCTTTTGACCGCATACTCCCTTAGCAGGGGAGCGCCTTCAGCCTCTCGGCCACCTCACCGTTACGCCCTTTGCAGGTGCTAGACTTGCTTGAGTAAGCTCATCGTCGCTGCGTGGCGCACATATTACTTTCCCCGACTTATAAGTCAAACAATTTTTCTTTAAGTTTTGTGTGTTTGGACAATTCACACTCAATATGACCAGATTACCAACGGAATAGCTAATTTATCAACAATATTGATACGCTGTTGGTGAACTAGAATAGAGAGAGGAAAGATAAATTAAGATAGGAAATGAGGATGAGAAAAAGACGGCGCCTCACATAAAATATATGAGGCGCATGTCAAATCAGAAATTAATAAGTCGTTGGCTGTGACTTTTCTGCCTGGATACGCTGATAAATTTCTTCGCGATGTACCGAAACTTCTTTAGGGGCGTTAACGCCAATACGAACTTGATTACCTTTAACACCGAGAACTGTAACGGTAACCTCATCGCCTATCATGAGAGTTTCACCAACTCGACGAGTCAAAATAAGCATTCTTTGCTCCTTGAAAAATTGAATTGAGCCGAGCTTCTATGTATTACTGGCCTATTATCCAACATCTGCCACGAAAACGTAAGCACCGAACCCATTTAAATGGAAGCAGCGTACCCCGATTCCACTATAATTAAAATTAAGTTTAGCGTAATTCCCCGAGTATGTACGTTTTTATATCTAACAAAAAATGAACACATCAGAAAAAACACCATATTTTACAATTTGTTATAACGAACATATAAATAGAAAAGACCAACCATGCAAATAGTAATTAAAATCACTTCAGCATTTGTTGCATGAATCGCTTACAAAAGTAAGCGATTCATGATCCGCTTTTACTACCTTGATACAACAATAATTACTTCAAACACAATCGTTATAATTTATTCACTACCCAAGATTCTACACTTGCTAGTGCCTTAGGTAATGCAGCAACATCGCTACCGCCAGCTTGAGCCATATCAGGACGTCCACCACCTTTTCCGCCCACTTGCTGCGCTACTGAAGCAATCAATTCGCCAGCTTTGATACGCTCTGTTAAATCCTTTGTCACACCAACAATCAGACTAACTTTATCATCATGCCCTGTTGCTAGAACAATTACGCCAGATCCCATCTGATTTTTCAGATCGTCTACCATCGTGCGCAATAGTTTTGGGTCAACGTTAGCTAACTGGCTAACGAGCAATTTAACCCCTTTAACGTCAATACATTGATTGATCAGAGATGCGCTTTCATTCGCCGCCTGTTGACCTTTCAATTGTTGAAGTTCTTTTTCTAAAAGCTTATTTCGTTCTAATAGCGCCTGAACTTTATCGCTAATATTATTGCTATCCCCTTTGACCAGATGAGCAATATTTTGCAATAAATCACTCTGCTGATGCAGAGAGTCTATTGCACCCTCGCCAGTGACTGCCTCGATCCGGCGAATTCCCGCAGCGGTACCTGATTCTGAGGTTATACGAAATAAACCAATATCACCGGTTCTGTGAGCATGAGTACCACCACATAGCTCGGTAGAAAAATCGCCCATCGTCAAAACACGGACGCTATCATCATATTTTTCACCAAACAGAGCCATCGCTCCTTTCGCTTTTGCTGTATCCAAGTCCATAATTTCAGTCTGGATAGCAAGATTTCTGCGAATTTGTTCGTTGACGATATCCTCTACCAAACGGACTTGTTCAGGTTTAACTGCTTCAAAGTGTGAGAAATCGAAACGCAGATACTTATCATTGACCAGAGAACCCTTCTGGGCAACATGTTCACCCAAAACATTGCGCAGAGCAGCATGTAGTAAGTGAGTCGCAGAGTGATTGCGAAGAATTCGCTCGCGGCGAGCACTATCAACAACGGCGTCCACTTTATCATTAACTTTAAGTGTGCCTTGAGCTAACTGGCCTAAATGACCAATGGCCTGACCATATTTTTGTGTATCCACGACATTAAAGTTGCCAGAAGCGGCTTTAAGGTCACCTTTATCACCCACCTGACCACCAGACTCACCATAGAACGGTGTGTCATTGAGGATAACAACAGCATCTTCACCCGCACGAATTTCATTTACAGGCTGGCCATTACGGAATAACGCCGTAACATGAGCCTTATACTCTAAGTGCTCATAGCCACAGAAATGAGATTCTGAATCAACGCGGATCATACTGTTATAGTCTGCCCCAAAGCCACTGGATTCACGAGCGCGACGACGCTGTGCTTCCATTTCGGCTTCAAAACCAACTTCATCTACTTTCAGACTGCGTTCACGGCACACATCAGCGGTTAAATCGAGGGGGAACCCATAAGTATCGTATAAACGAAAAGCAATCTCACCGGCTAATGTATCGCCTTTTAGCTGAGACAACTCTTCATCAAGAAGCACCAAACCTCTTTCTAGAGTCCGAGCAAACTGCTCTTCTTCTGTTTTTAGCACTTGCTCAACTAACGCCTGCTGCTGTTTCAGTTCATCAGCGGCACTTCCCATAACCTCGATTAAAGGTGCGACCAGTTTATAGAAAAAGGTTTCCTTCGCCCCAAGCATATGGCCATGGCGAACAGCGCGACGAATGATACGGCGCAGAACATAACCACGGCTCTCATTTGAAGGCATAACACCATCGGAAATAAGAAATGCACAAGAACGAATATGGTCAGCAACAACACGTAGGGATTTATTATCGAGATCGCTAGAGCCAGTTACCTTTGCAACCGCTGCAATCAAAATGCGGAACAGATCGATTTCATAGTTTGAATGAGCATGCTGTAACACAGCAGAGATACGCTCCAGCCCCATACCTGTATCAACAGAAGGTTTAGGTAGCGGCAGCATCTCACCATTTGACTGGCGATTAAACTGCATGAAGACGATATTCCAAATTTCTATATAGCGATCGCCGTCCTCTTCTGGACTACCTGGAGGCCCGCCCCAGATATGCTCACCATGATCGTAAAAAATTTCGGTACAAGGACCACACGGGCCTGTATCGCCCATCTGCCAGAAGTTATCTGACGCATAGGCGGCGCCTTTATTATCACCAATACGAATGATTCTTTCGTGTGGAACACCAATCTCATCAGCCCAGATGTTATAAGCTTCATCATCGGTCGCATAAACCGTCACCCAAAGCTTTTCTTTAGGCAGATTAAACCAGTCTGCTCCGGTTAATAACTCCCACGCAAAACGAATCGCTTCGTGTTTGAAGTAATCACCAAAACTAAAGTTTCCAAGCATTTCGAAGAAAGTATGATGGCGCGCAGTGTATCCAACATTTTCCAGATCGTTATGTTTACCCCCTGCACGAACACATCGTTGAGACGTTGTGGCTCGCGTATAAGGACGTTTATCCAATCCGAGGAAAACATCTTTAAACTGGTTCATCCCCGCGTTGGTAAACAGAAGTGTCGGGTCATTTGTTGGCACCAGAGAACTACTGGAAACCACTTGATGACCTTTACTGTTGAAAAAATCGAGAAACGCTTGACGAATCTCAGCGGTGCTCTTGCTCATAAATTTCCCAAATCAGACAAATTGGACGATTCGTGAGCGGATAGTTTCATACTTCAGGGTTAACGAACGGGCTCACGAACGGAAAGTGGGGATAAGATAAAATTTCTTCAAGACGAAGTAAAACCCATACTGCATTCATTCTGCAAAATCATGGAAAATTGTTTGTATATCTTCCTGAAAAAAGCCTCGGTATAGGAGGAAACGTTGAATTTTTGCTTTTTCCGCCCATTCCGATGGGAGAGGTGTGCCAAAACGCTTTAAAGCCAATTTTTTAGCTAATGCCCCCCAATCGATGTCACTCTCAGAAAAAATAGCGTGGATAGCTGAACGCTCAATTCCTTTTTGCAACAATTCAGATTGTATTCTCTGGGCCCCATAACCTTTTTGACTCCGGCTTTTTAGATATAAAAATGCGAACTTTTCATCATCTAACCAAGAGTACTCATAACAATAGGTGATAACACGTTCAATTTCATTCTGATCTACAGGTTCTATTTTTGAAAACGACTGCGCCGCAAGTTTGCGGCGCAATTCGTGTTCACTGTGATCTCGCTGGGCAAGTATACGCATTGCCCGATTTAATAATTCGCTCATCAGATGCTGTTTTATTGAAAAGCTGAGTTATAGCTCTTCATCTTCCAGAATTTCATCATCTGATTCAATATCACCCTTAGCACTCTCTAATGGCACGCCTGGCGCTAGTAAAAGCTCGCGCAGTCTCTTCTCAAGCTCATCAGAAATCTTAGGGTTTTCGATAAGATGTTTCATCGAGTTAGCTTTACCCTGCCCGATCTTATCGCCGTTATAACTGTACCAAGCACCTGACTTTTCTACCATCTTGTGTTTAACACCAAGATCGATCAACTCGCTCTCTTTAGAAATACCGCAGCCGTATAGAATTTGGAACTCCGCTTGGCGGAATGGAGAGGCTACTTTATTTTTAACAACTTTAACGCGGGTTTCGTTACCCACAACCTCATCACCATCTTTAATTGCGCCAATACGGCGAATATCCAGACGAACAGATGAGTAAAATTTCAACGCATTACCACCAGTAGTTGTCTCTGGGTTACCAAACATGACACCAATTTTCATACGAATTTGGTTAATGAAGACGACCAAACAGTTCGCATTTTTGATGTTTGCAGTAAGTTTACGTAGAGCTTGAGACATAAGGCGAGCTTGTAAGCCAACATGGGAATCCCCCATTTCACCTTCAATTTCAGCTTTTGGTGTCAAAGCAGCAACAGAGTCAACGATAATGACATCTACCGCACCAGAACGAACCAAAGCATCACAAATCTCTAATGCCTGTTCACCAGTATCAGGCTGGGAAATCAGCAAATCGTCAACTTTAACCCCTAGCTTGGCAGCATAGATTGGGTCTAGAGCATGTTCAGCATCGATAAATGCACATGTTTTGCCTTCTTTCTGTGCCTGAGCAACGACAGACAGCGTTAATGTCGTTTTACCGGATGATTCAGGCCCAAAAATTTCAACTACACGGCCCATAGGTAAACCACCAATACCTAATGCAATATCGAGGCTCAATGAACCTGTTGATACTGAATCGATATCTAGCGTCTGGGTATCCCCTAAACGCATAATAGAACCTTTACCAAATTGTTTCTCAATCTGGCCTAGTGCGGCAGCTAGTGCTCTTTTTTTATTCTCATCCATTATTCGACTCCACGGCATGGCAATGCTGAATTTGATTTGATTATACTGTACAGTCATACAGTATCAAGTCGTTTTTAAAAAAACTCACTCATCACAGTTTGCAGAACAAACATGGCTGCTTGTTCTCGTATTGATAAACGGTCGCCGGAAAAGTAGCGGGTATAACTCGCAGAACGCCCATCCTGACTTAAAATCGCAAAACAGACTGTACCTACAGGTTTCTCTTCCGTACCGCCATCAGGGCCTGCAATTCCGCTAATAGAAACCGCAATATCTGCTCGTGCTTTATGCAACGCCCCTAGTGCCATTTCATGAGCTACTGGCTCACTCACGGCACCATGTTGAAAAAGCGTATTTTCTGATACTCCTAGCATGTCTTGTTTTGCATCATTGCTGTATGTAACAAATCCGCATTCAAAATAGGCTGAGCTGCCTGCTATATCTGTGATCGTTTTTGCTACCAACCCACCCGTACAAGATTCAGCACAGGTAAAATACCATCCCTTCGCAAGTAGCTTTTGACCTAATGTCACACTGAGTTGTTCCAGTTGTTTATCTAACATAAGTAAGGCCTCATGACTGTGATATCGAGATATTATGCTTATATCTAGCCCCTAGACACGCGACTTTAATCCTTTATGCGAGCACGCTCCCAAGAGCAATAGGTTATAGCACCAACGAGACCCTGTTCTGCAGATCCAATAAGACATCGACGGCTTTGTTTGACCACAGATAGTGGCCACAGCAATAGATATCACAAGCGGCATGACTCGTTAGAAATGCTTGGTGCATAGCTGTTCTAGAAGGTCTATATGCGCGGGGCTATCATTTAGAGCAGGAATATACTCATAGCGATCACCACCAGCAGCAAGGAACACCTCTCTATTCAATACTGCAATCTCTTCCAATGTTTCAAGACAATCAGAGGAAAAACCAGGGCAAATGACCTGTACATGCTTGATGCCCTTCTCAGGCAAGCTTTTCAACGTTTCATCGGTATAAGGCATCAACCAAGGCTCTCTGCCAAAACGTGACTGATACGTCATCATGTACTCTTTAGGCTGTAGATGCAGCCTATCTATCACTGCACGGGTTGTCGTGGCACAGCGCCTTGGGTAATCATCCCCCTGGCTGGCAAAGCGCTCAGGAATACCATGGTAGGAGAACAAGAGTAAATCAGGCTTACCATGTTTATGGTAAGACGCCTCAATGCTCCCTGCCAAGGCCTCGATATACGCATGATGAGCAGCGTAATCACGAATAAAATGCACGGAAGGGATACCACGATATTTCTTAAACTCTTTCGCAATCCCATCCCATACAGCGGCAGCCGTTGAACATGAGTACTGAGGAAAAAGAGGTAACACAACCAATTGGTTAACCCCTAGAGACTTCAGATTTACCAGTGCTTGTGAGATAGAAGGTTCACCATAAGTCATTGCTAGTTCTACAGGAATGGTCGGCAAACGCGCAGCCAGTGCTTGTTGCTGTTTACGGCTATAGACCAACAAAGGTGACCCTTCCTCCATCCAAATAGACTGATACATTTTTGCCACTTTTGGGCCACGGAGAGGCAGGATAACGCCATGTAACACGGGCAACCAAAGCCAACGAGAGAGGTCAACAACTCGCTGGTCATGTAGAAATTGAGAAAGGTACCGTTTTACAGCTTTGGTTGTAGGCGCACTCGGCGTACCAAGATTCACCAATAAGATACCCTGCTTAGCCTTCCCCATTAAATATTCCTTTTACTACAGTAAGATAAATACATCATTTTCAGCGTTACTTATTTCTACGGCGCTGAATCTCTTCAATTATATGTCTATATGTCAGGTAGAGATAATAAGTATCTTTCCCCTCTCATCACTAACCCTTAGCAGACACCTCTTCTCTAGGGAGGCTCGCGATTCAGTAACATGAGTGATAAATTTAACCTCTGCATAATATGGCTTTATAAGGGATGGGTTATGGAATTGATGTTTTTAGGTACTGGCGCAGGTAAACCCTCTAACGAGCGAAATGTCACCGCCCTGATTCTGGATATGATGTCCGAACGAGGCACCCTTTGGCTATTCGACTGTGGTGAAGGTACCCAGCATCAATGCTTAAAAGGAAAAATAAACCCAACCAAGCTAGAGAAAATCTTTATTACTCATCTACACGGTGACCACATTTTCGGCCTTCCTGGCCTATTGAACAGTCGCTCTTTAGGCGGCTGTTCAACCCCTCTGACACTCTATGGCCCTAAAGGCCTCAAAACTTATTTAGACATTACGTTTTCCGTTAGTGACTCTTATCTCACTTATCCACTCGATATTATCGAGATAGTTCCTGGCACTGTTTTTGAAGACGATACTTTCACCGTATACGCCGACCATCTCAATCACCGCATCGAAACTTTTGGGTTTCGCATCACTGAGCATGAAAAACCAGGCGCATTAGATGTACAAAAACTCCTTGCCGACGGCATCAAACCCAGCGCCCTCTTCCAGCAATTGAAAGCTGGTAAAGTGGTACAACTTGAGGATGGGCGAACCGTTAACGGCAAAGATTATCTCGGCCTCCCAAAATCGGGAAAAGTTGTCACGATTTTTGGCGATACCCGGCCAACAAACAGCGCCGTCGAACTGGCTAGAAATGCAGATGTCATCGTACACGAGGCAACATTAGAGGGCTCAATGGCAGAGAAAGCAAGTGAGCATGGCCACTCAACAACAGTTCAAGCCGCTACACTCGCGAAAGAGAGCCATGCAGCCAAGCTTATCATCACCCATTTTAGCAACCGCTACGCTCTAAGCGACGGTGAAAGACTTCTGAATGAGTGCAGGGAGATCTTCCCCAATACCGAGATTGCAGAAGACTTTGCCACATTTAAAATCTAGAAATGCACATGCAATAACAACACTTAAAATCTACGATGAAGTATAAGCGTGAGAAGGGAATTAATGGGCAGAACGCCCATTTGAGATGCGTTGAATGTGGCCGTAAAGCACGCTAAGAGATGGCGTTATCCCTCAGATCGGAAGCCTGCGCTGTGTCTCATAAGGGTAAGAAAACACAATAGGCTTCCGATACGTTCACCACACTGACAAATAAAGAGAGTATTAACCCAGAATCTTCGTCAGTTCAGTACTAATTTCAGCGACTTGGCGAGTTCCATCCAGCTTAAAGTAACGCGTATTATTCTGTTCCGCTTCTTTGGTGTAATAAGCGATCAACGGCTCCGTTTGCTGATGATATTCATCTAAGCGCTCACGAACGATCTCTTCCTTATCGTCTTTACGAATAGAAAGCTCTTCGCCCGTTACATCATCCTTACCTTCAACCTTAGGTGGATTAAACTTAACATGATAAACGCGACCAGAAGCAGTATGTACACGACGGCCTATAATGCGCTCGACAATCAGTTCATCAGGAACATCAAACTCAAGAACGAAATCCACGTTAATACCAGCGTCTTTCATTGCATCAGCTTGTGGAATTGTGCGTGGGAAGCCATCTAATAAGAAACCATTACGACAATCTTCTTGAGTGATGCGTTCTTTCACCAGAGCGATGACCAATTCATCTGTCACCAACTGGCCTAAATCCATCATTTTTTTAGCTTGTTGGCCCAACTCACTGCCCGCTTTAACAGCCGCACGTAACATATCGCCGGTGGAGATTTGCGGAATGCCGTACTTCTCCATAATAAATTGAGCCTGAGTACCTTTACCTGCGCCTGGAGCGCCAAGCAGAATGAGACGCATTGCGTAACTCTCCTGAAAATGTGTTGTTATACCTACCATCCTTGCAGTTGCAAATGTGTTAGCTGCAACTCGAATGAGTTTAGGCATATAAATGAATAGTTATAAAATAAAAAACGCTAAACCATACCATCTCAACGCAGATGGCTCAAGATAGCGATATTGCTCACTGGGCCAGAAAAAGAAAATGGATTCGGTATCATTTCGAATCCATTTTTTATCTTAGCATGATGCCTATTGTTTAACGATTTGACACTATGCTGTAAGCAGTTGGTTCATACGGCGAATAAACTGGTTTGGATCTTCTAAACTGCCGCGTTCAGCCAGTAAAGATTGATCCATCAGCAGCTCGACCCACTCATTAAAGCTCGCATCATCTTTCTCATCTGCCGCACGCTTAACAAGTGTATGGTCAGGATTGAGCTCAAAAATGTACTTCACTTCTGGCGCTTGCTGGCCTGCTGCTGCAAACAGCTTCGCCATCTGTGTACTCATATCGTCAGAGTCAGTTGTCACAATCGCTGGTGTATCTGTTAGACGATGTGTTAAGCGAACATCTTTAACACGCTCACCCAAATAGGCTTTCACGCGTTCAATGAAAGGCTCTAGCTCTTTTTCCGCCTGCTGTTTCTGTTCTGAATCGGAATCATCATCTGCTAGTTTATCCAGAGATTCATCTGCTTTGCTCACAGATTGGAATGATTTACCATCAAATTCGGTCAGATAGCTCATCATCCACTCGTCGATACGCTCAGAAAGCAGTAAAACTTCGATACCTTTTTTACGGAACAACTCAAGGTGTGGGCTGCTTTTCGCTGCCGCATAGCTATCTGCAGTGATGTAATAAATCTTATCCTGACCTTCTACCATTCGGCCAATGTACTCTTCCAGAGAGACATTTTGCTCACTGTTATCAGCGTGCGTAGAGGCAAAACGTAAAAGCTTGGCGATAGCATCTTTGTTTGCACTATCTTCTGCTGGCCCCTCTTTCAGCACCAAACCAAACTGTTGCCAGAATTGCTGATATTTCTCTGCATCATCTTTTGCCAATTTATCCAGCATCTGCAATACGCGTTTAGTACAGGCATTACGCAGATTCTGAGTTATACGATTATCCTGCAAAATCTCACGAGAGACGTTCAGTGGCAGGTCGTTGGAGTCGATTAAGCCTCGGACAAAACGCAGGTAATTCGGCATAAACTGCTCTGCGTCATCCATGATAAAGACACGCTGAACATACAGCTTCAAGCCATGTTTATGATCGCGGTTCCACATATCCCAAGGGGCATGTGATGGGATATACAGTAAGCTTGTATACTCTTGCTTACCTTCCACGCGATTGTGGCTCCAAGCTAGTGGATCGCTGAAATCATGGGAAATATGTTTATAAAATTCGTTGTACTCTTCATCGGTGATATCAGCCTTACCACGCGTCCATAGTGCTTGAGCCTTGTTGATTTTCTCCCACTTCACCTCTGTCTTACCGTCAACCTCTTCAATGGTCTGAATTTCAACGGGCAGAGCGATATGATCGGAGTATTTACTAATGATGCTGCGCACACGCCAATCATCTAGAAACTCATCTTCATCTTCTCGCAGATGTAAGGTAATTTCGGTACCGCGATCGGCTTTTTCGATATCGGCAATCGTATATTCCCCTTCGCCCGCAGATTCCCAAAACACGCCCTCTTCCGGGCTCGCACCAGCACTACGAGTACGCAGTGAGACTTTATCTGCCACGATAAATGCGGAATAGAAACCCACACCAAATTGACCAATAAGCTGGCTATCTTTAGCTTGGTCAGACCCGATGGATTCTAAGAAAGCTTTGGTGCCTGATTTGGCAATCGTCCCTAAATTGTCGATAACATCATCGCGACTCATCCCGATGCCGTTATCACTTAGCGTGATCGTCCGCTTCTCTTTATCGAACGAAACGCGAACGCGCAAATCGCCATCGCCTTCATAAAGCTCGGGTTTAGAGAGCGCACGGAAACGAAGCTTGTCTGCCGCATCGGATGCGTTAGATATCAACTCACGCAGGAAGATCTCTTTATTCGAATAAAGTGAATGGATCATCAGGTGCAGTAACTGTTTTACTTCTGATTGAAATCCGCGAGTTTCTTGGCCTTTCATGCTCATTCTTTACCTCAATCCAAATATTATACTGGGATGTTTAAACACTAATGGTTAACAAATGGGGAGTGAAGCGAATGAATTCAAGGGGAGAGGTGCAGAAATTTCCCTCTCGTGTCGTTTAAAATAAACGACCATTATATTAATTAACAAAAGAGTATTATTCTTTATTTTTAATAAAAGTAAATTTGCATATAAATATAAGAACAATTCCCTTGCGGAAACAAACCCCAACACCATCAAAAAATATAATCACCTCACATCAAAATAGATGTCTAAAAATAAAAAACAAAGGATATAAACATGTATGAGTATAATCACTTCGCAAAAGAAATCTACCCAAAGCTAACAACATCCAAAGATGGCCAACTATTTTCTCTCGAGCTAGATAAATAAAAACCAAATAAATATGATGGCTCGGATAAAATAAATAGCCTAAATGTAACAATCGTGGGTCATACTTTATGGATGACGCCAATGCGAGTCGAGATGTTGCTATGAACCATGCAGGATTGCAGTATCTTGAAAGCAATATTTACTCTCACGGATTAGACCATTTAAACACCGTACGAAGCATTCAATCTCATCTTGAGAATTTTAATGAAGAAAATAAGGAGTGGATCCAATAATTTTTTAATGAAGGTGTTATTACATCTAAAAACATTTTATTAAATCCATTCTCGCAAGATGCTCAAATTGGTGAAAGAAAACCTCTAATTATTTCACACCTCGTGGGGAATTAAATAAACCACCGTATCATGCCCCATACGAAGTAGAATACACTTTCCAAATCAATTCTTTTATTAATATACAGAGGTACTTATTGCACCTCTTTTTATATATTACACCCTCCACCATTTCATCTTTCGGTTATTTATAGAAAACAACTACTGTATTATCATCTATACTTATAGATAGCATTTTTTTGCAGCACTAACCTGATAATCTATTAGTCTGCTACGTTGTTAAGGTACTCATTATGCAAATCCAAATCTGGTCTGACATTGCTTGCCCTTTTTGCTACATCGGTAAGCGCCATCTTGAAGAGGCGTTATCCTCACAGCCTAAGGGAACTGCCAACATAGATATTGTCTATCGCAGTTTCGAACTCGATCCTAACGCGCCCATAAACTCGGCAAAAAGTATCTATACCGAACTTGCCGATAAATATGGCATGAGCCTAGAAGATGCTAAACAGATGACGAAAAATGTCGTACATCAAGCCGAGCTGGCAGGACTAACTTTTAATTTTGACACCTTAATTCCAACTAATACATTTGACGCACATCGACTACTGCATTTAGCCGCAGACCATCAGCTTATGGAACCCATGCAAGAGCGATTATTTAAAGCATTCTTCACCGAATCTCTCGATCTCAGCAAGCCAGAGTCGTTGAACCAGTTAGCTATTGATGTAGGACTGCCAGCAGGCTCGCTCGAAAAGGCGCTATCTGAGCAACAGTATGCTGATTCAGTTCGAGCCGATGAAGAGATGGCAAAGCAGTTACAGATAAATTCAGTGCCTTTCTTCGTCTTCGACAATAAATATGCTGTTTCAGGCGCTCAGCCAGTGCAGACATTTAAAGAGATACTGCAACAAATTGAGCACGAAGGAATATCGTCGAAAGATGATAATTCAGGCAGTTGTTCTGGCGGGGCTTGCTCTATTTAACGGCTCGTCAATTCAAAGAAAATGCCAGCGCTAAGGCTGGCATTTTTACTCACTATTTCCGCTATTCCTCACGAAGTTAAGCTATAACTTCATCGGATTTCGACCTGCCAAAGAGTGAGAAAGCGTTGTGCCATCAACCATCTCCAATTCCCCCCCTACCGGCACACCATGTGCAATCCGGCTTGCGAGAACATTGTGATGGGCGCACATCTCGGCAATATAGTTAGCCGTCGCTTCACCTTCTACTGTTGGGTTTGTCGCCAGTATCACTTCGGTGATCTGCTCAGTCGCCAAACGCTCTTCTAAGCGCCCGAGCCCGATATCATCAGGCCCGATACCATCTAACGGTGAAAGATGGCCCATTAGCGTAAAATAGCGACCAGCAAACTGCCCTGTCTGTTCAATTGCATGGATATCTGCTGGGCTCTCAACGACACAAATCTGCCCATTCTGCTTCCGTCTTGGGTTAGAGCAAATGGTGCATATTTCCTGCTCGGTAAAAGTGCGGCAATCCTTGCAGTGCCCTATCTCAGACATCGCTTTCGTTAATGCCTGAGCCAGCCTCATCCCACCACTACGATCGCGCTGCAGCAGTTGAAAAGCCATTCGCTGGGCGGATTTCGGCCCTACGCCGGGTAAACAGCGTAAGGCTTCCATCAAAGATTCAAGAAGCGGGCTGGTTTGCATCAGAATGGCATCTTAAAGCCTGGTGGTAATTGCATCCCGCCTGATACTGCAGCCATTTTCTCTTTTTGCGTTTCATCAATGCGGCGAGCTGCATCGTTGAATGCTGCGGCAACCAGATCTTCCAGCATCTCTTTATCGTCTTCTAACAGGCTAGGGTCGATTTCGACACGGCGGCAATTATGTGAGCCATTGATCGTCACTTTCACCATGCCAGCACCTGATTCACCAGTTACTTCGAGATTGGCGATCTCTTCTTGCATCTTCTGCATTTTTTCCTGCATCTGCTGCGCCTGCTTCATCAGGTTTCCCATACCGCCTTTACCAAACATAAGCTTTCTCTCTTTCACATATTGCCGCAGACGCGGCGAAATTAAACAGGACGGATACTCTCTTCATCTAACTCAGCATCGAAGAATCGACACAGTGTCTGAATCGTATTATCCGAAATTATTGACTGGCGCGCCTGCGCCAATTTTTCTTCATAAATAGCGTGTCGCCACTCTAACGGAGTGCGTACCGTCAGGTCTTCATCTTCGACAACAGTCAATTCGATTGGTTGCCCTGCATGCGCACTCATGGCATCAGCAAGGACTTTCTGAGCCGATTCAGAATTAAGATGGCGCTGTGAGGGTCTTAAATGCAAACAAATTTTTCCCGCTGCCAGCGTCTCTTTATAAGCATTCAGTGCCAATTGCTGTACCAGTTTTGGCACCTGCAGTTCGTTGATTTCTGCAGCCCATTCATCACGGGCCAAAGCTTCTACAGCGAGTTTAGCCGATAACTCAGGCGTCTTTTCATGTTCAAGCGCTGTTCTCAAGGCTTTAGGCGTCGCTGTCGGCTCTACCACTACGGGTTCAGCCGATGCCTGTGCTTTCCAGCGATAGGCATCTTGCTTCGTGGGTTTATTTTTTTCCGTCGATGCGGATTGCCGTTGCAGACTCTGCTCTGCTGCGGCGGCCAACCGTTCCAGAGCAGAACCCGCCGGCCGCGTACTTAATGACGCCGCCGGCTCACCCTTTTTTGGCGGAGTATCCTCTTGCTGGCGCTTTAACTGAGTTCGCGCTTGCAGCAATTGAGCCGTCGAAGTGGGTAGAGAGCTATGATCGGGTTCTGGTGGCCTGCTTACGGCAGGTTCATTCATCGTAGGAAGTGATGCAGCCGCCTGCTGTATTTGGGAGCGAGGCACTGGCACTTGATGGACTGGAATAGCAATTTGCGGCAATGGAGCAATCTCAGGGATGACGACTTTAGGGCTAAATGCTAACGCACGAAGCAGTGTCATCTCTACACCCATACGGCGATCTGGCGCATAAGCCAGCTCTTTACGCCCTACAAGCAGAGTTTGATAATAGAGTTGGATATCTTGTGGTGAAAGGGTTCTGGCTAATTCGTGCAGCCGTTGTTCGCCAATATGTCCATCGTTATCAGCCATATCAACGACTGTTGGGAGCAACTGTATCATCGCGATACGGTGTAACAGCGCCAGTGTTTCAACCAGCAAAGCTTCCCAATCCACACCACGAGAAGCGGCATTCTCAACCTGAGCCATTAGCGCAGCACCATCCGCTCGCTCCAACGCCTCTACCATTGCCAAAGGCTGTTCTGCATCTAGCAAACCCAGCATTTGGCTGACAATATCAGTGCTAACGCTGCCTTTCCCCATCGCAATCGCTTGATCGGTGAGGCTAAGCGCATCTCGCATACTTCCATCTGCCGCACGCGCCAAAAGCTGTAACGCACGCGCATCACTCTCAATGTGCTCAGCGTGCAGCACTTTCTCCAGCTGTCCGCGGATCAAGCCGACATCAAGGGCCTTAAGATGAAATTGCAAACAGCGAGAAAGAATAGTGACAGGCAGTTTCTGAGGATCGGTCGTTGCCAAGAGAAATTTGACATGAGAAGGCGGCTCTTCCAGAGTTTTTAACAGCGCATTAAAGCTGTGGCGGGAGAGCATATGCACTTCATCGATGAGGTAAACTTTGAACCGACCACGCGCTGGCGCGTATTGGACATTATCGAGCAGATCTCGCGTATCTTCTACTTTAGTACGAGAAGCCGCATCAATCTCAATCAGATCAACAAACCGCCCCTGCTCTATTTCACGGCAGTTATCACACTGCCCACACGGTGTCGCGGTAATGCCTGTCTCACAGTTCAAACCTTTAGCCAGCAAGCGAGCAATTGAGGTTTTCCCCACGCCGCGTGTACCAGAAAAGAGATAGGCGTGGTGAATACGCCCCATGGATAGGCCGTTAGCCAATGCAGTCAGGACATGCTCCTGCCCGACGACATCTGCGAAATTCTGGGGGCGCCACTTACGGGCTAGAACCTGATAGCTCATCAATACCAAAATGTTAGATTGAATCAGAACAGCATGCTACCACAGCCCCACCGATGGCGGCGAGGCATGTTCCGATTAATGACCGTCGAATGAAACTAAACTATAGCACGTGACACCCATCCCCGAGAGGAGAGATTCCGCACCGAGAGCAGGCAGTTCAATGATAAAAGCCGCATCCTCTACTTCACCGCCTAAACGACGAACCAGCTTAATCGTAGCTTCAATGGTGCCACCGGTTGCTAAAAGGTCATCAACAACCAGTACTTTATCGCCTGGATGAATAGCATCTGCGTGGATCTCTAGTGTATCTGTACCATACTCGAGATCGTAACTTTCACTCAGAACAGCACGCGGTAACTTACCTGGCTTACGAACAGGGACAAAACCAACACCTAAAGCTAAAGCGACAGGAGCACCGAACAAAAAACCACGCGCTTCAGTTCCCACGACTTTGTTCACGCCTGAATGACGATAGCGTTCAACGAGCAAATCAATGCTCAACCGATAAGCTTCTGGGTTTTCCAGCAAGCTTGTTACATCACGAAAGATGATGCCCGGCTTAGGGTAGTCGGGGATGGTTTGGATGCTATCTTTAATTAACTGAAGCTGTTGTTCAGTAGTTGTCATAATCATTGCCTGATAAATAAAGGAGCGAGCTGTACACGAAAGCGGACAAATCTATTCAAACTCACTACAAATTGCAACCAGAGGGATCAATTCAAGGCTCTTTTTGTTGCTGTGGGTCAATAACGGGCAAACGCAGCATGAAGAGCAAAAGGAAAGTTAAAATAATGAGTAACACTGCTCTTACCCACCACAGATTTATCACCCATAAAGAGAAAGTAAAGGTGAGTAAAATCATCAAAATAGCTTTCGCCTTAGCTCCCTTCGGTAATCCTTTATGCTCCTGCCAATGGCGTATATAAGAGCCAAACCAAGAGCGATAGAGCAGCCAATAATGAAATTTAGGCGATGTTCGGGCAAAACACCACGCCGCCAGTAATAAGAACGGCGTTGTCGGCAATAATGGAAGAATCGCCCCCAGACATGCCAAGCCAAAGGCCAACCATCCTAGTGCGATAAGCAGAAAGCGAGCCATAAATATCCCTAAGTGATTATCACTCTTATCTTAGCATCCTCATTAAGCGAATCAGAAAACAAACTTGCACCTGCCTATAAGGATAACTTTCAACAAAACATGCCCGCCTTGTCATATCCTCAGTAAAGAGGCACTCTAGCGTGAATGTGATAATCGGAGAGTGACACCGTGAATACCAGCGCCCTCTTGCATGTACTAGAACAGCAAGTTCAGCAAATAGCCGATATGATGTCGCAAACAGAAGAAGTCCCCTCGGCACAGGCGCGCTTCGATATTAAGCTCTTTAACTGCCGGGGCACGCATCTGCGCAATTACGTAGAAGAGGTGCAGGGCAATTTTGCCAAGTTGCAAAAAGAAGTAACCAATAACCATCTGACTCAAGTCGAATTTTTAGCTGAGCGAATTGTCTCTCAAATTGAAGCCCTAAAAAGGGAGCTCGCCACCCTCTCTTTACGCAAGAAAGAGCCAGTCAAAAGTGAACAGCAAGATATCTATCAGCGTCTAGCCGAACACCAAGATTATGAGCGTCGCTTACTTGCGATGATCCAAGACAGAGAAAGCCTTCTGAACTCACAAGAAACCCTTGCTCAGCAGGCTCAAACTCAACGGGAAATTGCAGCCTTAGAAATGCGCCTCTCACGTTGTAGGCAGGCACTACAGCGGCTTGAGCGTTACATAGAAAAAAGGGAGAACGGGCACTACGCCTAATTTAAGATTTATCTCACAAACCAAGGAGCTCAAAATAAGCTTTACTCACTAAAGTGAAAAAGAGCTATTTTAAAAATATTAGTTGCTCCGGAAATAACTATACTCTATATACATTCGCCGTTGTCGTCTTGATACTTAGTCGTAATTGTATCAATCGGCGTTAAATTTATTGATTTACCATAACACGCACCAATTAGGAGATTATCATGGGTGGTATACTTTCGTGGATTATCTTAGGCCTTATCGTAGGTATTCTAGCAAAGTGGATTATGCCAGGGAAAGATGGAGGCGGCTTCATCATGACAGTTGTCCTCGGGATTGTCGGTGCATTTGTTGGGGGCTATATCAGTTCTCTTTTGGGAATGGGAACGGTAGACGGTTTCAACATTGGTAGCATTGTTATCGCCGTCCTCGGCGCAATCATTGTCCTTGCTGTATACAGAAAAATCAGTAATTAAGGGCGATATCTATGCCTCTAGAGCAGTCACCACCTGAAGTTCAACTTGCCGTCGATCTCATTTATTTGCTAGAAAGCAATGAAATTGACCCCAATATCGCTTTAGCAGCACTCGATATTGTGCAAAGAGATCTTCAGGAAAAACTGCGCAAGCAAAAACAAGATCCCGCTTACTGATCAATATTTGAATACAAAAAGTGTTGTGACGTATAAAAATAAGAGCGCCTTTCGCGCTCTTATTTTTTTGGTAAAGGGGGGATTAAATAATCTCATCATCCCGATGTTGTTTTAGCGCCCTGCTTATTTCCTGTACTTCTGTTCCCTGCTGATTATGCAGATAAACATCGAGCTGATTAAACGCAATATTAATGTCATTTTCACGACACAATGTATCTATTCTGCGATTTAATTCATCCACTGTGACACTGCGATCTCTCAGCTCCCTTACATAGACTCGCAGCTCATGGTCTAGCGTACTTGCCCCAAAGTTAAGGAAGAAAACCACAGGTTCAGGGTCTGTCATCACTTTTAAATTTTCACTCGCAGCCTGTAGTAAAACCTCTTTCACCTTGTCGAGATCTGAACCATAAGCCACGCCCACCTTAATTAATATTCGCGTAACCGTATCTGACAATGACCAGTTGATAAGACGCTCGGTTACAAAGGCTTTATTTGGCACAATTACTTCTTTACGGTCAAAGTCGGTGATCGTCGTTGCGCGAATTCGAATTTTACTGACAGTGCCAGAGTAAGTACCAATCGTGATCGTATCGCCAATCCTCACTGGTCGCTCAAACAAGATAATTAAACCTGAGACAAAGTTGGCGAAAATCTCTTGTAAACCAAAGCCTAAACCGACCGACAATGCCGCAACCAACCATTGCAACTTATCCCAAGAAACCCCCAACGCGCCTGATACCGCAACAACACCAATAGCAGTGATCAGATATTTCAGAATCGTGGTAATCGCATAAGAGGTTCCCTGCCGTAATGGCATCCGGGAAAGTACGAGCACTTCCAATAAACCCGGTAAGTTATGTGTCATGACGTATGCAACCATCACCACAAGTACAGCAATCAGTAAACTACCGAGTGTCACCGCCTGTAACACAGTACTCCCTTCCACCACCGTGCTGTAATGCCATAGCGCGACACTATCCAGATAGGAGAATACCGTAAACACATCAGACCAAATCCAATAAAACACAGAAGCAAACAACAAAAACAGTGCCATTGTCGTTAACCGCAATGTTTGCTGGTTAATTTGCTCTAATCCCATCGGAGGCTCTTCAACAGCATCAAGACCTTCTGCGCCCTCTTTCGTCATATTTTGCCGACGAGCCAGCGCACGTCGATAAGCAAGACGACGGGCCGCGACACTCAAACCACGAACTGCCGCCGCATATGTGATATTCCAGAGCATTAAGAGATATAAACTGTCAATCCAGCGCCAAGCTAATTTAAGCGTGGTATAGAAATATCCCCTCAGCATCAACCCCAATAGCACTAGCGGCATTAAGGTGACAATAACAACAATAAACATTCTCACAGGATGCTTATCGCGCTCATGCCAACTACTACGACACATAGGAAACAGCAAAACCGTTAATACCAACAACGTCACAATAATGACTATTTGCCCAATAACATCATCAACAAGTTTAAGCGGGTATTTTTCACCTAGCACAGACCAGAAAATCAGAGGAACCATCGCTAGCCCCCACTGGGCAATTTTCCGTCGATAGAGTTTGGCGTTCTGTGGTGATACAAGGAAATGAACTTCAGACACGCCTCTAGAAGAGAGGAGATAATAAATCCCACCCAACACCAACCAGCAAAATGCCAGACGTTTACTCAATTCCGTGATAAACCCAGCTAAGCTCTCATCTATTTCAGCTAGCATTATTCCAATGCCTAAAATAACCAATGTCACTGGTAGCGTTTTAATCAGGGTTAAGAAAATCGCTTCTGGCGTATGCCACTGTGAGTCACGTTTTAATTGCCCGATTTCACCTGCCAATTTTGCCAGTTTCCGGTCAATGCCTCTTCGCCACCAAACAAGTATCCCGATACCTAAAAGCCCAGGGATCGTGATAAACAGCACATTGAATATCCCGCCAAACACGTCATTCAACGTCGTACTAAAACTGACCGAACTCAATTCCCCTTTGATTTCACTAGGCAGATTTTTTATCCACACCCAATCTATCGGTTTGTTGCTGTTAACCCAAAATATCTGTTGTTTCAGTGTCGTCTCTAAAGAACCACTCACATTTATAAGCTGTTGCTGATTGATTTGTAGACTAATTGATAAACGAAGCTCTTCCCCCAACTGCTTATTTAAGCGGTCGAGAAGTTCTCGTCGTGCATCCACAATCTTATTTAACGCATTATTGATATTGGCATTGGTTGGCTCGTCACCTTTCATGCCTAGCTGTTCAAGAGAGGTTGTTCCTTGAAACAAGGCATCACGTTGTTGATTTAGATCGAACTGTTCCAGACGTAAATCAGCAATACGGCTACTGACATCTGCAATGGATGATGCATTAGGTAAATTTTGCTGCTGTTGATAAAGAATTCTAGATAGAAGTAAGCTTCCTTTCAGAACAGAGATTTGCTCTTTGAGATTACGCTCGGACTGTAAGGAGCGATCCAGCCAGTTTTTTACTCGTATATTGTTCTGAATCAGCGTATTAGCCTTCTCAGTAGACGTAAGTAACCGCTCGCTTAAGGTTTCATTAAACTTTAGTGCCTTGCTAATCAACGGATTATTTCGAATCTCTTCAGAGTTAGGGTTTTGCGCCTCTTTTACCGTCTCTTCAGATATCGATAGTCGTTTTTCGCTAATGACTTCCTGTAAGATTTGAACCGTCTGCTCTTGTAACCCTATATATTCTGTTGAGTAATCTCGCTGCTTCTGTAGCAGATCTTGCAGCAGCGTATTCGCTTCCAATTGCTTACGCTGAAAATCCATTGTCTGATTCAACAAGCTTAACTCTGTTTGCAGCATCACTTTCTGGCTATCGCGCAATGTATTTTGAGATACCGGCTGTACGCCATTAAGCTGATTACGCAGATCTTGAATACGCTGTGAAGCACTGTACATAGAGCTTTGGATGCTCTCAGGTTGGGTCTGTAAAGCAATAAGCTGACTACTGTATGTCGCAAGTTGCTCCTGAGTTATTTGCAAGCTATCCAAGACACTATTCATCTGCGCCTCTAATTGCGCCATGTCTAACTCAGATAGAGAAGCTTTAGAAGGAACCCGATTTGCCCCCTCTTTTATTGCCGTTAAACCACTTACTGCTTTTGCTGTTTGCTCCGGAGCCAAATCAACCTGCTGTTTTAATTTGGTCACATCTTCTTTTACCCGATCGATTTCATCCATCAAAGCAAGGGTTCGGCTGATATCTTGTTTGATGAGCTTATCGTTGGGTGTGAGCGTTTTTTGTTTATCTAAAGTAGAGAGAGTGTCTTGAAGCTCTGAGCGAGAGGCCAGCTCATCATTACTGCTCTGAGTAGCTGCAGCAATACCGAGGTGTAATGAGCTAAAGAATAAAGTTACAACAAGTGCAGCGGTTCGCAAATGACAGTGCCAATTCATCACGATTTAAGACTCTAAGCTGAGGGGAAGTTAGCGTACTACGCTCTTAGAATAGCAATGAATAGGAAATATGTTTGAAAGATAAATGTAACAATGAAACACAAAGAAGTAAGAATTCACACAAAATGTAGGCTGGCTATCCGCTTAACACTCGTCCCTAATAAGAAGCTAAACCAGCCTTAAACATAAAATAAATTAGAAGGTGAGCACCTTATCTGCACTGAGGGTCCATTCTGCCAGTTCAACCAGTGTGCCAATCTCTACGCCATCAACCAGCGTTAAACCACTCACACCACGGCCATCGGCACAGGTCTTACATAACTTAATAGATACACCTTGGGCAGTCAGAATTTCTAGCATTTGCTGTAAGTTATAACCTTCACTTGGCTTCTGTCCTGCTATACCCGCAGTCACTGCATCAGACATCAGAAATATTTTCAGCTCTGCAACATCCGAACGCTCTTTCAGAGCAATTGCCAGCCGCAAGGAGTTAAAGAGAGACTCACTACCGTAACCCGCACCATTTGAGATAATTAAAATCTTTTGCATTGTAGATACCTCGGTTGTATTTAAAACGTACTCAGCAGACGATGACAAAAGCAGGGCTTATATCAGGTTGTTGAAATCTGCAAATGGGGGCTTAAGCGCAGCATATCGATAAAGATGTCGACCATGGTGTTTGCTTCTTCTTTGAGGTCAAACGTTTCTGGCATAAAAAGCCAGTTTTCCATCAGTCCTGTTAGATAAGCTCGCATCACAATTGCACTTCGTATTGGGTCTAGCGTAGCGGGCAGTTGTTCATGCTTCATACAAACAATCAACGATGCTTCTATTCTGCCATTCGTGGCGTGATAGAGCTCTTTTCTCGCTTCTTTAAGCGTTGCCATTTCCCCAAGAAACTCACACTTATGGAAAAGAATTTCCATTAGCGCTCTACGGCGAGGATCTGATGCTGTTGATGTCAGAACACAAATCATTATCTCCCGCATAACTCTAAGGGGGTCATTAGGAAACTTTGCTTGATACTGCTTCTCAAGATCATCTATCTTTGATTCAGTCTTTTGCCAAACTTCGTTAAATAACTCGACTTTATTTTTAAAATGCCAATAAATGGCTCCTCGGGTGACACCCGCAGCAGTAGCAATGCCATTTAATGAGGTATTCGATACCCCTCGGACAGAGAATTCTTGTATTGCGGCATCAAGTATCTGCTGACGGGTTTCTTGGGCCTGCTGTTTAGTTTTCCGTGCCATAAGAGTCGGTATTCAAAGGTTTAAGATTTACATACATTCGTGAATGTTTGTATCATATCACGCAGTCTAATTTAGCGCAGCAGTGGACATCCCATTGCCAATATAAAATTGAGGTTATATATGAACAAGAACAGAGTGCTAACGCCTCTGGCGGCCGTTCTGATTCTCACAGGCAGCTTCGTACTTACAGGTTGTGATGAGAAAGCCGCCTCCGCAGAAGCCCCCCCGCCTCAAGAAGTCGGCGTTGTCACATTGCAAGCTGAAAAATTGAATGTATCGACAGAGCTTCCTGGTCGCACAGCATCTTATCGTATTGCTGAGGTTCGCCCTCAGGTTGGCGGCATTATTCTTAAACGACAGTTTGTTGAAGGCAGCGAAATTAAAGCTGGTGAGTCACTTTATCAAATTGACCCCGCTGTCTATAAAGCCGCTTATGACGTAGCCAAAGGCGACCTTGCCAAAGCACAAGCTAATGCTGAAATTACTAGCCTAACCGTTAAGCGTTATCAGCCCCTGTTAGGCACCCGCTATATCAGCCGTCAGGATTATGACACCGCGGTTTCCACCGCTCGTCAGGCAAATGCTGATGTTATTGCTGCTAAAGCCAATCTAGAGAGTGCTCGCATCAATTTAGCGTATACCAAAGTTAGCTCACCTATTGATGGCCGTATTGGCAAATCAACAGTAACGGAAGGTGCTTTGGTCACCGCAGGCCAAGCCGATGCGCTTGCAACAGTACAACAACTTGACCCTATCTATGTCGATGTCACTCAGTCTAGTACTGACTTTCTTCGTCTGAAAGGTGAGATGGCGTCTGGTGCCTTAAAGCAAGTCGATGGTAAGGCTAGCGTAGAACTAACGATGGAAGACGGGACAAAATATGCAGAGAAAGGAACGCTAGAGTTCTCTGATGTCACTGTTGATGAAGGTACAGGTTCAATCACCATTCGTGCGATTTTCCCTAACCCTCAAAAAGTACTACTACCAGGGATGTTTGTACGAGCTACTCTGGATGAAGGTGTAAAACAAAATGCACTTCTCATTCCGCAACGCGGTGTCACTCGTAACACCCGTGGTGAAGCAACAACGATGGTTGTCGTTAATAAGGCCTTGAAAGACAAAGAAGGCAAAGATGTTCTGAAAGACGGCAAGCCACAACTCGTTGATCAAGTAGAACAAAGAGTGATCAAAGTCGGCCAGACAATTGGTGATAAATGGTTGGTCTTAGATGGTGTTAGCTCAGGCGATCGAATCATCATTACTGGTTTAATGAAGATTGGCCCAGGTGCACCCGTCACAGCTAAACCTTATGTCGAAGAAAGTAAGAAAGATAATGCTGATGTTGCTAAGGCAGAGCCTAAACAGTAACAAACAACACGGTCTTCATCCGCGATATGCATTAGTGACATTACAAAAGGAGCCGATTATACATGGCTAAGTTTTTTATAGACCGCCCGATATTTGCGTGGGTTCTGGCTATCATTATCATGCTGGCAGGTATGCTATCGATAATGAACCTGCCTGTCGCACAATATCCGACGATTGCACCACCGACGGTTTCCATCGCGGCAACGTATCCTGGTGCTGATGCATCAACGGTGCAAGACTCTGTTACTCAAGTTATCGAACAAAACATGAACGGTATCGATAACTTGATGTACATGTCATCTACCAGTGATTCATCGGGTACAGTATCTATTAACCTGACCTTTGAATCGGGTACAGACCCAGATATTGCTCAGGTTCAGGTGCAAAATAAACTTCAACTGGCAACCCCTTTGTTGCCACAAGAAGTGCAGCAACAAGGTATTCGTGTACAGAAGTCCAGCAGCAGCTTCCTGATGGTTCTTGGTTTTACTTCCAATGAAGACAGCATGAATCAGGATGACATTTCAGACTATGTCGCTGCTAATATCAAAGACCCTATCAGCCGTACGTTGGGGGTAGGTGATGTCACACTCTTTGGTTCTCAGTATGCAATGCGTATCTGGCTTGATCCTACTAAGCTGACGAATTACAGCATGACACCAACGGATGTCATCAACGCGATTAAAGTACAGAACAATCAGATTGCAGCAGGTCAATTAGGTGGTACCCCTCCAGTCAAAGGGCAACAGCTTAACGCCTCTATTATTGCTCAAACTCGTCTGCAGACACCGGAAGAATTTAGCCAAATTTTATTACGGGTAAATGCTGATGGCTCTCAAGTTCGTTTGAAAGATGTGGCTAGAGTAGAACTTGGTGGTGAAAACTATGACCTCATTGCGCGCTTTAATGGCAAACCCGCTGCAGGCTTAGGTATTAACCTTGCAACTGGTGCAAACGCACTAAATACCTCTGCTTTAGTAAAAGCCGAAGTGGAAAAACTCAAACCCTTCTTCCCACACGGGCTAGAAGTTGTTTTCCCCTATGACACAACTCCGTTCGTTCAAATTTCGATTAACGAAGTAGTAAAAACACTGATTGAAGCTATCTTACTGGTATTCCTAGTAATGTATCTCTTCTTGCAGAATATTCGAGCTACGCTGATCCCAACTATCGCCGTACCTGTCGTTCTGCTAGGCACCTTTGCTGTTTTAGCCACCTTTGGTTATTCGATAAACACACTGACAATGTTCGGTATGGTCTTGGCGATAGGCTTGCTGGTGGATGATGCCATCGTGGTCGTCGAGAACGTTGAGCGAGTCATGGCAGAAGAAGGTCTTTCGCCAAAAGAAGCCACTCGTAAATCGATGGGGCAGATCCAAGGTGCACTGGTCGGTATTGCAATGGTGCTCTCAGCCGTATTTATCCCGATGGCGTTCTTCGGTGGGTCGACAGGGGCAATTTACCGTCAGTTCTCGATTACCATTGTTTCCGCGATGGTACTTTCTGTTCTGGTCGCCATGATCCTTACGCCAGCACTGTGTGCCACAATGTTAAAACCGGTATCTAAAGGTGACCACGGTATTCAAACCGGGTTCTTTGGCTGGTTTAACAAGATGTTCGAAAAGAGCACCCATCATTACACCGACAGCGTGACCAGTATGCTGCGTGGTACAGGCCGTTATCTGGTGATCTATCTAATGATCGTCGTCGGCATGGGCTACCTGTTTGTTAAACTTCCTACGTCCTTCCTACCAGAAGAAGACCAAGGGGTATTCCTGACCATGGTACAGCTCCCAGCTGGCTCAACTCAGGAAAATACATCAAGAGTTCTCGACCAGGTCTCTTCTCAATTACTGAAAGATGAAAAAGATAATATCGCTTCTGTCTTCACTGTTGCCGGATTCGGCTTTAGTGGTCGTGGGCAAAATACAGGTATCGCCTTCTCCAGCTTGAAAGATTGGTCAGAGCGCCCAGATAAAGTGCCAACGATAATTGAGAAAGCCAACAAGTCATTCTCATCGATCAAAGATGGTTTTGTTATGTCGTTTAACCTGCCAGCTATTATCGAATTAGGTACAGCGACAGGTTTCGACTTTCAGCTCATCGACCAAGGCGGTTTAGGGCATGAAGCATTAACCAATGCACGTAATCAGCTCTTGGGAATGGTTGCCAAGCACAACGATACCGTTGTGGGCGTTCGTCCTAACGGTTTAGAAGATACGCCGCAGTTCCGTGTCGATATCGATCAAGAGAAAGCACAATCTCTCGGCGTCGCTATCAGTGATATTAACTCAACCCTTTCAACAGCATTGGGTGGTTCATACGTCAATGACTTTATTGACCGTGGTCGTGTGAAAAAAGTTTATATCCAAGCTGAAGCACCTTTCCGCATGATGCCAAAAGATATTCAAACATGGTACGTGCGTGGTAGCTCAGGACAGATGGTGCCCTTCTCCGCTTTCGCCACCTCTCACTGGGAATATGGTTCTCCTCGCTTGGAGCGCTATAACGGCCTGCCATCTATGGAAATCCTAGGTGAAGCCGTTCCAGGTAAGAGTACCGGTGAAGCAATGGCATTGATGGAAGATCTTGCATCTAAGCTACCTACAGGGATTGGTTATGACTGGACGGGCATGTCTTATCAAGAACGCCTATCAGGTAACCAAGCGCCTGCGCTGTATGCTATCTCGTTAATCGTGGTCTTCTTATGCCTTGCAGCCTTGTATGAGAGCTGGTCGATACCGTTCTCAGTTATGTTGGTTGTTCCATTGGGTGTCATTGGTGCACTTCTGGCGGCGAACCTGCGTGGATTGAATAATGACGTTTACTTTCAGGTTGGTCTGTTAACCACCATAGGGCTCTCAGCGAAGAACGCGATATTGATAGTCGAATTCGCCAAAGACTTGATGGATAAAGAAGGTAAAGGGCTAATAGAAGCAACGCTCGAAGCTGTTCGTATGCGTCTTCGCCCAATCCTGATGACGTCGCTCGCATTTATGCTCGGTGTACTACCTCTGGTTATCAGTAATGGTGCAGGTTCCGGTGCACAGAATGCGGTAGGTACGGGTGTTCTCGGTGGAATGGTGACAGCGACGCTGTTAGCTATATTCTTCGTTCCGGTCTTCTTTGTTGTGGTTCGCCGCAGATTTAGTCGGAAGAACGAAGACATAGAACATTCGCATCTGGTTAATCATCCGCAATAAGATATTTAACATGTTTTAATTTCAAAAAAGGCCACTTTTGTGGCCTTTTTTATATTCTAAATAAACTCGCCATGCCTCACCTTCTACAGGATCAACTCTTAAATAAAGTTCAATCGTCTCTCTTTTAATTATTTTACGTACAAGGATAACGTACAATGTGATAACAGTTAATGACTATATTTAACGTAATAAAAAATATCCGTCTTATTCATTAAGATAATTATCAGCACAATAATAAGCGGTGCTTGTCATAAATATTTTGGTATAATATCTAATATTGCAGTTGCTTTTTGGCATTATTATAAATAAACCCTTGTCAATCCATATGCTTGCTGCACTAAAGGAGTTCCAATGGACGAATATACCCCCAAACATTATGATCTGGCGCAGCTAAAATTCATCTGTAAGGATCTCTATACTCAGGGGTTATCTATGCTGGCAAATAGCGAAAATGGCAGCATTAATGATCAAACCACCCAAGAAAGCCTACATCTTATTGAGTTAATTGAACATATTTTTTCATTTAACACGCTCTTCTTACTAAAATATCCTGAAGACAGTGAGTTAACAGAGAACATTGAATTTTTTCTTGATGATACAGAAAACCTGTTTGCCAGTTATACCATTGAGAAAGACGCATTAAAGAAATGGCATAAAGACTCTGCTGAATTGCTTTCCTGCCTAAATGGCGAAGGGACCTGTGCAAGAATGGGATACTAAGCGCGACGTTATCATTTTGACCTTTCTATATTTAGCATTCTCTTAGTAGGGGAATATTCTGTATTTCTCCCTCAGAACTCAATTTAATTAATCATTGTTTCTATCTCTGAATTAAATTTCTTCGTTTTATATATTCGTTCAGTACCATTAATTTTCTATCCTTAGAATATATTGCTACAGATGCAGCCCAGGATAGTGATAGCTATCAATAAGATAGATATTATATGAAAACACTGCCCCTTTTGCTTTCTTAAGGTTAATAAAGAAAACAGATCAAAAACGCGTTATTATACAAGTAAAGGTAAACAGAAATAGCTTCAAGTATGAAGGGTATATAACGAGTTAACCCATATGACAAAGACAACCCCGCTCATTGAAGAATTAAAACATCGTCTCCAGCAGAAAGATAATTCACCGCTCTATCTTCGCTTTGCTAACACAGTCAAGCAAGCTATTCAGTCCGGCCTTCTTCGTCAGGGTGACTTTCTACCCAGTGAACGCGAATTCACGTTATCCCTTGGCATATCCCGAATTACCGTAAGAAAAGCGTTAGAGTCACTAGATACCGAAGGCATTATTATTCGTTCAAGAGGATACGGCACTTACGTCAGCGATAAATTCGAATATGTCCTAAAAGAAGCCAAAGGTTTCTCGCAACAAGTCGTTTTGCGAGGTAAGAAACCAAATACATTCTGGCTCAATAAAAGTGTCGTTCAAAGCAGCGATGACGTTGCAGCACAGCTACAGATCCAACCCGGCACAGATGTCTTTATGCTTAAACGGATCCGCTACGTTGATGACGACCCCGTCTCTATTGAAGAATCCTACGTTCCCGCTACGCTAATTCAAGATGCCAATGATATTCATATATCGCTCTATGCCTATTTCCGTAGCCAAAATATTAATCCACTACGCACTATCAGCCGTGTGGGTGCAAAAATGCCGGACAGCGAATTTCAGGCACACATCAAATTACCAGAATCTATCCCCGTGCTAGTTATCAAACAGATTGCATTTGATAGCCAAAACCATCCCATCGAGTACAGTATCAACCACTGCCGAAGTGACATGTATATATTTGTTTCTGAAGAATAAAGTGGTTTTACTGGAGATATTGATACAGGGATAATATAGAGAATGAAACCAGACAACGGTGATTAACTCACTATTGTCCGGTATTCATGGGAGAGGGGCTCCTACCTTAAGAAGGTTGGATGGTTTCACAGCATGGAAGAACGTTGACTTCATTCTCATTCCACCACAGTCGCCCTTGCTGGACTCTACGACGAACCGATTTACGTTTGATTCGCCGCAAAGTAAGAGAAATTTGTCGCTGGCTAGCTCTGGTTCTCATAAACTGACAAATACTCCTGTAGTTCGTGTGTGAAGGGTGCACTATCGCCCCCGCGATGGCTGACGACATACGACGCGACAGCGTTTCCTAGCTGTACAGCTTCTGCTAATGTCCAACCAGATGCAAGCCCTGATAACACGCCACCAGCATGGCTATCCCCTGCCCCTATGGTATCGACAACTTTTGTTTTGTATGGAAGGAGCCAACCTGCCTGCTTTTCTTCGCAAAAATATGCCCCTTCACTATCCACTCTTAAAATAAGCGGGCATTGCCACGTCGCGCGCCAGCGCAAGGCAAACTGCTCTACACTGTCATCCTGAGTACTCAAGCCTAGGTATTCCGCTTCTTGGCGATTCAACGAAACAATGGGACGCAGAGCCATAATACGGTCGAGCAAATCTGTTTTAATATCCGCAAGGCGTGGGCCAAAATCGATAAAAATCTCTACGCTCTCCGGCAAGGTTTCTAACCAAGAGACAAGTACCTCACCGCTATCCGCAGAAATCTGATAGCCAGACATATAAACCAAAGCATCGGGCGCTATGGATAAACGGGCCAGTAACTCTGGAGACCAGCTATTTTCAACGCCGCTGACGGATAAGAAAGTACGTTCACCATCGGGCTCAACTAAAGCAAGGCACCAACCATTCTCCCCTTCTACATCGGCTAATGCCGTCTCAATCCCCTGATTGGCAATCGCGTTACGAATGATATCAGCCCAGATGCCCTGCCCAAGCGGCAGAGCGTTAAGAGAACCGACACCTAAACGATGCAGCGCTATTGCGACATTAAGCGCACAGCCACCAATATTAACGCCCTGCTGGTGCAGTTCTATATCACTCCCACGGTGAGGTAAAGAGTAAGCATCGGCAATAACATCAATCACCGCAGCACCCACAACACACACCTGTCTCTTAGATGATAAAGAGGATAGTCGCTCACAAATAAGGTTAGCTGCCATAAGCTTGCTCCCGAACAGCACGGAATTTCATAAACGCACTGCTGTAGCGAGAAAAATCGAGCTTATTCGTTTGGTCTAACTGCTTTCTCAGCGCAGCATCAATGCTATCTATACCATTAAGAGCACCACAAATTGCCGTCGCCATAGCGCCGATTGTATCTGTATCTCCACCGAGATTGGCACATAAAATCGCACAGCGATTTGGGTCTGTCTGTGCCAACTCCACCATTGCAATTGCCGCAGGAACAGACTCTATGGTGCTGGTACCACAGCCAATCACATCGTAAATATCATCCATACACTGTTCTACGCCGCGACTGCAGCGCACGAGACTAAGCGCCATCTCGATACGTGCCGCCATAGAGGCACTAAACGTCGTCGTTTTTTTCTCTTGAGCCGCCTTTGCAACAGCTGGGAGTTGATCGCAAATACTCGCCCAACTTACCCCATCAACCGCTTTAGAGACGGCCCAAGCTATTACTACCGCGCCTGAGATTGCCACATCCGATTTATGCGTTGGGCTAGAAGCAACCTCAACATCGCGAATAAAATCATCCAGTGAACCGGTAGGCACCAAACATCCAAGCGGCGCTACACGCATAGCAGCACCGTTAGTCACACCATTGTTCTCTAAATCAGCAAGTTGAGTACCGGCTTTAATTGCATTTAGTGCAATCTTCGATGTTGGCCCGAGCACATTTTTATTAAATGCATCAAAACCCTCAGCCCAATTTAAAATATTACGGCCAATCATCTCTGGATTAAGCTTGCCTTCACACTCCATGATGGCATCAGCCAGCGCCAGCGCCATTGAGGTATCATCAGTAAACTCAGCAGCATTAAAGTAGCAGGCAGCGTTGTTCTCTTTCGGGCCAGATAAAAAACGGTCAATCCAGCCAAAATGTGCTTTCACGCGAGAACGGGGCCACAGCTCCGAAGGCATCCCCATCGCATCGCCTAAAGCCTGGCCATAAAAAGCACCCAACATTCTCTTCTCTTTATTTACTGACATACAAACCTCTCATGACTGACTGCGGCAATTTTGCCTAAACCTAAAACTGCCGCAGATAAAAATAAACATCGCTCACATACACATCAATGACGTATCAATAGACACATTGGCATCTATGACACTGAAGCCTCTTTATTACCGCTCTCCGCTTCATTCTCTCCATGCACTTTTCCAAGATTAATCGGCTTAATCTCAGTGTTAGACTCTTTGAAGAAGATAAAGAAAATCACGGTGATAACGGCGATCATGATGGCCCCAAAACCCCACATGCCCGCCCAGTTAAACGTTAGGCCGTTTTGCGGTGGTGTATAGGCAAACATGCGCTCCATCAGATACCCGCCAAGGCTGTAACCTAACAAGCTACCAATCCCCTGACAGCCCAACGTAATCAAGCCTTGGGCCGCCGTGCGCATGTGCACAGGGGCTTTTTTATCTACATAGATGTATGCAGTCACAAAGTAGAAGTCGTAGCTCACACCATGCAGCAAGATACCCGCGAAGAGTAAGCCGTAGGTGAAGATATGGTCGGCATCGCCGTAAACGAAGAAACCGTAGCGAATAGCCGCTGTTACCAAACCCAGCATCAACACTTTCTTAATACCAAATCGCTTGGTAAAGAAAGGTAGTGCGAGCATAAAGAAGATTTCAGAGAACTGCCCCAGCGTCATCCAACCCGTGGCATTGCTCATTCCCACTTCGGTTAAATAACCGTTGGCAAAAATGTAGTAGAAAGCCAAAGGCATACTGAAGATAAAAGAGCAGATAAAGAAAGCTAAGAAATTGCGATCTTTTAACAACACTGCCGCATCTAGCCCCAGCATCACTTTCGCACTCATTTTCCCTTTGCTCTTCGGTGGCGTATTCGGTAGGAACAGCGCGAAAGTAGCTAGAAAGAGAGAGCCACCCGCAGCAATCAATAGCGGAATGTTCGTCGCAGAGATATCACCAAACCCCATCATCGGAGGTAAGAAACCGCACGCAATACCCGATGCAATCCAGCCGATCGTTCCTAATACACGGATGCGGGGAAAATCACGCTCTGTATCCTCAACGTTAGAGAAAGAGATACTGTTGGTCAGCGCAATCGTCGGCATATACGTCAGTGTATAAGCTAACAGTAGCGGAAAGAAAAAACGGAACTCAGTCTGTTGAGCAGCAAAAAACATCAGCACGGCACCAACAAGCATCAGCACAGCCAAGACTTTTTGTGCAGCAAAAAAACGGTCTGTCAGCGACCCAACCAGAATCGGTGACAAAATAGCAGCAATAGCGGTACAAGCATAAGACCAGCCAATCTCACTGGCAGTGAAACCGTTACTATGCAACCAAGGCCAAAGTGGTACAAACCAAGCCCCCCAAATAAACCACTCAATAAACATCATGAATGACAGTTTTGAATTGACGCGACTCATAAAATGTCCTTTTTCGTTTTAGTTAAAGTACCCATCTACAATACCACCAAATAATACCTTTGAAATACCTTTAAGGTGTTTTCTTGAGCTGGTTAACAATTCCGATGAAAAGATAAATAATTTCAGCACTCACAATATTAAGAGTGCCGTCGCTACTTTTTCCTCTCTCAGAGCAGAATAGGTGATATACAGTGTATAAAATAATGTAATTTTCTGATGATAATTAGGAGTGACAACACGTGATAGGTAAATGGTTATCGTCAATGTTTCATCGCATTCTTAATCAAACAATAGAAACGCAGTCTGCCCAACCCAATATTGATATTCATCCTTTCTATGGCGCCACCGTAAAAATTCATGGAAATAACGCGATTGTAAGCACGCATCAAGGCAAAGAGATTCAAACCTTTTCACGGCCTGATATAGAGCAGATAAATATCCATTTATTTGGTTATATAAATGCACTCCCTAACGTTCAAATTGAACTTTGCTCTACCGGAAAATCGCCATTATGGGTGCCTATTGTCGCTAAAAATTATCATGCATTTGATATCTGGTTAGTCGATACACCTGGTTTTGACCCCTCTCAGTACCGTGACATTCTGCAAAACTTAGAGCAGGTAAATGAAGGAGAGGCCAAAAGCTTGGTATTGTGGATAAAAAAACCTGTCGCCGATTGCCATTTCGAAGAATATCAAACAGATGCATTTGATTTCATTGAGCAAGGTCTATGGTTGGATAATCTCAATGCACTGCTTCCCTTTTCTTGCTATGCCGACCTGATAAAACTGCCCTTTATTCATAGTGAATCGACCGTAACCCCGAACCCAGACTATCGCCAAATGAGCTATTGGGTCGATGATGTTGTCATTCTCAATGGCCTTCGTATCAACAAAGTTTTCTTTGAAGGCAGAGGATATTTAAAAAAAGAGCCTGAGCCGACTCATTTTCCCATTACGACGTTCTATGTAACGTGCACACTCGGTCTTGAAGGCGAAGAAAACGGGCTCGCTATTGAACGACATCTCTGTCGCTTTCTTGGGGAACCTTACTATCGTGACCATCGTGCGTCATGCTGGGTATCCGAGTGGAAAAAAGGTCGCACTAGTCTAAAAATTTCACTTTACCAAGACGCAACCAGCCATCAGTACCGACATCAGGTACATATCTCAATTGAGCATGACACTGATCTCACACCTTATCGGCAAAATGACTACATTGACCAGATGAACCTTGAACAAGCTATCGACTATAAAGTCTTACCCGGAGAATTACGGCTCGATACCTTCTATACCCGCAATACAGACTCTCTCGCTGCACCAACCTGCCTAACGGCAAAGCTTGATACACAGAGTTGGGCCATCTGGTTAGATAGAGAAAAAGAATGTGTGGGTATAACAAATCAGCAAGATGCAATACTTGTCGACAGTTCAGAACTCGCTCAAATTCAGATCCAGCGCCGCTACTTTAGAGATAATTTTATCGAATCCGCTATCATTCTGTTTGATAGATCAGAGCGTGGCATAAATCAGGTAAGTTTAAGCGATGACATCGGGCTGAACAGCGAGATACCGGATGCATTAAGCCAGTTATTGCAGATCCCAGTGAGTGTTGTAGAAGATAGGCAGTATACGTAGAGAACGGAAATAATTACGGAGTACTAAAATTGGTGGAGGCCCTGCCAGCTACATCCCGGCACACACGTCGCCTGTTACGGCTGCTTCCTTCCGGACCTGACCGAGTTCACAAGTTAGCGTTGCGGGAGAACCAACAGAGCCTCCATTGATAGCCCTCTTTCGAGAGGCAGGCATTATGTGTGATGGGAAACGGAATTGCAAGGCAGGCATCGTCGAGCGCCGTTTTATTGTGCATTATTGAGCAAGTAAAACACGGGAAAAATAGCAGATAGAGGGCAAGGCTAACCCGTGATTCTATGTCAGAATACCGCATCAATATTCTTCTTGAGGGCTGATGATGGCATCCATCACCGAAATTTTAGCGCCGCAGGTTTACCCTATTCTTGCCTCGATCCCTGAAGGGTACGTAACCACTTATGGTGACGTCGCTAGAATGGCTGGTTCTCCCCGTTCATCCCGTCACGTTGGCGTTATCCTTCGTAATTTGCCCAAAGATGGATCTCTGCCTTGGCATCGAGTGGTTAATCATCAAGGTGGGATATCGCTAACAGGGCCAGACTATTTTCGGCAACAAAAATTGCTGCTCGCGGAAGGTATTCTTTTTAATGCTCAAGGACGAGTGAATTTAAAACAGTATCGATGGCAACCTTAGCCTTACAGTTTACCGCCCGCTTAACGGGCGGTAACACAGCTTTTTATTTCACCTGAACCAGATTCACATTCGCTTGATTACCTCTATTGTTTGTAATCACTTCGTGTGCGGTATCGCTGATAAATAGCAGTTTGCCGTTCAGTTCAATGCGAGCACTCACGTTGATACGCGCCATACCTTTCACATCTTCTGCACGATAAGGTAGGACGAAATCAAAAGGTACCTGTTTACCCGCGGTCACAAACGAAACTTTAGAGATCTCAACAGATGGAGCATCTGCACGAGAAACATCTTCTAGTTTAATCGTCACCACCGCCTCAGCTGGCAGAGCAATTCTTTGACGATAGAAGACACTGCCCGTTACTTGTAACTCTTCTGCCTGCACTGTTTTATCTCCTTTTACACTGGATTGGTCTGCAGGCGTACACCCCACCATTGCTACTGCCAAAGCTACGCCACTCAACATTTTCCAAAGTTTCATTATTAATTCCTCACTACAGTTATTTTGAACAACTAAAAAGTTTGCGAAGGGCACAAAGCGATGCACTTTACGCACAGTGCTATGGTTATCATAGATATGACTGTACCAAAATGTGCTATACAGCAGGCACACCGCTTTAAGCCAAGTGCAACCGGTATAGCCCATATTGACGAGCCACCTAACTTTTTGCACACTGCCGCAATGCTTAACGAGGCGAAATATATCATGAGTAACGCACTACAAGGCCTGCTAAACCTATTAGAACTGGAAAAAATAGAAGAAGGTATCTTCCGTGGTCAAAGCCAAGACTTGGGATTACGTCAGGTATTTGGCGGGCAAGTTGTGGGGCAAGCGCTATATGCGGCGAAACAGAGCGTTCCAGAAGATCGCTATGTCCACTCATTCCATAGCTACTTTCTCCGCCCAGGTGATAGCCTAAAACCTATCATTTATGATGTCGAAACACTCCGCGATGGCCACAGTTTTAGCGCCCGCCGCGTTAGTGCCATCCAGAATGGCAAACCTATTTTCTATATGACAGCGTCATTTCAGGGAGGAGAACCTGGTTTTGAGCACCAAAACCTGATGCCAGACGTCATGCCGCCCGATGAGTTAAAATCAGAAACCGATATCGCACGCCGAATGGCAAAATTTTTACCAGAAAAACTGCGGGACAAATTCACACAAGACATGCCAATAGAGATGCGCCCCGTTAAATTTCATAACCCACTAAAAGGTGAAATTGCTGAACCCGAGCGTTATGTTTGGTTCCGTGCCAACGGTGCTGTACCCGACGATCTGCGTATTCATCAATACCTTCTAGGCTACGCATCAGATCTCAACTTTTTGCCAACGGCTTTACAGCCACATGGCAAAGGTTTTCTTGAGCCGGGAATGCAAGTCGCCACTATTGATCACTCAATGTGGTTCCATCGTCCTTTCCGTATGGATCAATGGTTACTGTATGCAGTAGAAAGCACGTCGGCATCCAACTCTCGTGGCTTCGTTCGCGGGCAATTTTATGCACAAGATGGCTCTTTGGTTGCTTCAACCGTGCAGGAAGGCGTCATTCGCCAGCGCGATCTCCCACCAACAGTATAGAAAGAACGAATTACACAAAAATAAAGGGAGCACATAGTCTGTGCTCCCTTCTTTATCTTTATCAAAATATCAAACTAGTGGTTATAGGCATTTTCGCCATGACTGTTCACGTCCAAGCCTTCACGCTCCTGCTCTTCAGGAATACGTAAACCAACACAAAGAGCAGCCACCTTGAAAGCGATAAAGGCAACAATACCGGACCATGCTAGTGCAATAACGACACTCAGCGCCTGAATCCCAACCTGATGTCCCATAGTCACGCCTTCTGCATAACCCGTTCCACCCAAAGAGGTAGCAGTGAATACCCCTGTTGCGATACACCCAATAATCCCGCATACGCCATGAATACCGAATACATCGCAGGTATCATCAACGCGTAGCCATTTCTTTAACGTAACGACACCCCATAACCCTGCAACGCCGCCAATCAAACCGATGATTAATGCACCACCTACGCCGACAGTACCTGCCGCTGGTGTGATAGCAACTAGCCCAGAGATACAGCCAGAACACGCACCGAGTAGTGAGGGCTTACCTCTCAATGCCCACTCAGCCAGAATCCATGAAAGAATTGCCCCTGCTGTTGCTGCCACCGTGTTGATAAAGGCCAGCGCAGCGATACCATCAGCGGCGCCTGCCGAGCCTGCGTTAAAGCCAAACCAACCGATATAGAGAATCGCAGTCCCTGTAAACACCATCGGTAGGTTATGAGGTTTAAATGCCTCTTTACCAAAGCCGGAGCGTTTCCCTAGAAGGTAAGCACCAACTAACCCTGCCATTGCTGCGTTAATGTGTACTACCGTGCCACCAGCAAAATCTAGGGCTCCATCTTCAGCCAGAAAACCGCCACCCCAAACCATATGTGTCATCGGAACATAAGAGAACGTAAACCAAATTACGGAGAAAATAAGCACTGCTGAAAAACGCACTCGCTCAGCAAAAGAGCCCACAATCAGCGCAACAGTAATACAAGCAAAAGAGGCCTGAAATGCGACGTGGACAAATTGAGAAAACGTCCCCGTAACAGAATCGACGCCAATACCTTTCAGCATCGCGGTATCTAAATTACCAAAAATAGCGTTTCCTTCACCAAATGCTAGGCTATAACCGTAGACCACCCACAACACACAAATCAGTGCAAACGTCACCATCACCTGAGTTAACAGAGACAACACGTTCTTTCCTCGTAATAACCCCCCATAAAAGAGAGCCACACCAGGAAGCGTCATAAACAACACTAACGCAGTGCAAATCATCATAAAAGCGTTATCGGCCTTATCCAGAACCGGATCGGCAGCAAACACGGCAGAAGAGAACCCTAATGGCAGTCCAGCAAGTAACAGCAGAAGTACTTTTTTCATCTAGTCTATCCCCATCGAATCATCAGACAATGGCTAAAGCGCGCTTTCGTCGGTTTCACCGGTACGAATACGGATAACCCGCTGCAACTCGGTGACAAAAATTTTCCCGTCACCAATTTTTCCCGTATAGGCTGATTTACTAATCACATCAATCACCTCATCGACCTGATCATCAGCAATCGCGATATCTATCTTCACTTTTGGCAAAAAGTTAACGTTATACTCCGCACCGCGATACAACTCCGCATGCCCCTTCTGACGCCCAAACCCCTTCACCTCGGAAACCGTCAACCCCTGAATCCCTATCGACGACAACGCCTCACGCACATCTTCAAGCTTAAATGGTTTAATCACCACAGTGACAAGCTTCATATAACCCCCCGCAAAAAAATGATGAAAGACAAAGCCATAAACCAGCACTTAAGCTTACAAAGCAAAGGTTATGCCAAAATGTTTTTATTGTTAATAATCAGTTAAATGAAAGAAAAAATAGAAGGAAAGGACAAGAAAGAAAAAAGAAAGGGAACCACAAACAAACTTAACGCACCCAAATAGTGCAAAAAGACCACAACTTGCTCCATGTTCGAGCAAACACCACCAAAAAACATAAGCATGCAATCATGCCCACAACCCCCAACGAGCATCAGAAATTGCGCCGAGTCTTCTCCGCAGATAGGGGCAATCGCGCAGGACGCGCGATTTAGGTGGGCATGAGCCATGAATGGCGAATCCCGCCGCCCCGCAATCGGAGGAGATGCCGAGGGAAGTTGCGAAGCAACCGCAATTTTGCGACCAGAGAGCACCAAAAGCCCGGATTCTTAAGGGGCGGCGGCCCCTTAAGTCGGGAGCGAGTGAAAGTGCTATATGAAAACACGGAGACAAACCCGCTACCGAAACCCTACACCTGAGCAAAAAAACATCACCCAGCCCCAACCCCAATCTCAGCGTCAGCCCCTATATCCTCATGCTCGCTCAACTGGCTCGCCGCCAACTGCAACTGATACATCTGCTGATACCGCCCCTGCTGAGACAAAAGCTGCTGATGAGTCCCCTGCTCCACGGCTACCCCACGATGCAGAACCAAAATAGAATCCGCATCCACAATGGTTGAAAGCCGATGCGCAATCACCACCAGCGTGGTGTGCTCACGCACAATACTCAACGCACGTTGAATCGCCTGCTCTGTACCAGAATCAATGTTAGCGGTCGCCTCATCCAGTATCAGTATCTGTGGTGCCTGCACCAATACCCGCGCCAAGGCCAGTAACTGCTTCTGCCCCACAGAGAGATTATTCCCCTGCTCACCAAGATGAGTCTGGATCCCCTGAGGCATACTGCGCACAAGCTCAGCTAGCTGAACAGTTTCAAGCGCGTTCCAGACCGTATCCTCATCAATATTCCGCCCAAGCGTCACATTAGAAAATACCGACTCTGCCAAAACCACCGGATCCTGCTGCACCATAGCGACGCCCTGACGTAATGCGCCATGGCTTAATCCCATCAAGTCACGCCCATCAAGCCGGATACTCCCTTTTTCAACGGGATAGTAGCCCATAAGTAAGTTAGCTAACGTACTCTTACCGCTACCAGTATGACCCACCAAGGCCACAAACCCACGAGATGGCACAGATAGCGAGATATGCTGTAAGACGGCTCGGCCTTCTCTATATGAGAACGTAAGGTCATTAACCTCAATACTCCCGCTCTTCAGCAACTGAGCATCTTCACCATAATGCTGCTGCGGTGCATCCATCAGCTCAAAAATACGCTCACCTGCAACCGCCGCCTGCTGCAAAATGGTCAGCTGTGAAGTCAGTTCAATAAGCGGTTCATTCAAGCGGCTCAAATAGTTGATAAAGGCATACAGAACCCCAACCCCCACGCTACCTGCCGGACTCACCCCAAACATCAACAGCAATCCGCTCAATATCACGGCAAACAGCAGGCTGAGCAACGGACGAAGCAAGAACCCCTCTAGCCGCAGTGTCTTCATTCGGGCGTGATAGTGAGAGCGGCTAGAATCCAACATCTTCTTCCCAAACCACTCTTGCTGCCTAAATTGCTGAATGACACCCATGCCATTGATGGTTTCATTAAAACCGTTATTTATCTCCGCTAACAAGCTCCTCACCCGACGAACCACTGGCGTACTGTAGTGGTTATATAGCGCCATCAGCACCATTACCGCAGGGAAGATACAGATAGAGATAAGCGCCATCCGCCAATCGAGGCTAAACATAGCAACCAACATCGCCCCCACCAATGCCGCGCTGCGCAACACGGTAGAGACTACGGTGACATAGAGATCTCGAATCACTTCCGTATCGTTAGTCACTCGTGAAATAAGTTGCCCCACAGGCTGAGTATCAAACGAAGACAACGGCTGCCTCAGTGCAGCATCCATCACGTCACTACGTAAGCGCTGTACCACGCCCACCGCCGCACGGTTAAACAGGATAGCCTGTATGTAATTAAGAGATGCCGCTGATATTTGTAGCAGGAGATAAACCGCAGCCAGCCCTATCACTTTCCCCAACGGCAGATTGCCCGTTGTTACCATGTTATCGATGAAATAGCTGATAAGAAGCGGCCCACAGACTTCGGCGATAGCCGCAACCCATAGGAGTAATACCGCCTGAGTTAATGGTTTTTTATACGCCGTCCCGTAAGAAAAAAGTCGCTTAAGCGTCGGCCAAATATGTTGAAATTTACGCATTGGCTACCTCTTCGCTCTCTTCTTCATCCAGTGCAGCCTCAAGCTGTTGATAGCGATACATGTCGCTGTACCAACCCGCTTGATGGGAAAGAAAATTATGGGTTCCACGCTGGGAGACACTCGCTTTTTGTAATACCAAGATTTCATTGGCTTCAGTTAAAGCCGATAGTCGATGGGCACTGATAATAATGGTTCGGTTTTCACCCCAGCCACGCAAATTATGCAATATCTGGAACTCAGTCCTGCCATCAACGGCAGACAGTGCATCATCCAGAATCAAAATTTCAGCATCTAACAGCAGTGCACGGGCAATGGAGATCCGCTGTTTCTGCCCACCGGATAGCATGACCCCTCTCTCTCCTACCTCAGTCTCATAGCCTTGAGGAAGTTGCAGAATATCGTCGTGCACACAGGCCAGTCTGGCTGCCTCTTCGATCTGCTCCTGAGTGGCATCCGGCTTGCCTAATGCAATATTACGGGCGACGCTATCAGAGAAGAGGAATGGCGTTTGGCTAACCACAGACAAGCGCGCCCGCCAATCATCCAGCTTAAGCTCGGTGAGCGGGAAACCTTGATAGCAAATCTTGCCATCGGTCACGTCAAACTGACGTTGGATAAGTGCCAGAAGGGTACTTTTCCCTGAGCCGGTTGGGCCACATAGCCCCAACATTTGCCCCGGTTGCAGTGAGAACTGAATATCGTGTAGCGTGACTTTGTCATCTTCTACGTTGTCTTCGTTATCGTTGCCCCTTTGTACGTAGTTAAAACGCTGAATATCCACATCTAAAACACCTCGGCAATCAGTGAGCAAGCGCTCACCATCAACCACTTCTGGTGCCAGTTCCAGTAAGCTGATTATCCGGCTGTAAGCAGCACTACCACGTTCAACAATGTTGAACATCCATGCCAGTGCTAACATAGGCCAGATCATTAGCCCCAGATACATCACAAAGCTGGTAAGCTCACCTAGCGTTAATTTGCCATGTACCACCATCCAGCTACCGCCACCGATAGCCAGCATGTTTGCCATCGAGATAGCGATATAAATCGTTGGGTTAAAACGCGCATCCACTCTAGCAACGCGCATGTTTTTCTCACCCGTATCTTTGGCGATGTTTGAAAACTGTTCTGATTGACGATCTTCCAAGCCAAACGCTTTGATCATGCGGATACTGGTCAAGCTCTCCTGCGTTTGATCGTTGAGAGAAGAGAAGGCCGCCTGCGCGGTCTTAAAACGGTTATGCAGTTGATCACCATAGCGTTTGATGAAGATAGCCATAACTGGCATCGGCAACAGTGAAAGTAAGGTTAGTTCCCAGCTAATCTGTGTACTCATCACAAACAGGACGACTAGCCCCATCACCAATGAGTCGACGAGAGTAAGTACCCCCTCACCTGCGGCAAACACCACACGGTCAACATCGTTTGTTGCACGAGCAATCAAGTCACCAGTACGGTAGCGAAGGTAGAAACCAGGATGTTGGCGGCTTAGCTGGTGGTAAAAATCATCACGCAGTTCCACGGCTAATTTGTAAGATGCCCCAAATAGCAATACTCGCCATACATAGCGTAAGAGATAGACAATCAACGCCGTAAACAGCATCAACGCGACCCATGCTAGCAGCATCTTTGTACTCATTGTCCCTGTGCTTACACCATCAATAATGATGCCCACAAGCTTGGGAGGAAGGAGTTGTAACACAGCAATAATAATAAGCAGCGTAACCGCACCAAGGTAACGGCGCCACTCCCGGCGAAAATACCAGCCGAGTTGTACAAACAGTCTCACCCAGATTTATTCCATTATGTTGCCATCAGGCATATTTTAGAGGCGATCGATATAGTGCAAAAACATATGCAGCGATATCCGCTTATTCAGCACATGCTTCAATTCTACATGACTTGATATAAAGTTATGTGGCGTAAAATGACACTACTCAGGTACAGGCAGCACCGTCGTATATTTGATTTTTTCCATTGCAAAACTCGACGTTACATTGCTTAAACCTTTAACGCCGTTCACTAACTTCTTATAAAAATTATCGTAGCTTTTCATATCAGCCACATGCACCTGCATCAGATAATCGTATTCACCAGCCATACGATAGAAAGCTAAAACTTCTGGCATCTGCTCTACCACCTGAACAAATTGCTGATACCACTCACTACTATGATGTTGTGTTTTGATCATGACAAATGCTGTGAGTGCTAACCCCAATTTATCGCTATCCAATAGCGCTACTCGCCCACGAATATAGCCTTCATCTTCTAGACGCTTTAAACGTTTCCAGCATGGTGTTGAAGTTAGATTTACGCTTTCAGACAGCGCCTGTAGGGACAGAGTGCAATCCTGCTGAAGTGACCCTAAGAGCTTACGGTCAATTTTATCTAGCATAACGCACCTCATTAGAATAATTTTCTACAAAATAGCGCAAAGAAAGGAAAAATAGAAACGTTTTTCCCTATCAATACCGTTAATCTACTCTCATTGTGACTTTATCTAAATGAGGCTACTTCGATGACAAGTACTTGGGTAAAAAACGCTATCAGCGAGATTGATGCAGATTACCAACGTTCTGCTGATACTCATCTCATTCGTATCAGTTTGCCCGAGTTTCCCGGCATCTATTTTTACTTAAAAGATGAAAGTACTCATCCGACAGGTAGCTTGAAACATCGTTTGGCCCGCTCACTTTTTTTATATGGTCTGTGCAACGGCTGGATAAATCAGGACACGACTATTATCGAAGCCTCCTCTGGGAGTACCGCCGTATCGGAAGCCTATTTTGCCCGGTTATTAGGCCTACCTTTTATTGCTGTCATGCCCAAATGCACTGCCAAACGTAAAATCGAACAAATCGAATTCTACGGTGGTCAGTGCCATTTAGTTGAGCATTCATCACAGATTTACGCTGCATCCGAACATTTAGCCAAGACACTAAACGGCCACTATATGGATCAGTTCACTTACGCTGAAAGAGCCACTGACTGGCGTGGCAATAACAATATTGCAGATAGTATCTTTCGCCAGATGGAACGGGAACCCTTCACAACGCCGAAGTACATTGTTATGAGCGCTGGCACGGGAGGAACCTCCGCAACGCTAGGCCGTTACATTCACTATCAGGGATACGATACGCAGTTGGTCGTTGTTGACCCTGAGCATTCCGTTTTCTATGACTGCTACCAGAACCACGATTGCAGCCTGACTGGGGAAAAAAGCAGCCGCATTGAAGGTATTGGCCGCCCACGCGCCGAGCCCTCTTTTATTCCTGCCGTTATCGATAGCATGATAAAAGTACCAGATGCCGCCAGTATCGCCACCATTCACTGGTTGCACAACATTCTAGGTAGAAAGGTAGGGGCATCAACAGGAACGAATGTGTGGGGTGCGCTTCAACTCGCCAAACAGATGAGAGAGAAAAAGGAAACTGGCGCTATCGTGACACTGCTTTGTGACAGCGGCGAGCGCTACTTGGATACCTATTACAATACAGAGTGGGTGGCTAATAACATTGGTTCTCTCGCCCCTTATACCCAACAGTTACAAGACCTTTGATCAATAAAAAGACCGGGGAGGATAGCCTGCCCGGTGTGCTGAAAAAACGTTTTACTATTCGGGGGAACAAGTAAAACTAGGTGAACGCAGCCAATATCGTGTAACAAACTCAAAAGATTAAAATGTATTATTGCAATCAGGGTTACAGAAATAAGCGTTGTAGATAACGCGCAACGCCCTGCTCACTACATGAGCCAATCACTTCTAAATGCGGCAAACTCTCTTTTAGACGGGGCAGCGCATTTCCCATGACACACCCCTTCCCGACACTCTCTAGCATCTCTTTATCATTCATTGCATCCCCGAAGGCGATACAGCGGGAGAGTGGGATATCAATAGATTCACACAGCTTTGTTAACGCGGTGCCTTTGTTGCAATGCCTCGGCAGAACCTCTAAAAATGTCGACGAGGAGAAACAGAGATCAGCTCGTTCGCCAAAATGTGCAATCAGTCTCTGCTCCAGTTTGGTCAACTCATCGTAGTCACTGCTGAAACACACCTTACTGATGCCCTGCCCAGCCAGATCAGAAAACTTCATAATCTGATAGTGAAACCCGCTGAATTGATGAGGAATCAACACCTCCGGCTGAGCAAACTCCACAATCCAGCCTTCGTCACAGAAAGCATGGGATTTAGCCCGAGTCTGCCAACGGTCGCTCAGTGTTTCTGTCGCAACATCTTCAGGCAGATCGACACTGTCTAGGTGGTTTCCCTGATAATCCAGCGTCCGTGTGCCATTACCGCCGATGATATAGCCCTGTAGCCCTAAACGCTTGAGGATCATCTGTACTTCGAGATGGTGGCGACCCGTAGCAAAAACCAGTTTTACGCCGCTGTCGGCAAGCCGCTGTAACGTGGATAGCGTTTCTGGTGCAACTAGGTGGTCTGGCCCAAGTAGTGTTCCATCCATATCAAATGCAGCTAGCTGGTACATGCCTTCTCCTCTCGATAGCATTTCTCTTCCAATTGATGCAGTATGGCCTGAGTATTGCGGAAGTAATAGTGAACAATTCATTTAAATAGTTCCGGTTTTATTATGCGACTCATTCACAGATTAACTCAATATCAACGCTTATATCTGCAAGCAGGGAGTGCGCCCTATCTCACCACTGTAGGCGAGCTGGCGACTATTCTCTACTGTAGTGAACGCCATACTCGCACACTTTTATTACAGCTTCAGGAGTCTGGCTGGCTTCTTTGGCAATCTCAAGCCGGAAGAGGTAAGCGCGCTACGCTCACTTGTCTTAAAAACCCTGAACGGTTAAAAACCGATTTATTACAACGCTTCTTACAACGGGGCGACAGACAGAGCGCACTTCAGCTCACAGAGCTAGAACCCCATCAGTTACAGACCCTGCTAGCACCCCATATGGGTGGGCAATGGCAAGCAAATACACCCACGCTTCGCATTCCGTTTTACCGCCCTTTAGAAACACCTTACCCTTTGACGCTAACTGGTCGTGCTGAGCAGCATCTGGCTCAGACTATCTATGCAGGTCTCACTCAATTTATTAGCGGTTGTTCAGAACCCCAGCCAGATCTCGCTCATCATTGGGAAATCAGCAAGGATGGCCTACGTTGGCATTTTCTTTTACGTAGCCAGCTTCGTTGGCATAACGGGCAACCCATGGAAGTGGGGCAGATTTTAGAAGCGCTAAATATGCTACGCAGGCATCCCGTTAGCCAACACTGCTTTAGCAATGTCGAAGAGATGAGCCAGCCACACGCTCGCTGTCTGAGATTTACACTTAAGCAACCCGATTATTGGCTAGCACATCGGCTTGCAGAATTACCTTGCCGGTTAACTCACCCGCAGCATCCCGAAATCGGGGCGGGCGCATTCAAGATGGCCATTCAAAGCCCAACGCTATGGCGGATAGAGCCACATCCCTATTACCATTTGCAACGCCCCTTTATTGAGGCGATTGAATATTGGATCTCTCCTGAACTCTTTCACAAAGCCCCTCAGTTTAGTTGCAGGCACCCTATCAGAATCACGCTTGGGCAACAGGAAGAAGCAGAAAAGCGACCAATGCAAAGCAGTACCAGCTTAGGGTTTTGCTATCTCGCCATAAATCTTCAGCGTAAAAACCTTAATCAACAGCAAGCCAGAAGGCTGTTAGCAGTAATCAGCCATGCCAACATCCATACTCATCTCGCCGCACATCATAATGCGATTACCCCCTGCGATGAGCTGCTACCAGGCTGGCCACGCCCAGCAACGGAGTATGATCAAGCGCATTCAGATATTCGCTTTCCTAACAAGTTACGCCTCCTCTACAATCCCCCTGTTGAGCTAGATGCAATAACAGAAAAAATACGGGACCTTCTAGCGGTGCTTGATTGCGAACTTGAAATTACCTATTCCGCAGAGAAGCGCTGGCAAAGTGCGGAGCAGTTAGACGCGTTTGACCTCATTCTTGGGGACAAAATGGTCGGTGAAGCACCAGAGGCAACGCTAGAGAGTTGGTTGCGGCATGACCTATTATGGCAAGCTATTTTGCCAATAGATGAGTATTTACAGTGCAAAGAGACACTACTCGCAATACAGCAAAATGCCATCGAGTCAGCCCGTTTTCAGGCACTGCGTACTTATTATCAGCACCTGATGGAAGAGAGTTATTTTACACCGCTGTTTAACTACCAATACCAGCTCATTACACCGCCTGGTGTTAATGGTATAAAGTTAACGGCTTATGGTTGGTTTGATTTCTGCCAAGCGTGGTTACCGCCACCGCTGGATTAACGTTATTATTCTGTTCTACTCACACATGGGTGTGCGACTTATTCCACAATCAGGCTTTAGATAAAGCCTGCCAAAGAGGTAGATTATGCAACGTGCCGTTGTCGTTTTTAGCGGAGGCCAAGACTCTACGACATGCCTTATTCAAGCAATGAAGCAGTATCAGGAAGTACACTGTATTACTTTTGATTATGGGCAGCGCCATCGCGCAGAAATTGAGGTAGCTGAGAAACTGGTAAAACAGTTAGGTGTTAAGGCACATAAAGTGTTAGATGCCACACTCTTGAATGAGTTAGCAATCAGCAGCCTAACCCGCGACAATATTCCCGTCCCTACTCAGGTAAACAATGGCATCCCAAACACCTTTGTACCCGGTAGAAACGTGCTATTTCTGACGCTGGCTGCCATCTATGCCTATCAAGTCGAAGCCGAGGCCGTGATTACTGGTGTGTGTGAAACCGATTTTTCCGGTTATCCCGACTGCCGTGATGAGTTTGTAAAATCCCTCAATGCATCCGTTAATTTGGGCATGGCAAGCAACATTCGTTTCGAAACGCCTTTAATGTGGCTCAACAAGGCCGAAACTTGGGCGCTGGCCGATTATTATCACCATTTGGATACGATTCGCCATAATACATTGACGTGCTACAACGGCATCCAAGGCGATGGCTGTGGAGAGTGCCCAGCTTGTCATTTACGTCAAAATGGCTTGGAGCAGTACATGTCACATAAAGAAGCAGTAATGCTCGATCTGAAAAAGAAGACAGGATTAAGTTAAGCGACAGCGTGTCTCAAGACCAAGATGTAGGATATTCCTACATCTTGAAAAACAGAAAATACACTTATTCCCTTTTCTCTAGACCCGTTGCGTACCAATCAATATTTTGGCATTCCCAACGGAAAACATCGATAAAGCGACGAGCAGATAATGTCAGAGGGGTCTTTCTTGGATAGATCAAACTGTAATCTGCTTTGGGCAGCGGGTCAGTAATGGGCATCATCTTGATTTTGCCCTCCATATCAAACGCCGACAAAGATGCTCTGGCTGCAACACAGATAAAATCGGATTTTAGAATGAGCTGAAGAGCTAGCATAGACGAATCACTACGTACTGGTGCGTGTTTCAGCTCTCCGTATAACGCGACCAGCCATGACTCCAAATTTTTGTAATATCCCATCACAGTTGAAGGCAGAAACCATTTCGCATCATGTAACTGTTTTAATGACGTGCTGTTAATCAACGGGTGCCCATCTCTAGCAATAATGCCAAATGATGCACTAAACAGAGGTTCTTCGATAAATTCGGTCAGTGAAACATCTGAAGACATAGTGCCAATCGCAAAATCTAATTGCCCTGCCCGCATAGCAGGCAACAGTGATGAAAGCTGCCCTTCAACAACTGAGATAATCGTTTTCGGAAACTTCTTTTTGAACTGCTCCAATACAGATGGGAATATGGTGGTTGTTATCAGGGAAGAGAACCCCATAATAACACTTCCCTCAGAGGTGTTATTTATCTGTTCAATTTCATCTACGGCACGGTCGAGTTCGCCGAGGATCAACTGAATTCGCGCAGCGAAAGTTTTTCCTGCTTCAGTTAAAACAATACCTCTGGAACCACGTTCCATCAGTGTAGTCCCCAACAAATGTTCTAATTCTCTCATACTACGTGTTAAAGCTGGCTGTGATTGGTTCATCGCTCGGGCTGCCGACCGAATACTGCCACAACGTATAACTTCTTGAAATACTTTCAATTGATGAAGTTTAGGTAAATATTTCACTTCGCACCTATCAGCTTTAGTTATCAAACATACGAAACCCATATCTCCACAAGTACAGAAAGGATTTATATCATTGGAAGGTTATCTGTTAATGCTAAGCGATAAGGATGATTGTTTAGATATTAAAGGATCAACAAAAGAACGGTTACAATTGAAGACACACACAGCAAACAATAAAAAAACAAACCTAGACTGATACCTTATTCATAGCTTCGTGTTTAAGGTATCAGTTTTTTTTATATAAAAAAATAGAACAGCCTTACAGTGACCAACATAGCCATGTGGAACTGCCCTTCTAACGAGATTTACTTTCATGCAAAGCAGTAAGATGCTGCCCCAATTCACCATCAAGCGGTAATACCTGCTGTGTTTTAAGATCTATGCAAACAAACGTAATAGAAGCATCTGCAATGGCCTCTTCGGTCGGTTCTTTTATTACTGTCTGGCTTATCACACCACTTCTGCCATTGAGTTGTAGTATTCGGCTATCTATGCGTAGCTCATCCCCAAGTAGCGCAGGTTTGCGATAATTGATGTTGATATTGACAACAACAAAAGCAATATTCTTCTCCTGTAGCCACTGAAAAGCATTCACATTCTCCAGCCATTGCCAACGCGCCTCTTCCAAGAACTCTAGATAGCGAGCATTATTTACATGCTGATAAACATCCAGATGATAACCCCGAACTTTAATATACGTTGTTGTGCTCATAGATAAGTAGCAGCTCCAGAATAAGAGAAAAAATATCATTTATATCGCGGATACGGCGCACATCTAGCAGATATAAAGATAAATAGACCTAATAAACTATTAGGCCTATTTAGGATAGCAGAGGCCATTAGCTGCACAGGCCCCAGCTTGTACAGCCGCGAGTTAGATCACAATTTTAACGCAGGTAAATTTCTTTCCAATATTGAAGGACCTATGCCTGGCACTTCCTGTAACTGTTCAACACTACTAAAAGCACCGTAGCGATCCCGATAACTCACTATGGCTTCCGCTTTTTTCGTACCAATCCCTTTTAGCCCCTCAACCAACTCTTCAACGGTCGCGCTGTTGATATTAACCATGCCGGCCTCTACCACAGAGGCCGCTGCTGACTGCTGTTTGACACTGTCTGCCGTGGCGACGACTTCATTACTTTGGGCCTGTGGCTCGGTTGCCATCGTTGGTAAGCAAAGCGAGAATAACAAACACCCTACTAGCATCCGCAAATGATGGGATACCGTCGTTAATCTGGTTGTAGTTTTCACATTGTTCATATTTATGGTTCCTTATATCGCTATGTAGTAATCACTATCTCATTGATAGTCATAGAAGATTGCCAAATAGGTTATGAGTGAACAATGGGGGATATTCAGATATGCAAAAGGCCGCGAAAGCGGCCTTCTGAATTTGCAACACGTTACATTATGCTGCGAAGCGTATTCTAATTACTGGGCTAGCACATCACCAACATCGATCTTCGCTTCTTTGCGCAGGGTAGAAAGTAATGCATCAAATACAATGCCGTTATTCCCTTTCTGCAACTGCTCAGCAAACAATTTCACTTCATCGTCTTTCAGTTTCCCTTGATTCACTGCATCTAGTGAGATCAGCACAATATTGTCTTGGCTGTCTTGGGCAACACCATAAGTTGATTTGTCTTTTGCCGGATGAGGCAGGGCAAATACGCTATCAACCAGCTGACGGTCGGTTGACTCACGAGTGAGAACTTGTTTTTCGCCAAAGGCTAAGCCCGCTTCCGTCATAGCTGCATCACCTTTACCTGAATTCAATGCTGCTAGCAGTTTCTGGCCTTGAGCACGAGCATCTGCTTCAGCTTTACTACGTTTAACCAGCATCTCAATGTCTGCACGAACGAGGTCAAATGCTTTCGTCTTCTCTGGCTCATAACCCGTAACACGGACAACAAAGGCACGGTCACCCTCTACGTTAATAACGTCAGAGTTACCTAATGCTTGGCCTTTCGTATCAAACAGCTTGCCGCTAAAAATAGCTTGAACCAGTTGTGGATAATCCAGTGCTGCAGGCGCTTTATCACGAGTAAACCAATCGCTCTCAACCGCCTTCATATTCACAGCTTCTTCTGCCGTTTGCAGGGATTCATTATCATCCGTCGCACCTTTGCTTAGCTTTTGCTGGGCAGCATAGTAAGCATCTAGCGCTTTATCCTGTTTTAGCTTATTCGCAATCTCAGCCTGCACGTCGCTCAATGGCTTAGTTAACCGAGGTTTGATATCCGCTAACTGAATAATTACAAATTGGTTGTTGAACTTGATTGGCGCAGAAACTTGGCCTTTTTCCGTTAACTTAGCCTGTAGAATTTCATCAGGCGTAGACGCAGCATCGACCCAATCCAGATAACCATCTGCATTACGAGAAATCGCATCGGTGCTGTTAGATTTAACCAGTTCACCAAAATCGACACCCTCACTCTGAGACTTTAATACAGCCTTGGCATCAGCCTCAGTCTTAACCTGAATGATGCGATAGTGACGCTGCTCGACCTGAGAGAAGCTGTCTTTATTTTCTGTGTAGTAATTAGAGATATCTTCTGGCGTCACTGCTGCCTGATCTGAGAATTTTGTTGCATCTAGCTCAATGTAGCTAACTTTAATCCGCTCAGGTGCAATGAAGCTTGAGGCATTATTCTTATAGTAAGCTTGTAGCTCAGCATCTGTTACTGTCTGCTTACTCTCTAATGCTTTTATGTTGATTTGTGCTAAGCGAATATCACGCGATTGCAAAACCAGCGCGGCAATTGCCTGAGTCTCTGCTGGGAGTCTGAAATCTGTCGCCACATAGCCCTGTAAAAGTTGCTGGCTCAGTATCTGCTGACGAATATATTGCGCGTACCGATCAGGCGTTAGCCCCATACGAGCAATGATATTCTGATATTTAGCATTATCGAATTTGTCATTAGTCCGGAAATCAGGGAAGGTAAGAATGCGTTGTTCAACCATCTCATCGCTAACAGCAAGGCCTAACTTCACCGCATATTGATCGAGCAACGTATCATCGACCATGCGATTCAGAACCTGATGGCGCATCTGCTTAATATAATCTTCGTTTCCTGCCAGAGCAGAGAATTGATCGCCAAGCTGCTCTTGTAAGCGTATCCGCTCACTTTGCACTGCTTGTTCAAAGTTTCCTATATCAATCTTGTCTCCGTTGACTTTGGCCGCATAGTCTTTCGTACCACCAACCAGATAGCCGCCAACGCCTGTTAGGACAAATGACAGAATAATAATACCGAAGATAATTTTGATCACGACGCTGTTAGCAGCCGTGCGTAACTTTTCCATCATAGTGTGGCAACACTCCGCTGTAATGACGAATAAAAATGTATGCCCAACACCGTAAGGATCATTGGACGAACTTAAATAGTTTCGATAATAAAAAAAGCGCATCATTACGATGCGCTTCGCATTTTACCCTACCAACGCATTAACGTCAGGTAAATAGTTTGACAGATATGCGTTATTTAACTCTGAAATCAGTTTACTGAGTCTTTTAATGTCTTACCCGGACGGAAAGCGGGTACTTTAGCTGCTGCAATCTTAATTTCTTTCCCTGTTTGTGGATTGCGGCCAGTACGAGCAGCACGCTCACGTACAACGAAAGTACCAAAGCCAACCAGAGCTACCTGATCGCCCTCCTGTAAAGACTCAGTAACAGATGCAATGATCGCATCTAATGCACGGCCAGCTGCCGCTTTTGAAATGTCTGCGCCTACAGCAATTTTATCGATCAGTTGTGACTTATTCACTCTATCATCCCCTCTAAAAAACTATCGCTATTCGAGGACAATCCATCGAATAGCCACGCTCATTTTTATATAGACCTTGTTGGGTACAGTGGAGAGAACGGAGCGTTCATCCTACCAATACCCAACAAGAGTATAAGTTAACGGCACAAAAAAATGCTGGCAAGCTCGAAATGAGCTGCCAGCATAGAGTTTATCTAAGGATTTTGCACTCGGTCACTATTTTGTAGTGACGATCTCCATTCCGAATACAGGATTCTGTAGTGCGATAGAGAGAACCTCATCAATGCGATGCACTGGATGTATATCTAAATCACCTTTCACGTTATCCGGTATCTCTTCCAGATCACGCTCATTCTCTGCTGGAATGAGCACCGTTTTAATACCGCCACGGTGTGCTGCTAACAGTTTCTCTTTCAAACCGCCGATAGGTAATACCTGACCACGTAGAGTGATCTCACCCGTCATGGCCACATCAGCACGCACAGGGTTACCTGTTAAGCAGGAGACCAACGCGGTACACATTGCAATACCTGCGCTTGGCCCATCTTTCGGCGTTGCCCCTTCAGGTACATGGACGTGGATATCGCGTTTTTCGTAGAAATCAGCGTTGATGCCTAATTTCTCCGCTCTTGCACGCACCACGGTCAATGCCGCTTGTATAGATTCCTGCATAACTTCACCTAAAGAACCGGTATAAGTCAGCTTGCCTTTACCTGGTACACATGCTGTTTCGATAGTAAGCAGCTCGCCCCCGACTTCAGTCCATGCCAACCCCGTCACCTGCCCTATACGGTTTTCACTATCTGCACGGCCATAATCGAAGCGTTGAACGCCAAGAAAATCCTTCAGGTTCTTCTCAGTAATCTCAATGTGCTTAAGTTTCTTATCCATCAGCAACATTTTGACCGCTTTACGGCAAAGCTTAGACAACTCACGTTCTAAACCACGAACGCCTGCTTCACGAGTGTAGTAACGAATAATGCCCATAATAGCGCTATCATCTACCGTTATCTCACCTTTCTTCAGCGCATTACGCTCAATTTGCTTAGACAGTAGATGCTGTTTAGCGATGTTGAGCTTTTCATCCTCGGTATAACCAGAGAGACGAATAACTTCCATACGATCCAGCAGAGGCGCTGGAATATTCATAGAGTTAGATGTAGCAACAAACATCACATCAGAAAGATCGTAATCAACTTCCAGATAGTGGTCGTTAAAGGCAACGTTCTGTTCTGGATCTAACACTTCTAACAAAGCTGAAGCCGGATCACCGCGCATATCCGAAGACATTTTGTCGATTTCATCCAGTAAGAAGAGTGGATTTTTAACCCCCACTTTTGCCATTTTCTGGATTAATTTACCCGGCATAGAACCAATGTAAGTACGGCGATGCCCGCGAATTTCCGCTTCATCACGTACGCCACCCAGTGCCATACGCACATATTCACGACCTGTAGCACGAGCAATAGACTGACCCAGAGAGGTTTTACCCACACCAGGAGGCCCCACTAAACATAAAATTGGGCCTTTGATCTTACTGACTCGGCTCTGCACCGCTAAATATTCCAGAATGCGATCTTTCACACGCTCTAGACCGTAGTGATCCATATCCAGCGTTTCTTGAGCCTTGCGCAAGTCTTTCTTAACCTTGCTACGGGCACTCCAAGGAACCTGAATCATCCAGTCAATGTAGCCACGTACAACGGTTGCCTCAGCAGACATTGGTGACATCATTTTTAATTTCTGTAGCTCAGCTTCGGCCTTTTCACGCGCCTCTTTTGGCATTTTCACCGTGTCGATTTTGCGTTTTAACGCTTCCATCTCATCGGGTACATCGTCCATTTCACCGAGTTCTTTCTGAATGGCTTTCATTTGCTCGTTCAGGTAGTACTCTCGCTGACTCTTCTCCATCTGCTTTTTAACACGATTGCGAATACGCTTCTCAACCTGTAGCAGATCGATTTCAGACTCCATCATCGCCATTAGATACTCAAGACGTTCGGTAACATCGTGGATCTCTAATACTGTCTGCTTATCGCTGAGTTTCAGCGGCATATGGGCGGCAATGGTATCGGCCAGACGTGCGGCATCATCAATGCCGTTAAGCGATGTCAGCACTTCCGGTGGAATTTTTTTATTCAGCTTAATATAGCCTTCAAACTGATTGACCGCAGTACGGAGCAAGACCTCTTGCTCACGCTCTTCAATCGGTTCGGAGGTTAAATATTCTATTTGAGCAGTAAAATGCTCTCCATCATCTTTCAGCGTTGTAATACGTGCACGCTGGCCTCCTTCGACGAGCACTTTTACTGTGCCATCAGGGAGTTTTAACATCTGTAATACAGAAGAAACCGTTCCGACGGAGAACATGTCGTTAACGCCCGGCTCATCCGTTGATGCTTCTTTTTGCGCAACAAGTAAGATTTTTTTATCATGATCCATCGCGGCTTCAAGGCACCGGATTGATTTCTCACGGCCGACGAACAGTGGGATCACCATGTGCGGATAAACCACCACGTCGCGCAACGGCAGTACGGGGATGTCTATACGTTCGGAACGCTCAAGGTTCATAGAACTCTCTCTTTGTTTAGCTTCCGCCAGGTTAACTGAATCACCTCAAAATCATTTTTCAGTGATTCACCAAATAGTATTTCTGAAGAGTATATGGGGATGTTTATATGACATTCAACGGCAAGAATGCGAGGAAAAACAAATGGGGGATAAAATCCCCCATTTTGGTGCCATTTATTGAATCAATTGGTTGTTTATTCGCCGGATGCTTGCGCTTCTGGCTGACCATAAATTAGCAATGGCTTAGAATCGCCCTCGATAACAGACTCATCGATGACAACTTTCTCTACGTTTTCCAGAGATGGAATATCGTACATTGTATCTAGCAGAGCACCTTCAACAATAGAACGTAAACCACGAGCACCCGTCTTACGCTCCATCGCTTTCTTAGCAATAGCAGTCAACGCTTCATCGCGGAACTCAAGCTCTGCACCTTCAAGGCTAAACAGTGCTTGATACTGCTTGGTCAACGCATTCTTCGGCTCACACAAAATCTGAATCAGTGCGTCTTCGCTCAACTCGTTCAGCGTAGCAAGAACTGGCAAACGACCAATGAACTCAGGGATCAGACCAAATTTAATCAGATCGCCCGGCTCTATTTGGCTTAGCAATTCACCTTCAGTCGCTTTATCCGCTTCGCCTTTAACTTTTGCACCAAAGCCGATTCCCGTGCCGGTATTCAAACGCTGCTCGACAACTTTATTCAAACCAGCAAAGGCACCGCCGCAAATAAACAGAATCTTAGAGGTATCAACCTGTAAGAACTCCTGCTGCGGATGCTTGCGACCACCCTGAGGTGGAACAGATGCAATAGTCCCTTCGATAAGCTTCAACAAAGCCTGCTGAACACCCTCACCGGAGACATCACGCGTGATAGATGGGTTATCAGACTTACGGGAGATTTTATCAATCTCATCGATATAAACGATCCCACGCTGTGCTTTCTGAACATCGTAATCACATTTTTGCAGCAGCTTCTGAATGATGTTTTCTACATCTTCACCGACATAACCCGCTTCTGTCAGCGTGGTGGCATCAGCCATCGTGAAAGGAACATCAAGGAAACGAGCCAATGTTTCTGCCAACAAGGTTTTACCACTACCGGTAGGCCCAATCAGTAGAATGTTACTCTTACCAAGCTCAATACCATTACTGGTATCGCCATTACGTAGGCGCTTATAGTGGTTATAAACCGCTACGGCTAAAACCTTTTTAGCCTGATCCTGATCGATAACATAGTCATCAAGATGCTGGCGAATTTCATGTGGTGTTGGTAATGCGCTGCGCTCACGGTGCGGCGCCAGTTCTTTAATCTCTTCGCGAATAATGTCGTTGCACAAGTCAACACACTCATCACAAATATACACTGACGGACCGGCGATCAGCTTACGAACTTCATGCTGGCTCTTACCGCAGAAAGAGCAGTACAGCAACTTCCCTGATCCCTCTTTGCGCTTATCTGTCATCAGTAAACCTCATTAATTTAGTGTCTATACTCATCATATTTTAGGTAACAGAGCCATTGAGGATACTCTTCACTACACACAATGCATCTTGTATGCGCATTTTTCCTGTTACTCAGATTATTTAGAGTATAAATGCTTAGTCGCGACTGGTCATTATTCCATCGACCAAACCATACTCTACCGCTTCCTCAGCAGATAAGAATCTGTCACGCTCAGTATCGTTAGCCACTTTTTCTACTGGCTGACCTGAGTGTTTTGCCATCAACTCAGTCATGCGGCGCTTAATTTTCAGCATCTCTTCAGCATGAATCTGAATATCCGTCGCCTGACCACGATATCCACCCAATGGTTGGTGAATCATCACTCGAGCATTTGGCAGGCAGAAACGTTTACCTTTTGCCCCAGCATTAAGCAGAAATGCCCCCATGGAACATGCTTGTCCAAGGCAAATTGTACTAACGTCAGGTTTGATAAACTGCATGGTGTCATAAATAGACATGCCTGCGGTCACAACACCACCCGGAGAGTTGATATACAAGTAAATATCTTTCTCTGGGCTTTCCGCCTCCAGAAACAGCATTTGTGCCACGATCAGGTTAGCCATATGATCTTCAACTTCACCTGTCATGAAGATCACTCGCTCTTTCAGCAGCCGGGAGTAAATATCAAAAGAACGCTCTCCACGGGAAGTCTGTTCCACCACCATTGGAACTAGAGCCATGCTAGGTGCAGATTGACCTTCTATACCATTGTATAACATTTGCCGTCTCCTAATAGAAAAATGGCCCGGTGACAAAACTCATCCGGGCCATAGTTAGCAGAAGAGTTGAAATCAAGTCAAATCTCAACTGCCCTTATACTCGTTATATTCCAAGTGGTAGACCTATTAACCCTACTTGAATTCATTAGAGTATAGACAAAGCATTATTCAGCCGGAGTTTGATTCATCAATTCGCTGAATGTCATTGCCTTTTCTGTTGCTTTGGCTTTTGCCAGTACGGCTTCAACAGCTTGTTCTTCCAATGCAACATTGCGCATATTGTTCATCAGCTCTTTGTTTTTGCTGTAGAACTCAACAACTTCTGTTGGATCTTCGTAAGCAGCTGCCATCTCGTCGATTAGCGCTTTAACACGATCTTCGTCCGCTTTTAGCTCTTCAGTGCTAATGACTTCGCCCAGTAACAGGCCAACTGACACACGGCGCTTCGCTTGCTCTTCAAACAGCTCACGTGGTAATTCCAACGCTTGTTGCTCATTGCCACCAAAACGTTGTGCAGCCTGACGACGCAGTACATCAATTTCGCCATCGACCAGTGCAGCAGGAACATCGATTTGGTTAGCATCAAGCAGGCCATCAATAACCTGAGTTTTAATACGGTTACGAATAGCGCCTTTCAGCTCACGAGCCATATTTTTACGCACTTCGGTACGCAGGCCAGCAACTGAACCGTCTGCTACGCCAAAGCGCTTAACAAACTCTTCAGTCAGCTCTGGCAGCTCACGCTCTTCTACTTTCTTCAGAACGATAGCGAAGCTAGCAGCTTTACCTTTCAGGTTTTCTGCATGGTAATCTTCTGGGAAATTCACAGTGATAGTGAATTCGTCACCCGTTTTATGACCAACGATACCCTCTTCAAAACCTGGGATCATACGGCCCTGGCCCATTGCCAGAACGAAATCAGAGGCTTTACCGCCTTCAAACTCTTCACCGTCAATAGAGCCAGTGAAATCGATTGTAGCGCGGTCATCCGCTGTAGCAGCGCGATCAGCATCTTTCCAAGTCGCCTGCTGCTTACGCAGAGTATCCAGCATCGTATCAACATCAGCATCGTTAACGTCAACAACTGGCTTCTCAACGGTAATCGTTTCTAAACCGTTAAGTTTAATCTCTGGATATACTTCGAACTCAACGTTAAAAGTAAAATCTTCACCCAGTTTGTACTCACCCGGTAAATACTTAGGTGCGCCAGCTGGATTAATTTTTTCTTTGATGATTGCGTCAACGAAACCGCGCTGCATCAGATCACTCAGCACGTCTTGACGTACGGAAGCACCGTAACGCTGAGCAATAACATTCTTCGGTGCCTTGCCTGGGCGGAAGCCGTCGATACGTACTTTTTTAGCAACATTTGCCAATTCACTGTTCACGGCTGTTTCGATGTTGTCAGCTGTAACAGTAATCGTTAAACGGCGACCAAGGCCTTGGGTGGTTTCAACTTGCATCTTGTTACCTCAAAAAATCACAGTGCTCGGTCAACTCCTGGAAGTTGTTCTCAAAACAGAGCCTCCGCAAAGCAAAGGGCGCTATTTTGAAAACAACTTCGCAGAAACAGGAATCATCGCTCAAATTGTTCGCGAACTCCTCGTTGCCAGAAGCATCCCGAATATAGTCCGGAAAATTAGACGCAGCATTATAGCGATGCAATGTTGATGAGTCGAGAACAGCAATACGGGATACAGCCGCTTATTTACACTGTTTTTTCATTTCACGAACAACATCACGCTATCGCGCTCAAATTTTACCCAAAAATAAAACGGCTCAAGGCCGTTTTATCATTACTCAGTCAATTAATTTGTTTAAAAGTTCACTACCGCTTTGATTCGAAAGCACCCTTATCAGAAAAGCTATGCCACGCTGCCTGCACCACCACGGCAAGGTGGTGACGCAGGAACGGTATCCTGTAACCCTTTCCACTCTTTTTCCGTATAGGTGTGCAACGCCAAAGCATGAACGCCTCCCGTCATCTCTTCTAGTAATGCACTATAAATAGAACGATGACGAACAAGAAAACGTTCTCCTTGAAACTTGTCACTGACAATAACCACTTTAAAGTGACTTTCTGAACCAGCCGGAACGTTGTGACGATAGCTCTCATCTACCACATCGAGAAAGACCGGTTCAAACGCAGCTTTCAATTTTGCTTCTATTTGTTCGCGGACCATAGACATCTCCTTTCTGCCTTAATACAGAGAGCTGTACCCTTATTCAAGGTTAGCTTCTTTTGATTATTTATGGAGTTTTCATAATAAATTTCTCTTTATTGCTTCAATACTCCCTAACTCATTCGAGTTACATAAGAAAGCGCCAAGGTGTTTGAACAGCACCGGCTCTAGCCTCAAAGAGAAAGCAATCAAGTGAGTGACACGGCCTACAACGTGAAGAGCGACCGCTATAAATCTATTTCACACACCGATACCAGAAGGCATAACGACATCTGGAAGAGTTAAAAACAGCGAAAATTGTAGCCGATTGGGGTACAAAATACTTATACAGTGGAATAAATGGGCAGCTCCACGCAAAATTCTTACGAACTACCCCTTTCACGTAAATTTTGCAGTGATATGATAACGAGAATCATGAATTGAGGTACGACTATGACTCTCTTAAAAAAATTTCTGCTCCCTCTGTTAGCGATAACACTGCTGGCTGGTTGTGCCGCAAGTAATAATACGCTCAATATCAACCCAGCTATCGCTCAACCACAGCAAGATCCAGGCCTGATGGGGATCACTATCAACATCAGCAGCCAAGACCAACGTACAGACACCGCGCTAGCAAAAATACAGCGTGATGGCCAACTGGTTTCGCTCTACCCTTCCCGCGACCTACGTTTTCTTATGCAGGAAGTATTAGAAAAACAAATGACCGCACGCGGTTATATGTTAGGTTCGAGCAACGGCCCTCAATTACAGGTCGTGATCAACCAGCTCTTTGCTAACGTGCAAGAAGGCAATGTGCGTTTCAACATCACCACCAGTGCAGATATCTCAATAAAAGTACAAGCACCTAACGGCAGCTCACACGTGAAAAACTACCGTGCGACCTACAATGTTCAAGGCGCATTTTCTGCCACTAACCAGAAAATTGCAGATTCCGTCACTTCTGTACTCAGCGATGTCATCGCAGATATGGCCAAAGACACCAGCGTGCACGAATTCATTAAACAGAACGCACGCTAACTAACTCTGACAATAATAAGACCATGCCTCTAACAGATAGAGGGGCATGGTGAGAAACATCTACCTTATGTCCATATCCAGCCAGCCTTCAAAGATTTTCAAGTACGATAACTATGCCGTTTTACTGCTGCTTGGATTCGCCTCAGGGCTACCTCTCGCTTTAACCTCCGGTACACTACAAGCGTGGATGACAGTAGCCAAACTTGACCTAAAAACCATAGGCTTCTTCTCCCTAGTCGGACAAGCCTATGTCTTTAAGTTCCTTTGGTCGCCATTAATGGATCGCTACACGCCACCGTTTTTAGGGCGTCGGCGTGGCTGGTTACTCCTAACTCAACTCCTGCTTATCGTGGCAATCTTCACCATGGGGATGCTCAACCCAACCACGCATCTGTGGTGGTTAGCGCTACTGGCGACACTCGTTGCGTTTTTTTCTGCCTCGCAAGATATCGTTTTTGACGCCTATAAAACCGACCTACTCCCAGCGGAAGAGCGAGGGACAGGCGCTGCCATATCCGTATTAGGCTACCGTGTTGCCATGCTGGTTTCTGGCGGGCTAGCACTGTGGATTGCCACCCGATGGCTCAACTGGCAAGAGACCTACTGGCTCATGGCTGCATTTATGGCGCTCGGTATTATCGGCACATTGATGGCACCGGAACCCAGCAACAACGCCCCTGCACCCAAAAGTTTAGAGCAGGCCATCGTCTTACCGATGAAGGAGTTTTTCGGCCGTAATAACGCTTGGCTCCTGCTGATGCTGCTAATTCTCTACAAGTTAGGGGATGCCTTTGCTGGCAGCCTAAGCACAACTTTCCTCATTCGAGGCGTTGGCTTTGGCGCAGATGAGGTCGGAATCGTAAACAAGACACTAGGGTTATTCGCAACGATTCTTGGTGCACTGTATGGCGGCGTATTGATGAGAAAGCTCTCACTCTTCCGTGCGCTAATGCTGTTTGGTATTTTGCAGGCGGTTTCAAACTTCGGTTACTGGATCCTCGCTGTCACAGATAAAAATATTTTCACTATGGGCACCGCCATCTTTGTTGAAAACATCTGTGGTGGTATGGGCACAGCAGCCTTCGTTGCACTGCTCATGACACTGTGCAATAAATCTTTCTCCGCAACACAATTTGCTCTCATTTCGGCCTTAGCTTCTGTCGGCCGAGTCTATGTTGGCCCAGTGGCTGGCTGGTTCGTCGAGCTACATGGATGGCCACTGTTTTATCTGTTCTCTGTCATCGCCGCGATCCCCGGTTTAATACTGCTTGCCATCTGCCAGAAAACGCTGGAATACACGCAGAAAACGGACAGTTTTATACGAAGAACACAGTTCTCAGACGGCTATAGCTTTGCTTTATTGCTGCTGAAACTGGGATGTGGGATGCTGGTACTTAGCGCACTAACCTATATCTACAATTACGTTGTTAATAGCTATTTTCCTGAGCACGGCCTACTGATGGCATTCGCGTCTCAGATCACATCTGAGGGCATAGGTTCTGAGATACTGACGGCTGGTGCTCTCTTCTGCCTATCTGGTTTTATATTGGGTGGCATTTTGGATTACCTCTCATTAACGAGACCTAAAGAAATACGGTAGCGTCTCCCTCCCTCCTCCCTTTAAACGCGCTTCTATAGCGCGTTTTTTATTGCCTCTTTTACAAAATTTATTCATTTCAATTATGTTGCATAATTGTATGTGTTTGTGGTGCATTACTACTATTAAACCCTATCGACTATCACTTGGAGAGCGGTTATTACTGGTATGTCACCGTCTGTATTGCCTGTTCTCCGTTGGTTTATGCCACGATGAAAGACTCTCGGAAACATTCAAAAATCGAAACTGATTAAGGCAAAAAAACAAAAAATCCCTCTTTCAGAAAGAAACGAGGGATTTTATTCACATTCTATGAAATAGGCCAACTTACCCAGATTACTGCCCGTAATAAGCTTTAGCACCGTGTTTGCGTAAATAATGCTTATCCAACAGAGTTTGCTGCATACTGCCTACATCAGGAGAAAGCTGTTGAGTAAACAGATTCATATACGCAATTTCTTCTAAAACAACTGCATTGTGCACCGCATTATTCGCGTCTTTACCCCAGGCAAACGGCCCATGGCTATTAACCAGAACCGCCGGAACATCTGCTGCTTTCAAACCAAGATGTTGAAAGGTTTCCACAATCACGTTACCTGTTTCTTTCTCATATTCACCTTGAATTTCAGCATCTGTCATACGGCGGGTGCAAGGAATCGAACCATAGAAATAATCTGCATGAGTCGTTCCTAGTGCGGAGAGATCCTTACCTGCCTGTGACCATATCGTGGCATGGCGAGAGTGAGTGTGAACAATTCCTCCCACCTCAGGAAAGGCACGGTAGAGAACCAAATGTGTCTCTGTATCAGATGAAGGCTTTTTGCTTCCCTCCACCACTCTCCCCGTTTCCAGCTCCACAACAACCATGTCGTCTGCGGTCATCGTTTCATAGTCCACACCAGAAGGCTTAATCACTACCAACCCAGCATGGCGATCAATACCGCTCACATTTCCCCATGTAAATGTGACTAACTGATGTTTCGGCAACGCTAAATTTGCCTCTAATACCTGCTGCTTTAACTGTTCAAGCATAATTAACCTCATGGGTTCATATGTAACAATATGATAAATATTAAGAAGATGATCTCTTATTTATTTTAAATTCAATTTAAGCAATATTAATTTTTTCTTATTAAATAGCGGAAAAGAGATATTCCTACAGAGAGCGTATAAATTTAAAATAGAGTTTCCTACACACTAAATTAATGAAAAAAGCACCAACTTAAAAGTTTCTTTTTTATTAAGTCAGCCAATTTAGTCATATTCAAAATTAAACAGAGGATAAAATCACATATTATTATGTCCGTTTGTGTTGTTTTGACTTAAAAAAGATAAAGAAAGAAAAAGGCGATACACCTATCAATTTGATTACTAATAAAAATAAAAAGATAACAAAATAAAATCATCAAATAATAAGACATTCATCACAAAATAGTAATAACAACACATTCGTTCATTAATTCTTGAATTCAGTCACTGAACTAAACTCAAATAAATATGATGATACCTCTACCATATGGTCGCCTACACCCTAAATAATACGAGGATAAACAATGTTACAGGCTGAACGCTATAAGATTATCTGTGCACAAGTACAAGAACATGGTTCCGCCTTAGTTACTGATTTATCTGTATTATGTAAGGTTTCTCAGGAAACTATCCGCCGTGACCTTACTGTGTTACAGCGTGATAAAAAGCTCATTCGCAGTTTTGGCGGAGCCGTCTCTATTGATGAATACAACTCTCACCCCATTGATGTAAAAGATTCAGGCTACAGCAGAGATACGATAGACCGAGCAGAATCGTTTCGAAAAAGAACCGAAGAACACCCAGATATCAAAGCAAAGATAGCCAAAAATGCGCTCGGTTTTATCCGGCCTGGTGACAGCATCCTCTTAGATAACAGCAGTACCTGTTGGTTTCTAGCCCGCCAAATACCCGATATTGAAATCACCGTTGTCACCAACTCAGTAAAGATAATTCAGGTTCTAGCCTGCCGAGAGAAAGTACGAATTATTGGTATAGGTGGAGAATATTCGACTCGGCATGATGATTTTCATGGCCCTGTCGCAGAAAGCATGATCAGAAATTTTCAAATCAACACGTTTTTCTTTTCATGCCAAGGCATCAATACCGACAGCGGCGTTCGTGATGGCAATGAAATTAATGCCAGATTGAAACAGGTCATGTTGCAAGTTTCAGAGAAGAAAATATTACTCGCAGACTCCAGCAAATTTGATCAATACGCATTTAGCAAGATCTGTACATTAGATGAGATAGATACCTTAATTACCGACAAGGTGATTTCCAAAGCCTACAGACGTGAATGTCCAACATTAGATATTATTGAAACTCACAAATAATCCTGTCTAAAAATGTGTGTGGGTTGTATTACAGCAAACAATAAAGTCTGAGTCTTATGGCTTCACGTTTGGCTATTTCAGGGCGCTGAGATGAACGTGAGTACACCGATCATGATGCGCTTAAATCCCGGAGAGGAAAAAATTAGATATTGGTATCACAATATGAACGTTTTAAGCAGATAGCTAATACGTCGAGTCTATCCACCTAACTTACTGTTAGATAAAGAGTGCTCGACCGTCATCATTTAACACAACATTGCATGAGCATTTTCATCACACCTTCATTCCCTATTCCCAATACAGAACACTAATTATTCTCACTTGATACCCTATTTCATTAATTAGATAATGCCATTCTCGCGCTCCATTCGCGGCAACACCAGTCATCCATAGAAGCACCCCATTCCAGACACCAGATAAAGGTCTACATAATGAAAAGACGCGGCTTTCTTAAAAGTGCAGCAATTCTGTCGACGGCAGGTTTAATGACCCCAGCAATGGCGACCACAACAACTAAGACACAAGAGCAATGTGCCACCACTGGTCGCCGCCGTTTCACCTTAGTACAGACTTATGATGTCCATGCGCCAGAAGGCTCTTCCGGCGTTGTAAAATTATGGATACCCATACCAGAAGAAACGCATTTTCAGCAGCTACGTAAACTGACATTCAGCGGTAACTATAAAGAAGCTTATATCACCGCAGATAACAGCTACGGCGCCAAAACACTGTTTGCTACTTGGCCAGATGCTAAAGGAAAGATGGAGATGACCGTCGAGATGGTTATCGAAACGCTGGATTGGGAACCTGCAGAGCAGGGGGATTTAAAAACTTACAAAGCACCAACCACCCTTCGTTACCCCGTCGATGTAGAGAGATATCTGCTCGCCACAGCACATATGCCTATTACCGGTATCGTCAAACAGACTGCGGATAAAATTGTCGGTACAGAAACTGACCCACTGAAGAAAGCCCGCCTCGTTTATAACTGGGTCAGCGCTAATATGTTCCGTGATAATAATGTCATTGGCTGCGGCACAGGTGATGTTGCCACGATTCTAGAAAGCGGAAAGCTTGGCGGTAAATGTACCGATATTAACTCCGTATTCGTTGCCCTCTGTCGTGCCGTTGGCATTCCTGCCCGTGAAATGTTTGGTGTGCGCTTAGGTAAATCTATCAAGCTGGATAAATATTCCAAAACAGCTTTCGGCAGCGCAGACGCCAATGGTGTCTCTAACGTCAGTGGTGGGCAGCATTGCCGCGCTATGTTCTATCTGGCGGGATATGGTTGGTTACCTGCCGATCCAGCAGATGTCACCAAAATGCGTCTGACAGAGAAGAAAGAGCACAAAGACCCTAGCGTTCAGGCAGTAAACGACTATCTGTTTGGTAACTGGGAAATGAACTGGGTCGGCTTTAACTTCGGTCGAGATTTCGATCTCTCGCCTGATGCAGAACAAGCGCCAATCAATAATTTTGGCTACCCTTATGCTGAAGTCGATGGCGATCCCGTTAACTATTACGAACCTAAAGTTTTTGCTTATGACTACCAGTCTAAAGAGCAGTAATAGAGGTACATTAGCCACCCTAGCGGCAGCCATCATCGCTGCCGCAGCATCGAGTTTATGCTGTATAGGGCCGCTAATTTATCTGGTATTCGGTGTATCCGCTGCGAGTCTTTCCGGCGTTGAGCAATTAGGATGGCTTCAGTTCCCGATGATAGTGCTCTCTCTTGGTCTTATCATCTCTGGGTTCTGGCGTCTCTATTTCTCGAAGAAACCCTTCTGCACCGGTCGCTTAACTCGGACTCACGTTTTATGGCTGTACTGGATTGCCGTACCCATTATCTTGATGCTCCAGTTTTACCCTTTTGTTTTACCTGCAATATTTGAATTCTTTGAGGGTTCTGAATGAAACGGCTACTACTTGCTGCTCTGATATTGTTCTCTCCGCTAACTTATGCGGAAAATGTCAAAGTCGTCATTGATGTAAAAGGCATGACCTGCCCGCTTTGCGTTACCTCAGTTAATCAGGTACTGCGTAAAACGGATGGTGTGATTAAGGCGAAAGCATCGCTAAAAACCAAACAAGCTGAGGTTATCGTGCCAGAAGGATACAACGTTGATCAGTTGCTGAAATCTATTGATAAAACGGGTTACAGCGGAACGGTGAATCAGGTAATGAAGCTGGAAAGCTGAGGTTTAGGGGTTGGTTGGCTCTGATAAGGGGTTAGCCAACCGTTGATATATTGGGTGAGTATCTTTATGGGTATCAAGCGCTAATCCCTTCTCATTAATCAGGATCATCGATATCAGTAACCTCTGTACCCGATACATTTTCCTTAAATAGAATGGTGGTTATTCCACCTGGAAAAAGCATAACGACCTTTAACTCACTCTTATTTAACCAAGAATAATTTATCTCTATATTACCATCATCCATAAGGTCTTTAAGATCTTTCATTGGGTGGATATCTTTCAGCAGATATTTACCAGAATCATTATTAACATTCAGCGCTCTATATCTTTCATACGCCTTTAATAGAGAATCTGATGGATAAAAACACACACTTCCCGATTTATACCCATCTACTTCAGCTTGGTACGCTATATCCTTACACTTAATATCACCTTTATCTAACGTCGTTGTTGGCGTTTTAGAAAAAGAGTAAGCAGAGAATAACATCATGAAAAATAAAACTAATGTCTTCATATAACCCTCTCATTATAAGTATTCAGTCGACCACCTAGCCACTCACTTAAATAAGCAGCTAGGAATTAACCCATTAGTCCTTTGTTTATACATTGAGAGCTAACAGAGATAAATATTAATCTCGGAAATTATTAAACTGGAATGGCTGGCCTAAATCAGCTCCGCGAATTAAAGCAATCACACCCTGCAAATCATCACGGGATTTACCTGTCACACGAACTTGTTCGCCTTGGATCTGGGCTTGGACTTTAAGCTTATTGTCTTTAATCAGCTTAACAACTTTCTTCGCCATACTCGCTTCAATACCCTGCTTGAGTTTTACCTCAACGCTATAGGTTTTGCCACTGTGATCCATCTGCTCAGGAACATCCATCGATGCCCCGTCGATATCACGCTTAACCAGTTTGCTACGCAGGATATCCAGCAGTTGCTGAACCTGAAACTCTGACTCGCTTGCCACTTTTATGGATTCATTTTTTTCATTGAATTCAAAGCTGGCAGGCACATTACGAAAATCAAAACGGGAGGTCAGTTCACGGGTTGCGTTATCTACCGCATTACGGACTTCCTGCATATCAATTTCAGAAACAATATCAAAAGATGGCATAGTGATTACCTCGCTAAAAATTTATGGTGAGCATAATAACCGCTTCTGGTCAGGACGCAAAGCCGAGGACACAACGCCAAGAGTACAGTGAAGGACAAGCAATAAAGAGAAGATGAGCAAAGATGGGGGGGATAATCGGGGGAAAGATCTCGGCCAGAACAGATTGGCTGCCCTGACCGAGAATAAGAGATAAGCTTGCGACTAGCTAACTTACCAACGGTAGCTAACTTTAGCGTTAACGTTACGACCTTCGCCGTAATAGCACCAGTAATCACAGGCGCTAACGTAGGTTTTATCTGTCAGGTTGCTGGCATTAACCTGCACCTGCCAAGATTTGTTGATGTCATAACTCACCATCGCATCGACCAGCGTATAGGCAGGTACTTTCATGCTAGAAGTGTTAGTCGCATCACCATAGCTGCTGCCAATATAACGCACACCAGAACCCACTTTTAATCCATCCAGCGGGCCTGTGAAGCTGTAATCAGCCCACAGTGAAGCCATATGTCTTGGCGTTGCCGGTAGGCGTTTACCAATCACGCTCTTATCCAGTGACTTTGTGGTCTCTACTTTGCTGAATGTGTAGCTTGCACGCAGAGCCAGTTGATCCGTGATATTGCCTACAGCTTCCAGTTCTAAACCACGCGATCTCGCTTCACCAGATTGGGTACGAATAGCCGGAGCGTTAGGATCTGTCGTTAGCGTGTGTTGCTGATATAGCTCATACAACGCACCATTGATGTAGCCATTGAAACCTTCAGGCTGGTATTTAACGCCCAACTCGGTTTGTTTACCTGTTTGCGGGACGTATGCCTTGCCATTGCCATCACGCCCAGTCAGCGGCTGGAAAGACTCTGCATAGCTGATATAAGGGTTCAAGCCGTTTTCTGCCATATACATGATGCCAGCCGTTTTGCTGAACTTGCTATCATCCATATCGATACGGTCTGCGGTTTGAATATCGCTAGAGGTCGCTTTATCGTAACGCCCACCCAACAAGAACAACCACTGATCGTTGAACTTGAACTGGTTTTGAATGTAGTAACCCGTTTGCTGGCGCTTGGTACGATGGCTGAACGTATCAGCATCCGTTAATGGCTGATAGTTACCATACACTGGGTTAAAGATATCCAGTGGAGCACCGAAGCTATACAGGTTTGCATCCTTCCCTCTTGAGTTAGCAGCAAAATAGTCGATACCCAACAGCAAGGTGTTTTCGCTATTTTCAAACTGCCAATTTCCTACCATCCGGTTATCGACACCCCAGCTTTGAGCGCTACCGTTACGGTATGTCAGGCCACGGTTAACGTGGGTGTCATCAGCCATACTCAGGCCATATGCCGTGCGCAACTCAAGGTCGAGATAGCTGTAAGTCATGTTCTGGTGGAAGCTCCACACATCACCAAACTGGTGATCAAACTCATAGCCCAGAGTAAATTGCTCTCTGTCATGTTGACTATAGCCAGGCTCATCGAAGGTCGTTTCGCGGCCTACTTTGCCAAATGGCGTGTTTTGCAGTGTGCCATACGGCAGTTTAAAGCCACTGGTAGGCTTAGAGTTATTCTTCATATAACTACTGAACAGCGTCAGCGTGGTGTCATAAGAGAGGTTGAACGTCATGCTAGGGGCAAAGTAATAACGCTCGTTATTCGAACCATGAAGAGGGCCATTATTCTTCTCTGCAAAACCGACAAACCGGTAGAGCACATCGCCATCATCATCCAGTGCACCCGTGCTATCAATTGCCAAATGGCGATAATCATCAGTACCGTAGGAGAGTTGAATTTCACCCTGAGGAATACGCTGTGGTCGTTTGGTAACAACGTTTACTAATCCGCCCGGCGGGTTTTGACCATACAGCATCGAAGAGGGGCCTTTCAGCATATCGATGCGCTCAATGCCGTAAGGCTCCTGCTGCCATGTATAGAATCCGTTCTCGTTTATTGTTTGTAAGCCATCTTGATAGCGTGACCAGCCAAAGCCACGAACAATCAGCCAATCCGTTTTATTATCGGAGCCATAAGGCGTAGCAAAAACACCAGAGCTATAGCGCATTGCCTCATCGACCTTCTTGGCACCTAGCTTATCTAAATCTTTGCGAGTCACTTCAGACACGGAGCGTGGTGTCTCAGCTGCTGGTGTATTAATTTTCATTGCTGTGTTTCCACCGTTCACAACAATGGTATCCTCACCACTCTTTTGTTGTGCCGGAGCGGTTTCCGCTGAGTCCTGACTTTCTGCCAGCGCAGAAGCATTCAACGTTAACCCAAGAAGAACAGCGTAAGAAATGGGTGAGCGAATAAAACGGGCTAAACTAACCGAGAGTGGCATTGGCTAAATCCTATACATAAATACAAAAAAGAATCATTTTCATGCGCATTTTCTTTGTTTTTATATTCGTGTCAAATTAAAATAGTTCAATATTTGAAGTGATTTTGGGGTGAAATGCGGCAAAATGGCTATAACTTGTAGATAATGCAGAATAAATTTCTAGCGTATTATTTTTGTCAATATTGCCCAATATCACCTGTTTTTACCGTAAAAGTGCGAACTCTCCACTTTTTCCTATTTCTGAAAACCGATCCATCAGGATCTACCAAGGTTTAAGCAATGAAAAAAAGCCTGTTGAAATGCATTCTTGTGTTGATGTTTAGCCTGTCTACCGCGTTTGCTAGCACATGGCCCAAAAATGTCACTGATATCCTTGGTAATACCATGACGTTAAAGGAGCCTCCCCGCCGCATTCTGCTGGCCTCCGGCTTTAATTTTGTGTCGCTCACCTTTGTGCATGAAGACCCTGCATCTTTGCTCGTTGGCTGGGGTAGTGACCTGAAAAAATTTGATGCTGCAACATACGATCTCTATCGTCAGGCTTTTCCTAAACTAGAGAAGTTAGCGACGATTGGCAGCGGCAACGGGAATGAGCTATCCAAAGAGCTGATTTTCTCTCTAAACCCAGACTTAGTGATTTTCGATGCATGGCAAGCGCCAAGCACCGAACAACTAGCGGGGATGCTACGTAAATCGGGGATGAATGTGGCTTATATCGACTTTTATCAGTCCCCATTCAAACACACAATCCCGTCAATTCGCTTGCTTGGACAGTTGTTAGACAGAGAAGAAAAAGCGGAGAAACTCGCCACATTTTATCAGAGCCATTTGGACACCCTTACCTCTCGCCTTTCTACGCCAAATTTGCCACAGCCGAAAGTTCTCCTCCACGCTTACCCGGGTATGTGGGCATGTTGTTGGAGCAGTGGCTCAGGCGGCTTAGGTGAATATATCTCTCTGTTTAAAGGCGTGAATATTGGCGCAGCTAAATTCCCGACCGCCAATGGCGGGCAACTTAATCTTGAGTATATTATTCAGCAAAACCCCGATATCTATATCGCCACGGGGCACTCCGGCGTAAGCAAGACAGAAGCGCTACCAATAGGTACGGGCATTGATGCAAAACTTGCCCAAGCTCAGCTCAATAAAGTCATCAGCGCACCGGGTTTAAGTACATTGAAAGCGGTCAAAGAGGGGCATGTTTACGGATTCTGGAACTATTTCTCCAGCTCTCCGTTTAATATTGTCGGCATGGAAGTCATGGCTAAGTGGCTACAGCCAGAACTGTATAAAGACATTAATCCTCAGCTTACAATGGATGAGATGAACAAAACGTTTTTACCTGTTCCATTAAAAGGGACTTACTGGATAACCTTACAAAAATAATAGGGTAAAGATTATGCAACTCAATACAAAATATACGATTACCACCGTTGAACAGCTACGGGAGCGCTACGCTGCGCCTCACCCTGTTGTGGTTAAAAAGCAGATTGATTTTATTGCTCCTTATGCTCAAAAATTGATTGCAGCGTCCCCTTTTATGGTGCTGGCTACTACGGGGGAAAATGGCCTCGACTGCTCTCCAAAAGGCGGTAAACCGGGCTTCATTAAAGCTGTAGGTGAAAAAACGGTGATGATCCCTGACTATGCTGGAAATAATCGTATTGATGGCCTGCAAAACATCGTCGAAAACCCGAAAGTCGGCTTAATATTTTTAATCCCGGGCGTCGAAGAAACCTACCGCATCAACGGCACCGCCACCATCTCAGTTGACCCCTCGCTATGTGAGTTCTTCGGCGAAACCGATGGCACAGTAAAAAGCGTGATTGTCGTTAACGTAGAAGAAGCCTTTATCCACTGCGGCCGAGCCATCACCCTATCCGGCCTATGGCAAAACGAAAACCAAACCCCCGAAGGCCTCCCAACCCTAGAACAGATGATCCAATTCCACAAAGCAAGAATGGAAGCAGAAGAACCCCAAAAATAGAAATAGAAATAGAAATAGAAATAAGACATAGAAACACAATCACACCAACAGCACCTACGAGCATTAAAATTGCGCCGAGGCCTCTCCGAAGATAGGGTCAATCGGGCAGGACGCCCGATTGAGGCGGGTTGAGCCATGGATGGCGAATCCCGCCGACCCGCAATCGCAGGAGATGCCGAGGGCAGTTGCGAAGCAACCGCAATTTTGCGTACAGAGTGCACCAAAAGCCCGGATTCTTAAGGGGCGGCGGCCCCTTAAGTCGGGAGCGGGTAAAAGTGCAATATGGAAACACCGAGATCAAACCGCGACCGAAACCTTTCACCAAAACGAGCAGACATGCCAGCACCACAAAAAAATTAGGCACCGATTCCCACAATCCCCTCCCCAAGCAATGCTTATACTCATAACTGCATCCACCCAAAGGAGACAACATGAAAATAACGGTATTAGGCTGTGGTGCCTTAGGCCAACTCTGGCTCTCCGCACTCCACAGTGCCGGTCACGATGTCCAAGGCTGGTTAAGAATCTCCCAACCCTTCTGCCAAGCAAATGTTATCTCCCTCCAAGGTATAACAACCAACCTCACGTTACCGACCAACGATCAACAACATCTCGCCACCAGCGACCTCCTTCTGGTCACACTCAAGGCCTGGCAAATCGCTGGCGCGGTAATACCTCTGTTACCCAAACTCGCGAGCGGCTGCCCGATTCTTTTTCTCAACAATGGCATGGGCGCTATCCGTGAACTCCCCGTAACGACCCAGCCAATACTACAAGGTATAACAACCCATGCCGTAAGGCCCGATGGTAATGCCATCCTCCACGTCGCCAACGGCATCACTCATATTGGCCCGTATAACTCACACGCATCGGCGTCTAGCGTTCTGGCTGAGATACTGCATCGAGCCTTGCCTGAGGTCGGCTGGCACGACAATATGCAGATAATTTTATGGAAGAAAATGGCTGTTAACTGCGTCATAAACCCATTAACCGCACTTTATAACTGCCGTAATGGTGAGCTATTACAGTACGAGCAACATATTCACCTGCTCTGTGAAGAGATTGCGAGTGTGATGGAGGCGGAAGGCGTACATATATTGGCTGACTCGATATCGCAATATGTTCATCTGGTCATGACACATACTGCAAATAACTTCTCATCGATGCATCAGGATATACAACACCATCGGCATACCGAGATCGATTATATTACTGGATATCTGTTACAGTGCGCCCGCAGGCACGGTATTGACGTTCCTGAAAATAAGCACTTGTATGAAATGATTAAACAAAAGGAAAATACGTATGACCGTATCAGCGCTGGTTTGTCTCGCTCCTGGGAGTGAGGAGATGGAAGCCGTCATCATCATCGATATTCTGGTGAGGGCTGGCATCAATGTGACAACCGCTAGCGTCGCAGGCGATGGTGAGCTAGAACTGCTTTGCTCACGCGGTGTACGCCTTATTGCAGATACCGCGTTGGTCAACGTCTCTGATGAGCCTTTTGATGTGATTGTTTTACCTGGGGGTGTGAAAGGTGCCGAGTGTTTTCGCGATAGCCCGCTGCTGGTGGAGAAAGTCCGGCAGATGCACTTAGATGGGAAGATTGTCGCCGCGCTCTGTGCCTCTCCTGCTCTGGTTTTGGCTCACCATAAGCTGTTTCCTGTCGGCAATATCACTGGCTTCCCTACACTTAAAGACCATATTCCTGCAGGGCAGTGGCAAGAAAAGCGGATTGTTTACGATGACCGCATCAAGCTATTAACCGCTCAAGGCCCAGCGACCGCTATCGATTTCTCACTCAAGCTAATTGCTGAGTTGATTAGCAGAGAAAAGGCCGCCGAAGTGGCCGAGCAGTTGATTCTTCCAGGCGGCATTCATAACTATCAGCCTGACGAAGGCGGGTATCCAGATAAATACTGATCCCACCTATTCTCCGCCCACAGTGACTAATAGTGGTGAATCGAACATAGACGCAGGTGAGACGATTTTCTGGCTTAGTGGGGCGTTATTACCATAGCGCTCCTGCATTTTCTCTCTCACCAAAGGGGAGGTAAGATTGAACTCCCTCATCTCTTGTAAATGCCCAATTTCAAGCCCTGTGGCTTTTTTATACATCTTCCAGACTAGCTCTGAGCAGTACATTTTGCTGTCGGACCACTCAAACTTAAGATCATAGGGCTTACCTTCGTAGCGTTTAACCTCGTTATTCAGAACGGCAACCTGTTGCTCAGATAATCCTTCTTTTAAACGTTTGGCGACGTAGTGCCCGTTTTCACCGTAAGTAATCCACTCTTTTAGCGGTGTGAATATCACCTTGCTACTTGCTTCAAAGACGTAAGGCTGCCCCTTTTTAAACAAGATGATACCAACATGGCTGTAGCGCGACTCTGTCGCCTGCTTAACAGCAAGACTCTGGCTAGAAGGGGAATCCTGAAAAATGATATCACCCTGCTGAGGCACCCAAGCCAACACCATAGAACAGTTAAGGGAAAAAAGTGTGACAAGTGCAATCAAAGTGAGACGGATTAGCTCTTTAGCCATTCAAGATTCCTCGGTTTCAATGAAAGACCAAGTCACTTTAAATAAAATAGGCTACAAAAAGTAGCCTATTTTTATATTTCGTCTGATGCCATCACGACTATGGGCGATAAACTTTCACGTTCTCATACCCTTGCTCACGCAAATAGAGCGCTTGCAGGCGGCTCATCACACCACGGTCACAGTACAGCAGATAAGTTCTATTCTGGTCTAGTTCACTAAACCCTGAATTCAATTTATAGAACGCCAAGTGTTGTACTTCAACGTTCTCTAGCTGTAATGGGCGCTCATCGTGCTCATCCGGTGAACGGATATCAAGCACGATGTCAGTTGAATCAAAGGCAGTAACCATTTCCACTTCAACTACCTGCTCCATCGCCTGTTCCGCGATACGGCGAATATCAACGTTCTCTGCTTCATTCACTACACGATCGAGAATATCGAAATCAAACTTCGCCTCTTCCGCCTCTATCTTCGCTTTTACCGCTTTTACCGTTGGGCTCTTTGAGATAACACCGCAGAACTCAGGCATTGTTTTTGCGAAATCTTCTGTCCCGATTTGGCGAGCAATATTGATGATGTGCTCTTTATCATGGGAAATAAGAGGACGCAGGATAAGCGTATCGGAAGCATTGTCGATTAACCGTAGATTAGTCAGCGTCTGGCTGGATACTTGCCCCAACGCTTCACCGGTCACCAATGCTTGCACACCGTAGCGTTCTGCCATCACAGAAGCGGCGCGTACCATCATACGTTTTAAGACGACACCCATCTGCCCATCTTCAACTTTCTCAAGAATTTCACCCACGACAGGTGCAAAATCAATCGAGATAAAACGCACTTTATGAGAGCTACCAAAACGGTTCCACAGATAGTAAGCAACCTGCTTCACGCCAATTTCATGCGCGGAACCACCAAGGTTAAAGAAACAGTAATGAACACGGGAGCCACGGCGCATCAGCATATAGCTCGATACACCAGAGTCAAAGCCACCAGAGATCAATGACAGAACATCTTCTTGCGTACCAATCGGGAAACCACTCAACCCTTCGTAGCGTCCTTTCACCAACATCAGAACATCGTTTTCAATCTCAAGATTGACCGTCTCCTGCGGCTTGTTCAGCTTAACTTTCGCTGACTCAATATGTTGGTTCAAACCACCGCCAACGTAACGTTCGACGTCCTGTGAGTTAAAATCATGTTTGCCACGGCGTTTCACCCGTACACAAAACGTTTTACCCTCTAAGCGGCTGCGGTAAGCCTCCAGCGTCTGCTCAAAAATATCGTGGATATCTTTATAGCTACGGTCTTCCACCTCAAGAATATGGTGAATACCGGGAATTCGGGTTAATGCTTCGCGAATATTCTGGCGCTGGCTCTCATCTTTGGCGCGAACTTCGATGTGATCCCAGTGGCGAACAACGGCCAGATTTTCATCATACTGGCTGAGCACATTACGAATACTGCTGGTGAGAATTTTAATAAAGCGCAAACGCACTGTTTGGCTCTTGATTGTAATTTCCGGGAACAATTTAATGATAAACTTCATGAGTCGTAGCTACTTGGTCGTTAAAGCGTTAAATGAATGAGATGCGCTGAAAGGGTCTGCGTTCAGCAAATAGGCGCGCAGTATAACACTGCTCACACTTGATCCACTTTCTATTTGCAAAGATGGATATCCAGATGAATCTCGTGCTGTACCCTAACCCTAATATGCGGCAACATATACTTATTAACATAAAAGTAGCAATATATCGTCTATGCATCTGTACCTCACTGTTATCAAAGCAGAACGAATCTCATTGATAAACTAGGTTGAAAAGATAAAACCATGGCAAAAAAAGCACCCGAAACTCCCAGTTTTGAAAATGCACTGGGCGAGCTAGAGCAGATTGTGTCCCGCCTTGAGTCAGGGGAACTTCCGCTGGAAGACGCCTTAAATGAGTTTGAACGCGGTGTACAACTCGCGCGTTTGGGCCAACAACAACTACAGCAGGCAGAGCAGCGCGTTCATATTCTGTTAAATGACGATAAAGATGCCCCTCTCTCCCCTTTTGATGCAGGCAACGAGTAACGATGAGTGACTTTTCCCAACTGCTGCAAAGCTATCGGCAGCGGGTTGATGATGCGCTGCTTAGCTATATGCAACCCTTGCCCTCAGGCGATGATAAGTTAATCGAGGCAATGCGCTATGGCGCACTTTTAGGCGGTAAACGCCTGCGGCCTTATCTTGTCTATGCGACAGGTAATATGTTCGGTACAACACTGGAGAACCTCGACCCTGCCGCTGCCGCCGTCGAGTGTATCCATGCCTACTCGTTGATCCACGATGACCTACCCGCTATGGATGACGACAAATTACGCCGAGGCAAGCCCACCTGCCATATTGAATTTGGTGAAGCCGCCGCTATTCTTGCAGGTGATGCACTACAAACGTTGGCATTCTCTATACTTTGTGATGCAACGATGCCAGATGTCCCCGTGACTAACCGACTCGCTATGTTGAGTGAACTCGCTAATGCGAGCGGGGCTAATGGTATGTGTTTAGGGCAGATACTCGATCTCTGTGCCGAAGGCCACTCGGTCTCTTTAGAGGAGCTTGAGAATATTCATCGCCATAAGACGGGCGCATTGATTCGGTCTGCGGTTCGCTTAGGTGCGCTCGCCTCTGGAGAAAAAGGCAAAGCGGCACTTCCCCAGCTCGATCGCTATGCCTCAGCCATTGGTTTAGCCTTTCAAGTACAGGACGATATCCTTGATGTCGTTGGGGAAACAGAAAAACTTGGGAAGCAACAAGGTAACGATCAGGCTTTAGGAAAAAGCACTTATCCTGCATTAATGGGGATTGATAACGCAAAAACTAAGGCGTGGGATCTCTATCAGGAAGCTTTAAGCGCCCTATCAGTGTTATCATTGCAATCCTACAATACAAAACCTCTGGAAGTTCTCGCAAACTTCATAATAGAGCGTGACAATTAAAACCCGATTTTAAAAATTATGAGCATCAGATGAGTCTTGATATAGCCAAATATCCGACCTTGGCGTTAGTAAATACACCAGATGACCTACGCCTGCTGCCAAAAGAGAGCTTGCAGAAATTGTGTGGTGAGCTGCGTCTCTATTTGCTGGATTCAGTCAGCCGTTCCAGCGGGCATTTTGCTTCTGGGCTTGGCACTGTCGAACTGACCGTGGCGTTACACTACGTCTATAACACGCCTTTTGACCACTTGGTCTGGGATGTTGGCCATCAAGCTTATCCACACAAGATTCTTACTGGTCGCCGCAATAAGATTACGACCATCCGTCAGAAAAATGGTTTGCACCCTTTCCCATGGCGGGATGAGAGCGAATATGACGTCTTGTCTGTCGGACACTCGTCTACCTCTATCAGTGCGGGGCTTGGTATGGCAGTTGCCGCCGAGCGAGAAGGTAAGGGCCGCCGCACTGTTTGTGTCATTGGCGATGGGGCTATCACCGCAGGAATGGCCTTCGAAGCCATGAACCACGCCGGTGACATCGAAGCCGATATGCTCGTTGTACTCAACGATAACGAGATGTCGATTTCCGAAAACGTAGGTGCACTTAATAATCATTTAGCTCAGCTACTTTCTGGCAAACTCTACTCAACACTGCGTGAAGGGGGCAAAAAAGTGCTCTCTGGCCTGCCTCCGATTAAAGAGTTGGTGAAGCGCACAGAAGAGCATCTGAAAGGCATGGTCGTTCCCGGTACCCTGTTTGAAGAGCTAGGTTTTAACTATATTGGCCCCGTCGATGGGCACGATGTGCAGGCACTTGCGGTTACGCTGAAAAACATGCGCAGCCTGAAAGGCCCACAACTGTTACATGTGATGACCAAGAAAGGTAAAGGCTACGCACCAGCGGAAAAAGATCCGATCACTTTCCACGCCGTCCCTAAATTTGACCCAACCGTAGGTTCATTACCCAAAAGCACGAATAGTCTGCCAACCTATTCGAAAATATTCGGTGATTGGTTGTGTGAAACTGCCGCTCAAGATGACCATTTAATGGCAGTAACCCCTGCGATGAGAGAAGGTTCCGGTATGGTACGTTTCTCTCGCGAATACCCACAGCAGTACTTTGATGTCGCCATTGCAGAACAGCACGCCGTCACCTTTGCTGCAGGTCTGGCTATCGGTGGTTATAAGCCTGTTGTCGCTATTTACTCAACATTTTTACAACGCGCCTATGATCAGGTAATCCACGATGTCGCGATTCAGAACCTGCCTGTTCTGTTTGCTATCGACCGTGGCGGTATCGTCGGTGCTGACGGCCAAACTCACCAAGGGGCGTTCGATCTCTCCTTCCTGCGCTGCATCCCCAATATCATCGTAATGACACCAAGCGATGAAAACGAATGCCGCCAGATGCTACACACAGGCTATCACCATCAGCAAGGCCCAGTTGCTGTGCGTTACCCTCGTGGAACGGGAACAGGGGCAACCATGGAGCCTCTCAGCAGCTTGCCTATCGGTAAAGGTGTTGTGCGTCGTCAGGGTGAAAAAGTCGCGATTCTCAACTTCGGTACTCTGTTACCAGAAGCCTTAGCCGCCGCAGAGCAAATTAACGCCACCGTCGTTGATATGCGTTTTGTGAAGCCGTTGGATGAAGCGTTAATTATTGAAATAGCAGCCAGCCATGACAACTTAGTTACCCTTGAAGAAAACGCCATCATGGGCGGGGCAGGAAGCGGCGTAAATGAAGTCGTGATGACAAAGCGCCTTAGCGTACCTGTCTTAAATATCGGCCTGCCAGATATCTTTATTCCACAGGGTAGTCAGGAAGAAGTACGTAAGGATCTTGGTCTTGATGCCGAGGGGATTCTTCAGCATATTGAGCAGTGGATGGCAAAATAACTAAAGTTTAGTTTTAGGGGGCACTTTTTTTGAGTTACCCCCTTGTCTGTTTGATAACCGATAGTATTTTCGTGTTCATATAAGGAATGTATATGTATAAAATAGATATGATATTAAACACACTAAACTATTGCAATTCAAAACCGATCATACGCTATAGTGCAGCCGAAAGAATAGCAAAAAAAACCTCCTATATATCATTAATAATCAGCACCACCTTGCTCATTATAGGTGGAGTGATGGCATTAATACATTCGCAGAACCCATTCTCAGATTACATGAAGATAACGGCTATAATAATAGTTATATCATCTGAGGCAATTGCTATATTTTCCCTAATCCCTGAGCCTGCAGTAGGCATTTTTATGCTATTTTTCTGGAAAAAACAGGCACTAATTAGCTTACATGATGAAATAAAAAAGGATGAAATATATGCTAATAGACTATCAGAATATACTGTTCATGAATTAGAGTATGCTCAATATTGGTTAAATCTCAAAATATCACGTATTGAAAGCCGTATTAAATTTTTTTTGGTGAAAAAACGACAGTATTTGCATTGTTACTTTTTTCTTTTCCTCTAATAAAGGAATTAGGTGGGTTAAATTGGTTTTTACCATCAATAAAAGAAGCTATTCTTTTCCCATATAATACCAGTACATTAATCTGGTTAGTTTTAGCATTTATATTTGGCATGTCCATTGGTGCTATTGTCTCTAAAAGTATAGTAACCAGATATCAATACCAATTATCACTCTTAGATTTAAATTTAAAATTAAGAAACACTCAGTAGACAAGAGATATTAATTAGTGGAGTTAGTTATTTTTTGAAATAGAATAATCCATGTAGAAAAAGTGAATACAATAACTATAAGGGCCGTATTCACTTAGGAATAAAAAATAAAAGCAAAAAATCAATCAAACCTTAAAATGGTCAAACCCCTGACCATCAAACACAATATCCTGCCCATTCTGTTTAAAGGTTAGCTGCCCTTCCTGATTATTCATCTGCCCAATACAGGTGAAACCAACACCACTGTGATTAAGTGCAGCTTCTATCGCCCCACGGTTAGCCTCTGAGACACTAAAGCACAGCTCGTAGTCCTCTCCACCAGCCAGCGCCCATTGCAACCTTTGGTCCGGCTCGACATTCTTCAAAAAGGCTTCAGAGAGCGGCAGTTGGTCCAAATCGATGATGGCACCGCAACCGCTGGCTTTCAATATATGCCCAAGGTCAGAAACCAACCCATCGGAGAGATCGATAACAGAACCGGCGATATCGCGTAGCCCTTGCCCTGCCAATATTCTCGGCTGTGGTCGGAGATGACGCTGCACCAGATAATCATTCTCGTAAGGGTTAATCACATCTAATCTTTTCTGCAAAATAGCCAGCCCAGCAGCGCTATCCCCTAGCGTACCTGTGACATAGATCCAATCGCCATTATGTGCACCGGAACGAGCAAGGGTACGATCTACGGGAACATGGCCGAAAATGGTCAATGTCAGGCTAAGCGGCCCTTTGGTGGTATCACCACCGATAAGTTGCATCCCGTAGTAATCTAGCTGCTCAAACAGGCTATCGCTGTATGCCTGCAACCATGCTTCATCGATAGTCGGGAGTGTAATTGCCAGAGAGAGCCATGCAGGGTCAGCTCCCATAGCCGCTAAATCGCTCAAGTTAACGGCTAGCGATTTATAGGCAAGATCGGCAGGATCAATATTGGGAAGAAAATGGGTACCACAAACCAGCGTATCGGTGCTGACTGCCAACACCTTTTTTTCAGGTAGTGTTAACAGAGCACAATCATCACCAATACCCAATGGCACATCGCGGCGATGTTGTGTTTGTCGGTTAAAATAACGGGCAATAATATCAAATTCACCAGAAGACATAGTCGATACTCTTCCTATCAATCAGAATACTTGCGAGTGATGCCCTAAATACTGAAACTCGAACGATTTAGAGCATAAACCATAAGCAAAAAGGCCGGATTTACCGGCCTTTTTTTGGTCTTTCTCTTACTTTTTTCGCACCGTTGGTGCCGCTTTATCTAACACGCCATTCACGAATTTATGGCTGTCTTCAGCACCAAAGATTTTAGCTAATTCTATCGCTTCGTTAATAGCGACTTTATAAGGAACATCCTCGCGCTTGCTAAGCTCATACAGCGCAACGCGCAGTACTGCTCTTTCAACTTGTCCCAATTCATCAAGCTTACGAGACAGGTAAGGCGACATGATGCCGTCTAGATACTCAGCATTGGTCGCAACACCAGACAGTAGCTCACGAAAATAGGTAATGTCTGCGCCTTTCACATCCTGCTCTGCCAGGAACTGTAATTCGACATCAGCGATGTCATTTTTAGACAATTGCCAAGAGTAAAGTGCCTGAACAGCACACTCACGAGCACGGCGACGAGCAGAAGGTTTCACGGAAATTCCCCTTAACTAAATCAGGCTTTAATATCTTTAATCACATTGATCATTTCGAGTGCGGTAAGGGCGGCTTCTGCGCCTTTGTTACCGGCTTTGGTTCCTGCACGTTCAATCGCTTGTTCGATGCTTTCTGTCGTCAACACACCAAACGCAACAGGGATTTCGCTGTCAACAGCAATGCGGGATAAGCCAGAACTGCACTCGCCAGCAACAAATTCAAAGTGGGCTGTACCACCACGGATAACAGTACCTAACGCAATAACCGCATCGTAACGATCGGTATTCACCAGGCTGCGCACAGCAAGCGGAAGCTCATAGGCACCCGGAACCCAAACGACGGTGATGTTTTCGTCAGAAACCTGACCCACACGTTTCAGCGCATCAATAGCACCGCTTAGCAGGCTATCATTGATGAAATTGTTGAAACGCGCAATTGCGATCGCTACACGAGCTTTTGGTGCAGCTACAACACCTTCGATAACGTTCATTCGGCTTTCCTTTCATTTTGAGTTCAATAACCCCGCAGGGGGGCGGATTCTAACATATTCTTTTACGGTCTGCGCAGATGCTTTCATAAATCGCGAGAAACCGAAATAGAGATATCGTATGTAAAAATAGCGTGACTCAGCAAGCCTGTAAGCTTAACTCAGCGGCTTCAATAATAATCTGATATCTGGCCCTATCTGCCTGACATCCGTTATCTTAAATTCAGGTGCAGAAGAGAGAGACTCTAACCCCGGCAACTTAAATAATCCTTGGGCATTGTCACCTAATAACTTGGGTGCTAGATAGAGCACTAACTCATCCACCAGTCCCGCCTGCAACAAAGCGCCAGCAAGCGTAGACCCTGCTTCCGTCCAGACAGAGTTTATCTGCCGTTTGCCCAGTTGCATCATCAACAGAACCAGATCTATCCCGCCGTTATGAGCAGGTAAGATTAACTCTTCTACTTTACTTCTATCAGCAGCGCTGTCGTCAGGCCAAATGTGCTCACCGGAAGTAAGACGCGCTAGCCATGTTTGCCCTGGTTCGTGAATCAGGCGGTGCGAAGGCATCACACGGTTTTGGCTATCAATAACCACGCGCGTAGGCTGTCGTAGATTAAGTTTAGGATCGCTGTTCGTATCAAGGTTCGAGGTATAGAGGGATTGGATATCAGCATCGAGTTCGCTCCAACGAACGGTGAGCGAGGGGTCATCCGCCAACACCGTAGCACTGGTGCTGAGAATGGCTGAGCTTTCTGCTCGGAAACGTTGCACATCTCTGCGAGCTTCCGGCGAGGTGATCCATTTACTTTCACCCGATGCCATCGCCGTTCTACCATCTAGAGATGCCGCCATTTTTAGGCGCAAATAAGGAAAACCGGTTCGCATACGTTTAAGAAAACCCAGATTGAGCGCCTCGGCCTCATCACGTAATACGCCGCTGTCGGTGTCTATACCTGCTTGTTTGAGCTTGTATAACCCACGCCCTGCAACCTGTGGATTCGGGTCATCCATTGCTACAACCACTCGAGCAACGCCGGCCGCAACTAAAGCATCAGCACAGGGCGGAGTCCGGCCCTGATGGCTGCAGGGTTCTAATGTGACATAAGCCGTTGCACCTTTTGCTTTCTCACCCGCCATGCGTAAGGCGTGAACTTCTGCATGAGGCTCTCCGGCACGAAAGTGAAAGCCTTCACCCACGATATGCCCGTCACGAACAATCACACAGCCGACGTTAGGGTTAGGCGTTGTTGTGTAACGCCCTTTTTTTGCGAGTTCGATTGCGCGCGCCATGTAGGTATGATCAAGGTTCATGGTCGTTAATCCTCTAACTTGGCAATCTCTTCACCAAATTCTTTAACGTCTTCAAAACTGCGGTATACGGAGGCAAAGCGAATATAGGCAACTTTATCTAGTTTTTTTAATGCATCCATCACAAGATTGCCGATCGTTTTGGTAGGAATTTCTCTCTCGCCTGTCGCACGGATTTGAGATTTGATATGGCTGATAGCCAGCTCCACGTCATCTGAGCTAACGGGGCGTTTCTCCAACGCACGTAACATACCGTTTCTCAGCTTATCCTCGTTGAATGACTCACGGAACTCATTACTTTTAACGACGCGGGGCATAATCAACTCGGCCGACTCGAAAGTCGTAAAACGCTCATTGCACTCTAAACATTGTCGGCGACGGCGTACCTGAGAGCCATCGCCAACCAGTCGAGAATCTATGACTTTGGTATCCACTGCTGAACAGAAAGGGCAATGCATGGGCAGATTATCTCGGTAGCGTTTTATCAATTCACCTAGTTTAACCTGACAATGCTAATACACAAAACACACCTATTCAGAGGCCTTAACATTTCAACTATCACGCAGCACGCCTGCGTTTCTTCAAATCTCAACTATCATAGTTATGTGGTGGTAGGCTAACGAGAGGGCTGGGTATCGGTCACAATAATGACCGCAGTTTTTCAGATTACCCTCGCTCCCTCCTCTTTTACTCACACCGCCACCCTTTTCGACCACCGCAATAAAGAGCGAAATTTGAGCAACGTGCATTCAATAATCTGACGTCATTCGATGAGAAATCCTTGAGCTGACTTTAATGATCAACACCTAACCCAGTATTGCAACGCGCATATATTCGCCGCACAAAAAGCGTTAACTGTCTGATAATTTTTAGTGACATGGGCATAGTTATGGCAAAAAAAACCAATCTGCATATAAGAAGTACCAGAAGAGACTTTATTTTAAAAACAATGACGCTGATCCCTACTGTCGCTATCGGGAGTACGGGAATCGGAACCTTAACCCACTCAACTGACACACAAGCCTCCGCAAAAATACCAGATAGCGCCTCACAAAGAGCAAACTCACCAACAGCCTATACACCGACCTATTTTACCAACGAAGAGTTTTTGTTTATCAACGCGGCCGTATCCCGCCTCATTCCTAATGATGAACGTGGCCCCGGTGCACTTGAAGCGGGAGCACCTGAGTTTATCGATCGCCAAATGAACACGCCCTATGCCACGGGTGCTCAGTGGTATATGCAAGGGCCGTTTTACCCAGATGCAGAACATGACTTTGGCTATCAGTATCCTCTTACACCACAGCAAATTTACCGTTTAGGTATTCACGACACTAACCAGTATGCCAAACAACAGCATGGAAAAATTTTTGCTGAATTATCGGCTGATCAACAAGATGAACTTTTAACCCAGATGGAGAATGGGAAAGCCGAATTCCCTCAAGTTCCAGCGAAGCTCTTCTTCGCCTACTTGCTACAAAATACGCGAGAAGGGTTCTTCAGTGACCCCATTCACGGCGGCAATCAAGGGCTGGTCGGGTGGAAACTGATTAATTTCCCGGGTGCCAGAGCAGACTTTATGGATTGGGTTGAACGAGGTGAACGCTACCCTTTCCCACCCGTTTCTATTCGTGGAGAGAGAGGCTAACGATGGCGAATACTATGAAGAAAGTCGATGTCGCCATTGTAGGATTCGGCTGGGCCGGATCGATTATGGCAAAAGAGCTAACCGAGGCTGGGCTGCACGTGGTAGTGCTTGAACGCGGCCCCTCCAGAGATACTTATCCTGATGGCGCTTATCCACAGGTCATTGATGAACTCACCTACAATACTCGCCGAAAGCTATTTCAAGATCTGTCAAAAAGTACCGTCACGCTACGCCACAACAGTTCACAAACGGCGCTACCCTATCGCCAATTGGCCGCTTTTTTACCGGGTACAGGAACAGGTGGAGCGGGTCTACATTGGTCTGGCGTACACTTTCGTGTCGCACCAATGGAGTTGCGGATGCGTAGCCATTATGAGGAGCGTTACGGCAAAGGCTTTATTCCTGAAGGGATGACCATCCAAGATTTTGGTGTGACCTACGATGAGTTAGAGCCTTACTTCGACAAAGCAGAAAAGGTGTTTGGTACCTCAGGTACACCGTGGTCGGTAAAAGGTAAAATTATCGGCGAAGGGAAAGGAGGGAACCCGTTTGCTGCCGATCGATCAGATCACTTTCCACTGCCCGCACAAAAACGCACCTTCTCGGCCCAGTTATTCGCAACAGCTGCCGAGTCCGTTGGCTATCATCCCTACGATCTTCCGTCTGCCAATACCTCAGGCCCGTATACCAATACCTACGGGGCACAAATGGGGCCTTGCAACTTTTGTGGATTCTGCAGCGGTTATGCTTGCTATATGTACTCAAAAGCATCACCAAACGTCAATATCTGGCCAGCGCTACGTCAGGAGCCGAAATTTGAGCTTCGCACTGACTCTAACGTGCTACGTGTCAATCTTACCGATGATAAGACGAAAGCAACGGGCGTGACTTATGTCGATGCCCAAGGGCGTCAGATAGAACAACCTGCGGATATCGTGATTCTGGCTGCCTTCCAGTTTCATAATGTTCACCTCATGCTGCTTTCGGGGATCGGTAAACCCTATAACCCCATGACTAACGAAGGCGTTGTTGGGCGTAACTTTGCCTACCAAAATCTATCGACCATCAAGGCCTTCTTTAATAAAGAGGTTTATACCAATACCTTTATTGGCGCAGGAGGTGCAGGCGTTGCCGTCGACGATTTTAATGCAGATAACTTTGACCACGCCCAATATGGTTTTGTCGGTGGCTCGCCATTTTGGGTCAATCAGGCAGGTACCAAACCTATCTCAGGCATACCTATACGGCCAGGGCTGCCCAACTGGGGCAGCAAGTGGAAAGCAGCGGTAGCAGATTCCTATACTCATCACGTTTCAATGGATGCACACGGTGCTCACCAATCTTATCGCCAAAACTATCTCGACCTCGACCCTAACTATAAAGATGCCTATGGGCAGCCTTTACTGCGTATGACATTCGATTGGCAGGAAAATGACATCAAGATGTCACAGTTTATGCATGCTCAAATGATGAAGATTGCAGAGGCGATGCATCCAGCAGAGGTCAGTGGTTCCCCTAAAAATGCGAATTCCCACTTCGATAGTACCGCTTACCAGACCACACATCTCAATGGCGGTGCGATTATGGGAGAGAACCCAGCAACCAGCGCAATTAATCGGTATCTGCAAAGTTGGGATGTACACAATGTCTTCGTTCCCGGTGCATCCGCTTTTCCTCAGGGGTTAGGCTATAACCCGACAGGGTTGCTGGCTGCGTTAACCTATTGGTCTGCCCAGGCTATTCGCGACCAGTATCTTAAAAATCCAGGGCCGCTGGTGCAGGCATAAGGAGGGATCGCAATGAAACATATCATTCCAGCACTGATTTTTGGGGTTATGAGTTGTAGCGCAGCCGCGCAAGAGACAAACAACCTTGAACTGATTAAACGGGGAGAATATCTGGCCCGTATGGGTGACTGCGTGGCATGCCACACCAGCAAAGGCGGAACCCCTTTTGCGGGTGGTTTACCTATGGCAACCCCCATAGGCACAATCTACAGCACCAATATCACACCAGATAAAGAGACAGGGATAGGTGATTATAGCTTTGAAGATTTCGATAAAGCAGTGCGGCAAGGCATAGCAAAAAACGGACAGACGCTGTATCCCGCCATGCCCTATCCTTCTTATGCTGTCGTGACAGAAGATGATATGCGTGCGCTATATGCCTATTTTATTCAGGGTGTCCCAGCAATAAAGCAGGAAAACAAAGAGACAGAGATTATCTGGCCATTATCGATGCGTTGGCCTCTCTCTATTTGGCGGGGGCTATTTGCACCAGATGTGGTTAGCCCTATCAAAACACCTGAATCTATCGGCAATGAAGATGCGATATTAGCTCGGGGTCGCTATCTGGTTGAAGGCTTAGGGCACTGCGGAGCCTGCCATACACCCCGTAGCATCACCATGCAGGAAAAAGCGTTAAATGAGAGCGAAGGCAGCGAGTTTTTGTCCGGCAGTGATGCCCCTATTGATGGGTGGATAGCGACGAATCTACGTGGTGATAAGAGAACCGGACTGGGAAGCTGGAGCGAAAAAGAGCTAACCGATTTTCTTCGTACCGGCCGTAACGATCGTACCGCCGTGTTTGGTGGCATGACAGACGTTGTTGAACATAGTCTGCAATATTTAACACCGGAAGATGCCACAGCCATTGCTCGCTATCTGAAATCACTACCCGCCAAAGACCCGACAGAGCAGACATTCGAAACGGATGAAACCGTTGCAAAAGCATTATGGAAAGGGGATGACAGTAAAAAAGGTGCCGCACTCTACGTCGATAACTGCGCAGCCTGCCACCGGACAGACGGCAGCGGCTATACCCGCTTCTTCCCTGAGTTAAAGGGTAATCCAACTTTGCTTTCAGATGATGCCACTTCACTCATTCACATCGTCCTCACTGGCGATACGCTACCCGGTGTAAAAGGTGCGCCAACGTCCATCACGATGCCACCTTTTGGCTGGCGTTTGAATGACCAACAGGTCACCGATGTAGTGAACTTTATCCGCACCAGTTGGGGGAATAATGCGCCTGAAATATCAGCCGCAGATGTTAAAGATGTGCGTGATAATGAAGAGATTATCCCGGACTCGAAATTACTCGGCAGCGAAGATGTGAGTAAGCTGATAGTGAAATAGGCGGTTATCTTGCTCAAACAAAAACGGCTATGTAAAAACATAGCCGTTTTTTTATCGAGTGTTTATTTTATTAATGATTAGATATTTTCAGTTTCAGCCTTCGCTTTCATTTCCCGATAAACCATCTCGTTAGTGTAACGAATCACTATCGGTGACAGCAGCAGAAGCGCAATCAGGTTAGGGATGACCATCATGCCGTTAAACATGTCTGCCATGTTCCAAACCAAGTCGACCTTGAAGAATGAGGCAAAGAATACGCCGCATATGACTAAGACTTGAAAGACACGTACCGCATAGCGGGATTTGAACAAATAGCGAACGTTGGTTTCCGCATAGTAATACCAACCGATAATGGTAGAAAATGCGAAGAACAGCAGCGAAATAGAGATAAAGATCCCCCCCGCTCGCCCAAAGATAAACTCATAAGCATGCTGAGTAACCGCAATACCGGTTCCTCTGTGTGCATAGAAGGAGAGGAAGGATTGACCCACTTGCCCCCCCTCTGTCCAACCACGTAACCCAGAAGTAATGATGACCAGCCCCGTGAGAGTAACGATGATGCACACAATAAATACGCCCATCATTGCGACAAAACCCTGTTGCTCAGGGCGAGGTACCTTAGCAACTGCATGCGCATGAGGCGTTGAGCCCATACCTGCTTCGTTGGAGAACAAACCGCGAGCAATACCAAAACGCATTGCCTGTTGGATAGCGACACCCGCACCGCCCCCCAACACCGCGCTCGGGTTAAAAGCAGCAATAAAAATAGATTTAAAGGCGGGGAGAATATATTCGTAGTTGAACCCCAGCATGATCATCGCGCCAAGCAGATAAAATAGCGCCATTGATGGGACAAATTTTTCAGTGAATGACGCGATGCTACGCAACCCACCCATGATCACACAGGCTGTCACTATGGCAACAAATACCCCCATGACCCAATAATCGATACCCAAAGAGCCGTGGAATGCAGAGGCGATAGAGTTGGACTGCACCATATTACCGATCAAGCCAAGTGCCAGAATAATCAACACAGCAAAGATCATGGCCAGCCATTTAGCCTTTAACCCTTTTTCTATGTAGTAAGCGGGGCCACCAACAGCGTGTCCGTTTCTATCCGTGGTTTTAAATTTTTGCGCCAGAATCGCCTCAGCATAGATAGTGGCCATGCCAAGAAATGAGGAGACCCACATCCAGAAGATAGCACCTGGCCCACCGGCCATAATCGCCGTTGCTGGCCCAGCCAGATTCCCCGTCCCAACCTGCCCAGCAACAGCCGTAGCGACGGCCTGAAACGAGCTCATCCCGCTTTTATCCGCTTTTTGGCCAGAGAAAGTGAGTTGACCAAAGAGTGCCGATACCGCACTACGAAACTTACGCAGTTGAATAAAACCAAGACGGAATGTGTAATACAAACCTGTACCACACAAAAGGTAGATCAGGACATTATCCCAAAGAATTCCATTGAAACTATTAACAAACCCCTCAATGGCGTGCATGACTCCCCCTATAAACAATATTTCCCATGCCAAAAAAAATTTCCATGCCTAAAAAAGGCAAAAAAATCTTACCGTTGTGTGAAAACACAAAGGAGATTAAACGTACTTTTGGGATGACTAAGGGGGGCTACACTAGCATAAAATGAGAGGCTCAAACCGGAAATACTTACAATAACTAATGGTTATAAAATGATGTCTACGTTTCTACTTATAGGTACACATGGAAGAAACTAAACCTAATTATTTGTTTATATTGAAATTTATTACCACCGACATTTTGAGGCGATAATATTCACCTATAAAAAAACTAAATCTAAATGCTCGGTCTTCGCTCTCTTTGCTATTACTTTTATTGCATACTTTCTCTACCCCTTACATTTCTCTCAGGGGCAATTTCGATATAAATATAAGCATCAAACTAGGCCATCCCATAAAAATGCTAATGTGCTGGCATTCTAATCATTATTCTATCTTTTTCTTAAAAACAGCCGGATTACCTGCATACAGACAATAAGGTTCGGTGTCTTTTGTAACAACAGAGCCAGCCGCAATGACAGAGCCTTCGCCAAGAGTGACGCCTGGAAGAATAATCGCCCCACCGCCAACCCAGACCTTATCCCTTATGATGACGGGTGCAGTAACACAGTTGGTATCGACTCTTTCTTGATAATTTAACGGGTGAGTGGCCGTGTAAATATGTACGCCAGGCCCAATACCGCAGTTGTCTCCGATAACAATTGGAGCGTCATCGATAAATTTGCAGTCTGTATTAACAAATGATCCCTCTCCTATCTCAACATTTCCAAAACAAAAATAGACTGGTTTGACGATATGTGATTTTTTTATACTAAACCCTGCTTTTTTAAGTAGCTTGCTATATTTATTTCTCGATAGATCCCTATTGTTAAAGATCATCACGGCATCTTTTGGGTCTATATGTTTCTTCATTAGAGAAAGAAAATACTTAATCATTTAGCTATCCAGTTATTTTTAAAGGGCAATATATTGTGATGGAAATCTAGGTATAAAAATAATCTAAGTAAACAGCCAGACCTCCTGTCACTCTTACAATGTAACAAAGGCCCCCAAATGGGAGCCCTTGAATACCAATACGCAAGTTACCTTAAGGCAGGATCGAAGGCTGATCTGCGCCCTCTTTCTCTACTTTCTGCACCAGCATATGTTCGCGTTTCATACCGAGTTTCAGCGCTAATGCCGAAGCAACGTAGATTGACGAAATAGTACCGATAAAGACACCGATTAATAGTGCCAGAGAGAAACCTTCTAGCATCGCGCCACCAAAGATATAGAGCATCAAAACAACCAGTAAGGTTGTGCCCGATGTCATCAATGTACGGCTTAGCGTCTGGGTCAGAGAGACGTTCATGATTTCGTAAGGCGTACCACGACGTATCTTACGAAAGTTTTCACGAATACGGTCTGATACCACGATACTGTCGTTTAGCGAGTAACCAATAACCGACATCAGTGATGCAACAATGGTTAAGTCTATCTCTATATTAAATAGAGACATGACTCCCATCGTAATCACCACGTCATGCGCCAGTGCGATAACCGCCCCCGCAGCAAGACGCCATTCGAAACGCATACCGACGTAAACCAGAATACAGAGCAGCGCCACGAGCAGTGCCATGCCGCCAGTCTGAGCCAGTTCACTGCCTACACTTGGGCCGACAAATTCGATACGCTTAACAACCGCTTCTTTATCGATATTATCGTTAATAATCTGGATAACTTTCTTACCCAGCACTTCACCCTGAGTACCTTCAATAGGTGCCATGCGGATCATGATGTCACGGCTACTACCAAAGTTCTGGACAATCGGCTCTTTAAAACCGGATTTTTCCAGCGAGTCACGCACGACATTGAGGTCTGTAGCTGTTTTCAGATTCACCTCAATAACGGTTCCTCCGGTAAAGTCCAGTCCCCAATTAAAGCCTTTAACCGACATGACAACAACGGAGGCGATCAATAGCAATATCGAAATACCAAACGCGATGTTATCAAAGCGCATGAAGTCATAGACTTTACGGCCATGGTTTAGTTGTTCAACGGTATAATCCTGTGCCACAACGCACTCCTTAAATTGACAGCTTGTTAATGCGCTTGCCGCCGTAAAGCAGGTTAACGATGGCACGAGTACCAACAATTGCGGTAAACATAGAAGTTGCTACACCAATTGAAAGCGTGATGGCAAAGCCTTTGATCGCACCTGTACCTACGGCATACAGGATAACTGCGGTAATCAGCGTGGTAATGTTGGCGTCAAAAATACTGGAGAACGCCCCTTTGTACCCTTCATGTATGGATTGCTGAATAGACCGCCCATTTCTGATCTCTTCTTTGATACGTTCGTTAATAAGAACGTTCGCATCCACAGCCATCGCAAGGGTTAAGACAATACCCGCAATCCCCGGCATGGTTAGCGTCGCTCCTGGCAGGAGTGACATCACACCGACAATCAGTATCAGGTTCACTAACAGTGCAGACGTCGCAATCAAACCAAACTTACGGTAGTAGATAACCATAAAGGCGATAGAAGCAATAAGCCCCCACAAGCAAGCTTGCAGACCTTGGTTGATGTTCTGCATCCCCAACGTCGGGCCAATAGTACGCTCTTCAACAATCTGGATTGGTGCAATCAACGCACCCGCACGCAGCAGTAAAGAGAGCTGACGGGCTTCATTTGGGTTATCGATACCGGTGATTCTAAAGCTGTTACCTAAACGGGACTGGATCGTCGCCATGTTGATAACTTCTTCTTGTTTAACCAGAATGCTGCGACCATTAGCATCTTTCTTACCGCTGTCTTTATACTCAACGAACAGCGTCGCCATGGTTTTACCCACGCTATCTTTCGTGAAGTTAGACATGGTATTACCGCCAGCGCTATCCAGAGAGATGCTTACCTGAGGGTTATTCAGCTCATCCACGCCAGAAGTAGAATCGGTGATATGGTCACCGGTCAGAATAATGCGCTTATACAGCACCACTGGACGGTTTTCACGAGTGTATTTCACCTCAGAATCGCCAGGAACACGGCCACGAGTCGCTTCGATTGGATCTGCCGATGAATTAACAAGACGGAATTCTAACGTTGCGGTGGCGCCCAAAATTTCTTTTGCGCGAGCTGTATCTTGAATACCCGGTAACTCAACAACGATGCGGTCTGCACCTTGGCGTTGAACCAGAGGTTCTGCCACACCCAGTTGGTTAACACGATTACGCAGGATAGTGATGTTTTGCTGTACCGCGTACTCACGAGACTCACGCAGACGCTCATCGGTCATTTTTGCCGTCAGCGTATTATTGCTTGTCGAAGTGAAGACTAAATCACGGTTCTTCGTCGACAGCTCACTGATCGCTTTATCACGAGAAGCAGGCTCGCGGAAGCTGGCCTGTATAGAACCATCCCCTATTTTGCGAATACTGGCATAAGGAATGCCCTGCTCGCGAAGCTCACTGCGAATAGAGTCTAGAGACTGCTCTTGTAATTTACCTAACGCAGTTTCCATATCCACTTCCATCAGGAAGTGAACACCGCCACGCAGATCAAGACCCAGCTTCATCGGCTCGCCACCCAGCATCGCAAGCCAGCGCGGCGTTGCAGGAGCCAGGTTTAAAGCAACAACGTATTTATCACCCAACTCTGCCATTAACGCTTCTCGGGCACGTAGCTGGACATCAGTATCTTTAAAACGCGCTAGAATAGAACCCTCGGCAAGTGATGCCGATTTCAGTTCTATCTTCTCAGTTTCCAAAATACTTCTTACTTGATCCAGCGTTGACTCACTGGCGGCGATACCTCGCGCACCAGTGATCTGTACGGCCGGATCCTCACCATAAAGGTTAGGAAGCGCATAGAGTGAACCGAGTGCAAGCACGACGATTAACATTATGTACTTCCATAAAGGATAACGGTTTAACACGGCAGTTCCCTTGGGGAAAATCGAAAATTACAGTGCTTTCAACGTGCCTTTAGGCAGCACGGCAGCAACAAAGTCACGCTTAATAACAACTTCAGTGGTGTCATTCAGAGCCATAGAGATATAGCCAGTTTCACCCACTTTAGTCACACGGCCGATCAAACCGCCCGTTGTTAGCACTTCATCACCTTTACCGATAGATTCCATCAGTTTACGGTGCTCTTTAGTACGCTTTTGCTGCGGACGTAAGATCATGAAGTAAAAAATCAGACCAAAAACTGCCAGCATGATGAACATAGAGTATGGGCTGCCCTGAGATGGAGCACCCGCTGCAGCTACGGCATCAGAAATGAAAAAACTCATTTAAATCTTCCTCATTGTTATAAAAATCAACCAGCTAAAGGCGGAACAGGTTTGCCTATTCTGCCATAAAATTCTGTCACGAAATCATCTAACTTACCGTCTTCAATCGCTTGGCGTAAACCCGCCATGAGGCGTTGATAATAGCGTAAATTATGGATGGTGTTTAAACGAGCACCCAGTATTTCATTGCAACGATCAAGGTGATGCAAGTACGCACGGCTATAATTGCGACAAGTGTAGCAATCACAATGCTCATCTAACGTTGACGTATCATCTTTATGTTTAGCGTTTCTAATTTTTACTACGCCATCGGTTACAAATAGATGCCCGTTGCGTGCATTACGTGTTGGCATCACACAGTCAAACATATCAATGCCACGGCGCACACCTTCAACCAGATCTTCCGGTTTGCCGACGCCCATTAAGTAGCGTGGCTTGTCCTGTGGGATCTGAGGGCAAACGTGATTCAAGATGCGATGCATGTCTGCTTTTGGCTCGCCAACGGCAAGCCCGCCCACAGCGTAACCATCAAAGCCAATATCTACCAGCCCTTTTACGGAAACATCACGTAAATCTTCGTAAATGCCGCCCTGAATAATACCGAAGAGTGCATTTGGGTTCTGCAATTCGTCAAAACGATTACGGCTGCGTGCGGCCCAACGTAGGGACATTTCCATAGAACGTTTAGCATAGTCCCAATCGGCAGGATATGGCGTGCACTCATCAAAAATCATGACGATATCAGACCCTAGGTCATACTGGATCTCCATCGACTTCTCTGGGCTAAGGAAGATAGCATCGCCATTGATTGGGCTACGAAAGTGAACACCTTCTTCCGTAATTTTTCGCATATCGCCTAAGCTGAAGACCTGAAAACCGCCGGAGTCTGTCAAAATAGGGCCATGCCACTGCATGAAATCATGCAAGTCACCATGTTTGCGAATAACTTCCTGACCTGGACGTAACCAAAGATGGAACGTATTACCGAGTAAAATTTGTGCGCCGGTCTCTTTTACTTCTTCCGGTGTCATTCCTTTCACTGTGCCATAGGTTCCCACAGGCATGAATGCAGGTGTTTCAACAACGCCGCGTTCAAAAATCAGGCGTCCGCGACGGGCACGTCCGTCAGTGGTTTGTAATTCGTATTTCACTTATTCCTCCGCCACCAGAGATACAGTCTGGAGCTTATTGATAAAAACAGATAGGGGATAAAATCGTTAACTCTCTACCGCTGAACCAGGGATCTCTTTTTCGGCCAGTGGGTTTTGAGTAATGAACATTGCGTCACCGTAACTAAAGAAACGGTATTCGCGCTTCACCGCCTCCTGATAGGCTCTCATCGTATTCTGATAACCCGCGAAAGCGGATACCAGCATGATAAGCGTCGATTCAGGAAGATGAAAATTGGTGACCAAGGCATCAATGACCTGATAGTGATAGCCTGGATAAATGAAGATTTGGGTATCACCGAAGAAAGGTGCTATCAAAGCATCCGTCGCAGCTTGTGCTGCACTCTCTAAAGAGCGTACAGAGGTGGTACCTACTGCTATCACTCGGTTGCCCCTCGCTTTGCAGGCTAAAACTGCATCGACAACATCTTGAGGCACTTCCGCATACTCAGAATGCATGACGTGTTCTTCAATACTGTCTACCCGCACAGGTTGAAACGTCCCTGCACCAACGTGCAATGTTACAAACGCCTGTTCTATGCCTTTCGCTTTCAGCTCTGCCATGAGTTCGTCGTCAAAATGCAGACCCGCCGTCGGGGCAGCAACAGCGCCAGGGCGCTGGCTGTAGACCGTTTGATAAAGTTCACGGTCTACCTCTTCATCGGGGCGATCAATATAAGGAGGAAGTGGCATATGCCCTGCATCGTTTAGCAGGGTGAAAACATCGCGTTCATCATCGAATTGCAGCTCAAACAAGGTATCGTGACGCGCCACCATCGTGGCCTTGATGTCTTCGTTATCACCTAATAGCAGCGCAGCGCCTGGTTTAGGTGCTTTCGATGCACGAACATGTGCCAATACTCGGCTATCGTCCAACACCCGCTCTACCAAGACTTCAAGCTTGCCGCCACTCACTTTGCGACCAAACAAGCGGGCAGGAATGACCCGAGTATTGTTGAACACTAGCAAATCGCCCGACTCTAATTTATCCAGCAGATCGGTAAAAATATCATGCGACAGCGCACCCGTCGGGCCATCTAATGACAGCAAGCGGCAATGACTGCGGTTTGTCTGTGGGTAGTGGGCAATGAGTGACTCTGGGAGTTCAAAGGAGAAATCGGCTACGCGCATCATTTTTTACATCACTTTAAAAGTGTTCTTTACTGAAAAATAGGCGGCTTAGTCTAGAGCGGTGAAGGTTTAGCTGCAAGAAATAAGGATTGAAATGGCGCGAATTTCATAATAATTCCCAGACTATTTTGTTTCGACTATACTCACCGCATGAATTTTCTCGCCCATCTTCACTTAGCCTCTCTCGCTGAAAGCTCCCTTTTAGGCAATTTAATGGCTGATTTTGTCAGGGGAAACCCATCTGAGCTTTATGCTCCAGACATTGTCTCCGGCATTATGATGCATCGTCGGGTCGATACCATGACAGATACTCTGCCAATCATTCAGAGCGCAAAGCGTGAATTCAGCCCCGCGTATCGCCGTGTGGCCCCTATCACTCTCGATGTCGTCTGGGATCACTTCCTTGCTCGCCATTGGGATGCGTTGAATATCGGCTATTCATTAGCTGAATTTGTTCGCCACGCCCAATCACAAATAGAGCCGAATCTCACCGATACACCAGAGCGGTTTCAGTACCTGAATGCCTATATGTGGCAAGAGAGATGGTTAGAGCGCTACGCTGAATTGCCCTTTATACGGAATGTCCTACAAGGCATGGCTAATCGTCGCCCTAAACTCAGTGCGCTAGCAGGTTCATTTACTGATGTAGAACAGCACTATGGATTGCTGGAAAATTGCTTTTGGAAATTTTACCCGCAAATGATGGCAGAGGCAGAAAAGCGAAATATTTAAGTAGGTTAATAGCTATTTATAAGGTTTATTGTTTACATTTATCTACATGTTGGTCACTGTGATGTCATAAACAATTCATGCCTCCATAACGGAGTTTACCTTTACCTTTCTTCCTGAAAAGAATATGGTGGTTGAGAGTTTAGGCGATGGCCTTTCGTTAGGATTCATAGGCAAAAGCTATATTATTAATCGGTTTTTTAGTCTTTTATCACTTTATCTGAATCCCTATAATGGCCCCGTTCTAATATTTTACCACCAACTCAACCTCAAAATTAACGGGAGTAATTATGGTCCTGGTAGCTCGTCAAGCCCCTGACTTTACCGCAGCAGCCGTTCTCGGAAGCGGTGAGATTGTTAACAACTTCAACCTGAAAAAGCATCTGAATGGCAAAGCTGCCGTTATCTTTTTCTGGCCAATGGATTTCACCTTTGTATGTCCTTCTGAGCTGATCGCATTCGATCATCGCTACAAAGATTTCAAAGAGAAAGGTGTTGAAGTTGTAGGTGTTTCTATCGACTCCGAATTCGTACATAACGCATGGCGTAAAACCCCAATCGACAACGGCGGTATTGGCGAAGTTCAATACGCAATGGTTGCTGACGTTAAGCACGAAATTGCTCAAGCATATGGTGTTGAGCACCCAGAAGCCGGTGTTGCACTGCGCGGCTCTTTCTTAGTAGACAAAAACGGTGTTGTTCGCCATCAGGTTGTTAACGACCTGCCATTAGGCCGTAACATCGATGAAATGCTGCGTATGGTTGATGCGCTGCAATTCCATGAGCAACATGGCGAAGTGTGCCCAGCTCAGTGGGAAAAAGGTAAAGAAGGTATGAAAGACTCACCTGAAGGTGTAGCTAAATATCTGAAAGCAAACGCTGCTAAACTGTAATTAACGCGTTTGTTTGATAAGAGGCGGCCAATGGCCGCCTTTCTTTTTTCTTGAAATCTGAGCTGTTAGAGAGATAAGGGCAGAATTAACCGTCCCTATCTGAAATCATTATTTAGCTCTGCTTTGACTCTGACATGACACGCCCTGGAGCAACCCTGTCCCAAAAGATAGCCAGAAGCAATACCAAAATTGATGGTGGTAACCAAGCAAGCCCTTGCTCAACCAACGGCATATGATTAGACCACTCAGGCAGAATCGCTTTAAAGTCTGAGCCTTTAATCGCGTCAATAATCCCGAACACCAAACTTACCGCCATCGCCGGAGCAACAATACGCGTAGGTGAACGCCAGTAGCGTAGCGTAAAGCTCGTCAATATTAAGACAATACATGGTGGGTAAATAGCGGTTAGAACGGGGATTGAAACCTTAATAAGGTAGCTCAAACCCAAGTTAGACATCACCATAGAGAACAGCGCAATAATCAACACCAGAGAACGATAAGAGAGTGGTACATATTCAGAGAAAAACTCACCACAAGCACACGTTAAGCCGACTGCCGTTACCATACAGGCGATAAATATTAGCAAGGCAAGAAAATCGCTGCCTACATTGCCGAACGCATACTGTACATAGGCATGCAAAATAGTCGCACCATTTTGCGCATGGGGTACCACAGTACCACTGGCATAACCCAACTTAAATAATCCTAAATAAATCAGCGTTAAACCGACCCCAGCAATTAAACCAGCCCAGATAGTATAACGAGTAAGATACTTAGCATCCGTAACACCGCGAGAACGTGCAGCATTAACAATAACGATGCCGAAAACCAGAGCGCCCAGCGTATCCATTGTCAGATAACCCTGCACAAACCCCGTAGAGACAGGTGCTTTCAGGTACTCTGCGGTGGCAGGAATATGCTCTCCCGCAGGCCATAAGACGGCAGCAACCCCCAAAATACCTAGTGCAATAATTTTCAGCGGTGCTAAAAAGCGCCCAACAGTATCCAGTAATTTGCCCGGATAGAGAGAAACAAGCATAACCAGCGCAAAGTAGATGAGGCTATAGAAAAACAGCGTCGTTGCCGTATCGCCAATCAAAGGCGCAATACCCACTTCAAACGATACTGTAGCCGTGCGAGGAATGGCGAATAAAGGCCCAACGCTTAAGTAGCAAACCATCGCCATTAATACCCCTGCGCGCTTGCCAATCGGGGAGCTAAGAGAATCAATACCTCCCCCGACACGAGCTATCGCAATGATAGTAATAACAGGCAACCCTACAGCAGTAATCAAAAAGCCGATTGCGGCCCACCAAACTAATTCTCCGGCATACAGCCCAACAATAGGGGGAAATATAATATTGCCAGCCCCAACAAAAAGCGCAAAAGTCATAAACCCTAGAGCAATAATATCTTTAAGTGTTAATTTGTTAGTCATAATGATGTGTCATAAAAATATACAGTGTTATTGAAAAATAAGTCGCATAACCTCAATTACCACCTCTATCTCTCGCTGTATCTTATGCAACGTATTAATTAACCACTGGAATGAGCCACTGGTTAATTAATAGATTTAGGATATCGGAAATGACAGAGACCAAGACAGAGGCTTCAGCATGAACTTGAACGGGTGCAAGTAAACACTTTTATGCCTATAGAGTACAAGTGTGATAAGGAATTGCGGTATATATCACTGTAAAAATAGCTCGTAACAACCATAAAACGCCAAAAACATCAGCATCAATAACCTTTTAATTTGGTTGCAATTCATACAGCTATTGTAAAAGAACCCACCTTTAAGCACTTATTCACGCCACACCATTGATACAAAATCATCAATGTCAAAAGTGCCTGCTTATACCTTAACCAATGAAACGACACGGCGCCTTCCTGACTCTTTTGCTTGATACAGTAATTGATCCGCTTGCTCAATAAGGGATAACAGCGTCTCATCACCAAGACTATTCACCGTTAGAGCACCGATGCTGATACTCACCTGCCACAGTTCATCGCTATTTTCACTGTGAACACGCATCATTCCATTGAGTATTCCCGTAGAAATACGCTGTGCAATATCTCCTCCGGCATTAGGAAGCAACGCAAGGAACTCTTCACCACCAAAACGGGCGCAGAGGTCAACACCGCTGCGTGTATTGCCATTAATGATGGAAGCCACCTGCCGGATACATTCATCTCCAGAGAGGTGCCCGAAGGTGTCATTGAATTGTTTGAAATGGTCAATATCCAGAACCAAAATGGATAGAGGAGCTGAACCATGCCGCATTTGGGACAATATGATATTAGCTTTGTGATAAAACGCCTGTTTATTAAGCAGGTTAGTCATTGGATCTGTTTCATTCTCAACGACGAGAACTTGATTACGATGATGCATATCTTCAAAAATCATTACCGCCTGTTTAGTAATATAAAGAGGTAAACATAGGGCACCTGCAACATCAAAAAAACGTGAAAGATACCAAGTCCAATAATTAACTGCATAAAATGAGGGAGAAATAACGATACCCATTGACGCAAATAATGTTGAAAGAGCGAGAAACATATAAAGCTGGGTGCCCTTCTCCATCCATACAACAATATAAAGTGATATAGCCAAATAAACTAAAGAGAGAAGAAAATAGAATTGATGTGAATAAGCCTGCTCAATAGTTAATAGCCACGTAGCAAAGGTGTTGTAATGATAACTCAGTATCCAAACTAACGCAGGAATAAAAATAAGCGCTAATAATATAAATTTCGCCTTCCTATTAAAGTTATTCATCAACCAATTAGGCGTCTTATTCTCCACTCTCAATGCCAATATAAGCATGAAGGGATACATTATTCTGTCACAAACCCAAAGCCACTCAAATTCAATAGTGATTTTGATAAAATTGTAATAGGCACCTAGAGAAAAGCAGACATAGAGAATACACGCTAACCCAATGAAAAGCTGCGCTCCCCCGACAATGGCATAGGAAGGCCGAGGCCGAATTTTAGAAAGCGTAAAAAGCATATAGCCAGAGAAGAGGTAGCACAGAAAAATGCAGGTGATATATACAACATGAAATTGAGGTACGATAAAGCGTTCCAATGGATAGAACGCAGCTGCAATCGAGGCGCAAAATGCCAACGAATACAGGAAGAGATAGACTATTAAATAATTAACGCCTTGCCGAGTGATTCTGTACATTGCAATAACCTACTCTCTTCCTCTATCGATAGAGTGCGCATTTTTATAATTCACTTAATCGTTGTGGACGCCCCGTTAAATAACCTTGCAAATAATCAACGCCCAGTTTTTTGAGTGCAGCTTTTTGCTCTTCAGTCTCCACAAACTCTGCTACCACTGTCATATTCTTTAATCTGGCGACTTGGCACATAGACTCAACAATATGATAGTCCACTTTACTATCTAATAAATGAGTAATAAAGCTGCCATCTATCTTTAGAATATCTGCTTGAAACGCTTTTAAGCGATTATAGCTGGCATAGCCTGTGCCAAAATCATCAATAGCAATTCGGCATCCCCAATTTCTTAATTGTACAAGAGTCAACAGAGCTTGAGAGCTGTCTTGTAGCAAATGAGATTCTGTCACCTCTAATACGAGCTGGTAAGATTCAATGCGATAATTTGCCATTAATAGCGTCACATCATTGAGCAATGAGGGGCGGCAAATCGATTCAGGTGAAAGATTGACGGCTAAACGTAAACTCGGCAAACGCTCTCTGTGTTCATCCATAAACTGCATCGTTTTCTTGAGAACCCAGATGTCTAAATCATACGACAACCCAAACTCATGCACGATAGGCAAAAACTCGTTAGGCGAGATAAGCTCCCCCGTTTCCCCTACCAAGCGGCATAACACCTCATAATAACGATCGCCGCGAAACCCGACGATAGGCTGTACCATCAAGACAAAATTATCATCGTCCAACGCATGTTGAACCTTCTGCAGTAACACAACCTTAGACTGAATATGCAATTGCAGCTGCTCATAATTTAAATGAGCACCTTGTGGAATACCTTTGCTTAAAGACTCCTCAGCGATAGTACTCAGCTCACCGAGTAGCGAGTTCAAATGCTTAACTGGCGACTTAACCGAGCTGTACCCTAAACCATAGTGTGGATGTATTGGCATCCCATTCCATCTAAGCCGGAACTGACGTAGCTTTTGTTCAACTGCAATGAGCGTTTGCTCTGATGCTTCAGGGTTTAAACGTATGACCAAATCGTACTCAGGAAGTTGGTACAGTCTCTCATCATCGCCAAGAATCGGCTGTAGCACTTCTGCAATGTTTTGTTTAAATTCAATTCGCCACTGAATGCCATAAGCACGGCTCAGCACATCGAGATTCGCCATTCGAATAAAGCAGATCACCGACTCTTCATGCAGCGCTAAATCACGCGTCAACCAGCGTAAGTTGGGTAAACCAGTTACCGGATCAACCAGTGCTGAGTATCTCGTCTTACGGTGTATTATCCGTTGGCGAGAACTTATCGTTGCAACCAAAATAATGGTGATGGTGAACACGGTCAGCAGCGATATAGAAAATGTCAGACTTTGATAGAGATTGTCGGAATAAAGTAGCCCAGGATAATTTGTTAGCAAAACCCACAGCGTAATCGTCCAAACAATGCCCACAAGGATGAAACCAAATCTCATCGCGCCATATAACATGACAGGAAGCAACAGAGACAGAGGGTAGTTACTCAGCAGAATATTTTGATCGTCATACTCATATGTCAGTAACTTAACCAATACGGATAGCGCCAAAAACCAAATGGCTAGCTCGGTTTTAGTGACACTCAGCGTAAACTCTCGTTTCATCCACTCAATCAAAATAAAGAAGAAACGTGGGCGTAGAGCAATGCGAACAAGATAATAGATGGGAGGTACCGCAGCGATGCATGCCAGCAACACGCCCTGATAATTCAGCAATGCCCTTAAGCTAAACCCCTGCCCCGGCAAAAGTCCCAATTTAGGCGGCAACAATTCAAAATCAACACTGACCTGTACGCCACTAACAAAAAATACTGGTAAAACAATTATTAACCAAAATGCGCGTACTTTGGTCAGTCTTAATATGCCATGATAAGAAGACCAACGCCGCCGCATCTGCATTCTATAACCAAACCAACACACTAAAAGAGAGAACAAGTACCACGTCGAAATAACCAATACAGAATCAAACTCCAGCCATGAACTGTAATAAATCAACAACCCGACAAAGATCCCTGGTAATGCAGTAATGTCATACAACATTAATAGCACCAGACAAACTGCCATGGAAAGAAACATCAGATACACATTGCCATCGAGAACAAATGTCGGTGACAGGCATGAAGAAAGTGGAATGAGTGTCATTCCTAAAAAGAGAGGTATTCCCCACCACGATGCTAATCGTTTTCTTAGTAATTTTATGTTAAGCATGTATATATTTTATACGGCAGAAAAACATCATGTTACCTGCAGTGATATAAGGGTAAATGAATAAAAAAATACGCACCACTCATATTGAAATTTTCATTTTTATATAAAAATCAAATAGTAAGCGCATCACCAACAACTATCGAAAAAGAATATATTGAGGTTACCACCCACTGAACAAGTGGTAATAAAGTTACCATATTATGCTTTAATAGTTTATTATTTTAATGACATCGAATCACAAAGAATATAACTCTCCCTGTCATTATTTACTTAATTAATAAATTTCACTTACCTATAAAAAATAAAAAATAATCATTAACAAAATAAATGATATTTATAAATATAATTACCGGAATTAATCACTAAAAATAAACATATAGCCAAGATAGTATCTGCTTTCGGTATCTTCGTATGATAACACAGCCTTATATTTCCCTGTCTACCGAAACATGCTCTATGAGCTCGTATCTCTGCCATGCTAATAATTCGATTATTGTTGATGAGATGCTTAATCAGTGAGGCGCCTTGTTAGTTGAACGTACATTATTCTCACTCCACTCTTTACCTCTAGAACATTGCTCAGATAACGCTGCTAAGGTAAAGTCGCCCCTTTTTATCGTTGCAGGGGCAAAATAATGTTTATCGGCTTTGACTATGGCACCGCAAACTGCTCAGTTGCCACCATGAAGAATGGTATGCCGGACATGCTGCCATTAGAAAATGGCTCACCTTACCTTCCTTCTATGTTATGTGCCCCGACAAGAGAAAGCGTAAGTGAATACTTGCATCGCTTTTGGCACATACCGACTGGCAGCGATGAGAGTCAACAGCTGTTGCAACGAGCCATCACCTTCAACCGAGAAGAAGATATTCGCCTTACTCAAGAGAGCCTGCTACTGGGCAACCAAGCATTACAAAACTACCTCACTGATTCAGAAGATGTTTACTTCGTACGCTCACCCAAATCATTTTTAGGTGCCAATGGCTTAAAACCACAGCAAATCGCCTTATTTGAAGATCTGGTCTGTGCCATGATGGTTCATATCAAGCAGCAATCAGAAGCCTTATTAGATAACGAGATTACTCAGACAGTAATAGGCCGCCCTATCAACTTTCAGGGCTCCGGCGGTGATGATGCCAACTTGCAAGCCGAAGGTATTCTTTTGCGCGCGGCTCAAAGAGCTGGCTTTCGCGATATCATCTTCCAATTTGAACCTGTCGCTGCGGGGTTAGATTTCGAAGTGACACTAAGTGATGAAAAGGCCGTACTGGTCGTTGATATCGGCGGTGGCACAACAGACTGTTCATTATTGCTAATGGGGCCGAAATGGCGTGAAAGCCGCGATCGTGAACAGAGCTTGTTGGGGCACAGCGGGTGCCGAGTCGGCGGCAACGATTTAGATATCATGCTCGCCTTTAAGCAAATCATGCCGCTTCTCGGTTTAGGCGGTACCACCACAAAAGGGATCGCCATCCCAACGTTACCTTACTGGAATGCCATCGCGACCAACGATATCCCTGCACAGAGTGATTTTTACAGCGCCAGTAACCGCCGACTGCTGCAAGACCTTATACGTGACGCATCTGAGCCGCAAAAAGTCGCTCTGCTATTAGAGGTCTATCAACAACGTTTGAGCTATCGGCTCGTGAGAAAAGCAGAAGAGAGTAAAATTGCCCTCTCGGAGAATGAAATGACGACGGTGGATATCTCTTTCTTACAAGAAGCACTCACCAAACAGATCACTGTTAATGAGTTGAATGAATCAATTGAACAGCCTTTATTGCGTATTCAACAGCAAGTAGAAAGTGCGTTGTCCCATAGCCAAATAAAGCCTGACGTGATTTATCTCACCGGAGGAAGTGCTCGCTCACCACTTATTCGCCAACAACTACAACGCCAGCTACCCGGTATTCCTCTTGTGAGCGGAAATGATTTCGGCTCCGTTACCGCGGGTTTAGCACGCTGGGCAAATACGCAATTTCGATAGTTAAACTGATAACGCTGATAGCCAAAAAACAAAAACCCCGCTAGACAGGCGGGGTATATGTTGGCTTCCTAGCCAGGATTCAATGAGGGCGCAACGAATCTGTATAAGTAGACTTTGGCGATTTCACTTAGTTCAAAAAAATATTCTTTTTACAAAAAAAATTTTCAATATCGCTTTTTAGCACACAAAAAATTCCATACAAAACACCTCATAACACCCATCAGCCAATCTCAAAAGAAAAACCTTCCCTACTTAATCTCACGCTTCAGCCCTCTCTTGAAACAAATATTATTGATAACCCTGCACATTATCTAAAATTAAAATTTATAGAATTCTAATGAATCGCAGTGACGACAAAAAGGCATTAAAAATATCGCCATAGCTCGTTAATGGACATAACTAAATCAAGCTAAGTAATCATACATATTGATATTTCATCTCACACTCCCCGTTAAAGCTAGCCATACCGGACAAGATATGGCTTTCGATTTATTTAAGGTTAGTGCTGAAAAACGAGGCAAGCTTAGAAAAAGGGATAAGTTCGGTACGATCATAGAGGTCCACGTGCCCCGCATCGGGAACAACGTAAAGCTCTTTCGGCCGCCCAGCTCGCTTGTAAGCCTCTTCGCTAAACTCTTTCGAGTGAGCACGATCACCCGTAATAAACAACAGTGGTCGTGGGGAAATCGTCTCAATATCATTAAAGGGATAGAAATTCATAAACTTCACATTACTGGTCAACGTAGGATGCGTTGTTAGCTGCGAAGTCGTATTTTTGGGTGTGAATTCACCACGCGGGGTACGGTAAAAATCATAGAACTCTTTCTCTATCGGAGAAGAGTGTTCATCTATCTTATGTACCGTGCCACCCGTATACTTTATTTCACCACCAGCAAATTCGGTGTAACGCTGGTTAGCCGCATCAGCAATGACCTGTTTACGTTGTTCAAGCGTTAAAGAGTGGTTCAACGCATCACGATTAGCAGCCCCCATGTCATACATACTCACAGTAGCTATCGCTTTCATACGAGGATCAATTTTCGCTGCGCTGATAGCAAAGCTCCCACTACCACAAATACCAAGTACACCAATACGGCTAGGGTCAACATAAGGACGAGTGCCGAGATAATCCACCGCTGCACTGAAGTCTTCTGCATAAATATCGGGAGAAACCGCGTTACGGGGTTGCCCTTCGCTTTCCCCCCAGAAGGAGAGATCAATGGCAAGAGTCACAAAACCCTGTTCTGCCAGCTTCTGAGCATAAAGATTCGAACTTTGCTCTTTTACGGCCCCCATAGGATGACCAACAATAATCGCTGGGTTTTTAGCCTGTTTATTCATGTCATTAGGTATAAACAGATTGCCCGTGACGGTCATTTGATACTGATTTTTAAACGTGACCTTTTGTTGGGTAACCCTATCGCTTTTGTAAAAGTTATCTGCTCCGTGAGACATATCAGCCCCGATTACAGCAAACGAGCTGATTAACAGCCCTAACAGCGTGGTAAATTTTCTCATTCATAAGTCCTTAATGGGTTTTGTAACTATCTTTACGTGATGTGAATAAAGCCAACGCTGCGGCTGCAGCCAATAAAATGCCACTGATGGTAAACGTACTTTGATAGCCGCTGTGATCAAATGCGAATCCGCCGATGGTAGAACCCAATGCAATGGAGAGCTGCACAACGGCAACCATCAAACCACCGCCTGCTTCCGCATCGTTCGGTAATGTCTTAGCAACCCAAATCCACCAGCCTGTAGGGGCTGCAGTAGCAATAAGCCCCCATAAACCAAGCAGTGGTGCAACAATCCCTATGTGATGGCCAAACATGATCAGCGCTCCGGCAATCAAAGCCATCAATAGAGGGATCGTGATTAGCGTGGGATAAAAACCGGATTTCAAGAACGCACCAATCACTAACGTGCCAACCAAGCCCGCGATGCCGATGGTGAGTAAAATCAGAGACAGTTGGGTAATATCAACCTGCGTTACCGCTTCGAGAAACGGACGCAAGTAGGTAAACAGAGAGAACTGGCCCATAAAAAGCATCCCACAAGCCGCTAGACCCACAACAACAAGAGGATTCGTCAAGAGGTGAAAAACGGTGCCCGTTTGTTTATCTCGTTTATCCACTGTCAGAGCGGGTAAACTGAACCACTGCCAGACAAACGCAATCACCGCAACAGGAACGAGGCAAAAAAATGCGCCTCGCCAACCGATGATAGATCCCAAATAACTGCCAAGCGGTGCTGCAATAACGGTAGCCAACGCATTACCGCCGTTAAAAATAGCCAATGCACGAGAGACAAAATGCGGTGGCACAAGGCGAATAGCCGTCGCAGCAGACAACGACCAAAATCCACCAATAGCAATACCGACTAAGGCTCGCCCTGCCATATAGATCACATAGCTAGATGCCAGTGCAATGATGGCAGAGGAAATCGCCATTAACGCCGTCATACCCAATAGCAAAACCTTACGGTTGATCGCTCCGGCAAGGGTTGAGATGGACAGGCTCGCCAATACCGCAAATGCGCCAGAAATAGCGATGCCTTGCCCAACAAGCCCTTCGCTTACGCCCAGCTCTTCCGATATCGGCGTAAGCAAACTGACCGGCATGAACTCCGAAGCAATGAGCGTAAACACACACAGCGTCATCGCGAAAACAGCGCTCCAATACGCGCGATCGTTGTGATGTGATGCCTCGCTCGACAATATGGACATAAATCGCAATCTCCGAATAAACCCTCGATGGTTTTCAGGCAAGCCGAGGGCGGGCGCTATTCTTGGGAATAACGCAAAAAATGAATAAAAGAAGAATTCACAGGGCAACAACACGTTATTTGCTATTGCGTGATGATGTATTGTTGGAAATTTTACACGCTAAGCGTATTGTTACTAGCTAATGAATACTTAATGGGCTTATAAGCATTACTTATTAATCAAGAAGGGTATGCCTTATGAAACGCAACCTTAACGACCTTCTCTATTTTGTCACCGTTGCTCGTGAAGGGAGTTTTACCCGCGCCGCAGCACAGTTAGGCGTCACTCAACCTGCACTCAGTCAGGCGATCTCTGCACTGGAAGCGCGTATGCAAATTCGCTTATTAACACGTACCACTCGCAGCGTATCGCCGACTATTGCAGGAGAGCGGCTATTACACACGATCGGCAGCCACATTGATGAGATTGAAGCCGAGCTCGACATGTTAACCGAGCTACGTGATAAACCGGCGGGTACGGTGCGCATCACTTGCGGGCCAAATGTCTTGCATACAACGCTACTGCCAAAGCTCACTCCACTTTTGCATGAGTACCCAGACATTCATATCGAGTTCGATGCTAATCATGGTTTTCGTGACATTGTGGCAGACCGTTTTGATGCCGGTGTACGCCTAGGAGACACTATTGATAAAGATATGATTGCCATCCCCATCGGTCCTAAGTTACGCATGGCTGCCGTCGCATCACCAGACTATTTCACCCGTTATCCTATCCCCAAAACACCGCACGAGCTGACGGAGCATGTGTGTGTAAATCAGCGAATGGTCAAATCTGGCGGGTTATATATTTGGGATTTTGACCAAGATGATGGCGATTTGAATGTGCGTGTCAGCGGGCAAGTTACGTTCAATACCTCAGAGCATATTGTCGATGCCACGCTTGCAGGGCTAGGGATTGCATTTTTGCCAGAAGAGGAGTTTGGCACACACATTGAAGAGGGTCGTTTGGTTCGCGTGCTGGAACCATGGTGCCGACCATTTCCTGGTTATTATCTCTACTATCCCAGCCGTAAACAGCCCTCTCCGGCCTTTTCGTTGGTGGTGGAGGCGCTGCGGGTGAAATAGTTTGAAAGGGTGTGATTAGTTGACGTTGAACCGACAACGTTCATATCACCGATATACGACGATTAAATCATGAACAATAGCGTATGCTATAAATGTTTCCCTAAACGCCCTAAAGAAGCCAAATATCATCATTACGCAAAACATTGGAGACAATATCTACTGAATTTATAAAGTGTCACCATAGTAGATTTGATAACCCAAATTGATCGTTCCAGCGGTTCCATTGCCCGTAAGATGAGCAATCATAAATTCAGTTGCTGTTTTACCAATGTCATAACGCGGAGTTACGACACTGGCAATTTTTTGCAGGCTAGCTCGACCAATTTCCAATCCATGAAAACCCGCGATAGCGATTTGCCCCGGAACATCTTTTCCCTGAGCTAGGCATTCGAGCAATACCCCTACGGCCAAGTCATCGTTAGTACAGAAAACCGCATCAATGTCCGGCCGATACTTCTGCATTTCCAGAAACATTTTGCGCCCGAGTGCCACGGAAGAGATAGCATGTGGTGCCATGTGATAGGCCTTGAGGCCATGAACCGCCAAAGCCTGTTCTGTCCCCCGAAAACGGCTTAAATCTCGGGGGTCATCCATCGAGCCAAAAAAAGCCAGCGCCCGTTTTCCACTATCCAGAAAAGCATTGGTCATATCCCAGGCCGCTTTTTCATTATCAAACCCAACCTGCATATCCAGCGGTTTTCCGCCAATATCCATCAGTTCAGCCACAGGGATGCCGCTTGCCCGAACATACTGAATCATTCGTTCGCTGTGCTGGCTACCAGTAAGAATCAAACCATCAATATTGTAGGAGAGTAAATTCAGCACCTCACGCTCTTCACGCTGGATATCGTACTCATAATTTGCAATCAGAGTTTGATATTGGTGCGCGGAGGTAACGGATTCAATGCCCGCCAATACATCGGAAAAAATTTGATTACGAAATGAGGGAATAAGCACGCCGATTGTTTTACTTTGGGCATTAAGAAGAATTTCCGGAGCACGGTTAGGGATGTAACTATTCTCTTCCATAACTTTTGCAATCAACTCACGGCTGCGCTGAGAAACTTGGCTGGGATCGCGTAAATAACGGCTTACCGTCATTTTATTAAGCTCCGCCAGGTTGGCGATATCCTGTAATGTCATCCGGTGGTTTTTCATTGGGCTCTCTGCGGCTAATGGCCTTATTCTCAACAAGAACCTTACCATAATACCGCAGGTTTAGGTGAGCCCTCCGTTTACGCCGTTACTGCGGATTCTGCAGGCTCATTGGCTGCGCGGACGTTATACATCAACACAACGGAAGCCAGCAGTGAAATAGCCATAAAGGTATAGGATACGCCCGGCCCACCAGTTATACCATTCAGGTAACCGACCAGCCACGCGCCAAGAAAAGCCCCTAGAGCGCCGAAGCTGTTGATTAACCCCATCGAGACACCGGAAACATTCCGCGGCAGCAGCTCCGCAATCAACGCAAAGAAAGGACCGTAAGGCGCATACATGCATGCAGCAGCAATCACCAACAGCAGGTACGAGAACCAGAAGGAGTGATCTCCAAGTAGAAAAGAACCGACAAAGGCAATCGCGGCAATCAGCAACAGCGGCCAAATAAACAGTTTTCGATTCTGGTATTTATCAGACAGCCAAGAGACCGTTAGCATGAGGCAAATTGCCGCTAAGTAGGGAACCGCTGCCAACCAACCGACGGAAACAATATCCAGTTTTGCGGAATTTTTCAGGATTGATGGCATCCACATCATGAAACCGTAAACGCCAATACTCCAGAGCGCATGTACTGCGCAAAGCATGATGACGTTACGTGAACGCAATGCTTCACCGTAATTACGTACTGGCTTGATAGCCGCCTGTTCTAAATCCATCGCCTGCTGTAATGCCTGTTTTTCCTGCTCGCTCAGCCAGGAGACTTCTGAAGGTTTATCACGAACCAGAATCCACCAGCATACTGCCCATAACACAGCCGGAATACCCTCAATAATAAACATCTCACGCCAGCCCCAAGCCTGAATCAGATAGCCTGAGACAATCGACATCCACAACACGGTGACCGGATTGCCGAGAATGAGGAACGTATTGGCACGCGAACGTTCGTTTTTAGTAAACCAGTTACTGATATAAATCAGCATCGCTGGCATGACAGCGGCTTCAACGACACCGAGGGTAAAACGAATAGCCATCAGCATCGGAATATTATTCACAAATCCGGTGGCTGCCGCACAGAGGCCCCATAAAATCAGGCTGAAAAAAATCATTTTCCTCACGCTGCGTTTTACCGCATATATCGCGCCAGGAACTTGGAAAAAGAAATAACCTAGAAAAAATAAAGCGCCAATAAGTGAGGAAGTCCCTTTGGTAATACCTAAATCATTTTCGATACCCGCAGCGGCGGCAAAACCATAATTTGCCCTATCCAGATACGCGAGACTATAAGTAATAAAGATTATAGGCATTAAATACCACCAGCGACGTGCTGGTAACTTCGTGAGTCGTTGCATAAATAAACTCCAGATAATGGAATAAATCGCTCAGATTTATATTGCGACCTCCATTTTGGGATAATCCCCCCTATATATGCAGGACGTAATACGGCTTATGACTTACACGGCGGCCAGCATCCCACCATCAACAAATAACAAGTGACCATTAACAAAGTTCGATGCTGGTGAGGCCAAATAGACGGCGGCACCAATCAACTCCTCTGGTTGTCCCCAACGTGCAGCGGGAGTGCGTTGATATAGCCACGCGGAAAACTCTTCATCATTGACCAGCGAATGGGTCATCTCGGTGTCAAAATATCCAGGAGCAATACCGTTAACCTGAATGTTATATTCCGCTAGTTCTACACACATCCCACGGGTCAGCATTTTGACCGCACCCTTCGAGGCAGCATAAGGAGTAATGGTTTTCCGCCCTAATTCGCTTTGCATTGAGCAAATATTGATTATTTTTCCGCTGCGGCGGGCCATCATGTACTTCGCCACCTGCTGGGAAACGAGAAAAACGCCCTTCTGGTTTACTTCTATTACCTGATCCCACTCCTCCTCTGGAAATTCGGTGAATGGATGGCGACGCTGGATCCCTGCATTGTTAATTAAAATATCAATAGCCCCCAGTCTTTCCTCAATACCGGCAATGGCCTTTTTGACTTCACTGGCTTGGGTCACATCAAATGCGCATCCTGATGCACGATAACCTTTCTCAACCAGCACCTGCGCCACAGCATCTGCACGCTGTTGCTTACGGTCGTTAATCACCACTTCCGCGCCATATTCCGCCAGACCATTAGCCAGTAAATTACCGATGCCTTGCGCGGAGCCAGTGATTAGTGCCCGCTTTCCTGACAAATCGAATAAATTTCTCATACAACCTCTTTTTAAATAACTGTTACGCGTAACTGTATACGCATAACAGTTAGCAAAGGAAGTGAGAAGGAAGGAAAATGATTGTTTTGTGATCAGTGATGGATTTGCGAAGGTGAAGGATGTATGAGCGGTGGAGTGATTACACAGAGAGTTACATCCCGAACTAGCGAACGCTCTTCCATTCTTTATGTGTGGTATTTAAAGAACATAGGTCGAAAAAGGGTGTTATCTCGTCAGTTCTACCTTTATTGATTTTGCTAATAAAACACAGAGTACCTCCATTTATGCTCCCATGTGCTACTTGATTCATATTGAATCCAATTGAGAATAGAGATAAGAAGCAGGCTAGAAGTGGTAGTACACGGGCTTTTAGTTGATTTCGGTAGACTTGGGAAGAGTTTGAAATGGTGCCGATAATAGGAGTCGAACCTACGACCTTCGCATTACGAATGCGCTGCTCTACCAACTGAGCTATATCGGCTTAGTGCTGCTTACTGCCTGCATCAAGAATGGACTCTTAATGGCGAGGTATAACGTGGCGACAAATTATTGAAAACTGAAGCCCTCGTCAAGAGGGCTTCATATCAAGTGCTGAATTTATCAGCAGATCATTAGTCACCTACCTACTTCATACATATTGGCAGTTAACGTCTGATTAAATCGTCTCCGTAACCAATCCACTTATACGTCGTTAAGGCTTCTAATCCCATCGGGCCTCTGGCGTGAAGTTTTTGGGTGCTAACAGCAACTTCTGCACCTAAACCAAACTCTCCACCATCAGTAAAACGCGTACTGGCATTCACATACACCGCAGCTGAATCCACAGAGTGAACAAAGCGCTCCGCATTGGCGATACTGCGTGTCAGGATGGCATCTGAATGCCCAGTGCCATGAGTGCGGATATGGCTAATCGCGTCATCAAGTCCCTCAACAATCACCACGTTGAGATCAAGAGAAAGCCACTCATCATCCAAGTTACCGATCTCTAAAGGCACAACGGCAGCAGGCAACCCTTGCAGAAGAGAGAACGCCTCTGGCGTTGCATGTAACGTGACGCCTGCGCCTGCCATTCTTTCAGAGAGCTCTGGCAAAAATAGAGCAGCAATAGCGCGATCCACCAGCAACGTCTCCAGCGTATTACAGGTGCTCGGGCGCTGAGTTTTGGCATTCTCGATGATCGTCAGTGCACTAGCGAACTCCATGCCGCGATCGACAAAGGTATGGCACACGCCTATGCCCCCCGTAATCACGGGGATCGTTGAGCGCTCGCGACAGAGCTGATGCAGCCCTGCGCCGCCACGAGGGATAATCATATCAACATAACGATCAAGCTTGAGCAGTTCGGCGACTAACGCACGGTCTGGGTCATCAATCGATTGCACTGCCGCCGCAGGTAAGCCGCAGAGCTCCAGAGCTTGCTGAATAACAGTGACCATCGCCTGATTGGTGTGAACGGTCTCTTTACCGCCCCTCAAAATCGTTGCATTGCCGGTTTTAAGGCACAACGTCGCGACATCAATCGTCACATTAGGGCGAGCTTCATAAATGACACCAATCACGCCTAATGGCACCCTGCGTCGCTGTAGGTTCAAACCACTGTCTAATGTGGAACCATCGATAATATTGCCTACGGGGTCAGCCAGCTGACAGACACGGCGCACATCATTAGCGATGGCGGCGAGCCGAGCGGGTGTTAACAAAAGTCGGTCTTGAATGGCGTCGCTAATGCCCGCGGCTTTAGCGGCAGACATATCCTGCGCATTAGCAGCAAGAATCGCGTCACTCTCACTTTCGAGTTTCTCTGCTATCACTGCTAATACTTTGTTTTTTTAGCCGAGCTAAGCAGTGCCAGTTGATATGATGCTTGCTTAGCGGCTTTTCCCATCTCTTCTAACATCTGCACTCCTAACTCATAATCATGTCGTCACGATGGACAGCAACAGAGCCATACTCATAGCCCAAAATCGTCGCTATCTGCTGGGAATGGTGCCCGGCAATCAATCGCAAAGCATCGCTGTTATAGCGTGTTACCCCATGGGCCAAATCACGTCCTGAAACGCTACAAATACGGATAACTTCACCGCGGGAGAAGTTGCCTGTAACCTCAGTAATTCCTTTCGGCAACAGTGAGCTTCCCCGCTCACACATGGCAGAAACAGCGCCATCATCAATCACGATTTTACCCGCTGGCGGCGCACCAAAAATCCAGCGCTTGCGGTTTTCCAATGGTGTTTCTAATGCGTGGAAGCGAGTCCCGACAGAATGACCGTCGATGACATCGCCAATCACGCCCGGCCTGCTACCAGCCGCAATGATGACATCAATCCCCGCACGGCCAGCAACATCTGCCGCTTGCAGCTTCGTCGCCATACCGCCAGTGCCAAGGCCAGAAACGCTGTCCCCTGCAATACCGCGCAGTGTGTCGTCGATGCTGTGAACTTCACGGATCAGCTCTGCCTCTGGATGCTTACGTGGATCAGCGGTAAATAGACCAGGTTGGTCGGTAAGCAGTAATAATTTGTCCGCATCACCAAGGATAGCGGCTAAAGCAGAAAGGTTATCGTTGTCGCCTACTTTGATCTCTGATGTTGCTACCGCATCGTTTTCATTAATCACGGGGACGATATTGTTATCTAACAGCGCACGCATTGTATCTTGCGCATTCAGAAAACGTTCTCGATCTTCTAGATCGGCCCGTGTCAGCAGCATTTGTCCGATATGGATACCATAAATCGAGAAAAGCTGTTCCCAAAGTTGTATCAATCGACTCTGCCCAACGGCAGCAAGAAGCTGCTTTGATGCGATAGTGGCCGGCAGCTCTGGGTATCCCAGATGTTCTCGACCCGCAGCAATCGCGCCCGAAGTAACGATAATAATCCGATGGCCCGCTGCATGTTGTTGAGCACACTGGCGTACTAATTCAACGATATGAGCCCGGTTTAGAGAAAGTGACCCGCCGGTCAATACACTGGTGCCTAGTTTCACGACCAATGTCTGGCTTGTGTTCATAATTTTCTGCCGTTAATAAAGAAATGTCCGCTATTAATTCGCCGTCATTTATCGATATAACCGATAGTTTTGTTAGTACAGAGAACTAATGCATCTCAATTGGAAAAATAAAGGTACACAAGAAACGTTGTAACAGGAGAGGCGCATTATGCCAACAGGCATAATGCGAATTTAATGTAATTACAGCAGTAATATTAATCAAGCGATGGCTTTTAACTCGGAACCATCGAATTCAGGGGCTGGAATTAAAACTAAGTTGAGCTCTTTAAGTAGATGAGATAAACGGGGAAAAAACGTATTTAGCGTCTTTTCTACCGTTTGTTGTGAAGTGGCATCTTTGATTGTTTGAGAGAGCCAATCACCATTTTTATCATATAAACCATACTGATATCGGTAGGTAAAACCATCATCTATTGCTTCTAACGTCATCCACCAGCCCCAGAACTCCCGTTTTTCTGGTGCAGGTTTTGTATTTAAACAGACGGCTAAACAGTCAAAGAAAAACACGTCATCCTGACATTTTGTGTCGCGCAAATAAGGGCCAAGGGCTGAAAATTTTTTCATTAATCGGCTTTTTGGATGTCCGCTTGGTAATACCATTCTTTTACCTCCCATAATAGAGGCTCTTTTTTAACAAATTACCCAAAATTAGCAACAGTTCTATCGCAATTTATTTTCAAGCCAAGAACAGACATCCTTTAGCGAGTGATAGAAATTGTCATATACCGGCTTCGATGGGATTTTTAGTAACGTCCCACCGAATGAAGAGTTTGCAATAAGTTTAGACTCTTCAAGTGGGCTGAAAATATCCTCTTCCCAACAGGCACCCAGCATGGGAGTAGAACAACGCCGTCCAAGAAGGCCTTGCATCTTTAACGAGTATCGACTCAATTCTATCTGCAACGCTGCATCTGTCGCATTTGGCATACCTAAACGGCTAGCAAGAATATCCATATACATAGGTGGAACCTGCATCTGTGATTTTGCATTCGATAGCAAGTGATGAACGATTGGGCCAATGCAGGCAACGGCTCGCACTTTCTTCTGTTCTAAATAGGCTAACCTTACCGCAATGTTGGCACCAAAACGCATCCCTAATAACGCGACTCGCTGATGATCCACCCACGGGACGGAAGGCAGTGCGTTTAACACCTGCTGATGTAAAAAGCTGGAGTCTTGAGTTAACAACCACGGAGAAGAGAATCCGATAGAGGGCATATCCAGACACAGCATCGCGATTCCCGCAGGCGCCAGATAGTCATGAAACAAGCGAATATAGTCACTTTGTAGATTATCAAACCCATTGCACATGATAACCGTAGGGTAAGGGCCGCCTTCAGCATTAGGCATGTGTAAGAAGGCCTTTAAACTGCCTCCATTCGGGTTCATAGAGCTCGGAGTTACCGGAATATCTAACGCTTTAACTTCATATGGCAACAGCTTTGCTGCTTCTTCACAGGCTCGATTCGCTAAGGCAACTGCCTGCTCAGCTAGTTCATCACCTTTTAAGTGAGGGTAGCTGGCAATACCATAAAAACTGGCGGCTTTTTGCCAATAGTGCCCAGCGGATACTGGATCGTTTTCAGCAAGGTCTATCGCTTTTTTTTGCCACTCCATCCCCTGGTGAGTCCATTCGTAAACCCAGTTTCCACTGCGGTAGCCGATGACGGTATCTAATAACTTATCATTGCTTCTTGGCGCGTTTGAGGCAGCAATGCGTGAAAGAACCAGCTCTAATTCAATGGGATCAATACCCCGCCAAATCCACATCACCCGATTTAACGTACGATACCATCCAGGTCCAGAATCCCCTTCCAATACGGAATAGGCCTCACTCTGATTGGCGCGACTGCACCGCCGCACCAGCGTTGAGGTTTCTGTATGTTTAGCCGTGGGTTTAAAGAGGATTTCTGAAAGGTTATCTTGGGCCATGTTACTGCTGTCTCCATGCTCCGAAGCAAAAGCGGTTATGCGTTACGCCATAGGTTACGCCATAGATAGAAAAGTAGTGTACAGAAGAACCTCTGCACCGACCAAGCCTCAAACGTCTTTGCCAGGGATTATCGGAGGGTTATTTGATGCGATATTTTTGCTATAACATTCAAGCAATAAATGATGAATGAAAACCTTACCAATAAAAAACAGTTAGGACATACCTTATTCATCTAAATAACAGACAAAAAAATACCCGAACAGTCAGTCGGGTATTTTTTATTGCCGAAAAGAGGATTAACGGCCGCCAATTGGCTCAACAAAGATGACGCCCATATCCCAAGGCTGCTCAATCCAGGTGTCTTGAGGGATATCGACAACATAATCATCCACAAGAGGTCTACCCGCTGGTTTAGCAAAAATAGTCACAAAATGAGCCTTTGGATACATATCACGAATTGCCTGGGCTGTTCCGCCCGTATCCACCAAATCATCGACAACGATAAAGCCTTCACCATCGCCTTCTGCACGTTTTAGTACGGTCATCTCACGCTGGTTGTTATGGTCATAGCTAGAAATACAAACGGTATCGACATGGCGAATACCCAGCTCACGAGCTAACAGTGCTGCGGGCACCAGACCACCGCGGCTAACGGCAATAATGCCTTTCCACTGCTCAACAGGTAACAAACGGTGAGCCAGTTTGCGTGCATTTATTTGCAGCATATCCCAAGTAACGACGTATTTTTCGCTCATAAATCGAATCCCAGCCAGCTATTAAGTGACTTGCAAAGTTATCAAACGGGAAAAAGGTTGCGCGAGATTATAAAGACTGAACACCACTAATACTAGTGAGCAGATAATTTATCTCCATTTTTATTCTCTGGATATTTAACGCTGTTTAAACGGTGATAGTGGGAATTATGCTCAATTATCAATCGATAATGGGCCAGTTTTACCTTAATTCACCGCTATCTGTCACATAAGTGGGGGGCGCAAGGTCTAGGAGAAAGTGTTATCATTCCGCCAGAACCCAGAAGGCGATGTCCGTCTTCATCCCTAACTAGCGGTATCCTCGGGCGGCATACTCCCTCGACCTTCCCGACATGCCCATACAGGAGAGCTACAGTGTCTGATTTGTCTCAACTTTCCCCACAGCCTTTATGGCAGATTTTTGCTCAGATTTGCGCCATTCCACATCCTTCTCACCATGAAGAAGCGCTCGTCGAACATATTGTGAATTGGGCAAAAGAGAAAAACATTCATGTTGAGCGCGATAGCGTTGGCAATATTTTGCTGCGCAAGCCTGCAACTGTAGGTATGGAAAACCGTAAATCAGTTGTTCTACAAGCTCACTTGGATATGGTGCCGCAGAAAAATAGCGATACAAAGCACGATTTTACCAAAGACCCAATCGATGCCTACGTAGATGGGGAATGGGTTAAAGCCCGTGGTACGACACTAGGTGCAGATAACGGTATTGGTATGGCATCAGCACTTGCCGTTTTGGAAGACAACAGTGTTTCCCACGGCCCATTGGAAGTGCTGCTAACGATGACAGAAGAAACCGGAATGGACGGCGCATTCGGCTTAAAAGAGGGTTGGTTACAAGCTGAGATCTTGATTAATACTGACTCCGAGGAGGAAGGCGAGGTCTATATGGGCTGTGCTGGTGGGATTGATGTTACAACCACCCTCAAGCTTCAACGCGAGGCTGTACCCGCTGGTTATCAAACCCATAAAATCGTCCTAAAAGGTTTGAAAGGTGGACACTCCGGCTGCGGAATTCATCTTGGCTTAGGGAATGCCAACAAGCTTATTGCACGTTTTCTTCACGCCCATGCGGCAGAACTGAATCTGCGTCTGTTAGATATACATGGCGGTACACTGAGAAATGCTATTCCGCGGGAAGCTTTTGCAACCGTTGCCATCCCTGCCGAATTCTCTGACAAGCTCCAATCTCTGCTGGCAACTTATCAAGATATCTTAAAAAGTGAACTTGCTGCCGTTGAAAAGACATTATCAGTACACGTAGAAGCCGCTGAATGTGGTGCAAAAGCACTGACTGCTGATAGCCAGACGCGATTTATTGCCCTGATGAATGGCAGCCCTAACGGCGTTATCCGCATGAGTGACGACATTCAAGGTGTGGTTGAAACGTCACTGAATGTAGGCGTTATCACCATGGAGCAAGAGCAGGCGCAGATCGTGTATCTCGTTCGTTCTCTGAGCGACAGCGGTAAAGATTTTGTCGTGGGTTCGCTGCAATCTCTGGGTTTCCTTGCTGGTGCCGAAGTGGTCACTTCTGGCAGTTATCCGGGCTGGAAGCCGGATGCTCACTCTGCAGTAATGCAATTGGTCCGTGAAACCTACCAACGTTTGTTCGATACCTTGCCAAAAATCATGGTTATCCATGCTGGCTTAGAATGTGGTTTATTTAAAAAACCGTATCCAGATATGGACATGGTTTCCATTGGGCCGACTATTATTGGGCCTCACTCCCCTGATGAGCGGGTTCATATCGTGAGTGTTGGAAAATATTGGCAGTTGCTGACAGCATTGCTAAAAGCGATTCCAGAAAAAGAATAAGCTCTATCTATTCAGATAAAAAGCTCTCTTAATGAGAGCTTTTTATTTTTGATTTAAGCTCCATCGATGCATTTTTCTCATTCCCAACTAAACGCCAGTTGGCGCTCAACTTGAGGGTCAATCAGCGTAACATGCAACCCAATTAAACGTACCCCTCGGCCATTGCGACGCTCCTGCCACACCTGCCTTGCCACATTAAATAAGTCGTTCTTATCGAGCTGCGACCAGACATGCTCTTGTGTCGTTTGTTGAAAGTCATGAAACTTAAGTTTTACGCCTTGCCGAGCAATATGCAGATCGGGTTGAACTCGTTTTAAACGCAGTTCGAGTTCGTCATACAGTTTTTCCAGAATAACCAAACAGCTTTCCCAATCATGGATATCTTCTGCGAACGTTCTCTCTACACCAACGGATTTACGTTGTCTGTCAGTACACACTTCTCGTTCATCGATGCCTTGGCTTCGTTCCCACAGAGCGCGCCCAAACTTGCCGAATCGCCGTAGCAATTCTGCCAAATCATACCGTTGAACATCCTCACAAGTGTTGAGCCCTAGCTCCTCCAGCCGTTTTGCCGTGACTTTCCCCACGCCAGGAATTTTGCTTAAAGGAAGCTGGCGGATAAATTCGGGTATCTGATCCGGCGTGATAACAAACTGCCCATTAGGCTTATTAAAATCAGAGGCGATTTTTGCCAGAAATTTAATCGGTGCAATGCCCGCAGAGGCGGTGAGGTTAAGCTCATTAAAGATATCACGGCGGATCTGCTGGGCAATAAGCGTAGCTGAGCCATGACAATGGTGACTGTCTGTGACATCAAGATAGGCTTCATCTAAAGAAAGAGGTTCGATAATGGACGTGTAGCGCTCAAAAATAGCGCGGATCTGTTGGGATACCTCTTTGTATACGCTCATCCTGCCGGGCAATAGTTTCAGATGAGGGCAGAGCTTGAGTGCTTGTGCTGTTGGCATCGCGCTATGAACGCCAAATTTTCGAGCATGGTAATTTGCAGTGCTAATAACACCACGCTGAGAAGAGCTACCACCTACAGCAATGGGTACATTTTGTAATGTAGGATCATCCCGCATTTCCACTGCGGCATAGAAACAGTCCATATCTATATGAATAATTTTGCGCATAGCACCCCCAATTGACTGTTTAAATATACAGTTAAAAATGAGGTTTTGATATCACAAAATCGCGGATTGAAACCGTGAAAAGAGAATTGAAAAAACTGAAATCTAATGCATTGATTTCACTTGCGGGAATCGATCATAAAAGCCGCCCGATAATAAATCGGGCCGAGCTCTAGTACGTTTAGAGAATTCTATGCTGTGCCAGTTTCTCTGCTCTTGCTGCCTCTTTTGCCATTCTGGCCTTGCGAGCATCACAGGGCTCTGGGCAATTACACACTTTATCTATTCCGAGAGCGGCAATTCCTCCACAGCTACCATGCAGCCGCTTACGCTGTACGATATAGCCAATCGCCATCGCGGCAATGACTAATAAAAATATCGCAAACGTTGCAAAAAATACGATCATCAGCAACCTCGCTTATCTCTTTTGCATATAAGGTTTAAAGGCCCCTGAGTAGCGCTCTTCAAACCCTGTGTCTGTTTTTACAATCATAAAAACAGGGATATTCATCTGATTAGCCAACGCCATTCCACGCTCTGGCCCTAAAACACCTAGCCCTGTAGAGAGACCATCGGCTGTCATGCAGGTGTTGCTTAAAACGGTAATCGAGACAAGCCGATGATTGATAGGCCGCCCTGTTTTAGGATCTATGGTGTGAGAGTAACGAACACCATTCTCTTCAAAATAGTTGCGATAATCGCCAGATGTCGCAATCGACATATCACCCGGTTCGATAATTTCCTGAGCACTTTGCTCAATGCCAGCCACCGGTTTTTCTATCGCAATCCGCCACGGAATATCTTTGCCGTTTTTCCCCAGAGTTCTAACTTCGCCACCAATATCAACCATGTAACGATGAATATTCAGCGATTGTAAGTACTCAGCAACAACATCAACACCATAGCCCTTTGCTATCGAGGAGAGATCAACATAAAGCTCAGGGATGCTTTTTACTAATGCATTCCCCTGCACAGAGAGCTTATCTATCCCAATCCATGCTCTGCGCTTCTCTATCTCATGCTCTTCAGGTATAAGCTCTGGGCGCCCTTCAGGGCCAAAACCCCATAGGTTTACCAATGGCCCAACGGTAACATCAAGAGCACCATCCGTTAGCTTGCTGATACGAATCGCTTCTTTTACCACCTTTGCCGTACCCGCAGAAACCTTAAAAGGCACATTGGTTTCACGACTGCTGTTGAAACGGCTAAGCTCAGACGTGGGTCGGTAAGTCGACATTTCGTCATTTACCTGTTCCAACCGCTTATCGATCTCTGCCTTTATCTTTTCAGGTGCAGGAAGAGAACCGTCAGACACATACTTTATCGAGTAGTAAGTGCCCATTGTCTGACCATCAATATGACTTTGCTCTGGCCCACAGCCAGTGAGAAAAAAGGCCAGCCCCAGTGGGGCCAGCCATTCTCTTACGAGTTTTAACATGTGTTAATTAACCACCAAAATCATCAAGCATGATGTTTTCGTCTTCGACGCCGAGATTTTTCAGCATAGCAATAACGGCAGCATTCATCATCGGCGGCCCGCACATATAGAATTCACAATCTTCTGGTGCAGGGTGGTTTTTCAGGTAGTTTTCTAGCAGTACGTTATGAATAAACCCTGTGTAACCCGTCCAATTATCTTCCGGCATAGGGTCAGAAAGAGCGACGTGCCACTTAAAGTTTTCATTCTCAGCTTGTAGTTGATCAAAATCTTCAACATAGAACATTTCACGCGTAGAACGAGCACCATACCAGTAGCTCATCTTACGTTTGCTCTTCAACCGCTTAAGCTGATCGAAGATATGTGAACGCATTGGCGCCATACCCGCGCCACCACCGATAAAGATCATCTCTGCATCGGTATCTCTCGCGAAGAATTCACCAAATGGACCTGAAATCACTACCTTGTCGCCTGGCTTTAAAGACCAGATATAAGAAGACATCAATCCCGGAGGCGCATCAGGTAGATTAGGCGGCGGCGTAGCGATACGCACGTTAAGCATAATCAGCCCCTCTTCCTCTGGATAGTTCGCCATCGAATAAGCACGGATAACCGGCTCTTTGGCTATCGACTCAAAACGGAACAGGTTAAATTTATCCCAATCACCGCGATACTCTTCGGGTACATCGAAATCAGAGAATTTAACGTGATGTGGTTCTGCTTCAATCTGTATATAGCCACCTGCGCGGAAAGGCACACTTTCACCATCGGGGATCTTAAGCAGGAGTTCTTTGATAAACGTAGCTTTGTTATCGTTAGAGATAACTTCGCATTCCCACTTTTTCACGCCGAAGATCTCTTCTGGTAGCTCCAGTTTCATATCTTGCTTAACGTTAACCTGACATGCTAAACGACAGCCATGTTTCGCTTCACGCTTGCTGATATGGGACAGTTCTGTGGGCAGAATATCACCGCCACCCTCTTTAATAGTGACAAGACACTGCCCACAAGATCCACCGCCACCACAGGCGGAAGAGACAAAGATGCCTTGGTCGGAAAGCATATTCAGCAGCTTGCCACCCGCAGGCGCAGTGAAACTTTTATCAGGATCACCGTTTACTTCCACAGTGATGTCACCAGAATTAACCAGTTTGGATTTGGCAAACAAAATCAGTGCCACCAAAACTAGGACAATTAGGGTAAACATCACTACACCCAAAATTATTTCCATGCGTTATTCCTACCTCTTTATAGCTGTACGCCGGAGAAGGACATAAAGCCCAACGCCATCAGCCCGGTGGTAATGAAAGTGATACCTAAACCGCGCAAACCCGGTGGCACGTTAGAATATTTCATTTTCTCCCGAAGGCCCGCCAGAGCAACAATCGCTAACATCCAGCCTACGCCAGAACCAATGCCATAGACGATAGACTCAGGGAAGGTGTAATCACGCTGAACCATGAACGACACCCCACCGAAGATGGCGCAGTTTACGGTGATCAGCGGAAGGAAAATGCCTAACGCGTTGTACAGTGAAGGAAAATAACGATCGAGGATCATTTCCAGAATCTGTACCAATGCAGCAATAACGCCAATGAAGGTAATGAAGTTCAGGAAGCTGAGATTAACACCCTCAACCAGCGCACCATCCTTCAAAATCAGGTTATAAACCAGATTATTCAGAGGGACAGACAGACCAAGAACGACGGTCACTGCGATGCCTAAACCAAAAGAGGTGGATACTTTTTTAGACACTGCCAGAAAAGTACACATCCCCAAGAAGAAGGCGAGAGCCATATTCTCAACGAATACAGCGCGCACAAATAAACTTATGTAATGTTCCATCGGCGATTATTCCTCTTCAATCTGGGCTGGTTTCAGGGTACGCAAACCCCAAATCAGCAGGCCGATGATAAAGAATGCGCTCGGCGCCAGAAGGAATAAGCCGTTAGGCTGATACCAACCACCGTTTTGCACCGTCTCCAGAACCGTAACACCAAACAGCTTGCCAGAGCCGAACAGTTCACGTAGAAAACCAACCAAAATCAGCACTGCGCCATAGCCTAAGCCGTTACCGATACCATCCATAAAACTCTCGATGGGCGGCGACTTCATGGCATACGCTTCAGCACGCCCCATCACGATACAGTTGGTGATAATCAAGCCGACAAAGACGGAGAGTTGCTTTGATATCTCATAGGCATACGCACGCAACAATTGGTCTACGACGATAACTAACGAGGCGATGATCGCCATTTGTACGATGATGCGTACACTGTTAGGGATCTGATGGCGGATCAGGGAAATAAAGAAGCTGGAAAATGCCGTGACTAGCGTTACCGCAATCGTCATAACAAATGCCGTTTCCAATTTCGTCGTTACTGCCAGAGCAGAACAGACACCAAGGATCTGTAACGCAATCGGGTTGTTGTCCAGCAACGGCCCGAGCAGAACCTTTTTAATCTCTTTGGTATCAGCCATTGTTTAATGCTCCTTCATGCACTTTTTTCAGGAACGGACCATAACCGCTGTCGCTTAACCAGAACTCAAACGTGTGTTGCACGCCGTTAGCCGTTAAGGTCGCACCGGAAAGGCCATCAATACCGCTGGCATCATTAGGGTTTGCCGTACCTTTAACGACATGAATAGCTGGTTGGCCCTGTTCATTAAACAGTTTCTTACCCGTCCACGTTTTCAGCCAATTAGGGTTCTCTATTTCCCCGCCCAGACCTGGCGTTTCACCATGAGCGTAGTAAGTCAGCCCTTTCACGGTATTACCATCCGTATCAACGGCAATAAACGCATACATCACAGACCAGAGCCCCTTGCCATACACTGGCAGAACGACCTGAGAGATGTTGTTGTTATCATCTTTAACCAAATACACTTCAGCCTGATTACTCACGCGGCGAATGCCCGCTTTATCTTGTTTTGGCGTTAGTGCAATACTTTTGGCCGGATCTTTCACTGCCGCAGCCATATCGAATTTCGCCACATTACCTTGGCCGAAATCACCCGTTTTCAGGTCAACCAAACGTGGTTCGATATATTTGCTATACAGTGCCTGAGTCTCTTCGGCGCTCATGTTTGGCTTCGTCAAACCGGTCACTTCAAGAATTTTGAATTGCTTATCCAGCAATTTTTGCTCTTCTTGTTTTGCCTTTAAGCCAACGGCAGAACCTGCCACGACCACTGAGCAAACTAGACAGAGCACAATGACCACCAGCAGTGTTCTGCCGATGCTATCGTTATTTTTAGCCACGCGCCTTCCTCCGCTTGATGTTGGCTTGAACCACCAGATAGTCAAACAGTGGTGCAAACAAGTTGGCAAAAAGAATTGCCAGCATCATGCCTTCTGGGTAAGCCGGATTGACAACACGGATCAACACACACATCGCACCAATCAGAATGCCGTACCACCAGCGTCCTTTATTAGTAAAAGAGGCAGAAACAGGATCGGTCGCCATAAAGATCATACCGAATGCAAAGCCACCTAATACCAAATGCCAATACCAAGGCATGGCAAACAGAGGGTTAGTATCAGAGCCAATCAGGTTGAATAGTGCAGACACTGCAATCATCCCGATCATCACGCCCGCGATAATGCGCCAAGAGGCAACGCGGCCAAATACAATAATCAGGCCACCGAGCAGGATCATCAGCGTAGAGACTTCACCGATAGATCCAGGAATATTGCCAAGGAAAGCATCCATCCACTGTACGTGCTGGCCCGTTACGTTATCAACAAGGCTTGCCTGGCCATTAACGCTCCACTGGGACAACGGTGTTGCACCAGAGAAGCCATCAGCAGCTGTCCAGACGAGATCGCCGGAAATCTGCGCTGGGTAGGCGAAGAAAAGGAAAGCACGACCCGCTAACGCAGGGTTAAGGAAGTTACGCCCTGTACCGCCGAAAATCTCTTTCGCGATAACAACACCGAATGTAATACCCAGAGCGGCCTGCCATAAAGGCAGCGTTGGCGGAACAATCAGAGCAAACAAGATAGAAGAGACAAAGAAGCCTTCATTAATCTCATGTTTACGCACGATGGAGAAGAGGACTTCCCAGAAGCCGCCCACTAAAAACACCACCATATAAATAGGCAGGAAGTAGAGCGCACCAAGCAACATCATGCTACCCCAGCCAGCATCGGCCTGTAGAGATGCACCCAGCATTTCACTAACACGATAGTGCCAATCGCTGGCAATAACCTGCGCGAGTTGCTCACCGCTATAAAGGTGATTTAACGCAGAGATAGCTTGGTGACCTACGTTATACATACCCCAAAACATCGCAGGGAATACCGCAAACCAAACCAGTATCATCATACGTTTCAGGTCTATCGCATCTCGAACATGCGATGCACCAGTCGTTACTTTACCTGGGGTATATAACAGTGTGGCTGTGGCTTCATAGAGCGGATAATACTTCTCTAATTTGCCGCCTGGCTCGAAATGATGTTCGAGCTTTTCAACAATATTTTTCAGGCCCATGAATTACCCTTCTTGCTCAATCGTGGTGAGAACATCCCGTAATGCCGGGCCGTACTCATACTTACCGGGGCAGACGAAAGTACACAGCGCCAGATCTTCTTCATCCAATTCCAAGCAGCCTAATGCCGCCGCACTTTCAGCGTCACCCGCTAGCAAGTCACGCAGCAATAGCGTCGGGAGAATATCCAGCGGCATCACTCGCTCATAGTTGCCAATTGGCACCATAGAACGCTCACCACCGTTCATATCCGTAGAGAAGGAGAAAAGTTTACGTTTAAAGAAGTGGCCTAGCGTAGTACGAGTAATTGAGAATTTATTGGCCCCTGGCATTACCCAGCCCATAAACTCTTTCTCACGCCCCTCTTTTAACACTGAAATCTGGTTGTGGAATCGGCCAAGATACGCGTATGGCTCAACAGCGGTAGTACCACTCAGCACTGAGCCAGAAACAATACGATTCTCACCCTCAGCCAATTGACCAGCAACGATCTCACTCAGACTGGCCCCCAGACGGGTACGTAGCAAACGAGGCTCTTTTACCTGCGGCCCGCCAAGTGCGATAACGCGATCTGTGTAAAGCTCACCCGTAGTAAAGAGCTTACCGATGGCGATAACATCCTGATAGCCAATGTGCCATACCGTTTTCGTTAGGCTGGCAGCCTCAAGAAAGTGAATATGAGTCCCCACTAAACCCGCAGGATGTGGCCCAGCAAACTCATTAAAGGTCACTTGTGAATGGCTATGGCTGTTTATCCCACTATTCGGAGTTACACAGGTGTGCACTTTGCCATCGGTCAAACGAGTGAGCAGTGTCAGCCCTTGTTTAAAGGCCTCTTTCTGCTCATTAATCACTAACAGAGGGTTACCCGCCAGTGGATTGGAATCCATTGCGGTAACAAAAATGGCGACGGGAGAACTGTCTGGTGCTGGTGATTTGCTAAATGGGCGCGTGCGAAGTGCCGTCCAAAGACCGGATGCGATCAAATTCTCACGCACTTTTTCACGTGGAATATCAGCTAAGTCGTCCGCAGGATAATGCTCAAATTGAATGTGCTCACTGCCTTCAATCTCAATAACGACTGATTGCAATACGCGCTTTGCCCCACGGTTAATCGCAATGACTTTGCCACTTGCAGGTGCAGTAAAAATAACGCCGGGATTCTTTTTATCTTCAAATAAACCCTGACCCTTTTTTACCTGGTCCCCTTCCTGAACGAACATAGAAGGGCGCATACCGACATAATCTTCACCCAGCACGGCAACATGGTGAACCTGAGGCCCTTCCTGTATAACCTGCGAGGGAGTGCCTGCAATAGGGAGATCCAACCCTTTTTTAATTGTAATCATATAGTTGCATTACTTTTATGTTGGAAGATTGAAATAACAGGCTGGCTAAACCAGCTACGTTTATAGGGAGAGTCAACCTAACCAAGTGAAATAAAAGGTTTTTAATCCAATTACTCGGCAATACCTACACTATAATTCGGAAATAGTAATGTAACGCCATTTTTCATACACTTAGTCTTGGGTTTTAGTCACGTTTCAGTGAAACAAAGATCATATATAGCAACTGAATACCTTGATATATCTCAGCTAGCCTTTGATTCACCTTGAAACAATCCCTTTTTCTGCCAACACGAAGCTGACAGCCCGCGATCTTACCATTTTAGGACGCAATAATGCACAGCTAAAGAAGTGACCTTGCTCAAGCAAACCACAGAAAAATGTCCATATCAGATTTAATTAGTAGAAAAACTCTCACTTTGTACCTATTTTTGATTAGTTTACGAAATTTAATATTTTCTCTATTTTTAAGAATAAAGTGCTCACCATTTACACAATGCTGAATTAAACTAGTTGCGGTTTATTGACACTGAAGTCAAGAAAAAATCTTTATGAAAGGTGCACAGGAATATAAATGAACAAAGCTAGATTAATATTTGCACTGTTACTCTGCCTTCCTCTCATGTCGTGCACAAGTACGGCAAGCGAACAAACAGAAAACGTCTCCTTACAGAAACACCAAACCCTTGGGTTACCTGTCTATGTTCAAATCTTTAAAGAAGAGCGTGTATTAGAGCTGTATGTAAAAGTACAAAATAAATACCAGCTTCTGGAAACTTACCCTATTTGCAAATTCTCTGGGGGACTTGGGCCAAAACAGCAACAAGGGGATCTAAAAAGCCCTGAAGGCTTTTATCAGGCAACACTGAATGGATTAAACCCAAGTAGCCAGTACTATAAATCGATCAACTTGGGGTATCCGAACAGCTACGATCGTGCCCACGGTTATTCAGGCAACTACCTGATGGTACACGGCGATTGCCGCTCTGTTGGCTGCTATGCCATGACTGATAAGTACATCCATGAAATTTATGCGTATGTTGAATCTGCTTTAAGACGGGGCCAATCTTCCGTTGAATTCGGTATTTATCCTTTCAGGATGACAGCAGCCAATATGGATCGCCACCGTAACTCAGGGTATCAAGCCTTCTGGAAAGAGTTAAAACCGGGCTATGACTATTTTGAGAAGAATAAGGTGCCGCCACAGGTCACTGTAAATAACGGGCAGTATGTGATTAACCGCCCGTTATCTTTTGGTGCGCCAACGTTAGACTATGCGCTCACCGAAATGAAATAATGCAAACTCCCCTGCCGCTATCTTGTGCCAAGATTCATTGCTAGTCAGGGGTTGAGTTGCTACAACAGAGACAACATCATCCGGTGTTGTCTCACTCTGAAAATCAATCTCCACATCCTCATCCAGCAGCGTTGCTCTCCCAAAAGGCGCTCTTCGGGTTATCCAATAGAGATTAGTCGAGCAATAGGCCATGACAAAATGCCCATCCGACAGCAGCATGTTAAACACACCTTTCGCTCTCAGTTCATCAGCGCATTTCGCAATATAGCGAAATACCGCAGGCCAGTTGGCAGGAGTCTTTGGATAACGGGTTGCAAGTTGATGCAACAGCCAGCAGAAGGCGTACTCACTGTCTGTCTGCCCAACAGGCCTATAGGTTCCCGTCTTTAGATTACGATAGCCTTTTAACTGCCCGTTATGAGCAAACGTCCAATTGCGTCCCCATAACTCACGAGTGAATGGATGGGTATTCTCCAGTGCAACACTCCCTCGATTAGCTTGGCGAATATGAGAGATAACGGCGCAGGACTTAATCGGGTACTCTTGTACGAGAGTGGCAATAGGCGAGTTGAAACTTGGCTGAGGATCTTTAAAGGTCCGACAACCATTACCTTCATAGAAGGTTATTCCCCAGCCATCTTTATGAGGGCCTGTTCGCCCTCCACGCTGTACCAATCCGGTAAAACTGAAACAGATATCCGTTGGTACATTGGCGCTCATGCCTAATAACTCGCACATAGCCCTTCTCCTTTGATAGATTCATTCCCAATTCAATAGCCTTAGCTACTTAACCATCTCTTTTTCAATCAATTGGATAAGAATATGAATCGCTTTAATATGGATCTCTTGAATACGATCTGCATAACCAAAATGAGGAACGCGAATTTCAACGTCAGCAGATCCCACCATTTTACCGCCATCTTTACCCGTTAAAGTGATAACCTGCATCCCCTGCTTTCTGGCTGCTTCAATCGCTTTGATAATATTACCGGAGTTGCCGGAGGTAGAGATCCCAAGTAAGACATCACCTGGGCGACCAACGGCCTCAACATAGCGAGAAAAAACATAATCATAGCCGAAATCATTGCTCACACAGGAGAGGTGGCTAGGGTCAGAAATCGCAATAGCAGGATAGCCCGGACGATTCTCACGATAGCGGCCTGTGAGCTCTTCTGCAAAATGCATCGCATCACAATGTGAGCCGCCATTACCGCATGAAAGCACTTTGCCACCCGCTTTAAAGGCATTCGCTAATAAAACCGCTGCATCTTGAATGGCAGCAATATTCGCTGCATCACTGATAAATGCGTTTAAGGTATCGGCAGCTTCGCTAAGTTCACTACGGATGAGATCGTGGTACATGGAAATCCCCTTTTTGGTTATCCGTGAATGTATATCCGTGATTCAAATTGTCTTTGAGTTTAACGGATCAATACAGCGGCGAGAAGTGGTGACATAGCGAAGAGAGTATGTGTTTTATAGAATTATCCTATATATCGTGATCTTAATTGTAATTAATTTGTAACGATATTGATAAATTTTTATTTATGGACTAAAACAATAAGACAACAGGTCGGACCTCCTACCGCTAAGGAGATTTATATATGATGGTACTCAGTATTGTTCTATTTTTGGTTGTTATCGGTGCGCTATTTTACCACCGTGTCGGCCTGACAGCAGGCAGCTTAATTACTCTGGGCTACACCGCACTAATGGGTGTACTCAATATCTGGTCATTCTGGATGTTGTTATCCGTTGCAATACTGCTCACCCCTTTGGTCGTAAAATCTCTGCGTATCAAACTTATCTCCTCTCCTGCATTACGCATCTTCCGCCAGGTGATGCCATCCATGTCCAGCACCGAGAAAGAAGCAATTGATGCAGGTACCACTTGGTGGGAGGGTGAGTTATTTCAAGGTTCGCCTGATTGGAGCAAATTGCATAACTACCCGAAACCACAGCTCACCGATGAAGAGCAGGCGTTTCTTGATGGCCCAGTAGAAGAAGTTTGCCGCATGTGCAATGACTTCGAGATCAGCCATGAACTTGCAGACCTGCCTCCTCAAGTTTGGAACTATCTAAAAGATAATCGCTTCTTTGCCATGATTATCAAGAAAGAGTACGGCGGTTTAGCCTTCTCTGCGTACGCTCAATCGCGTGTTTTACAAAAGCTTTCTGGTGTATCAGGTATTTTGGCTATCACCGTTGGTGTACCAAACTCCCTTGGCCCCGGCGAACTTTTACAGCATTACGGTACTGATGAGCAGAAAGATCACTATCTGCCTCGCCTTGCCCGCGGTGAAGAGATCCCTTGCTTTGCTTTAACCAGCCCTGAAGCCGGCTCCGATGCTGGTGCGATCCCCGATACGGGTGTTATCTGTATGGGTACATGGGAAGGCAAACCAACACTGGGAATGAATCTGACATGGAATAAGCGCTACATCACGCTAGCCCCTGTCGCGACAGTATTAGGCTTAGCGTTTAAACTCTCTGACCCTGAACATCTGATTGGTGATAAAGAAGAGCTAGGTATTACCTGTGCACTTATCCCAACCAATACACCGGGTGTTGAAATTGGCAACCGCCATTTCCCTCTGAATATTCCTTTCCAGAATGGCCCTACTCGCGGCTATGAAGTCTTTGTTCCTATCGACTACATCATTGGTGGTCAAGAGATGGCAGGACAAGGCTGGAGGATGTTAATGGAGTGCTTGTCTGTTGGGCGCGGCATCACGCTGCCATCCAATGCAACAGGCAGCTTGAAAAGCGTTGCGATGGCTGTGGGTGCTTACGCCCATATCCGCCGCCAGTTCAAAATATCTATCGGTAAAATGGAAGGTATCGAAGAACCTCTGGCACGTATTGCAGGTAATGCCTACATGATGGATGCAGCAGCAACGCTGGTAACCACGGGGATCAAACTGGGCGAAAAACCTGCCGTCTTATCCGCCATCATTAAATACCATTGCACCCATCGCGGGCAACGCGCCGTGATCGATGCGATGGATATTGTAGGTGGTAAAGGCATCTGCTTAGGTTCATCAAACTTTGTTGCCCGTGCATATCAAGGCGCACCGATCGCTATTACTGTAGAAGGTGCAAACATCCTTACTCGTAGCATGATTATCTTTGGACAAGGTGCGATTCGTTGTCATCCTTATGTGTTAACTGAGATGGCAGCCGCGCAGGATAATAACATTGACACTTTCGACCGCGCACTGTTTGGTCACTTAGGCCACGTAGGCCGTAACAAAGTGAGAAGCTTCTGGCTTGGCCTAACACATGGCCTAACCAGTGCTTCTCCAACCAAAGATGCAACTCGACGCTACTATCAACACATCAACCGTTTGAGTGCAAACCTCGCTCTGCTGGCAGATGTTTCGATGGGTGTCTTGGGTGGAAGCTTGAAACGCCGCGAGCGTATCTCAGCCCGCCTAGGGGATATTCTTAGCCAGCTTTACCTCAGCTCTGCAACACTGAAACGCTTTGATGAAGAAGGCCGTCAAGAAAGCGATCTGCCTCTGCTGCACTGGTCAATTCAAGATAGCCTCTATCAGGCACAGCAAGCAATTGATGAGCTACTGCGTAACTTCCCACAACGTTTCATCGCTGGAGCAATGCGAGCCATCATCTTCCCTCTGGGACGCCCGCTGCGTGCACCTGAAGATAGCCTAGATCATGAAGTGGCGAAGATATTGCAAATACCATCGGCTACTCGCTCACGTATCGGTCGGGGCCAGTTCCTAACGCCAAGCGAGCACAACCCTGTAGGGCTGTTAGAAAGTGCACTACATGATGTGATTGCCGCAGAAGTGGTTCATAAGAAACTGAGTAAAGCCGTTGGCAAAAGCCTGCCATTTACTCAACTGGATAAATTGGCGAAGCAGTATCTTGAAGCTGGTCAGCTAACACCTGAAGAAGCAGATATCCTGATACAAGCAGAGAAGAGCCGCCTGCGTTCAATCAATGTAGATGAGTTCTTACCAGAGGCGCTTGCCGCTAGCCCAAAGAAGAAACAGCGCCGTCCTGAAACAGAAGCAGCATAACGCTATTCAGTCTATGAGTTGATAGCGCTACATGAAGACAAAAGGCCCATGATAAACATCATGGGCCTTTTCAATTTCAATATTGCTACTCAGAATACTGAAGTCTATATAAACGAAAACCTCGAATCATTGCTGATTCGAGGTTTCTAAATAGTGGCGGAACGGACGGGACTCGAACCCGCGACCCCCTGCGTGACAGGCAGGTATTCTAACCAACTGAACTACCGCTCCACTGCCCCCATATCTGGGAGCGAGTCGAATATTACGGTTATGGTTAGTGCAAGTCAATGCTTTTTAGAGGTATCCCACTCGTTAGAGTAATAATTCAGCACCTCTGTTCTATTCTTAATCTCTTACCGTCATAAAGGGCAAAATTAGCTACGCCATAGGCAGCTTTTTATAACATCTAACCGTGCTTCATGCGCTTTTAGCTCCGAATCACTGGCATAAACAACTTTCAGAGCCGATTGTGGGCGAATCAGACGCTGAATCTCTGTGCTGCCAACCTCTTCATTTCGGCTTTCATCTTCTGTCGAGAATGTTAAAGACGTTTGCCCACCCGTCATAGCCAAATAAACTTCGGCTAAGATCTCAGCATCGAGCAATGCGCCGTGGAGTGTCCGCCTGCTGTTGTCTATTTGATAACGATCGCATAACGCATCGAGGTTGTTACGCTTACCGGGGAACAACTTCCGAGCCATCAACAGGCTATCGGTAATCGTACAGAATGTATCTGTTTTTGCGATGCCGCGATTTAGCTTTTTGAATTCATAATCCATAAAGCCGATATCAAACGATGCATTATGGATAACTAGCTCGGCACCACGGATAAAATCTAAGAATTCATCAGCAATCGTGCCGAAATCAGGCTTATCGGCCAAAAACTCATCGCTGATACCGTGAATTTCATATGCTTCAGGGTCAACAAGCCGGTCAGGTTTAACGTATACGTGAAAATGATTGCCCGTTAAGCGGCGATCGATAACCTCTACAGCACCGACCTCGATAATACGGTGTCCTTCATAATGAACGCCTAACTTATTCATACCGGTGGTTTCAGTATCGAGAACAATTTGGCGTGTGGCTGTCGTGTTCGTACTCATAAGTGTCGTTTTGTGTCAGACTTAACGTTTCAATATTTAGGATGAGTCTACCAGAGATGACGAAACAGGTAGAGATTTTCACCGATGGCTCGTGTTTGGGTAATCCAGGACCAGGCGGTTACGGTGCTATTTTACGCTATAAACAGCATGAAAAAGAATTTAGTGCCGGTTATACGCTAACAACAAACAACCGTATGGAGCTAATGGCTGCTATTGTCGCGCTAGAAGCACTCAGCGAGCCTTGCTCTGTCACGCTCTGCACCGATAGCCAGTATGTACGTCAAGGGATCACCATGTGGATCACTAACTGGAAAAAGCGTGGCTGGAAAACAGCAGATAAAAAACCTGTCAAAAATGTCGATCTATGGCAAAAACTCGATGCAGCTATTAGTCGGCATACAATTGATTGGCAGTGGGTCAAAGGACACTCTGGCCATCCAGAAAACGAGCGCTGCGATGAACTAGCCAGAACAGCAGCGGAAAACCCAACGGCTGCCGACGTTGGATACAACCCAGAGTAAATGCCACTCAAGAACGTCGGTGAATATTTTTTGTCGTACCGACCACATTTCGCCAGCGCGGTTCAGCACAGCGAAGGCTCAATGGGTTTAGCGTCATAGGAATGGTACGTTTACGCGCAATGATAAGGCTCATGCAACCTAATACTGGTAGATGGGCACTTAATAATTCACCGCCATTTTTACTCCAAGGAAGCACCTGAAAACGTGATTGATGGACAATTTCATAGTTCAGCAATTGTAGCCAGTCTAGCAATCTCATCTGGCTAAATAGGCGGCTGCAATAGGGTAGCTTGTTTTTTAAAATAGGCATGATGCTTGCGGCACCAACGATACTCATAGGGTTAAAATTGCTGAGAATAAGCCAGCCATCATCAATCAGAACCCGATCAACTTCCCTTAGAATACGATGAGGATCGCTGCTGTAGTTGAGAGTATGGGCGAGTACACAGGCATCAATCGATTTATTAGAGAAAGGAAACTGGTGTGCATCGCCAAAAATGTGAATATCGTCCCCTTCAGGCGCCATGCTAATTTGATGGGATATAGCACATTTTTCCGTCGCAAGTTCTGCACTTAAATGACCGATTTTTAGCAGGTGAAACCCAAACAGCTTTGACCAATAAGGTTCAAGATGGTGGTTCAATGCCTCTCGATAATATTCACCCCATGGCAGTGCTGACCAGCTTGCTGGTGATACAATCGTTCGAGATATCTGCGCGGGTTTCATATTTGTTTATTTTTGCTCAGTCATGACACATTGGAGATCATTAGTGAATCTTATAAGTATTCCAGCCCTACAAGATAACTACATTTGGATACTACACGATGATAGCAAGCATTGCGTGATTGTCGATCCAGGGGTTTCACAGCCAGTCCTTGATAAACTGACTGAGCTCAATTTAATTCCCGATGCCATCTTATTGACTCATCACCATAGTGACCATACTGATGGTGTGGCTGGGCTAGTTGATGTCTATCCTGATATCTCTGTTTTCGGGCCTCAGGAAACGCTATCCAAAGGTGCAAAAAACCTAGTGCGAGGCAATACGTCATTCACGGTAAGTTCAATGCCGTTTCAAACGATTGCAGTACCTGGGCATACTCTAGGTCATGTCGCCTATTATTGCGCCCCTTATCTGTTTTGTGGCGATACACTCTTTTCTGCTGGCTGCGGCAGAATATTTGAGGGTACCCCACAGCAAATGCACCACTCTTTATCACAATTATGTCACTTACCCGACAGTACAAAAATTTGCTGTGCGCATGAATATACGCTGAGTAATCTTCGATTTGCTCTGAGCCTATTTCCACAAGATCATTTCATATCAACATATCTTCAACAAATTGAAGCACTCCGCCAAAAAGGGCTATCAAGTTTGCCTAGTACGTTACAAATAGAGCGAGTTATTAATCCTTTTTTACGATGCCATGATATTGATTTACAAAAAAAGTTAGGCTTTAGCCACCCAACTCAAGCGCTTTGGCAAGTATTTGCTGAACTACGTCAACGGAAAGACAATTTCTAAAGCTTTTAGTTGAGTTGTTCGGAGAAGCCACGTATTATTGCGTGTCTTTTAATCAACTATTGACACATATATGAAGGCAAAAGCAATTATTATCGCCTCCGTGCTGTTAGTAGGTTGCCAGGCATCTAGACATGATGCAAAAGCGCCGAATCAATACGCACAGAGCCTGTCTTCCGCAAGTCAAAGTGAAACAGGAAAGTACACAGATAGCCAGAGTTCTGGTCAGTGGATGGGAGGCAGTAATACCGCAGCTCAACAACATTTGTGGAACTTCATTAGCGACGAGCTGAAGATGAGTATTCCGGATAATAGCCGGGTACGCGAACAGAAAAATAAATTCTTAAAAAACAAGAGCTATCTCCACGATGTAACACTACGGGCAGAGCCGTATATGTACTGGATTGTCGAGCAAATTGAAAAACGCAAAATGCCGATGGAACTCGTACTACTACCCATAGTGGAGAGCGCTTTTGATCCCCATGTCACCTCACATGCGAATGCTGCTGGGTTATGGCAGATCGTCCCTCAAACTGGTCGTAACTATGGTTTAAAGCAAAATCAATGGTATGACGGTCGCCGAGATGTTGTTGCATCAACAACTGCTGCGATGGATATCATGCAGCGATTAAACCGAATGTTTAACGGCGATTGGCTACTGACTATTGCTGCTTATAACAGCGGCGAAGGTCGAGTCATGAAGGCGATGAAGGCGAATAAAGCCAAGGGGCTGTCGACAAATTTCTGGGCTCTTTCTCTCCCACGAGAAACCTCTGTTTATGTTCCTAAGATGCTGGCACTGAGTGACATCATCAAACATCATAAGAGATACGGGATTAAACTGCCGACGCCAAACAAAGAGCGAGCTTTAGCACGTATTGAAGTTGGTCAACAAATTGAGTTAACTCAAGCGGCTGAAATGTCTGGCTTGTCATTAACCAAACTGAAGTCGTTTAACCCGGGTTATATTCGTAATGTGACTGCACCAAATGGCCCTCATTATATTATGGTGCCTAAGTCTCATGCATCGAAGTTCAAAAACTCTCTGGCGGGCACTCAAATTGCCAAAATAAAGCCAAGAACTGCTGAGAAAGACGTTGATATCGCTCATAACAGCAAGCCACGAGCAGATAACCGTGCGACGAGATCATCATATACGGTTCGCTCAGGAGATACGCTATCAACTATAGCAAAACGTCTGAATATCAGTCCTGTTGAGCTACAAAGCATTAACCAAATTAGCTCAAGCAAAAAACTGAAAGTAGGACAGACACTGCAAGTTGCAAGCAATACAAATAGTCGTAGTGCGAATAAATCACAGGCAAGTAACAAAGGTTCATCGATTACTTACCGTGTACGTAAGGGCGATTCGTTGTATAGCATAGCTAAACGTCATGGTGTGAAAATCAATGATGTTATGCGCTGGAATACAGTTATAGCTAAAACTAACCGTATTCAACCAGGTGATACCCTAACTCTTTTCGTCGCCAAGAATATGCTTCCTGGCTCATAAGAATTACTGTTTTATAAAAAGCCTACCAGTTCACATTGGTAGGCTTTTTTATTGCTATAGCCTGTCCTCAGAACATACGTCATATCAATACCGCAAACTAGGCTCAAACTCGACTAACAAGGGATTATGGTCTGAAGCATCTGTCACCAACACGGATGCGCTAACAACACCAAGGTCACGATAAAAGATAAAATCTAAAGGTCTGCCAAAAGCTCTCTTTCTATAGTCATCTTCGAAACCAACCTCCAGCAAACCAGCACTATGTGCAAAATCATAGAGTGCATTTATACGTTTCTTACTCCAAGCATTAAAATCACCAGCCATGATGACAGGACCTCGATGAGATCCAATCAATTGCCCTATAGGATCTAGCTGTCTGCTATAAATATCCACCCCAAGGCTAAAATTAACAGCATGAATATTAATTACCATCAACGGATACCCATCAAACAGTGGATATACAGTAACTAGAGCTGATTTAGCTAGCCGAATTAATGGCTCTCTTTCCCTCAAAGGGCAGCAATATATAGGATGAGCTGCGGCAAGGGTCATAACGCCAGAAGGGTAATGAGGGAGAGCAAAAGCAGGAACTTGATCGACAGCTAGATAATTGCTCGTCGCGAATTTAACTAATTCAGGTGTCGTTTGCGCTTCTTGCAAAAGAACAAGCTGAGAAGCTTTACCGTAACCAGCTAACGTTGAAAGCCAATTCATCCTCTGTTGCTTGTAGATATTCCAAACCATTACACGCAATACATTAGATACTGTCAGAGGCTTATCTATTGGTAGACTTCTTCCCAACTCATTCATTGAGCTAGGAAAAATTTTTTTAGCAGGTTGACCAGCAACGTATCTCATCGAGTATGTTTGTTTCGGCACAGCTACACCTGCATGTAAAGTAAACAAAAGCAGTACCTCAGAATGAGGTAAGACCTGAATTATACGCCTGTTTACGTCAATCCCAAGCACTATGAGTGTCTGTATGCCCCCTAGCTATAAACAGGGTGAATCTGATCATATGAACCTAATGTAGTTATAAGGCAAAATATTGTTTAATAAATAGAGAGTTAGGCATAAGAATATAACTTTATGAAACTACAGAGTTGAAATGTTCTAAATGCAAAAAAGGCTCACTATAAAAGTGAGCCTTTTTCTTAATAAGTGGCGGAACGG
>DF158888.1:0-97033 GCA_000307305.1 Enterobacteriaceae bacterium B14
AAAAAGCCCTTTGCGAAAGCAGAGGGCTTTTTTGCGTTTGGGTGTTTTGCATTTGGCTATATTGATATCTGCTATTCCTAATTTATAACTTCGTATAAATTAGATTATTATTCAATAAATTAACGAGTTAGCTGATCCTTTACCCACTGAGTAATAAATACAGCAATCTCGTCAGGATTATTAATATCGAGCAAAGGTAATTGAGTCTCTATGCGTTCATCACTCGCGATAGCAATAACATGCTCATCGATCACGCCACTGAACGGCTTCCCTACCGAGGAGCGATAGAGAGCAATCTTAGCGATAGGCTCATGCTTAAATCCTTCAACTAACACCAGATCTAGTGTGTTCGTATCCAATCGACTAGCCAGATAATTCAGCTCTAGCTTAGGTTCTTCCGGCGTTTCCGTCATCAATGCCCATCGACGATCACTCGCTACAATCGTTTGGTGTGCACCAGCTTTACGTAATTCGTAGCTATCTTTTCCTGGTGTATCAACATCCATATCGTGATGGGTATGTTTAATGAGTGCTACGCGGATATTCTTTTCCAGCAATAGGGGAATAAGCTTTTTTAGCAGCGTTGTTTTGCCTGTCCCGCTATAAGCGGCAATACCGAGTAATGAAATCATTGGTCCCCTCTTACTTCTGATTCCCACATTTGGCACTCTTCCGGTGTATTGAGGTTACGAAAAGCGTTTTTATTTTCGCTAAAATTGACGGACTGCGCCCCCAACAGTTCAAAAAAGAGCATCAACTTTCTTTCTCCTCTAGCGAGGTAATCACGTAACGCTGTCTTAGTGCTTTTATGTATTAATACCAACGTGGGATGTGCTCTTTCTCCATCATGTGCAAAGGCAATATTTTGTCCTTTTCTGTTTAGCCAAAGCTTTTCACCTAAATCAAGAGGGAAAAAAGGGGTATCACAGGGAACACACAAGGCCCATTCTGTATCCATTGCCTCTAACCCAGTCAAAATACCCGCTAAAGGGCCTGGGTAATCCTCTATTGAATCGTTGAAGACAGGAAGGCCACTTGATTGATACTCAGGCATATGTCGGTTAGCGCTAATGATAAGCGTGTTGGTTTGAGGAGCAAGGCGTTCTATAGCATGTTGATAGAGCGCTTTACCTGAAAATGGTATTAGGCCTTTATCCTTTCCTCCCATACGAGATGAGCGTCCGCCAGCGAGGATAATGCCTGTGAATGGAGGGTGAGATATCATGTTTCACACCTATTTTAAAAAAGATGGTCATTGTAGCTCGTAAATTGTTTAAAACGACGCCGTAAGCAACAAGAATCTTTTATTGGAGCATTAAGGCTGATACTTTGTCTCATCTTCAACCCCGATAACAAGGAACTATCATATGAAATGCCATCGCCTAAACGAACTTATAGAGTTATTACAGCCAGCTTGGCAGAAAGAGCCAGATCTTAACCTGGTTGAATTTGTACAAAAACTGGCGAAAGAGAGCGGTTATCAAGGGGAGCTAGCTAACCTAACCGATGACATCCTGATTTATCATCTCAAAATGCGCGACTCTAGCAAAACAGCAGAAATTCCGGGACTGAAAAAAGATTATGAAGATGACTTCAAGACAGCTTTGTTAAAGGCTAGAGGCATCATTAAAGATTAAAAATAGCGTAAAGGCTAAAGAGTAAAGTTAGGTAATCACACAATTCATTGCGATTTGTATTTGTTACTATTTATAGTGTTTTTTATATCTTGGATCTATCGATGTTAAATATTGTTATGAAGTATTCTCAATGACGGATGCATCCTTTCATTTTCAAACATTGATGCCTGACCTCATCCTTGATGCGATAGAAAGCGTAGGTCTTCGTATTGACTCGGGTTTAACGGAACTTAATAGCTACGAAAACCGCGTGTATCAATTTTTGGATGAGGATCGCCAACGTTGGGTGGTTAAGTTTTATCGTCCAGAGCGTTGGAGTAGGGCCCAGATATTAGAGGAGCATGAATTCTCCTTTGAGTTAACAGCACTAGAGATCCCCGTAGTCGCCCCTTCATTATTCAATGGTGGAAGCCTCCACTCTTATCAAAATTTCATGTTTGCCATATTTCCAAGTATGGGAGGCCGGCAATATGAAATGGATAATGAAGAGCAGCTTGAATGGGTGGGGCGTTTTCTTGGTCGCATACATCAGGTTGGTTTACAGCGGCCTTTTGTGAAACGGCCGACAATGGGCCTGAATGAATATCTTTATGAGCCAAGAGAGATACTCTTACAGACAGAATTGCTACCTAGTAGTTTGAGAGCATCCTTTGCTTTAGCTCTGGATAGCTTGATTAAAACGACACAGGAGTACTGGCGGGACGATTGGCTAACATGCCGTTTGCATGGTGACTGTCATCCTGGAAATATTCTCTGGCGTGATGGGCCGATGTTTGTCGACCTCGATGACGCAAGAATGGGGCCAGCAGTACAAGATATGTGGATGTTGCTGCATGGTTCTCGGCGCGACCAGAGTGTACAGCTCGATATATTATTGGATGCTTATTCTGAGTTTAGTGATTTCAATGCTCAGGAATTATCTTTGATTGAGCCATTGCGCAGTATGCGTATGGTTTACTATTTGGCTTGGGTGGTTCGCCGTTGGCAGGATTCTGCTTTTCCAAAAAGTTTTCCTTGGATGTTGGAAACAAGCTTTTGGGAGCAGCAGATTTCAGTATTTACAGAGCAGGTGAAGTTGTTACGGGCACCTCCCTTGCAACTAACACCAATGTATTAAGTTAATGAAAATGGAGTATTTTGGATTATGAGTAAAATCTGGCTGGCATTAGTGGGTGCTGTGATGGCTTTTTCTGCATCTGCTGCACAATATTCTGAAGGTTCACAGTATGTGAAATTGGATCGTCCATCGGCTGATCAACCTCAGGTTTTAGAGTTTTTCTCTTTTTATTGCCCACACTGTTATCAGTTCGAAAATGTTTATCGTGTTTCAGATGCGATAAAAACAGGTTTACCGGAAGGCGTTAAAGTGACTAAGTATCACGTTGATTTCTTAGGTCCTTTAGGGAAAGATCTTTCTAAAGCTTGGGCGATTGCTGTTTCTTTAGGGGTGCAGGATAAAGTGGCTCCGCTGATTTTTGACGGTATTCAAAAGTCACAAACCATTAATTCGGTAGCTGATATTCGCAATGTCTTTATTAAAGCGGGTGTGAAAGCTGAAGAATATGATGATGCGATGAATAGCTTTACGGTTAACGCGCTAGTCACTAAGCAGACTAAAGCCGCAGAAGAGTTGCAGCTGAGAGGTGTTCCAGCTGTATTCGTTAATGGTAAGTATATGGTTAAGAATGACGGGTTAGATATTGAGTCGGCTGATCAATACGGTCTAGAGTTCTCTAAAGTTGTAAACCATCTTCTTGCATTAAAGTAATTTGATATAAATCTATAAGTGAGCCGGTTTAAACTGGCTCACTTATCTTCTAGCGGGTGAATTGCTTTTTTAGATTTTCAAGTAAGTTATCTTTTTTCGCCCAAAGCTCATTTAACCAAAGTTGAAACTGTCGTTTATAAACTTTATCCCCGAAATAATCCCCTCGAATATTCTCTGTTACTGAGATGGTTTCTACTCTTACGACAATACGCTTCATTCTGCCTCTGAGTAGGTCAAGGAAAGTGTGTGAACTATTATCTGGATAAAAAATCGTCACATTTAGAATATGGTCAAACTGTGAACCTAATGCGTTAAGTGTAAATGCGATACCTGCTGCTTTCGGTGGTAATAGGTTACGATAGGCCGAATGGTTAGTTATTTTTTTCTCTTCGGTAAACCGAGTCCCCTCAACAAAATTAACGATAGTCGTTGGGCGTAACCGAAACTTCTCGCAAGAACGACGAGTAGTCTCGATATCTTTTCCTCTTAACTCTGGGTGTTTTAATAAGAATTTTTTGGAGTAGCGTTTCATAAATGGCATATCTAGAGCCCAACAGGCGATGCCAACAAAAGGTACCCACGCTAATTGTTGTTTAAGAAAATATTTGTTCATCGGGATACGATGCCGAAATAGCACGCATAACACGATGATGTCACACCAGCTTTTATGATTACTGATTAACAAATACCAACTTTTTTTATCAAGCTGATCAATTCCTTCTACCTTCCAATCAAGTTGTGGATTTAATGCTGTGACAAGCATCATTGATTGGCACCATCCTTTCATCATGGCATCTGCAAATGCAGATATTTGATGCCACACAGGTTTGAATGGAAATAACAGCTTGATGATCCCGGCTAAAAATATTGGGATAGACCAAAATATCGTAGCTATCACCGCAAGTGTTGGGATAACAAGAAGGGTAAGTAATGAAAGTAATTTAGACATCAGGCCTTAGTGTTAAAAAAACGAATCGTTAGAATAGGTATAAGAGGGGAATTCTACCAGAAAGGATGGAGACTAAGGAGATATGGAAATATATTGGCGAATATAATGGGTTCAACGTCATTGTGTATATTTTGATGCGTTAAAGTTTAAATAAAATAGATATCCACAGAGCCATATTCTGGATGTAACTTATTAGTCATTTTCAATAAATAATAATGACATGATTTTTATTGATTAATTATTCATTCTTATATGATTTTAAGATGTTTCTCAAAGTGACACTATTTTGTACACAAAGTTATGCACAGGATTATTCTTAGAAATGAAAGGGAATAACAACAAAAACTCGGCAGGCTAGCGACTAAACGTCGTCACATTACGTCAGCTATGGCATTCTAATCCCTATGACCTATCATAATAAAGAGTTGATATGACCAAGATTGCTGAAAATCCGTTTATTCTCGTAGATGGCTCCTCCTACCTGTATCGCGCCTATCATGCATTCCCTCCATTAACTAACTCTGCGGGTGAGCCTACAGGGGCAATGTATGGCGTACTCAATATGCTGCGCAGCCTCGTGTTGCAGTTTAACCCAAGCCATGTTGTCGTCGTATTTGATGCTAAGGGTAAGACGTTTCGCGATGAGTTATTCGCTGAATACAAATCTCATCGTCCCCCGATGCCGGATGATTTACGCCTGCAAATCGAGCCTCTCCATGAGATGGTTAAAGCGATGGGGTTGCCGTTGCTAATGGTTTCTGGTGTAGAGGCTGATGATGTTATAGGTACTCTTGCTTTGGCCGCTGAAAAATCAGGCCGGTCGGTTTTGATCAGTACGGGCGATAAAGATATGGCTCAGTTGGTCACACCGAATATCACGTTAATTAATACGATGAATAATAGCGTGTTAGGGCCGGAAGAAGTCTGCGAAAAGTATGGTATACCGCCAGAACTGATTATCGACTTCCTCGCGCTGATGGGGGACTCTTCAGATAATATTCCTGGCGTTCCAGGCGTTGGTGAGAAAACGGCTCAGGCCTTATTACAAGGGCTAGGTGGGTTAGACGCGATTTATAGCAATCTGGATAAAGTCGCAACGCTGACATTCCGTGGTGCAAAGACGATGTCTGCCAAGTTAGAGCAGAATAAAGAGGTTGCTTACCTCTCTTACCAACTAGCAACGATAAAAACAGATGTTGAGCTGGAAGTCACTGATGGCGACCTCGTCAAAACAGAGCCTGATGCCGATGCTTTACATGCTCTATTCAAGCGCTATGAATTCAAACGTTGGATAGTCGATATCGAATCAGGCCAGTGGATGGATGGTAAAAAGTCGGTAGCTCCGGTAAAGAGCAATGCCGAGACCGTTGTTGAGGAGAAGCAGCCAGTTAATGCCGTTCTTTCTCGCGATGAATATGAAACCATTCTTGATGAAGAGACGTTCGATAAGTGGTTAGCACAGCTAGAAAAAGCAACTTTATTTGCTTTTGATACAGAAACCGATGGTTTGGACACACTGAGTGCTAATTTGATCGGATTGTCATTTGCCATTGAGCCGGGTAAAGCGGCCTATCTTCCTGTTGCCCATGATTACCTTGATGCGCCACCACAGCTGGATAGAAACTCGGTATTAGCTAAATTAAAACCGCTCTTAGAAGATGAAAAGCGTTTAAAAGTCGGGCAAAACTTGAAGTTCGATCAGGGCATTATGGCTCGTTATGATATTACGCTACGCGGAATTGCATTCGATACCATGCTGGAATCCTATGTTCTGGATAGCGTTGCTGGGCGTCATGATATGGATAGCCTTTCTGAGCGCTATTTGAATCATAAAACGATTCCTTTTGAGGAAATTGCAGGCAAGGGAAAAAACCAGCTTACTTTTAATCAGATCGCGATGGAAGAAGCCGCCCCTTATGCGGCGGAAGATGCCGATGTGACTCTGCAACTTCACCATGCCATCTGGTCGCAGCTTAAAGAGTTAGAGGGGCCGAAAAATATTTTTGAGAATATCGAAATACCTCTGCTTTCCGTGCTATCACGGATTGAACGAACAGGGGTATTGATCGATCAACAAATCCTGGTTGATCACTCCAAAGAGCTGGCTATTAGGCTGGTTGAGTTAGAAAAGCAGGCTTATGAGCTAGCGGGTGAAGAGTTCAACCTTTCATCACCGAAGCAGCTACAAGTCATTTTCTATGAAAAGCTCAAGCTTCCTATCTTGAAAAAGACGCCAGGTGGCGCGCCATCGACTAACGAAGAGGTTTTGTCTGAGTTGGCGCTCGATTACCCTCTCCCTAAAGTTATTCTTGAATACAGAGGGCTGGCAAAACTCAAAACGACGTATACCGATAAACTCCCACAGATGGTGAATCCTAACTCTGGACGGGTGCATACCTCTTATCATCAGGCGGTAACTGCGACAGGGCGTTTATCTTCTAGCGATCCAAATCTGCAAAATATTCCTGTCAGAAATGAGGAAGGGCGTCGTATTCGTCAGGCATTCATTGCACCGAAAGGATATAAGATTGTCGCGGCGGATTATTCTCAAATAGAATTAAGAATTATGGCGCATTTATCGAAAGATGAAGGGCTATTAAATGCCTTTGCTGCTGGCAAAGATATTCACCGTGCTACCGCGGCAGAAGTGTTTGGTTTGTCTCTGGATAACGTCACCACCGAGCAGCGCCGTAGTGCAAAAGCCATTAACTTCGGTTTGATCTATGGTATGAGTGCGTTTGGTTTAGCTCGCCAATTGGGCATTCCAAGAGGAGAAGCTCAGCGCTATATGGATCTCTATTTTGAGCGCTATCCTGGCGTATTAGAGTATATGGAGAGCACTCGTCAGCAAGCGAACGAACAAGGTTACGTTACAACATTGGATGGGCGCAGGCTCTATCTGCCAGAAATTCACTCCCGTAACGCCATGCGACGCAAAGGTGCAGAGCGTGCGGCGATCAATGCCCCGATGCAGGGGACGGCAGCAGATATTATTAAGCGTGCCATGATCGATGTGGATGCTTGGTTACAGCAGGATAAGCCTCTTGTCCGTGTGATTATGCAGGTTCACGATGAACTGGTGTTTGAGGTTCATGAATCTATATTAGACAGTGCCTGCGAGAAAATTCGCTCACTGATGGAAAGCACATTTAAGCTCGATGTCCCTCTTCAGGTAGATGTTGGGACTGGGAATAACTGGGATGAAGCACACTGATGGCTCCACGATATGCTTAATTTTTCTTTGTAATTAAATAACACAATTAGCATGGGTTTTGTTTGAATTGAGCTTAATTTCGCCTTTTTTTGAAATTAAATTACAAAACTTCTTTTCTAATGAAAATAAATGCGGTAAAGTTTCTGACGTAGGGTACAGAGGTAAGATGTTCTATCTTTCAGACCTTTTACTTCACGTAATCGGATTTAGCTGAATTTTAGCTGCCCCAGTCGTTATGACTGGGGCATTTTTTTGTCTGCTATTTGCCTAATTTCAATTCTTAACGTCACTTTTCCATCACTTTTAAGGTTTTCCAAAAAGCGATAATTGTTCTTTTATTTCACAGACGAGTGGGTTTTTACTAAAAAATGAGGAAGTCGTGCGGTATAGGACGTGAGGTATGGGCAGCGGGCACCGCCCATAATCGTAAATAAGCGTGCGTTACTCTTCAGGGCCTTCTTCATCTTCGACCACTTCTGGTGGAATTTCATTAAACCAGAAATCCAACTTCTGCCGTAATGTGTCAACACCAAACTTTTTCAGAGAAGAAAACGCTTCGACTTGCACATCACCTTGGAAAGGTAAAACCGCTTCTCTCACCATATTCAGCTGTGCCTTACGTGCCCCAGAAGCCAGTTTGTCTGCTTTGGTTAATAAAATCAGCACAGGAAGTTCTACATCAACCGCCCACTGCACCATCTGCTGGTCGAGATCTTTTAGCGGATGACGGATATCCATTAATACCACCAGCCCTTTTAGGCTGTTGCGCATTTGCAGATATTCACCTAATGCCTTCTGCCATTTAATCTTCATTTCTTCCGGCACTTGGGCGTAACCATAGCCGGGAAGATCGACCAAACGAATCCCATCAACAACTTCAAACAAGTTAATCAACTGTGTACGCCCTGGCGTTTTACTGGTTCTTGCGAGGCTTTTTTGATTAGTTAACGTATTTAAAGCACTGGATTTTCCAGCATTTGAGCGGCCAGCAAAGGCAACTTCAATACCTGAGTCGACAGGCAAATGGCGAATGTCTGGTGCGCTAGTGACGAAGTGTGCCACATGATAGTTATATGTTTTCTTGTCCAACTTTTTCGTCTCTAAGATAGGGGGTTATATGGGGGAGTATAACTGTTATGGGGTGAGAAAAGCGTGTTAATCCACATATCATCCCCATCTTTCACTTCGCAGATTATGCTGCTTTTCTATGGATAAGGCAGTCACATAGCTCATATCTACTAAAATGCCACATTATTCTTGTGAGACATTTGCCATAGATTATGGTGGTTATATCTCTTTATTTTGGCATGTATTTTATTTAATTTTTTATAAATCAATGTATTACTTGATTGATGGTTTTGTGAGCTGTTTCCTATGGCTTTGTAGGCCCTTGTGAGTGTGGGGAATTACGGTAAAGTACATCTCAACGCAAAGGACATGCGGAACATATTACCAAGGTAGGTAATACACTCAAGGAACGCAGGATGCGGAGAGTGAAAGGAAAATGCGAAGGAAAGCATAGTCAAGGAAAGTAGTGTTAAGGAATGACAGCCAAAAGGAATTATTGGTGCACAATTCTAGCAAGGTGGCTGGAAAATAAGGAATGTTGATATTCTCCAAGGTTAGGAGATTGCCGGATTGGCACTGTTCAGGATGAACAGGAAGCGCAAGGATGGTTGCAGGGATGACCAAACGTCTCCAGGAGGAGAAGAACAATAATTGCAACAGGGATGACCTTAATTTAAAGGGATAAACCGGGATGTTGTAAGCACTCAGGGATGGTGTAAAAGAATCTTCTTCTTCATCAGAAGGCTAAAAAGTTTGAAACGACAGGCAAATCACCTGTCGTTTTTTTTGATCTTTTTTCAGCGAGCACCATTTTTAAGCTGATTTCAGTTAATACGGATTTCAGTTAATATAGTCAGATCGGTTGATACGGGCTATCTCACCGCTTTTTTCTTTGTCGGCTTCCAGCTAGATCCCGACGCAACGCTACACTGAACCTACCTATCCAAGAGCAGCAGATCATGAATAATTCAAATCAAGCGCCAAAAGCTAAGACGACAGCGTCGAAGCAAAAACGCAAAACTCGTGCAGAGTTAAATGCAGAAGGGCGCGAGCGCAAACGCGAGAAGAAGCATCGCGGTCGTGTATCTGGCTCTCGTACTAATGTTGAGTCGGATAAAAAAAGCGGTAATGGTCAGCGCAAAGTTGCTGATCCTCGTATTGGCAGCAAATTTCCTATTCCTCTTATTGTCGATGAACCTAAAAAAGCGCAGAAAATATCCGCTAAGAAAGAGCCAAACGCTGAGCTAAAAGAGAAAGCACCTAAACTTTCACCAGAGCAAGAGCTAGACAAGCTCGAGCAGGATGCCCGTCTTGATGCACTACTGGTGCGTTTAGAAGAGGGTGAGGCTCTGAGTAAAGAAGAGCAAAACTACGTCGATAATACGTTAGATCGCATTGATGAATTGATGGAGCAGCTTGGCATTGCTTTAGAAGACGATGAAGATGATGGCGAAGAAAAAGAAGAAGATATGATGCAGCTACTCAGACGTGGTAATCCTAAAGACGATTTTTAAGCCGTGCAGTGGCTTGTCTTATCCATAGCTCTGCTACTCACGTGTTATCTGCTGTGTTTATTCTGTAAACTAAGGCGATTGAAACAGCGTAAAGCGGCTTTGCGCAAAATGATATCTTCCCGGCAAATACAAACATTCCCTTTTAAGCGGTCGGGCTACAAGAAAAAGGGAAGGAGCAAGTAAGCATGTCAGATCAGGCGATAGTCTGGGATCTCGAACTGATCCAGAAATATAACTATTCTGGGCCACGTTACACCTCTTACCCGACGGCGTTGGAGTTTAATGAGCAGTATGGCGAAGCTGCTTTTCAGCAAGCTGCGCTCCGCTACCCGGAACGCCCTCTGTCGCTGTATATTCATATCCCGTTTTGCCACAAGTTGTGCTACTTCTGTGGTTGCAACAAAGTCATCACGCGCCATGCACACAAAGCAGACCGCTATCTTGATGTACTGGAAATGGAAATTCGTCAGCGGGCCAAGTCGTTTGTCGGCCGCAAGATATCTCAGATGCATTGGGGCGGTGGTACACCGACCTTCTTAACTGTCGAACAAATCAGCCGGTTAAATAACCTACTGAAAGAGTGCTTCGATTTCCTGCCAGAGGCCGAACTCTCTTTAGAGTTGGACCCAAGAGAGATCGAGCTAGATGTTTTAGACCATCTACGAGCTGAAGGCTTTAACCGCCTGAGTATGGGTGTGCAAGACTTCAATAAAGAGGTTCAGCGGCTGGTAAACCGCGAGCAGGATGAAGAGTTTATCTTTGCTTTGATGAAGCGAGCACGGGATTTAGGGTTCAATTCAACCAATATTGACCTAATTTATGGCTTGCCAAAGCAGACTCAGGAGAGCTTCGCCTTCACTCTCCAAAGGGTGATTGAACTAAACCCTGATCGGCTTAGCGTTTTTAACTATGCCCATTTGCCGAGTCGTTTTGCGGCACAGCGTAAAATTAAAGATGAAGATTTACCTTCGGCTGCTCAAAAACTGCTTATTTTGCAGGATACGATAGCAATGCTAACCAGTGAAGGTTATCAATTTATTGGTATGGATCACTTTGCTCGTCCGAATGATGAGCTAGCGATTGCCCAACGTGAAGGTCATTTGCATCGTAATTTCCAAGGTTATACGACGCATGGCGACAGTGATTTATTAGGTATGGGTGTCTCTGCTATTAGCATGATTGGTGATAGTTACGCCCAGAACCAAAAAGATTTAAATACCTATTATGCTGCGGTTGAAGAGAACGGGAACGCTCTGTGGAAAGGGTTAAGTATGACAGATGACGACTGTGTGCGTCGTGATGTCATTAAGACGCTAATCTGTAATTTCCATCTCTCTTTTGCTGCGATTGAACAAGATTATGGTATTGACTTTAAAACGTATTTTTCTGATGACCTGAAGTTACTAAAACCGCTAGAGAACGATGGCTTGGTTGATGTGAGTGAGACGGGAATTAACGTTACCCCAAGAGGCTGTTTGCTGATCCGAAATATCTGTATGTGCTTTGATATTTATTTACGTCATCAGGCACGCCAGCAGCAGTTTTCGCGAGTCATTTAATCCGGTATCGAATAAAACAAAAGGTCGCTTTAGCGACCTTTTGTTTTAGCTGAACAAACCCAGCAATACAGCGCATAGCACGGCAGCAACAGCCGTTTGTGAGCCTTGGCTAGCAGCCTGAACCATCTCAGTGCTGTGGCCTAAAAGTGAAAATAAATAGTCCATCACGGTTTATCTCCAACACAAAACTGCGGCAATCATACTTAGAGTCTAGGGACTGTAAAGCATAAATTGTGGTGGAATTGTGCTCTATTTTATATTTCTGGTTTTCTTTAACGCAGGCTTAACATTTCACCCTGTTACGTCATATTTTTTGTGCTATTCAATATCCAACTCTTTGAGTTTTCTGGTGAGTGTATTGCGCCCCCATCCTAATAACCGAGCAGCTTCCTGCTTATGCCCTTGAGTATGGCGTAGTGCACTGGTGAGCAAGGTTTTTTCCAGTTCATTTTGAGCATCCATTAACAGATTTTGGTGTCCAGCTTGTAATTCTGTATCTGCCCACCGCTCTAGCAATGTCGACCAGCAATCGGCCTGTGGCTCGATTTTATTATGGGGGCTCTGCTCTGCACGCTGTATATCAAACAACTCTGTCGGTAAATCCTGCACCAGCACTTCTTGGCTTGCCGCCATCACCGTTAACCAACGGCAGGTATTTTCTAACTGACGGACGTTACCTGGCCACGCCATTCGCGTTAGCGCTGTTGCTGTATCTGGATGCAGTTTTTTTGTCTCAACACCTAATTCTTTCGCTGCGATACGCAGAAAGTGTTGGGCAAGGCGCGGTATATCCTCTCTTCGCTCCCGTAGCGGTGGAAGCTGGACTCGGATAACGTTTAGGCGGTGAAAAAGGTCTTCGCGGAATTTTCCCTCTGCGACCCTTAGTTCCAGATTTTGGTGTGTTGCGGCGATAATCCGGACATCTACTTTGACCGGTGCATAGCCTCCTACACGATAAAATTGTCCATCGGCTAACACGCGAAGTAGGCGAGTTTGCACATCGAGTGGCATATCTCCTATCTCATCTAGAAATAGCGTGCCGCCGTCGGCTTGTTCAAAGCGGCCTTGGCGGATCTGGTTCGCTCCCGTAAACGCCCCTTTTTCATGGCCGAATAACTCAGACTCAATCAGCTCTTTCGGGATGGCTGCCATATTCAGGGCGATAAAGGGGCGTTTTGCTCTCGGGCTGTGCCTGTGGAGAGCGTGAGCAACCAGCTCTTTACCTGTCCCTGACTCCCCGTTAATCAATACGCTGATGGAGGAGCGGGAAAGACGGCCGATGATACGAAACACATCCTGCATCGCAGGTGCTTCACCGATCATATCGGTGGGGTTCTCAGTATGAGCAAGTTGGCTGGTGGCAGGTTGGCGCTGTTCTTGAGAGTGCTCGATGGCACGTTCAACCAGAGCGACGGCTTCATCAATATCGAAAGGCTTCGGAAGGTAATCAAAGGCCCCTTGTTGGTAAGCACTCACTGCCGCATCTAAGTCCGAATGTGCCGTCATGATAATGACGGGCAGCGCGTTATGATGTGTTTTTATTCTGGTAAGCAGCGTTAAGCCGTCTATTCCCGGCATACGGATGTCGGAAAGCAGAACATCGGGTGACTGGTGGTTTAATGCCTCCAGCACATCATGCCCGTTTTCAAAGCTCTGGCAGATAAGCCCTGCGCCAGTGAGTGCTCGCTCTAACACCCAACGAATGGAGCTGTCGTCATCAACAATCCAGACTATTCCTCGTTGCATACGTGCCTCATTGACGGATTGGCAGGAAAACCGAAAATTCGGTATGGCCTGGCCAACTGTTGAATTCGATCTTACCTGAATGTTGGTCAACTAAACTGCGAGCGATGGATAAACCGAGCCCGGTTCCTCCTTCGCGCCCGCTGACCATCGGGTAAAACAGCGTATCTTGTAAATGGGCCGGAATACCGGGGCCATTATCTTCAATGTCTATTCTTGCTAGCAGGCGATAGCGAATGCCGTGTAGTGTGGTTTGAAAGGCGGTACGGGTACGAATGGTAATCGTACCTCCTTGCTCTTCCAGTGCTTGCAGGGCATTACGCGATATGTTCAGTAACACCTGCTCAATCAGTTCTGGGTCATGCGGTAAGTCCGGAAGACTGGGATCGTAATCTCTGATTAAGGTGACATTTTCCGGTTTTTCCAGTGCCAATAGCTGGTGGATGCGCTCGGTAACTTGATGAATATTCTGTGTAATTTGTTGTCCTGGGCGTTGCGGCCCCAGTAACCGATCAACCAAGTTACGTAACCGATCGGCTTGCTCGATAATGACTTGGGTGTACTCTTTCAGCGCAGGGTCTGGTAGCGCTTTCGCCAATAGCTGTGCTGCGCCTCTAAGCCCGCCTAACGGGTTTTTAATCTCATGGGCTAATCCACGTACTAAGTCTCGTGCAGCAACTTGCTGCGAATGCTGTAACTGCTCCTGACTTAAACGACGATGGTTATCTAAGGGGGATAGCTCCAGCAATGTGTAATCATCGGCAAGAGGTTGTGCTGTGAGTGCCAGAATATGTGCGTGACCATCAATGACCACGGTAACTTCGTTATCTGTAAATCCTTGCCCTGATGCTAGGCTGCTCTGCATTAATGGAATATTTAATGATAAGTAGCCGACTAATTCAGGCAGTGGTGTACCGAATAACTTGCGGGCACTCTGTGAAAAGAGTTGCTGAGCCGCGGGATTGGCAAATTGCACTGCAAGCTGCTCATCCAGCAATAAAATGCAGGTAATTTGTGAATTGATAATTTGCCCCGCATCGGGCTGTGCAGAAGATGCCATACACAGAATTCCTTGCACTGTTTTGGTGCATTATAGCCTTGATATGCTGATATTTCAGGCTACAGGGTGAAAAAAACCCATCATAAAGATGGGTTGCTAATTTTCACGGCAATAAAAAACGAAATAACGTCTAAATCTCTCTATCTTCATCTTTCACGTCGCAGGGCATTAATCACCCCTGCAACGTGATACACGCTGTACTTATTAGACGCTGTAGTACAGTTCAAACTCAAGAGGATGTGGCGTCATGCGTATGCGCTCCATCTCTTCTTGCTTCAGGGCAATATAAGCGTCGATAGAATCATCGGTGAATACACCACCGCGAGTTAGGAACTCACGGTCTGCGTCCAGAGAGGCCAGTGCTTCATCAAGTGAGCCAGCAACAGTTGGGATCTCTTTGGCTTCTTCTGGCGGTAAGTCATACAGGTTTTTATCCATCGCATCACCAGGATGGATCTTGTTGACGATACCGTCTAAACCAGCCATTAACTGTGCTGCGAAAGCTAAGTAAGGGTTAGCCGCTGGGTCTGGGAAACGAACTTCGATACGACGACCTTTCGGGTTAGCAATCACAGGAATACGGATTGATGCTGAGCGGTTACGTGCAGAGTAAGCCAGCATAACAGGTGCTTCGTAGCCTGGAACCAAACGCTTATAGGAGTTAGTCGTTGGGTTAGTAAAGGCATTCAGTGCCTTAGCATGTTTAATGATACCGCCAATGTAGAACAGTGCCATTTCAGACAGGCCAGCATACTTATCGCCAGCAAACAGGTTCACGCCATTTTTAGATAAAGACATATGGCAGTGCATACCTGAACCGTTATCGCCTACCAGAGGTTTAGGCATGAAGGTCGCTGTTTTACCGAAGACATGAGCAACGTTGTGTACGACATACTTGTAGATTTGTATTTCGTCTGCTTTTTTGGTCATGGTATTGAAGCGAGTTGCTACTTCATTTTGACCTGCTGTTGCTACTTCGTGGTGGTGAGCTTCAACAACCAGCCCCATCTCTTCCATGGTCAAACACATGGTAGAGCGGATATCTTGTCCTGAATCAACCGGTGGTACTGGGAAATACCCCCCTTTCACACTAGGGCGATGGCCTTTGTTGCCACCTTCGTATTTAGTCCCTGTGTTCCATGCTGCTTCAATATCATCGAGATGATAGTAAGAACCTGAAATATCGCTACCGAAGCGAACGTCGTCAAACAGGAAGAACTCAGGTTCGGGCCCAAACAGAACAGTGTCAGCCATACCTGAAGAGCGCAGGTAATCTTCTGCACGCTTAGAGATAGAGCGCGGGTCACGGTCGTAACCTTGCATTGTGCCTGGCTCTAAAATATCGCAGCGAATAATCAGCGTAGCGTCATTAAAGAATGGGTCTAATACAGCAGTACTTGGATCAGGCATTAGCACCATGTCGGATTCGTTAATGCCTTTCCAGCCAGCAATAGAAGAACCGTCAAACATCTTCCCTTCTTCAAAGAAGTCAGCATTAACCTGATGGGAAGGAATGGTAACGTGCTGCTCTTTCCCTTTGGTGTCGGTGAAACGTAAATCAACGAATTTTACTTCGTGTTCGTTCAGCATCGTTAAAACGTGTTCAGCGGACATACTATTCTCCCGGTTATTTTATTCGCCGTTGAGGCGGTTAGGCTTGGTAGCTGTTTAGCACCACTGATAAAACTAAAGCTAAAAACGTGCCAAGTTTTAAAAAGTGCTATAACAGCCCTATTTATGAGTTCAGGCTAAAAAAAGAGTATGCACCATAATGACTCGGCGCACCAATGTGGTGCAAACGGTTAAGATATTGAACTGATGTGGTGCAATTTGGTTTTTTATCGGGGTGAAAGCGATCACAAAGTGAATGATTCAAGGTTGTTTCCATAAGATAGCTGTGATCTTGTTTAGTCCCTCGTCTAATACGTGTACAATAGCGCGCTATTTCTAAATGCCTGAGGCAAAGCTGTGATCGAAAATTTGCGTAACATCGCTATCATTGCGCACGTTGACCATGGGAAAACCACCCTGGTTGATAAGTTGCTACAACAATCCGGAACTTTCGGAGAGCGTACAGAAGCAACTGAACGTGTAATGGACTCCAACGATTTGGAGAAAGAGCGTGGGATTACCATCCTCGCTAAAAACACCGCCATCAACTGGAGAGACTACCGCATCAACATCGTAGATACCCCGGGACATGCTGACTTCGGTGGTGAAGTTGAACGCGTTATGTCTATGGTTGACTCGGTGCTGTTGGTTGTCGATGCAATGGATGGCCCAATGCCGCAGACTCGCTTTGTGACCAAAAAAGCATTCGCTAATGGTCTGAAGCCGATCGTGGTTATTAACAAAGTTGACCGTCCTGGCGCGCGCCCGGACTGGGTTGTTGATCAGGTCTTCGATCTGTTCGTTAACCTTGATGCGACAGATGAACAGCTGGATTTCCCAATTATCTATGCATCTGCATTGATGGGGATTGCAGGTACTGACCATAATGATATGGCAGAAGATATGACTCCGCTGTATCAAGCGATTGTCGATCATGTTGCTGCGCCAAAAGTTGAACTTGATGCACCTTTCCAGATGCAAATATCTCAGCTTGATTACAACAGCTATGTTGGTGTTATCGGCGTAGGCCGTATCAAGCGTGGTCGAGTTAAACCTAACCAGCAAGTCACCATCGTAAACAGTGAAGGTAAGACTCGTAACGCTAAAATCGGTAAAGTTCTGACCCATATGGGGCTAGAGCGTATTGATGCAACTGAGGCTGAAGCAGGCGATATCATCGCACTGACAGGTCTTGGCGAGCTGAACATCTCCGATACCATCTGCGATACAACAGCTGTAGAAGCACTGCCTCCTTTGTCTGTTGATGAGCCGACCGTTACCATGTACTTCAACGTCAACACCTCTCCGTTCTGTGGTAAAGAAGGTAAGTTCGTGACTTCACGTCAAATCCTTGACCGCCTGAACAAAGAGTTGGTACACAACGTGGCACTTCGCGTTGAAGAGACTGAAGATGCTGATGCATTCCGTATCTCTGGCCGTGGTGAACTTCACCTGTCAGTTCTGATCGAGAACATGCGTCGTGAAGGTTTCGAACTGGCGGTATCTCGCCCTAAAGTTATCAATCGTAAAATTGATGGCCGTATGCAAGAGCCGTTCGAAAACGTTACGCTGGATATTGAAGAGCAACACCAAGGTTCAGTCATGCAAGCCATGGGTGAGCGTAAGGGCGATGTCAAAGACATGATCCCTGATGGTAAAGGCCGTATCCGTCTGGATTACCTGATCCCTGCGCGTGGTTTGATCGGTTTCCGTACCGAATTTATGACCATGACTTCTGGTACAGGTCTGCTGTACTCCACTTTCAGCCACTATGACGATGTACGTCCGGGTGAAATTGGTCAGCGTCAGAATGGTGTTCTTATCTCCAATGGCCAAGGTAAAGCAGTTGCGTTCGCACTGTATAGCCTGCAAGACCGCGGTAAGCTGTTCTTAGGCCACGGTGCAGAAGTGTATGAAGGCCAAATCATCGGTATTCACTCACGTTCTAACGACCTGACAGTAAACTGTTTGACCGGTAAAAAACTCACCAACATGCGTGCTTCTGGTACTGATGAAGCAACGACGCTGGTTCCGGCTATCAAACTGTCACTTGAGCAAGCTATCGAATTCATTGATGACGATGAGCTAGTTGAAGTTACACCACAGTCTATCCGTTTACGTAAACGTCACCTGACGGAAAATGATCGTAAGCGTGCAAGCCGTGGTCCTAAAGACGCTTAAGAGTACTGTTTTATAAAAACATACTTTTTCGGTTGTCATCTTGGGGCGCTTTTAGCGCCCTGAGTTTTTTATTTCTCCCCACTCTATCCACTTCTTCATATTCCCGTTACATTAAAAACTCACCGTCATTCAGGGAGAAGCTTATGCTTTATATCTTTGATTTAGGTAATGTCATCGTCGATGTTGATTTTAAACGCGTTCTTGGTGTTTGGAGTAATTTGAGCGGAACACCTCTTGCGGTGTTAAGCGAACGCTTCACGATGGGTGAGGTCTTTCAAAAGCATGAGTGCGGGCTTATCAGTGATGAAGATTTTGCCCATTCGTTCTCTGCTGAACTGGGTATCGCTTTGAGCTTTGAGCAGTTTAGCGCTGGATGGCAGGCAATCTTTGTTGGGTTACGCCCAGAAGTTATTGAGATAATGAAGCGGCTAAGACAAGAAGGGCATCGAGTCGTTGTTCTCTCTAATACTAACCGGTTACACACTAATTATTGGCCTATTCATTACCCAATGGTGGCAGACGTTTCGGATCACCTCTATTTATCTCAAGATTTGGGTATGAGAAAACCCAATGCAGATATCTATCTTCATGTACTGCAAACGGAGGCAACAGAGCCACAGGATGCGGTATTCTTCGACGATAATCAGGATAACGTTACCGCAGCGATGGCGCTGGGTATTCAATCTGTATTGGTGACAGACAAGAGCGTTGTCCCTGACTATTTTGCATAATGGATTAATATACCCGCCATGCTCCAATAGGAGATATTGAGCGAGTGTGGGTATGAACAGGTTCTACAATAAGACGATGGTGTTGGATGTGCTCCCATAGACCATGTTCAATGTTGATGTCAGGAGTGTTTATGTCTTATTTACGATCGGCCGTAAAGCCGTTTATGGCTTATAGCCGCCTGCTTGGACGCAGAATTTGGCACGACCGTGTAACGATGGTTTCTGGGCATTTAGCCTATGTGTCTTTGCTCTCTTTAGTGCCTTTAATTACGGTTGTCTTCTCTCTTTTAGCTGCCTTCCCTGTATTTGCAGAAATCAGTGGCCAGCTAAAAAGCTTTATCTTTAATAACTTTATTCCCACGGCAGGGGAGACAATTCAGGGCTATCTGGAGCAGTTCGTCGCTAACTCTAACAAAATGACGGCGGTCGGAACCTGTGGCTTGATTGTCACTGCTCTGCTTCTAATAAGCTCTGTTGATGATGCTCTAAACCATATTTGGCGTAGCCACAACAAGCGCCCCCTTGTTTTCTCATTCGCTGTTTACTGGATGGTTTTAACATTAGGGCCGGTGCTTGCAGGGGCAAGCATGGCGATTAGCACCTATTTGCTATCACTAAAGTGGATTAGCGGTACGGGGATTTATGGCCTTGTTGATCAGATCTTAAGAGTATTTCCTCTGCTACTCTCTTTTGCGACATTTTGGTTATTGTATAGCGTTGTACCGACGGTAAGAGTGAAATCAAAAGATGCGATCATTGGCGCGATTGTTGCTGGTGTATTGTTTGAGTTAGGGAAAAAAGCATTCGGCCTGTATGTGACTATGTTCCCTTCTTATCAACTGATTTATGGTGTGTTAGCTGTGATTCCCATCTTATTTGTTTGGGTTTATGTTAGTTGGTGCATTGTTTTATTTGGGGCAGAAGTGACGGCAACGTTGGGTGAGTATCGAACATTGAGGCTTAAAGCTATCGAAGCAGAGCAAAACAGTGCAGAAGAGCCAGACAATAAAGAGATGACAGAGAAATGATAGCGTTAATCCAGCGAGTATTAAGCGCCAGCGTTACGGTTGATAACTCCGTCGTTGGTGAAATAGATGGCGGCCTGCTTATCTTACTGGGCGTCGAGCAGGGTGATACAGAGCAGAAAGCAGAACGCCTCCGTGAGCGTGTTATGGGATATCGTATCTTCAGTGATAGTGAAGGCAAGATGAACCTGAATGTGCAGCAGGCGGGCGGAAGCTTATTAGTTGTCTCCCAGTTTACGCTGGTGGCAGATACCCAAAAGGGAATGCGCCCGGGCTTCTCCCGTGGTGCTACACCAGATGAGGCTGATAGGCTATATCGCTACTTTGTAGACCAGTGTCGTAATAGCGATATTAAAACGGAGACGGGGCAGTTTGCTGCGGATATGCAAGTTGCTTTAGTGAATGATGGCCCAGTGACGTTCTGGTTACAGGTCTAATACGGTTCGAATCATTACGGATATAACACTGCCATTTATACATGGTTTTTTCGAACAAAAATCACGATGTTGATAGGAGAACACCGATGTACCACCTACGTGTTCCAGTTACCGAGCAGGAATTAAAAGAGTATTACCACTTTCGTTGGGAAATGCTACGAAAGCCGCTGCACCAGCCGATAGGCTCGGAGCGTGATGGTTATGACTCTATCGCTCACCATCAAATGGTCGTTGATGAGGCAGGGAAACCCGTTGCTATAGGTCGTTTATATATCAATGCTGATAATGAAGCCTCAATCCGCTTCTTAGCCGTCGATCCAAACCTTCAAGGCAAAGGGTTAGGTATATTGGTAGCGATGACGCTAGAGTCTGTGGCGCGCCAAGAGGGGGTAAAGCGAGTTGTGTGTAGTGCGAGGGAAGAGGCCGTCCCTTTCTTCACCAAGCTTGGTTTTGTTGACCGTGGCGAGATAACTACGCCACAAACCACGCCTGTTCGCCACTTCTTAATGATTAAGCCGATAGAAACACTAGATGATATTTTACACCGTCCAGATTGGTGTGATCAGCTACAGCAAGCATGGTACCAACGTATCCCCTTAAGCGAGAAAATGGGGGTACGCATTAGCCAATACACCGGGATGCGTTTTGTGACTACGATGCCAGAGTCCGGCAATCTCAATCCTCACCATTCAATCTTTGCGGGTAGCTTGTTCTCTTTGGCGACCCTGACAGGATGGGGATTAATTTGGCTGCTGTTGCGAGAAAGACATTTGGGGGGAACGATTATTCTTGCCGATGCGCATATTCGCTACAGCAATCCGATATCGGGTAGGCCTAGAGCGATAGCCGATCTCAGCTCATTAAGTGGTGACCTAGATAGATTAGCGAGAGGGCGAAAAGCCAGAGTTCAGCTTTCGGTAAATCTCTTCGGCAATGAAGATATGGGGGCGGTATTTGAAGGAACGTATATGGTACTGCCTATCGAGCCCGAGTTTCAGCATGAGCAACCCCTTCACCAAGGGTGATCTCCCTGTCTCATAAAAGAGCGTTTTTCCTCTTATTTCTAGGTTAGAAAAACGCTCTTTTCTCTTTAGTATTACAAGAAATCAGGAATATCTGGGCTTCGGGCTGGTGGCTTTTCCATTGGTGCGGTAGGTGGCACGTCTGGTTGTACTGGTTGCGGCATCTCTGATGGTGCTTCGGCATCGACAACGCCGTTGTGCATGGTCTGGTTTTTCTGGATACCATCGATAGACATATGCAGCGTCCCTTCCACCGTCTGCGTAATGGGGGCAGCGGCGGCAACCTCACCTTTTAGATTGAGGGTCATGCCGCCGTTGCCATTCAGCAGCGCTGCATCCCAGCCCCACGCCTTCATGACACTGAAAGGCGTAGATTGTCCCGTCATTGATAGTGTAAATGGCTGATTATTTAGCAGGCTCAATGTCGCCTTCGCCTCGATAAGGCCCGGATTAGTTAAGGCACTGAGGTCGGAGACAGTAAGCTGGGTACCATCTGCGCTCATTTTTATCGACGGGCGGCGAACATCAATCTTATTGAATGTTGCATCGCTTGCATTGAGCGTTAACTCGCCGTTCCAGACACCTAAGCGGCGGTTTTTAACGAGCACTAAGTTCTTTCCGTAACTGTCCAATTGCGTCATTTGGAAGGGAAAGTCAGGATTAGTATCGATAATCAAATTCCGGTTGGCCGTCAGTTTTCCGATACTCAACGTTGTTAGCCACTCTGGCAGAGACTCCTGCCAGTAGCTGCGCCAGTCCGCAGGGAGTGTGTACTCTAAAGCAGCGATAGCGACTTCATCCAATTTCAGCTCCTGCCTGTCACGCAGCCACGAACCATTCACTCGCAGCATGCCACCTTCCCAGCGAGTCGTGAGCTGTTTAATTTTCAGCTCATTGTCTGAAAGCTCCAGTTTGACTATGGGGTCATTCAAGCTGATATTTTTCGTGATGAGAGTCACGGCGTTCAGATTAAGCGAGCCATCATGAGCGAGCCATTTACCCCGCTGGAACTGTGTATTTTTTAATGACAGGTCGAGCTCGTTAAATGACCAGTCTGGTCCTTCCAGCTTGGCATCGATCAAATCGAAGTTCTGGACGGATAGGTTGGGAAATTGAGAAAACTGCTCCCAGAATGAATCCAATGACTGCGCTGTTTGCCAGCGGATATGGCTCAAACGGAGATTATCAATAACCCAGCTACCATCCGGCCGTTGTTCGGCTTTCCCTGTTAGTTGGCCTTGGGCAATATCGGCACCGAAGGTATCGAGATTCAGGTTGCCTTGTTTAACGGCACCCTTAATCAGTACATTTTGGGCGGCAAGATCATCAATGTTGAATGTTTTGGCACTGAGCTGGAACTGACTTGTGTCACCGAGAATATTGCTATCCAGCGGTGCCCAAGGGGAGATTCCAGCGCTAACCCCTGTACCTGTGATACGTCTTTGCTTGTCGGTAATATTTAGCGCGATATCCTGCAAACGCAGTTGCTCTATCGTAGCGGGCAAAATATCGGTATGAGTACGCTGATTCTCTAAATTAATGTCGAGAGAACCCTCTTGCAGATTCAGAGCTCTTAAACGTAACAGGCTATTCCAGTGAGGAAAGGCAAAAGTCAGGCTCGCTTTTTTCACCACCAGCGCAGGGGGGTGATTATCTTTCGCCAGAGAGACATCGGCCAGATTGAGAGAAAGAGGGGATGAGAGCGAATGATCGATTTTACCGACCGACAATTCATAGTCTGTTGTATCGCTGACCCACAGACTTAGCCAACGAGCGCTAAAGCTTGTTTGAAGTACGATATACAGCACGATAGCCAAAATGATTGGCAATAAAAGTAGTGTCAGCAGGAGTTTCTTTAAAAATCGCATTCAGTTCCATTCCGCAGTGCTGGTGTAGATGTTATCGAGATGATAAAGCCCTAGTGCCACAATATCGAGGGTTAAAGTGTCAGCAAGTTCTTCTCATGCTAATAACTACAGACAATAAAAAAGCGGCCAGAGTTTCATCTCTAGCCGCTTTTCATCACGAAAGGGTTACTTCTTTTCGATAGGTAAGATGAGATTCAGCACAATAGCGGTGATCCCACCAGCAGCAATACCAGAGGAGAGAAGCGTTTTCAGCCAATCTGGCGCGAATTGTAAAATCATCGGCTGTTGCGATATGCCAAGGCCGATTGCCAGAGAAAGGGCAAGGATCATCACCGCACGGCGATCCAGATTCTCGCGGGATACGATACGCACACCCGATGCAGCGATGGTACCGAACATCACCAGTGTTGCACCGCCCAAGACAGGCTCAGGGATATGCTGCACGAATCCGCTCACGGCAGGGAATAGCCCAAGAATGATTAACATCAGGGAGACAAAATACCCCACATAACGGCTGGCAACGCCGGTAAGCTGTATGACGCCATTATTCTGACCGAAGCAGGAGTTAGGGAAGGTGTTAAATACCGCAGAAAGCAGAGAGTTCAACCCGTTTGCCAAAACGCCACCTTTTAGTCGCTTCATATAAAGCGGGCCTTTCACCGGTTGCTCTGATACATCGGAGGTCGCGGTGATATCACCAATAGTCTCCAACGACGTCACCATAAAGATGAGCATCAGTGGAATCAACAAGCTGGCATCAAATCCCAGTCCATAATAAAGCGGGGTTGGGAACACCATCAGCGCGGTTTCCGCACTGCTCATATCCGCAGGTAGCATGTCCATAAACCAGGCAAGCAGATAACCGACAGCCATGGCGATGACTAAAGAGGCGACACGCAAGTATGGGTTCTTCTGGCGGTTCAGGATAACGATAACCAGCAGTACCGCGCCAGCAAGTAGCAGGTTCTGTGGCGAGCCGAAGGTTTTGTTCTCCATTGCACCAGATCCGCCGCCGATGGAGATAAGGCCCACCTGAATCAGCGACAGGCCGATAATCATCACCACCACACCAGACACGAGCGGTGTAATGATGCGACGGGCTAAATGCAGAACACGAGAAAGAAAAATCTCGGTAAGAGAGGCCACCATCAGCGTACCAAAAAGCGTCGCCATCATGGTTGGGACATCGGCACCGCCATTAGCAAGAGCAACACCACCCATGCTCAGTGGCATAACGAAGTTAAAGCTGGTGCCCTGAATGGAGAGTAATCCTGAACCAACAGGTCCCCAAGTTCGAATTTGCAATATAGATGCTAAGCCGGAGGCAAACAGCGACATACTAATAATATGTTGAGTATCTTCTATCGGTAATTTCAGCGCCTGGCAAATAAGGAGTGCGGGCGTAATTACTGCGACGAACATCGCAAGAAGGTGCTGCAACGCTGCAAATAATGTTTGGGGAAGAGGTGGGCGGTCGTCTAAATGATAAATCAGCTCACTGCGTGATGTACCAGAATCCGGTACAGCGTTGTCCTTCTGGAGGGATTTGGGGCTCATGTGGCAATCTTACTTAGGTTTCAATGCGGGCATTTTAATGATCTTTCCCATAAAAGCAATCGGTTGCTAATGCGGCTAGTAACAAATTTAGCATGTGACACCAAGCCACTTTTACACCTTTATTCTTGCATTTTAGTGCTGTTTTCATTTCTAATCGCTTTTTTCACTGACTTTACGCTCTAACGATACATTTTATAGCGTAGTAATAGTTAATACGATAAGGACGTATGCAGGATGCTTGAGCTTGATACTTACGGCACGTTAGTTGCTGCTACTTTAGTCCTACTGTTGGGACGAAAGATTGTAAAGTGGGTTCCACTGCTAAGAACTTATACCATTCCAGAGCCTGTCGCAGGCGGTCTGTTTATTGCACTGTTATTACTTATTTTAAATAAATCAGCGGGCTGGGGTGTTAATTTTGACCCCTCATTGCAAGAACCTCTGATGTTGGCATTTTTTGCGACTATCGGTTTAAACGCAAACCTTTCAAGTTTAAGAGCGGGTGGTCGAGCGCTGTTCATCTTCCTCTTTGTTGTTGTCGGTTTATTAATCGTTCAAAACAGTATCGGTATTGCACTTGCCAAAATGCTAGGACTAGATCCTTTAATGGGGCTGCTTGCAGGTTCCATTACATTGTCTGGTGGGCATGGTACAGGCATTGCTTGGAGTACAAATTTTGCAGAAAAATATGGCTTTTATAATGCACAAGAAGTCGCAATGGCATGTGCCACCTTTGGTTTAGTACTCGGTGGTTTGATTGGCGGCCCTGTTGCCCGTTATTTGGTAAAGCATTCATCAACACCTGATGGGCTGCCAGATGATACCGAACTGCCAACGGCGTTCGAAAAGCCTAAAGCAGCACGCATGATTACCTCCCGTGTCATGGTAGAAACCATCGCCATGATCTCTATCTGTTTAATGGTGGGAACTTATGCTGCTCTTGAATTAAAGGGAACGAGATTCGAGCTACCAAAGTTCGTGTGCGTGCTCTTTGTTGGCGTGATTCTCAGCAACTCACTGTCGTTTGCGGGCTTATATAAAGTTTTCGACCGCGCTGTTTCTGTTTTAGGTAACGTTAGCCTTTCTCTGTTTCTTGCCATGGCGCTGATGAGCTTAAAGCTATGGGAGCTGGCATCTCTTGCTTTACCTATGCTTGTTATATTAGGCGTTCAGGCCCTGGTTATGGCGCTCTATGCTATTTTCGTTACTTATCGTGTGATGGGGAAAAACTACGATGCAGCGGTACTTGCGGCAGGTCACTGTGGCTTTGGTTTAGGGGCAACGCCAACGGCTATTGCTAACATGCAGGCGATTACTGATAGGTTCGGTCCATCTCATATCGCATTTCTTGTCGTGCCGATGGTGGGGGCCTTCTTTATTGATTTGGTTAACTCTGTTGTGATTAATCTATTCCTAAAACTGCCGATGTTTACCCCTGTGGTTTCAAGCGCTCTCTAGCGGATACTCTTTCGTGGGCAGATAGCTGATATTGGGTATAAGCCCAATATCAGCTATCGACCACTCATACTTAAGTTGCTTTTGATACTCGTTTAACTTCAATTCAGATATAACTAAATTGTTTTTTATTACGCGTTGGTATAACGAGCGCGTTCAGGAAGCCAGCGCTCAATCAGCGCTTGTGCTTGGGTAGGATAGTGTTGATGTATGTGACGGGATATTCTTTGAACTTCGGGGATCATAGCCTGATCACGCAGTAAATCAGCCACCTTAAATTCAGCAACACCCGTTTGCCGGGTGCCAAGTAGCTCGCCCGGCCCCCTAATTTCCAGATCTTTTTGGGCTATAACAAAGCCGTCATTGCTATCGCGTAAAACCTGTAATCGTGTTTGTGCCGTTTTACTCAGCGGTGTTTTATACAGTAGCACGCAGTGAGAGGCAACAGCCCCTCGGCCCACTCGCCCACGCAATTGATGTAACTGAGCTAGCCCGAGACGTTCTGGGTTCTCGATAATCATCAGGCTAGCATTAGGTACGTCCACGCCAACTTCAATCACCGTGGTAGCGACTAGCAGATGAATATCGCCCTGTTTAAAGGCTTGCATGATGTCTTGTTTCTCTTTGGGCTTCATCCTTCCATGAACCAGGTCGACTTTCAGCTCTGGCAAACTCAATTTTAATTCAGCTGCTGTAGCTTCTGCCGCCTGTGCTTCAAGTACCTCTGATTCATCAATGAGAGTACAGACCCAATATGCTTGCCGATTCTCTGTCAGGCAGGCATTTTTGACTCGCTGAACGATGTCATCACGACGAGAATCTGGAATGGCTACGGTTGATACGGGTGTTCGCCCTGGAGGTAATTCGTCTATGACCGATGTATCGAGGTCGGCATAGGCTGTCATCGCCAGTGTGCGTGGAATGGGGGTGGCTGTCATGATGAGCTGGTGGGGATGATACCCTTGCTCTTCCCCTTTTTCCCATAACGCCAGTCGCTGGTGAACACCAAAGCGGTGCTGCTCATCGATAATGACCAGTGCTAGCCCATTGAATTCGACTTGCTCTTGAAAAATAGCGTGAGTGCCAACAATCATGGAGACGCTACCGCTGGCGATCGCCGCCATCTGTTCGGTACGTGCTTTACCTTTCTGTTTTCCTGCCAGCCAACCTACTTCAATACCTAATGGCTCGAACCACTGGCGGAAATTATTAGCATGTTGTTCTGCAAGTAACTCCGTGGGGGCCATAAGCGCCACCTGTTTGCCATGGGCAATAGCACGTAACGCAGCGAGTGCTGCCACCAACGTCTTCCCTGAGCCCACATCCCCTTGAACCAGACGCATCATTGGGTGTGGTTGGTTTAAATCTTGCTCAATTTCCTTAACGACTCGATCTTGAGCATCCGTTGGTTTAAAGGGCAATGCGGCAAGAAAACGCTGCTTTAGCTCATCTTTTGGGGCGAACGGGAGGGCATTAAAGCTTTGGGCGCTGGAGCGCGAGGCCAACATACTCAGATTGTGTGCTAGTAGCTCTTCCATGATTAGGCGGCGTTGAGCGGGGTGTTTCCCCTGTTCAAGGTCGATTAGCTGAATATCCGGCGGTGGGCGATGGAGGGTGTATATCGCTTCCGGTAGTGGAATCAAACTATGGGTTAGCTCTGTGGGCAGTAGCTCTGCAATGGGGCAGGTATCGAGCAACTCTAACGCTTGATCGGTTAATTTACGCAGAATAGCCTGACGAACCCCCTCCGTTGTGGGGTAAACCGGCGTCAGTGATTCAGCCAGATTTACGGAAAGGCCATTAGCTTGAACACGGTATTCGGGATGGATAATCTCTGCGCCTTGAGCACCTCGCTTTATCTCCCCGTAGGCAACCACTTGCTTACCGGGAGAGAGGCTGTTCTTCATTGCGGCACTGAAATTGAAGAAGCGCATTGTCAGCACGCCGCTACCATCGCTTATCTGGCAGGTTAACATTCTGCGCCTGCCGAAGCTGATATCAGTACGCAAGACTTCACCACCAACGGTGGCGTGCAGGCCTGGCAAAAGTTCGCCTATGGGGTAAAGCTGAGTACGGTCTTCATACCGAAGAGGGAGATGGAGAAGCAGATCTTGAATCGTTTCTAGGCCGATTTTGGCAAGTTTATCGGCGAGGCTTGCACCGACGCCAGAGAGTGTCGTTAGTGGAACGGCATCCAACAAACGGCCTTTCATCGGTTATTGCCCTTTGGTTGCTTGCATGGCTGCCCACCAATCATCATCTGCAATTATTTGCCCTTCGCCATCAATATGAGGTGGTGGTAGCCCTTTATTTTGGGCCACTCGGGCTAAAACAGGATAACCACCCTCGAACAATAAGCGTTGTTGTTCATCGGGGGCGAGCTGGCTGCTGGTACGTTGATACATGCCAGCGATCTCTCTCTGGCGCTGGGCTTCATACAAAATCAGCGCCGAAGCAACGGAGACATTGAGGGACTGTACCATGCCGATCATCGGAATAATGATGTCTTGATCGGCTAACGCCAGTGCCTCTTTCGAGATGCCTGTTTTTTCTTGCCCCATCAAAATACAGGTTGGACGGGTATAGTCTATCTGGCGAAAATCCACGGCTTTATCTGAAAGATTGGTTGCCAGTATCTGCATACCTTGAGCTTTCAAATGATGAATAGCGCTACCGATATTTGGGTGTGTTTTCACCTGCACCCAACTGTTACTGCCTGCGGCGGAGGCAACCTGCGTCTTCATTCTACTGCCTGGCCATACTGCGTGAACTTGATGCACACCTACGGCATCGGCAGTACGGATAACGGCGGAGACATTATGAGGTTTATGGACTTGCTCTAAACAGACAGTTAAATCGGGCTGACGAATGGCGAGCATGTGACAGATTCGCGCATAGCGTTGGGGGGTCATAAGCTTAGTTTCTGTTTCGGTTAACTTTAATCACATCCGGCATGATGCGTAATTTACGCATGATATTGGCTAAATGGACACGATCGAGAGTAGTGAGGTGCATAACAATGCTGTATACGCGCCCATCTTTTTCTTCAGAGTTCATGCTTTGAATATTGGAACCCGCAGCACTGATGGCAGCGGTTAGGTTTGCTAATGCGCCCTGATGGTTGAACATATCGACTTTTAATTCAGCGATAAATTCTTGATCGGTGGATTCATCCCACTCGACCGCCATAAATTTTTCTGGTTCTTTCTGATAACCCCGGATATTGCGGCAAGATTCATGGTGAATCACCAAGCCTTTACCCGGGCTGATATGAGCGATAATCGGGTCACCAGGGATTGGGCGGCAGCATTTGGCGAAGCTGACCAAAACACCATCGGCGCCTTTAATTGGCAGTTTGCGCAACCCAGATGCTGCGGTATCCGCTTCACCCAACAGGTTTTTCGCAACGACGATGCTCATGGCATTGCCTAAACCTACCTCTGCTAGCAAGTCATCTAACGTGCTCAATTTCATCCGAACAAGCTCTCGGCGGATATTTTCTTGTGGAATATCGGCGAGTTTTTGACCTTGGCCTAAAGCATGGTTGAGCAGGCGGCGGCCCAAATTAATGGAGTCATCGCGCTTCAGATTCTTCAACATCTGGCGAATTTTTGCTCTGGCCTTAGAGCTAACAACAAAGTTTAGCCATGCTGCGTTAGGTCGTGCGCCCGGTGCGGTAATAATCTCTACGTTTTGCCCGCTGTGCAGCGACTGAGAAAGAGGGTAAGGCTGGCGATCAACGCGAGCACCCACACAAGCATGGCCGATATCGGTGTGGACTGCGTAGGCAAAGTCTACCGGAGTCGCTCCCGCAGGAAGCTCGACAATTCGCCCTTCAGGGGTAAAGACATAGATTTCATCTGGGAACAAATCCGTCTTAACACTTTCGATAAACTCGAAGGAGCTACCTGCGCTTTGCTGTAATTCTAAGAGGCTCTGCATCCAACGCTGCGCCCGAATCTGTGCCGTGGTGCTGGATTCTCCCTGAGTTTTATATGCCCAGTGAGCGGCAACCCCCATCTCAGCCATCTGATCCATATCTTCGGTTCTAATTTGAACTTCGACAGGCACGCCGTGCGGGCCAATCAGTGAGGTATGGAGGGATTGATAACCGTTAGCTTTGGGGATAGCAATGTAATCTTTGATTCGACCTGGGCGAGGTTTATACAGGTTATGTGCCTGACCCAAGACGCGATAACAGGTATCAACATCTTTGACGATAACGCGAAAGGCATAGATATCCATGATCGAATGAAACCGCTGCTCTTTCAGGTGCATTTTGCAGTAGATAGAGTAGAGATGTTTCTCTCTTCCGCTAACACGGCACACAATGCCTGCATCGTTTAATCGCCCTTCGATTTCAGAGAGGATTTTTTGAATCATCTCTTTACGATTGCCCCGTGCGGCTTTCACCACTTCTTTAATTACGCGGTGCCGGTTAGGGTAAAGCGCCTCGAAACCAAGCTCTTCCAACTCTGTTTTTAAGTGATGGATGCCTAGACGGTGGGCTAAAGGGCTATATATTTCTAAGGTTTCGCGAGCGATACGGCGACGTTTATCTGGGCGTAATGCACCTAGCGTGCGCATGTTGTGAGTGCGGTCAGCCAGTTTGATCAAGATAACGCGGATATCTTGCACCATCGCCATGATCATTTTGCGGAAGTTTTCCGCCTGAGCTTCTTTTTTATCGCGGAACTTGAGTTTGTCGAGTTTGGAAACCCCTTCAACCAATTCGGCAACGCTTTTGCCAAACTGTTGCTCCAACTCTTGATAAGTGATCGGCGTGTCCTCAATGACGTCATGCAGTAATGCCGCCATCAAGGTTTCGTAGTCCAGCTTCATTTCCGCCAAAATGCAGGATACAGCCACCGGATGAGTGATATAAGGCTCACCGCTTGAGCGTGACTGCCCTTCGTGTGCATCTCGTGCAACGATATAGGCTTGTTTAAGCTGCTGAATCTGCTCTTCAGGCAAGTAGCGCTGAATAAGCTGATTCAAACTCTCAAAGAGATACAATTTTGTAGGGTTTCGTGTTGATTAACGACGGCCTTCAGCAATAGCGGTAACTGCTTGAATTTCAGCGGCTTCCTGCTCTTGCTGTTCTTGACGATCGCGCACGTCAAGAATTTGGCCATTAATCAAACCTTCTTCGATTTCTCTTAGGGCAATAACAGTGTATTTATCGTTCTCTTCAGGTACTAGAGGCTCTTTACCACCCACCTGAATCTGACGAGCTCTACGAGCAGCGACCAATACTAGGTCAAAACGGTTACCAATTTTCTCTACAGCGTCTTGAACAGTTACGCGTGCCATATATGTGTTACCCCACAGATGAAGAAATGACTGGGCATGATACTGAAACGGACATCAATCCGCCAATAGTTTACTGACTAATGCATCGTGCCGTTGTTTTTGACGCGTTAAACGCAAGCGTTCTGCGCGAATAATAGCTTTGAGATCGTTTAACGCAGTATCGAACTCATCGTTAACAATCAAATAATCGTATTCAGTGTAATGTGACATCTCTGCCACCGCCTTCGTCATGCGTTTGGCGATAACTTCATCACTATCTTGTCCTCTGCCCTGTAAACGGCGTTTTAACTCGTCTTTAGAAGGAGGAAGGATAAAAATACTGCGAGCCGTCGGCATTTTTTCTCGAATTTGTCGGGCACCCTGCCAATCAATATCGAGAAAGACATCAATTCCTTGAGATAGTTGTTTCTGAATGGTCTCGTGAGAGGTGCCGTAGTAATTACCAAACACCTCTGCATACTCAAGAAAATCACCAGCTTTAATCATCGTTTCAAACTCGGTATTTGAGACGAAATAGTAATGTTCGGCATGATTCTCACCTGGTCTTTTATCGCGCGTGGTATGCGAAATAGAGACCCGAGTATCGTAAGCGGGTTGCGTTTTTAATAGTGCCTGAATGAGGCTTGATTTCCCCGCGCCACTAGGGGCCGAAACTATATATAGCGTGCCTTGAACCATCATTACGTTTTTTCTATGCCGTTGCCGAGTGGTGAAACGAAGAGTAAAAAATACCTCGATAGTATACACGTGTATCAAGGGCCATGCAGTGCCCTCACACTATTCAGCACTATTTTTTATATAAAAAGTACGATGTTTTTAAATTGGAAACGGGATCCCACTCTTTTTTGTCAGTTTTGCATCTCACTAAATAGTTTGGAATGCGCATTCCATAGTGCTTATTTCGCTCTCGTACCCGAGCCACGATGGGGATTTACTGCGCTTATTACGTCTGCGGTGAGGGGGTACCCAATGAGCATTCATACTTTTCTTCTCTTTTTAATCCTTCTACTTAATGGAGGGATAGTTCCTGCTTTTAGTGCCGACCTCACTTGTCCTGCATGGCACGATAGGCAGGCGCGTCTAGAAATAGCATCACTGCATGAGCAAATATCGCAATGGGATGAGGCCTACTTTAAGCACGGGAGGTCTATTGTTGATGATGAAATTTATGACCAGCTTCGCCAACGTTTAGTGAGTTGGCAACACTGCTTTCCAAAGGTAGGTGTTGAAACGCTGCCTGTATCGCCACCAAAAGAGGGAGTGTCTCCTCATCCTATCCCCCATACAGGGTTACAAAAAATCAGCAGTGAAGTTTCACTAAAGGCATGGGTTAACGCTCGCAGCAATCTTTGGGCCCAACCTAAGGTTGATGGCGTTGCTGTGACATTAGTCTATGAACAAGGGCGGTTGGTATCAGCAATGAGCCGTGGCGATGGTACCAAAGGGCAAGATTGGACCAAGAATATAGGGCAATTATCCGCCATTCCTAAAACGATTCCCGTTTTGACTTCGCCAGTGATACTGCAAGGGGAGCTGTACTGGCGGCAGAGGGCACATATTCAAAAGAGAGATGGTGGCAAGAATGCGAGAAACACCGTTGCGGGTGCCATGATGAGCAATGAACTCACCGATGAAGCAAGAAACAGTATTGAGGTATTTATCTGGGATTGGCCAAATGGCCCCGAACAGATGCCGAAAAGGCTATCTCAGTTGGCGGATATGGGATTCCCTTCAGTGCACCAATATACGTTTCCTGTTGAATCATTCGATGCGATTCGCCAATACCGACAACAGTGGTTGAACTCAGAGCTGCCATTTGTGACGGATGGGGTAGTGATTCGTCAGGGCCAGAGACCAGCAGGAGAACATTGGCGAGCCAAACCGCCTAGCTGGGCTATGGCATGGAAGTATGAACCAGTTCAAAGCATGGCTGAAGTTTCAGATGTTCGTTTTGTTATTGGCAGAACGGGGCGTATCACGGTCATTTTACATCTGAACCCACTGCGTTTGGATGATAAGAATGTGCAGCGTGTCAGCATAGGTTCTATTGCTCGCTGGCGTCATTGGGATGTGTTGCCAGGAGATCAGGTTTCTATCAGCCTAGCTGGGCAAGGCATACCTCGCCTTGATGCAGTGCTATGGAGAACTCATCACCGTATGACGATGGTAGTTCCTGATGAAACTCGGTACCACGCGTTAAGCTGCTGGCGAGCTGATCCACAGTGTGATCAACAATTTTTGGCGAGATTGAACTGGCTTGGCAGCGATAATGGATTGAATCTAAAAGGGGTTGGTGAAGTGACTTGGCGGGCACTGATGCTCACGGGAAAAATAACCAATCTTGTTGATTGGCTAGCGCTGTCTGAGGATGAACTGGCTTCTGTGGATGGGATAGGTGCCGCCAAAGCAAAAACCATATGGCAGCAATTTCAGTATGCAAAGAGCAAACCCTTTAAGCAGTGGTTGGTTGCGTTGGGGTTGCCAAACTATGCGATTGCGTATAGCGATGATGTTAATTGGCAAAAATTGAAGGCGATGGATGATAAAACATGGCGCACTGTCGGGAATATTGGCCCGGTGCGTTCTCAGCAACTTAGAGCGTTTTTTACTCACTCTGATGTCGATGTTTTAGCCGCAGTTTTAGCGGCTAATGGCGTTGATGGTTTTCAAGATAATGCAACGTCTCCCCTTTTAGCACCACATTAGCTAATGGTCGGGGTGCTGATAGCTAAATATGGGCAAACCGAGATGGAATCTCAATGCGATCAGGCGAGAGCTAAATCCTGTCAGTAGCGTCACAATAATAATGATGTCTTGTGGTACGGCAAAATATTGCAACCCAAGATATAGCCATGCTGCAGCAAAGGAGATCCCTGCATAAAGCTCTTTTTGAAATACGAGAGGAATTCTGTTGCAGAATAAATCGCGAATAATGCCACCAAAAACACCAGTAATTACAGCGGCAATAGACGCAATAATGGGGCCATAACCCATATCTAGGGCAACTTGAGTACCAATAATAGAGAAAACGATTAATCCAACCGCATCGAGCAAGAGGAATAGTTTTCGCAGGTGTTTCATTAATGGAGCTATCCAGATAGTAAAAATGGCAGCAACGACAACAATGACAATATATTGCGGATGTTTCACCCAAGTGAGAGGGTAATGGCCTAGCAACATATCGCGGACAGATCCGCCACCGAGGGCTGTTCCTACCGCAATAATAATCACACCAAAAGTATCCATTTTTCTGCGACCGGCGGCTAAAGCACCTGTCATAGCTTCAGCAGTGATACCAATAACATAGAGAATACTTAATAGCATGGGGCTAACACCAGCAGCAAATTAGGCTGCAAGCTTAGATTTTAGCGATAAATTCTACGAGTGAGTTTTTTTAAATGTTTACTAATTCATTATTTTTTCTAATGCTAAATGCGCTATTTATCAGGTTTAATAGCATGAAATAGATCATTAAGCATGAGATAAATTAAAGCATTATTTCTCTTCATCGGACTCAGTAAGCTGGGCCAGATGTTTTTTATAAACTTGGATGAGTCGGTACTTTTTAAACCAAATATAGGATGAAACGATAGTGGTGCCACCAGAGAGTGCGAGTACACCTATCTCGGGTGCATAAAAAACCATCAAAACAAAGTAGATAAATGAGGAGATCGCCATCCATTTTGCCGTGTTGCCGACAGAGGCTTTTTCTATTTTTAATCTGCGGATTTGCTCTTCGTGGCTTATTCCCATAATAATTTCTCCTTCCTTGGTTACTTGAAACCTACGGCTTGCGAGATGTGCAGGCACTCGGTTTTATCTGACGTTATAAAATATAGGAATTGTGGGGTTGATTAAATGCCTATGGGCGATATTTTTATACGATCTTGAGGAGTTGGAACGCGTCAGGTCAAGCAAACAGTTCATAATACGTTTCTTATCGATACGATACTGATATCCTACCCGTCAAAATTCAGTCAATACTCCTTTTTTATGAAACATCGGAATATTGCGTATTAACATGATAGCGTTACAGTTGAGCACCCAAATCATTGGTTTTTTCTTTTTTAGCTGTGATGCCTTGGTAGCAGAGATCTTATGACCAACCTCCCTACATTTCGTTTATCGCTTCTTGCCCCCCGTTATTGGCTAACGTGGTTCGGTCTTGTTGTTCTGTACTTGATTGTTCAGCTTCCTTATCCGATTTTGTTTCGTTTTGGCCACTCTATTGGTCGGCTTGCTATGCCTTTTTTAAAACGTCGTGTTGCCGTTGCCGAGCGTAATTTGAAGCTGTGCTTTCCTGAGCTAACAAAGAAAGAGATTGATAAGCGTGTGATTCGTAACTTTGAATCTACGGGAATGGGGTTATTAGAAACGGGAATGGCGTGGTTTTGGTCAGACCGCCGAATTAAGAAGTGGTGCAAGGTAGAAAACCGTGAATATATGGACCAAGCCAGAGAGGGCGGCAAGGGCGTTTTGCTGATAGGGCTTCACTTCCTGACGTTAGAACTTGGGGGGCGCATTTTCGGAATGTATAACCCGGGTATTGGTGTCTACCGCCCCAATGATAATAAGGTGTTGGATTGGGTTCAGTTACGCGGGCGTTTGCGTTCTAACAAGTCATTTATTGGGCGTAATGATACTAAGGGTATGATTCGGGTACTCCGAGCGGGAGAAATTCTGTGGTATGCCCCTGATCATGATTACGGCCCTAAAAATAGTGTATTTGCTTCACTTTTTGCTGTGCCTAAAGCAGCGACAACCATCGGAACGAGTATTTTGATGCGCATGGGCAAACCCTCTATTTTACCTTTCACGCCTGTTAGAAATGATGATGGTAGTGGCTATCGGGTTCTGGTTTCTCCTCCTGTTGAGGGGTTTCCTTTAGAAGATTCTCTGGCTGGTGCAGAGTTTATGAACCGGATTGTTGAAAAAGAGATTATGAAGGCACCTGATCAATACATGTGGTTACATCGTCGTTTTAAGACTCGCCCTGAAGGTGAGCCTTCTTTGTACAATTAGTTTCTAGTATTATTGCAGAGTAACTGCGAATTTTTCGCAATTTTTTACCCTGCGTTTTCGTAGTTTTAGGGGGAGATTTTGGAACACGAATATAACGTTTAGCAGTAGAGTATTTATGTCTCCGTTCTCTATGCACCACTTTTCTAGCTTAATACCTGTTTGAGATGTACTTCTCTTGCTCTGCCCCAATCAGTTTTAGCCATGCTGTCCTCATAACAAAAAGCCCTGACGGTTAGGTCAGGGCGGCGATTTTAGTTATAAAATATTCAGAATATTGTGTAGTTTATCTCGACCCTTCGCAGTATCAATAGCTGCATCATTAATCAGTAATGCAAGAGCCCTGCCAATAGCATCCTGTCTCCGAGCGGCCATGCTATTAGTTTCATGTAAGTCTGACATCATTGAATTGATGTCCTCAGTATGTTTTTTTAGTGCAGTTAAAATGTCGTTATAATTATCATTCATAATTTTAATTTCCTTTTTATTTGTTGTTATGTCACCCAGACCACTGTCTGGATAAACAGTATATAAAAAGAAGAGCATGACACCTACTTTTTGACTTCTTTTTCATAGACCTATTGGTAGTTAAAACAAATAAAACAAGAATATCTTTGTATATGAATATCACGTGGAAAAATTGACATTTCATAGATAAAAAAAAGCCACGGATAACCAAACTCTGGGTGAACGGTAGGTGTTATCTGTAGCTTTGCGTTATCGCAGACACTCAGTGAATGCCTGCTGTAATACCTAATTACACTGAGTTCTGATGTATTCCTGTAACCCGTCAATCTGAGATTTTGATGTCGCTATTCTATCTCTGAGAGTCCAATAATTTCGTTCAGCGGTGTTATCAAGTCTGAGGCTGGCTGCGTCAGACTTGCCGGTGGCAGTGGTGAAACTAGGCACGGCTTTGGGGTAACTTGCCTTGATGAGCAATTTGCGCTTGCCAGACTCAACATCAACACGCAAACGCTCAACCTCATTTAGAGAAACTCTCGCTTTATCTAACTGACCTGTTTTCAGCCGTGCAACTAACGACATAAACATAGCTACGCCAACAGTTATAAATGTGATTCGACTCCACACCAAAACCCCCTAAGCAAAAACCCGCCGTAGCGGATTGGTTTATTCAATATCACAGGGGAAACTACAGAGCGATCTCTTCCATATTGCCACGATTAATGATGATAAAGTCTGCCTTCCTTGCTAATTGCAACATAGATTCAAGCAGCCCTATATGCCCATTTTTCCTGATTATAGTGGACAACCAAAAAGCCCGATTTATGCAGGCTTTTTGGTTTTTTGCAGTCTGTTGATTTTTACTAAATAATTACTCGATATTCTGAATTTGTTCTCTCATCTGCTCTATCAATACCTTTAACTCGATAGACGATGCAGTGACGTCGGCATTAATCGATTTTGATGCCAGCGTATTCGCTTCACGGTTAAATTCCTGCATCATAAAGTCCAGACGGCGGCCGACGGCTTCTTTCTTACCTAAAATAACGTAGGTTTCTTTAACGTGGGCTTCGAGACGGTCTAACTCTTCTGCCACATCAATACGTTGAGCCATCAAAATAAGCTCTTGTTCCAGTCTGTTATTTTCTAACTGAATTTGAGCGTCTTCTAATTTGGCTTGTAACTTCTCACGCTGCCACTGAAGAATATTTGGCATATGTTGGCGAACGCTGGCGATTTGCTGGGTTACGCCATTTAAGCGCTGTTCGATCAATGTCTTCAGCTCAGTACCTTCACGCTCACGGGCAACAACGAATTCGTCCAGTGCAGTATCTAATGCCGCAAGAAGTTGGGTGCTAATGGTATCGAGATCCTGTTCTGCTGCTGCCATAACCCCTGGCCAACGCAGGATATCAACGGGGTTAATCTCGCCTTCATCGCTTTGCATTTTGACCCAGTTGGCGGCTTGAACGAGCTGTTTAGCCAGTTTTTCGTTTAAAATGAGTTCGCTTTGAGCAGAAGGGTCGACTTCAAAACGCAAGTTACACTCAACTTTACCTCTCGTTAGACGAGAACGGATCCGTTCACGGATGACGGGCTCTAAACTGCGGAATTGCTCGGGCAAACGGATGTAGGTTTCAAGATAACGTTGATTAACAGAACGCAGCTCCCAAGCTGCGCTACCCCATTCGCCTTTAATTTCGCGCCGGGCATAAGCGGTCATACTGCGGATCATGGTGTGCACCAGTAGATTAGGGAAAGATAGTGGGATTATAGCGTCGCTATTACGGGCAAGATAGGCATTCAATCACGAAGCCCGTATAATGTGCGACTAACTTAGATTATTTGCCGGAGATGACCTTATGCGTCCTGCAGGCCGAAGTGCACAACAAGTCCGCCCCCTCAAGTTGACCCGCGATTATACCAAACATGCTGAAGGCTCAGTGTTGGTGGAGTTTGGCGATACAAAAGTTCTTTGTACTGCAACTGTTGAAGAGGGCGTACCACGTTTTCTGAAAGGTCAGGGCCAAGGTTGGATCACGGCAGAGTACGGAATGCTACCGCGTTCTACACATAGCCGTAATGCACGTGAAGCGGCAAAAGGGAAACAGGGCGGCAGAACGCTGGAAATTCAGCGTCTAATTGCACGTTCTTTGCGGGCTGCGGTCGATTTGAAGAAGCTCGGTGAGTTTAATATTACGTTGGACTGTGATGTATTGCAGGCTGATGGCGGCACGCGTACAGCATCTATTACTGGTGCTTGTGTTGCTTTGGCTGATGCTCTGAATAAGATGGTTGCACAAGGCAAACTGAAAGAGAATCCAATGAAAGGGATGGTGGCTGCGGTTTCTGTTGGCATCGTCGGTGGTGAGGCAGTATGCGATCTCGAGTATGTTGAAGACTCTGCGGCAGATACCGATATGAACGTCGTCATGATGGAAGATGGACGAATGATTGAAGTTCAGGGGACAGCTGAAGGTGAGCCGTTCAGTCATGAAGAGCTTCTCTCTTTACTGGCCCTAGCCCGAGAGGGCATTACGACTATCATTGCGGCACAGAAAGCGGTGCTAGCGAAATAGTTTTTAAAAGGCGACTGAGAAGTCGCCTTTTTTATGTTTGTGAACAGCATCATGTTTGCAGGTTAAAAGAGAAATACAGACGAGGAGTAAACCCATGAAAGCCTATCAGCGCCAGTTTATAGAATTTGCCCTAGGTAAGCAGGTTCTTAAATTTGGCGAATTTACCCTGAAATCTGGGCGGACTAGCCCTTATTTTTTTAATGCTGGGTTATTTAATACCGGGCGTGATTTGGCTCTATTAGGGCGTTTTTATGCTGAGGCCCTAGTTGATTCAGGGATTAATTTTGATGTGCTTTTTGGGCCTGCTTATAAAGGCATACCTATTGCAACGACCACGGCTGTGGCACTAGCAGAGCACCACGATCGTGATGTGCCTTACTGTTTTAACCGTAAAGAAGCTAAAGATCACGGTGAAGGTGGGCTTTTAGTGGGGAGTGCTCTTGCTGGCAAGATTATGCTGGTTGATGACGTTATTACTGCGGGCACAGCTATCCGTGAGTCGATGGATATTATTAGTGCTCATGGGGCATCGTTGGCGGGTGTTCTCATCTCTTTAGATCGTCAGGAAAGAGGCAGGGCTGAGGTATCAGCGATTCAGGAAGTCGAGAGAGATTATGGTTGTAAAGTGATCTCGATTATTACTCTGAGGGATTTAATCCATTATTTGGAAGAGAAGCCTGAAATGGCGGAGCATCTGTCTGCGGTGCGCGCATATCAGCAGATGTACGGCGTTTGATGTGAGAGAAATATTAAATCAGGGCCTTAGGCCCTGATTTAAGTTTTCAGTATTACTGTTATTGAAGCTGTATAGCTAACAATGGCCAGCGTGCTTCAAATTCCTGTGTTGGAAAATAACGGAACTCGGAGCGAACGAAACGCGAGAGCATCCCTTCACAAAATGCTAAAAGTTGGCTGGCGAGTAATGTTTCATCATGAGTGAAACCTTGACCTTCCCGCATTTTTTTCTCGCGCAGCACTTGTCGTAACTGCGCCTCGATGCGCTCGAATAGTTGGTTAATCCGGCCCTGTAGGCGGTCTTGTTCAAACATGAGTGCGTGGCCTGTGATAATCCGTGTTAAGCCTGGATTTTTTTCAGCAAAGCCAAGAATTAGTAATAAAATTAATCTAATACGGTTTAGAGTCTCTTTTTCGTCTTGTAAAATCAGGTTGATTCGCGATGTTAAGCTATCTTCGATAAATTCGATGAGGCTATCAAACATACGCGTTTTGCTAGGAAAGTGCCGATAGAGTGCGGCTTCGGAAACACCGACATTAGCGGCCAGCTTTGCGGTCGTAATACGCTGGCTTCCATCACTGGATTCCAGCATCTGAGCCAGAGACTGGAGAATTTCCTCGCGGCGATTCCTTTTCGTATTCTCTTTTTCTGCCATGCCTTTCTTTAGACCCTTGGTAAAACGGTTATAGCTGTAAAAACCCTGAAGAAGGATTTACATAAAACGCCGGTTTTTGCGTTATAAGCCGCGAGTAAACGTGGTTATGCAAATCTATCGCATCTATTTTACAATAAATGGGTCTTAAAAATTATTGGCGACCAGAGTGACCAAAGCCACCTGTACCGCGCTCAGTGCTTTCAAAATCTTCAACAATGTTGAATTCAGCCTGAACGACAGGAACGAAAACCATTTGAGCAATTCGCTCGCCGGGTTCAATAGTAAAGCTGATTTGGCCTCGATTCCATACAGAAACCATTAGCTGGCCTTGATAATCCGAATCAATAAGCCCAACCAGATTACCTAATACAACACCATGTTTATGCCCTAAACCAGAACGCGGCAAAATGACGGCGGCTAGGCTTGGGTCGGCAATATGAATCGCTAGCCCTGTCGGAAGAAGCGTTGTTTCTCCCGGATTAAGGACAACGGATTCGTCTAAACATACCCGAAGATCTAGCCCTGCGGAGCCTTCTGTTGCGTAAGTTGGCAATGGAAATTGCTGACCAATACGTGTGTCTAGGATCTTAATGTCTATTTTTTTCGTCATAGTGGCTAATTATCTCGTCCAGCAGTTGTTGGCCTAGGAGTGCTTTTTCACTAAGTGGCAAAGCCTTATCTCCGTTAGACCAGTATAGGTGTAGTGCATTTGTGTCGCTGTTGAAACCTTGCCCCGATAGCGAAACATCATTGGCGCAAATAAGATCGAGTTTTTTGCGCACGAGCTTTTGTCGGGCGTATTCTTCCACATTCTGGGTTTCAGCGGCAAATCCAACAACGAATGGTCGGTTTTCCTTCATGGAGGCAACACCAGCGACGATATCGGGGTTTTTAATCATTCTTACTGTGATTTCATCGCCTTGTTTTTTTATCTTGTCAGGTGCGACTTGCTCTGCACGATAGTCTGCTACTGCCGCACAAGAAATAAAAATATTTTGCTCAGAGGCAAGGCGTTGAACATTTTGCTCCATTTCTAGCGCGCTAATAACATCAATACGCTGTACGCCAGCGGGTGTGGCGAGTGTTACTGGGCCTGCAATAAGGGTTACTGTTGCCCCGCGGGCTGCTGCAGCTTGAGCTATGGCAAACCCCATTTTCCCTGAGCTATGGTTGGTAATGAATCGAACGGGATCCAGCGCTTCTCTTGTTGGCCCTGCTGTTAGCATTATATTTAGGCCAGCCAGATCTTGTTTCCGATTAAAGTGTTGAATGACCCGTGAGACAAGCTCTGCTGGTTCTAGCATTCTTCCTGGGCCTATATCGCCACAGGCCTGACTCCCGCTTGCTGGGCCCCAAATAGCAATGCCACGAGATGCCAGTGTGCTCAGATTGTTCTGTGTCGCTGCTGCGCGAAACATTTGTTGATTCATGGCAGGGGCGGCCACGATGGGCGCGGGTGTTGCCAGACAAATTGTGGTGAGCAAATCATTTGCCATACCAGCCGCCAAACGCGCTAGCAGGTCTGCTGTTGCAGGAGCCAAAAGAATAAGGTCAGCCCATTTTCCTAGTTCAATATGCCCCATTGCTGCTTCTGCTGCTGGGTCAAGAATGCTGTCAGAAACAGGATTGGCGGAAACGGCTTGAAGTGTCATAGGGGTAATAAATGCCTGTGCTGCATTTGTCATGACAACTCGAACGTTGACTCCATGCTCTTTTAATCGGCGTACAATTTCTGGGCATTTATAGGCGGCAATACCACCACTGATACCGAGTACGATATTTTTACCTGCAAGAGAAGCGGTATGTATCATCTTGATTATCCAAGTTGTAGCCGAAAGTGGCCTTTATTTTATCACATTCCCCACAAGTGAGAGCGACAACGCTAGAAATCATGATGCGCTACAAAACAGTTTGCGAGGCGCTTTCCAAGTTTGAAATAGCGCGTTAGAACCTTGAGATAAGGGATGCCATTCTGTTTTCAGAAACAGGAGGGATAGTGGAAGAAAAAAGGGCTTCAATGTGGCTAACTCATAGAAAACCAAGGGAAACGTTATTAGAGAAAGGGGCTGGTGCTTTAACCGATCAGGAGCTATTAGCTATTTTTCTACGCACGGGTATTCCAGGAATGAATGTTCTAGAGCTCGCCCAGTATCTATTAACTGAATTTGGGTCGTTGTATCAGCTTATGGCTTCTGATTATCAGACTTTTTGTGAAAAGCGAGGCGTGGGGCATTCTAAATTTACTCAGCTACAAGCGGCGATAGAGCTTTCACAACGCTTTTTCTCTGCCCGGTTAATGCGTGAAAATACGCTTAGGAATCCTGAGATAACGCATGACTATTTGCAAAATCTTATCTCTCATCGAGAGAGGGAGGTATTTGTTGTTATGTTTTTGGATAATCAACATCGAGTGATTCGACATGAAGAAATGTTTTCCGGTTCTCTTAGTTGTGTAGAGGTTCATCCAAGAGAAATTGTGCGTGAGGCGTTAAAGGCCAATGCAGCAGCGCTAATTTTGGCGCATAATCACCCTTCGGGGGTTGCTGAGCCTAGTGAGGCCGACCGTTTAATCACCGACCATGTGGTGAAAGCTTGCGCGTTATTGGATATCCGAGTGCTTGATCATCTCGTTATTGGCAGGGGAGAATGCGTCTCTTTTGCTGAAAGAGGATGGCTTTAAGAATATTTTTCGCGATCCTTTAGGGATCTTTAGCTGTTCGGGTCTTGAGCACTAACGCTCTAGCGAGTATACTACGCCACCTTTGGGAATCATGGGTATTACGTTGAGAGTCTATCTCAGCACGGTTTCGACCTAGCTGGATGTCTTCTTGGCGGAGTTTGCTGAGATAGGCTTTAAAGCCTGACAAGGCGGTGATGCCCATATGAAGCTCGAGCTGATTTTGATTTTTGGAGAATAGACATGTCCCGAGTCTGCCAAGTTACTGGCAAGCGTCCGGTGAGCGGCAACAACCGTTCACACGCGATGAACGCGACCAAACGCCGCTTTCTGCCGAACCTGCACACTCACCGTTTTTGGGTTGAGAGCGAGAAGCGCTTTGTAACTCTGCGTGTATCTGCTAAAGGTATGCGTGTCATCGACAAGAAGGGTATTGAAACGGTTTTGGCCGATTTACGTACCCGCGGTGAGAAGTTTTAAGGAACTAAATCATGGCTAAAGGTATTCGCGAGAAGATCAAGCTGGTTTCTTCAGCTGGTACAGGTCACTACTATACCACTACGAAGAACAAGCGTACTAAGCCGGAAAAATTGGAACTGAAGAAATTCGATCCAGTTGTCCGCCAGCACGTGATCTACAAAGAAGCTAAAATTAAGTAATTTAATTTTGGTGGATTTTATAATAAAACCCGGCTTAGGCCGGGTTTTTTTGTTTTGTATGTTGCCAATTGCGCTATATAAAGAGGGTGTTTTTTGCAAAACACCAGAGATAGGGGGAGGGATAAGTAAACGCTATGCCTGAGTTACCAGAAGTTGAAACAAGCCGCCGTGGTATTGAACCTTATCTTGTAGGGCAAAGTATTACTCAAGCCGTGGTCCGACAATCTCGTCTACGCTGGCCTGTCTCCGATGAAATCCAGCACCTCCGTAATGAATCAGTATTAAGTGTTCAACGTCGAGCCAAGTACCTTTTATTAGAATTGACTACGGGCTGGATAATTGTGCATTTGGGTATGTCTGGCAGTGTCAGAATTCTTCCTATTGGAGAACCGGCACAAAAGCACGATCACGTGGATTTAGAGATATCTAACGGGAAAATACTACGTTATACCGATCCCCGTCGCTTTGGTGCTTGGCTATGGTGTGATGATTTAGACAACAGCAGTGTCTTAAAACACTTAGGGCCGGAGCCTTTGAGTGATGAGTTTTCAGCAGAATATCTGTTTGAGTTATCGCGTAAAAAGCGCACTTTAGTTAAGCCTTGGCTTATGGATAATAAAGTTGTTGTTGGTGTGGGGAATATTTATGCCAGTGAATCGTTGTTTGCCGCGAAAATTGCACCAGAGAGAGCGGTTGGCTCACTCTGCCAAGATGAGGTCGCGTACTTGGTTACTACCATTAAGCAGGTATTACAGCGATCTATTGAGCAGGGTGGAACAACACTGAAGGATTTTTTGCAGTCCGATGGAAAGCCTGGGTATTTTGCTCAGGAGCTGCATGTCTATGGCCGTAGTGGAGAGGCTTGTCATACATGTGGAGAAACCATCAAAAGTTTGAAGATGGGGCAACGCAATACATTCTACTGCCCCAAATGCCAGCGTTAGTTTTCAGACAACTTTTTCAGTAAAGCATCGGTAATCGAGCTAGGTAAGAAAGGTGATATATCACCACCGTGTCGTGCAACTTCTTTTACCAATGATGAAGAGATAAATGACCACTTTTCAGCGGGCATCAAGAATACGCTCTCTAAATCTGCCATCAGATGTCGGTTCATATTTGCGAGCTGCAGCTCGTATTCAAAATCTGAAACGGCTCTTAATCCTCTCACTAATATATTTGCTTTTTGATGAGCGGCGAAATGTGCCATTAACTCGCTAAAACCTAATACCTCAACGTTTGAAAGATGAGCCGTTACCTGTTTTGCCTGAGCGACTCTTTCATCGAGTGTAAATAGCGGCTTTTTATGTGAACTAGCGGCAATAGCCAAAACAACATGATCGAACATGCGAGCAGCTCTAGTCACTAAATCAAGATGCCCATTCGTAAATGGATCAAAAGTACCGGGATAAATGGCTTTTGTTGTCATGGTATTAGGTACTCATTTTACTTATGGTTAATGGCTAGTTTTTGTCATTCGGGTGGTTATCCCTAACGTCTGTATAGACTAATGTCTCTGCGGTAGATAGGGTTCAAGTAAGTGTAGTAACTTTTGCAGTGTCCCTTGGTTCTGGTGTAGCACTTCTACTGCATGACGACCGTGATAAAGACGATAATCCTCATCTGTTAATAGCGTTGAAATCTCTTTTACTAGCGACGCGCTATCTGTCACGGTAATGAGACCATCTTCTTTCTTCAACTTAGCGCAAATATCTTTAAAGTTGAAAGTATGTGGACCCATTAGAACAGGGATAGCATGAGCTGCTGCTTCGAGTGGATTATGTCCACCTCGTTCAACCAGGCTACCACCAACGAATGCTAAGTCTGCAATCCCATATAACAACATGAGTTCACCCATGGTATCGCCGACGACCACTTGGGTATCTGGGGCAGGAATAATACCAGAGCTGCGTAGCGTATAACTGAACCCAGCAGCTTGGGTTAGTGCTTTTGCTATAGGGAAACGCTCAGGATGGCGAGGTACCAATATCAGCAGAAGAGAAGGAAACTGAGCAAGTAGCTGGCGATGGGTATCTAATAAAATAGCCTCTTCACCATCATGGGTACTCGTTGCTATCCATACTGGACGATGGGGAGCCCATTGCCTGCGTAGTGTCACAGCTTTGACTGCCAATTCAGGCGTTACTGAAATATCAAATTTCAGGCTTCCTGTCACACTGAGCTGTGAGCGCTTTAACCCTAACTGTATAAATCGTTCCCCATCTTCTGCGTTTTGTGCCGCGATGAGCGTAATGCGGCTAAGCATCTTCTGAGTGAAAGAGCGAATTTTGTTATAGCCGTTTGCAGAGCGCTCAGATAAACGTGCATTGGCGATAATAAGAGGAATATCGCGCTTTTTAAGTTCGCTTATCAGATTCGGCCACAGCTCTGTCTCCATAATAATGACAACCTTAGGATTCACTTGCTTCAAAAATCGGCGTAATGAACCAGGTAGGTCATAAGGGAGATAGACGTGGTGAACATCCGTGCCAAATGCGGACTTCGCTCGTTCAGAGCCTGTTGGTGTCATGGTGGTGACAGTAATTGGCAGAGAGGGATAGCGGTGGCGTAACGCTCTCACTAGCGGGATCGCGGCGAGTGTTTCTCCAACGGAGACCGAGTGCAGCATGATACCACCCGGTTTTACTTTGCCTTTGCAGAACCCGTAGCGTTCGGCCCAGCGTTTTCTATATTCAGGCGCTTTACGACCACGCACCCACAAACGTATCCAGATTAAAGGCTGGATGAGATAAAGTAGGAATGTATACAGCGCTTGCAACATAGTTACCGCATGTTCTAAGAACTAATAGAGCGAATTTTAGGGATTTGCTGTGGGTAAAGCTATCATTTTTGTATCGTGAAACAATCAATGATACAAAGAGGGCATATTATAGCTATCTGGTAAGATAAAATATTCCTCTTGATATTAAAGGAAAACCAATGTTATCAAGAGTGGCACGATTTATTTTATTGTTAAGTCGCCGTTATGATTTATTCTTGGAACCGTGAATATTCTGAGAGCATATTAATAGAGTAAGTTAGGGCTTTCACCAACAATAAATAGATGAATCACTGAGTTGCTGGCAGAGAGTTTTTAATAAAGTTGATTAATCACTATGTTAAAATAATAATATATTGAGTGTTGTGCCTTTAATTGTATGAATCAGTATATTGTTTGGTTTTTTTGGATTTTTGTGCTGAATTGCATTCAGTAATAGGACTACAGTTGTATCGTTTCGCTGTTGCAAATTTTTTAGCATAAAAACTCCTGTCTATGTTTCTCTCTCAAACACATATCTGTATGAAAATAAGGTACCTTTACGCACTAATTTGGTTACGGTGCACTGTGGCGTGAACCTTCGTTTTTTGTTATCATTCAGACGTATTTTTTCAGCGTTATGCTTTTTAGTAAAACAGTAAGAGTATTAATGGGTTATTAGTGTTTGGAGCGCGTTGCATGTTTTTCGATAAACGGACAATAGTAAAAAAGATAATTAGAGAGAGCGCAAAAAACAACCTTAGTAGTAAGGATTCATTGAATATTGCGTATGGAGTAGATGAAAATTTTCTATTCGGCGCAGCTATATCTATGACATCTATATTGCTTAATAACTCAGACATTGATATTACTTTTCATCTTTTTACTGATTATGTCGATGATGATTATTGTCTTCGGGTAAAAGAGCTTGCTGATAAATACAATACCTGCATCATCATTTATGTTATCGATAGTGAATCAATTAAGAGACTGCCTAGCTCAGTGAGTTGGTCTTATGCAATGTACTTTCGCTTTATTGCTTTTGAGTACTTGTGCTACGAGCTCGATTCATTATTGTACCTCGACGCAGATATTATGTGTAAAAACTCTCTCAGCTTATTGAAAAATATGGCGTTAGATGAAAAATATGCCGCAGTGATAAAAGATATTGGTAATACAAGAAGCAGTTCATTTGAGAGATTAGAGCTAGATGGGATCCAGAATCAGTATTTTAATTCAGGGGTTATCTACGCTAATTTGTTTAAATGGAGAGAAGAGTCGCTAACGGAAAAAGCGCTTGGCATGCTTAGTGATAGTGAGCTTGTTAAAAAGCTCTACTATTATGATCAAGATGTCCTAAATATATTATTCTTCGGTAAAGTTATCTTTTTAAGTAAAGACTATAACTGTATATATACATTAAAAAATGAAATCAAAACAGACGATCATCAAAAATATAAAAGTATTATTACTGATAGTACAGTTTTGATTCATTATACTGGGATCACTAAGCCGTGGCATGAATGGAGCCGTTATCCAGCGGCAAGATTTTTTGATATTGCATATGAGGCATCGCCTTGGAAAGGTCTGCCATTAATAAAAGCTAAAACCAAGAAACAGTTAAAGAAAGAATATAAACACGAATTTAAACAAGGGAAACGAATAAAAGGCCTTTCAACCTATATAAAATATCTTTTAAGTAAATAGTGTTTATTTTATAAATATATTTACTTAAGCTATTTCAGCTCCTCTTATACGAATATTTTCTTTATCGCATATTTAAAGTAGCTCATAATGCCGCTCTTTATTTTTCCTTGATGTATATAGTGTCTTGCTCTTCTCTTATATTGCTTTGCTGTGACTGCCGTTTTTAATGGCGTATCACTCCAAGGTGAAATAGCATGAGCAACTTCAAAACAGTGTGAAGAGGGATATCTGGCCCACTCGTGCCATGGTTTTGTTGCACCAATATAGTGTATTAATATGGTATCTTCGCTGATAGGCTTAGGGCGGCTTTCAGTATCAATATTTTTTATTTCATTGCCAATACTATATAAATAGTTGAAATTTCTATTCAGAAAAATCACTTTATCTAAAAATAGAATATTTAGGACATCCTGATCGTAATAGTAGAGTTTTTTAACTAATTCAGGATCGTTTAACATAGTCATTGCTTGATAAGTTAAGTTCTTTTCTTCCCAGTTTTTTAAATTTGCATAGATCATGCCTGAGTTAAAATAGTTGCCAAGAATTCCTTCAAGTTCTAGACGTGCAGCCAACTTTGTTTGCTTGCTATCTAATTCTTTAACCACTGCTGCATCATGGCCGCTTAAGTCTATGTCTGCAAATTTAGAAAGGGAGCCCTTGCACATAATATCCGCATCTAAATAGAGCAAAGTTTCTAATTGAGATGCAAGATAATCAAAGGCAATAAAGCGAAAGTACATTGCATGAGACCAGCTTTGTGTATAAGGAAGTTGTTTTAGGCACTCGTTGTTAACAATGTAAATGTAAATATGAGTGTTATAGGAGCGGACAAGCTGGCGAATTTTTTCACAGTACTCATCATCGATATAGTCTGTAAATAGATGGAAAGTGATATCAATATCTTGATTATTGATTAAGATAGAGGTCATAGATATAGCTGCGCCGAATAGAAAATTTTCATCTACTCCATAGGCAATATCTAGAGAGGTTTTCTTTTGGTTTCCCTCAACACCCTCTTCAATGACTCTTTCTATAATATTTTTTTTATCAAAATACATATCAGTCTTCCAACATTCTAACTTGTTTATTTAAATAGCTCGTTGACTTAGTGCTATTTATTACAGTCCCTTTGCGTTTGTTCTTCTCTGAATTTTCAACGCCTTTACCTTCGCTTTTATGAGTAGTTTTTCTTCAGCACCAATAATCTCTTTCAAGGGGCTACCAAAGTATACCGTTAAAAAGTAAAAAATATCACTCTTAGTTAAGCCTATGTTGAGAGAGGAAAAGTAGAGACCAATGAGGTCCTTATCTCTCCAACGAGTAGGCACTTGCTTTCTGATTTGTGCACGATGCAAATCAATGATGGAAAGCGTAATTTTTTCTGTACTAGGTTCAGGGCAAAGAGACATCAAGAAATGGCATAGATAGCAGTCTCTATGATTTACCCCACCCTGATGCATGTTTCTGACGGTTATTGCCAGTTGTTTAATTATTGCTCTTTTTAACGATTTTTTGGGTGGTGATGCGATCCACGGCTTACAAAAATCTTCTAGGCTAACTGTCGGTGTTAGCTCTTCGGTAATAATAAACGATTTTCTGGTGAGGGGATTTAGCCCTCTAGCTCCAAAAGCTCTGCCATTCATTGTATCCACGCCTAATTCTCTTAGACGATGTATTGCATCCCATTCTCTTTTTGCATCAATAATTGGAAGTTTTAACGTAACCAGATTCTTTATTATTTCTTTGATGCTGGTACCGTAATGCAATTTTATAAAATAGGGGTTTTCATTCAAGAAAAATCTTAATGTACGTCTTTTTTCTAATTGTCGAAAGACTGGCCCATCTAAATGCTCAACTTCTTCAAAAGGGTCTTTGTGTTCCCATAAACTTGAAAACGGTTCCTTTAGTTTAAGCATTTTTTTCACCTAGGATGATATCTGCGGCTCTCTCGGGCAAACTGTAAAGGTCTGTATTATTTGAATATAGCATAGCATTTTTTGCAAAGATTTGTATCTTGCTTTTCTTAAGTAAGATAGTACTCAAGGCTTCGTTTAGCTCATCCTGTGAAAAGGGTTCATTTAGCACGATCCCTGCATTAGCAGCGGCGATATGGAAAGCATATCCGCAGGCATCAGTGACGATAACGGGCAGCCCTGAAACGATTGCCTCCAATAATACAATTCCCGCAGCCTCTTGCCGAGCAGGGTGTATCAGGAGGTCTGCTGCAAATAAGAACTCTGGAATATCGTCTCTACCTGTGAAAAACTGCGCTATATGGCCGATATTCAGTGTTTTTGCTAGTTTGATATAAGAGGCTGGATTATCTTGACCAATCACAAAATAAGTTAATTTGTTTTTGATATCTGTAGGTAAAGCTGCAATGGCTCTTAAACTACGATCGACACCTTTACGTTTAAAGTCAGAACCAACTTGCAATATAACAATGCTATCTTCTTTTATATAATTCTTATCGCGAAATGTTTTTCTAACAGCATCAGAATGATTATTATATTTTCTATCCAAAGATATACCTGGTGGAAGAATATAAAAATTATCTTTAGGCGTATTATAATGTTTTATAAAATCAGCTATCTGTCGGTCTGTTAGCATCAGTAATTTAGTTTTACTCTTTTGATTAAAAACTGCAGATTCAAAATGAGCATAATGCTTATAACGCTTGGTCATTTTATAAAAGATACCTTTACTTTTTGCGACTTTCTCCGCATAGCAGGTATCCGCAGCATAATAGATATCTAAATTTGGCATTTTATTAAAGCCAACAATTACGTCGACAGGTCTTTTCTCTATATCAGCCATGACCCATTTATGATATTCACTATTCTGATTATGATTAGTCATACCTTTTCTCGGCACGCTAACAATTTCAAAATGTTCAGGTTTTTCACCTTGCCATGACATGGTATAGACCCTGACATGGTGCCCTCTGTTTTGGCAGGCCATCGCAATTCTTAAAAAATCACGCTGCAGGCCGCCAAATGGAAAGTATTTATATAAACAGAAGGCCAATACCATAATAATTATCCCTATTTTTGAGTCTGAGTAAGCATATCATCAATAGCCTTGATAACATCCTGAGCAGGAATACAGGATAAATATCGGTAGGTACGATCCCGCAGTGTACGTTCTGGCATTGCTTCATAATTACCTGCCCATAAGAGCGTGCTTTTATCTGACCAAGGGCGCCATTGTTGGTAATCCGTTGCACCAAACAAGCAAACGAGTGGCGTATCAAGTGCGGCAGCCATGTGCATCGGCGCCGAATCAACCCCAACGAACAAGTCTGCATGATCAATAAGAGCGGCGAGCTCTAGCAGGCTGGTGTTACCTGCAAGCGCGGTAATAGGCTTATTTATGCAGTATTTCGCAATGCTTTCCACCATCTCTTGGTCTTCTTTTGACGGGCCAGATGTCAATATCACCTCATAGCCCTTCTCTTTTAGATGGTCGATAACTATCGCAAATTTATCATCATCCCAACACTTGAATATTTGTCGAGCCGTTGGCTGAATGACGACATATTTGCTGTTTTCTACATCGACGCCCGCTGATCTGTTTTTAACAGAAATCCAGTGCTCCCTACTGTAATGCAAGGATGTTTTAGGCTGTTCGACAGATATCTGCAGAGGCGACAATATCGAGATATTCTGCTCTATAGTATGTTCCCCAATGGGAGCGACTAGGTCGGTAAAGCAGTGTTTCCATAATGGGGATTGGCGATGTAAAAAATCAAAGGCAATGCTGCGTGTATTGAGCATCTTGATTAAAAAGGCGATGGGCCACTGATCGGCTAAGTTAATGACAAGGTCATACTTATTCGCTTTTAGTTCCTTGAGCAGGCGATAAAATTCACTGAGCTTCCGACTCAGTTTTTTAGGTTTGCGCGTGATGCCGTACAACTCATTGATATCTGGGTTTTCAGATAAAATGGGCTTTGTGTCTGTGTATAGAAGAACATCAAGATCAGCATCGGGATAATGAGACTTTATGCTGCTGATCAACGGTGTTGTTAATAACATATCACCATGAAATCTTAGTTTGACGAGTAAGATTTTCTTATATTTTTTTGGTGAAGATATCACTGACTGCCCTTCCTATATAAATGATATATACCAGTTCTGGTTTTTAATGACATGTTAAAACTCCCGAACAGGCTATGTTGTAAATCAAACCTACGACTCAAGTTTGTTATTAATAGATTGTTTTTTATTTTTATAATTCAATAAAATACAGGCAATTAATGACATGATACAAACAGTTGGCGTATCTTTGGCAAAGAAGATGATATCGCTGAAACCATAAAGTATAACGGAACAGGTCATAGCAAATAAAAATACGCTATGAGTCACTCTGAAGGCAGTATAAATCAGGCTCAGATAGATAAAAGCAACCAGTAGTGCTCCCCAGATACCTTTCAGCGAGAAATTATCAATAAGGTCATTGTGCATGTGCACATTAAGTGCACCCTGTGCACCAGAATAAGTTGGATTTTCTTTAATGAGTGCTTTAATTTTTTCTGCACGCTGTTCGACAGATTGCCCCATCAGTGCTTGTTGTCCAGATTGAATACCAACAGCGCCCATTGCAAAGCGTCCACCGATAGAACTATGGCTATTTGATTGGCTATATAGACGTATATCCTTCAAAAGTTGATTCGTTCTTTTTTCAATAATAGAACTAAATATGAATAAACTGGCTATGAAAAGTACGCAGAGAAGGGCAAGGGTGGTTTTGATGGACCGCTGTTCTTTTCTTAGTTCATTAATAAATAAAAGAATACTAATGATAGGAAATACGAGAATCGCTGCGCGAGTTTGTGTTAAAAGGATAGCAACAAACCCAATAATAAAACTGATAATGTATAAAGCATATTTATATTTCCCACCGATCAGTAGTGATGCCTGAAGAGCCAATAAGCTGATGACAGAAAGCACATAAGCACCGCCAGTTGCAGTTTTAAAAAATAGCTCAATTCTCGGCGCACCTAAATAAAATGATTGATAGAAAGCGGTGCCTGCTAGTATGAGTTGTAATACTAGAACGGTGATAGATAATGCTTTCAATATGTTATTGTTAGATATGGATTTATTTAGTGCAAATAAAAAAATAAATGAAGCCATTATCAAAATCTTGCCCACATCACTATAAGCACGATAAACATGGGAATAAGCAGTTTCAGGCTGTTTATAAACTGCAACCCAAGCAAGATTGGCGATACCCAGTGCAAGAATAGCAATAGGGAGAAGCCAAGTATCTTTTTTTGCTTTGAACTCATTAAATTGAAAAATTATGGCAAGCAAAGCCATTACGCTAGAGAAAAGCAGTGTTGACCTCGCTATCGAAGAGTCAAACATTGTGGCAAATAATGTAGCAATGCAGCCTAAATATACGAGGTTGTTTAATGTGGAGAGGTGAGTGCTATTTTTTATCATGTTACGCTCTAGTAAATTGGCTATTTTTTAAAATGTGTTTGGCTAGGTCAAAACTGATCATAGCGTAACTTGTATGATTTTTTTTAATTCACTTATTACAGTTCTAGGTATATTGGTATTCATTGTTTTATTAGTAGAAATGATAGCGGTTTGATTATCCCCGTATCCACCAATCAGCCCTGGATCAGTCGGCCCATAGAGTGTGATATTCGGCTTGGCGAGTGCTGCTGTAAGATGGCTTAATCCGGTATCAACAGAAACGACGGCTTTAGCCTTTGCCAGAATACCCGCTACTTCTTCAAGAGATAACTTTGGCAGTACGCTGACATGGTTAAAACCCTCAGCCAAACGAATAGCCCTGTCATGTTCAAGCGCATTTCCCCAAGGAAGCTTCACCTCAAACCCTAAAGAGGTTACTTCGGCAATCAGCTCACGCCAGTGTTGTTCTGGCCAATGTTTATCATCACGGGTGGTGGAGTGTAGAAAAACCAGATAATTTTCTGCACCGTTGGATGGCTGATTGAGGAAGCGTTCAGCAATAGCATAATCGCCGGGATACGCCGGTTTTGTATAACCTAAACTCATGGCGAAAAGTTGCCGAATACGCTCAACGGCATGTTGTTTTTTATCAACATGATGACGATAGCGATAGAAGAGGCTAGCTAATGGCTCACGCGCACTGTGCCAATCTAAGCCGTGCTTGGGCCCTTTGGCTAATCGTGTAATGAGTGCTGCGCTTTTGATCAGCCCTTGAGCATCAATAACAGCATCATAGTGCTGTGCCTGAATCTTCTGTTTAAAAGTATGCCGTTCCTGTTTGGTTGCTGGGCTAAACCAGCTTTTACGCCATCGCCTAATGGCAACGGGAAAGACATGCTTAACAGCGGGATGCCAAGTAGGAATTTGCGCGAAGCCTTCTTCAACAACCCAATCAAATTGAATGTTAGGAATGGCTTTCATCGCATCGGTTAATGCAGGCAGTGCATGTAGCACATCGCCCATTGATGATGTTTTAACGAGTAGAACCCGCATTATTCGTTTACACCCTGTTCCAACAGTTGAGTGAGTTCAGCTAAAACCTGCTCTGGTTGAATATCAATCAGACTTTGATGGTAGCCCTGCTCAGCATCTCCTTTGCGCACTTTATGGTATCCACTGATTAGACGGATCACTTTTGCTTTATGGGATAACGGTGGCGTGAAATCTGGGCTGCTTGGCCCATACAGCGCGACTAATGGTTTGTCTAAGGCTGCCGCGACATGCATCAGGCCAGAGTCATTACTGACAATCGCCTGGCAGGAGGCAATTAAAATCACTGCTTGGTCTAATGTCGTTTCACCAGCAAGATTAAAGCAATACTCTTGGCTTTCTGGTGTGAGCAATTGCAAGATCTCATCACCAGCGGCGTGATCTTTCTCTGAGCCAAACAGGGCGATTTGATAGCCTTGATTGATAAGTGACTGGGCGAGTGCCGCATAATGATAGTGAGGCCAACGCTTTGCTGGGCCAAATTCTGCACCAGGGCAAAAACCAATCACGGGGCGGTGGTCAGTCAGATTAAATGCCGCAGCGGTATCTGCTATCTCTTCGTCGTCAACACTGAGCGATGGCCATAAGATAGGCGGTAACTCACTGGCTTGATTGATTTTTGGCGAATCGTAGGCCAGAGCGACATAACGCTCAACCATCAGAGGAAAGGCGGGCTTATCCAGTAACCGGATATCGTTGAGCAAACCATAACGCATTTCACCTTTCCAGCCAGTACGCTTGGGAATATTGGCAAAAAAGGGAATAAGTGCTGATTTGAAGGAATTCGGTAACACATAGGCGTGGTCATAGCCTTGTTGGCGCAAATTAACGCCGAGCCGACGCCGTTCACCCAAGGCAAGAGCGCCATGACCGAGAGGCATAGGTAATGCTTCATTGACTTCAGGCATTCGGGCCAGAAGTGGGCGGCACCACGCAGGTGCCATCACATCAATTTCAGCATCAGGATGCTTAGCCTTGAGTGTGCGATATAAACTTTGCGACATCATCATATCGCCGACCCAAGACGGGCCGATAACCAGTATTTTCATACCGTTAACTGTTTCCTTTCCGGCGTATTATTGTGGTCTGTTTAACCAAGTGAGGTATTCAGCAACCCCTTCGGCGACGGTTTTGAATGGCTTATCATAGCCAGCTGCACGAAGTTTTGTCTGGTCGGCTAAGGTATATGCCTGATAGCGGCCTTTTAGTTTTTCAGGGAATGGGATGTACTCTACGGTGCCTTTCTTATGGTAATCCACGACGGCATCCGCGACGGCTTGGAAAGATTCGGCACGGCCTGTACCACAGTTGTAAATGCCTGAAACGCCATTTTTCCAGAACCATAAGTTCACGCTAGCAACGTCACCGACATAGATAAAGTCGCGCTTAAAGTTTTCGCTGCCGGAAAAGAGCTTAGGATTCTCACCGCGGTTAATTTGCCCATCCAGATGGAAAGCAACGCTCGCCATGCTGCCTTTATGGCCTTCTCGTGGCCCATAAACGTTGAAATAACGGAAGCCACAAATCTGTGATTTGGCTTCTGGGAGTATTTCACGGACATATTGGTCGAAAAGAAACTTGGAGTAGCCATAAACGTTAAGCGGCTGCTCATACTGGCGCTCTTCAATAAAGTTATCGTTGCGTCCACCATAGGTCGCAGCAGAAGAGGCATACAGGAAGGGAATTTCACGCTCTAAACAGAAATGTAATAGCTCTTTAGAGTACTGATAGTTATTGTCCATCATGTACTTGCCATCCCATTCTGTGGTGGATGAGCAGGCACCTTCATGGAATACGGCTTCTACATCGCCAAAATCATCACCTGCCACAACGCTGGCAATAAAGTCTTCTTTATCCATGTAGTCAGCAATTTCAAGATCGACCAAATTGACAAATTTGGTGCCATCTTTCAGGTTATCTACGACGAGAATGTCACGATAGCCCATATTATTCAGTGCATTAACAATATTGCTGCCGATAAACCCAGCACCGCCAGTGACAATAATCATTGTATCCACCACTCTAATCTGTTGAACGGGCTCTGTGCCCTTACTTTGTCTGGATACTATCATAACATTTCATAAAGCCCTGAGCAGCTAGCAGTGATGTAACGGCTATCCTTACTAGGGGGTTACAGAGGATATCGTGGCCTATTTTTTATAATCTGTGGTGGGCATCTCGTTCGGTTTTTTTGAGCAGCGTAAAATCGGTAAAAATTTTTTGTACTTAGGGGATAACACTATGTCTGTGCCTTTTTACCAGCAGTTAGAAGAGCAGTTGGCTGTCGCAAGAGCAGAAGGTTTGTTCAAGGAGGAGAGAGTCATCACATCGCAGCAGCAGGCGGATGTTTCGGTGGCTGATGGGCGTACGGTTATTAATTTTTGCGCGAATAACTATCTGGGATTAGCGAATAGCCCTGAGTTGATTGCCGCGGCGAAACAGGGAATGGACAGCCACGGTTTCGGAATGGCATCCGTTCGGTTTATTTGTGGTACACAGGATGCACATAAGCAGTTGGAATCTAAGCTAGCAGCGTTTTTAGGCATGGAGGATTCCATCCTGTACTCATCCTGCTTCGATGCAAATGGTGGGTTGTTTGAAACATTGTTAGGCCCAGAAGATGCTGTTATTTCTGATGCGCTTAATCATGCCTCGATTATTGACGGTGTACGCCTATGCAAAGCAAAGCGTTACCGTTATGCCAACAATGATATGAATGAGTTAGAAGCCCAGCTTAAGCAAGCGAAAGCCGACGGTGCAAGGCACATCATGATCGCGACTGACGGCGTGTTTTCGATGGATGGCGTTATCGCCAACCTGAAAGCGGTGTGTGATCTGGCTGATAAATATAACGCTTTGGTTATGGTTGATGATTCTCATGCGGTAGGTTTTGTGGGTGAGAATGGGCGAGGAACACATGAATATTGTGATGTGATGGGCCGAGTCGATATTATTACGGGCACATTAGGCAAAGCATTGGGCGGTGCTTCCGGTGGTTATACCGCAGGGCGCAAAGAGGTGATTGAGTGGCTACGCCAGCGTTCTCGCCCTTATCTCTTCTCTAACTCTTTAGCGCCTTCCATTGTGGCAGCGTCTATCAAAGTCATTGAGCTGCTTGAAAGTGGTGGGGACCTGCGTGATCGGTTATGGGCCAATGCCAAACTATTTCGCGAAAAAATGACCGCAGCAGGTTTCACATTAGCAGGGGCGGATCATGCCATCATTCCTGTGATGTTAGGGGATGCGAAGCTGGCTCAGTTGTTTGCTAATGCGCTGTTGAAAGAGGGAATTTATGTCACCGGATTCTTCTATCCGGTGGTGCCGAAGGGGCAAGCGCGTATTCGTACCCAAATGTCAGCGGGGCATACGACAGAGCAGGTTAATAGCGTGGTTGATGCCTTTATTCGTATCGGCAGGCAGTTAGATGTGATTGCTTAATCGGCAGATAACGAGGAGTGAAGATGAAAGCGCTATCTAAGCTAAAACCCCAAGAAGGGATCTGGATGACGGATGTGCCGAAGCCTGAAATCGGCCATAACGACATCATGATCAAGATCCGCAAAACAGCCATTTGTGGCACAGACGTGCATATCTACAACTGGGATGAGTGGTCACAGAAAACAATTCCGGTTCCGATGGTTGTGGGGCATGAATATGTGGGGGAGGTTGTCGCTATAGGGCAAGAGGTTGCAGGTTATAAGATTGGCGACCGTGTGTCTGGTGAAGGGCACATTACCTGCGGTCATTGCCGTAACTGCCGTGCAGGTCGTACGCATTTATGCCGAAATACGATTGGTGTTGGCGTTAACCGTCCAGGTGCTTTTGCGGAGTATCTGGTACTCCCTGCCTTTAATGCATTTAAAATCCCTGACAATATCTCCGATGAGCTGGCATCTATTTTCGATCCATTTGGTAACGCGGTTCATACGGCGCTCTCCTTTGATTTGGTCGGCGAAGACGTCTTAGTGTCGGGTGCTGGGCCAATTGGCATTATGGCTGCGGCAGTGTGCAAACACGTTGGCGCTCGCCACGTTGTGATTACAGATGTGAATGAGTACCGCCTTGAACTGGCACGGAAAATGGGCGTAACGCGTGCCGTGAATGTCAGCAAAGAGAGCTTGAAAGAGGTGATGCATGAGCTGCATATGACTGAAGGGTTTGATGTTGGCTTAGAGATGTCTGGTGCACCTGCTGCCTTCCGTTCTATGTTGGACTCGATGAATCATGGTGGGAAAATTGCGCTGTTGGGGCTGCCACCGTCGGACATGTCTATTGACTGGAACCAGATCATTTTCAAGGGGCTGGTTGTGAAGGGCATCTACGGGCGTGAAATGTTCGAAACATGGTACAAAATGGCTGCGCTGATTCAGTCTGGGTTAGACCTGACCCCTATTATTACTCACCGTTATGGCATTGATGATTTCCAGCAGGGCTTTGATGCTATGCGTTCAGGAAAATCGGGCAAAGTGATTTTGAGCTGGGATTAATACCACCATTATTTTTGATGGGAGTGATGTGAAGGCCGAAAAATTTTATTTATCGGCCTTTGTATTTTATCCCTTGTGATCGTCGGAATGAGCCGAGAGCTCCACCTCAGAAGTGGCGGGTTTAGGCGGCCATGTCGCCAAGAAATTATCAATAATCTGTACGGCAGTATGTGTTTTAAACCCTTTCGATATTGTCTTAATCGCATCACTGATATTAGGGTGTTTAGGTTTAGGCGGAACTTTAGGCTCGCAGTTTTTGGTGCATACTGGCTTTTCAGGTTTATGTGGTTTGGTTTCTGGCCGCGAGGCCGGTGTTTCGTTCAGCAGTGCACTTGCTTTTACCAACACAATATCTGATGGCAACTGCGGCAGCATTTGTTGCAGCACGCGAACCGTTGTTGGGTGAGGGTGGCCGATAGCAATTGCTGAGCCTTGTTTGCGTGCAACGCTGATTGCACGATTGAACTGTGCTCTTATATCGGCCTCTTTCTGGCTATCATCCAGAAAAACTTTACGCTTGATAACGCGAACGCCAGTACCTTCAGCTGCTTGCACTGATTTGGTACTACCAATCGTCACGCTATCAAGAAAATAGAGTTGATAGTGAGCCAATGTCCGCATCACTTTTTGCATACCGCCTAAGTTTGAGGTCATTGCGCTACCCATATGGTTATTGAGACCAACGGCATAGGGTACGTTATGAACAGCCTGAGCGATAATTCGCTGAATCTCGGCTTCACTCATTGACGGGGTAAGCGTGTCTTTTTCTAGCGGCTGCTTACTCAGTGGTGCCATAGGAAGATGAATAAGAATTTCTCTGCCCTGTCGGTGGGCTTTTTCGGCCATCTCTAATCGATGGGGGGCATTGGGAAGAATAGCGATAGAGATTGGAATGGGTAATTGCAGTATCTGGTTTTCGTTATTTACTCGATAACCGAAATCGTCAATCACGATAGCCAGTTTGGCTGAGTGGGCGGGTAGCCCCATAAGAGTTGTTATGCTAAGTAGTGCCACGAGTACAATTTTTATTGGATGCATTATCTTCCTAGCCAAGGTAACGGATTAACGGCCTGTCCTTGACGACGAATCTCAAAATAGAGTGATGGCTCTCCTTGTCCACCGCTGGTTCCTACTAATGCAATTGGTTGCCCAGCACGAACTTGTGCCCCGACAGAAACCAGCGCACTTTGGTTGTAGCCGTATAAACTCATATCACCCTTGCCGTGCTCAACAACGACAACTAAACCATAACCTTGTAGCCAATCAGCAAGCAGCACTCGGCCTGCGGCGATAGCTCTTACTTCACTTCCTTCGGCGGCGGCAATGGTCACGCCTTTCCAGCGAAGTTCGCCCTGCTGTTGTTCGCCAAAGCGGTGAGTGACGCGGCCTCGTGCTGGCCAAATGTTTTGGCTGGCTGGCTGGCCAAGGCCACCGGTTCTCGCCATTAAAGAGCGCTCATCGGCGGTAGGCTTATAACTGGAGCCTGCTTTCTTGGCCTGCTGCTCTTTTACTCTCACCTTCGCTGCTGCTTGGGCTTCTCTTTGCGCTCTAGCTCGCGCTTCTTTTTCAGCTTTAACAATTTGATCGCGCAGACGGGTTTCGTTTTGTTTTAGCTCTGCGAGTTTTTGCTGATCTTTCTGTAATGTGATTTCTAATGATTTCAGTGTGCCTTGACGAGCAGTGCGGGCGCTCTCTAGCTTCTCTTTCTCAGTTTTTTGCTGGTCGAGTAGGGCGGCTTGTTGGCTCTGCTTCTGCTGTAGCGTTTTCTTTTGCTTTGCGAGTTCGGTTTGGGTTTTTTCCAATGCCGTAATCGATTTTAATCTGGCGTCGTTCAGATAATTAAAGTATGCAAGGATACGCTCGCTGCGTTTGCTCTCTTCGCCACTGAAAATAAGTTGGAATGCGGAGTGCTGGCCCTGCCGAAAAGCGGCATCCAATTGTTTGGAGAGATACTCTTGTTGGGATTTTTGCTTTTCTTGCAGTTGTTGAATCGAATATGTCAGGCCTAAAACGTCTGAATCCAGCGAATCAAGCACGGAGGCAGTATCACGAAGAATTTGGCTGGATTTAGCGATGGATTTATCTTGTACGCGCAACTGAGTTTGTAATTGGTTGCGTTTTTCCACCTGTAACTGAACAGTCTTTTCTTTCTCAGCGATATCTTGCTGAATATTTTGTAGAACCTGCTTATTGTCTTCTGCGTGGGATATGACAGGTAATAACAGTGCGCCGGCATATAAGATGCCAGCGCACAGTGTCGGACATGCTTGTAAGAAAGGTTTAATCAATAGGCTTTTTGCCCAGTCCTTTCTTTCAATCGCCGTTTGGTGATGAAATGATTTTTCTTCCCACATGGGAAGAGATTATTCCACGATGAACAGCGGCTTACCAGTCATCTCTTTAGGGATTTCCATTCCGATCAGGCTCAACATGGTTGGTGCAAGGTCGGAAAGCTTCCCACCTTCAACAGCACGAGCCTGTTTACCGATATAAATCAACGGAACTGGCAGACTAGTGTGGGCTGTATGAGCTTGTCCGGTATTAGGATCACGCATTTGCTCAGCATTACCGTGGTCTGCGGTCACTAACAATTGACCATCTGCTTTTTTGACGGCATCAACAACTTGGCCAATACAAGCATCCAGCGCTTCAACGGCTTTTACTGCGGCATCGTAAACGCCAGTGTGGCCAACCATATCGCCGTTTGGATAGTTACAGATAATCACATCATATTTGCCGCTGCCGATGGCAGTAACCAGCTTATCGGTCAGTTCTACAGAGCTCATTTCTGGCTGCAGGTCATACGTTGCAACTTTCGGTGAGTTGATCAGAATACGGTCTTCGCCTTGTAATGGCTCTTCAACACCGCCATTAAAGAAGAAGGTCACATGAGCATATTTCTCAGTTTCTGAAATACGTAGCTGAGTTTTGTCATGCTTCATCAGCCACTCACCAAAGGTGTTAGAAAGTGATTCTGCTGGATAAGCGCAGGCAGCCTGAATATCAGCTGCATACTCAGTCAGCATGACGAATTCACCGAAGTGAATCACTTTATCGCGTTTGAAACCGTCGAAATCAGAATTGATAAAGGCACGCGTAATCTCACGGGCACGGTCAGCGCGGAAGTTCATGAACACCATTGTGTCACCATCTTCCATTGCCGCACTTGGCTCACCAGCAGCTTGAATTACTGTTGGTTTAACAAACTCATCATTTTCATCACGGGCATAGGCAGCTTGTAGGCCAGCCACAGCGTTATCGACGGTAAAGTCACCTTTGGCTTCGCTCATCAGGTCATAAGCAAGCTGTACGCGATCCCAACGGTTATCACGGTCCATTGCATAGTAGCGGCCCACGATTGAGGCAATACGGCCTTTGCCCAGTTTGGCAAACTGCTCAGTGAATCGTTTCAGTGTACCTTCCGCACTACGCGGTGGTGTGTCGCGTCCGTCGAGGAATGCATGTAGATAGATTTTTTCTGCGCCGCGTTGTGCCGCTAAATCAACCATGGCTGAAATGTGATCTTCATGGCTGTGAACGCCACCCGGAGACATCAAGCCCATAATGTGCACCGCTTTGCCCGCGGTGACGGCTTTGTCGATGGCAGAAGTTAGAGTCGCATTAGTGAAGAAATCACCTTCTTTGATCTCTTTATCGAGGCGGGTCAGGTCTTGGTAAACGATACGTCCAGCACCCAGATTAACGTGTCCGACTTCAGAGTTGCCCATTTGCCCATCAGGCAGGCCAACATCTAGGCCAGAAGCAGAAATCAGTGAGTGTGGGTAGCTCTTCCACAGTTGATCCATTACTGGTTTTTTTGCGTTCAGGATAGCATTATCCTGCTGCTCTTCACGATGGCCGTAGCCGTCCAGAATCACCAATACCATTGGCTTTTTCACGTTCGACATTGCGATAACCTCTTTGTAGTCAGTCTAAGTGTTGAATAGCGACATATACCTATCTCCTTCATTTTGTCCTCTGTCTTGCCTGTATAAAGGACGCAAAATAGTAGGCATATGTTGCTATTCATACTCGGTGTTCAGGATTGAACTCCTGACAAATAGTGAAGTGTAGGCTTAAAAAACCGCGTAATTTTACTACAAAAAGAGAGAGGGGGAGCGAAGAAAAATCAAACTTAGGGGGAAATTGAGCAGGTTTCTGCGCCATTTTTACCATTCTGAGACACAATAAATTCGCTTTGTGCCGCAGTTTCTTCATCCATGAACGCTTTCTGGCTGTATTTGGTGCAATGCGCAGGTATACTTTCACCCTTCAAATTAATCATCCCTAACCGACGGGAGTTGTTACACCCCATGCAAGAAATTATGCAATTCGTTGGTCGACATACCATACTTAGCCTAGTCTGGGTTGGCTTACTGCTGGCTGTTCTGGTGACGATATTCAAAGGCGCGTTTTCTAAGGTTAAAGAGATTAATCGCACAGAAACGACGCTCATGATCAATAAAGATAGTGCCACCATCGTAGATACCCGTTCACGTGAAGACTTTCGCAAAGGGCATATCATCAATTCTATTAACCTCACTCCTAGCGAGCTTAAAGAGGGGAGTTTTGGTGAGTTGAGTAAAAACAAAGAGCATGCGCTCATTGTTGCTTGTGCTAATGGCACCACGGCGCGCGCATCGGCAGAAGCGCTACTGGCGGCAGGGTTTGTTCATGTTTATGTCCTGAAAGAGGGCATTGCGGGTTGGCAGGGTGAGAATTTACCTTTGGTTAAAGGTAAGTAACCCAGTAGGCAATAAGGTATTCATATGGCAAATATTGAAATTTACACCAAGGCAACATGCCCTTTCTGCATTCGCGCTAAAGCACTGCTTCGCAGCAAAGGTGCTGAGTTTCATGAAGTCGCGATAGATGCCGAGCCAGCAAAGCGTGAAGAGATGATCGCTCGTAGTTCGCGCACAACCGTGCCGCAGATTTTTATCGATGGGCAGCATATTGGCGGATGTGATGACTTACACGCGCTTGACGCACGTGGTGAGCTAGACGCGTTGCTATGAAGCCTGTTGGCTGCGTTTCCTATTAGAGGGTGCAGCCTTAAGGATGTTTATTAACTAAGGGTATTATTGAAATGTCAGAACAAAATCAATCCGAAATGGCTTTCCAAATTCAACGTATTTACACCAAGGATGTTTCTTTTGAAGCACCTAAAGCCCCTCAAATCTTCCAACAAGAGTGGCAGCCAGAAGTTAAACTGGATATGGATACCTCTTCTAGCCAACTCGCTGAAGGCATTTATGAAGTGGTATTACGTGTAACGGTTACAGCGGCTCTTGGTGAAGACACAGCATTCCTGTGTGAAGTCCAACAAGGCGGTATCTTCTCTATTACTGGTATCGAAGGGACTCAATTGGCACACTGCTTAGGTGCATACTGCCCGAATATTCTGTTCCCTTATGCACGTGAGTGCGTGACCAGCCTTGTTTCCCGCGGTACTTTCCCGCAGTTGAATCTGGCTCCAGTAAACTTTGATGCTTTGTTCATGAGCTATCTGCAACAGCAAAATGGTGAAGCTGAACAGGATAGTGAAGAACCTCGTCAGGATGCCTGATGAAGACTTATAAAGCTGCAATGACAGTGATCGGTGCCGGTTCTTACGGCACCTCTTTAGCGATCTCTTTAGCGCGAAATGGGCACCCTGTTGTGCTGTGGGGGCATGATCCTCAGCATATCGCGGCACTTGAACACGCGCGCTGTAATCAGGCTTTTCTCCCTGATGTTACCTTTCCCGATGCTCTTTTGTTAGAAAGTGATTTGCAAAAAGCGATTGATGCTAGCCGTGACATATTAGTGGTTGTACCAAGCCACGTATTTGGTGAAGTGCTACAGCAGATCCAGCCTCATTTACATGATGATTCACGAATTGTCTGGGCAACCAAAGGGCTAGAGGCTGAAACAGGTCGTTTGCTTCAAGATGTGGCGAGAGAAGTGGTTGGTGAGAAAATCCCATTAGCTGTTCTGTCTGGGCCAACTTTTGCAAAAGAGCTGGCTGCGGGTATGCCAACGGCAATCACTGTTTCTTCGACGGATGCACAGTTTGCAGAAGATTTACAGGTGCTATTCCACTGTGGTAAGAGTTTCCGAGTGTATAGCAACCCTGATTTTATCGGTGTTCAACTGGGTGGCGCAGTCAAAAACGTGATTGCGATTGGTGCAGGGATGTCTGATGGCATTGGTTTTGGCGCAAATGCCAGAACGGCACTGATTACACGTGGGCTAGCAGAAATGAGCCGCTTAGGTTCTGCACTTGGCGCTGAACCTTCTACGTTTATGGGGATGGCTGGGTTAGGCGATCTTGTTTTAACGTGTACTGATAATCAATCGCGCAACCGTCGCTTTGGCATTATGTTAGGCCAGGGTAAGAATGTTCAGGAAGCGCAGGATGAAATTGGTCAGGTTGTCGAAGGCTTCCGTAATACCAAGGAAGTTTGGGCGCTGGCGCATCGTTATGCTGTCGATATGCCAATTACAGAACAGATTTATCAAGTTCTTTATTGTGGTCAAGATGCAAAAGAAGCGGCATTGAATCTTCTTGGGCGCTCAAGAAAAGACGAAAAAATAGATTCTTAATTCAAGTATGTCGTCTAAGGCAGACGGCTCACTTTTTATGAGGGAGGCGTGGTAATGTCAGCAGAGTTGGAGCAGGTTTGGCGCAATATTAAATTGGAAGCGCGAGAGTTAGCTGAATGCGAGCCGATGTTAGCCAGCTTCTTCCATGCAACGTTACTTAAACACGATAAGCTAGGTAGCGCGCTGAGTTATATCCTCTCTAATAAACTGGCAAATGCCATTATGCCTGCGATTGCGATTCGTGAAATTATTGAAGATGCCTATCAGGCAGACAATAAGATGATTGAATCTGCGGCATGCGATATTCAGGCAGTACGCCAACGAGACCCAGCAATAGATAAATTCTCTACCCCTTTGCTATACCTGAAGGGTTTCCATGCTCTACAGGCCTATCGCATCGCGCACTGGTTGTGGCAGCAAGAGCGTAAAGCGTTAGCCATCTACCTGCAAAATCAGATTTCCGTTGTATTCGGGGTTGATATTCATCCGGCCGCCAGCATTGGCTGTGGGATCATGTTAGATCATGCAACGGGCATTGTGATCGGGGAAACGGCCATTGTCGAAAATGACGTCTCTATCTTGCAGTCTGTCACGCTGGGGGGAACGGGGAAAGCGGGTGGTGATCGACATCCTAAGATCCGCGAAGGCGTTATGATAGGCGCAGGGGCAACAGTGCTCGGTAATATTGAAGTGGGGAAAGGCGCGAAAATTGGCGCAGGTTCTGTTGTTCTTCAAGCTGTCCCTGAACATACGACAGTCGCGGGCATACCCGCTCGTATTGTCGGCAAACCTAGTAGCGATAAACCATCATTGGAAATGGACCAAACATTTAACGGTATTCGACACGGTTTCGAATACGGTGATGGTATTTAGTTATCGGGTTTACTCTTTTATTTGCGCGCCAGCGTATCCCAGTTGGCGCCATGCCTCGTAAACAATCACGGAAACGGCATTGGAAAGATTCATGCTACGGCTGTTTTCCTGCATAGGAATGCGGATTTTTTGCTGTGCTGGTAGCGCATCTAAAATGGAAGCAGGCAATCCGCGCGTCTCAGGACCAAATAATAAATAATCCCCCGCTTTATAATTCACCGCGCTATGAGCGGGTGTGCCCTTTGTCGTGAGTGCATAAAGACACGCAGGTTGCTCGTTGACGAGGAAGGTCTCGTAGTCGTGATGGCGCTTGATAGACGTAAACTCGTGGTAGTCCAAACCTGCACGGCGTAGGCGTTTATCGTCCCATGTAAATCCAAGGGGTTCGATTAAATGAAGGCTAAAACCTGTGTTTGCACAGAGCCTAATAATATTGCCCGTATTGGGTGGGATTTCTGGTTCGAATAATACGATATTTAGCATAATAGAGTGTTTAGCCTTCGCCCCTCTAAATTAGAGAGGCGAAGGATACCAGAAAATTTAACTGTGGTGCAGCGGTAGCCAAATTGTCAGTCGTAGCCCCCCTAACGGGCTATCTTCTGCTCTTACCCAGCCGCGATGCTGGCTAATAGCGGTTTCTACAATAGCTAAACCCAGCCCTGTTCCTCCAGATGCTCGGTCTCTCGCTTCATCGGTGCGGTAGAATGGCCTGAATATTTGTTCTCTGTCTTCTGCGGGTACCCCTGGGCCATCATCATCAACATGAATGGTGATCCCTTGTCCATCATGATCGAAGGTTACGCTGATTTTATTGTTGGAGTAACGCAAGGCATTACGAATGATATTCTCTAATGCACTATCCAGTGCTGCAGGGTTACCGTAGAGTGCCCAATCCCCTGGGCGGGTAACAATGGTGAGCTCTTTGCCTACTTGTTCCGCTTCGAACTCTGCATTTTCTAACACATCGTCCCAAAGCTCATCGGCTTTCAGGCATTCGCGAGTTAGCTCATTTTTATGCTGGCTGCGAGAGAGCACCAACAAATCATTAATCATATTATCGAGGCGTTGTGCTTCAGTTTCGATCCGCTCTAGCTCTCGCCCTTCTCCTTGGCGACGACGTAATAAGGCCGTAGCCAATTGTAGGCGTGTCAGCGGTGTACGGAGTTCGTGTGAGATATCGGAAATTAGGCGCTGTTGGGCGGACATCATCCGGTCAAGTGCACTAATCATCTGGTTAAAGCTTGTGCCTGCTGCTCTAAACTCTTGCGGGCCAGACTCAAGTTCTGGGTGCTCTTTTAGACTACCTCGAGTGACATCATCTGCTGCTAATTTTAGTTTTCGAGCGGGTTTTGCCAGACTCCATGCTAACCATAAAAGCAGTGGTGAGCTGATCATCATGGTGAAGATCAGGAGTAATAATGGGCGATCGAACAAAAGGTTAATGAAGTCAGACTGCGGGCTGTTTGCGGGGCGGATGAGGTAAAGCTGGTAGTGATCGTCATTATCTCGAACGGAGAAGGGGCCGAGCATCTCCATACGGCCATATTTTTTCTTTTTGGGTATATCTGCATTGTCCGATTGGCCGATAAAATTTCGGACGATACGAACAATTTGTATTTCACTGTTTTGGACACCGATGACTCTACCTTCACTTGTCACCAGTAGCAGGCGTTGTCCAGGAGGAGACCATTTATCAATAGCGCGATGTAATCTGCGCCACCACATTAAATCGACGATAGGGTCGCTTGCCAGCTCGGCTTCCACATGTTGTTCCAGCATGGTTCCTTGACGGCGCTCATTGTCGAGCAACGTGGTTATTTTTCGGGAATCCAGCTTTGGTACCATCAGCACGAGCATTAATACCAGTGCGAGAGTAAACCAAAAAATAGCGAAGATACGAGCGGTCAAGCTGTTTATCATGTTGTTACCATCAAATAGCCGCGGCCGCGTAATGTTTTAAACCATGGTTGCCCATCTAGGCGTTCTGGTAATTTACGGCGTAGGTTAGAAATGTGCATATCTATTGCACGGTCAAAGGGTGTGAGGCGTTTGCCTAAGACATCTTGGCTAAGTTGTTCCCGAGATACGACCTGCCCAATGTGTTGGGCTAACAAATAGAGCAAGGTGAACTCAGTGCCGGTTAATTCAAGAGAGACGCCGTCAAAGCTAGCCTCTTGCCTACCTGGGTTGAGTTGTAGTGCATCGACATCAAGTGTAGGTGAGTTGGTTTCTACCGCCGTGTGTTGTTGCTCGCTCCACGTTGAACGGCGAAGCATGGCGCGAATACGTGCAACCAGTTCTCGGTCATTAAAGGGTTTTGGCAAATAGTCATCTGCTCCTAGTTCTAGACCAAGAACGCGATCGAGCTCACTACCGCGAGCCGTTAGCATAATGACGGGGGTTTGATAATTTTGACGCAACTCTTTTAGGGTATCGATACCGTTCTTTTTCGGCATCATGATATCTAGTAACAACAGGTCAATACTGTTATCCAGCAGTGAGAGAGCTTGCTCTCCGTCATGGGCAACAACGATATTAAAGCCTTCTAATTCTAGTAATTCTTTTAAGAGTGATGTGAGTTCTTTGTCATCATCCACGAGCAAAATTTTATTCATATTGGTACACCTCCTACATGCAAAAATACGTCAACAATTGACGCTATTCCATGACTTTACGTAGCTTTACATGCACTGACGCATGTTTGCAGCCGAGTGTCTAGACTAGATTCCATTAGCTCAAAACGAGCAGAACATATTAAGGAGTATGTGATGCGCCAACAGTCAACGGTCATAGCTTCAATACTAGCGTTAAGTATCCCTGTTGCACTAGCAGCAGGACCTATGTCCAGTGACAGCTCGCATCATAACAACCGCAGCAAAATGCGCGATTGTGCTGCTACTGAAAACAGCAGTAAAAATATATTTTCAGAAATCGCCTTAACAGAACAACAGCGGCAGCAAATGAGGGATCTCATTAACGAGTCTTACCGGATGCCGCCACAAGCGAATACCTCTGATATTGAGTCAATGCATCAACTCATGACATCAGACAAGTTTGACGAAGCAGCGGTACGTAAGCAAGTTGAAACCGTTGTTCAGCGAAATATAGAACACCGAGTCGAAATGATAAAATTGCGTAATCAGATGTATAACCTGCTTATGCCAGAACAGAAAGCACAGTTAGAGCAAAATTATCAGCGGTGTATGAAAGATTTCCAAGAGCAGTCCGTAAATGCAGACTCATAGTGAGACCGGACCCTTTAATAGTACCTAGTAGTAAGTTGTATGCTGTACCCCTAGTTGAGATATGACATGTAGTTGAGTGTGTTGTTGTTAAGTGTAGTAAGAAGTACCAGTAGTTCCTTGCCATATAGACACCATCCCTGTCTTACCCCGCCATGATGGCGGGGCTTTTTTTTGCCTAAAATCCGTTATACTACGCGGCTACAAAGTGTATTTTCGGGTTAAAAATTAATGAATGAGCAGTATGGAAGGCTTGTAAAAACGGCAGCGTTATCGGCAACGGTATTAGCGACAAGTCTGCTTATTGTTAAAGTATTTGCTTGGTGGCATACCGGCTCAGTTAGCCTGCTTGCTTCGTTAGTCGATTCCCTCGTCGATATCGCCGCATCATTAACCAATCTGCTGGTGGTTCGCTATTCACTGCAACCTGCTGATGAGAATCACACCTTCGGTCATGGCAAGGCAGAATCACTTGCTGCGCTTGCTCAAAGCATGTTTATCTCCGGCTCTGCACTGTTTCTATTTCTTACTGGGTTCCAGCACCTTATGTCCCCACAGGAGATGCAAAGCCCAGGCGTGGGTATTTGGGTGACACTTGTCGCTTTTGCCAGCACAATGGGGTTGGTCACTTTTCAGCGCTGGGTTGTGAAAAAGACAGGGAGCCAAGCCGTTCGAGCCGATATGCTTCATTATCAATCAGATGTATTAATGAATGGCGCCATTGTTATCGCACTTGCTTTAAGTTGGTATGGCTTTCATTGGGCAGATGCATTATTCGCTTTAGGTATTGGGGTCTATATTCTATATAGCGCATTAAGAATGGGGCATGAGGCCGTACAGTCATTGCTCGATCGCGCCCTGCCTGACGAAGAAAGGCAGATTATTATTGATATGATTCAATCATGGCCGGGAGTAAGTGGCGCTCATCAGTTAAGAACCCGCCAATCCGGCCCTACAAGATTTATTCAACTCCATTTGGAGTTGAAAGATGACCTACCATTGGTTGATGCGCACAGGATTGCGGAAGATTTAGAACTGGCGCTATTGAAGCGTTTTCCTTATTCAGATGTCATTATTCATCAAGATCCTTGTTCTGTTGTACCACAAGATCGACGTGGGCATTGGGAGCTGTAATCTGATGATGAATTTGTTGGTAGAGTGGTTTTTGTCACATTTTAGAAAAACGCAGGTTACATAATCATATTTAGCCTGAAATGAGATAGGTTTTACTCTAAAATGATGTGACCTGAATCAATTCAGCAAAAGAGTATTGCTATAATATTTCACAATAGCAGCCGTGGAAATTTCTCTTGTACTGTCCATGGTCTTTACCGATATCTGTATTCTCAGAAATAGTATCTACATAAGTTCAGAGGTTGCCCATGATTAAGAAGATCGGTGTATTAACAAGTGGTGGCGACGCACCCGGCATGAATGCTGCGATTCGTGGTGTTGTTCGAGCCGCTCTTTCCGAGGGATTGGAGGTTTACGGGGTTTACGATGGCTATTTAGGGCTGTGTGAAAACCGCATGGAGCAACTCGACCGTTATAGTGTATCTGACATGATTAACCGTGGTGGGACGTTCTTAGGCTCAGCGCGCTTCCCTGAGTTTCGTGAAGAGAGTGTTCGTGCCAGAGCGATTGAGAACATGAAGAAGAACGATCTGGATGCGCTGGTAGTAATCGGCGGAGATGGTTCTTACATTGGTGCTAAACGCCTGACGGAAATGGGTTTCCCTTGTATCGGTTTACCTGGAACCATCGACAATGATGTTGCGGGTACAGACTATACCATCGGGTACTTTACTGCGTTGGAAACCGTTGTCGAAGCAATTGACCGGCTACGTGACACATCAACTTCCCACCAGCGTATCTCTATTGTTGAAGTAATGGGACGCTATTGTGGTGATCTGACGCTGGCTGCAGCGATTGCAGGTGGTTGCGAGTTTATCGTTTTACCAGAAATTGAGTTTAACCGTGACGATCTCGTTTGTGAGATCAAAGCGGGTATTCTGAAAGGTAAAAAACATGCAATCGTGGCGATTACTGAGCACGTTTGTGATATTGAAGAACTCGCTAGATATATCGAAGAGGAAACGGGGCGTGAAACCCGTGCGACAGTATTAGGGCATATTCAGCGTGGTGGCTCTCCTGTTGCTTATGACCGCATTTTGGCTTCTCGTATGGGAACCTATGCTGTCGAGTTACTCTTAAAAGGATTCGGTGGTCGTTGTGTTGGTATCCAGAATGAGAAATTGGTTCATCACGATATCATTGATGCTATCGAAAACATGAAACGTCCATTTAAAGGTGATTGGTTAGAAACGGCTAAAAAACTCTTCTAATTCAAGCGACTTTCCCGATAAAAAGCCCTCTTAATGAGGGCTTTTTTATATGCGGCGTTTTTATTATTCCTCCCCGTATATTCCTAAATGATATAGATGGAATTTTTTTATTCTTTATTACTATATTTGGTTTCTGGCAGGCTCTGTAGCTACTTAGTAGTTACTTGAGTTTACTTTGGTGGATGGGAGAGCTTTATTATGCGTAAGTGGGGTACAGGTTTAGCATTGCTATTAGTGACGACAGCGGCACTGGCAAAAGATATTCAATTACTCAATGTTTCTTACGATCCTACTCGTGAGTTATATCAACAATATAATCAGGCTTTCAGTGATTACTGGCTAAAGAAAACTGGCGATAAAGTGACTCTTCGCCAGTCTCACGGTGGCTCCGGTAAACAAGCAACATCGGTTATTAATGGCTTGAATGCTGATGTTGTGACGCTCGCTCTGGCCTATGACGTTGATGCGATTGCGGAACGTGGCAGCATAGATAAGGCGTGGAGTAAGCGCTTACCTGATAACTCAGCCCCTTATACCTCAACCATTGTTTTTCTTGTGAAAAAAGGCAATGCCAAACAAATTAAAGATTGGGATGATCTCATTAAACCGGGGGTTTCTGTTATTACACCGAACCCGAAAACTTCGGGTGGTGCTCGCTGGAATTATTTAGCCGCTTGGGGATATGCACTCAAGAAGAATGGTAATGATGCCGCAAAGGCACAAGAGTTTGTCAAAGCGCTCTACAAAAATGTCGAGGTGTTGGATTCTGGGGCAAGAGGTGCGACCAATACATTTGTCGAGCGAGGTATTGGTGATGTGCTGATTGCTTGGGAAAATGAAGCGCATTTGGCTCTGCATGAATCAGACGGTGATAAATTTGAGATAGTGACACCGAGTGTCTCTATTCTTGCTGAACCCACCGTTGCTGTCGTTGATAAAACGGTTGAAAAACGAGGCACGAAAGAGGTCGCAGAGGCTTATCTTAAGTACCTATACTCACCTGAAGGGCAAACTATTGCGGCGAAAAACTATTACCGTCCAAGAGATGCGGCGGTGGCGAAACAGTTTGCCGGGGAGTTCCCTAATTTAACGCTTTTCACTGTTGATGATGTATTCGGTGGTTGGCAGAAAGCACAAAAGACCCATTTTGCGACGGGTGGGGTGTTCGATGAGATTAGTCGGCGTTAATTGTTCATCGTTGCCCAAAGAAATATCAGACTGAGCGTTTTCATGTAGCTAATTGTGAGTTTTAAAAAGGCAAAATAAAATCCCCTGAAGCGTGCTTACAGGGGATTTTTTTACGGCGTCATTTGCTCAGATGAACCAATGATTATGCGCCTTTTTTCGCTTTTGCGGCTGCTTTCACAATGACTGCGAAGGCATCTGCTTTCAGCGATGCGCCACCCACTAATGCACCATCGATATCTGGCTGGGTGAACAACTCGGCTGCGTTATCTGCATTAACAGAACCACCGTACTGGATGATGACTTGTTCTGCGATAGCCGCATCATGTTTAGCAATATGATCACGAATAAATTTGTGTACAGCTTGTGCCTGAGCTGGCGTTGCTGATTTGCCCGTACCGATAGCCCATACTGGCTCATAAGCAACAACAACACCTTCAAATGCAGCTGCGCCCTGAGTTTTTAATACAGCATCTAGTTGTTTGGCACATACCGCTTCGGTTTGGCCTGCTTCGTTTTCTGCTTCGGTTTCACCAATACATAAAACAGGCGTGAGGCCAGCTTCTTTTACGACGGCAAATTTTGTAGCGATAAGCTCATCACTCTCTTTGTGATAAGTACGGCGCTCAGAGTGACCGATGATAATGAATTTGGCGCCGATATCTTTCAGCATAGTTGCAGAGACTTCGCCAGTGAATGCGCCAGAGAGATTAACATCGACGTTTTGAGCACCTAGAACAATACGGCCACCAGCTAGCTGATGCTTTGCCTGGTCCAGATATATAACAGGTGGTGCAATAGCAACATCACAGCCATCAACGCTGCTAAGTTCATTACGCAGACCAGCGATAAGCTCATTTACCATGTGCTTGCTGCCGTTTAGTTTCCAGTTACCCATCACTAATGGATGTCGCATATCTTTTCCTCCAAGAAGGGAATTCAGTCATCGGTTTAATAAAGTCGTTCTATTAGACAGTATAAATAATCTAATAACTGATGAAGTTGTTCTTCATCATGAATAGTTGGCGGTACCGCTATGGCTTATCAGATAGTGATAGCTTAATCGGTTCAATAGCGAAAGTAATGCCTTTTTCACCGCTATCTACAACGATATAACGCAAGGCCCCTTCTATTTGCTGGTAAAACGGCGTTCCTTTTCCTTTTGCCAACAAGCTGAGTACTTTGGCGTTACTTTGCTCTAGAGGAAAGGTGGGTTCGAACAAATTCACTACTGCAGCCATGTATTTAATGGCCTTCTTATGAGCCTCTTCCTCTCCTTCAGCGCGCGTTGATATATAGGTTAGCTGCAGGCTTTTAATTCGTTTGCTGGCCTTATCCAGAGCAGCTGAAGAGTAAAGCTGTTCGTTTATTTTGCTGGCTTCGCGAATGATGGGGATATCACCATCTTTACTCGCAACGATGTGGTATTCACCGATCTGTAACTCTGGATAAGCGCTATTGTATTTTGTTCTAAACTGCTCCAGCGTTAAATCAAATGTGGGGGCGCCCTTCATTAAATAAGGGGTGACCGGTGCAGCAATTGTGCTGTTTTCTTCTGTTGTTGTCTGGGTTATGGGCTGACTGCTTTTCACCTCTTCGGCATAAGAGCATACGGGTATGAGAGCAGCAAGCATCAACATGAATGACGCATTATTCATCACGATCTCCAGTATAAACAGGGTGTGAGAACAGATTAGAGAGTCTTAGTGTAGCTCAGTACAGATAGAGAACGCAGTCCAAAATGAGCGAGTAGACATTGATTATGTACATATTAGCCACGGCAGCATAACGATAATGTGAAACACCACAACGACAACATGAAGCATGGCAAGATAAGAATCATATCAGTAATGAATATTAATAATACTCATTACTGATTGCCAGCCTGTTGAAAATAGAGATATCAGTACTCGGCGTTATTACCAATATTGCTCGCTAGTGATATGCCCCGGCTTGCGGCGAAGGTGTTTGCGCATCTCTCGCTGCTCTTTCAGTAATTGCTGGGTATCGCGTACCATTTGTGGGTTACCACATAGCATTACGTGGCTGTTTTCTGCTGTCAGCTTATGGCCGACGGCCGCTTCGAGAGAGCCATTTTGAATGAGGGCGGGCACTCGTCCAGTTAAGGAGCCTTCTGCATTTTCTCGGCTAACAATGGTTTGTATCGTTAACTTGCCTGCGTAACGGCGCTGTAGTTCTTGCATGAGTGGCAGATAGCTAAGGTCATGCGCAAAGCGTGCAGCATGGACCAAGATGATATGTTGAAAGCGCTCAAGGTCTCGCCCTTCCTGCAATATGGATAGATAAGGGCCAATAGCGGTTCCTGTCGCCAACATCCATAGCGTTTCACAATGTGGGATCTCTTCGAGGACAAAGAAACCCGCAGCTTCCTGCGTGACGAATAAAGAATCACCTTCCTGTAACGCGTGGAGTGATGGGCTGAGTTTTCCTTCAGGAACAGTGACCAAGTAAAACTCTAACCTATCGTCACTGGGCGCATTAACATAAGAGTATGCTCTCTGCACTTTTTCACCGTGGACATCCAATGCTAGCTTGGCAAATTGCCCCGCAGTAAAATTTGATATGGGGGCTTTTAACCTGATGCTGAACAAATTTTCTGTCCAGCGCTCAATATGAGAAATCGTACCCGTAACCCATTCAGCCATTGATTAACTCTCTCGTGGAGTAACCACATAGGCGCAGTGGCGTGAGCCTGAAACGATATGTTCGGTACGCTCAACGCTATATTTATCGCCCAGTAGTCTGTGGAACAATTTAATTTCAGAGTGGCACAGAGTACTGCAAGTCTGAGCCGCAACCCCGATCGGACAGTGATTTTCAACTAGCAAGAAAAGCCCATCATCGGTTTTGATGAGCTCTGCCATGTAGCCATCTTTCTGCCGAAAATCGACTAACGCCTGTAGTTTATCTTCCAGCGTATCACAGGTATCTAACGTTGCGGAGTAGCGTGTATAGAGTTTGTCTTCGCGTGAGTGAATGAGTTTATCCAGCCCATCTTGCCCGAATATCTCTATTGTAGATTCTAATAGGGTGCTAGAGAGAACATTATGGCGGTCAGGAAACTGCGCATGCCCATCGGAAGTGAGAGACCAAAAGCGTGTAGGGCGACCTACCTTAGTTCTGACATCTTCGTGACACACTAACTCTTTTTCTTCCAGATGTTGCATGTGCTGACGGACGCCCATGGTCGTCATTGAGAGCTTTTCTGCCAGCATCTTAGCGGAATGGGGGCCCAAACTTTTGAGTTGTAATAAAATCAGGTCTGCCGTTTTCATATATCCAGTCCTTATGGAGTCATTAATGCGTTTACACGGTATACATGGCGTTACTCAACCGTAAGTAGCAACAAATAGGATGGTAACAGTTTTAGTGTCAAAAAAATTGTACACAATTGGTTATAAATGGTTCCGAGTGGAAATTTTCTTTATGGAACACTCGTTCATTAAAATGGGTATTTTTGGTATTTTATGCCGATTATGCCACTTAAAAGTAAGTGTGTGTCTCATTTTTGCATTTTGATGACCCATAGTCATCATGAATAGTTAATTATTACTAATGAAAAAACTAGATAGCTTTCATCTTCTCCTGATCTTGATCCTTCTTATTGCTGTCGGGCAAATGGCCCAAACCATTAATGTTCCAGCAATTAATGATATTGCCCACAGTTTTGGTGTGAGTGGCACTGCCGTCCAGAAAGTGATGGCTGCATATTTACTCACTTACGGGGCTTCTCAACTCATTTATGGGCCTTTGTCTGACCGATTTGGTCGTCGCCCTATCATACTCATTGGGTTGGTTATTTTCCTTGTGGGAGCGGTGGGTGCTCTGTTGGCAACGACGCTTTCCATGTTAGTGATGGCGAGTGCCTTACAAGGCATGGGTACGGGAGTGGGGGGCGTTATGGCCAGAACCATGCCTCGAGACCTGTTTGAAGGCGAACCGTTACGTCGTGCAAACAGCCTTCTTAATATGGGGATTCTGGTTAGTCCGTTGCTTGCACCGCTTATCGGAGGGGTATTATCCGATATTTTCAACTGGCGAGCCTCTTATGGATTCTTGCTGCTGCTGTGTGGCAGCGTCGCTATCAGTATTTTCTTTCTTCTTCCAGAGACACGGCCAGAACAAAGTGAAAGGCGCAGTATTTTGGCGAGCTACCGCTTTTTGCTCAGCGATCTTGCTTTTAGCCGCTATCTATTAATTCTTGTCGGTGGGCTAGCTGGTGTTGCTGTTTTTGAGGCAAGCGCGGGTGTCTTAATGGGGAGCATGTTAGGGCTAGCGCCACTTACGGTGAGTTTATTATTCATTCTGCCTATTCCTGCCGCTTTTTTTGGTTCTTGGTATGCAGGGCGCAAGGGGCATAGCTTCACGACGCTGATGTGGCACTCCGTCATATGCTGTTTATGTGCTGGTATCATGATGTGGGCGCCGGCTTGGTTTGGTGTGATGAATCTGTGGACGCTTTTGGTTCCTGCCACCGTATTTTTTTTCGGGGCAGGTATGCTTTTTCCGCTGGCAACGACGGGGGCAATGCAGCCTTTCCCTTATTTGGCCGGAGCAGCAGGGGCTTTGGTGGGGGGCTCGCAGAATATTGGTTCCGGTATTGCCGCTTGGCTGTCTGCACTATTACCGCATCACGGTCAGGAGAGTGTTGGTATTTTAATGTTAGCGATGGCCCTATTGATATTAGTATGTTGGGCGCCGATGGCCTATCGTTTGCACCATTCGGGGCATCCGGTTCAGTAACTGATATTGACTCCTTTTTGAAAAGCCCGGTTTCCGGGCTTTTTTGTCTGCGGAGTATCGGTTCGTGAAAGGTCTATAACAAAGGGACTACAGAAAAAGCTCACACAACGCAGGATCTTTGCGATCGAGGAAGTGAGTCGAACGGATGCGACGGATCGTACGTGATTTACCGCGGATCAACAGTGTTTCCGTTGTTGCCATGTTTCCTTTGCGCGATATCCCTTCCAACAAATCACCTTTAGTGATGCCAGTGGCAGAGAAAATCACGTTATCGTTGCGTGCCATATCATCTAGCATCAGAATTTTACCGGCTTCGATGCCCATCTCTTTACAACGGGCCAGCTCGCTTTCGCCGATACGACGGTTTTCTGGGGAGTCCCCTTTAACGTCATGACGAGGTAGCAAACGGCCTTGCATATCGCCGTCCAGAGCACGGATAACGGCGGCAGAAATCACGCCTTCCGGTGCACCCCCGATGCCGTACATCACATCCACTTCACTTTCTGGCATACAGGTAAGGATAGAAGCCGCGACGTCACCATCAGGGATGGCAAACACTTTCACGCCCAAACGCTGCATTTCAGCAATAGCACTATCGTGGCGTGGCTTAGCCAGCGTTGTCACTGTGAGCTCAGACAGAGGCTTATTCAGCTTAACGGCGATGCGCCGTAGGTTCTCAACTAATGGCAGAGCTAAATCAATTGCGCCCCTTGCTTCTGGGCCAACCACCAGCTTCTCCATGTACATATCAGGTGCATGAAGAAAGCACCCTTTTTCACCAACGGCTAAAACAGCTAAGGCATTAGCTTGCCCCATTGCGGTCATTCGAGTCCCTTCGATAGGGTCTACCGCGATATCGACACCATCGCCTGTACCTGTTCCTACTCGCTCACCGATGTAAAGCATAGGGGCTTCATCAATTTCACCTTCACCAATAACGATTTCACCGCTGATGTCGACCTTATTCAGCATGATGCGCATGGCTTCTACGGCAGCGCCGTCGGCAGCATTTTTGTCACCACGACCTAACCACTTATAGCCAGCCAAAGCGGCAGCTTCGGTGACGCGAGAGAACTCAATGGCTAATTCACGTTTCATGGATAAACCTGTGTTTTTAGAAGTGAGAAGATAGATTTGCGGGATTTACTGTATGAAATTCTACCATAGCTGGCATGTGCTGGCTTGAGTGTTTGCGGATGGGCTGGGGTGGGAAGTGAAAGAGACTCTTGGAGCCTCTTTCACGTGTGCATTAATCGTGTTCTTCCCACGCTTGGGCGCGGGTAACGGCTTTTTTCCAGCCACGGTAGCGGTAGTTACGTTCTACCGTTTCAATACCTGGGCGGAACTCTTTCTCAATAGCGGCTTTGCTGCGAACTTCTTCTAAATCGCCCCAATAGCCGACAGCCAAGCCCGCGAGATAAGCGGCACCCAGTGCGGTAACTTCACGTACCACGGGGCGTTCGACTCGTGCGCCTAAAATATCGGCCTGAAACTGCATCAGGAAGTTATTCGATACTGCGCCACCGTCCACGCGTAGCGCTTGCAGGCGAGTATTTGCATCGGCTTGCATGGCATCTAGAACATCGCGTGTTTGGTAAGCGATTGATTCCAGCGTTGCTCGGATGATGTGGTTCGCATTGACGCCACGGGTGAGGCCAAAGATGGCTCCGCGAGCGTAAGGGTCCCAGTAAGGTGCGCCTAGCCCAGTAAAGGCGGGTACAACATAGACGCCATTAGTGTCTTTTACTTTAGTGGCAAAATATTCAGAATCGGCAGCATCGTTAATGAGCTTCAGTTCATCACGCAACCACTGTATTGATGCGCCGCCGATGAATACGGCACCTTCCAACGCATAATTGACTTCACCGCGAGGGCCACAGGCAATAGTGGTAAGTAATCCGTGGTTCGATCTCACCGCTTCTTTACCGGTATTCATTAATAAGAAGCAGCCCGTACCATAGGTATTTTTTGCCATGCCTGGTTGAACGCATAGCTGGCCATACAGTGCAGCCTGTTGGTCGCCCGCAATGCCTGAGATAGGAATACGTGTACCGCCTCTACCTCCAATGTTGGTTTGCCCATAAACCTCGGAAGAAGGGCGAACGGATGGCAGCATTTCTCGGGGGATATCTAGCGCGTCTAACAGCGTTTGATCCCACTCCAGAGTATGGATATTAAACATCATGGTACGTGACGCGTTGGTGTAGTCAGTCACGTGAACGCGACCTTGTGTCATGTTCCACACGAGCCAAGTATCGACTGTTCCAAACAGTAATTCGCCGCGTTTTGCACGCTCGCGGGAGCCTTCAACGTGGTCGAGTATCCACTTCACTTTTGTGCCGGAGAAATAGGGGTCGACCACCAGCCCAGTGTTCTGGCGGATGTACTCCTCCATACCATTGCGTTTCAGTTCTTCGCAAATCTCTGCGGTACGGCGGCATTGCCAGACAATGGCATTATAAATAGGCTTGCCCGTTACTTTGTCCCACACGATAGTGGTTTCACGCTGATTAGTAATCCCAATTGCCGCGATTTCATCCGAGTTGATTCCGGTTTTCGCGAGCACTTCAACCAGTGTTGAGCTTTGGGTTGCCCATATCTCCATTGGGTTATGTTCTACCCAGCCAGCTTGCGGATAGATCTGTGTAAATTCGCGTTGAGATACACCAATCACATTCGCTTCATGATCCAACACGACAGCTCTGGAGCTGGTCGTACCCTGATCGAGGGCGACGATATATTTTTTTTCTGTCGTCATAACAATAAGTTCCGTATGAGTTGGCGGAGTATTACTTAGGGGATATCGTTTTAGCATCATCCGTTATACAAACGTCGCAAGGCAGATTACGCCCAATCAGCGAGCGGTAGCACAGTGCACCCAGACAGGCTCCGACAATAGGTGCTAGGAGTGGGACGAAGACGTAAGGAATATCACGTCCACCCGTCAGTGCTACGTTGCCCCATCCCGCGAGCCAGGTAAACAGTTTTGGGCCGAAATCACGCGCTGGGTTCATAGCAAAGCCCGTCAGTGGGCCAACGGATGCGCCGATAACTGCGATCAACAGGCCAATCAGCAGAGGAGCCAGAGGGCCTCTTGGGATGCCGTTACCATCATCGGTTAAGGCCAGAATCAAACACATCAGGATAGCGGTAATCACCAGTTCAACTAAGAATGCTTTTTGTACGCTAATCAACGCGTTTGGATAGGTTGAAAAGACGCCTGCTTGCTTAAGGCTGGCGAGACTACCACGGGTGATATGTTCAACGGTTTCTGCATGAATAAACTGCTCTTGATATAACAAGTAGATTAGTGCAGCAGCACAAAATGCCCCCGCTATCTGGGCAATAATGTAAGGAATGACTTTTCGACGCTCAAAGCAGGCGAATAGCCAAAGTGCGATAGTGACGGCGGGGTTAAGATGTGCGCCGGAGATAGCGGCGGTCAGGTAGATAGCTAAGGCAACACCTAGCCCCCAGATAATGCTGATTTCCCATTGGCCTAAACTTGCCCCTGCAACAACTAGGGCAGCAACACACCCTGCACCAAAAAAGATTAAGAGCCCTGTCCCTAGAAACTCTGCAATACATTGGCCCATTAATGAGGGCGTAGCGATCTTATTCATAGTGGTATCCCGATAACGAAAATTGCTTACTTTAGTTCACGTGGACAGTACTTATATGGACAGTCATCCCTCATTTTTTTGCTGAGGTGATGTAAATATATCGTTAACGATATAAAACGAAAAATAACGAACTTTAAATGTGTGTTATAGGTCATAAAAATAAGCGTTTTATGCTCAATAAATGCACTTTATTGGGCTATGTTGCGGTAGTTGACGGATGTTTTTTCACTCAATTTTGTTAAAAAATATAAATAGAAATGGATATAGAGTGAAGGCTCTATATCCAAAAGCATTAGAGTTGGTAAAGGTTTTACAGGTACTGCTAGACAGCACTAGATAGGGTACTTACAATCGGGGTTCCGGCATCTTTTTTGCTACAAAATGTCTGTTTTATTCGATTGTTTGAAGCAATATTCCATTAACATCGAACTACGCTTCGGGTTATGGTTTACCGAATCAAGCTGAAGCACTCTGAGAGTGGCGAACGTAAAATAGCAGCATTAGCATAAAATTTACGCCTTATGGTCATGAGGGGATTTAAGAATGTCATTTGAAGTATTTGAAAAACTAGAAGCCAAAGTTCAACAGGCGCTCGATACCATTACGCTGTTGCAGATGGAAATTGAAGAATTAAAAGAGAAAAATAAAACCCTTTCTCATGAGGTTCAGGATGCATCCGGTAACCGCGAAGCATTAGTTCGTGAAAATGAACAGCTGAAATCTGAACAGGTTGCTTGGCAGGAACGTCTGCGTGCATTACTGGGCAAGATGGATGATGTCTAGGATATAATTCATAAGGGCGATAACTTATCGCCCTTGTGGCAAATCCATATTTATGGATTTTGAGCGGTGAAACTTACTCTATATCGAGTGCGTTTTCTGAAAGAATAATGCCTGTATTGTCTGCGTAGAGGTGGTCGCCAGTATAGAAAGTAACACCAGCAAAGTTTACACCAATATCACTTTCACCAATGCCCTCACCATCGGCACCGGCAGGAATGGCAGCGAGAGCCTGAATGCCCACGTCTAATTCAGCCAGTTCATCCACCTGACGAACCGAGCCATAAACGACCAATCCTTCCCAGCGATTATCAACAGCCAGTTTCGCCAGATCGGAATTGATTAATGCCCGGCGCATAGAACCACCACCATCAATAAGCAGAATGCGTCCTAGGCCATCTTCTGAGAGTAGATCGTATAGCAAGCCATTATCTTCAAAGCATTTCACCGTAGTGATTTGTCCACCAAATGAAGTACGCCCGCCAAAGTTAGAGAAAAGAGGTTCAACAACGTTTACCTCTCCATGATAGAGATCACATAGTTCGGAAGTATCGTATTTCATAGATGAGCGTCCATTTGCTGCAGGAATTTCCAGTATATCCCTATCTTAGGCAGATTGGCAAAAATGAGGTTATAAAGCGGGGAAATAATGTGATGGGGGATAATTATAGGTTATTTGCCGCTTATCTTGCGGCAAATAACCTCAATAGAATTAATTGAGTAAAAGGCCTATAGCGAAGAGCAGGTTTGTTAGTAGTGCGGCCTTTACCATCTGTTCTAGCAGCGGGCGCATGTCTGCCGCATTAGGATTACGTAACACGGTTATCCCATGTTTGCATAACATTGGCACTGCCAGTAAGAACAACCATCCACTCCAGCCGTGTAGATTTAAAAGGGTAAAGAGGGCAAGGAAGATAACGGCGCTTATCAGTAGAAAGAGGTGATAGTAGCGGGCGACTTGAGGGCCAAGACGTACCGCAAGGGTATTTTTGCCGTTGGCTCGGTCGTTATCAATATCACGTAAGTTATTGATGTTTAAAACAGCAGTAGCAAGTAAACCGCAGGCTGTTGCGGGCAGTATCACGACTCCTTCAAAAAAGCCCGATTGCAAATAAACTGTTCCTGCCACACTGAGCCAGCCAAAGAATATGAGCACCGAGATATCGCCCAACCCCATATAACCATAAGGTTTTTTACCCACGGTATAAGTAATGGAGGCAATAATTGCGATTAATCCAAGCAGTAAAAAACCTAGGATATCACTTGGTTTTTCACAAGCGACAACCACTAAGGCGAGGCCAGAAACGATAGTCAGCAGCACGGTTAAGAGTAATGCTCTCTTCATTTGAGCTTGGGTAATAACGCCTTTTTGCATACCGCGCAAAGGGCCAATGCGCTCTTCGGTATCGCTGCCTTTTACTGCATCGCCATAGTCGTTTGCCAGATTAGAGAGAATTTGCAGCATAGCTGCAGTCAACAGCGCCAGAAAGGCGACAGCAGGCTTAAAATGGTGCAACCAGTATGCTAATGCGGAGCCTGTAATAATTGAGGCCAGCGCTAGGGGTAATGTGCGTGGTCGCAGGCTTTCTACCCAGGCGGTAGTTCTACTGATTGAGTGTGATTGGCTCATGTTTCGCTTCAAATAAGTTAAGAAATCAGTGTCTATGGGTTACTGCTTTCAACAGACGTTATTACTATTATGGTGATGTACTTTATAGTGACGCAATAGTCAGCTTGCTATAAATAGCGCTTTATTTGTAAGTCTAGTGTTGGGATACCTCATGGCTTGAGGGGTATCAGACACAGTCTCTACGATTTAAATAACGATGGGAGGCTAAAGCCTCCCATTAAAATAGCTATTCGAACGTATGACGTGAATTATAGAATAAATCGGCTCAGATCTTCATCTGCAACGAGTTCATCTAAGTGAGAACGGACATATTCAGCATCAATACTGATAGTTTGGCCCGATATCTCACTTGCCTCGTAAGAGATATCCTCAATTAAACGCTCAAGCACGGTATGCAGACGGCGTGCCCCGATGTTCTCAAGACGCTCATTCACCTGCCAAGCGGCTTCAGCAATACGTCGGATACCTTCTTGCTCGAAGACAATGTTAACACCTTCAGTGGCCATCAGTGCTTTATATTGCTCTGTCAGGGATGCGCTTGGTTCCGTTAGGATACGCTCGAAGTCGCCGCTAGTTAGGGCTTCTAACTCAACACGAATCGGTAAGCGACCTTGTAATTCAGGAATAAGGTCCGATGGGCTAGCGACTTGGAAAGCGCCAGAGGCGATAAACAGAATGTGGTCGGTCTTCACCATGCCGTGTTTGGTCGATACCGTACAGCCTTCGACTAAAGGTAGCAGATCGCGCTGAACACCTTCGCGAGAGACATCTGGGCCGGAAGTTTCTCCGCGCTTACAGATCTTATCTATCTCATCGATAAACACGATACCGTGCTGCTCTACGGCTTCGATAGCGAGCTGTTTTAGCTCTTCTGGGTTAACCAGTTTTGCCGCTTCTTCTTCCACCAGCAGTTTGAATGCATCTTTGATTTTTAGCTTGCGAGATTTTTGCTTCTGGCCTGCCAGGTTCTGGAACATGGATTGAAGCTGATTCGTCATCTCTTCCATGCCTGGAGGGGCCATGATTTCAACGCCAACCGGCGCAGAAGCTAAATCGATCTCGATTTCTTTATCGTCGAGTTGCCCTTCACGCAGCTTTTTACGAAATGCTTGGCGTGTGGTTGATTGCTCTTGAGAGCCAGATTCGGCTTGTCCCCAGTTATCACGTGCTGGTGGGAGCAAAACATCAAGAATACGGTCTTCCGCTAACTCTTCTGCGCGATAGCGCATTTTATCTATAGATTGCTGGCGTACCATCTTGATAGCCGAATCGGTGAGATCGCGAATAATAGAGTCGACTTCTTTACCCACATAGCCCACTTCGGTGAACTTAGTCGCTTCAACTTTGATGAATGGCGCATTTGCAAGCTTTGCCAAACGGCGGGCAATTTCTGTTTTACCTACGCCAGTAGGGCCTATCATCAGAATATTTTTCGGGGTGACTTCGTGGCGCAGCTCTTCGTTGAGCTGCATACGGCGCCAGCGGTTGCGCAGTGCGATAGCGACTGCTCGCTTGGCTTTATCTTGGCCGATGATATAGCTATCAAGTTCACTGACGATTTCGCGAGGAGTCATTTCAGACATTAGTTTAATCCTTACGCCTTAGACGGCAGTTCTTCAATAGTTTGGAAACGGTTGGTGTAGATGCAAATATCCCCTGCGATAGAGAGTGACTTTTCTACGATATCGCGAGCGGAAAGATCTGAGTTTTCTAGCAAGGCTCGGGCTGCGGATTGAGCAAAAGGGCCCCCAGAGCCGATAGCGATCAGATCATTTTCAGGCTGAACGACATCACCGTTACCCGTAATAATCAAAGAGGCATTTTCATCCGCTACGGCCAGTAAGGCTTCTAGGCGACGCAACATTCTGTCGGTGCGCCAATCTTTTGCCAACTCAACGGCTGCTTTCACTAAGTGACCCTGATGCATTTCCAGCTTACGCTCAAACAGCTCAAAGAGGGTAAATGCATCGGCTGTGCCGCCCGCAAAACCTGCGATTACTTGATCGTTATAGAGGCGGCGAACTTTTCTGGCATTACCTTTCATGACAGTATTACCCAGAGTTACTTGCCCATCACCACCGATCACGACATGGCCGTTGCGGCGTACACTTACGATTGTTGTCACGAGAAACCCCTCGTTGCATACGAAAAGATGTCCCCGCATATAATCTCATGCGGGGGATAATGTCTTTATAGATGGGGGAGAGTATTTGGCTTTTCAACCCTTCACTTCATGCCAAGCGCGATGCAACCCGATACACCAGCGCCTCTTAGACGTTGCAGCATCTTATCTGCTCCGGCACGAGCGTTATAAGGGCCTAGAACCACTCGGTTCCAGCCACCGCCAGTCGTGATATTGCTCTCAATACCCGCAAATGCGAGTTGGGCACGCACGGACTCGGCCTGATCGGTATTACGGAAGGAGCCACACTGTAGTGTCCAGCGCTCAGATTTATCCTCTGCCTTAGGTTCTGGCTTAGGTTCCGATTTTACTTCTGGCTTCGGTTCTGGTTTAGGTTCCGGTTTTACTTCTGGTTTCGGTTTTGGCTCAGATACGGTTTTTTGCACTGGCGGCACAGATGGTTGTACGACAGGCTGGGTAGCCTGCTGCGTTGGCGTCACCTGTTGCTGAGGCTGTACTGGTGGTGCACGCTCTTGTGTTGGTGTTGTAGAAATAACGGGCGAACGCGGGGTGTTATATGGCACTTCAGACAATGCTGTTGGCTGTTGGCGCATATCAGCCTGCATCTGTTCTAGAAGCTTGCGTTGCTCGTTTGTAAGCTGAGTTTTAGGCGGTTGTGTGGTTGCCGTAGGATCAACAGGCCGAGAGACACCGACTTGGCGGTTCTCCAGCTCTTTGATGTAGCTCCAACGCTCTTCGGGCTTGGCAGGTAAATTATTGCCGGGTACCACATGCTCATTGGGTAACACTTGGACACTGTCTGGTTTATGTTGAGTAATAAAATATAGCCCACCAGCGAAGGCGGCTAATACAGCAATAGCCAAAGCCACCATGAGCTTGGAAGCTCCAAAGGAGTTGTTTTTTCTACTACTATTTTTACGCCGCGCGCCTGAGCGCCCACGACTTACATAATCTCGTTGTGCCACTATTATTTCGCTGAGTAATATGAAGTAAGAAAATTAGCGGCTATGTTACTCACCCTTACCCTATTTGACTAGGGGTGGCTAAGAACGAGGTGCCGCCGTGCTACCACGGATTAATAATTCACTTTCTAATAGCAATGAGCCTATTTGTGCTGCTTGTCCCTGTAGCTGCTTGAGTAATAATAGCATTGCTTGTTGACCAATTTGATAACAAGGCTGTGCAACAGTGGTTAAAGGCGGATCACTGTACTGGGTAAGCGTAATATTATCGAAGCCGATAATCGAGAGATCTAAAGGGACGTTTAACCCCAGTTTTTTCGCCTGTGATAATGCACCAATAGCCATGACATCACTATGACAGAAGATGGCAGTAGGGGGCTGAGGTAGAGACATTAAAGCGCTTAAACCTTTAGCGCCAGCCTCATAGCTAAAATCCCCGTAAAAAAGATAACTCTCTTCTATCGCGATACCACTGCGCTGCAATGCTTGAATGTATCCCTGTTTGCGATATTGGCTTAAATGCATATTTTCCGGCCCGCAAATACAGGCAATACGCTGGTGGCCGAGTTGATGTAAATAGTGAATGGCATTAAATGACGCAGTTAAATTATCGATGTGGACAGTAGGTAGCTCTAACTCAGAGGCGAATTCATTCGCCATTACCATGGGTGGCAGGTTTTTCTGCACATCTTTACTGGCATCAAAAGGAAGATTTGAACCTAGCAACACCATGCCGTCGACTTGTTTGGCAAGAATCAGATTCAGAAAGCTTTTCTCTTGATTTTGTTGGGTGCTGTCACCGAGTAAAACTAAGTAACCGTGGCCTGCTGCCGTCTCTTCAATCCCCTTGATCACTTCAACGAAAAAAGGATCACTGATGTTGGGAACGATCACCAAGATCGTATGTGATTCATTGCGTTTCAGGTTACGAACCAGCGAATGAGGAGAGTATCCAACGGAGGTGGCGGCCTGTTCGACCTTTAACCTCGTTGGCGCGGAGACTTTTTCCGGATTCATCAAAGCACGTGATACCGTTGCTGTTGAAACACCAGCCATCTGAGCAACGTCTTTCATTGTTGCTATAGATATCATTTTTTTCTGTTCCAACCTCTTACTCCTCTGCCAGAATTTGCTGGCGTTTCTGCCTGATTCAGAATACTGCATCCTTAAATGATATTCTAAACAGAAAGATAGTGAGTGTTGCTGCCTAATTACGAGAAACCCGTGATAGATGTTAGCTTTTTAGATCTGTTTCGCAATTTATTGCCAACTTACCATAATTGCAGCTAGCGATTAACTATCAATAGGGTCAACATCCAATGTCCATTTCACTTTTCTACTTAATGGCAGAGTCGAAATGAGGGGCCGAGTTTGGGTAAGTAGTTGCTGCAATACCCGTTTTGACGGATGTTGAATCAGTAATTGCCAGCGGAATCGTCCTGCGCGTTTTGCCTGCAAGGCGGGAACAGGGCCTAAAAGCCAGAGTGATTCATCTTTTAGTGGGCTTGCTTCGAGCAAATTACGCAGTTGCATTAAAAATTGCTGCGCTTGCTGATTGTCATGGTCTTCTGCACGGAAGAGAACATGGCTGGTAAACGGTGGTAGGAAGACGTTTTGTCTTTCAGCCAGCACCTGTTGGGCAAATGCGTCATACCCTTGATGTAATAAAGTTTGCAACAGGGGATGCTCTGGGTGGTGCGTTTGTAGAATGACTTCCCCCGGTTTTCCCGCTCGCCCCGCTCGCCCTGCAACCTGAGTATATAATTGGGCAAAACGTTCGGCAGAGCGAAAATCTGCTGAAAAGAGTGCGCCGTCAACATCAATAAGCGCAACAAGCGTAACATCAGGGAAGTGATGCCCTTTTGCCAACATCTGTGTACCAATAAGAATACGGGCTCCGCCACGATGCACCTCATCCAGCAGTGTTTCCATCGAGCCCTTTCTGCTTGTGGTGTCTCGGTCGATACGGGTGATGGGGATATCGGGCAGTAAGCGCTGTAGCTCTCCATCCAACTGCTCAGTACCAACACCAACAGGTACAAGTTGCGTTGAACCACATGAGGGGCACTGATGAGGGATAGGGCGTTGGCTATCGCAGTGGTGGCAGCGTAACTGGCGCTGTTGTTGATGCAGCGTATAAAAGCGCTCGCAGCGTTGGCATTCGGCAATCCACCCACACTCATGACAAAGCAGTGCAGGTGAGAATCCACGTCGATTGAGAAAAATCAGAACCTGATTGTTATCCTGCAAATGTTGGCGCATGCGCGCCACCAGCGGTTGAGATAAGCCCGCGGTTAACGGTAATCCTTTGAGATCTAGGATGTGTTGTTTTGCTAGCTGGGCACTACCTGCACGTTTTGTCAGGCTAAGGTGACGATATTTTCCCTGCCGGACATTCTGTAGGCTTTCCAATGAGGGTGTCGCGGACCCTAACACAATAGGGATCTGCTCTTCACGGGCACGCAAAATGGCAAGGTCACGCGCGTGATAACGCCAGCTATCTTGCTGTTTATAAGAGCTATCATGCTCTTCATCAATAATAATGATGCCGAGCCGAGCAAAAGGCGTGAAAAGAGCCGAACGGGTGCCGATAACAATGGCGGCTTCTCCTTGACGAGCACGCAGCCAGACCCCTAGCCGTTCACTGTCGTTTAGCGCAGAGTGAAGTACGTCGATAGGTGCATTGAAGCGCTCTTTAAAACGGGCGATAGTTTGCGGTGTTAGCCCGATTTCGGGAACGAGGATCAGCGCTTGTTTCCCTTTGGCTAAAATATTCTCTAGCACGCTAAGGTAGACTTCCGTTTTACCAGAGCCAGTGATCCCTTCCAGCAACCATGCAGAGTACGTATCATCTTCACTACGGATGGCACCGACGGCTGTCGCCTGTTCTGTGTTTAGCTTTAGCCTTTCACCGTTAACGGCAAAGGTGCTCCGCCAATCGGTGGGTGCGGGCTGTTGGCTGCGTAAATCCACCAGCCCTTTTTGACGAAGCGCCTGTAGTGTCGGCTCACTCATCTCTAGTGATTTCAGTTCGTGGCGATAAATTGGACGTTGTATCAGCGCAGCCATAGCTTGCTGTTGTTTGCGAGCGCGGGCGAGGCTGTCTAGAGAGGTTGCTTTGCCTTGTTCTGTGGCAAACCATAACCACAGAGGGGCGTCTTGAGCGGGTTTGCCCTGCCTGAGTAAGGTTGGGAGCGCGTGAAAGAGCACTTCTCCTAGGGGATATTGATAATAGCCTGTAGCCCAATTGAGTACGCGCCATAAACTGGGCAGAAAGAGTGATTCGCTGTCTAGTAGCTCGAGTATAGGTTTGAGTTGCTCAAGAGGAAGCTCGCTGTGCTCACTGACGCCAGTCACGATACCGATGGCCTGCCGTTTTCCGAAAGGTACGCTGACTCTGGCACCCGCAACAGGTGTGGCAGCACCGGCAGGTAACAGATAATCAAAAGTCCGGGCTAAAGGCACCGGGAGAGCAACGTGAACGACGGGCATAAACCTTCCTACATTTTTGAAATCTGTTAGGCGTAAAAACCGGCTCGGTACGGCATAGTCTACACTGAGCGCCCGTGATTGTGTGGTTTTCGATTGCATGGTGAAAACAGATTCTGTATGATTCGCCACCTTTGATATAATTCCATATCATTGGATACATTATCCACCTCGCGTGGTGTGCGGCGAAAAATGACCGTATAGCGACGCGGCCTTAACTAGAGGTTTCCCATGAAAAAAGGTATTCACCCAAATTACGTTGAAATTACTGCAAACTGCTCTTGCGGTAATGTTATCAAGACTCACTCAACTGCGGGTCACGATCTGAACCTGGACGTATGTGGCGAGTGTCACCCGTTCTATACTGGTAAGCAACGTGTTGTTGATACTGGTGGCCGTGTAGATCGCTTCAACAAGCGTTTCGGCGCGATTTCTAGCAAGAAGTAATTCTTTCGCTAGACATGAGAAAAGGCACCTGATGGTGCCTTTCTTATTTTTAGTGCTTGGCAACGATTTTATTTATTCCAGCGCCACCAAGCATAGTGCTTACAATTGCTAACCATATTGAGCAGTCGCGACAACCGTCAGGCTGTTAATAATCCCAATCGTCGGGATTAATGCCCATTTCTCTCATCAATACTTTTGCCGCTTCCGGAATTTCATCATTGCGATCTTTGCGCAGATCTTCATCGTTAGGCAATGGCTGACCGGTAAATGCGTGCAGAAACGCTTCGCATAATAATTCGCTGTTTGTTGCATGACGCAGGTTGTTGACCTGACGTCGCGTACGTTCATCGGTCAAAATTTTTAATACTTTTAACGGAATAGAGACAGTGATCTTCTTTACTTGTTCGCTCTTCTTACCGTGTTCAGCGTAAGGGCTGACATATTCGCCGCTCCACTCAGCCATGGGATACCTTAATTTAGTCAAGAATAACAATTCTGAAAACCATACCACTCGAAGGCGGTGGCTCAGTTTTCAACTGGTTTATTCAATAGTTACGCGCAAAATGCGTTTATCGTCGTCGTTTACTTCTCTCTGCTTTTTATAAAAGCGCCATGATTTTAGCGGTTATTTGCATCTTGCTCAATCTATACGCAAAGAAGTTTAGATGTCCAGATGTATTGACGGCTACATGCTGAAGGTATTATCTTGGTCACGTACTCTTAATTATTATTAGTTGGGGAGCGATTAACGTGACGCGTAAGCAAGCTACTATTGCAGTTCGGGGTGGGTTAAATGATGACGAACAGTACGGCTGTGTCGTCCCACCCATTCATTTATCCAGCACGTATAATTTTGTCGGTTTTAACCAACCTCGTGCACATGACTACTCACGGCGCGGCAACCCAACGCGCGATGTTGTGCAAAACGCCCTCGCTGAATTAGAAGGCGGTGCTGGCGCTGTTTTAACCAGCAGCGGAATGTCTGCTATCCACCTTGTGTGTACCACGCTGTTAAAACCAGGTGATTTACTGGTTGCCCCACATGATTGCTATGGTGGCAGTTACCGTTTGTTTGATAGCCTGAGCCGCCGTGGCGCTTATCGTGTCCTATTTATCGATCAAGGAGATTCTGCTGCGCTGCAGGCCGCTCTTGCTCAAAAGCCAAAGTTGGTTCTCATTGAAAGCCCGAGCAACCCGCTGCTTAGAGTAGTCGATATTGCCGCAATTTGTCAGGCCGCCCGTGACGTCGGTGCGCTAAGTGTGGTGGATAACACATTTATGAGCCCTGTTTTGCAGCAGCCTCTGTCGCTGGGTGCGGATATTGTGCTTCACTCTTGCACAAAATATTTAAATGGTCATTCGGATGTTGTGGCTGGTGTGGTGATTGCGAAAGACCCAGAGCTAGTAACAGAGCTGGCATGGTGGGCCAATAATATTGGTGTTACGGGGGCTGCTTTCGATAGCTATCTTCTGTTGCGGGGTCTGAGAACGCTTTCTCCTCGAATGGCTCAACAGCAAAAAAATGCGGAAGCTGTTATTCACTATTTACAGCAACAACCCTTGGTGAAAAAGCTGTATCATCCCTCTTTGCCAGAACATCCTGGCCACAAAATAGCCATTAAGCAGCAGAAAGGATTTGGCGCAATGCTCAGTTTTGAGCTGGATGGCGACGAAGCATTATTGAGATGCTTCCTTGAGAATTTAACGCTGTTTACGCTTGCCGAATCTTTAGGTGGCGTAGAGAGCCTGATTTCTCATGCTGCAACGATGACTCATGCTGGAATGGCAGAAGAAGCAAGAATCGCTGCAGGTATTTCAAACAGTTTACTGCGTATCTCTGTAGGTCTTGAAGATAGCGAAGATTTAATCGCCGATCTGGAACATGCATTTCAGGCGGCAGCGAAGAGGTAATTGATGAGCGCAAAAGGAACAGCAGGGCCGTTTGTTGGTCAGCAACTGCATAAATTTGGTGGTAGTAGCCTTTCTGATGTGAAGTGTTATCAGCGTGTCTCGCGAATTATGGCGGAGTATAGCCATCCTGGCGATATGATGGTGGTATCTGCGGCGGGTAATACAACGAATCAATTGATTCAGTGGTTAACGCTGAGCCAGAGTGACCGTATTTCTGCGTATCAGGTACAACAAACGCTACGCCGTTATCATAGCGAACTGATTTCGGGTGTATTGCCTGAAGAGCAGGCCGCGCCTTTACTCATGGCTTTTATCTCTGATTTGGAGCATCTGGCGGTATTGTTGGATGGTACGCTGTCGGATGCTGTCTATGCAGAAGTTGTTGGTCACGGTGAAGTGTGGTCGGCACGGTTAATGTCTGCTGTTCTCAATCAAATGGGTTTACCTACTGCGTGGCTAGATGCACGGGATTTTCTGCGGGCAGAGCGCGGCCCTCAGCCGCAAGTCGATGAAGGGCTCTCTTATCCTTTGCTGCAACAGCTTATGGCCCAGAATCCGAATAAGCGCTTAGTTGTTACTGGGTTTATCTCTCGTAATAACGCGGGAGAGACGGTTCTGCTGGGGCGTAACGGAAGTGACTACTCTGCTACGCAAATTGGTGCTCTAGCGGGTGTCGAGCGAGTGACTATCTGGAGCGATGTTGCTGGCGTATACAGCGCAGATCCACGTAAGGTGAAAGATGCTTGCCTGTTGCCGTTACTGAGATTGGATGAGGCGAGTGAACTTGCTCGTTTAGCGGCACCGGTTTTACATGCTCGCACACTGCAACCGGTTTCTGGCAGCGATATCGACCTCCAACTGCGCTGTAGTTATCAGCCGGAGCAGGGCTCTACACGCATAGAGCGAGTACTGGCATCGGGCACCGGGGCGAAGATAGTTACTAGCCATGATGATGTCTGCTTGATCGATCTACAGGTGACTACTCAGAATAATTTTAGTCTGGTACAGCAAGAGGTTGAGCGTGTGCTTAACCGAGCTCAGATTAAACCGTTGGCGATAGGCGTACATCCCGACCGTAACTTGCTACAGCTTTGCTACACCTCTGAAGTGGTCAATAGCGCTCTGCAAATCTTGCAGGATGCCGATCTACAAGGCCAACTCCAACTGCGTAAGGATTTGGCCTTAGTTGCACTGGTTGGCGCTGGTGTTTGCAATAATCCGCTGCATAGCCACCGTTTTTACCAGCAGTTAAAAGATCAGCCAGTGGAGTTCTTCTGCCAAGCAGATGATGGTATTAGTCTGGCGGCAGTGCTGCGTGTGGGGCCGACGGAACACTTAATTCAGGGATTGCACCAGAGCTTATTCCGCGCGGAGAAGTGTGTCGGATTGGTGCTTTTCGGCAAGGGGAATATCGGTTCTCGCTGGTTGGAGTTATTTGCTCGCGAGCAACACAATCTTTCCGCCCGTAGCGGCTTTGAGTTTGTTTTGGCGGGTGTGGTCGATAGTCAGCGTAGCTGCTTGAACTATAAAGGCGTGGATGCCAGCAGAGTCTTGGCATTCTTTGATGATGAGGCTCAACCGCATGATGATGCCTCTCTGCTACGTTGGATGCGTGAGCACCCATTCGATGATCTGGTTGTCTTAGATGTGACGGCTAGTGCGGAACTTGCGGATAAGTACCTCAGCTATGCCAGTTTCGGGTTCCATGTTATCAGTGCGAATAAGCTGGCGGGTGCATCTAACGGTGATAAATATCGCCAAATTCGAGATGCCTTTGCTAAAACGGGACGCCATTGGCTATACAACGCGACGGTGGGGGCGGGACTACCGATTAACCATACAGTGCGTGACCTGCGTGATAGCGGCGATGCGATCTTGGCTATCAGCGGTATCTTCTCTGGTACGTTATCGTGGCTTTTTCTGCAGTTCGATGGCTCTGTTCCTTTCACTGAGCTGGTGGAATTGGCGTGGCAGCAAGGTTTAACCGAACCAGATCCACGAGATGACCTTTCTGGACAGGATGTGATGCGTAAGCTGGTCATTCTAGCGCGTGAGGCAGGGTATGAGATTGAACCTAATCAGGTTCGGGTTGAGTCGTTAGTGCCAGAGAGTGCGATAAAGGGATCGGTCGATAACTTCTTTGAAGATGGCGAAGCGTTGAATCAGCAGATGGTACAACGCCTTGAGGCCGCGAACGAGCTGGGACTGGTTCTGCGTTATGTCGCCCGTTTTGATGCCAATGGTAAAGCTAGGGTGGGCGTAGAAGCGGTGAGAGTAGACCATCCATTGGCCTCATTGCTGCCGTGCGATAACGTCTTTGCGATAGAGAGCCGCTGGTATCGGGATAATCCACTGGTTATCCGTGGGCCGGGTGCAGGGAGAGATGTGACGGCGGGAGCTATTCAATCGGATATTAACCGGTTGGCGCGGTTGTTGTAGGGTATTTCTACTATATGGGGAGGATTTTCCTCCTCATAAAGTACGGTTGGATAACTTTATATTCCAACCATTTAATTTGCTGGAAGATATTTATAAATAGTTGCCAAACTTACATCGTATAATAGTGTTAATTCACGACGAGAATGGCCCTTAATAAGTAATCTCTTGGCTTGTTCCATCTGTTCATTAGACATTCGCCTTGGTCGCCCACCTATTCTCCCATTTGCCCTAGCTACAGCTAGTCCAGCTAATGTTCTTTCTACGATGAGTTCTCGTTCCATTTCTGCAAGCGCGGACATGACATGGAAGAAAAATCGCCCTGCAGCAGAACTGGTATCAATGCTATCAGTCACGCTTTTAAAGTGAATGCCTTGAGATTTTAAGCTGGATACTAAAGAGATTAAATCTCTTACACTTCTGCCCAATCGATCTAGCTTCCAGACGACGAGTGTATCCCCAAGCTTTAAGTGCTTCATGGCTTTTTTTAAACCTGGACGATCAAATTTTGTTCCGCTAATTTTATCTTCAAAAATCTGCTCACATCCTGAGCTAATTAATGATTTTCTCTGTAATTCGGTATTTTGGTCATTTGTTGACACCCTAACATAGCCGATAAACATAAATGTCTCCTTCACCAAGACTAATTATTCATTCAAAAAATAAAGAATATAGATGAATTTTA
>DF158888.1:97303-98207 GCA_000307305.1 Enterobacteriaceae bacterium B14
GTAGATACTGGGCGAGTGTTATTGAGTAAACAAGGAGATGCAATAAGGAACATAACTGGAACGGGAGCATTTGGTTTGCGTCCCGAATCTGGCTTTGGGTGGTTACCATCACATAATTTTAGTGGAGTTATGTCATCACTTGTTAAAGGGAACGGAAGCGGTATGGCACAAGGGGCAACAGACCTAGTTACAGGAGATCTAGGAATTAGTATTGATGCATCTCGGCAGGTACCAACAGCTTCTGAGAATAGACCTCGGTCTATTGCATTTAACTATATCGTGAGAGCTGCATAAAAATAAGATACTTTTTTATTAAAAGAAACCTCATTATATAAGTTAATAAACTGAATTCATCAACCCTTTAATATAATTATTAAAGGGTTGATGCGTAAGTTTTTACATATTTAAAATAATTATTTTTAATCGAATATATTCATTTTAATATACTCCAAAAAAACATGTTAATTTATGGAAAGATAAAAATAAAAAACACTCTTTTTATTTATTACGCTGCTCTCACGATATAGTTAAATGCAATATTTCGTGGGCGTGTTTCACGGGATGTTTTTGGTACTACTGAATTTGGAGCGGCATACCCTGAACTTGCACGATAAGTTCTTAAAACACTATGTGGAGCAGTAGCGCCACCGACCAACTGTCTATTATTTGCTACTGGTTTGCCATCAGCTCGTATATAGATATAAGGGATACCATATTTGCCCCATTGCCCAGTGCTAGTTACGTCTACAACGCTAGATAAGCCATCACTTATAGCGGCATAAATATCATCCTCTACAGAATATGATAATCCAATATCAGCATACCCTTGATTGGATGGCATATCATGAGCATGATCTTCAAAAGCATCACTTTGTGATGATAACCGAGTGCGCTGACTATCAAT
>DF158888.1:98227-124089 GCA_000307305.1 Enterobacteriaceae bacterium B14
CCTGTTCAACATTGGTTACGTCCGATAAATTCGCGTTTTTTTGCAGGGATTGACCTACCGCTGTTTGTACTGCTTTTGATGTCGCTGCGATGGTTTCACTGCTGCTGTTCACTGCATTACTTAGTGCCGTGATGCCAGGTTTAGTCAACGATGCAGGGGGAGAAAAAGATGATCTCAGTACGCTTGAGGTAATGGATTTATCAACAATACCCTGACGGGTTAAGAGTAAATCATCGTTATTCACTGTTGTTGCTGCGGGTAACTCAGAAAGTGTCACCTTATTTTCATTGAGCAAAGCGAGCAATGCACTTTCCTGCTCTGGGGTAAATGCCATAGCAAACCTCTTAAATTATAAATAGATATTATTGGATAGCGTTGATTTGAAATTTAGAAATAAACAGAGAAGAACTATTATTTTTTTAATTCGCTAACTTCTTTTTTCAAGGCATTAATTTGGCGATACATATCGCGAAATAGCCAATTCAGATACTGTGCTGGTAATGGCATTCCCGGTGCATCTCTGGTTTCCGGTATGAAACCATTTTGCATAATTGCTTCGGGGAGATGTACGACATTAAGTTGTCCATCGGGAAAAGAAATATCTTTTTCTGCAAAAGTGGTCATTGAAAGACTCCTGTTAAGTGATACCCATTCTCGATAGGTTCAAATGAACCTATCGACAGCAAACCAATTCCAACATTAATAGAACGTCCGTTTGCAGAAAGTGGTGTTTTAACGAGTTTGGTTCCAGCTAATCTCGCATTACCTTCCGGATTGCTCGTGCTAACTTGTAACTTGCCTTCATGTGTTCTGAGTGATGATTTTTTACCTGGTTGTTCCGAAGCTGCTAATTGACGAGGGGTACTTAACCTTCCAGTACGCAATGGCTTTTCTCGCCCATAGCTCACCATTAGCGGGATATTCTCTATTGAAGCTGGCGCGATATCTTGCAAGATAGCTTGGCTTTGGGTAGGAACATGTTTTCCATTGGTAAATAGCAAAGCACAAGCGGGATAGCTTTCTAGATATTGCACTTCATCGGGTGATGTCAGAAAACGTACACCTTCAATCAGCGCCTTTGGGGTAGCGGCTGAAATATTACTTAATATTTGAGCTTTTATTGCTGTTCTATACTCTTCGTCGTTACGCCCTAAACGAGCCACACCCACAATATAGCCACAGCCATCGAGTTGAGTACCTATTGCACTATTGATCCAACGCTGCATCTTTAGCTCAATAAGGTCTGTATCCATCTCTTCTAATGGTGTAACCATTGATTGCACTAACCCAGAAATATGGGGCTTATCATTAAATTGGCTAACGAGTCGAGATAATGCTGTTTTGCGATAGGGGTAACTCATAGGCCACTTACCTCCACTCTACTCGACGCAAAAAGAGCAATAGTTCGACGGTCGAGAGGAATATTCTTTGTTTGGTAAACGGGGAGTTCGTTTTCGCTATTCATAATGGCAACTGCAATGGTGAGTTGCCCTAAGCCCGATGTATTAGCGTAAATAGGCCCAAGAAATCGTTGGAGGATAATATCTTCGCCAATACCCAATGATTGACCATGTTGTACGACAGCAAGTTTTATCCCTGTGAGCACATCGCTTGGTAAGGCTTCCTCGTTATAAAGTTCACCGACATGAACTTTTACCCAAGCATAGTGCTGAGTTGGTCGTGAGAAACGAATAAGTTGCCCATCACGGTTTTCATCTTGAACTAAGACTTCTGTCGTACCATAAGTTTCTATACCTGCCGGTTTATGGTTCCACAACGTATCGGCGATAGCTTGATCTTCCCCACCGACAACGAGAGCTTCTAGCGCATGAGGGGGAATATCATCTTGCGATGTAACATTCAGGCGGTTCTCGAAGATACGCACCTCATTTATTCCGGGTACTTCCTGCAACAGTCTTGCTCTGATGGCCTTGACAGTTGCAGAACCCAGCACTTGCCGTGATTGTTCGAAACGTTGGCGCAGTTCTGTATCTGTTTCTCTCTCTCTGCCTACCGTTCCTGCAACGAGGTTTCCGATAGAATCCCATCCACTACGAGGAGTGATTATCTGGTTGAGTGCGCCAACAGGAAGCACTTTACGGCCTGTACTTTCGGCAATAAAACGAACCGGAGAACCTATACGTGTGATTTTTAGTTTATCGCCAACGGAAATAGCAAAGGGTGTTATGCCATTGGTCGCGAAAATTTGTAGGCAATTTCTTTGATTTGAGAAACTAAACTGTTTTGGTGTCAGTTGATTGCCAAGTCCATTGATAATCTGTTCGGCAGTTGCTTTTGCCGTAGACATAAAGCTGATTAAAGCGCCGTTAATATTCAAAGAGTAGGTTGTGAGATTCGATACCTCGATCTCGATCGTAGTATCAATCGCATTGGCTCGACTGATAACGGTATCTGCTGTGCTGCGATATTGTGTGACACGATCAGAGACTAAAGCATCTTGTTGCAGCAGTGTTGATTCTCGGCCATAGGCTGCAGCAACAACTTGAGTTGGGTAAGCAGCAAGACGGGTAATACCAACATAGGAAACGGCACCGTCTAATGAAACACCTTCTGCACTAGAAGGGTACATTGAGTGATAAGTATCCTGCATTTGCTCGTATAAATTGGCGAGTGCTTCCGCCCAAATACCTTCAAGTTGGCCAATAACAGAATCAGGCTCGGTATTAATGGGCCCTAAGCTCTCTGTGAGCAATCGGTCATATTCTTGTTTAAGTTCGTATAGGCGTTTAGGTGTATAGCCAGTTTGGGTCAGTGCCATTATGTATTACCTTTATATTCAATGAGACCGTAAGGTGTTGTCACAGTAAACTCAGCGTTCAATTGGCGAGAATGGCGATCAACGGTGTAACTGAACTCCTGAATATCTTGAACACCTTCCACATCGAGAATACTGCGTTTTAATGCAGCAATAGCCGCCTGTAGAGAAACTTGTTTACCCAAAATCTGGCTTAGATAAGGCGTGCCAAACTCGGTATTAAGAAACCACTCTCCTTGCCAGAGTTGTAGTTTTATTTGCAGTTGTTGCCTGACGCGTTCAGTACCATCAACCCAACGAAAATCAGCCCCTATCAGGCTGAGATCGCCCTCTTTATCGATCATTAAATCAATCATTGGGCTGCTCCTGTGGTTGGGCCATCGTGCTCTCGATGAGTATGTTTCTTGAGAGAAATGTTATCTGAACGAATGTCTCCACTGCTGACGAGTAGATCGCCTTTGCCTTTTTGTCCTGCCTGATAGGTCAACAAGCCCTCTGTCGTCAGGCGTCCTTTATTGAGCGTTTCAGGCGTGGTAATCTCGACACCGGCGGGAGCGTTAATAAGGACTTTGCCTTCCTCTGTTATGGCGACATAAGCATCGCCAAAGTAGAGCTGCATTTGAGTATTTTCTGCACCGCGATCTTTTGCTGGGCCAAAGGCCCCAACAATGCAATAGGCATCGTTAAGAGAGAAACGCCTCAAATCGTCACTGTCATCTAATGCCTGTTGGCAAAATATCAGTAGGCATTTATCCCCAGGCCTAACAGGTCCTTTCACACCGGCAACATCACCTGCGAAGCGAGGCCAGACAACAGGCACTTTAGGAATCACTGGATAGTCCAAAGCTGACCCATCAATAAACTTCATTTTGGGTATCGGTTTTACACTTGCGATACCCGCATCGTAGCTTTCAATAATCGCGTCAATAGCGGTATTAATTTGGTTAGTTTCAGACTGGATCAGTGATTGGAGTGACTGTAGTAAATTAGTACTTTCAGCCATCACTAACTCCTTTATTCTAAGGGTTTTAATTCGCACTCAGTCAGCCAGTTACCTTCGGTAGTATCGCCTGCGTGGGTGACGGTTTCTGCGCGAAAATATGCCCGAGGGCGAGTCTGGCTGTCAGTACTGTTTCTATTAGGATTTAATTGCAACATGTCGCTTTCCAAGCCAACGTAGCAGCCGGGATATAATCGAGGCTGAAGCAGACATTTAACTCGATAACCTTCCGTCTGAAATTTGTCATTTTTCATTCGGCTTTCTGATAGTAATAAACCAGTAGACGGCGATGTTTCCCCCTTTTGCTTATTACGAGTTGCATCAACGATGCGGCTCGGAATACCGATCAGACCATTATCGGGGGTTAACACTACCAGCTCTTCCCCAATAGGTGACTTTTTATCAAGAATTTGCAATTCATGGTTTTGAATAGACCACGTAAGGCCAAGATATTCACAAATATCGCGCATAGCGGTATCGGCCTTACCTACGAAGGAATAACCATTGGTATAAGTCTTATCCACCATTTTCTTTGGATAAGGCTTAATAGGAATATTAAATGAAGCTGCAACATCCTTTAGTACCGTAATAGCTGAAATTCCCGGTGCATAGCTCAGCGATATCTTTGTATCGCGCAAAGGTAAAATTCCATCAGATACGCTGAGATAAGTAATAATGTTATTCTCGATTTTTTCCGTCCAAGCACTGATAACAGAACCTGTAAATATTGTTACAGCACCAATATCATGTTCATAACCCGCTTTTAATATGACACTGTTATTTACTCTTTCAACAATGCTACGAGTTTCTTGATTCATATTATAAATTTTTAATGATAAATTATTGGCTGATTTATCATTATCTTTAGTGATGGAAAAACTAAATCGCAGATCACGAATAATTACAGATTTCTCATTTGCTGCGCCAACGGTTAATTCTGCGACACGATTAAATAGCATATTGCAGATTCCTATAACGAGTGATTAAAGTTCAGATTTGGCTATGTAGATTAAAGTATGATCGTTACCTACGGAGTCAAAATCTGGCCTCGGCTTTCCGCTTTTATAATCAAAAAATATAAACTCACCTAAAATAAGACCAGTCTGATAGCGTTGTAATAATGGAAAGTTCTTCACCATTTTAATTCCGCTCAGAATGCTTTCTCCGGTTAGATGGTAAATACTTAGAGTCCAATAGCTAAAGCGTTCATTCCAGGTTACTCGCAGAGAAAAGGGCTTCCCATCCAGTGTAATATCCATTTGCTGGTCGGGAAGTCCTGCAATAAGCGGAACCTCAAGATATTCATTCATTTTTATCCAGCTCAGTTAATATTTAGGGTTTAACTTGGGCATAATCAGGTCTGCTGATGGGAAGGCAGTCTGCTATCGCCTTATTCCGTGATGCTGATTCTTTTCCAGGTTTTTTCGGGTACTTTTTCCCAGTGCTTTTTTTAGGCTGTGCCTGGCGAGAAACGGGTTTAGAGCTTGTTTTCTCAGGATTAATCCCAGCATCTTTGGAGTCGACTACTAGTGTAGATACACAGCGAACGTGTTTAAACGATGCAGTAAAGACAATAGAGTTACCATCCTCTGGTTTTCGTGGAATATTTATTTTGGTTAACACCATATCGGGATAATGGCGATAGCGTGTGTAAACCATCATCGGCATTCTGTCATCGATAAGTTTATAGAGATTATCGAAGGCTGTTTTAACAGCAGATTCCCCGCTAGCCTCTCCATTTTTGGCAGAAACTAACCCTAGATATCCATACATCGGCGCATTACTGATAATACCGCTTATAGTGAGTTCATCAGGTGTCCTTTGTACGTGGTCAGATACAGGGCTGCCTTTCTCAACGGGGTTATTGGTTGGTGTTGCAGACCAAGTATGGTTTTCTGTCATCACCACATCAAATTCCATATTAAGATACTGGCTTTTGAGGCTAACAGTTGGATCGTTATTATTTAATAAACTAGCGAAGACACCCCATCTTAGACTCATGATTGAACACCTTCTATTGTTTGCATTAATAACTTCGAACCTTGTAATATTCCAAATAAGGCTGCATTTTCTATGTCTTTACTTTGCTCTTGAGTCGCATTTCCTGAAACATTAATATTTACTGTGTTATTCATAGAAACTTGGGTATAAGAGTTAGTCGTGCTATTGGTCACCATGCTTGGACTAATATTAGGTATATCGATGCTTCTTACTATATCGTTTGCACTTTTCAATATGAATGGCGCTTGACTGAGCACTTTTTCATTAGTTTGCAGAGGTACATTGGACAGTTTAGATGTCCCTGACATTACCTCCTTTGAAACAATGTCATTGACTAATGAGATGCTTTCTTCAGGGGTATCATCACCAAATATTGCGCTAAACCCAGGAATTTTTCTTAGCTGGTTCTTTGCACCCTCAATGCCTGATTTAAATGGTGCAATGATATCTGTTGCGAGCCCATCAAGATATTTAACAAAATCATCAAATATTTTCTTACTGCCATCAACAAGTTCATTAAAACCATTAAATATACTATCGAACCCTTTAGTTAGCTTTGTAGAGTCGAAAGTAAAAACATCCTCAATGTGTTTTTTGAGTTCATCAAAAAGTTGTGTGATTTTATTCTTTAAATTTTCCCAAGTGGTGATGGCGCTATTTACTATTTCATCCCATTTGCCTATAAGTGATGCTTTAATTTCATCCCATATAGTAAAGGCGTAAGTCTTAATGCTAGTCCATAAACCATTTAGATAATTTATAAATAAATCCCAAACTGAGATGGCAGTATTGACTATATTATTCCATAACGTAAAAAAGTATTCTGTGATGCTATCCCACGTTGAAGATATATAGGATTTAATACCCTCCCATAAACTACTTAGATAATTTGTAAATGTTTCCCAAGCTGAAATGGCAGTATTGACTATATTATCCCACAGCGTAGAGAAGTAGGTCTTGATGCTATCCCACGATGAGAATGCATAGGCTTTAATACCAGTCCATAAATTATCCAGATAGTTCTTAAACGACCCGAGTGCTGAGGTAGAAGTATTGACTATATTATTCCACAGCGTAGAAAAGTAGGTCTTGATACCATCCCATACTGAGAATGCATAGGCTTTAATACCAGCCCATAAATTATTCAGGTAGTTCTTAAACGACCCCAAGGCTGAGGTAGAAGTATTAACTATATTATCCCACAGTGTAGAAAAGTAGGTCTTGATACTGTCCCACGATGAGAATGCATAGGCTTTAATACCAGCCCATAAATTATTCAGGTAGTTCTTAAACGACCCCAGTGCTGAGGTAGAAGCATTGACTATATTATCCCACAGCGTAGAAAAGTAGGTCTTGATACCATCCCATACTGAGAATGCATAGGCTTTAATACCAGTCCATAAGTTATTCAGATAGTTTTTAAACGATCCCAGTGCTGAGGTGGAAGTATTAACTATATTATCCCATAACGTAGAAAAGTATTTTTTTATGCCGTCTAATTTCGAGAATGCATCGGCTTTAATACCGGACCATAAACTATCTAGATAGTTTGTAAATGACTCCAAAGCTGAGATGGAAGTATTGACTATGTTATTCCATAAGGTGGATAAATAGGTTTTGATGTTATCAAACTTTGAGAATGCATCAGCTTTAATGCCATTCCATAAACCATTTAAATAATTTTTAAATGACTCCCAAGTTTCGACAGAGGAATTAATGGCATCATCCCATAATGTAGAGAAATAATTCTTAACATTATCCCAGATAGATGTTACTTTATTTTTTATTTCATTCCACAGTGCAATAAGCTTTGTTTTAACATCTACCCAAGGCCCAAGAAAATTACCAATAACTGAATCACCGCCATTAATCCAGTCATAAAGATCTTTAATGGCAAGACCAATCGCAATAATTGCAGCAATAATTAGGCCTGCTGGCGAGAACAAAAATCGCAAAGCAATGCCAAGGCCTTTAATAACTGAGCTAAGTATAGGTGTCAATACACTTAACGAGCTAAATATACTGCCTAGAGAAGTGAAGAACGGAAGTATTTTCCCAAGAGAAAGTAACCCTATTGCTACTCCAATTAATGTCATGGCATTTTCAACACCACCGCAGGTGTTGATAAACCAGTATATTGCTCTTTCTGCAAGATCAAAACCACGAATAAAAAGGTTTGATATCTTGGTAATAATACCACTTCTACTTTCTAAGTTGAAAATAAGGTCATCCCAGCGATTACTTACTTTAGTTACTGCCGTTCCCCATGACATAGGAAGTTTATCGACACTTTGCTGTAATGTGGGACTAATACCTATTAAACCATTATTTAGGCTCTGGCCGGTTATTTTTCCTTGCTCTGCTAAATTGATCAGACCTTCTTCGCTTTTCCCCATACTCTTAGCAAGGGCTTGTAGTGTGGTATCACTTAAGTTATCCAGAAACGTTTTCATTGCAGAGGCTTTTATCGGCCCCTGACTAAACTCTTCTATCAAGTTGCCCAATGCTGCAGATTGTTCATCTGCGGAGCCTGTGCCTAGCTTTAAAGCATTCGACATGGCATTTAATGTATCTGTGACATCTTTTGGGGAGAGCAACATACCTTCTGCATTTTTCCCCAAATTCACATATGCATCGCCATACTCGGAAATAGCCATTCTGGCTTTATTGGCTTCTAGGGTTAGGAAATAAATTCCATCGGCAGAGTCACAGAACTTTTGGCTGATTCTTTCGATTCGTTTTTGTAGGCCCTGCAAATCTTCGGCGCTTTTTGCCAGGGCATCGAGAGAGAGCCTTCCCCCTAGAGTTTCATTCAGCTTAGAGAAGCTATCTTGTACTTTTTGGGATGCTTCTGCTATTTTCTCTGCCCATGTTTTGCTCTTTTCTGTCGTTTGCTCAAAATGCACCATGATAGAGCTAAGGCGGGCATTGGCCACGTCTTCCACTCTGTCCGAGATAATGGTTTCTTCCCAGTCAATGTTTAAAAGCTTTTTACTTGCTTCGTCTGACTTCTCGGCTAGTTGTTCTATAACTTTGGTTAATTGCTCAAATAACGCGGCGTCTTTTTTTAATGTGGCCGTTGAATTGCTCATTATCGGCTCTCCTGTTGCGCTTTAGATCGCATTGCGTCACGCATATCGAGTAACGCATTGAGCTTTAATAGATCCTCTGTACTGGTATCCCCTGATTTTACCGACTCAAGTGTAGCGAGCTGAGCCATAATAGGTCGCCAGATCCAGAGCTCTTGCTCCAGATCTTCGCTGAGTTTTCCTACATCGCTACTTTCTATTCGTTCTTCGCTTGCGGTAAATCTTGGTTGCCAAAAAGCGCGCCGACCTGTGCGATAAAAGGGGCAAAGTTTAGCTTCAAGACCTCCCATACCAAGAGGTAGAAATCGAGGAGATTATCAACGGTAAAGCAGAGATTCATATCTGTCGCAGAGGCAATTTTGCGTTTATTTTCTATAGAATAAGCACCTGCTGCGGCTAGAATAGGAAAAATAACCTCTTCATGGGTTTTTTCATCTAGTCCTGAGAACAGATCTAATACGTTAGCGCTTTCCAATTTTTTACCTTGGCCTAACTGCGATAAACCCGGAGCGATAATAGATTTTAGTTTCAACAATAAGCGCCCAGCATCAAAAGCATTCATTTTTCCAGCGGTAAACTCTCTGTTACCAATAATAAAGGTTTCGGTTTGCATCAAGATTTCTCCATATAAGAAAGGAGGACTAAGCCTCCTTATAATCAGTTAATGAACTAACGTATTTTCTATTAGAAATAAAGTGGTGGGTGAGTAGATGAGTTACTCACCCACTTAGGAATTGCCACCAACATAAAGTTTGAGATCAACACATTCAAATGCCCAAGTGCGCTCGCCAACTTCTTTACCAAAGGCCAGTTCAGGCACGGCGCGTAGCCATGCTTGACCTGCGCAGCATAAGGTACGGCCACTACAGTCGGAAACAGAAATAGGCAGAACGGGAGAACCGTCTTCGCTAAAGTTATCCACGTAGAATAGGGCGGAAAGCGCATCGTTTACAGCACTGGTCTGGAGAAGTTTGATCTCAATAGAACCTGTTTTATCTGCATTACGTGCCCGTGCTACGGCACCACCAATGCCTACTTTACTTGTATAAAGCTCGACGTTGCGTTTAACACTGATTGCATCGCCATCACTAAAGCCTGAAATTAATACTGGACCGACGGTAACGAAAACTTGATCACCTTTGTAAGTGCCTGTAAGTACTGCTGACATAGTTATTTTTCCTTATTGCAGTTCATACGACAGATTGCCGCTGATGTTAGTAAGATGGATTGCCCCAGCCAAACGAGCTGAGAAAGAAAGATTAAGAACGCGGCTAGCTTTGTCCTGGAACGATACTTCAACACTGCGTGGGTAGGTGATAACGAAGCCTTTCATGTTATTGCCTTGTGAATCGACTTCATCAGGTGCAATACCACCGACGCGTTGGCCTTCTAACAGACTACCCGTTAGGTTGTTGACGATAAGAGCAATGCCGCCATCGGTATATGGCACTTTATTACGGTTAATCATTAAAGTTGTTAGATTGGTTTGGACATAATCAGATAGCCAATCGCGGAAACGGACAACATCAATCCACTCACCATTAACCATTTTTCCTGGTGTGGTTAGGAAAATTTGAGGTGCATACTGTTCAAATGTGTTGCCACCTTTTTTGATGATAGTCTGCTGCTCAGTTGCACTCCAATTGCTTGCTTTTACATTAGCAAGTTGTTTTAACGCCCACGTTTCACCACCTGGAGCGATAGTGAAACAGCGACCCATCCATGCCATTTCTAAGTACTGTTCGTCTGCATATTTATCTGCAATGACAGTAGTACGCAGTAAGTTTTTTGCAGCTAGTTTAGAAAGTAAATCAGTGTTTTCGCTAGCGATAGTCATGTTGGTATCGGCACTGGCCGTGAAGAATAACTTATCTTGCGTTTCTGCCCATTCTGCGGCTGCCAACTGAAGTTCAGGCTGACGTTCAGTTAATGCAAAGCCATACCAGTTTTTATCTTCTTTTTGAATTTCGGCAAGTTGTGCAGGAAAAGTATCGACTTTAACCACTGAGTTGCCATCTGCTTCAGTTTCAACATCCAAGCGACCCACTTTACACATCTGCGGACGTGGTGTTTGACTGAATACGGCGTTCAGTGCTTTCAATACTGGCTCTGGTAGCTGATCTTCTTGTGCTGCCGCATAGTCATAATAAACACGTACACGTTCACTAAATGCGGTTAAAGGCGCGATAATCATTGGTACGCCAAAAACGCCACGTGGCACGCTAGTTGTGCTTAGGGCAATGTTTACATTTACAATTTGATTCAAGGAACCCATTGTTTTACCTCGTTAATTTTATTTTTATTGCGCCGTTTTCATGGGCGGTGTGAACGGTTTCAATGATGCCAACATGGTCATTGATAGTGACGGCATAGTGGATGTGTAAACTTAGATAAGTTTCAGAATTTGGTGTCCATTCAGCGTCATCTTTCATCTCTGTCTTTAATTTTCCACTTCCCTCTACGCCAATTTGTGCCAGTTGAAACTTCTCTGACACGGAAACTCTGTTTAGCCCATCGATGATTTTGCTTAGCTGTTCAACAACATCGGGGCCGTAGTAATGCACGGCAATTTCAGATCGCCTTTGACCACGGATGGTTAGATAGCCGTTATCGTCAACCTTCTGAGAAACTTCATCACTCAAGCCTAATGCGGTGTAGGAAAGGGTGCTGAGTTCTGCATAAGGTTGTCCTGGAGTCGGCGAATCTCCTTTTACAATGAGTGGTACATCGGCTAACAGCGGCTGTAGTAGCGTGATAAGCTTCTGTTCAATGATGGTTGCCATAAAACCTCAAATGTTGATTTGGCGTGAACTTGTCTATATGTCAGCTTCCGACAGCGGCCCAACTCACCTAATATCCTAAAATTTAGCTTCTTCTTTTTTTCTTGCGGAATCTCTGCCAGCTCATATATCTAAATACGAAATTATTGTTGTTTTAGTGATTCATATTAGATATTTAGTGGTAGGCACCACTTTCTTATTTTCGAAGTCAACTAAGGGAGGAGTGTGTGGCCACTGTCATCAGCTATAAAATAAGACTATTTCGATTCAAATAGCCTGCGTTCAAGTATGCGTCGGCGTTCTAAGCCGCCGAGTTTTTTGCCATTAGCAAATACCCAGCGTGGAAATTCATTTGCCGCACCCTCATAATCACGGGTGTTCAATTTGCGAATTAATGTTGATGTGCTTACTGCTCTAATACCGCAATTAAAGGTGAATGAAACTAATGCATCGAATTGTTCCTGAGTGAGTGGAACTCGAATAATTTTTTGCAAGTCTCGCTCTACCTGAATTAAATCTGCTCGTAAGAAGCGTTCTGCTTGAGGTTCACTTATTTTATCACTGGGCTTAACACCTAATGTATGTCCGTAGCCAATTGTCCAAACTTTTGCTGGGCATAAATATGCTTTAAGCTGCAACGATTCAAAGTGTTTAATAAGGTCGATGCCTTTCTGGCCCGTTATCATTTACGTTCTCCTTTTATACGGCTTAAAAAACGTTTTTCTAACGTTTTAATAAATTCAGCACCAGACCAACCAGCTAATCCAGAAATACCACCAGCAGCCTCTGCTGCCCAGCTATAATAGCTAGCTGTGAGCATAACTAATGCGCCAGCAAATACAGCAACAATTGCTTGAAGAAATAATATTGACCACCGAAATTCTTCACCTTTTAATATTCTGTATGCATAGCTTGCTGTTGCACCTAAAATTGTCATGATAAATATAAGAATATTGCCGATTAGGTTAAATTCCTGGGGTTCTTTAATTGGCATAGTTGCTTCCAAATCTTCATTAAGGAGAAATAAAAAAGCCCCGAAGATTAATTCGGGGCATAAAGAATTACATGATATTTAGTCCGATATTATATTTTTTATATATCGTGAGCGTCACATCCTATGACAGATGATGTTGCCTATATAAGTAGAACTATTTTTCATTCGATATTTTTAGGGAAGGTTAAGAAAAATATTATTTTTACTTTTTCCTCGATAAATGACTATCAATGTTAGTTCTCCTTTAAAAGCCAATCCCAATAAGAGAAAACACGTATTGGGATTAGTTCTATGTGATGTTTGGAGTGCGTCGGTTGTGTTTGGATACAACTTTGTGACTTTATACTGCTTACTATACCTGATAATCAGATAAAATCAACCCTTTAAAGGGGTTAAAACCACTTATTTGTGTTTTATTTTGTTTTTTATTGATTTTAAAGTTGCTTTTTAAGTTTTTTCGTCAAAAAAAACTTATTTTGGTTGTTTTTTGAGGAGAGTATAGATGAGGCTATGTGAGGAGCTTCAATCTCTCACAATCGTGCATTGGATATGCGGTGTGTACTCCCATCACGTTTAGTGGTGAATTTATTTCATGATTTATGAAGCAATGTCACCACGGCGATCGATTTATTAGTTGACTCTTCATGCAACTTGATTCATTTTCTATCTAGACGTCTAAACGTATAGATGTTTATAAAGAGCTAAAACAGCACATGGCGTAATCAAGGAATATGGGGTAGGTCGGGTATGAGTTTTTTTCACGCAAATCATAGAGAAGCGCTGAATCAAAGTTTAGCAGAGCTGCAAGGGCAGATTAATGTATCGTTCGAGTTTTTCCCGCCACGTACCCCTGAGATGGAAGATACGTTGTGGAGCTCGATTGACCGGCTTAGCGGGTTAAAACCGAAGTTTGTCTCTGTTACCTACGGGGCGAATTCGGGTGAGCGAGACAGAACGCACAGTATTATTAAAGGCATTAAAGAGCGAACAGGCTTAGAAGCAGCACCGCATTTAACCTGTATTGATGCAAGCCCTGATCAGTTGCGCGAGATTGCCCAGGATTATTGGTCAAACGGGATTCGTCACATTGTTGCACTGCGTGGTGATTTACCACCAGAGGGTGGCAAGCCAGAAATGTACGCTACAGATTTAGTCTCGCTCCTAAAAAGTGTGGGGGATTTTGATATCTCCGTTGCTGCTTATCCTGAGGTTCATCCAGAGGCGAAAAGTGCGCAGGCTGATCTTATTAACCTGAAACGTAAAATTGATGCGGGTGCTAACCGCGCCATTACGCAGTTTTTCTTCGATGTAGAGAGCTATTTACGTTTTCGCGATCGCTGTGTCTCCACTGGAATAGATGTGGAAATTGTGCCGGGCATCCTACCTGTATCTAACTTTAACCAGCTAAAGCGTTTTGCCACGATGACAAATGTGAAGATCCCCCAGTGGATGTTCAGAATGTTTGATGGGTTGGATGACGATGCAGAGACGCGCAAAATGGTAGGTGCATCAATCGCTATGGATATGGTGAAGATTTTAAGCCGTGAAGGGGTGAAAGATTTTCACTTCTATACCCTGAATCGTGCTGAATTAAGCTATGCGATTTGCCATACCTTGGGCGTTAGGCCAACGGTTTAAAGGGACGATTTAATAGCATAAAATGAGGCCAGCTCTTTATGGGAACTGGCCTCAACTCTTTCTCTAGCCTGTATTACGCATTCCGGTGGCAATACCGGCAATCGTAATCATCAGCGCCTGTTCTATACGTGGGTCTGACTCTTCGTGTTGACGTGAGCGTTGCAGCAACTCGGCTTGTAGCACGTTAAGCGGATCGGTGTAGACGTTACGCAGAGCAATCGACTCCGCAATCCACGGTAGATCCTCCATCAAGTGGTCATCGTTAGAGATATCTAGAACGATTTTAATATCTCTCTCCAACTGAGTTCTTAATGTGGTGCCCAGCTTCCAGAGTGATTTATCCACCAGACGGTGGTCGTAATACTCTGCCAGCCAGAGGTCAGCTTTCGCAAAGACCATCTCCAGCATACCGATGCGAGTAGAGAAGAATGGCCAATCGCGGCACATCTCTTCGAGCTGAGTCTGCTTGCCTTCGTTCACTGCCTGTTGCAGTGCTTCGCCTGCGCCTAGCCATGCAGGCAGCATCAGGCGGTTCTGCGTCCAAGCGAAAATCCACGGGATGGCACGTAGGCTCTCGACACCACCTTTCGGATTCCGTTTAGCAGGGCGGGAACCGAGTGGAAGCTTGCCCAATTCCTGCTCTGGTGTTGCTGCACGGAAATAGGGAACGAAATCTGGCTCTTCCCGCACAATACCGCGATACATATTGCAGGAAACGGCAGAAAGCTCATCCATCAGGTCGCGCCAGTTCTGTTTTGGCTCAGGTGGTGGCAGCAGGTTAGCTTCAAGGATGGCAGCGGTATAGAGCGTCAGGCTACTGACAGCAACGTCTGGCAAGCCGAGCTTAAAGCGGATCATCTCGCCCTGTTCGGTAACGCGTAACCCGCCTTTGAGTGAGCCTGGTGGTTGAGAGAGCAGTGCTGCCTGTGCGGGTGCACCGCCACGACCGATAGTTCCCCCACGTCCGTGGAACAGGGTCAAGTTGATGTCTTCTTCCTCGCACAGATTAATCAGCGCTTCCTGTGCCCGATACTGCGCCCAAGAGGCAGAAAGCACGCCTGCGTCTTTAGCCGAATCGGAATAGCCGATCATCACCATCTGCTTGCCCTGAATCGCGCCGCGGTACCAGTCGATACTCAGCAACTGCTTCATAACGGAGTAGGCGTTGTTCAAATCATCCAGCGTTTCGAATAGTGGTGCTACAGGCAGGATAAAGTCACAGCCTGTCTCTTTAAGCAGCAGGTGAACAGCTAATACGTCTGATGGTGTGCGAGCCATAGAGATGACATAGGCCGCGACAGACCCTTTCGGTGCTTCAGCGATAACTTTACAGGTATCCAGCACCTCTTTGGTTTCCGCACTTGGCACCCAGCGGTGAGGGATGAGAGGGCGGTTAGAGTTAAGCTCCTGAATCAGGAACGTCTGTTTATCACGCTCTGACCAGCTTGCATAATCACCAATACCGAGATAACGGGTTAGTTCAGCCAGTGCATCGCTGTGGCGGGTACTCTCCTGACGCACGTCGATGCGCACCAATTGCAGCCCAAAGCTGCGTGCACGGCGTAGCGTATCCAACAGCAGCCCATTGGCGATGATGCCCATCCCGCAGGCTTGCAGAGATTCATAACAGGTGTGTAAAGGGTGTAACAACTGCTCGTTGTTGACCAGCAGATCGTGAGGGCGCTGCGCATCGACATCTTTTAGACGCGCCGCCAGATAAGCGCGGGTGCTGGTTAAGCGGGCGCGCAGGTTTTTCATAATTTGGCGATAGGGTTCAGTTACGCTATCGCCGCCAGCAAGTGCTTGTAGCTCTGGCGTACATTCTGTCATTGAAAGCTCGGAAACCAGCATCTCTATGTCGTGCAAGAAGAGGTCTGCGGCTTTCCAGCGGCTGAGTAGCAGCGCATGGCTGGTTATCTCGGCGGTAACATTAGGGTTACCGTCGCGGTCGCCACCCATCCAAGAGGTAAAGCGGACGGGTACGGCATCGGCTGGCAGTGAGTAACCTAGAGAGGATTCCAGTTGCTCGTTAAACTCGCGCAGAAAAGCAGGTACCGCCTCCCACAGGCTGTTTTCTACCACCGCAAATCCCCATTTCGCTTCATCGATTGGCGTTGGGCGATGTTTGCGGATCTCATCCGTATGCCAAGATTGTGCAACAAGCTGACGTAGACGGCGCATAATTTTATTGCGCTCATAGTCGGCGAGATCGTTATGATCGAGCTGGCTCAGGCAGGTGTTGACTTCAACCAGCTTGTGAATGAGGGTGCGGCGTGTAATTTCTGTCGGATGGGCCGTGAGCACTAGCTCGATAGAGAGCGCTTCAACCGCTTTCTTAATATCGTCTTCGCTGAGTTTACGCTCTTTCAAACTGGTAAACAGATCTGAAAGGATTACTGGATTACTGGCGGCTTCGCCGTGCGGCGATATGCTGTGATATTGCTCTGCAGTATTAGCCAGATTTAGGAACTGGTTAAACGCTCGGGCGACAGGAAGTAACTCATCGTTGGAAAGATTCTGCAACGTGGTTAATAGCTCCTGACGATCGGTGTCGTTACCCGCTCGTGAGGATTTAGACAGCTTACGAATTGATTCGACTTTATCGAGGATATCTTCCCCTAACGCGTCCTTGATTGTGTCACCCAAAAGTTTGCCAAGCATGCTCACGTTGCTTCGCATTGCCGAATACTGTTCGTTCATATGACCCCTCGACCCCTGCCAGCTTAGAGCCTATCCCAATCACGATATCTTGTAATATTCCCTGTGTCTGCTTCCTTGTGCGATTGGGATAGGCTCTTATTTTGTAAATTTATTTCACCCTAAAGACGTAGAGCTCTCTTTTATCTAGCCACGTTAGGCCACTTTCGTCAATTGACACATTTTCTTATTGCGTAATCTGTTTTATATACACGGTAAATGAAAATTTATTACACAAACCAATAACACATTCGATGTGATTGATAACGCTATTTATAACAAAACTGCTTCACAACTTGCTCGATTAGCGTTCTGGTTGGCTGAATGAACGAGGTTGCCAGAAACTCATCCGGCTGGTGGGCTTGCTCAATAGAACCTGGCCCGAGCACCAGTGTTGGGCAAACTTCCTGCAAGAACGGTGCCTCCGTACAATAGTTTACGGCCTCTACGCGATCGCCTAAGAGCTTTTCGACCACTTGCACGAGCTGGTGGTTTCTCGGGCATTCATAGCCGGGGATAGGTGCGTGTAGTGGCTCTATCGTTAAACGCTCAGGCCACTTATCGCTGATAGGTGCTAAGGCACCGTGCAGCAACTCGCTCATATCGCTCAGTGTTAAACCCGGCATTGGGCGAATATCCATGTGTAGCTCGCAGCAGGCGCAGATACGATTTGATGCATCGCCACCGTGAATATGCCCAAGGTTCATCGTGGGATAAGGCACGGTGAATGCAGGGTTGTGATAACGCTCGGTAAGTTGGTTACGCAGAGTGAGAAGATGGCCAATGGCATCATGCATTATCTCTATCGCATTGATCCCTCGGGCTGGGTCGCTGGAGTGGCCTGATTGCCCGACAATGCGGATCGCCTCAGAGATATGGCCCTTATGAGCATAGACCGGTTTTAACGAGGTCGGTTCGCCGATAATGGCGCAATCGGGGCGCAGATGGGTGGCAGCAGAAAAGTAGCGCGCACCTGCCATCGTTGTCTCTTCATCTGCCGTTGCCAATATATGCAGCGGTTTATTCAGTTTACTCAAATCCAAATCGCGCAATGTATCAAGGATAAAAGCAAAGAAACCTTTCATGTCAGCGGAGCCTAAGCCATACAGCTTATTGTCGTGTTCGGTGAGCATGAAGGGGTCGCGTGTCCATTGGCCATCGTCAAAGGGAACCGTATCGGTATGCCCTGCCAATAACAACCCACCACTACCTTCACCAATACTGGCTAGAAGATTGAATTTATTGCGAGTTTCTGGAACAGGCTCCACGTTCACCTGAAAACCTAATGTTTGAAACCATTCTGCCAGCAGATTGATTAATGCCTCATTGCTCTGGTCTAACGAAGCATCGGTTGCGCTGATAGAAGGTGTGGCGATTAATGCCCTGTATAACTCAATAAATGGAGGTAATTTCATCTTCACTGTTGACAGCCTTTCATTTGGATAGTATCAATATTCATGCATTAATAATGAATAAAAATACACTATCACTATTGGTAAAGGAACCCGATTTATTCTGTTCCCTGAAATTATTCATGTTCAATCAGCACATCTACTGAATTTAGCAAAGAGAGACCAAGGTAATGGACCCTATGATGAATGCATTAATTATTGGCGCGAGCGGCTATACCGGCGCGGAGTTGGCGGCCTATGTGCAGCGCCATCCTCATATAAACATAACGGGTTTAATGGTCTCAACACAAAGTGCAGATGCAGGAAAATTATTATCCGATATTCATCCTCAGCTTAAAGGCATCGTGGATTTACCGCTACAACCGATAAGTGATGTTTCAGAGATGGCAAAGGGGGTTGACGTTGTGTTTCTGGCAACGGCACATGAAGTCAGCCACGATCTTGCTCCTCAATTTCTTGCTGCAGGCTGCGTGGTGTTCGATCTCTCCGGTGCTTTCCGTGTCGATCAGGCGGAGTTCTATACCCAGTATTATGGTTTTGCCCATCAGCACCCTGAATGGCTGAAGAAAGCGGTATACGGCTTAGCGGAGTGGGCGGCTCCACAGATCAAAGAGGCTCAGCTCATTGCCGTTCCGGGGTGCTACCCTACGGCGTCTCAGTTAGCGTTAAAACCGCTCATCCATAAAGAACTCCTTGATGCATCGCAGTGGCCGGTGATTAACGCAGTGAGCGGCGTGAGTGGTGCTGGGCGCAAGGCGAGCATGACCTCCAGTTTCTGTGAAGTAAGCCTGCAACCCTATGGTTTGTTTACCCATCGCCACCAACCAGAGATTTCGGCTCATTTAGGCACCGATGTCATTTTTACTCCGCATCTGGGGAATTTTCCTCGCGGTATTTTGGCGACGATCACTTGCCGTCTAAAAGCGGGTGTCACGGCGGAAGACGTAACACAAGCCTATCATGATGCTTACGACGATAAGCCGCTGGTCAGGCTCTATGATAAAGGGGTTCCGGCGCTGAAATCGGTTATCGGCCTTCCTTTTTGTGATCTCGGTTTTGCTGTGCAAGGGCAACATTTGATTGCTGTGGCAGCAGAAGATAATTTACTGAAAGGTGCTGCGGCGCAGGCCATTCAATGTATGAACATACGGTTTGGGTTCACTGAAACCCAGTCATTACTGTAAGGATCGCACAAGATGAATCCATTAATCGTGAAGCTAGGTGGTGTTTTGCTGGATAGTGAAGAGGCATTGGATAAGCTGTTTGCCGCACTGGTGAGCTATCAGCAGAAACAGCAACGGCCTCTGGTCATCATGCATGGTGGGGGTTGTATTGTTGATGAGCTGATGCAGAAACTCTCTCTTCCCGTTATCAAGAAGGCGGGTTTACGTGTGACGCCAGCGGACCAAATCGACATCATTACTGGCGCATTGGCGGGCTCTGCAAACAAAACGTTATTGGCATGGGCGAAGAAGTCTGGTCTTAACGCGGTTGGCCTCTGCCTTGGTGATGGCAATTCGGTAAACGTCACCCAGATTAACGAAGAACTCGGGCACGTTGGTAGTGCACAGCCCGGATCACCAGCGCTATTGAATGCCCTGTTAGCCAGCGGATATTTACCCATTATCAGCTCTATTGGGATCACAGAACAGGGTGAGCTGATGAACGTGAATGCTGACCAAGCTGCCACCGCGCTGGCGGCAACGCTGGGCGCAGACTTGGTTTTACTCTCTGATGTGAGCGGTATTTTAGATGGCAAGGGCCAACGTATTGCAGAGATGACGGCGGAGAAAGCAGAACAGCTTATTAATCAGGGTATTATTACCGATGGCATGGTAGTAAAAGTGAATGCGGCATTAGATGCCGCTCGCTCATTAGGGCGCCCTGTTGATATCGCAAGCTGGCGGCACGCCGAACGGCTGCCTGATTTATTTAATGGTGTACCGATTGGCACGCGCATTCTGGCGTAATGCTATACGCCATAAGATAAGTAACATATTGTTTTAAAATTGGATTTATAAGGGGTTCGCAATAAAGCAACCCTGCTAAATATAGACTCTTAATATTACGTATTAGGTATTCAAGGACCTCAAAATGAAAAACAGTGGCATCAAGAAGATCGTTTTAGCGTACTCCGGCGGCTTAGACACCTCGGCTATCATTCCGTGGCTGAAAGAGAACTATGATAACTGTGAAGTTATCGCGTTTGTGGCTGATATTGGTCAAGAGCGTAGCGATCTGGAAGGGGTAGAACAGAAGGCACTTAGCTCTGGCGCTTCTTCTTGCTACGTTGCAGATTTGCGTGAAGAGTTTATCAAGGATTATGTCTACCCCGTTCTGAAAAGCGGCGCGCTGTATGAAGGCAGCTACTTGCTCGGTACATCAATGGCTCGCCCTATTATCGCAAAAGCGCAGGTAGAGTTGGCGTTGGAACTTGGCGCAGATGCGGTTGCACATGGCGCAACAGGTAAAGGTAACGATCAGGTTCGTTTCGAAAGCACCTACACCGCATTAGCACCACAACTAAAAGTGGTTGCACCATGGCGTGAGTGGGATCTGCGCTCCCGTGAGGCGCTGTTGGATTATCTGAAAGTGCGTAATATTCCTACCACGGCATCACTAGAGAAGATTTACAGCCGTGACGAGAACGCATGGCATATCTCGACCGAAGGCGGTGTATTAGAAAGCCCTTGGAATGCTTCAAATAAAGATTGCTGGGTTTGGACGACAGCACCAGAAGATGCACCAGATCAGCCAGAATTGGTGACAGTAAAAGTAGAAAAAGGGTGTGTTACCGCAGTCAACGGTAAAGCGCTTAGCCCATATCAGTGCCTAGAAGCGCTGAACGTATTAGGGGCAAAACACGGTGTTGGTCGTGTCGATATCGTTGAAAACCGCTTGGTGGGTATTAAATCTCGTGGCTGTTACGAAACACCGGGAGGCACCATTATGATGGCGGCCCTGCGTGGCGTAGAACAATTGGTTCTTGACCGTGACTGCTTCAAGTGGCGAGAGCAGGTTGGTTTGGAAATGTCATATGTGGTTTACGATGGCCGTTGGTTTGCTCCATTACGCGAGTCCTTGCAGGCGGCAGCGGATTCACTGGCTCAAGAAGTTAACGGTGAAGTTGTGCTGAAACTGTATAAAGGCCAAGTCACGGCAATCCAGAAGAAATCACCTAACAGCCTCTACTCAGAAGAGTTTGCCACCTTTGGCGAAGATGAGGTTTACGACCACAGCCATGCGGGCGGCTTCATCCGTTTATTCTCTCTCTCCTCGCGCATCCGTGCACTGAACGAGAAGAAGTAAGCACTTGCTGGGTAGGTCGTAAGTAGCATCGTGAACAGTGGCGCACTAAGGTGCGCCACTGTATTTTAGTTATAGCTTTCGTTCATCCGTGCCCATCTGAATACACGAAAAAGTGCACGAGAGACGAGGCTGGGTTATCAATATTACAGCTAGGGATAATCCCCTTTTCGGTAATTATCAGGAGTAACGGTTATGGCATTGTGGGGCGGGCGGTTTAGTGAGGCGGCAGACCAGCGTTTTAAACAATTTAATGACTCACTACGGTTTGATTACCGTCTAGCAGAGCAGGATATTGTGGGCTCAGTTTCGTGGTCTAAGGCGTTGGTCACGGTGGGTGTATTGAGTGCAGATGAACAGACAAAACTGGAAGTCGCGTTAAATGCACTGCTGGAAGAGGTCAAAGCTAACCCACGCGCAATTCTGGCTAGTGATGCCGAAGATATCCATAGCTGGGTTGAGCAAAAGTTGATCGCCAAAGTCGGCGACTTAGGCAAAAAACTACATACTGGGCGCAGCCGTAACGACCAAGTAGCAACTGATTTAAAACTGTGGTGTAAAGACCAAGTACTTGAATTACTACAGGCCGTTGGGCAACTGCAACAGGCGCTGGTGGTGACAGCAGAGGCTAATCAAGACGCGGTAATGCCGGGTTATACGCATTTGCAACGTGCACAACCTGTGACCTTTGCACACTGGTGCCTCGCTTACGTTGAGATGCTCGCCCGTGATGAAAGCCGCTTGCAGGATGCACTCAAGCGTTTGGACGTTAGCCCATTAGGCTGTGGCGCACTGGCAGGAACCGCATATGCTATCGATCGCGAGCAGCTAGCCGACTGGCTAGGTTTTGCCTCGGCAACTCGCAATAGTCTAGACAGCGTATCCGATCGCGATCATGTATTGGAATTGCTGTCCGATGCATCTATTAGCATGGTGCACCTATCGCGTTTTGCCGAAGATCTGATTTTCTTTAACAGCGGAGAAGCCGCATTCGTTGAGCTATCCGATCGCGTCACCTCTGGTTCCTCTTTAATGCCGCAGAAGAAAAACCCAGATGCATTAGAGCTTATCCGTGGCAAATGCGGGCGTGTTCAGGGTGCTTTGACGGGCATGATGATGACGCTGAAGGGCCTACCATTAGCCTACAACAAAGACATGCAGGAAGATAAAGAAGGGCTGTTCGATGCGCTCGATACTTGGATGGATTGCCTGCATATGGCCGCACTGGTACTCGATGGCATTCAGGTGAAACGCCCGCGTTGTAAAGATGCAGCAGAGCAGGGTTATGCCAATTCTACAGAACTGGCGGATTATCTGGTCGCAAAAGGCGTTCCTTTCCGCGAGGCGCACCACATTGTGGGTGAAACCGTTGTGGAGGCGATTCGTCAGGGCAAAGCATTGGAAGCGCTGCCATTGGCTGACTTGCAGAAATTTAGCTCGGTTATTGCCGAAGATGTGTATCCAATACTGTCTCTAGACTCTTGCTTGGTGAAGCGCTGCGCGAAAGGCGGCGTTAGCCCAGAGCAGGTAGCGTTTGCTATTCGTGAGGCGAAGACGCGTTTAGGGCTGTAGTTTAGTTTTATCTGTGATGTCTAAAAACGCTCGGTAAATGCTATCGGGCGTTTTTTGTTGCGTGCAATATATTTTATAAACATGAAGAGATGAAGCTCATCATCTGAAAAAAGCATGGGTTTGAAAGCCATATCTTAAATAACAAGGCTTAGGTCACTTCATCTCTAAATGCTTTTTAATACAATAAGTTTTCGCTAGCATGACATATTACTTTCACACGGAATGATGGCAATGCTGCCATCGCTTTTTTGCTACTCCAAGGAACGGATACCCCATGGCTATCCCTAAAAAATACCTCGCCATTCAGCGCCTCTTCAGTGCAGTACTCAAACACACTGATGCGCACTCTGAGTTCTCGGAGACGTGGGCCAAGGCGGGGCAAACCGTTATCAATGCCAGCAAACGACAAAATCTCTCCGTCGATGGCAAAGACCTGAACAATTTGGTCTCTGTGGAGAATCTGGGCACCCCCAGCACCACCTTATCTGTCTCTTGGGGCAATCAAGACGTTAGCTCGATGAGCTACAACGGTGGCAAAAAGGGCAGCGCAGGGAGCAGCAATAAACAGAGCGCTGACCCTATTTCACTTGCCACCGGCGAAGAGTTTCTGGCCTTGACGGATGCCACTCTGCCGGGTTTTCTTCCTTTTCTCTGGCAGCGTATTTACACCTCCAGCAGCGTTGAACACCAGAACGGCCTCGGCTACGGCTGGCGACACAGCCTGAGCCATGAACTGCACTTTGATGATGGCAAGGTGCTCTGGCGTGACCATGAAGGGCTGACTACCCCGTTCCCTGAACCTGATGCGGCGATGCCCATCATCACCAATCAGCTTGCTGAGGCCGCGATTTATCTGGGGGCAGAGCCTAATCACTATCTCTTGGTGCAATCACGCGGTCAGGGGATTTATCACTTTGTCCGTGAGGGACAGATAGGTCGCCTTGAAGCCATCAGCGATATTTACGGCAACATCGTTACCGTTCACTACGATACGCAGTGGCGATTGCATCAGGTGCGCCAAGGCACACTCGCGGCATTGCAGTTTGAATATGGTCTGTCGGCTGACTCAGCCCTGATGACGCGCGTTATCCCCCTTATCGGCAATACGGCGGGCGCCAAAACCGCATGGACACCTCAACCTGCTGTCGCGACCTATCACTACAACGCTGCCCATCAACTTATCGAGGCTGATAATGCATTAGGCGAGCGAGAGCAATACCACTACCAAGATGACCACTTGTTGATTCGTCGAGAACTGGCAGGTGGCGCGGCTTTCCACTGGGAGTGGGAAGGTCAAGGGGCACAGGCACGCTGCGTGCGTCAATACGGTAACTTTGACCAACTCGATATCCGTTATGTGTGGGATGACGTGGCGAACACCGTCACTGAAATCCAACACAACGGCAGCCGTCAGGTCTATCAGCACAATGACCATGCTCGCCTTATCTATGAGAAAACTGCCGATGGCGCGGAAATCTATCAAACCTTCGATGAGAAAGGTCACTGCTTAAGTCGCCGAGATGGGTTAGGGCAACTGACTCACTATGGCTACGATGACGAAGGCCATCTGGTCAGAGAAGTCTTCCCCGATGGACGCCGTACTTCCTATGAGTATTTCCTCGGCACACTGCGCTATATCTATCAGTACAGTCTCGATGGCAAAGTGCAGACATGGACGTATAAGCGCACCGAACAGGGGCAAGTCGCTTCGGAAACCCGCCCCGACGGCACCACCACACGCTATACCTACACCCCAGAAGGCAAAGTCAGCGACGTTCACTACCCCGATGGCAACACCCGCCATTATGAGTGGGATACCAGCGGTCGCTTGCACAAGGTGCGCGATACCTTAGGCGAAGAACAACTCTACGCTTACCAGGGCTTCAATACCCAACCGAGCCACATCCAAGACAGCAAAGGCAATCTGACGCAGTTAGCTAGGGATGCACTGCAACGCCCAACAAAAATCACCCTGCCTGATGGCAGCACTCGACACTACCGCTATAACGCCTATGGCAAAGTGACCAGTGCAATAGATGAGTTAGGGCGTGAAACCCGCTATGAGTACGCCGCCCCTCTACATCTGCTGACCACCAAACACCTGCCCGATGGCTCTACCCTGCGTTACCGCTATGACAATGTGCATCTTCAAGTCAGTGAAATAGAGAACAGTAAAGGTGAGGTCTACCAGTTAGGCTACACCGCCAATGGCTTACTGAACGAAGAAATCGGCTTTGATGGCATCAAAACCACTTACGCCTATGACCTGAATGGTCAACTCATTGAAAAGTGTGAATACGGCGATGAGCACGACAGCGAACCCTATATCACCCGCTACCAACGCGATCCAATGGGACACCTGCGTTTCAAAACCCTGCCGGATGGCAAGACGGTGGAATACGGCTATGACACCTTCGGGCAACTGAATGCGGTGTACGATGAGACCTGCCCGATGGCGTGGGAATATGACCTCGGCGGCAGGCTTATCGCCGAGCATCAAGACTGGGTGACGATTCGTCATCGCTACGATGAGAGTACAGGACATTTAAGCGGTACTAAATTACCGGATGGGCAGTGGCTCGATTATCACTACCATG
>DF158888.1:124554-126167 GCA_000307305.1 Enterobacteriaceae bacterium B14
TACGGCGACCGGCATTTTGACTACGACCGCTTTGGCAATCTGATAGCGGAGCGAAGAGGAAAAGCGCAGAAGCTCGTCACTACCTACCGTTACGACTGCCAGCACCGACTTATCACCGTTGAAACTCCCGACGGAACCGAAGTCCATTACCAATACGACGCCTTTAACCGTCGTATCAGTAAAACGGTAAATGGCAAGAAGACCCTCTTCTTCTGGCAGGGCAACAAACTTATCGCAGAAACGGATAACCAACAGCACTGGCAGAGCTATGTCTATGAGCCAGACAGCTTCCGCCCCTTAGCCACAGTGGTAGGTAACAACCGCACCGCAGAGAAAACCCGCACGTATTGGTATCAGAACGACCATCTCGGTACGCCACACAGCCTGACGGATAACATGGGCAATGTAGTGTGGGGCGCGACGTACTCGGCTTACGGTAAACAGATTACCCAGTGGCAGGATGGAGACAGGCCAAAAGTGGATAACCCACTACGGTTCCAAGGGCAGTATGCAGATAAGGAAACAGGGCTGCATTACAACCTGAATCGGTACTATGACCCGCAGGTGGGGCGGTATTTGACACAAGATCCGATAGGGTTGGCAGGTGGCTTGAATTCGTATGGTTATGTAGAGGGGAATCCTATTGGGTATATAGACCCTCAGGGTCTGTCACCATTAGATGTAAAAGGAACTGAGAGAGTATTAAATAGAGCTGATGGAACACCTAATTTACCCGCAGTACGACAAGGAAGAGTTAATATAGAGTCCGGTGCTACTCCCAGCGATGCAGAGCTTAGAGGTGGGCAAGGGTTAGTCGATTTAGGTTATGATGTTGTTCATAGAAAAGAAGTGAATATAGATAAAGTAAGAACACCGGACCTGGATGTTGATGGTATGGGAACTGTCGATGTTTATTCTCCCAGTGGGAAAAAAACAAAAACTATTCTGAATGGGATTGAAAAGAAGAGTAGTCAGGCAAATACTATCTTTGTTCAAACTGATATATCTAAGGCCAGATTTAATTCTATCGTACTGAAACTTTGGAAAAAAAATAATGCGAAAGATATTGGTTCAGTATTATTACAAGATAGAAAGGGCCAGATTAGACGATATGATCGACCACTAAAAGGAGAAGAGTAATGTCAAAATTTTCTTGTAAGTGCGGGTATGTTATGAATTTATCAGAAGGCTGGAGCAGCTATGAACTAACTATGCTTCCTGAAGGGATAATGAATCATATCATGGAAGAATTGGATGATAACAATATGGATTCTGACAAGTTCTTAGAAATAACAAATAACCACGAGTTAGCGGTCTATCGTTGTCCTAGCTGTAACCGATTATGGCTTGAATCAGGAGTAAATTCAAATCACTTTATTTCTTATATAATCGAAAATAATGAATAGATATAATTTGAAAGAAAACTTGCTCTGTGCAATTGAGGGTTTTTCCTCTGTGAAAGGTATTTCACTTAGTTATAATAAAGATTATTTCTTTGCAGTCACGCGCGTATTAGAAAGAGGGGCAAAGTATAATTCAAAGGATGAATACATGCAAAGAACGGTATTTAGCAAGGAAAATTTAGAAGGTAAAACTATAAATCTAGGGTAGTG
>DF158888.1:126968-148003 GCA_000307305.1 Enterobacteriaceae bacterium B14
TAAAAGCGGGCATTATATAACAGATTCAACCAATTAGAGGCATTACCATTGAATGGTTACAGGATCCCTGTCTCATCTAATGGATTAGCTTTGCAGCCCATTCTAGTGATAAAGAAGGTGATACGAAATGAATAAAGCTATATTCAGAAGAAATCTATTACTAGCATTGAATGAACTTTGCCCTGACTTTTATCTTAATATTGAAGCGGAGGGGAGGTTTATAATTACGCCTAAAAAAGAAGATGGGAAAAGTTATAATTCCACTGATGAATACATTCGCTTATGGGTAATGAATGATGAAAATTTGAAAGGAAAGGTATTGTCTTTTGATGAAGTAATTTCATTTTATGAAGGTTTATTTCCATTATGTCCAGTTTGGATAAAAATAAAGTTTCACAAAAAAAATAATGAAAATAGAATAGTGTTTAACTTAATTTCTAGCTTACGAAATCGTAAACCTAGTGTTGTAATGGGTACAGAGAGTAAATATCCGCCATTTTTTATAGATAAAACATTAACCTAGATTTAGGCTCAAGAGTTTCACTTTGGATTTTAGAGGAAATAAGGAGTCTTTTTGATGTAGAGCATAAAACCTGTATGAATGAAATATATAAATTTTATGATATAGGTATGGAGGTATTACTTTTGAAGAAGTAAATAAGGAATGTTATAACTATTTTATAGAAAATGTAAGACCGCAATGGAATGTTTTATCATAAGTGAGAGCGCTAAAAATCTTGAACAGAATTTTGTTACCGTAATATTTGCAGGTTGGCATGATTTGCTGGATGTTTTAGAGAGAGATGTAATATATCACTCTATTGATAAATATGGTTAATTATGATCACACTAGAGCTGTCGTAGCTTTAGAATTAAAAATAAAATCTATCCTAGTACGAGTGCATCATGCAAATGATCTCTTACCTGAAGATATGGTAGGGCGTTTTGGTTCTTCAAAAACATGGGGAGATGCTACTGCGTACCGAGCAGCTAATCAAAAACCACCTTTACCTCCAACAGGTACGCCTACTCCACCTAAACTAAATTATAGGTAACATTAAAATATGAATATAAAATTCCCTGATAGTTACGTTTGGCTAAAAGAAAAAGAAAAAATAGTGGGATTCTGTGAGTTTAGCCAGTTACAGCCTTGGTATTATTTACATGAGAATGCGTGTTTTCTTGCAAATGAGAAATGGCCAGGAGTAACGAAAGATAGATTATTTGTTTTTACAAAAAGGCAGGATAATGATGAGTTAGCCTGTTTTAAACTGAATATACATAATGAAGCCATTGAAGTTTTACTTATAAACGGATGGACATCAGAAGGTTTTGAATATATTGAGGAATGGATCGCATTAAATTAATTGGTTATGAATCTAAGATCTGCTTGGTAACCTGATTGCCTAGCGTCGGGGTAAAGAATATAAGTTTCTAACCACCTATGAGCATGACTATCGCCATCGGCTAATCAGGCACGTCGCGCTAAATAGCCGGGTATCGGCTTAAAATTACAACGCTTTTAACCGGCGAATCAATAAGTGTAGTGGTCAATAAAAACTGGTCACAGTTTTATGGTAAATACGATATCTGTACTCTGATTCCAGGCTTGGTGAATTTCACTGTGTAGTCTGATCTGTTCCGGATTAATCATCTCACGTTGCTTCATCCAGTATCAGTAACTGTTCAGCGAGTATGACATTAAGCGCGCTGTAGCCTTTTTTGACATGTAACCAAGTCATTTTGACCATATGTCAAAAAGCAGTTCATCAAAACACTATATTCCTTACGCTACCCCTTCCTCCCCAAAACCGTGACCGCCATCACAATTAAATTGACATCTCCACCAACTAAACTGTACAGTCCAGTTCATTTTTTAAAATGTGTACGATGGAGTTAATGAATGAACACACCTCAGGAGCAACCGCCTGTAGCACCTGCTGCAAGCCCTGCTCCACCGGCACCGGTAAAAGTAAATAAGAAAGAGTGGATGGTGCCGCTGATTGCCGTCACTTTAGTGCTTATTCTGATTTTATACGCCGCAGGGAATTGGAATTTTTGGGTTAGCTCAGGAAAGATCCAAACAACCAATAACGCTAGCGTAAAGGCCGATCTCACCTTGCTGAATACGAAGGTCAGTGGCTACGTGAAGCGTATCGCCGTGGAAGATTTTCAGACGGTGAAAGCAGGCGACCTTATCGCAGAATTGAATGACGAAGATTATCGGGCGGCGGAGTTGCAGGCCAAAGCCAATGTTGAATCGGCAAAGGCAACTCTGGCGAGTCTGAGTAAAGAGCTGTTGCTGCAAGAGTCTGCTATCTCTCAGGCAGAGGCGAACCGAGACTCCGTTCAGGCTAAATTGACGCTGGCTCAGCATGAGGTTCAGCGCTATCAAACGTTGAAACAAACCAACGCCGTCTCTCAAAACGATCTGGATACTAAACTCAGCCAGTACCACTCTTACCTTGCAGATAGCAAATACAGTGCATCGACCGTTGAGTATCAAAAAAGGCAGTTAGAGGTTCTGAGTGCAGAGCGGGCAAAGCGTGAAGCGAACCTGAAAGCGGCAGAAGCCCAGCTTTTGAGTGCCAAAATTAAACTGGACGATACTCGCATTCTCGCCCCCGTCGATGGTGTTATCGGCAAGCGCCGAGTCTATAACGGCAGCTATGTTGCTGTGGGTAGCCAGATAACGAGCTTGGTGCCTGCGAGCGATGTTTACATCATTGCGAACTATAAAGAGATCCAACTGGCGAATGTCAGACCGGGGCAACCTGTTGAGATCGAGGTAGATACCTTTTCTGGGCAAAAGCTCAAGGGCATAGTGAACAGAATTGCACCGGCTAGCGGCTCTGAATATGCGGTGCTTCCGGCGGATAATGCGACGGGTAACTTTACCAAGGTTGTACAGCGGATACCGGTGCGGATAACCCTTCTGCCGGGGCAAGATATTTTACCGCTGTTGCTTCCAGGGATGTCGGCGGTGACCTCTATCGATACGTCTAAGCACTAATATGAAGAAGCTGATCCCAGCGCTGAGGCGTCTGCATCGACAGATATGGAAAATCCGCCGCAAAAATATTGCGGTTGGAATGGCTACGTCGTTTATCTCCTTTCTTGTCCAACTGCGTGGAAAAGAGACGAATCACCCCAAAGTGGCGATTGTGGCCGTTTTCCTCGGCACATTTATGTCATCGTTCCATACTCGGCTGTTTTCTCAAGGATTAGCCGATCTGCGAGGGGTATTTGGCCTCAGTTTTGATGAAGGCGCATGGTTGAATACGGCGCTGAATGCGCCGCAAATGTTGATCGCGCCTATCATTCCTTTTCTAGCTGCAGTTTTCGGCGTGCGGCCCATTCTAATGTTTGGGGCTGTCGGCTACGCTCTGGTCACGTTTATCACGCCTTTTGCTCATAGCTATGGGGGCTTATTAGGGCTACATATTGTGAGTAGTCTGTTTCTTGGCCTCTTTATTCCTACCACGTTAATGATCGTGTTTCGCAATCTGCCCCCGCGCTGGTGGCTGGCGGCATTGAGTATTTATGGTTTTCGGCTGGTGGCAACACTCAACGTCGGTTCCCCGTTGGCAGGTTTGTATGTTGAGTATTTAGGTTGGGAGTGGATTTATTGGCAGTCATGTTTATCGAGCCTGCTGCTGGGTGTTCTGGTCTGTTACAGCATCCCAAAAGAGAATGTAAAAAGGGCAATGCTTAAAATCGCAGATTGGGGTGGAATGCTGTTGTTCTGTGTCGCCTTCTTTCTGCTTTATGTGGCCTTGGATAATGGTGATAGGTTGGATTGGCTTAACTCTCCCATCATCACTTCCTGCCTTTTAGGGTTTGTGGTTCTGCTGGCTTACTTTTTTATTCATGAAAGCCGCGTTGCTCATCCTTGGGCACCTATTACGGTTATTTTGCCTAGAAACCTATTTATAGGTGTCATCATTAGCGTTATTTACGGAATGGTCAGTATGGCGAGTGCATTGCTGATCCCCAGTTTTTTAACCGTTGTTACGCATTTAAGGGAGGAGCAGGCGGGGCAGGTCTTACTGTGGGGTTTTTATGCGCAGTTTATTTTAGTTCCGCTTAGCGTCTTTACCATTCGACGAGTCAATGCATGGTATACGTTGGTGTTTGGCTTTGTTTGCTTTTCTGCCAGCTGTTTAATGGCTACGTCGATGACAGCAGATTGGGCTTTCGATGACTTTTTACCTGTCGTATTACTCATGGCTGTTGGGCACGCCTTCGCATTTTTGTCGATACTCGCTATCTCTGTCTCGAATACGTATGTGCCAACTATCATCTCTTTTCTTGCCTATATTCAAGTCATTAGATTAATAGGCCCGATGGTTGGCTCATCATTATTGGTGAGTTTTTTACATATTAGAGAAAAGACGCATTCGTTCTTCCTGACCCAGAATTTACAGGCGGGGAGTGCAGATGTTGAAGCTAGGTTATCTATGAGTGACCCTATAACTGGGCTATCTTCATTGGCGCAGGTCGCAACACGTGAGGCCAATGTATTGGCTTATATTGATGCCTATTACCTCTGCTTTGCGGCGACGTTATTGGCGCTATTCCTTACGGCGTTTTTTAAGCGTTCGCCACCTAATCCGTTAACACCGGTTTAGAGTGTGGTAACGTTTAGCAGAGATACTCTTGATTGCAGCAGAAGAGGATGTATGACAGATAAAAAAGAGGCTCGTCGGCTCAACATACTATCGCAGGCAGCGGAGCTTTTTCTAGAGCGCGGTTACGAACGCACTTCGATGGATGAAATCAACACCCGGTTGGGTTGTTCGAAGACAACGCTGTATAAATACTTCCCTTCCAAGGAAGAGCTGTTTGCTGATGCCATCCAATCTACTATTAGCGAGCAAGCATGTAATGCGTTTGCCACCATTGCGCTTTTGCAAGATGAGAGCCAAGACCTCTGGCAGGGGCTAGAAACGTTCGGTATTAGCTATCTCAAGCTACAACTTTCGCCAATGATGCTTAACGTGAACCGTGTAGTGATAGCGGAAGGTGAACGGACGGGTATCGGTGAGATGATGTATCGACGCGGGCCCTTAAGAGCGTGGCAAGAAGTGGGTAAATATTTTCAAGTGGCGATGGATAAGGGGTTGATGCGTCAGGCAGATACACAACTTGTCGCGATGCAGTTAAAAGGGTTATTGGAGTCTGGGATGGTGGATCGGCGGTTACGAGGTGCAGTGCTAACGGTATCTGATGATGAGATCCAACAGCAGGTTTTTCAGGCTATTGATACCTTTCGTCGTGCTTATCAGGCGTAAATTTTAATGATGAAGCCATTAAAAAAAGCGGTAGCACTAAACTCAATGTTGAAGTGCACCGCTTTTTCATATTGTGTACTTAATCTAACTTGCTGTTATTTAGTTGGTTCTAGTTCCATCTTTTTGTCGAAATTGATGGTCATTGAACAAACCAGATAACCAACCGCAGCCGCAGCAAAGAACATCATCGCTGCATAGTAGTTGCCAGTCATTTGTACGATGAAGCCGATGAAGATAGGGATAATTGCCGCGAACAGGTTACTGGTAAAGTTCATTGTTCCGCAGATGGTACCCGCTACTTTTTGCGCACCCAATAGTGATGGGATTGACCAGTAAACGCTGGCCCAACGCAGTGGGAACATCGCAATACCCAGTAAGATCACCGCCCATGTTGGATTATTGATGTTGGCACAAAGGAAAATACCGACACCCGCTGTGACCGCAGAAATAGCCAACATAGTGTGTAGTACTTTGTTCGGGCTAGCACCTGCATTTCTCCAGCGGTCCATGATGTAACCACCCGTTAATTGACCGATAAAGCACAGCAGGAAGATAAAGGCCATGGCACCACCCATGGATTTGATATCAAAACCGTAAGTTTTCTGGAAGTACAGCGGCAACCAGGTCATCAGGCCATAGAATACGGTGCTGTAGCAGACCCAGCCACCGATCAGTGCCAGCACGTTACGCTGTTTCAGATAAGGGATAACGTCAGTGAGTTTGTATTTTTCAGCAGGTTTAGAGGCTGAGCCATTGTGTTCGGTAATATGGTCCAACTCTGCTTTGTTGATTTTTGGATGTTCGTGTGGGTAGGTACGGATATACCACCATGACAGCAGGCCCGCTAAAATGGTGCCGATACCCGCGACGATAAACGCCATACGCCATGAGCCGAAAACAGCGATCAGCCATGTCAGGATAATTGCCCCTAGTGCCGTACCTAATGCCGCACCGCCATCTAATAACATAGAACCACGGCCGCGTTCAGTTGGTGTTAACCATGTCCCCATCAGTTTTGCACCCGCTGGCATGATAGGGGCTTCAGAAATACCTAAACCTACTCGGCTGAGTGCCAGTGTAAAGGTGTTGGTACATAGGGCTGCGATAGCTTGGAATCCACCCCATAAAATGGTTGCCCATGCGATAATCGTACGGGTCTTGAACCTGTCTGCCAAAACCCCACTTGGGATCTGCATTAATGCATAGGCCCAGAAGAAGGTACTGTGCAGAAGGCCGACAACCACGGCATCCTGAATATCAAACTCAGCAACGATATATGGCATAGCGATAGCCAAGGACGTTCTATCGATATAGTTAATTGCGCCAAGTAGCAGCAGAATAATAAAGATTTTCCATCTAACTTGTGTGGGGTTTTGATTCGCCCCGACGTTATTTATTGTATTTATAGACATAGGTAATCCTTAGCGTTTACCTGCTTAAGGGTAATCGCTGATTTATAATGTAGAGTTTAGAGCCTGACCGTTCAGCTTATTGAGATACCCCGGTGTTAGCCTTGACGGTATCAGGCTCTGGTGGATGAAACGTTACATGATGGAGCCAATGTTCCACGGAACAAATTCAAGGCCACCGTAACCGAAGAGCTCACTTTTGGTTTTCTTGCCTGATGCCATATCTAGAATCATGGTATAGAGACGCTCGCCCGCTTCGGCGATGGTTTCTGTGCCTTCTACAACGTTGCCGCAGTTGATATCCATGTCCTCTTCTTGGCGCACCCACAAGGTATTGTTAGTCGCGAGTTTAAGAGAAGGCGTTGGTTTACTGCCGAAGGCAGAGCCACGGCCTGTGGTGAAACACAGTAGGTTGGCCCCGCCAGCAATTTGTCCGGTAACGGCAATTGGGTCGTATCCTGGGGTATCCATGAAGACCAAGCCTTTTGCGGTGACAGGCTCTGCATATTCATAGACTTCGACGAGGTTGGATGTACCGCCTTTGGCGATACCACCTAGTGATTTTTCTAGTACGGTGGTTAAACCGCCGACTTTGTTACCCGCAGAAGGGTTATTGTTCATTTCACTTTTGGTACGACGGCAGTAGTCTTCCCACCACTCAATGCGTGCAATCAGTTTTTTGCCAACTTCTGGTGTGACTGCTCGGCGAGTTAATAGATGCTCTGCACCGTAGATTTCTGAGGTTTCAGAGAGGATGGCAGTTCCGCCTTGCTGAACGATTTTGTCGGCGGCGTAACCAAGTACGGGGTTAGCTGAGATGCCAGAGTAGCTGTCTGAACCGCCACACTCTAGTGCCAGAATAATTTCAGATACAGGTACGAGTTCTCTTTTCACCTGATTGGCTTCGGCAAGCATCCCATCAATGACGCTAATACCTTTGTTGATCGTTTTTTGCGTGCCGCCTGTTTCCTGGATGGTCATGGTGTGCAGCATGCTGCCTTCGGTCAGGTTCTCTACCTGAATAAGGTCTTTAATTTGGTTCGATTCGCAGCCTAAGCCAATAATGACGACGCCAGCAAAGTTTACGTGGCGTGCATAACCACTGAGTGTACGGCGCATGACGTCCATGGCTTCGCTATCAAAACCGATAGCACAACCGAAACTTTGAGGCAGTGCGACAACGCCATCAACGTTAGGGTATTGCTCTAACCCTACTTTTTTATAGTGATCTTCAATGGCTCTGGCGACAGTAGCACTACAGTTTACCGAGGTAAGAATCCCAATAAAGTTACGAGTAGCGACACGGCCATCTTTACGCTTGATGCCCATGAAGGTATCGATTTTCTCTGCGGGAGGCAGTGTTTTCGTATCTTCACCAAAAGCATAATCGCGCGAAAAATCACCCATACTTAGGTTATGTGTGTGGATGTGTTCACCTTGCTTAATGGGCTGTGATGCAAAACCAATGATCTGACCATAGCGTTTAACCGCACCACCGGTGGCGATATCTTTTAACGATATTTTATGGCCTTCGGGAATATCGGATAAAACCGTGATGTTTTCTTGAGTGAGTTGTGTATTTGCAGCCACAGGTTTTCTGGCAACAACAACATCATCGTTTGGATTGAGTTTAATGACGGGATAAATAATGCTCATATAAATGTACCCTTGGTCAAAGTAGAGTAAAAATAAATCGGTATCTTTCTATTATGTTTCATGTGGTCATAGATAAGTGCTGTATTAGGCATTCTACGGTGTTACTAATCCCTTTGAATGCCTATCACTCTTCCTGAAAACTATTTAATACCTGCCGCTTTCAGGATCTTGATAACTTCTTCTTTTTTGTCTTGAGATAACTTCATCGCTGGAGCGACGACTTCAGTAGAAATATCTAGGCCAGCTGCTTTTATCCCCTCTTTAATGACGCCAAAGAAGGGTGATTCCAGAGCATAAAGCGGAGAGAGCTTGGCCAGTTCTCTTTGTAGATTGAAGAGTGTTTCGTAATCTTTATTGACGAATGCTTTGTATATTCCACCTGTGATGTGAGGTGCAATATTGAAGGTCGCAGGGATACCGCCGTGGCCGCCGAGAATCAGTGTATCCAGCATGTATTCATCGTAACCGGAGAAGATGATGAAATCTGGGCGGAATGCATGAACGCGATTAATGACTTCGCGGGTATGGCTAATATTGTCGATGGTATCTTTGATACCGACGATATTCGGCACATCTTTTGCCAACCGAGTGATGATATCTAACCCGATGTCCTGCCCTGTTAGGGCTGGGAAGTTATAGAGAAATACGGGAAGGTTTAGTTGTTCGCCAATGGTTTTATAGTGGTTGTAGATGTACTCACTATTTAACAGGGCGTAGTAGGGATTAACGACCAACACACCATCTGCACCAATCTGCTCTGCATGTTTACCGTATGCAATAGTTTCTGCTGTGCCAGGTGCTGCGATACCGAGCAGGACAGGAACGCGACCCGCAACATGTTTTACCGCGAATTCTGCAACGTCTAAACGGATCTCATGGGATAAGTGAGAGAATTCGCCGCCGCTGCCAAGAATAAGCATACCGTGGGCACCGTCCTGAATAACTTTATCGATCAGCTTGCCCATGCCAACACGGTCAAGATTGCCATGGCTATCAACGATAGTTGGGACGGGAGGGAAAACCCCTTTGAATTTCTGTAAGCTCATTTTTATGTACCTTGTTCAATATGTGGAACTAATGTTCTGTATATGGAATCATGCTGCATGGTAAGTAAAAATGAGTCAATAGGCTTTTGTATGGAATACAACGTATGTCACATTTCAACTTGTGACAGATTAGAGAAGGGGGAGGTGGGCAAGTGAGGGTGAGGGCCCGTGTTTGTATGGCCCGCCGATGATACTTACGAGCCAATAGTGATGTAATCTATTGTATATCAATAAATTTTTACTTTATGCGCGTTGTGATGTCCTGACAGATATCGAGGATCTCTCTTGCCAGAGTGTCACGCTTATCATCCGGTAGTTGGAATGTGACACCAGAGACGCTAACAGCAGCAATCACTTTTCCATTCTTATTACGAATAGGCACCGCAATACAGCGCACGCCGAGGCTGTCTTCCTCATCATCGTAGGCCCATCCCCGCTGGCGAATAATCGCGAGCTGGGCTTTTAACTCTGTTTTTGTGGTGATAGTTGTTGCTGTAAAGCGAGGTAGCTCCTCTTCATCAGGGAGAAGAAGGTCCAGTTCGTGCTCTGGTAACCACGCCATAAGCACTTTGCCTAAGCCAGAGCTATGTAGTGAAAGGCGCTTGCCTTCCCAACTGCGGATAACAATGGCTTGGGGGCTTTCTACCTTAGCAATATAGATGGGCGTTGAGCCTTCGAGCACGCCGAGATGACAAGTCAGGTTTGTGGTATCTCGCAGTTTGGTCAGCGTGGGTAAAGCAATCTTCTTGATATCAAACTGCTCAACTGCTTTATTTCCAAACTCGTATAAACGCAGGCCAAGATAGTACTTGTCCTGTTCCTGACGTAAAAGGCCGTGAGCGACCATCCCGTTAAGTAATGAAGAGGTACTGCTTTTTGGCAAACCTACACCCTGATAAATCTGGCTGAATGTCGCACCATTTTGGTCTGCCAAGAAGTCACAGACGCGTACAACCTTATCGAGAGCGGGCACTTGGCTGGTTATTGTTTTCATTACGGTTGCTGGTGGGGGCTTATAGTTGTCGTGAAATAACCTGAGTTCTTCGGGTATTTCTTTGGAATCGGAATTATAGCCTTTTTTATTTATAGCGAGACACGTTAAATGCGCATAACGTGAGTTTATTCTCATAAAATTTTGATTTATATGGAATTGGTGGTTTTTTTTGTTGAGGTAGAAAACCAGCGACGTGTATGCCGCTGGTTTTTAAACGGAGAGATGAAATTGTCTGTCTTTATTCGCCAGGGCAGCGTTGGCAGCGTTCTGCTTCTTCGTGACCTAGCTTTAGTTTGCTTTGGACATCGCGCAGAGCGGTACGTAACCCTTCCTCAATAACAGGATGGTAGAACGGCATATCTAACATTTGGTCGATGGTCATTTTTTGCTGATGAGCCCAAGCGAGCAAATGGGCAATGTGTTCTACATCTGGCCCCATCATTTCAGCACCAAGGAATAAACCCGTACCTTGTTCTGCATAGACTCGCAGGATGCCTTTGTTTCTCAGCATTACGCGTGAACGGCCCTGATTCTCGAAAGAGACTTCCCCGACTTCAAAACAGCCACATGCGCTGAAGCGCTGGTTGAGAGCGCGGTAGGTGCTGCCGACCATCGCAATTTGTGGGTCAGAGAAGACGACAGAAAGGGAACTACGGCGTAAACCGGGGTTAATTTCTGGGAACGTTCCTGCGTTTTCACCTGCGATTCGAGCCTGATCGCTGGCTTCGTGTAGTAGCGGCAGCTGATTGCTGGCATCACCGGCAATAAATATGCTGGACACGCTAGTTTGCATCGTTAAGCGATCGGCAACGGGAACACCGCGGGCATCAAGCTCAAGGCTGGTATTTTCTAGGCTGAGATTATCCACATTGGGCCTGCGACCTGTGGCAGCGAGAACGTAATCGACCAGGATATCTTGAGGATTGCCTTGCTTATCCAGATAGCGGATAAACACGTGGTTCCCTTCGGGTTGCATAATCTCTACTTTGGCATCTGGGTCTAAGTAGAATTCTTCGTTCAGTGTTTTATTCGCATACTCTTTGACTACGCTGTCGGTCAGTGGGCCAACGCCGCCACCTACGCCAAACATTGTCACTTTAACGCCAAGGCGATGTAGAGCCTGACCAATCTCAAGGCCGATGACGCCGGGGCCGAAAACGGCGATGGATTTTGGTAGGTCATCCCATGAGAACACATCATCATTGATGAGCAGGCGCTCTCCGAGGTTATTCCATACCGCAGGCCAGCTAGGGCGAGAGCCAGTAGCGATAACAATGCGTTTTGCCTGAATCCGAGTATGGTCATCGATTTGCAATGTATTGTTATCGATAAAGCGGGCATAGCCGAGGATTTTGTCCTGCGCCGGAATTTCATCAACGCCTTCCAGTACAAAACCGACAAAGCGATCTCGCTCGCGCTTAACGCGGTCCATCACCTCACGACCGTTAATCAGGGTTTCACCTTGGGGGTGAATACCGAAGCCGGGTGCGCGTTCAATTTGATGAACGGCCTCTGCTGCGGCAATCAATAATTTAGAGGGCATACAGCCGACGCGGGCACAGGTAGTACCAAATGGGCCACCTTCGATCATTACCACACTAGGGGTTGAGCGTTTGGCTGCGCGGTATGCGCCTAGGCCGGCAGTTCCGCCACCAATGACGGCAACATCTACAGATAACTCTTTCATATTTGGCTCCTGAAGGCGGGAAGATTCCCGCCAAAATCTCACATCACTGTTATCGTTTATGCCCCTCATACTTCACATTGCAGGTGTATTACTTGCAACGGAAAGTCTTAGGCTTTCAGGTAAGTTTCTAGATCGTCGCTGCCACCGATGTGACGACCGCCGATGAAGACCTGAGGAACCGTTGAACGACCGCTAACGGCACGAAGGCCTACAGTTGTCGCATCTTTGCCGAGTACGATCTCTTCATACTGCAGACCTTGCTCTTGAAGCATTTGTTTTGCTTTCGCGCAGAATGGGCAGCCAGGCTTAGTAAACAGAGCAACAGATTCTTGAACTTTGAAATCCGGTGCTAAGTACTTCAGCATGGTGTCTGCATCAGAGACTTCAAACGGGTCGCCTGGCTTGTTTGGTTCAACAAACATTTTCACCACAACGCCATCACGAACTAGCATAGAGTAACGCCATGAACGTGGGCCGAATCCTAGATCTGCTTTTTCTACCAGCATGTTCATGCCTTTGGTAAATTCGCCGTTACCGTCTGGAATAAAGGTAATGTGCTCTGCATGTTGGTCGGCTTTCCATGCGTTCATAACAAAAGTGTCGTTAACCGATACGCACAGGATGCTGTCTACACCTTGCTGGTGGAACACAGGCGCGAGCTCGTTGTAGCGTGGTAAGTGGCTAGATGAGCAGGTTGGTGTGAAAGCACCTGGTAGAGAGAAGACAATGACGGTTTTATTTTTGAAAAGCTCATCAGTCGTGACGTCAACCCAACTATCGCCTTGGCGAGTGTGGAAGGTAACTTGAGGGATTTTTTTGCCTTCTTGATCGGTAAACATAGTATAGTCTCCAAAGATAAATGTATTGAGAATCAATCTATTTCGTTTTGATGACTGCATTATTAACGTTTCCACTCGATAGATCTAATCGCTGGATTCTATCTTATTTATCGTCATTAACTATCATGATGGCTATTGATCGTTTAGCGAATTGGTTGCATCTTAGCCACTACGAGTAACTCAAAACTGAGAACAAAATGAACATTCGTGATCTGGAGTATTTGGTTGCGCTGTCTGAATATCGGCATTTTCGTAAGGCTGCGGATTCATGCCACGTTAGCCAGCCGACGCTAAGCGGGCAGATTAGAAAGCTGGAAGATGAACTCGGCGTGATGTTGCTAGAGAGAACCAGCCGGAAGGTGTTGTTTACTCAAGCAGGCCTTTTGTTAGTTGAGCAAGCGCGCCGAGTATTGCGCGAGGTCAAAGTATTAAAAGAGATGGCGAGCCAGCAGGGCGAAAGTATGACGGGGCCACTGCATATTGGCTTAATACCAACGGTAGGGCCTTATCTGCTTCCTCATATTATCCCTATGCTGCATCAAGAGTTTCCTCGGCTAGAAATGTACCTGCATGAGGCACAAACCCAGCAGATTTTAGCTCAGCTTGATAGCGGCAAATTGGATTGCGCCATTCTCGCTTTAGTGAAAGAGACTGAAGCATTTATCGAGATCCCTTTGTTTGATGAACCAATGAGGCTGGCAGTTTACTCCGGTCACGCATGGGCGAATAAAGAACAAATCGCGATGCCTGAACTTGCGGGCGAGAAGTTGCTGATGCTGGAAGATGGGCACTGCTTGCGTGATCAAGCGCTCGGTTTCTGTTTTCAGGCCGGTGCTGATGAAGATATGCATTTTCGAGCAACAAGCTTGGAAACGCTGCGCAACATGGTTGCTGCTGGCAGCGGTATCACTCTGTTGCCTGCATTGGCTGTGCCGTCGGAACGTGAGCGTGATGGTGTTTGCTATATTCCATGCCATAAACCAGAGCCGAAGCGCACCATTGCTTTGGTGTACCGCCCCGGCTCACCGCTAAGAGCGCGTTACGAACAATTAGCAGAAAGCATTATGGCTCACATGAAAACCGTGGCGATGAATTAAAAAAGCCGGTTTAAGCCGTTTAATGCGGCAACCCGGTAAGCTTCTGCCATTGTGGGGTAGTTGAACGTGGTATTGACGAAATACTCGATGGTATTACCCCCACCTTTTTGTTCCATAATCGCTTGGCCGATGTGAATAATTTCTGCCGCGCGTTCACCAAAGCAATGGATACCGAGGATCTCTTTTGTTTCGCGATGAAAGAGAATTTTTAAACTCCCCACACTCATTCCAGCAATTTGCGCTCGTGCTAGATGTTTAAACTGTGCCCGGCCTACTTCGTAAGGCACCTTCATTTCTGTGAGTTGTTGCTCTGTTTTACCTACCGCACTGATTTCGGGAATGGTGTAGATCCCAACGGGTATATCTTCGATTAGCCTATCCTGAGTTTCACCTTCGGTGATAGCCAGTGCAGCAATTCTGCCTTGGTCATAGGCTGCGGAGGCGAGGCTAGGGTAGCCAATCACATCGCCGACGGCATAAATATGTGAAACAGCGGTTTGGTACATGCTGTTCACTTTTAATTGACCGCGGCTGTCGGCGGACAGCCCGACGTTTTCTAAGGCGAGTTCGTCGGTGTTACCCGTTCTTCCGTTAGCGTAGAGCAGGCAATCTGCCTTCATTTTCTTGCCAGATTTCAGGTGTAGAATCACACCATCCTCCAGCGCTTCGATACGCTCGGCTTCTTCGTTATGGCGGATAACAACGCCGTTATTCCAGAAGTGGTAGGAGAGTGAATCTGATATCTCTTGATCAAGAAACGCTAGCAGGTGATCGCGGGTGTTAATGAGATCAACTTTGACATCTAGCCCCCTGAATATTGAGGCATATTCACAGCCAATCACGCCTGCGCCATAGATAATGACGTGCTTAGGGTCGTGGTTGAGTTGCAAGATAGAGTCGCTGTCGTAAATACGAGAATGATTAAAATCGACATCCACAGGGTGATAAGGGCGGGAGCCACTGGCGATAATAATGTGTTTTGCCGTTAGCGTGTCTCTCGTACCATCGGCATAGCGAACTGAGACGGTATGTGGGTCAATAAAACTCGCGTTACCATAAAATAGCTGGCAATGATTGCGCTCGTAAAAGCCTTGTCGCATCCGAGTTTGCTGGCTAATAACGGTGCTGGCATGGCGTAGAATTTCAGGAAAGGTGGAGCGGAGAACACGGGCATTATCGCTGTAGAGAGGGTTCTGATTATATTCGATAATACGGCTAACGGCTTGACGGAGTGCTTTTGATGGGATGGTTCCCCAATGGGTGCATCCTCCACCCACATCAGCGTAGCGCTCAATGACTGCGACCCGAGCACCTTGTTTCACTAATCCCATGGAGGCACCTTCTCCTCCGGGACCTGAGCCAATGACGATGGCATCGAAAGTGTAGTTCTGTTGCATGTAGGGTAAGCCTTTTTTTATACAAAAAAACAACGTAATCTTAACATTGTGAGACTAATAACCCAATCTTCATCATGTCTATGCGATCAAATTTTTGTATGTAACGCTGCATAAAACGTTAGCATTCAATCTGCCCTACTGTGGTTAAACGGGTTTTTCAGTTATTGCGTGGTGAAGTTTGTTATATTGGTGACGGGTATGAATGAGATTCAGTACCTATCCAATAGGGTATTAACTAAGGAATTCTTTAAATGGCGCAGATGGGTGTAAGAGCACAACAAAAAGAGAAAACGCGTCGCTCACTCATTGAAGCGGCATTTAGCCAGTTAAGTGCTGAGCGTAGCTTCGCCAGTTTAAGCCTGAGAGAAGTGGCGCGCGAAGCGGGAATCGCTCCGACCTCTTTTTATCGTCACTTTCGTGATGTTGACGAATTAGGGCTAACGATGGTGGATGAGAGCGGCTTGATGCTGCGTCAACTGATGCGCCAAGCTCGACAACGCATTGCTAAAGGCGGTAGTGTTATCCGTACTTCTGTAGCAACATTCATGGAGTTTATTGGCAATAACCCGAATGCCTTCAGACTATTACTTCGTGAGCGTTCTGGAACATCCTCCGCGTTTCGTGCTGCTGTCGCGCGTGAAATCCAGCACTTTATTGCGGAGCTAGCGGATTATCTAGAGCTAGAAAATCATGTACCACGTAGTTTTACGGAAGCTCAGGCTGAAGCAATGGTTACCATCGTGTTCAGTGCTGGGGCGGAAGCGTTAGATATTGATATGGAGCAGCGCTTTCAATTGGAAGAAAGGTTAGTATTGCAGCTACGGATAATTTCAAAGGGCGCTTACTATTGGTATCGCCGTGATCAAGAAAAAGGGGTCGTGGCCCATAGAGAGGGTTAATTGAGGAGAATAATGATGAGAGAAACCCGCCATAAAATAGAAATGAGTACGTTATTGCTGTCGCTGATCGCGGGCCTGAGCTTGAACGGTTCTTTGACTGCTATGTTTAGTTCGATGGTGACATTTAGCATGTTTCCTATCATGTCTCTCGTGCTCTCGGTGTATTGCTTACGTCAGCGTTATTTAAATCGCGCGATGCCTGCGGGTGTACCGCTAGTTTCAGCGGCATGTGTGTTGCTCGGGTGGTTTGCTTACAGTGCCATTATTCGGGTGACATTTCCTGAGATGGGCTCAAACTTTGTAGTTTCGTTGATTTGCGTTGCACTGCTCTTTTGGATTAGTTATCGCATCAACCAACTGAAAAAGTATTCACTTGATGAGATTGAGTCAGAATAGGGTCTTGTCTGTGAGGTGAAAAACGAAGGGGCAATAACATTGCCCCTTCGTTTTTTGTTCGATGCTGACTATCAGATTTTTTCTAACAGTACGCCACACTCCATGTGGTGGGTGTAGGGAAATTGATCGAAGAGAGCGAGTCGGCTGATTTTGTGGGTCTGGCTGAGGGTTTTTAGGTTGTCGCAAAGCGTATCAGGATTACAGGAGATGTAGAGGATCCTCGGGTAAGCCTGTACCATTTTCACTGTTTCATCGTCTAGCCCACTGCGTGGTGGATCGACAAAAATAGTCTCACACTCATAACCTGTCAGATCGATCCCCTGCAAACGCCTAAACTCACGTACACCTTGCATCGCTTGTGTAAACTCTTCTGCTGCCATTCTGATAATTTGCACATTATCTATGTGATTAGCAGTGATATTGAATTGAGCCGCTGCGACAGAGGGTTTAGCAATTTCAGTTGCCAGAACGCGCCTGAAATTACGGGCTAATGCTAAAGAGAAGTTTCCATTACCGCAGTACAGCTCCAGTAAATCACCTTTTGAATGGCGGGTAACATCTAAAGCCCACTCCAGCATCTTCACATTTACAGCGGCATTCGGCTGAGTAAAGCTATTTTCTATTTGGCGATAAATCATCTCTTTGCCATCAATGGATAAACGCTCATCGGCGTAATCTCTATCGAGACAGATTTTCATTTTTGTAGCGCGACCAATGAGCTGAATATTTAGCCCCGCAGCTCGTAGCTCATCGCGCAGCACTTCGGCTTTTTTCTGCCACTCGTCGTCTAACTTACGGTGGTACAGGAGAGAAACGATAATCTCTCCGCTCAGCGTTGAGAGATAATCTATCTGAAATAGCTTATGTCTTAGGAGTGGCTCGGGGCGAATGGCATCCAATACTGCGACCATTGTGTGGTTGATTAACTCGCTAGCCGTTGGAAACTGATCGACGCGTATCCGTTGTTTGGTCTTTTGATCAAACATGATGTGGTATAGGTCGCCCTCATCATGCCAAATGCGAAACTCGGCCCGCATTCTGTAGTTTTGTAAGGGAGAGCGAAACACTTCGGGCTCTGGCGCATTAAACGGTGACATTAGCTCCTGCAAGCGTTCTTTCTTCTCAGCAAGCAGAGTGTCGTACTGTTCAATTGGCAGAGCGTTTGGTGTCATAGAATGTCTCGTTAGCTACAGAATGAAAATAACATGCGGGATTGTAGGGAAAGTCTGTGGGATGTCCAGTTTTGTAGGACTCTCTGCTATTTAATAAAGACAGTGAATTATCTTATAGATGTCTAGACTTCTGCTGGGCATTAATTGTAGCATTGTCGCGCCCGGTCTCGCATGCGAGCAAATATTAAACAGGGAATCTGGTGTAATTCCAGAGCTGACGCGCAGCGGTAAGTGGAAATAACGGCGATAGCAATTTGATTGCAGACACTGTCTCTAATTGGGATGGGAAGTCATCGCCCGGTATTGTGTATTCACAATACGTTCCCAAGCCCGAATACCTGCCGGGCTTTATCGTCGCTGTCCATAGCTGTCGCGAGTTACCGGCTATGTGTTGCGGCATCCTACCCGCTTAGTTTGGATGCTATTTTTTATTATGATTAAGAAAATTTCCCTGCTGTCTGCACTGAGTGCAACGGCGTTTTCCGGTTGGGCGCAAGAACCTGCTGCGACAGGTGAAGATAGTGAGCCGATGGTGGTTACCGCCAACCGTGTTTCCCAGCCAATTTCCTCTGTTCTTGCCCCAATGGATGTTGTGACAAAAGAAGACATCGACCGTTGGCAGGCAAAAAGCCTAAGTGATGTGATGCGTCGTTTACCGGGTGTGGATATTGCACAGAACGGTGGCCGTGGGCAAAGCGCTTCAATCTATATTCGTGGGACAGAATCTCGCCATACATTAGTACTCATTGATGGTGTTCGCCTCGCCAAACCGGGTGTGATGGGTGTTGCTGACTATAACCAAATCCCTATTTCGATTGTTCAGCGCATTGAATATGTGCGCGGTGCACGCTCTGCGGTTTATGGTGCGGATGCCATTGGGGGCGTTATCAACATTATTACGCGTAGCGATGAGGATTACGCGAAGCTAGAGGCGGGTATCGGTTCCGATAGCTATCAACTTTATGATGGCGCAGTTCGCCAGCACTTAGGTGATAGTACAGTCGTCTCTTTAGCGAGCGCATATGAAAGCACTAATGGCTATAACATTCAGCCATCGTTGACCAACCCGCTCGACCGTGACAGAGACGGTTTTCGCAGCAAATCTTTCTGGGGCAGTATCGAACAACAGTTTACTTCCCAACTGTCGGGTTTTGCTCGGGGACGTGGATATACCAATAATGCCGAGTATGACGGGCGCTATGGTGATGAACGCCAGCTTTATAATACCGATTATGACATCGGGCTAAATTTTGCAGAAGGCGCGTTCTCTTCCCAGATAATTGGTAGCTATCAAAAATACAAAGACTATAACTACGACTCTGCGAAAGGCCGCTACGCCAGTGGTGCGTCTCTGGATAATATGGCCCAGCGCAATCTTCAATGGGGTAATACCTATCAGTTTGAGCATGGCATGGTGAGTGGTGGCGTAGATTGGCTGCAAGAACGATTAGTTTCTTCCGATTCAACTCAGTCAGACAGTTATAAGCGCGATAACACGGGCGTCTATTTGACCGGACAACAGAAGATTAATGATGTGACCCTTGAAGGGGCATTTCGTGCAGATAAAAACGAGCAATTTGGCTGGCATGAGACTGGGCAAGCGGCGATTGGTTGGGAGTTTATTCCAGATTATAAGGCAACGCTGTCTTATGGTACGGGCTATCAGGCACCAACGCTGGGGCAGCTCTATGGTTTATCCCGCCTTTATATCTCCTCTAATCGCGATTTAAAACCGGAAGAGTCAAAGCAGTGGGAACTGGGGCTGGAAGGTTTGACTGGGCCGGTAAACTGGCGGATGTCTGCTTACCGAAATAAAGTCACTAATCTTATTGGTTATGCGTCTGACCCTATCACGTGGGAAGGCGGCTATATCAATATTGAATCAGCGACCCTGAAAGGTATTGAGTGGCATGCTTCTTTCGATACTGGCATTTTCACTCATGGGATTACGCTTGAGTATCTTGATGCAAGACGTGATAAAGATGATGAAGTGCTGGCGCGTCGTTCCAAACAAAAGGCGAAATATCAGTTGGATTGGAACATGTGGGGCTTAGATATGGATGTTTCCTACCAATATAATAGTAAACGCTACGATAACAATACGTCGGAGTACTCTAGTACTCAGCGTCGTCTTCCTAGCTATAGTACTGTTGATATTTCAGCCTCTTATCCTATTACAACTGATCTGACAGTTCGTGGTAGAATAGCCAACTTGCTTGATAAAGATTATGAAACGGCTTATGGCTATCAAACGGCGGGTCGGGAATACTTCCTCACAGCGAGTTATTCATTCAAGTAACTCAATGACACATCAACCTACGGCACTGATTTTTGATTCTGGTGTCGGCGGTCTATCTGTTTATCAGGAGATTCGGCGCTGGTCGCCGGATCTTCATTTTATCTATGCGTTCGATAATGCTTTTTTCCCCTATGGGGAAAAAGAAGAACATCTTATCGTTGAACGCGTCGTTAAGATTGTTGACCTCATTCAAGAGAAACATCCTTTAGATATCGTTGTTATCGCTTGCAACACAGCAAGTACGGTATCGCTACCTGCATTACGTGAACGCTTTAACTTTCCTGTTGTTGGCGTTGTACCGGCAATTAAACCTGCTGCTCAACAGACACACAATGGTGTGATTGGATTGCTGGCGACAAATGCAACGGTGAATCGCACTTACACTCATGATTTGATCGATCACTTTGCTGCCGAGTGTAGTGTGCAATTGCTTGGCTCATCCAGACTTGTGGAGATCGCCGAAGGCAAGCTGCATGGGGATGCAGTTGATAAAGAGGAGTTGAAAGCGATTTTGGCTCCATGGACGGAGATGGAAACCCCACCAGATACTATTGTGTTGGGATGTACACACTTCCCTTTATTGAGAGACGAACTTTCTTCTGTTTTACCCCCTAATACGGTGCTGGTGGATTCTGGAGATGCAGTTGCTAGAAGGGTAGCTTCTCTTTTGGGCCAGAGTTCGTGGGATGAACGCGAGAAAATTAATCAGGCGTACTGCACCAAGCTTGATAAAGATGCTGGCGATTTGCTTCCAGCATTAGTGGATAACGGCTTTGATTCTCTACAAACTTTAACTGTTTAAGTCCTGTTTTGGTCAAACAATCACCGGTCAGATGTTTTTTTCAAATTA
>DF158889.1 GCA_000307305.1 Enterobacteriaceae bacterium B14
CGAAGCTGAAGATGGAACCCGAATTCCTGAGTATAACGGGCTGATCGCCTATTCAGACTCGGAAGATTGTGGTGTATTGCAGTTAGACTAGACGCTGATGGCTGTGGTTCATGTGAACCACTATGCAAATTGTTAGAATGCCAAAATCGTAGGAGCAAGCAACAAACGGTAGTCCGTATGGAGAACAATCCGTTGAGCAAGGGACCTAGCCGGAACCGTAACCGGCATACAATGATGAGGCCACTCCGAGTTGGTAGAGCGATATACCACATGGAATAAGGCTACGAAAGGCAACCTAAAGTGCTGCAATTGCACCAAAAAAAATTATCCCCCCGTTAATCCCTCGCCATAAAAGCCCAGACATCAAGGGTGTGTTTAAATAGTCACTATAAAATAAATAATTAGTTAGTTTTATAAAGCTTAATGATCAAAAGCCTAAAATAGGCCCATGAGATCAATTTGTTTTCTATAGGAGAAAAGCATGTTTTCTAGTAAACGCCACTATTACAACGTATGTATTAGTTGCCCTGATGGGACCGTATCAACAGTGCTTGCAGTGAAGCAAAAAAGAGTCAGCCCTATAACGTTATTAGCGTTAAGAGAGGCCCAAGACATGCCTGAGAATGCTCCAATTCTAAGTATTAGTTATATGGGACAGATGACTGACAAGCAAGCTAGGGAGAACCAATTAGTATGACAACCTCAGCGGAAGAACAAATTCAGGATGGCGAAAAGCCACAAGCCATTACGCCATTAAACGCAAGTTTCTCGGTATTGCACTCGCAATTAGCTTTGGCCACAAAACGAGTTGATGGTGATGATCTGTTTAAGAAGATAATGGAGAACACCAAAAACGCTCTTGAGCAAACACAATTAGAAGTCGCGGCAACCCTTGATCAAGAGGCTGAGGAATATAATGCCCTTTGCTCCGAACTTGAGAATAGAGATGAAACGCTGAGATTAACAAAATCCCAACTAGAATCGCTTCAAAAAGATTATGACAGCGTGCTGGTTGATTTTAATGAAAAGATATCAGCGGCAACTTATGAGGCTCACAGTCTCGCGACAGAGGCAATTGTTGCTAGAGATAGAGCTGAGTCAAAAGTTGATACATTGAATGGAACGATAGAAATAAAGGACCAGATAAATAAAGAACTTGAAAGAGAACTTAAAAGACTTCGGGAATTGGAACCTGACAAATTATATAAAAAAAATAAAGAGGCTCGAACTGAAAGGATTGAACTAAGGTCTACGCTGAATGATTTACAGACAAAGTTTGCTTCTGAGGTGTCTAAAGTCAAAAGCCTTAAAAAAGACAATACGGACATGGCTACAAAATATGCCAAAGCATTGGAGGCTTACGCTGCCCTTAAAGAGAACAGTGACATACATAACGGACTGATGGATGGCGAATGCGTGAAGGGAAACAGGGTCAACGGGATGCCTCCAGTGGATTTTTATATCTATAGGTATTCATTTGGTTTGTCGGTTGAAGGCGATGAAGAGGGGCGCCCGCGCTATATCAATAATATCGATTGGCACTTAGTAATTAGAACAACGATTGGTGCATCTGTTGATGTAAAAGTAAATGAATGGGGTGTACCTCAATATCTACATCTTGATTGTATCAAATACGCTTTGAATCGAGAGTTAAACCATGAACTGGGCAGCGTAATCTTTGGCTTGCTTGAGAAAACACATCCATTACTTATTGACCGGTTAGTCTGGTCAAGCAATGTCAAAATTACAGATATTCCAAATGTAAAAGCGGCAACATTAAAAGCGCTTAGTTCGGCAAATGTCAGCACGCTGTTTGAAATAGTCTCACTGCCGGTTGAATCACTAGTCAATAACATAAAAGGACTGGGAGAAAAGGGAGCGAAAGAACTGCAAACGCAAGCGTATACGCTAGTAGATGATTGGGAGAAAGAGCATGGGATAGTAGATGTAAAACGTAAAAAAACTAAATAAAGGTGATTTTTTGTATTTAGCCCCTATATATGGGGCTTTTTTATTTGCACTTATGATTAACGATCATTAACATTGAATTAATTTAGTTTAGTTTTGCATGATTCGGTGAGTTGATGAGCGTAAAGGGCAGGATCCAGGTTACATCATTCGAAATAGCAAATTACATGCTAAGAGAAAAAAGAGAACTATCAGCACCGGAAGTAGCAGAAGCGATGCGGACTCTACACCCTGACAGACGAGCTGATATAAACGAGATCTATACGTGCATAAAACGGTTCACAACCTCACATAATGCAGTGTGCCGGGTTAATACAGAATGCCGTCCACGTAAGTTTAAGCTTGAATTCATTGATTCTTACTATTTCAGAGGACTAAGCAAACGTACAGAAAGGATATTGGGTCCGGGGCAGTCTAACATTCCACAGATTGGAAAACTTTCGGAGAAGCAACGAGAAAAAAACCTACTGGAATGGGCATACTTAACTAGAAAGTTGATGGATAGCATCATCAAGACACGAACAACATAACCCCGCAAAACAAATTCCCCCCATAAACCACATTCATTTCTGTATTATAAAATAAATAAGTTTAGTTATGGGTTTCTGGCGAGAAAATCGGCATATATGAAAGTTAACGACTGGCAGGAACATGCAGAGAGATATATGCAATTGGCATTAGAGACGGGCATTACTATCAAAGAGTATGCCAATGCCTACGATCTCAATGAAAATACTGCCCGCCGATACCTAAGAAAACCAACAAAAGATCAAGTGTCCTCATTTAAAAAGATCAATAAAACGATCATTGATCATGGAGGTGATCAAAAAAAGAAAGGAAGACCTCACGGGAAATCAATTAAAAACAATGCATTATTGTCAGGTGAGCCTGCGCGTAAAGAGATCACCGCCTTGAGCGATCAAAAAAGTAATGACGCGAAATTGATCATTCATGAGAAAAAGCCACGATATGATGGCGTTAGGTTCAAAGAAAAAAATGAACTATCAATCACACACGGTCGTTACTCCCAGCCTAGGGAAGAGGATTTTGAAGCAGCAGATGAGTTGGTAGAGCGGTTTGGAACAGGGGCATCATTGGTTCCCATACTTGTAGCTAAGGGGTTAGCCCACCTTAATCTCATGGAAAGAGCAAGGGATCAGAGTCTGGTTGTCTTAGACAAGATGATTAAGGATTACGATACTCGAAAGCCAAAAGAAGATGATAAGGAGCCATCTCCTGTATTAAAGAAACTGGGAATGCTTATCGGCGCATGTGAAGGTGTGTCAGGGATGATAAAAACGTTATCAGCTGCAGTACAAGTAGAAGGAAAGGAGCAGCGTGAAGCATTAAAAGCAGAGGGTAAATTAAGCGAGAGCCAGAGAATAAAAGAGGCGTATAGGCTAAGGCAGAAAAATTCATGGACAGCGTTAGAAACGGCGGAACACATAGAAAAAGAAGGCTATAAAGTTCCGCAAGTTCTCATGGCTATGGTCGCCTCTGAGTTAAAAGAACCGCCTCCAATCAATGATGACTCCACTGTTAATGAAGAGGAATTAGATAGAAAAGCTAGGGAGTATAGAGATAAGAAATTTTCGACACCTGAAATGATTGCAGATAGAGCCAGAGACATTGCCAACATCGTTGATTCAGGTGGGTATGGAGACTTCGATCTCGATGGTGAGCCCAATGAAGGCGCATGGTTTCCGCCTAATGACGACGATGATGAATGGGATGATGAAGCCACCAGCGAATATTATGACGAAGATGACGACGACAGCAATGAGGTTGTTAGTTAATGGCGGCTGGGCGTAAAAAAATTCGTAGCGTTGTTAGCGATCCTCGCTGGCATGACCTCGTTATCAAATATCGATACGATTGGGCATTAGCGGCAGTTCAGTTATTCAATAAAGAACCAACATGGCAACAAGATTTAATTATTGAGTCAGTCCAAGAGACTGCAAGTTGGACAACAGTGTCGTCTGGGCATGGTACAGGGAAATCAGATATCACCAGTATCATGATCCTCTGTTATCTCCTTTTTTATCCAAACTCACGCGTAGTTATGATCGCAAACAACATCCGCCAAGTTAAGACGGGTGTGTTTAAGTACATAAGAATGAACTGGAAGGAATGTATAAAAGTTCATCCTTGGCTTCAGAATTACTTTGTTCTGACAGACAGTACATTCTATGAAATTACGGGTAAAGGCGTATGGACGGTTATAGCTAAAGCCTGCAAGCCAGGTAATGAAGAAGGCATAGCTGGTGAACATGCCGAACATCTTCTCTACATCATTGACGAAGCATCTGGAGTTTCAGATAAAGCACTGCAAGTTATCACCGGCGCTCTCAGCCAAGATGATAACCGGATTTTGCTTCTTTCTCAGCCTACCCGACCATCTGGATTTTTTTATGACTCACATCATCGATTAGCTAAGCGCCCTGGTAATAAAGATGGGTTGTTTAATGCGATCACTTTGAACTCAGAAGAAGCTCCATCACACGTCGTCACTCTGAAGTTTATCAAGCAAAAATTAGCCGAATATGGAGGGAGAGATAGTACAGAGTACATGATAAAGGTTCGGGGGTTATTCCCGTCGACAGTTTCAGGATTTCTTCTTGGTCGTGATGAGTGTGACCGTGCCGCCAGAAGAAAGGTCAGGCTAAAAAAAGGATGGGGATGGCTAGCTTGCTGTGACGTTGGTAATGGTAGAGATAAATCTATTATTTCTATCTTTAAAGTTTCTGGGCATAGAGAAAAGCGCCGAGTAGTGCCACATAAAGTGATGGAAATGCCGTCGACAGTAACTCCATCCAGATTTGCTGATGTTATATTTAGTATGTGTAACCCAGAGATATACAGCAATATATCTATCGTTATCGATGGTGATGGTATCGGTTCAACAACGGCGGACGTATTGAGTGAAAAGCACGGCATTCAAGCACAAAGGATTCGCTGGGGTAAGAAGATGCACAGTAATAAGGATAAAAAGAGGTTCTTTAACCAGAGGGCTTTCGCTCATATTATGGCTAGAGACGCCATTCAATCAGGAAGAATGAGACTTGATAATGATTCTAAGACATTAGAGCAAGCCTCAAAAATCCCCGCATCACTAAATGAGGCGGGGCAGTGGGTTATGATGCCTAAGCCGGTAATGCGACAGAAATTGAATATCAAATCACCAGATCGATTTGATACCTATTGTTTCTCAATGATCGGTAACTACATACCAGCTAATGAGGAATTGAATATAGATATGGATGATTCCCGTTCCGAGGCTTTAGATTGGCTCAAAAAGAATGTGGCAGCCTAATTTACTAACTTTTATTATCTGTATCGGCCTGCATTTTTAGTTTTTGTCTATATCTTGCCGAGGCTTCGCGCACTTGTTGTTTCTTCCTGCTTTTACGAACTTCCTTAAGTTCTGCCGCTGTTTTTTCTACATCATCAAGTAGATAAATTTTAGCTGACATAAACAAACTACATGGAATGGGGTCTACATAATCGTAGACTTTTTTCTTGCCCTTAGTCATGCCAGGTTCAATGGTATAGCCACCAGAGAGAACTTCGTTAGTAATGAACAGTCCGTGTCGTGATATGCGAACAATTTCCTCCCTAGCCGGCAGTCCATGAGATGGGGCGTATGTTGCATTCACGATTGCATCCATATAGCCACCTCTGCGCAATCTAAACATCGTTCCATCTGGATATTGTGAAATTCGATGGATGTCCTCCTGCAGAGATAATGCGTGTTCGCTATCAATGGCATCTCTTCTTGCCAGACCGTTCAGTTTCCCCTTTATGCGTGTTAATAACGCTTCTCTATCTATGTTACTAACGCTGGTCGCTTCTTGCGCAAATATATGAAACTTACTAACACCGGTAATCACTTGTGGAAGGGGTAATAGGATAGTGTTATTAACGGGGATTGACTCTTTTTTGCTTAACTTTTCAGCAAAGGAATTCCAGATATTAATTTTTTGCGTTATTTCTGGCAATTCAGATATATCAATAATAACCACAGGGCGGTATTTGTCGCCAGAACTGTCGGTATTGGTATATACGGCCCGCTTTAAGGCCTCATCGACAAATTCATTTTTGAATTGCAGAAATGCGCGATAAGCGATCTCGCTACTGCTCGGCGTCCTCATAAATACCTCATATAAAATTATCGTTAGTTTTCATCTACTGTGATTATTGATCAACAGTAGATGAAAATCACAGTTTTTTAGAAAAAGAGATGACTTTTAATAAAAAGAAGATCACTTACATGACTTCGTCATATATGCGCAGAATTTCTTTTGCCAAAGAATCTCGACAATTACATCCATACCCATGCTTACATGGCTTTTTTAAAAGAAAATGATCAGCAAGGGCCTCATGAAAATCACTATGATTGAGTGATACTCGTATAGCGTGCCGTTCCATCTCTAAAGATTTTAGTTCTAAATTATTATTCAGCATGATTTTTTTACCATTTAATTAGTAACTGATGACGGAGTAGATGCCCCGACACATAGTGTGAGATGTCAGTCCCACTTAATTCGGTATAGCGACTAAGCAGATACTAATCTTAAAGTAAAGATATTTGTTGGGTTATCAATAGAGCTTCTTATCTTCATTTATAACTCCATATAACACCCATTATATGGAGTTATGCTATACTCAAAAAATGGCAGACTTAATAGATTGCGCTACGTGAATGCTTTTTTGTTTTGCGGGTGATTCACCTCAACTATTCACGTAGCGTTACATTCTAAAAAAGGATGAAAGTTGTGCAGAAATTACTTCATAGTGAGAAATCAACTCTGATTCTAACCAACGGGCAGAATGGACTAGATGAGGAAATAATTAATAATCTGAAGATGTTTGCTGAAGATAAAGCGGCCTACTCAGAGGAAACGTGGTCCCAGCTCACCCATGTATTTAAATTGTGGGCCAAATGGTGCTGGCATCGCGGCTGCGTGTACCTGCCGATTGAGCCAGAAATTCTGAGGGAATACATTTTTCATTTACATGAGCGATTGGCCATAAACTCAGTTAGACAACATATTTCATTGCTGGGAATGCTGCAGCGCCAAGGCGGTTTAACGCCAGTGAATCAACATCCGATTATTGTCCGAGCAATGAAAAAAATCAGCCGAGTCTCAATTGAAGGCGGCGAGCAAACAGGCCAAGCTATTCCATTTCATCTGTCTGATTTGAAAGTGTTGTCATCAAAAATTGGCGATTCTCGTCTGTTGGTTGATATCCGCAATCTCGCATTTATGGCCACGGCCTACCACACCCTCTTACGAATTAAAGAGATCTCAAGGTTAAGAGTTCGAGATTTTAAGCTATTACCAGATGGTCGGTCTTCATTAAGCATAGGCTATACAAAAACTATTCTTAACGGTGATGGCGCACTAAAAATCCTTGGGTTATGGACCACCGAAAAGATTAGACGATGGTTGGAATTATCAGGATTGGAGGGCAATCCTGATGCAATTATGTTTTGTGCAGTGCATAGAACTAACAAGGCTATCATCTCAGATAGGCCATTAACAACCAAGCCAATGGAGGCGATCTTTAAAAGCGCTTGGGTTATGGTTCGCGGTGATAATGTAAGAAATAAAACAGATAAAGGCCGTTATGCGACATGGACTGGGCATAGTGCGCGAGTTGGCGCGGCTCAAGATATGGCTAGAAAAGATGTGGCTTTACCAAAGATCATGCATGAGGGAACATGGAAAAAGACAGAAACTGTTATGCGTTATATCCGGCATTTAGACGCATCTAATAGTGCTATGTTAGATATTATTGATGATGAAATGTGACACTGTCACGCAAATGATGTAATCGAAGGCTCATATTATTGGGCATTTAATATCACTTACGCAAAACTAACTTAATGTTTATTAATAGATGATACGAACCTATAAAACCTTCATATTAAATGGTTACACCGTAACTATTGCTGCCGGGGTAAAAAAAGACCTTCCGCTGGTGGTTCTATCAGTAAAGGTCGCTCAGCAACTAAGTGAGCTGTCGGATCTCTCTATTGAATACCCTATGAAGACGCTAACTAGCGCCATACGGTTTGTAGAAAGCGCCACCGAAACAACTGCCGAGCGCGGATATGCAAGAATAAACAAAGAATTCATGCCATTTGCAGAGCGCTTGAATGCGGCTCTTAGCATTCCTATTGATGAGTCGAACAACAAGCAAACACAACAACTATATCGCGATATGTCAGCCAAAAGGATTAAATGACAAAATGATTAAAACACAAAATGACAATAAAAATATAGATGTAGGTACATGATGAGAACAGCATATACACCAGAACAACTACAAGCAGCCAAAGAGAAGAAACTTGCCGCCGTTAAACGCGCCCAACAAAAGTTGCGGGATAAGCACGCCGATCCAGAGTACAGAGCGGCTTGCTATGCATCAGCATCGGAAAGAAAACGACTAAACTGGGAAAAATCAAAAAGCAAAGTCAGAAAGGTGACATCCAAACGTAAAAAGTCGTCTAAAGGGATGTTAGGTAGGACCCCTACATCAAAAGAAAGAAAAATCATGAGTGCAATAGGTGCCCTTCCCTGCATTGCCTGCAATTTACATGGAAAAATCACTGATATAGTAACCCTACATCATATTTCAGGCCGTGTTGCACCAGATGCACATATGAGGGTTTTGCCACTATGCGACCACCACCACCAGCATGCGGCACCAAAAGAAGTTAGAGATCAATACCCCTGGCTGGTACCATTGCATGCATGCGGCAAAATAGGAGGTAAAGCGCAGTTTATCATCATGAATGCCACTGAAGACGAACTACTCGCGCAAACTTACAAGTTGGCAAACATTATTACCGAAACCCAAAACTAACCAATCATTTAAATAATGATGATTATGGTGTTGTCATGTAAAACTAAAATGATATTATTATGACGGCTGACGGTGACTCTTCTGAATCAGTTTCATTTTCACAAATAAACTTTTAACCCGGCTCGCGCAGGCAGTTGATTAACCGAAAGTAGAAAATGCCACCGTCAATGGTGGCATCTTCTTTTGTGAGGTCTTATGAGCGATAAAAAAATCTGCGCTGTCTGTCTAACCATCTCCCCACCTATTATGGCGTTAGCAGCATGGCGAGACGGAGAATTACATATAGCCGAGTCTCAACGGCTCCCAGCCAAAAGATCACAACTAGAAAACGCCCTCCTAAACAAGCTCGCCGAATATCAGAGTAACGGATTTGTAATTCTGATTGATGAAGTTAGCGCTCGTATATCTCAACACATAGGCACTATGTGTCGATTAAGCGACCTAGATAATAGCGGTCGGCCTGTTATCGTTTCAGCAATGGAAATGTATCAGGACCTCGTTCGGCAATCTGCGATAGGGTTCCCCCCCAACAAATCAGGAAACTTCACAATCACAGACTCAATAATTGATGAAGAGCATGATTTAAAAGGGAACGTAATCTACAAAATAGATTGGGAGTCAATCCAATCATCACAAGTGATTACATTGCTGTGTGTTTATGCAACGACATTTAATAATGTGATATCCGGCGAATATATTAACGAAATGATGGGTGCGCTCCACGCTGCGGAAGAAGAATATGATCCTCTTCGAGCATTAAAATCAATCATTATTGAACATGAAATAGAGGGCAGTAGCGGACTGACATCACTAGCAGGTCAGGATGGCTACCTATGACCGAATACTCAAGGCTTGATGACCGTAGCATTGAAGACGTCATAATCCGGGCATACCTAAATAAAGACGTTGTTACCCAATCTGGGAACTATTCTGGCGGTAATATCATTCACACGATCAAAATAGATGAAGAGTATCGCCCTGATCTGATTTCATTTCGCGTTTACAACACCCCAGAACTTCGTTGGGTTGTCTCGCTAATAGCGGGAAATGAAGATGAAACGTTTCCCCTCCCTGTCGGTTCAGACATTTCGTTGCCAACGATGGTTTGGATCCGCGAACGCATTCGCCATTACACTGAAACCCCGGAGCTTGAATAGTGAGCTTAGGAAAGGACGAAACTGGGCGTTATATAACGACAGGGCTATCTCCTAAAGAGTTTAACCGCGTATTTAATAAGATAGCCAAAGACCAGAATACGAAGCGCCGCAAAGCTCACCGAACGCTTACGCCTGCACTAATCAAGAATAAAGATTTAGAGAAATTTTTAGCGTTAGGGAAGAAAAAAGACGGTACCCTCTTTACCCCTGAAGATCTAAAAGCCTTTGACCAATCACGACGAGCGCATAGAAAAGCATTTAGTAGTGATACCCAAGGCATCACTTATTCTCAGCTGGTGGCCCTCTCAACCAAAATTGATATCGATCGTGCCAATAACAATGTTAACGACGGTTCGGGAATATCTAGTGCCAGCTTTGCCGCAATAAAACACAATCTCGCTATCGTACAAGTTAAAGCATCAAGCGAATCGGTCCACCAGCATCATCGTGTACGCATCCGTTTTGAAGAATGGGATCTAGCTGTCGAAACTGCAGCAGGCGAAGCATCCGCCGCCAAGCGTGTGGCGCGTAATGTCTGCAAAGGGCGCGTGTCTATCGATTGTGATTGTGGACGCCATCAATACTGGTATCGCTACATGGCCACAGCAGGGAATTACGCCTTACCTTCACCGAAAGAATACGCTTACCCCAAGGTCCGTAACCCAGACTTAACTGGCGTGGCCTGCAAACACGTTATACATGCCCTCACCCGCTTTCAATCTGCCGCATGGCAACTACAAATCGCCAAGCGAATAGAAAGTGACGCTCATCGAGTGGGGTTTGGTGACGATAAAAAACGGACAACCAAATTTTTTAGCGAAGAAGAACAGAAGTCACTCAATAAGAACCGTAAATCTAATACCGACCAGAAGAAATCTAGAGCGGAGTTCGCGCTATATCAGAAGCGGCAAGACGCACTAGGTAAGAAGTTGGAGCGTGATTCTTCAAAAATTGATGAACTCAGGACGAAGCTAAAGAAAACGCGCAATAACGCGGTAAAAGACAAAGAAAGATTGAAATTGGCTGAAGAGAAAATCAAGAAATTAGAAGCCGAAAAACAGAGCATTAAAGATGAGATGAAAATGCGCAGAGAAGCGTTTGTTGATGCAGCAAAAATGGGCGGGATGAGCCAAAAGGATGCCGAGAAAGCATTTGAAACGTGGTTCAAAAACAAAATGATGGGTGGTTGATATGGGTAAGTTTAACGATTTCTTTGAAGAGGCATTGCCAAAACAAGAGACTACCACCTCTAACAATGCCTCCCCCCCCGGTGATGACATTATTATTGATGACTCACCGAATAGCATCTCTTTTATTGATGACCCCATAGAGAGCGATACAGGGCCAATATACGAAGTCCAAGAGCAACAAGAAAAAGATGAACCTAGGGTGCCTGAGTCAATACTCAATAAAGAAAATGAAGCTGGCATTGAGTTAAAACGGGTTCGTTATGATGGACACTCAAAACTAAATAATCTCATAAAAGAAGACTGGATAAAGGCCATTGAGTTAGATCCCGATAGCTTTGATGCCATTCTCCATCGAGCCACGATAAAACCACAACCCGCAACAGAAACGGATGGGTACGAAAAACCCCTGTTTTCTACCATTAACGCCCATCAGTCCGAACTGGATTATGAGGATCCTGTGTTGGTATCTGTTCTTGATTGCCCTACCGAGATGGAGGCATTCGCAGTCCTAGACTCAGGGGATGACAGCACAGGCGTTCCTGATTCTGTCCTGATCCTCCGTATTGGAGCCAGAAGCGTACCTATTGGATCTATTCTGCAGTGGGATGAAGCACTATCAAATGGAGATATTCGCCATTGCTGGTGGTACATCCATCAAATATTTACCTACGGAACTACAAGTGTAGGCAATCTTTTTTATTGCATCCCATGTCGTAGCTATGAGGGAGTGTTACATAATGACAAAGCATAAAATATCTTCAGATTGTATGGGGCCAAGTGATGCCTTGATAGCTAGGTTAAATATGGAGGGGCTAGAACCTACTGGGGGAAGAGAAGTAAGCGATCTCTCAGATGTCGATACGGCATTTGCTAACGGTCTACTAAGGGCATTTGATGGAGTGGTTGTAACCGATGAACGGAGATCTAATCTCCCCTTCTCTGCATTCTTAAAGCGCCCAGCTAATGAGCAAATCGTTTTCGGTCAGTTTGATAATGATGTTAGACGATTCCTTAGCGCACGAAACGCAGCAGAGGTTGGAAGAGCTGTTCCTGCGAAAAGCATGAATCCTGCCGCTCTTCCCGTCATCAACGTTAGTCGTGCACCAGGCTTCTCATTCTATTCGGGGGAACAATTCCGAGATATTGAAGATTTCGCCAATTTAAAAGACGGCGCTGGGAAAACATACGCAACCATTTCATGTATGCATGCACTGCTAAATTATGACATCGCGTTTATCAGTGATGAGAAAAAAACGCTGTCATCAATGTGTACAGCATTTGGTACATGGATGCGATTGCGTGCTAATAGTGGCATCACTAGTTTTGTGGCCAAAACAAAAATAGCGTACTCAGACGTTGAGTTAAGCGGATTCTTTGAGTTCCCTAAAGACATTGATTTCACCGATGCATCACCACCAGCAGATGAAGATCGTATTTTCGCCAACCTAATTCAAGTCAGTGTTATTGCTCAAGTGCTGGTGGCCTACTCGGTGCGTCCAACGAATACAGTAGTAGAAGTGGTTTCTGGGGTTAGGTGATATGTCAGATAAAAAGTATTTATTTCTTCAGTCCCTAAAACTTAACGGCGAAGAGATACCAAGAGGTATGATCATATCCACTGCGTACCTAGAAATTGCAGAACTAGGAGGGCCTCAGATAGAGATTAAGATCCGAGATGTCACAGGGACCCTGATTGATAACATTCGCGTAGGTTACGGATCCATTATGGATGTCACTATGGGGGACGACAAGACCCTATTCAAAGAGACATTTTTTGTTATCAAGGCCCCATTGCAGCAGGACGTTGTCAGCGTTATGGGGTTTGCTGAGTCAGTGAGGAAAATAAAAAATCCAACAGCTCAACCAAAGTTTTTCGTGAACAAACAGCCAGGGAGCGTGCTTAATTCATTATCTAATGGCATGAAGGTCGAGTCTGATTCATTTAAGAAGCTAAATACCTATCATTTGAATATGGGCCAAACGCCCTCTTCGCTATTTAGACAAATTGCTCGCGATCATGGTGCCCTTTGTTGGTTTGCTAGAGGCAAGCTTCACATGAAGGGCATGGGCGCTTTAGCGAAGGTTAAGCCGACGCTGACCTATGAACTGAATAATCCAAAAGCCGAGTACCTAATCAATCGATTTAACAACGTCAATCAAGATTACTCATTTCAACGCTCACGGCAGACAAGAGCCGTAGGTAATTCGATGACCGATGGATTGCGTACCGCCGGTGATAAATCCCTACCGGTTCAAATGGTCAGCGATAGCGATCAAGGCATACTGAATAACAGATCAAAGTTCCTCATGCCAAAATTAGATATTGAGTGCTTGGGTAATGCAGTACTGACAGCGGGAATGCCACTAAAAATAATACTTCATCGCTACAGCAAGGAAAATCGAGTTGATGAGTCGATCCCCAAAGATATGGTTATTGAACGAGTAACGCATTTTGAAGATCGGAGTGGGTATATGGCTAGAATGATATTGGGGGTGTTTAGTGGCTAATAAAAGTTCTATTCCGGGTGCCATGCAAGGCGAGAAACAAGCCGTCGTTGTAAATACCGTTCATCCCAATGGGTTAATGATGGCATCAGTTAGACTTGTTGGCGAATGGGATGGAATACCTGCCGCAGATTGCCCTTGGGCTGAGTACAAGTTACCCGTTGGCAACGCATTTATTCCAACAGTTGAGGGCGATCACGTTTGGGTAGATTTCCCCTACGAAGGTGATTCTCGGCGCCCACGGATTGTTGGTGCCGTTCACAGTGCACCAGGCGGCAAGCCTAACCTCCCTCCTGAATCATGGGGTGGTGATGGTGAATATGTCCGGCCAGAAATTGAAGGTGCGCCACCGACTGGATCTAGACAACCAACAAAAGATTTTGTCTCTAACCGTAATGGCCTGTTAGAAGTTCGTAATGCGAATGGCAGTTGGGAAATAACCCATTTAGCAAGTAATTCTACGATAACCATTAATGATAGTGGGCAGGTTTATCTAATCGGGACCAGTGATGTTTATATTCAGGGCGATTCTTCGATAACGGTCAAATCTGGGGGAAACATTGAGATAAAGGCGGCTGGTTCTATCGAATTCAAAGCCGGTTCTAATGTCACCTTTGAAGCTGGTGGAGCATTCAAATCTAAAAGTAGTTCTGTCAATTTCTCAAAATAAAAGACACTTTTCATTGTTAATAGGGCTCTTTCGAATTATCGTTATCATCTAAAACTAAATTTTCATTTATTTTTGCATGATGACAAGGTATAGGGTTCTAACATGTCTGAAGAGATTAGCCCAGATAGTCGAGTAACAAAATCAACGCTTAAAAACCTCATTGAATTGGGGTTTGTCGTGACAGTCATCGTTATTGAGCATAACGATGGCTATAGCGTTCAAGCCGAGACGAACACTAACGGAAGGATGGCAACCGTTGATCTTGTTTCTGGGGATATGACGCGCAAAGTTTGGCGCAACGTGAAACACCCAATCCGTATTTTAAAGGGGATTGGCGTTATGAAGTTGAAACTAAAACTAATGAAAGGGAGCAATATTTAACATGTTCAAGTCCGCGTGTATTTATGCGTTACCCCCTAACTTCTCCGATTTAAACCCAGAAAACATGATCGCCAAATTGGAGCCTTCTGAGTTTACTCCTTGCAGTAGCCAAGACATGTCAAAGATGGGCTGGTTACAAAAAGATGGCAGCGCTCTGATGCTGGTCGTTGGTCATCATTTCTTTCTAACGTTTCAACAGGAAAACAAGATTCTGCCTGCATCAGTGCTTAGAGATGCTCTTAACGAAAAAATTCACGAACTGGAAAGCGAGCAGCATCGCAAGCTGAAGAAGACCGAGAAGGATGCACTAAAAGATGAGATTCTTCACACTCTTCTGCCTCGCGCTTTTAGCCGTAAGAAAAGTATTGATGTATGGATCGATGCAAAATCACTACGGATAACGATAGACACTAGCAGCAGAAAGCAAGCTGAACATGTATTAGCCCTTCTCCGAAAATCATTAGGATCCCTGCCTGTAGTACCTCTTACAATGGGAAACCCTATTGAGTTAACACTGACTAAATGGGTTCGGTCCGGCAATCTTCCCGCGGGCTTTTTCTTACAAGATGAAGCGGAACTAAAAGCCGTTTTAGAAAAAGGCGGAGTTATTCGTTGCAAGAAACAGGATCTTGTTACTAATGAGATCTCCGCTCACATTAACGCAGGCAAGTTCGTTACAAAGTTATCCCTCAACTGGAGGGATAGCGTCTACTTCACCCTCTCTAAGGATGCCGTTATTAGTCGCATCCAGTTTGATGATTACATCCTCAATAAAAACATCGATATCGACGAAGACCCTAGCGTGCGTGAGCAGGCTGACATGCTTCTTATGGCAGAAGAAATGAGCGGACTGTATGAGGCTCTTATTTCTGAGTTGGGAGGTATCCACCAGCATGAGGGGGATCAGTGAGTAAGGTTCCTATTTTATTAAAGCAATTTAAACGCTGGTGGACCATTCGAGATCTTCGTGCGTGGTGGAATGAATGGCAAATCATTCTGAAGTACAACCGGTCAAAAATGTGGGTATCGCCCGATTTAACGATTGAGCGCAATTACCGCATATTGAGAATGCTCGTTAAGGTCAAACTCAAATCGGGGGCCTTGTGAGATACGGATCAGTGTGTAGTGGAATAGAGGCCGCTAGCGTTGCGTGGGAACCCCTGGGATGGATGCCAGCATGGTTTGCTGAGATAGAAAAATTTCCTAGTGCTGTTTTAGCACATCATTGGCCTGATGTACCAAATCTAGGCGATATGACAAAAATAGCCGAACAGGTAACAGCCGGTCATGTAGAGGCTCCCGACATTTTAGTCGGTGGCACGCCGTGTCAGGCGTTCAGTGTGGCTGGATTACGAAACGGGCTTGATGATGCCAGAGGGCAATTAACCCTCTCATATGTGGAACTATTGGATGCAATCGACAACAAGCGCCGTGAGCGCGGAGAAAAAGAAGCGATCGCCGTCTGGGAAAACGTCCCGGGTGTCCTCAGCAGCAAAGACAACGCGTTCGGCTGCTTTCTGGCAGGACTTGCCGGAGAAAGCAGCGAGTTGCAGCCAGCAGGGGGAAAATGGACGCACGCAGGTTGTGTGTCTGGACCACAAAGGGCTATCGCCTGGCGTGTCCTTGATGCTCAATTTTTCGGAGTGGCCCAACGTCGTCGCCGTGTGTTTGTTATCGCAAGCGCTAGAGCAGACGTCGATCCCGCAAAAATACTTTTTGAGTTCGGTAGCGTGCGCAGGAATACTCCGCCGAGCCGAGAAGCGCGGCAAGGCTCTGCCGCCCCTTCTGGGACAAGTATTGCGGCAGGTAGCTATTGGGACTCAGAGATAAACCCACACCCGACGCTAAACCAATCCCACAACGTTGGCGGCAGTGGGTTTGTCGGTCAAAAGTGGCCAGCAGATATTGCATGTACTCTAAATGCTGCATTTGGCTCAAAACTTGGTCTAGAAGACCAGCATATCAACGGCGGTGCTCCGTTATTTGTTCCAGTTACACCTACCAGCCAGAATCCAGCGATTGCTCTCTCAGTTGCACTGCGCGGGCGCGATGGTGGCGCCACTGCGGAACTCGGAGATAATTTGGCTGGTGCATTACGAGCTAGTACTGGCGGCGGAGATAAACCTCATGTTTTGACCTATTCGAATGTTAGTCGCACATTGCTGGGTAAACCTAATGATAGCATGGCTGAGGATTTGGATACCTATGTGATTAATAGCGCCGTGGCCTTCGCCGAGAATAGCCGCGCAGAAGTTCGACTAGAAAATGGTGATGGAAAAATTACAGGAACACTATCAACCGGCGGAGGAAAACCAGGTCAAGGCATACCTGCGATAGCAATCGCAGGTAGCACAATTGGACGCACACCCGCTAATGGTGGCAACGGCACTGGATTTAGCGAGGATATTAGTTACACGCTAACAAAAACAGATCGCCGCGCCGTAACAGACAGAATGGCAGTTCGTCGCCTAACCCCTGTTGAGTGCGAGCGGTTACAGGGATTTCCAGACAACCATACTCTGATTCCTGTTAGCGCCAGTAAAAAAATTACTGAGGATGAATACTTATATATCCGTTCTCATAGACCAGAAATAACAGCGGAAGACGCCCACCGTTTAGCCAAAGATGGCCCACGATATCAAGCGATTGGCAATTCAATGGCTGTCCCCGTAATGAAATGGATCGGTTCATCAATGAAAAAACACATTCCTTCTAATATTGAAAATTCAGATAAAAAGAAACCATTTTTAAAATGGGCTGGTGGCAAGTTATCAGTGATTGACCAGATAAAGCCTCATCTCCCAGATGGAAAGCGGTTTATTGAGCCCTTTGTTGGTGCTGGCTCAGTCTTCATGAATGTCGATCATCCGATTAAGTTACTTGGTGATGTGAACGGTGACCTGATAAATCTTTATCATCAAGCCTCAATTAACACAGCGGAGTTGATAGATTTATCAAGAAAATTGTTTGATGAAGGTAATAGCCAGGAGGCTTATATGCGTCATCGAACTAAATTCAATGCTGCCAAAGACAGCAAGTTGCTAAGGGCCGCACTATTTCTATATCTCAACAAACACGGCTTTAATGGGCTCTGCCGCTATAACCTTAGCGGTGAATTTAATGTCAGCTTTGGTAGTTACAAAACCGTTTATTTCCCTGATGCCGAGTTGCTGGAATTTGCTAAAAATGCGCATAACTGCATGTTTTTTCATGCGGGCTATGAGAAATTAATTCAAATGGCTGGTGACGGTGATGTTGTGTTTTGCGATCCTCCGTATATTCCTCTGGAAAATACGGAGGGATTTACACACTACCATATTAAAAAATTTGGCATGGATGACCATATAGACTTAGTTAAGATGTTATGTGCAGCACACCGCCGGGGGGCGAGTATTGTAATAACAAACAGTGGATCTACTGAGTCTAAAGAACTCTATCAACGACATGGATTTACTATCCATAATCTCCACGCTAAACGCTCAATAAGCGCAGCCGGATCTACTCGTAAAGGCGTAACAGATATCATAGCAGTGCTATAGCCGTAATTTAAATAGAAAAGCCCACGATTGTGGGCTTTGTTTTCTGCTATTCCGCTTTTAATTTATAGCTAACAAAACAATTAATTAAGTTCATCAGTGAATATTTTCACAAGTAACCGTTTTGCGATATCATCTGATAATGGTGCATACATCGAAGGAAAATATATGTCAAGAGAACTCATCATTGCGCGGATCGAAAAGCTCAATTTAAAAGAGTGCGGAGCAGAAATCTTTATTGAACTGAATAACTTCCGTGTTGAGGAACCACTAACTATTTCTCAATTAAAAACGCATGCTAGACATTTAAAGAATTCTCTTTCCGACAAGGGAATTTCAATAAAAACGACTCAGTCACAAGAACTTGTTGCCGCATTTCATGGGTTCAAAAACTGGCGTGAAGTTACATCCATACTGAAATAATAAACTAGCATATTCGGGGGGCAAGAAGTCCCCCATAAACTGCAAATCAGTATTCCTTTTTGATCTCTTTCAAAAAGGAACCGTCTTTATTGAGTAAGTTCCAGACATCGTATGAACCACCGCCTTTCTTCAACTTATGCTGATATGCCGTGATATAACCTGCATACTTTCCAGTATTCACTACGTTAAAGTTATTCCCTGGCGCAAAAAATTCACTCTTAACCCCTTCTTCCGTCATTGATGGCAGGTGAAAGCGTCTAATCGCATCGCTGGTGGGCCATGTGGACGAACGGTAATACACATACTTATCGTATGGGTTGTATTTTATACCTCTAAAGCCGATATCAACTTTTTTTGGATCCACATCGCCTATGTCTTCTAGCAGAATCGTACTGCTTCCATCGGACAAACTACCAATAATAAGCGCTGGTGGCGGCTCGCCTTCGTATTCTGATTGCCCATGATTTACGGTCGATAACATGAGTTCATCACTAATGATCGTGAAACTTGTTACCTCATACATGGCGCTACTAAGTAGAGTGCTGGCGAAGTTGGTATTATTCAAACAGGGAGTGCCTGCAATCTCATGGAACCCTTGCTTTGTTGATTCCTCGCATGAACTAGCAATAACCTGACCTGAAGCAGCAAGCAGTGCTGTACTGAGTAAAATTGATTTGAATTTAGCCACAAACATTTACCTATATTTATAAAAACAAAGGACTATATAGAAAATGAGTTGAATTGGCTTTTATTTAGATCCCATTTTGTTAAAGTCACGACTTATTGCTACTCATTGAAGTCAAGAACCGCATCAGGCATGGCTGAATGTCACGATGCCTTATAACCCATTCAAATCGCACGCAGCGTTTCTACAACGCTTGGATCCTTCTCTATCAGCGATAGCATCTTCATAGCCATGCCACTAGGAACCCGTCGTTCTAATTCCCAGCTCTGGACCACAGACGGGCTAGCACCTAGCATTTGTGCAAATTCAGCCTGACTCATACTAAACCGCTTGCGAATTGACTTTACGTCAGGGATAGAATGGCGATGTACATTCTCTGGGTTTGGCTGTATTTCATCATTCTCAATAGCAACCATTTCATTTACGCTGTCAATCAGCGTATCAAACAAGTTCTTATCCATAAATTTACCCTCGTTATGGAGAGGTTAACCGCCCGAAGGCGGTGGTTATTTCATGAGTTGAATAGCGCTCTTAATTTGGGATTTTTGCTCTTGCGTTAAGTCACTTTGCGCATTTTTCGGATACATCAACAATAAATACAATCGTCCGCTTGCGGTCCTTACATAATAAATAATCCTAACACCGCCACGCTTACCCATTCCCTTGCGGTTCCAACGAATCTTTTTACATCCGCCAGTATGACTAATTGTGTCACCCGCATCATGATGTTTCAGTAGATAACTTTGAAATTCCTGAAACTCATCATCTTCTATAAGTTCCTTTCGTTGCCTACTGAATGCGGTGGTTTCGATAAACTCCAAATAATCCATCGTTACCGCTCCATTTCTGCCTACATGTAAATAGTACACGTACCAAGTACGCATATCAAGTAATAATACGTACAGGGTACGTATTATTTAATGCAAACAAAAAGACCACCTCATCACAGGTGGCCTAATAAATTACTTAATCAATGACTCGAATGTATTGCAGGCGTTACTCGTTGTCTTCAAATAAAGATTTGATTGATTTTGTGGGGTAAAACAAAGAATTGCTGTTATTTCCTGTTAGCGCAATAAATCCAAGATGCTGATAAAATGACTTGGCTCTATCATTCAGCGCATCCACAAAAAGCCCATGTATACCCACCGCCATTGATGCCTGATAAACAACTCTCATGGCATGAGTAACAAGCAAGTCCCCATATCCTTTACCTTGCATGGAATTATCAATAGCGAGCCTCCCTAGCGTGATACTTGGTGTGTTCTTATATGGAATTTTCTTCTGTTGGCTCTTGGATGGAAACGATTCTCGCTCAAAGCAACTACCTGATAACGTGTAATACCCTAATATTTTTGGTCCGTCTTTCGCTTTCATTACGTAAGCTTTTAAGATCTCCATCTCATGCTGTCTTCCTAATTGCTCTACAAGAAAGGCATTCAAAGAATCATCACCGCAATCAAACCTTTTTAGGTCGTACTCTGCACTATCAGTGAAAATAATTACCTCTAAGCCATCCATCTCTACTCCATTGACTGTAAGCGTTTAGCCGCTCGTTTTAGCCGCTCGTTAGGCATTGGTGGGTTATTGATTGCTTGCATTACTAAATTCCAAGAGTCTTCATTGAGGACCAATCGCTTGTGTCGTTCAATAACAACTTCAGCTCGTTTTGCCGCACTGGCAACCATGAACTGTGTAATTGTCAGGTTTTCCATTGCCGCAGCTTCTTCTATCAGGCTTTTATCATCAGGAGAAAGCCTGAGATCGATGCGTTCTTTCTTAAGTGCCGACATAATTTATTCCTAGTTGCTGCGTTATTCTTAATTTTCTTGCTCAAAAGTACGGATGCCATCCGTACAAAATTAATTTAACAGATTTGTAGGGCGCTTTCCACTAAATCAGGCTGGTAAATAAAATCTTTACGTTAAATGAGTAAAGCATCAATTGAGTAAATGATACTTTGATGGTTATAGCCCCATCTCCACAGGGCTATCCCTTGCCTTATTTCATCTTCATTAACGCCAAAAGTGAAGGAAATCTAGATTCAAAAAAATGTGGCTGCGTCTCTCTTGGATTGCCTGGTGAAGTGATGTTTTTCCCATATCTCAGCCCATAGGCCGTCAAACACCAGAACGTCTTTTCTGATCCTTTACTCCTACTTGGTCTTGTCTTTTTCTCGACTACATCAATCTCTTGCAATAATTTATAGGCATATTGAGATGATATATTTACGTCATGTTGCTTTAGTAAAGTCCTTAAAGCAGCCGTAGGCCTGCTTGAGCCGTCATTTGCATCAACTGGCGCATCAATGGCGTAACTTGGGACCAAATTTGGCAATCCCGCGAACTTCTGCAGTTGTTGAAGCCCTCCTAATCGAGAAGAGTTTGAGAGGTTTAAAAGTTTTGTCGCTGACTCAAGTAAAAGTATGCCTGCCTGTACGGTTTCTATTTTATTGCTGGTGGTCGGGATCTGTACCTGGATTTGTTGTTCAAGTTCCTGCCATCGATCGACTAGTCGAGCTGTGAACTCGGGTGATAATTGAGCAACGACAATGTAACTATCTCTCTTCTCTAAACGGTACTCTGAAACCATTTGGCCTCTATGATTTTTAACTTCCCCCATTGGGGGAAGTTGAATTACTCCCTTCTCAGCAAGCCTTTCAATAGATTGTTTTACTTTGTCGTGTCGAGACTCTACAAGTTCAGCAATTTCACGGCTCGACATAGTAACAGCAGGTGCGGTTAATAGGCTCATAACGACACCTCCACCAGCTGATCCAAATAAGCCCTGCAATAGGTGAGTTCCCTTAAGGCATCTTTAAGGCGATCGGAGATATTCCAGTCAATGTTGACGCTCTGAAGTTCAATGAGTGCATCTTCAATGCGCTCATAACTGGCTGCGACCAACTCTTTTAGTGAAGTTTCTTCTAACTCTTTTTCTACCTCTGAAACACCGTGAAAATGTTCGAAATCTTCTTCATCCCAAAGGTCGGCTATTGTGGAAGAAAGGCGTTTTGAATCGGCACCAGACAGAAAACCAATGTGTTGGCCAAGAACTGGGATACAGTCGGGCTCATCTCGGCTAATTCGAATATCGTAGCGGACTTTTTCTATGGCTGAGAGCAGATATTGACGATCAACATTTAGATCTTGGGTAGGGGTAGTAGCCATGTTTTGGCCTCCTGTAACGGTAAATTATTTCACCGCCAGGAGGTTCGAATCTCAAATGGGCGGTGAACTGGACGGGGTTCGAACTACCGGCGTTACAGGAACCGGCCCAACCAAGTTGGCCCCGCCCAGCCCACCATTGATCATAGCGTGCGCAGGCGCTGGACACAAAAAAAGACGCTGGCGCGTCATGTGTCGCCCGTAACATTTATCCAGGGTTCGAATCCCGATCACAGATTTTGCTGTGACCTAAAAACCATATCCCTGAATCAACTCAGTGGTCAACACATTTTCACGGCCTAACTTTGAATAGCTCAAAGTCATTTAAAACTAAATCATTATAACAAAATAATCAAATGATGTTTTTATCATTAAATCATTCAGTCTGAAAACATGCATATATGATAACTAATGGATAAAATAATAATGCTGAAATAAGATTCACATTGCTACAATGAAAAAAATCATAAATAACTAAACTTTTATCATCGGAAGAAAAAAACATGTCAGCAATCGGTACTTTAGATTCCATTTGTTCTGGTCATGGGGGATTTCCACCACGACCACCAGCTGACGCCGAGCCTTTTTTTCAAGTTAATGGCATCCCTGTTCTAGTTGATGGCAAACAATATTTAGCCCATAGCGATGGTGATAGCTCCCATGATGGGATCGCATTAACAACTCGCGGATGGTTCACGATTAATGGGCAAGGCGTAGTGTGCGTAGGGGATCCTGTTTCGTGTGGCTCTATCGTTGCAGTCGGTGACGACCTGATAGATATCAGTTGAGGTCCTATGTTAGAGAAAGAGTATCAAATAGAGGCATATCACGCGATGAAAGCAGCTGGTGGAATTTTATCGCCTGCTGCTATAGGTCTATGTGGTGCAGCAAATAGCGCGGCGGTGAAACTATCAAGCGACTTATCGAAGATGATCGATAGTGAATTAGAATACCCCGCAAAGCTGAAGCCTTTTCTTAACGAAATTAAGGGAATTGCAAGCAACTTCGAGGATGCCAGTGCGACTCTTAATGCCCACATTTCTATTCTCTCTAAGCATAGCGAACTATCAGAACTATTTCGTCTAAATATCGGCTGGGATCTGTTCTTGAAAACGTCAGGTGATGGTTTAGATAGTGAGTTATGGATTTCAACGGCCATAGCTGACACAGAAGTGTCTCAGGCATTATTGTCAGGTCTGACGGTCTACAATCTCGAAGACCTAGATAATGCAATGAGTAGCATAAATAAAACGCTATCCAGTAGTTCAAGTTCTTCGTCTGGTACAACAAGAGAAGGCTCTGGTTCAGTAGGTGGATCATCAACACCTGAGATTAGCGCAAAACAATACAAAGCGTTAGAAGATGCACTTCTAGCACTAGAGCCACTATCAGCCCCCCTATATGCAGCAAAACAAACGCTACTCACCCTGCATTCAAAAGCCAGAAAAAGCATTGAGGATGCATACAGTACTTTTGATGCCGCACTTCTTGTAACGATGCTGGATTCTATGGGCAGTGCTAAATACGTAAGCCTAGCTCGTAACACACTTATGCCGCCTGACGTTGCCGCAGCATTGGACAATAAGCCATGAAGACTTTTCTATCTGTTTTTCTATCTGCGGTATCTGGCGCTTTCTGCGCACTAATTATTTCATTTACCTTCATCGGGGTCAGTCAGGAAGACAACATGAAATTGATTATGTCATCCCTAAATGAGATCAACGGACACCTTGAATACACGTATCAGCGTATAGATGATCTCAGTGAACAGTTCGATGCCAGATTTTTGGCACCACCGGAAAGAAATGTATGCCCAAAATAAACGCAATCCTCATCGTCACGCTTTCCTGTGTGTCATTTATTGCTTACACGCAATATAACCGGATAAATCAACTAAAGGGATTTAACGAATCCTTAGCCAAAAGCGAAAAAGAGATTAGAGAAGAGAAAGACCGGTTAAAGGACCAATACAACATCATCAATGAGGCTTTAACTCATGTCGCAGAACAAAAAGAAAAGGCAGAAGCGGAAAGCAACACATTACGAAACAATCTCAAGTCTGCGCAGCGTGGCAATAGTGCTTCTCGTGTTCCTGTTCCTGCTGATGTTATCAGGATGCAGAAGTCAGCCATTGACGAAACCAATAGAAAATTTACCGCTGCCGGAAGTACTAATAGAACCGTGTCTACTCCCTGACTTTGATGTTAAAACTTACGGTGACTATCCTGATTATGTTGAGCGGGTTCGTCTGGCAGTAGAGAAATGCAACTACAACAATGCCGCAATACGGGATATAAACAAAAAGACATTAAGTTGGTAACAAAATGATTATTTATATTGCCGGACCGATGAGCGGTCTAGATGATTGTAATCGTGCAGCATTCAATGCTGTAGCAAAAAGACTAAGTTTCAACGGCGATACACCGCTAAATCCCGCATTGTTACCGCATGGACTTAGTCAGCATCAATATATGGATATCTGTTTTGCTATGCTCCGGTCTGCAGAAGCTATTTACTTACTAAAAGGCTGGGAGGCAAGTGCTGGTGCCTCTGCGGAGTACCATTATGCATACAAGATGGGTTTGAAAGTATTTAACCAATGCTAATTGTTTTTTGACAAAAAGACGTAATGATAAAAACATCATCTCTTATGATTTTAATTTTAAAATCAAATAATAGTTAAAAAACATTTTGAACAATTTTACACGCTGGCTTATTTGTGCTTTTCACACAGTTACGTGTGTCAAATTCCCTGCAAATAATTGACTATACATTTTGTGTAAAGTAATCTTGAATCCAATAACTAAACGCGTTTTTTTCAGTTTAAGTTACATTTTCAAAATCGCAGGAGGTAATTCATGAAAAAAATATGTGATGAATTCGATGGTTTCTAGACCATAGTTAACCTCTATGAGTATGAGGCGGGGATAATTACCCCGCTTTTTTTATGGATGAAAAATTATGACATTAGACGCTGCAACCCTACAGATGATTAGTAACGTTATTGTTTTTTTTGGTGTAGTTGTCGCCATTTTCACAATTATCTACAACGTTCGTACCGCAAAAAAAATTCAGACAGCCAACTTCTTGTTTGAAAGTCGCCAAGATCTTCAATACATAGAAGCACTGCACATCCTTAAAAAAGTACATCGCTCAGGAAAATCCTTCCGGTCTTACGTTTTCCCATCAGAAGGAGGGAAAATATCCGAAGACGAAATGGTTGAACGCCGCAAAATCCAGTACATCCTGAATTTTTATGAAAGAGTAGCAATCGGCATCGACAATAATATTTATGATGAAACAATGATAAAGAGGACATCATTCACTACTGTTATAGAAACGTATGACATTGCCGAACCGCTGATCAAGGCGATTAGAGAGAACATTAAATCAGACAGTACCTATCAAGAATTTGAATGGCTGGTTAATCGTTGGAAGAGCGATCCGCTAAAGAAAAGTAGCTATTAAAATACTTTTGATGAGTGGCCCAAAAAGGGCCTATTCCCCATCAGGTTCCCACGCTTCGCTAAATTCGTCATTTTCAAATAGTTCAGCCAATCCTGATATTTGTTTCAGCCTCAAAACCTCATCGGCATCCATCCCTAGTTCTTTTGCTATTTTTTCATCACCCCAATTTCTGCGTGACAGTTCAATGACAATGTCACTCATTGAGCTGATCTTATGTTTACCTCTTGCTCTGTTGTGCCTGATCGTTGATGCCATACGATCGCTTCTTTCGGTACTGGACTTGTTTACGACAACCACCGGCAAATGAGACATTTTCTTTTTCTTGCCAACCAAGTTACGGTGATAGCCGTCAATAACTTCATAATGCCCATCAACTTCCCATACAACTATCGGCTGAGTATATCCATCAGCATCAATACTCGTTTCAAGCAATGCCATCTCTGGTGGCGCCACACTATTGGGGTTGTAATCATTGGCAACCACCAGCTCAGAACGAACCCATATAACATGACTAACAGGATGATCTAGAATCCAGTCAGGGAGTTTTTCTTCTTGCATTCGTCTCGCTCCTTTTTCTTTCTTTTCATATATTGTTCGTAATGAAACCCATGTTTTGTTTGAGTAAATGACAATCCCTTGGCCCAATAGTCATTTTTTAACAGCATTTTTGCGATCCTTCGCCAGGACGGTGCCTTCTTTGCCGCCTCTTCCTTCGGGTCAGCTTCATCGGGTATTCCGTTAGGGAACCCCTTTCTTGCATACCATCCTAAAAACGTGTGTATTTTGTTTTTATAATGCTCTGACATGTGATCGGGTAGGCTAGCTAAAATGACCTCGCAAAATGATTGCCAGGTATGGCCATCCGGTTTTGATATTTTCACCTGCCCGCTACCATTTCCGCTCAGTTTTACAAACTCTGAACCGCTATTTACCCCAGCCACACGAGCAACAACACGTGACCATGTTTCTGGCTCAATAACATGGTACAACCATAACCCCTTACGCTGATCGTCTCCATACGGCTGGCAGATGCGCTGTTGATGTATGGATAGCCCAGCTCGGTTCATTAGGTCGTATAACCTGTTATACGATTTCTTAAACTTGCCAACATACGTCCATATATCCGTTGTTTTCCAGTCGTATAATGGATAAGCGTTATAGACAAAGCTTTTATAAAGTTTCGTTGTCCAACAATGATTTTTAAACGTTTCTTTTTTCTTGTTGCTGATGGTTCTGTACCTATTAAGACTTTCATCCGTTCGGATACCAACAAAACACGCACAGGGCATATTATTTGAGTACCATTTACCGAATTCTGGCACGAACTCTTCAAACTCCATCCCTCGCTTGAAAAAAGGGAAGTAATCTTCATCAATGATTGAGCGCGAGTCGGGTTCTCTAACCCATGACGATTTACTATCTGGATCCCAACAAAGCCATTTGGGTTCATAAACACTAACGGCATTTCTTAATGCGATAGGTAGCGCCACCCAATACAGTTCTATAACGTCACTGTACTCGTTGAGCATTTCATCTATATGCTCGATCGTGAGTTTATATTGGGCCTCAAGGTCAACAATCAGAACGGCAAATTTAACCCCCCTTTTTCTTGCCTCTGTTGCGACAAGATGCAACATGACGGAACTGTCTTTCCCTCCCGAAAATGAAAGGTAGATTTTAGGAAATGCATCAAAAACTTCAGAAATTCGCCCCTGCGCCGCTGTAAGCACATCTATACAAAGTCCTCTTTTAGCCACTTTGCCACCTCCCTTAATTCATTGATAGCGGCACGCGTTTTACTGCCAGAGAAAGAATTCATATCCATATCTAAAAGACTTTTCTTTGTGTACTTCTGAAATATGGATAGCTGAATAAAGACTTCGTTCTCTTTTGCATCAAAAAAGGAGTTATCATAAAACCTAACTGGTAACAGGCTATTTTGACTCCAAATTTTAAAATAGACTCTAATTACTCCATTTTTGATGTAGATTGAGGGGGCTATCACCGCCCTCAGTTTTTCCGTGCCTTTAATGAAGGCCGCAACCTTGAGTGCTTCAGATTGCGATATACCTTTATCAAAAACGATGAAATCCGCGAAATCAAAAAGATCTTGTTCGTTTACCAAAGAATTCACCCGTTGCGTAGTAATTGGCCATAACACTAGAAATTGCGTCTCTTCTTTGTTTAGAGAGGCTTAAAGTGTTTTCTGGAATCATCTCTTGGTAAACATCAAACGCCGCTTCGCCCTCATCCATTCCAGATAGAAGCCGCGCAGCCATATTCTTTCTCGCATCTACAACGCAACCCGCATCGTATTCAGTAGGTTTATTGCTTCTGCCTTTCAATTGCCATGTAGCCTTGCTTAACTGCATCAGCATTTTACGGGGGAAAGCCTCCCGTAACTTAAACCGTTCGTGCACAACCAATTTCAAGCTGGCTTTATCATAAAACGTACTGAAACATAGAATGTCATCGCCTATTTTGGCATTCTCAGTAATGGAAACTGGCGGTATAGCAACGGCGCTATCAAATGCGGCTCCATCCATGATGTCGATTAGAGTTTGAGTCGGGGTAATTGCATATTTTCTGCCTGATATTGTTTGTGCTAAATGAGGGTTTTCCACTGGATCAGGCCGCTCAGCCAGACCTTTTTTATAAAAATGGGTGATGGTCGGTTTTTCACTACCACAGATCCCACATGGAATATCGCTGTTTGCATCATCAAGCCAGTATTGGCAGGCTTCTGAGAAATAGGCATTGATAGCTTGCTTTTCTTTAGTCAGATTGGCATTAACCGTTTTTTCTACCGTATCTTTTATTATCAGATAAATAGCGTTATGGAATAAACGTGCGGGATAATATCCCTGCCCAGCAGCACCAGCAAATTGGGATTGCGTATACAGTGCGATATGGGCGCATTCAGTACACATAGCAGCACAGCCACCGCGCTTAACAAAGAAGTCAGTATTGTGCTTTATAGCGTTCGCGCCAGGTGATTCCAGCAATAGGGTTCCAATAGGGAATAATTTTCCTTCTTTTGCTGAGACTCTTTGCAGGAATCGAGTTGGGTTATCGCCTAATGATTCAACGTAGTCAGTGTTTTTTAGCCCTATCAGTAACAACTTAATAGCAAAATCAAAATCGCTTCTCCCTGTACTAATCGATAACTCGGAGAGAGATTGAACCTCAGAGACAGAACAATGCGACCGCTTTCCGCCAACGACTACGGGTATCCATGCATCAGTCAATATATTCATCACGATAATCCCCCTCTCCTTCTCCTAACTTAGAGTATTTTTCTGCAATAGCATGCAGGTCTAATAGGTTAGTTGTTTCATAAACATGATTGTTAACATCATCAATGGCAGCCATTCGATACTGGATGTCGCTATAGGTATAGTGATCAACAATGGCATGGATCATTTCCAGCGTAATACCATCTCCGCTAACAATGTTGTTTTTAGCGTATTCCACCCACTCATCGAGCAGACCCTGCGAATGAATAAAGACAAGGATTCGAATAGCTGTATCTGCAATAGCAGAAGGCATCGCAGTGCCATCTCTCCAATTGTTATACGTAGACCGAGTTACATGTAACGCACTAGAAAAATCAGTGTGGGTTTTAAACCCCATTCGTGTTCTATATTCTTCCATTTCTTGCGGCGTCATATAGTTCCCCTTTGCAATGTCATACTAAGATGAAATCAATATGTACCATATCGGAACACATTGCAACCCCCTACCCCACCACTTTTCTTAGGCTTAATATGATTTTAGACCCGACAAATGAACTTATATTATTGATATATATTGTTTTGTCATTTGATTAAATAATCAAAAGATAAAAAAATAAAATGATGTATTTGTTTTATGATTTATTGATGTTAGCATCGTTTTGTCAAATGATTAATTTGTATTAACATCAATACATGTTAATCTTCTTTTATCATTATCACGTGCTTAAGGGATGGAATGTATGAAGGTGATCTCGTTTATTAACCCGAAGGGTGGGACAGGCAAAACAACATCGGTGATCAATGTTGCAACCTGCCTAGTGAATAGCGGTTATAAAGTTGCTGTTGTTGATACCGATCCACAGATGAGCCTGACGAACTGGAATAAAAACGATAAGGCTAACTTCGATGTTTACACAGCATCATCAGAGAAAGACGTTTATCAGGTAAGAAAAGATTTGTCTGGGTATGACCTCACGGTTATTGATGGCGCAGGTTCATTATCAGTTATCACATCGGCCGCAATTATGGTGAGCGACCTCGTCATTATTCCTGTTAGCCCATCACCATTAGATTTCTCGGCATCCAGTAGTGTTGCAGCGGTACTTGAGGCCCAAGCCTACAGCCGTAAAGTTGAAGCTAAATATCTCATCACAAGAAAAATTGATAATGCAGCGATGTTAACCTTGTTGAAGGACAGCATTGATGAAACAGGTTTAGGTCGATTTAAAACGGCCCTGACCAATAGGCAGACCTATGTTAAAACCTGCGTTGACGGCAACACCGTATTTGATACAAAGGACGGCGCTGCAAAAGGTGAGGTTGAGGTTTTGACAAAAGAAATTATTGATTCTTTGATGTAATGATGATTTTATCATAAAATTAAATCATCATTTGAGATTATGAGGAAAGAAGATTATGGCGCTAGTCCCACAGTCTAAAAATAAATCAGTAATGCCATTTGGTGATCATGAACATCGAGATCTAAATCGTATTATTGCTGTCGACCCAAATAAAAAACCTCGTAGAATTCAAGTTGAAGTTGAGGACTCTATCCACGCAGACTTTAAGGTCGCTTGTGCCAAGAAGGGCGTGAATATGAAAGAGGTCATTACTGATCTGATTAAAAATTGGGTTAATCAAAATAAATAATCATCATTTGATGAAATAATCATTTCATCAATCAATAAAACCCTCATATGACTGTATGAGGGTTTTATCTTTATAACCCTTCCCGCTTTTGAGCTTTTGAGCTTTTGAGCTTTTGAGCTTTTGAGCTTTTGAGCTTTTGAGTGAATGATAAATACATCATTTGTTATGATCATATAACCCTTTAGTAAACTTAAAAGATTTCAAATCAAAACTGTTGCGTTAGACAACACCACTTTCGCTATTCTACTGGCGTGAAAATGTAAATCTGATGGCGCGATCCTTGATTTTAAGGACGCAAAGTGAACGAAACCGATATCAAGCCATTTAATGAGCGCATGGCTGACATAGCTATCCGTGCCGGTAGTGTGCTGGGATTTGCTAGAACCCCACAGTTTGATGATAACAAACTATTCATCCAAGACCCTGCTACACGTCATTCTAAGATTGTATCAGCAGCATGTATGGACCCCATTTTTGAAGGAGTTAACCCTGATGCCGTTGGCATGATCGCTTCAGGGTGGGCTTCTGCACTCGCCGAGTACGCCAACAAATACAATTCCATGCCACGCCCAGAGATATTAGCGGCATCTCATAAGTCTTTGGAAAACGTGATCCGGTCAATGACCGAATCGGTGCCTGGTTCCAAAACTACCACGCAGAAAATGCTAGAAAGCGTCTCTAAAGACATGGGGACCAGTGAAGGCATTCTTCGCCAGGCTCAATTTATGGCGATGATTCTACCAGCAGCTCTCGGCGCAGCCACCAGCGACGCATGTACATTTATTCCATGCGACCGTGACGAAGCATTGGTTTATGAAATCTATAACGTCGCTGCAAGCGATTTTGGTGATTACCAGATTGGTGACCGCCTGAATATGCAATCAGCTGGCGCGTATTCGCAGTTACGCCGTCCATACATCCTAAAAGAAGACCAACAGCCTGACGGTTCAAAAACCACTTTCAACTTCAAGATTAACGAGCACGAACGCAAAGATATGCCTATACGCACTAATCGCGTGAATATATTTGTCGATCGTGTCAAATCGAAGAACGATGATGGCGACGGCAATATCATGACGTCGTTTACTGGCACCGACGGTAAAGAAATCACAATTACTGGGAAAATTGATTATAAAAAAGGGACCATTTCATTAACGTCCGCAGTTGCGCTTCCAGTTGGTGTTGAGTTAGCCGTAGAAGTTGAAATCAACATCGAAAGTTCCGCTGAATTAATCCCAACGATCAACCACGCAATGCGCAAATACGTACTGTCGCCATCAGCCTACGTTCTGGCAGCTGAGCACACCGTTCAGGCGTTACATGACGGATTACGTGAGTTTGGTGTCGATCTTGGTAGCATGCAGTATCGAGCACTACGTGACTTCCTCGCTCATGAGATAGATATGACCCGTTTACGCACTATGTTGTGGCGTAATAAATGGACTGATACGTTCGATATTTCGTTGCCAGAAACGCAATCATTTGAACAATGGGCATATCTATTTAAAGGTAAATTACACCGCGTTTCTAACAACATAGTTAACCGCAATCTTGCCTCTGGAATGGTTGGTGCCTTTGCGGGTGCAGATGCTGCAAACTTCATCAAGCAACTACCTGCATCTATGTTTACCCCAGCCGACAATTATCGCCAAACCCCGCATGTACAGTTTGCAGGTACGTTATTTGGTGTTTACAAAATTTTCGAAATACCACAGGCCGTCTGTGATTCATTCAACCAAATGGGTGTCAAATTCGATTCAGAGTCAATGCTGTGCTATGCACGCGGTGACGGTATAGCACAAGCGGGATTTGTTACAGGTGACGCTGTTCCAGCCATTCCGTTTGTCCATCCTACTAACCCTGCCTTGGTTAACAGAACTACGCTATGGGGTTCCGCAATCAACGATCTGCATCCACGAAATGGTGCGGATTACTTCTGCTTGTTAACGCTGACATCTGCGAAGGTCGGTTCTATCGATTACCGCACTGGTAAAAAAATTACTGGTGATGCTTCACCAGCTTCTTTTGCAATATCGGCGAACTTGACCAGTGATGCTACTGATGAACAGAAAGTCGATCTGGTGAAAGATTCAGAAACAGACACTTCCAGCACTAAATCGTCCAACGATAACTCATCAGAAAACAACAATTCTGGCGGACAAGGCGACGCTAACACTGCAGTTCCTACTGCCAAAGCCACCAAGCCACAGAAGTAATTTCATTAACCAAAAGCGCCCTAATTAGGGCGCTTAGATAGGGCTTAAATAATGTCTACAAGTAGCATTCCATTTACTATCTCGCAGGTAGCTGGGGTTGCGATTGGAGCGATTGACGCAGAAAAAACACTGACTATCGGGGATGGTGGAAGTGCCTCAGTATTTAGTGGTGTTGTCGTCTCTGAAAGAGGCCGTCCATTCACTGCATTGAAAGTAACAAAATCAAACTTTATTAAATTACTAGGCGCACCGATCCACCCATCAAAAGGGAAATCGTTTGAACCCATTCGCCATGTTGCTGACGCGGTGAAGGGCGGTTTTGGCTACGTTGTCCGGGTGGTACCAGAAGATGCAAGGTTCCCATTAATCACCTTGTCTAAGCCTACTGCACTTAAATCTAAGTCGGTAAAAAGCGGGGCAGGGGATGTAGAACCTCTAGCAGCTGAAGCACCTGTAAGTAATGTCGTGGTATCAAATTCAAGTCAGCCATTTGAAGGCGATGTCACTTTGTCTGATGGGCAATTTTGTTCAATTTATGTTGTTGACGGGGATCCGTCTGCTAACCGTGTGCTAAGCATTGAAAAAGATGAAGCAGAAGAAGGGCGCTTCATTCTAAAGCTTGCTGAGATCAGCAAAATGGGGGTTTCAACCCTGTTAGACAACATTACCATTTCATTTGATCTTGAGTCTGTAGATGACATGGGGCGCCCAGCATACATTGTGACGGCATTAGAAAACCGCTCCCAATATTTACGTGCTGTTTGTAATTCAGATCTGGCGTTAACCTCTGGGTTCACCTCCCTCTCTAAGCAAGCTTTTGTCGGCGGTACCAATGGTGATTTAAATAACATATCCATTGAACAGTATCGAAAAGCGACCACGGTCCTTCGTAACGCCTTCGTTGATATAACAGCTGTTCTTGGGCTGGGTTGCTATGAACCATCAATCATTGCTGAGTTAGCTGACATTGCGTTGGATCGCCGTATTGATGCATTTTTTGATATAGCCCCGACGCTAAATTATGCCGAAGCGCTGACTGTCGCAGATGAGTTGCCATTACACGAAAATCCTAATTCTTGCGTCTACCACTTCCCATTTAGTTCACGTGATAGTTACAGCCAATCAACGGTAGTGTACGGGCTATCTGGGGCTGCTTTCGTTGCTAAAGCAAAGGGCGTGGCTAAAGTCCCTGATGTAGGAGGGTGGCACTACTCACCAGCAGGACAAGAAAGAGGGGTGATTAGCCGCATTGGGTTGGCTCCATTGCCAGGTGTTGGCGAACCGGATTACGAAATGATGTACGCCAAGCGCATTAACAAAATTGAAAACGCCGGCGATGGCGTATTGATGATTGATGATGCGTTGACAACCTATCGACGAGATAACTATCTCCGATTCCAGCACATCCCCTCCACGATGAACGCTATTTCACGCGATTTTTACATCCTAGGCAGGGCGCTTAAACATCAACCTGACGGAATCACCATAGGGGCATTAGAGCGTGAATTGCCGCGCCTTCTTGACCGATATATCGGCTCCGGCGCTTTAGTTAAACCACGCGATCCTGATGTAGATGGCGAATCACCGTACATCATCACGGTAGAGCAGTCGGATAAAGATTTATGGACCGTTTCTTGGTCTTGCTGCGTTACAGGTTCTGCTCGTCGCATCGTTGGGATGCCAGCACTAATTCGTTAATTCGGAGATGAAATGACTAAATTCTTTGAAAGCGGACATCACCTTACCAATCCATTGGAAGGCATGTCCATGATTTTAGAAAGTAAAAAAACACCCCAGATGACAAGGAAAAGGAAAAGGAAAAGGAAAAGGAAAAGGAAAGGAAAAGGAAAAGGAAAAGGACGATAAATCCAAAAATCCAGAAAAGGATGATGAGAAAGGTAAAAAGCAGCCGAAATCTGAACCCGATCCTGATCCTGAAGACAAAGAGAAAAAGAAAGGTGATGACGAGATGACCGAATCAATGGTGCTTGAACGCGCTCATTCACTCATCCTAGAAAAAGCGACAGCTAAGGCTCAGGAAGATATCAGAGGCCAAGCGGCTAGTGCTGTCCTTGGATGGATTGATGATGGTGACGCTACATTTGATGCATTCGATTCATATGCATTAGATCTCGCCGATATCGATGTGGATTCCGAAGATGAACCGACTGATGAGCAAAACGATGCTTATAACACAGCCCTAGCTATCATGGCGGATGCTGCCGTTTCGTTCGGTGCTGATGAGTCCAATGTCGCAGCAATGATTAATGATGAAGATGACGATGCGGCCAGCGATGTGATGGATCAACTGTCAGAGATTGATCCTGATGAAGAAGACGAACTCATTACCGCATTTAGTTTTGGTGATAGTAGCGACAGTTTAATGATGGAAGCGGTTAAGCGTGTCGTAAGAGCAGGGAAGGTTAAGTTGATTAAAAAACGACCTCGCCCACGTCGATTAAATGCCGCACAAAAGGCCAGTTTAAGAAAGGCCCGGAAAAAAGCGAATACCGCATCAGCAAAAATAGCCCGACGAAAGTCCATGAAAATCCGTAAAAAGCGGATCCCGACTAAACGCACATAATTCGGTAGGTCCAATAACTCGGTAGGACCACCAGCGATGCTGGTGGTCTTTAATAACAGGTGATTTATGCATTTTGGTGCAATTTTCCCAGATGGCGTTAGCCAATACCTCAAGGTTTACATCACATCAGGGGAGGATATGGTCGTCGGTTATATCGGGGACGGGGCCGGTGCTGAGATAAGTTCTACATGGACGAGCCCATTTGAGAATGACTCTCTAGGCTCTGTTGCTGGGGTGGAGACGGTGAGTAATATCGCTCAATCGGCAACGAATATGACCTCAATAAGTCGATTTAACTCACTACTAGTTTGGCAGGGCGCGACACCTCCAACGTTCAATCTACCAATCTATTTCATGGCAACACAGAATGCAGAAATAGAGGTCAACGGTGCAATCATGACATTGCTAGCAATGGTTTCACCTGAATTGGACGATTTCACGCCCGGCGGTCGTAGACCACAAGCTTTGGTGCTTGATATCGGGAGGCGTCACAAAATAACTGACGTAGTTATTCAAAACGTTAGTTATGAAACTGATGCACCACGTACATCTAATGGAATGTATACACATAACAATGTAACCCTACAAGTATCGGGGATGGCTGTACAAAACCGGTCTGAAATCCCAACTTTATTTAGCTAATTAGGAGTTTTAATCATGGGCAATAATGGCCATTTTAACGCAAAAGGGAACCTCGGTTTCTTAAAGCAACGTTTTGAACAAAACCGCTCACAAGGCGAAAAGTTAAGCGGGGCAGAGTTCTGGTTAACCATTCAGGAATATCCCAATATTTCTGCATTAGTTCGTACTACTCAGCATCCCGAGATGGCACGTGAAGCGCTTGAAGACTTCGGCCCAGGGGGGTTGAAATTTGTACAGCACGGTACATTAAAGAATTCCGGTGAAATCACTATTCAATGCGTCGAAACCATCACTGGCGAAGTCGCAAAAATGATCAAGAAGGCGGTCGTCAATAAAGAATATGTGACGATTACCTTACAATCAACGCCTGAGTCATCAAACGGAAATTCTCCAGCATCCCTAAAAACGAACTTTCTGCATTGCCTTATTGCCTGCGAGCAAATCGATTTCGCATCAGAAGACGTCACTTCATTTGTTCGTCCTTCCCTGAGAATTACCTACAACTGGATTGATTACTAATATGACGCCACGACAGCTTCTAAATGACGTTTTAAAGCGATTTGCGGTGCTATTGCATGATGACCCATTAGCACTTGATGAATTACTGGTGACGGCGCTTACAGCATATCAGGACAGAGCTGGATTAGTGGCTAATATTCGCATCAATAAAGAGGATTGCGGAGACAAATGTAGCCGCATTCTCTTTCCTAGTAACTATTTAAGCTTAATTAGTGTTACGGATAAAACAGGCGATCTTGTCTATACCTACACAGATGAAACCGCAGTAGATCTAGACCTTATGGGTAATGAAGTTTGGCCTCTAACAATGTCATATCTCATTAATCTCAGGAACATAGACCTAGAAAACGGCTCCATCCCTGAGCCTATTATTGGGATGCTAAAAGATTATTTGGAAATACTCATCTCAATACCAAATACGGCCCGTATTCGCCGCGTCACAATTGCAGGGAAAATGGATACATCAAGTCTTCCTGAAGAACTCTCGTTAAACGAACGAAAATCCGATTTAGAAATACAAATGGCTGAGCGGAGATCCATTCTCCCCATGCTCACCATTTACTCATCTCAACTAAAGCCGCAGAGAAAGGAATAATGGGTTTTTTTGATGGTTTTAAAAGTGGGATCACTAGCGGACTCAACCTCTCTAGCGTAAATCTCCCTTCTTTTATTAGCGGCGTTCTTGATCGCAATCAGGGAATAACAACAGATCCTTATGCTGGTGGGGTAGGGCAAACAGCTGAGTTATCGCGTTCTAAAAATATCCTTGAACGGCTCATGCGCATTAGATTTGCACAGGGCTGGCAATGGACAGTTGAAGTGGATGGAATGCAAGACTTCGAGTTTTACATCAAAGATATCACTTACGGCGGGAACAGTATTGAAAGTGAAGTTCGCATCATTGGCGGTGGAGAAATAAATAAACCCACACATAGAACAACAGAAAGCGTAACTATGGTTGTTCGTGATAATGAAACAGGCACAGTGGCCAAGTGGTTCGATGCACGAAAAAATAAAGTTATCAATGCTGATGGCACAATCAATCTACCACCAAGTTATCTCCTGAATATCAGGATTTACCGGCTTAATTCTGATGGACAGAAAGAACTCGATAGAGAGTGCAAAGTCATCCCGTTAGAACGCGGAGAAACGACGCGGTCCAGAGATAATGTCGGTGAATTTTTCACCTACCCGCTATCTTTTCGTAGCTATTCCTCGTTTGGTAGTTCAGTTATTCCGTCAATATCCAGCATCCCTGATGCTGGGACAAAAAATAATAGCGGTGTAACTGGTACCAGCGGCATTAATGGAGATTACTAAACATGCATATTCCTAAATTTCCATTGCCATCGCGACCTGAGATAGAAATACAGTTCAGAATGCCTACCGTGGCAGATGCAATGGCGTTTTGTGACATCAGCGATACATATGAAGAAAGAACAACAACAAGTTATCTAAACCAAATGCAGGAAGGTGAGATCAACGATAGTCAACTATGGACAGCCCAAGACCGCAGAACTGCACTCTGGTGGATATTTTCATCGTCTCGAATTGATTGTGTTGTGACATACAGTTACAAGTGTGCATTTTGCGGAGAAGAGCATTACTACGATCTAGATTTAAGGGAACTTGACCAATACGCAACGCTATTGGATAGAGAGCCCTATATTGAAGGCGTTGAAATACCCGTTAATGGCGAAATATATGAATGGCGATTTGTCCCATTAAATGGCATTGCTATGGAAAACTTAGAGATAATGCGGGCTCTTCTTCCAGAAGATCGCAACTCAAAGGAATATAAAGACGCTGCTGCAAATGTACGTCTATGGGAGTACATCTACCAAACAGAACTCTTTCACGATATTGACCCCGATTTTCAAGCGAAAGCAAACCGTCGCTATGACCTCATTAAAAGCATGTCTATAGACACCGAATTTAAGCAACTAATTGCTCGAATCAAGACGGCTAGGGATTTATTAGTTCACGGACTAGAAATAGAGTTCGATCAAGGCGTACCAAGATTGGTTTCCCCGCCACACTACTGCACCAAGGCAGATAAGGAGGAAGCAGACCGACCATCAACTCGACTGTTGATCCCCTTTCGGAATCACGAATTCTTTCCCGATTTATGATCTAGCCAGTTGGCAAATTATCGTGAACAACCTAACTCTATACGGCGGACAGCCGATTGATGCGATCGATAAACTGGAAGAGTGGCGAGCAATGAAACTAAATGAAGCCGTCCAATTAAAATATAAACCTCAATGATAGGTGATTGTGGTGTCTGAAAAAAACACACAAGAAATAACGAGCAAGGCTGTAGAAACGCCTCTAACTGACAGGCTGAAAAGCAGCGCGATCACTTCTCTCGATGCCATCAAGATTATTGATACAATCGAAGCAGCGAGTCAGGAAGAACTCGCAGCACTAGCCAAGATCACTGCTGGCATTAGCGCTCTTTCAGACAAAAATATTAATGGGGGCAGCGCACAATCACAACCCAACGCTCCCACAAACAAGAATGCCGATGGGGACAGTGACGCAGACCTTGTTATTGATAGAAAACCACGATCTCGCATTGTTTCCTCGAAAGATAATAAACAGCATAACGAACGCCCCCCTTCAACTAACGCTAAAAACAAAAGTGTAGAACCAAAACCTCAACAAAAAACATCTGACAGAACGAACGAAAAAGATAGCCAAAATGAAGACAATGAGCACAAAAAGCGCAAGCGCTATCGCATAGATCGTGATGCAAACGGAAATTCTCTTGATAGAAAAGATGAAAATTCTAATCCCGTTCGTGCTCGCAATGAAAAAGGGCAATTTTCATCAGCGGATAAATCGGCAGAAAACAGAGCCAAAGCCGACAGAAAACAGGAAGACCAAAAACGATTTGGGTTATTTGACAAAATTGGCGATCTCATTAGTAACGCTAGCGGCAAAGGTGGGGAAACTAATGCCACAGATGTCGCTGGTGTTGCGGCTGGTGGCTCATTCTGGAAAGCAGCTAAAGAAATTACAGACTTAACAAAAACAGTCGCAGACTCGGCACAGCAAACATATGCCGGAATTAGGGGTGAACAAGGGGACAAGAAAAAGAATAAATCTAACAACCTCCTATCAAAAGCAAGGGGGTTATTTGGACTCGATCCAAAAACAAAAAAACAGCATCAAACACTGGCATTACATCCGTAAAAAAAATAACACCAAAGCCCCCTGTTATAGGGAGAGTTAACAACCAAGCGGTAAGCACAACAGACACGATAGAAGCCGCCAATAAAAATCAGGACAACAAGAAAGGCGGGTTGTTTAGAGGAAACCGCAAGCAAAAATCAGGTGGTTCATTAGATGTTGTTAACCGAAATATTCAAAAAACGGGCATTAAAAAAACACTAGAACAAACAAAAACCATCAAGGAAGGCCACCAGCAAATCATTGATCGGCTAGATAAATTGATTGATGAAAAAGGTAAGAATGGAGGCGGTGGTAGCGGCTTATTAGGCTTACTTGGTGCAGGATTGCTAGCTAAGTTGGGCAAAAAAATTGGAGCAAGACTTTTAGCCGCTATTTTATCAGGTCTTGGGCTTAAAAAGCTGGCTGCGCGTATAAGAGATCTATTCCGTTCAGCTGGTGGCGGCTTGGGCGGTGGAAGAGGACGGCGCAATAGGCGGGGACCATCAACAGGTGGAGCAGATGATCCAGGAAGCAGACGCAGAGGCAAAAGGAAAAAGAAGAGAAACAGGAGATCCAACAATTCAAGAAGGCGACCAAGAGCTAGACGTGGAAAGTGGGGGGCTATTCTTGGCACTGCTGGGATTTTAGGCGTAGGTACAGCTTATGCGTCCTCAAATAATGATGAAGACGACTATGATGACGACGACGATTACGATGAAGACGACGACCACGAAGATGGCCCAATCGAAAATGAGGATGATAAGAATAGTAGTAGCAATAACAGTATTAGTAATGGGCTAGTTGCTGGCAGTGTTGGTGTATCCGCAGCTAACGCGGTTCATCAAATGACATCTAGTGGTGCAGCCGCAGGAGTTAGTGCAGGATCCGCGACAGGGGCCTCTCTTGCTCAAAATGCTGGTGGCGCTGTAAACAAAAAAGTCACAGCGAAAATAGCCACAAAAGCTGTCGCAAAAGTGGGGTTAAGAGCTATCCCTATCATCGGTCAAGTCATAGGAGTCGGTATAGATACCTATGATGGACTCACAGATAAGGAGGCTCAACGCGATGCATTTAATTTATCTGATGATGAAGAGATAAAAGGCCGGCATAAAGCCGAGTATACCGCCGCAAATATTCTCGATATGGGGGGATTAGTCTCTGGTATTTCAGGTTTGCTCGCCTCTGGTGCGGCGGCGTTAGGTCTTGAGAAAACAGCGGCAGTTCTTACATTTGAAACGAGCGATATAGCACGGAGCATTGATAGTCAAGTTACTGTTTTAGGTAACATTGCAACTGCATTTGATCGCGTTTTTGGCATATCTCAAAAAACAAATAGCGCTATTAACTCAATAGATAGCGCTCTTGGTATATCGAAGAAGATAGACAGTACCGTTGCCGGAGTTGGTAGTGCAATTAGTGGAATAGCGAAATTTCTTTCACTCAATGAAAAAGAGGCAGGCAAACAATTTAAAGCCTCCGAACGCAGAGATGAAAAAAATGCAATTGATACCATAGCGGCGATAAATCTTGGTGCTAAAACCACCGTGGATGCTATTAACAGTATCGATATAAGTAGCGCCATTTCCGCAGTGAATGGGGCTGTTGCTCAAGTCGCACTTTCTGCATCAAATGCCCCTACAACAGACGACATTGACCCCAATTTAAACATTGGCGGGAAAAATGCGAAAACTAGAAGCTTTAGGAATAACAATTTTGGCAACCTAAACTATATAGGCCAAGCAGGTGCGTCATTAGAAAATGCCAACTCAGAGGGTAAGCGTCGGTTCGCTAAATTTGAAACACCTGAAGAAGGCTTTCGCGCTCTAGGCAATCAGCTGATGCTGTATGCAACAGGGAAATCAAAGGCAGCTGGCTACAAAAAACTTGAGTCAATTGATAGCATTATTGATATTTACGCCCCACCATCGGAAAACAATACTGCAGCATATAAAGCTAATCTAGCCAAGCAACTTGGCGTATCTACGACAGACAGAATAGATATGTCAGACCCTAGGGTAATGACACGGATGATGCGTGCCATTGCAACAATCGAAGGGGGCAACCCACAGGTTACCGATCAGTTTATTGAGGGATCCATTGGTCAATACGATTTTTCCAGCAAAAAATGGCGCGGACAGTTTAGTGAAAAAACACTATCGATCATAAATCAGAAGCGCGCAGCAAAAGGATTATCCGCCATATCCGCAGGCGATCAATACAGCATGCCAGAGATGGTGCAAGGCGGGCAAAAGTCGATTCAATCCACAAATAAGGTTCCCGCACAAACAACACCTGTAGCCCCGATAGCCACAGCATCAACAGCATCAACAGCATCAACAGCATCAACAGCATCAACAGCATCAACAGCATCAACAGCATCAACAGCAAATTCTACTAACGATAAAAAAGCAAAAGAAACGCCAAAAGAAAAATCAAAAGGGAAAAACGAGAAGAAAAAAGAAGAACAAAAACCAGACGACATCAAGGCAGCAACCGCAGCAACCGCAGCAACCGCAGCAACCGCAGCAACCGCAGCAACCGCAGCCAATTTACCAAAGCAAACCGAAACTAAAAGCAAAAAACAAGACATCGCCCAAAAAGCAACACAAGGAATTTCTGGAGTACTCGGTACCGCCGTCAATATTACACAAGAACATTTATCCAACATCGAAGGGATGCGTCGCCCTAACTCTGAGAAGAAAAGTCCCGACAAACCCTCTCAAACTCAAGTAAAAACCGAAGCTGCACAATCAACAGAAAAACCGAATGAACAGCCTCAATCTGCAGAAAAAGACAAAGAGAACAAAGAAAAACAGGAAGAGAAAACCCAAGAAGCACAACAAGTAACAGCGCATGAAAATAGCAATGGGGGGACGTCTTACAGAGCAGCTAAGCTTCCAGGGGAGGGGAATGAGACAATTAAAACGCTCATGTCTGCTGTTGGAGCGGATCGACTAGCTAGCGCAGAAGGTATGCGTCGAGCCACATCTCAAGGACCAAACCTACTAGAACGGATTAAATCTGGAAATACGGGGATAAAAACACAACAAAAGACCAAGGCGGAAGAAAGCAAAGGGGAAAATAAAAGCAGTACAAGTACAACAGAGAATAACACTACAGAGAAGTCGCCTAAACCCACAGCGGCAACTCAGGAAAAATCTGTTGCCACCGGAGGGATTAGCCAGTTACGCAGTACTGCTCCATCGGTTAGTGACCTAGCAGGCAGTCAGATCAGACCTATTGTAGAGTTACTTTCCAAATCAACGGACACAAAAGCCATCGTTGATGGGCTGGATGCTATATTCAAAATCCTTGATAAAACATACAAAGACAAAGATCGTTCGGCTGATGCTCCAAATCAAACAACTCAATCGCCACAGCCAGAACCTAGGTCAACAATACCACTATCGTTCAATGATGAAACAATGAATAGCCTAGCAAACGATAATTGAGAATAATGATGAATGAAATTGACAGCTTAATGCGTGTTGGATCGGACGGTGTTAATACTCATAGTGGTAACGCACTATCTCTATCATCGCGCTTAGATGAGTGGCTAGAAACGCCGGAAGGCTCAATCTATGGCTTACCTGGCTGGGGAAATAACTTGGCTCGATTTAAACACGAACCAACTAACGTCTTTACTGAAGTGGCTATAGAGAACTCAGTAATCACCAAACTTCGAATTGATATCCCTGAACTAAAACTAATTGGCATTAGATGCCAAGAGCTAAGCGTAGACATCTATAAAGTGGACTTTTTGGTTCCAGAAGGGATTATATCGAAGAGTTTAATAAAAGAATCAATTAAATGAGTAAATGAGTAAATGAGTAAATGAGTAAATGAGTAAATGAGTGAATGAGTGAATTATAATATAAGGATCTGTATGAAAAAAATAATTTTTGTTTTTATAACGCTGTTCTTTTCCTGTTTGTCATCGGCAGCTAATGTAATGCCCGCCGATAGAACTATAGCGAATCAAGTTGGACAGTTGGTTGACCAATCCGTCTCAGAAAAAATGCAACAATGCCTAGGTGCAGGAGAACTATCGAGTAATGGTTGTATGGCGTATGGTTCAAACGCCTACGCAAACGCATTTTCAAGGGCGGGATACAGTTATCGAGACACCATAGTGAAGGCGGCAACAGATGCTAACTTCATGGTTAACTATAATGCATTACGTATTGACGCATTTTTTATGCCGACAATCGCCGCGCTTAAAAGTGAAGACGGAACTAATCTTCTAGTGAAGTTAAAGGTCATAAAAAATAGCGATATTGAAACAATAAGGAAGGGTTTTTCGGTTAGAAATAGCAACCATTCAGGGCAAGGCATTGAGGGGATGCGTCGTTAAATCCAAAAATGGCCACTCAATTAGTGGCCATTGTACTTATACCCAACAATTACTCTGAGTCGTCATTATTATAGTCATATAATTCTCTAATAATGACTTTAGCATCAATCGCTACCTGTCTGATATCATCAATATTTTGCATATCGGCTATTTCATCTAAAACAGAATCTAGTCGAGAAATAGCTTCATTAATAAGTTCCGCATCGGCCTCTTTATCAATATCAGACTCATAACACATATCAATGCTAGGTAATGCATAGTCAACCCCTACTTCATCCAGTAAAGAGCGAATATCTTCTTCTAGCTCATTTTGGCTAACACCGGATAAAATTGATATATGTTGGCTCATGGTTGGTATACAACTAGGGTCATCGTAACTAACGCCGACTTTCTTCATTGCAATATCTAACGCATAGGCAAGTCTTGACCGATGAATAGAGGAAGTAGAGGTGTTGGTAGGCATGTGATATTTATCTCCGATAAGTTGCATTCAGCCACCACAGAGTTGTCACACTGCTGGTGGTAGCCCAGACGGGGGTGACAAACCGGCCTTATCGGACACCGGCCAACCTTACGGTTGCCCCACCTGAGCCACCATTGAGATGAGCGCAGTATTTGGCATGCGATTAAGTTAATCCTCGTATGCCTCGATAGGTTTCCCGGTTGTCACGCCAGGCTACAAATTTAGTTGTAGCGCCCAGACGATAGACATGAATGCATTTTTGGTCAATGTTTATTTTCCTATTCATATTAATACGACATATATGCTAACGTCATTAAAAACTAACCAAATGTTTAATTTTAATCATTAACCAACAAAAAATGAGAGAACATCGAAAATGAACCAGAGTCAGATTCAATCAGAATTTGAAGATCTCATAAAAAATAATCCGTGGTGGTCACGGTTCGTTGGTTCGCAGTTTATACGAATGTTTATCGTGTTTATTGCACAAATGGTATATAGATGCATGCAATATGCATCGCGGTCGTTGCAAGAGGGTTTCATCAGCACTGCCAGCAAAAGATCATCAATTCTGGCTGCAGCGGAAGATCGCGGATATGTAGGTCGGCGCATATCGCCATCGACAGGTATCGCTATACTAAAAAATCTTTCTGAGCGCGAGTTACAGCTCCCAATCTATACAAAGTTGCTATCTGATGATCAGCATCCATATATGATCATGGATGCTATAGAGGTGCCTATTAATGAATCAAAAATCGTCGTAATCTCACAATTAGAAAAAATAACCATTACAAAAACAGTCACAAAAGAAGAAGAGTTTTTATCCGTAATTATTCCTATCGACATATCAGCCCTATGTCATCAACTCGATGTTTACGTCACGATTGATGGGATAAAAACTCAATGGAAAGAAACCCCTCAATTTCGATTAGCCAAAAACACCACTAAAGCCTACGTCCAATTTTATAAACCTACAGAACAGATAGGTATTAGATTTGGAGATGGTTCCATAGGAATGATTCCCCCCGTTGATAGCATAATAACAATAGATGTTTGGTGTACCAGTGGAGATATTACCCTCGTTGATGGACAAAATCTCATCCCTATAGATGAATTTGATTATCTAGCAAATAGTTTATCCATCATTACTAATGGACCAATAACTGGTGGCGCATCCGCCGAAACCACTGAGGAAACACGAAATCGAGCGCAATATTCTGTTGCGTATGACCATCAAGTTGTATGGGGTGGGGACTATACATATTTCCTGAGATCAAACATCGGTGGCATTACATGGTTGAAAGTTTGGGGGGAAAAGCAACAGGAAGAGGCTACGGGGAAAAAAGACCTAGCTAATATTAATAATATATTTATCAGTGGTCACAAACCAACAAAAACTCAAGAGGAATTTGAGTCAGAGATAAGGGGCGTTTTGCACTCAATACCCAATGATCTTAATAAAACATATACATATGTAAAAACAAATGAAAAACCATTCACGATAGAGATAACAGGAGTCGTGTCAGCCAGTCTTGTAATATCCGACGTTATAGTAAATATAAAAAAAGCATTAGAAATTCAGTTTGCTCGCGACTCAGAACGATTTGATAAAGATAAAGTGGGGAACTATCAAACAATCAAACTAAACGAACTATGGGCATTTGTTGATGAAATGAAACTGATCCCTGACTTCGATTTGGTCGCACATAATATGAGCAAATCAAACGGACTTAATGATTTTGTCTATTTAGATGTCGAGAACTCTGTTTTTAACCTGCACTATTGATGAGTAAATAATGGAAAAAAACTGGTTCAAAGAACGGCTAATTTCAGCAAAAAAAACATCGCCTTTATGGACAGAACTAGCAGATTCTATTGAGTCCATGATACGCAATAGGGTTGAGCCTCTACTAGAGCGAATATCAAATAGAAAATCTATATTTACATTATCGGATGAAGATATCGATGTTCGAATAGAAGAACTGGGGCGCTTTTTTACTATTAGAACAAGCGACAGTAAGAGTAAAAAAATCCTTCTATCCCAACGATTAGATGAAATTCATTTCAAGGGAACAGATAGACCTATTGTTTCTACATTTTGGAGAGAATTTAAAAACTTACCTGTTAGTTGGGAGCCTCTTTATGCCCCTATAGATCAAAATAAATACCCATATGGCTCAATCTTTATGAATGAGTCAGGGATGCAGGAGGCTAAAATTCAGTATGGGGAATTCTTCCTTACATCTAGAGGGGTCATCAACGTATCCCTGAATGACCTAATTGATGCATTCGGTACAACAGATCAAGCAACGTTAACTGATAGCCTAATAGAGAAATTTGATCAAATCATCAAGCCTCTACTCCCATTGCATATTGTTTTTAATGGGGTAACACTATACCTAACTTTCTCAGCGAGAGAGAAGGATGAGGTTTTTACTTTAGATAAAATAATTACTTTTTTACCCATCAATGACCCAGTTCTCGAACGTCACGACAGGCTCACTCAAGGCCGACATGAGATAACTAGTTATCATCAGGTATCTCCAGCACCCGATACTCATCTAATGTCAGGAATACGATTAGATGATCAACCAGCCGACAGTTGGATTTTAGATTACTCAACATCACCATGTTTTGCAGCCACAAACCAAACATTCGCAACGGACGTCTATAGGCCTGATACGGTCCATTCCAAGGCAATAGAAATGAATGACCGCCATATGGTAATGGACCTCAGTGATAATGCCATAGTGTCAAAACTAAATGTTGTTTATACATTAGATGTTAGCCCTGGGATAACTACCGATTATGGACCTCTTATGCGGTTTGATGATATGCCTGCAGATTCATGGACTCAGGATTACGACGACAGGGCAAAATTTAGGGGGCTGGAACAATACCAAATCATTGATACATACGAAAAAAACCATCCAACCATTTCATTAATAGAATCATCTATTCAAAGAGACATTACTGACCAGCCAAGAGAAGCGATAATTATTGAAAAAATAGACTTCACTAAAGAGAAAATTATCCATTTAAAAGAGTCATTGTCTGAACCTCAGTTTTCATATACTAACGAAAAATTTATTTTTAAATCACCAATAATTGCTGAGAAAAATGAATCTATAGCGATGGGGTTATTCAGTGAAATAGGAGTGTCACTAGTACATCGACTCCCGGAAGGGGATTTTGTACCTCGCTTTGACTGCTATTCATTGGATTTCATTATCGATATAGATAAGTCTTAATTTATGAGGTTAGAAATGACAACACTTAGAGCCAACACGACAGAAAACAGTAAGTTATACAAAGCTCAGATCCTTGACTCTTATTACGAGCGCCGAGCAACATCATCTATCGGGGTTGGAGTCAGGTTTGAATTGAAAAAAGGATTTTTTGGAACGTCTTCATTAGTGACTTCCAACCCTACAGGTGGTTGGGATATAGCAGATATACCAACCAATTTCAAAAATGGAGATCTAATCGGAAAATTTGCTGAATGCGACCTAATTCTTCATTACAACGATGGGGTTATTACTGTCAGAGCTGAGTTGCAAGATAGTTCACTACCTGAAGGCGTCCCTTACAACTTTAATACGCTAACTATCATGGATGCCGAAAATAATGTTGTGACCGTTTTATGCTGCCAACAAGACACTCTATACAAAGGCAAAAACTTTGCAGCAATCCTCTCTATAGAAACGAAGGTCGCGTAATAATATGGGAAATAAAAACCAAATAGTTGCAGCCTCAGTGAATACATTTCCAAGCACTGACACGCTGCCATTAGTTGCTGACGTGCAATACAGAGAACCATTCACTTCTGGAGCGCTGAATCGAAAATTAAAAGGCATATTGCAGCCTGGCATATATAGCGGTTTTACCCCCACCCTCCCCGGGGGGATGGTTCTAAGAATTGAGTCAGAACAAACTGAAGGTTCAGCGTCCGTCGACATTGGTCCATACCAGATAAGCATTCGCCAACAAAGTGCTATAGATTTAACACTAGCTGCTGGAACTACTAACTTGGTGGTTCTTGAAGCTAATTACGCTCTTGGACAGGAAACCTATCAAGTTAACTCAAGTTCAAGCGTTCAAGCTGCCCAAATTAAAATAGCTGATAACAATGGATTAATGCATAACCAAATAGAACTATGCAAAGTCACAGTTCCAGCCGGTGTGACCGAACTAAATGGTTCTATGGTGGATATAACAGGGCGAATAAATAAAGCTATTGGTATAAGCCTTAGTTCATCATTTGATAGTTCAAATGAAAATATTGCTGCTAACTCTAATGCTGTAAAATTAGGGTTAGAAAGCATCATAGGTTCTGCACCTATTGACATGAATACATTAGAAAAGATAACTAAGGCTCTAGGTAATGACCCAGAGTTTATAACAAACATAACCAAAGAATTAGCCGATAAATTATCCAAGTCAGAAAATGGTAACGATATTCCAAACAAAGACCTCTTTAGGAAAAACATTGGGTTAGGTGAAGCGGCAAAACTAGATGCTCCAACATTATTCACAAACGATAATGGATATGTCTCTTTTCCTCTATCTGGTCAATCGCTCATCATCCAATGGCGAGCAGTTCCCATTCTTCAAAACACAGGAGGAAATATGGCCTCCGTGATTGCAGTATGGCCTATCGCATTCCCGACAGCATGCCTAACTATTCTTCAGGCGTTAACTTATTCGATGGATTATTCGGGAAGTAGTTTTCCCCATTCCAGTGCCAGAATCTTAAATAACAGTCAATTTCAGGTGGCATCAGGTTACAGAGCATCTAAATCAACGGTCATTGTGTGGGGGATTGGATATTAAAAAATCCCCTCTCCTAGAGTAGAAAAAGGGGAGGGGAGATTAATTATTTGGCCATGTAGGATACACATATCCGTTATTGGCAGCTTCAATGAGAATCCAGAGAGGGATGTCAGGTAATGGAATTAAAGGCCAACCTTCTTTTTCTGTCCATAATCTAAACTCTTGTCTAATATTTTTAAGTTCTATCGTCTCTTCGTCTGTTAGCAACTCATTATTTATAGAGTAATCAGAAACCATTAATTTATCTGTTGATATCAAAAAATTATCTCGATGGCTACGGGCTGCACGGGAAATTTCATTCTTACTAGGGGCCGTTTCAACCACATCAATCCAACATGGATAACCAGATGAATCACTTCCGAGAACCTTCCCATTAGGTGGTACATTGCATGCAAATGTTTTGAATATATCTTCCGACACTTCGATTCCATCAGATGGCCACGTGCCACTGTCAATGTATAACTGTCTTATTGATAGCGGATAGAACGTATTCCCTGATGGGCTAAATGCATATTCTAATTTCATTTACTAATCCCTGACATTAAATTGTATTTCTAAGTTAGCAAAAGTGAACAGCAAATTAAAAACCTGATCTTGATTTAGGGTGCGTAACAGCAAGATTAAGGTAGTGTTGGAAGGATCTCTCCAGCACTCACCAAATCAGAAAAAAAACAAGCAAGACGATTGCTTTCTAACTGTTATCTACAAACATTCTCCAGTTTGCCTCATAAACCAAACAACACTTTTGCTACTATCCCGCTAATCAATAATAAAACAGGGGGTATACGTGCTGTCAGAAATCCCTCAGATAGTAACAGCTATTGCGCTATCTCTATTTAGCGGAATCGGTGTTTATCTGCATGAACGGCGAAATGGGCGAATCACAGGGGGGGCCACCGACTTCCTAACTGAGGTTTCTATAGCAATTACAGCAGGATTAATCGCACTGTATATAGGTCGATACGAGCGATGGGATGATGCGATCATATACCTCTCAATACTGGTTGCTAGCAATAACGGAGCGGAGATTATGGGCGCATTGAAGCAAAGAATATTAATGCTAGTCAGTACGATAGGGAATACTAAGGGGAAATAAAGATGATTTCTGAAATATTATTAACAATCGGAGCCATCGCTGCAGTTGATAGATTCGCGTTAAGAAGAAAAAAAATCAAACTTGAGGGCATTGGTTCGCATCAGGCAAGAAAAAAAGATTATCTCTTCCCAATCATTTTTAGTACTTACTCTACTCGGATTAGAGGGGCTCAGGTCGAATATCAATTAAAAGATGCCAATAATCCAACAACGGTCATAACTGGGAAAACTAGGACATTAGAATTCTCACACAAGGGGCTAAATAGCGAATTTTTATCTATTCCTAAATGCCTGATATCCAGCGAAGGCGACTGGGTTTTGCATGTGAAAATTACACATGGTGATTCACTATGGAATCCGTTCTATCGCGTATTCCCTATCGTATCTAAATCTCAGAAGCGTTATCACTTGGAAACGCCAAAAGAAGAGGCGTGTAAATGTTAAATCCTCTACAGTCGAAAAATGGGCAAAACTATGTTGTTCTCGACTTTGACCAGGTGAACGAAAAAGGCGTTAAAAAACTCACTGATGCTCTAATAAAAGAGAAGCGCCCTGTAGCCTCTATAGAGTCAACAAATAGATCATATCGAAAAGACGGCGTTGCCACAAAAAAAATAACGTTTCGTTTTGAGGATATGCAGGAGATGGAACTCCAAATCAATGATACTGGTGATATATCCAGCGTTAAACTTAATAAGAAGCAAATACCAGGACCGACAGCAAAAAACATTAATGAACTGGCATCCTATATCGCTAAAGCTGTAAAAAAAGCCGCCCCAGCATTTACAAAAAGTTTAGCTCAAAAACTTCGACGAGCGGTTGCCTCCAATACAGCCCAAAAGCGTCCAGCGACACGATCTAACGTACAACGATTGCAAGAATCAAAATCCTATGTCGCATCATTAAAAACGGATTTAGACGAATTGCGGTCGCATGTAACTAAACAAGAAACGGTTCGCGCATCATTAGTTTCTGATATAGAAAAATGCCGTAGCCGACTAGCAGTAGAGCAAGCATTAACAAAAAGCCTACAAACAAAAATAACTAACTTAGAGGCTGAAAATGTTTAACAGCATTTCCTTAAGGGATTCCGTTTCAATTAACCAGAACATAGACCTACTGGCAAAGCCTCTCAGTGATCAGGAATGGGGCAACTTACAGGCTGATGAAAATAACGATTTCATCTTAGAGCCAGTTTCACTAGAAGAGTTAGAGTCTACCTATTTTTATGACACTCTTCTTCATCCGCTCAATAACGTGATGATGGAAGCGATAACCACCAGCAGAATGCGGATTAGTAAAACAATGCGAGCATTCATCCGAGCGCTAAATAATGGGCTCGGTGGCACAGGCATTGAGGCTGGCGTTATTGAGTCAACAGATCAAAACGCTCAGGTTATTGGTGGTGCCGAAATAGGCAGGGTACGAAAATCGAATGGACTCGCATTGTTGCCAGCAAGAATCCCTCTAACCGATGGTCAAAGCGTTTCTATCATCTTTCATAGCCCTAGCGGTGACACCTCAAAAATAACCGCATCAGACACGCTAGTGGCGTTCCGCTTTCTTCTAAACAAGAGGGATGTCACTCACATTGTAGCCCCTATGAAGGGCAGAGACATGTCTCTGCGTCAGGTTTGCCTGTCACTATCAAATGTCATTGAACGTAATAGTAAAAAGTTTCAACGCTCTCAAGATAAACAAAAAAAGTTACTATCTGACATTGATAAAAATCAGTCCGATGCTGAGTTATTAGAAAAACAACAATTAGAGTGGGTAGAAAAAGGCGATGAATTAGCCTCATTTATAGAATCAGATGAGAGCAACTTGAAGGCTATTCAAAAACAGCTATCTCGCCAAGAAGCCGTAAATGAAAAGCTTCAAAGTCGGCTGGATGAGTTACAGAAGGTAAGAAAAGACTCTGTTACTACTATGCCAAGCAAGATCCCCAGTAAAAACGCTCATCCATCATTGCCGGATATTACTGATACCATCAGAACCATCAGGAGTAATACTCAAATTGCAGGTAGTAGTAAGCTCTCAAATGGAGCGACAATTTCTATGCATACAGGAAGTAAAGCCGGTTCTTTAGTTGGGTTCGTTGAAGTTAAGGATGTTGATGGAAAAGTGTACCAACTCGAAAGTGAATCCATTCTGGGAAGTGATATGGAGGTCGCTCTCCGAAAACTGTTTAAGGCTTATAAAAATGGCAAGGCTAATAAATATATCCCTACACAAGAAATGTTAATTCCTAATAACAGATTGGACGAAGAAAAAGAGCCGCCAGTATCACCTACTCAAAATTCCAATAATAGCGAAGATAAAAAAAACATGGCTGATGCGAACAATGAAGTTGATAGCCTCGCAACAAAAGCTCTTGAGTTTATTAAATCAGTATTAGATCTCAACACTGATGACATCAATGTTATTCGAGAAAAAAACAGTGGAATCCGTAATGCAATAGGCGCCTTAACTAACGCAGGGCAATACGAAGAAAATGAGGGACTGGTTAACCAAGCGGCAAAACATTTAGGTGATCTACTCGACCACCTTTTTAAGAAGGGGGCGTAATGGAACTCTCTGTATTAGAACGCTTGGATCTACAAGAAAAAGCAGCTGACTTATTAGGGCAAAGAAAGACGGCCTCTGGTTTAGATTTATTGGACGTGATCGACCAGCTGGCCAATGTAATGGAGAAGTTAGGTTACGGAATACAGAAGTCAGAAGCGCCAAAAGTTATAGAGCCAGAAATCCAAATAAACACAGAAAATGACATTCCAGAAATTGTCGTTAGGTTTAAGTCAGGGGAGTTTGTTGGCAGTAGAACAGATGACTTTATTTCTATATTAAAAACGTTAGATCCATTTACTCCTGCGTTCATCTCAATGGATGAGGTCATTTTGGGCGCCACTAGTTGGATGACGGCAAACGAGAAACTTATTCGGGTTGCAGCATAAAGGCAGTCTTTAGCTAAAGGCGTAGCTGTTAGGACCAGTAAAATTGGAAAACATAGATAATTTAATCAGTAACAAAATGGTTTTAACACCAAACGGTGACGAAATCGAAGTGGTTTTTAAAATATTAGAATCCAGCGAATTGATTATCTCCAATCATCTGGATGGGCGAATAAATGAAGATTACCCACAAGAGTTACAGCCGAGAGATAGAACGAAACTTAAAAGCAAATTGCAGGTTAGTAATATTGCAAAATCCTTACGACCAGAAGAACTTTCTGGCAGCATACTGTCTAGTAATGGTTCGCCTATTATAGGTGAGGACAATGTTGTTGAGTCTGGCAATGGGCGGGTTATGGGGATCTGCACTGCATACTCGTCAGGTACAGCCGATGTATACAAAGACTACCTAGAACAAAACGCCATTTTGTTTAACACAAAACCAGCTTTCGTTAGTGCTATGAACCATCCGATCTTGGTAAGGCTTAGAATCACTAATGTAGATCGAGTTAAGTTTACTGTCGACTCTAACTCATCAAAAATCAGCAGGAAATCGCGCTTAGCACTCCACCACGCTTCTAAACAGTCTCAGAAAGGTAATCTTTCAGGTGTACCTATAAATGAGCTTGTGAGGCAGCACAGCCCGCTTATTGAAACACCCAATGACTATATGTTTGAGTACGTCAGTACAGGAAGACAATTGGAACTGATTGGTCGAATGGTTAGCAAATGCTCTTCACCAGGCGAAATTGCTGATGTGATTGCCTATTACTCTGGAACATTAAAAATTAAAGCTCCAGTCGAAGGGGCGATGGTTGGTAGAGAGATTAAGGAACTAATAGGTTCATCTCCTGATGATGAAAAAGCTCTACGTCAATATCGGATAAATGTTAAAGGTATTCTTGGAAAGTCCTATTCAGAGTTTTTAGACAGAACTCGATATAGTTATAACGAGATTATCCAAGGAATAAATCAGGTTGTTGGTTTATCAGACTCTACATTATCTAGCGAAGTGGCTGTTAAGCAGATTCTATTAGATGGTCAGGCGTTCTACCTACCAAAATTATTAAATGAATTTGATAACTCATCAGATCAAACGAGTAGACGTAAGTTGGCAGCTAAGATTTGCCATGTCCTAGACAAACTACTAACTAAACGAAATGGGCGAATATCTCTTACACATACTGTAAAGATGGCCCTTACTGACATTACCAATGGGCGCCTTAATGGATCTGAATCAATAGCTTCTTTGTATAAAGCTAAATTAGTCTCATTGGAGCAATCCAAGTTAAGTGATAACGAATCTAAGCAACGCTATGAGTCATATGTAGAACAAGGAAAAAAACACTTAGTATAGATCTCAGTAGCGTTAAAAATGATCTCAACGCTTTTTTTGATAATGAACAGAATCAGGATTGGCTGAATAGGGTCAATGAGAGCAAATCTTTAAACGCTGGTGGTGTAGAAAGATTGGTAGATGCGATTAAAAATGGTCGTCTTGGATATGGCGCAGCATTGCAACGAAATGGCGTTAATTGGGAGTTATTGAGGCTTCCTCGTTCCTTATTTGAGGAAGGAAAGAATAGACTTAATGAGGTTTTTTCTTCCATAAAAAACAGTTTGTCCCAAACATATGAAACATTATTGTCTACAACACCAATTGACGACGATAGTGCAACGATATGGGCTTCCAGTTTGCAAATAGACAGGGCATTGCTAGTCCAATACGACGCCCTTCATGGTGATGGCGGATTGATTTCTGATTTAAAGGCGGCTTATAAGCTATCTGGTGGAAGATTGTCGTCGCTTTCTACGTTAAGTTTAACAAAAACTCGCTCTTCAGCCTCATTGGAGGGAATGATTAAATTAAACCCTGCAAATGGTCGAAAGGTTTTATTTCATGAAGTAGGTCATCATTTTGAGTTTTCTAATCCTGATTTTTTGAAAATGGCAGTGTCTTATTTGAAAGACCGATCTGGTGGAGAGAGAAGGGTCGCGAAACTCAGAGATATAACCCTCACTGGCTATTCAAGTAATGAGACTGCGATTATAGATAATCTTTCTCATCCATACATTGGGAAACTGTATGGCTCATTAGACTCGTTAACTTCAACTGAAGTCTTTTCTACAGCATTTGAATATCTATTCGATCATCAAAATGGGGCGGTGTCTATCATTCATGGAGATGGGCTAATAGAGTTCGCTATAGGTGCTATTCAAGGGATTTACCATGCCCCAAATTAAGTTTTCAAGAGGCAATGATCAAGGCTTCGTCTATTTTGATGTTGAGGATGAACTTTCCTACTCTTCATTCTTGGTTGAAGGGACCATCACTAAAAGTGAATTAATCTCGTATTTTAATAGCGTATCAACATATGCAATTTCTGGCGATGGACTTGCTAACGATTACCATCATTGTGCACCAATTCATTTGATGAAAGCTTTTGAGATGTGCGGGTTTGATATTGAATGCCCTGAATTGTGGAAAGAAGAGGGTGAATCTATTGAAGATGGCGTTTACTGAGGCATTAAATAGGGCTAGATATATTTTTATTCACATACTCACAGGATAGATCCAATAAACGATCCTAATTAGATCACATAGAACCAAACAGATCCCTGATCGTCGCAAGCCTTGCTGTGATTGACTTTACGATGGGTTGCGGTGTGCGCTGTAGGGAAAGGGGTGGGCGCTGGCGGGAAAAAGGTGGGCGCTGGTAGGATTTAAGTGTGCGCTGTAGGGCAAAAAGGTGGGCGCTGGTGGGATTTGTGCTATTATTTTCCACAGATGAAACGATCCTTTAATATGAGTGTGTAACTTAATGAATGAAAAGACATATTTACCCGATGTCATGTATGCAAACAATACAACTAAAGAGAAGTTACTCACAGCCAATCAAAACAATACCGTTCAGCCAGTCGCATTAATGCGCCTTGGCGTTTTTGTTCCCAAACCGACAAAGAGCCAGATAAAAAATCCTACGGTTGATGCATCAGAACTGTTTTCTAACCTAGCTATAGCAAGAGCTGAGGGTTACGACAACATAGAGATCACTGGCCCTCGATTAGATATGGATACAGATTTTAAAGTTTGGGTTGGGGTCATTCAATCATTTAGCAAATATGGACTAAAAACAAACACTATTGATTTAAAATTTAGTGAGTTTGCAAAGTATTGTGGATTTCCATCAAAGCGCTTAGATAAAGGGCTACGCAAAACGATTAGTGCGTCACTTGTCAGACTCAGGGCCAAGACGGTTTCCTTTATGAAAGGGAAAGATGATGCAATGAAAGGGTACGCGACCGGATTACTTAAAACAGCACGGTTTGATGCTGAAATAGACAGGGTTGTACTCGAAGCAGATGAAAATCTTTGGGAACTATTTCAGTTTGATCACCGTGTTTTGTTACAACAACATGCAATCAAAGCGCTACCGAAAAAAGAAGCCGCGCAAGCCATATACACATTTATTGAAAGTCTTCCTGCTAAACCCGCCCCTGTATCATTTGCCAGATTACGCGAACGGTTATCTTTAATGTCTGAAGTAAAAGAACAAAACAGGACAATTAAGAAAGCATTGGAGCAACTCCAGAACATTGGCTATTTGGACTGCAAGGTAGAAAAGAAAGGGCGGGAGAACTACATCATCATTTACAAGAGAAACCCAAATCTTAAGCCATCAGATCTTGGAATAGATTAAAAAAGGTGTGTGCTGTAGGGAATGGTGTGCGCCGCAGGGGAGTTCTGCTTTTCCGGTGTGCATTGAAGGGGATCAGGTGTGTGCTGTAGGGATTAAATTCCCATCAGCACACACCTGATTCATTTTCTTTGGATTCAATTCCCCTCCACCACCCACCATTTTTATAGTTGTAGTTTTATTATCTCGGCAGAATTCGACTTTCCCTACAGCACACACCTTCATTTCCCTCTTTTCCCGTTAGCGCACACCTAATTATATTTCCCTGCAACACACACCATTTAAAAAATTAGCACTCATAAATACACGTTTAGTATTGTATGAGCAGAGATAAAAAAAGCGGCTCAATTCGAGCCGCTTTAGATTGCGTGGTAGCAAAGAGATGTTATCCCCTCACATTTAGTATTGTCTCATAACTGAATGATAGGATACGTATGAATATTAATAACCGTAAAGCGTTTAAAGATATGCTCTCAGTATCAGAGGGAACATCTACTCATCCATTAACTAAGAATGATGGTTATGATGTAATCGTAACCGGCATCGATGGGAAGCCAGAGATTTTTACAAACTATAAAGACCATCCGTTTGCTGGTGGGCGAGCGGCGAAGGTCTTCAATAAAAAGGGGGAGCGGTCTAGTGCATCTGGTCGATATCAGCAAATATATCGTTATTGGCCACACTATAAGGCGCTATTAAAATTACCCGACTTTGGTCCTGAGTCTCAGGAAAAGTTAGCCTTGCAACTCATCAAAGAGCGCAGGGCTTTGGAAAACATTGATGCCGGAGAAATCAGCATCGCAATAAATAAATGCTGTAACATCTGGGCATCTCTTCCAGGCGCTGGCTATAATCAGCACGAATTTAGCTTGAAGAAGCTTTTAAGAGTTTATGTGTCAAAAGGCGGTCAACTCTGCCCTTCTGATGCAGCACTCATCAAATAACCGCCTAGTAAACACCAACTTCAAGTAGAGTTGGTGTTTAGAATAGATTGCGTAGCATTGCTATTTTTTCTAATGGGTTCATTCCGGCAGCAAGGGCTTGCTTAAAGCTATTGTTGGCGGATGTCCATGCGTCATCAGCTTTTTTATTCTCACTAAGATAGCGCGGGGAATTAAAGCCTGATTGAGGGCTCACAGCATGTCTACCAGAGATAAATGATCTGCGCTTGATGAGATTATCAACGCGAACTTGCTCAGCTTTGCGCTCATCTCTCAATCGTTCTTGTCGCTCAGCGTAGTCCCTAGCTTTTGTACTAGCCCTCTCTGCTGTTGCTGTTTTTGCTGATTTAATAAATACGTTTCCCACAGCTTCAGCTGGGGGAATGTCTTTTTTCTTCTGAGAATAAAAAGATAATACTTCTACAGATTGTAGATCATTTTGACCGGGGGCTGGCTGATCATTTTGATCGGGGGGGAACTTGGGTGAAAAGCTTGAAAATAGGCTCTTGAGCACATTTTCAAGGGAACCTTTATGACATTTTACTAGTTCTAAGCAGACCTGTTTTGCGAGTTTAATGAAATTGGATGTGAACTGATATTCGGTAGGCCGCTGGCCCTTAGCAGGATCGAATATGTATGTTTTAGTGATGATTCCAGCATCAATTGCTAGGTCGAGATTTCTGCGAATAGTTGCAGGGGTAACGCCAGCTTCTTGGCTCATTCTGGACTTTGACTTGAAGATTTTATATTCGGATGAACTGGCGGCAATTTCACAAATCTGGCTAAGAATAACTCTTGCTCTGCGGGGTAATAGGGTGTTTGGAAGATGTTCTATAACTTTTTTCAAGCCATAGCCTGATATTTCAGCATTTCGCTTGAGAAATGGGTTTTTTTTAGATAAAATCATCCCTGTGTTCATAAAAGAACACCTCCATAAATTTGATAAAGTAAGGTCCAGTGTTAGTGGGCTTTTTGGAAAAACGTTAGTTCTCAGCTAACGTTTTTTTTATTCTTTATTTATCACATGTATAAATCCCCAGTACTTTCTTATAGTTAGACCTTTCTGATGGGGGCGATCCTATATCGATCTCCATGCATGGATCAATAGATCTATAAAAAGTTTTTTTAGTTTAAGTATGATTTAATTCGTATGTTCTTATATAACAGGGTGATACTAATCACCCTGGTATGATTTAGTTTATTTGAATTTAGGTGTTTCACTATCACTAAATGAAACGATAAAGTTATTATTTGAGGGGCTATTGTTGCTAGGGATGGTTTTTTTATAACCACTGTTATGAACTGGTAACGACTTCAGGTCATTACTACGAATTGATTCGAATAGTGAGCTGACTATCTCAATGTCTTCTTTGGTTCTTATTTCAAGCAAAGCTTTAACTTGCTCTTCATTAACAAAAATGGGTAACTTTTTAAGCGCCTCAAGCATCATTTTATGTCGTTGAGTCATGTTTTCGTTTATCGAACTATTTCGTTGTTGCAGGGACTCAAGAAGTTTCGTTTTTTCTTCGATAATCTCTTTTGCTTCAAGTAGTTCTCCACGCATGATAAATACGTTTGTTTCGGCTTGACCAGCTCTATGGATAGCATCGATGGTAAGTTCTTTATTCATCATTATTTGATGGTGACTTATGATTTCTTTCGCTGCTTGATCTGAAAATCCTTGCTTACTCAACGATTCCATCATTGATTGCATCTGATCTTCATTAACTGACTCAGTCATTAATGCTGCTGGGTGTTCTCTTGAAATAAAATTAGGGACTTTTACAAAATCAAACCCCTTGAAAATTTGTGGAATAGATACTTCTTTTGAGTCGATCCCACCTGTAGCCCAACTCCAGCCACCAGCATGGGAGTCAATCATACTAGCGACAATTCTGCCGGTGTCAGTGTTTAATATTTCTTGTGTGTGGGTGACTACACCATTGTCATCAACAGAGATGGAAACCGTTCTATTAGATGGAACGTTATCTATAATGACAGGCTTACCATCGACCAAAATTGCACTTGTTTCTGGGACGGATAGCCCAGTCATTTCTCTGCGTCCATGTCCATAATATCCGTACAGTTCGCCAAGTTCTAAACCTTCCTGAGTCTCAGGACTGTTGATCATTTCCTTTACTGCACTTAGGAGGTAATTTCTTTTATTTTGGGTACCTTTTCTGACGGTTTTATATAGTGAAAAACTATCAGTTACTCTTTTTAATGCTTTAGGCATAATAATCTCCAAACCGGCTCGCGCAGCTGGTGGAGGTTATTTTTTAAATAGGTCTTTAATAAACTCAGCTTGTTCTTCTTGACTCATCATTTTCAATGATTCAAACATATGATCATCATTTTCGTCTTCTTCATTTTCTTCTTTTGCTGAGGCTAACTCCTTTATTAATTTGTTGACTGTATTTTCATCAAACTTCAAGGTGTCGCCTAAAATTAGGCGCTTAAATGTCTCTGATTTTGAAATGACATTGTTATTCTCAATAGCATCAAGAATGGTCACAATAACGCTGGCATAGCCAGCTTTGCTTTCTGCGGCGGCATTCTCTTCTTCTTGAATGGCTGTGTTTGCAGAGTTGAACTCAACTTTATAGGGGCGTTTACTCGCTGGGTAGACCTTCCCATATTTGTAGGCCAGATGGATATCTATCGCTCTGTAGATAAATGCTTCAACGGCAACACGGATCCATTGAGATCTGATGGCTGCTTGAATGGCTGTTCTAAAGAATCCACCTTCACCCAACCCCCCAGATAGCATGTCTGAGAATCCTAACATTGACGCATCTAAGCCAATAGATGCTGCGAGTTGTTTTACATGGATCATCACGTCTTCTATCCCTGCAATATCAGCTGGGATAGTTTGAGTGTCTATGACCATAGATCCTTTCCCATCACCCATAATAGGAATCAGGCTGTTAATGACTGTTGGGGTTAGATGACCATTTCGTGCACCTGTTTCCATTAGGTCAGATGAGCGCTTCAATGCTTGGGCTATCTGGTTCAAATAACTTGCGGCGTTTGTAGGATCTGTTTTGCTGGTGTTGATGCCAAAAATCCTGTCGATCTTGCTAGCATTATTCCTTGTCGCTTTGAGGGACCGAATTGCTGCGCATAAATTGGTGTAAGGCCCGTAACTATGCTCAAGAAGGCTTGTTCCGTAATTTTGTGTTTCAACGGGGTCTTGTTCTAATGGGTCGTTTAATAGGTTATAGGGTTTTGAGCCAATATAGGTTGGTGGGTTTTTACTATGCGGAACCCAATAAGGGATTTTCATAGGAATTAAATCCCAAGGGTCGGCAAATGTAAAAGTCCCCCCACTATTAGAACGCATATGATCACCAGTAAAACCAGCGATATGCCCGCCCCTTGAATATTCCTTCACAAAGTGCGGGAGTGTGTAATAACTGGATTCAAATGATGTAATCCCCACGCCAGGCTTTGCATGAGGGCGAATATATGAGACGCCAAAGACACACATAATTAATGCCCAACTAGGAACATTGGCATTGATGAGATTCCCTATATCATCCATGAGTTCAGTCGCTATTTTTTGGCTCTCATCTGATGTTTCACCCTCATTGTCATTGATGGGTTTTATCGTGAATGAACGACCTGTTTTTTTATCAGTAGATAATGCATAGGTAACATGAATATTGAGTGCTGCGGAGAGTGTTGGATATGCAGCCATCTCTTCGAAAAGGGGATACCTCAATAATCTATCTGTAGGCAATATAGGTTCGTCATTAATACTACGACTAGCGCTAATCAGTGAAAAGCCGAGATTAGGACTATTGGCCACCATTGCCGATTGAGAAAAAATAGCGTTCGAAGAGGGCGAAATGTACCCACTATTCATGATAGTGCTTTTCCCGCTTCCGGGGAGCGCTTTGCTGAGAGCTGCTTTTGCTTTATCGCTAGAAAAGCTTGTTTTCCCCGCCATTAGAAACACCACCTTTGATAAAATAAAACGTTAGTTTCAGCATTATAGCGAATATGTTTTCAAGGGGTGAACGGTTGAATACTGAGTTAAGCAATTTAAATAACGCCATAAAATCAATAAATAACTGTGAGAACATAGAAGCGTTATGCAGAGTTATCTATGCAATAACACTGCAATATAACCCCATTGAGTTTGGAGTTAGAAAAGAATCACGGATCTCAATGGAAAGGTTGAGGAAAGAGGCGAACGCAAAAGCTATTTCTTTATTAAGCGAATTACCCAAAGGGTCAAAATTAACCGACGAACAGCGAAAAATACTCGCTGCCTATACCGGAGATGGAGGTATAGGTGCTAATGAGCATGAATATTATACGCCGATGCCCGTTGCAGAAGGAATGTGGGATCTATTACGGGAATACGGCGCAGATACTGGTAATTGTTTAGAGCCTGCTGCGGGTACAGGGGTTTTTCATGAAACTAAGCCGGCGGGTGTCATCATGACAGCAACGGAAATTAGCCCTATTTCAGGACGAATAAACCAATTACTTCACCCAGAAGATAAGGTTTCCATAACGCCATTTGAGCGCCTGGCTGCATCATCCCCTGATGGTTCTTTTGATAGTTGTGTGGGTAATGTTCCATTTGGAGATAGCAGAGGGGAGTTTGCCAATTTGGATCCCGCCTACGCAAAAGAATCTAATATAGGCCGCTATTTCATTTTGAGATTGATAGATAAAGTTAAGGCTGGTGGTTACATCTGCATTGTTGTTCCCTACGGAATGACTACTGGTAAAAATCACAAAAAACTACGTAAACAAGTTTCAAGAAAAGCCGAGTTTCTTGGCGCCCACAGATTACCTAGCGGCACTTTTGAGGAAAGTGGGACATCCACAGCTGTCGATGTATGGGTTTTAAGAAAACATCCGGCAGAACTAGCGGATCGGATCCTAGAAGAAAAGGAAACTTTGTTAGAAGAAGCCAATGTTTTATGGAACACCTTCATTGAAGGGCGTTGGTATCTTGAAGATGGTAAACGATTCGTGCATGGAGAGGTACTGCAGGGCTTTAGAGGGATCACGATTAAAAATGATCAATTATCAAATGGCGCATTAAAGACAAAATTAAAACATAAATTTGACAGTCGGATCATTTGGTCCGTTTTAGAACTAAGCGAACCAACGTCTACGCCAGCGATGAATGGCGAACAGCGCTTAATCAACGATCAGTGGTATATATTTGAGTCAGGCGTATGGGTTATTGATAACACTGTTACTCAAGAGAACGTGTCATTTGCCAAGTTTGGAGTGCAGACATACGAAGAGTTGAAAAATCAGATAGTGGGTGTTGATGGGATTTTATCGAAAAATTGGGACCAAATAAATGCCATAGCGACCACTTTCCCGTCGCTAATGTCGGAACAAGCCCAAAAAGCACTTATCTTTGCAAAAACGCAACCAGAGGCATTAAGAGAGCGTGTCTTTCGTGGATCGGTACTTGGCTACCATATTGCGACTTATCAGGATTATATCGCGGACAGCGGTTCTCCTGAGCCATATGAGGGGATGAGATCGGATATAGCTAGACTGGTTGATGCTGAAAATAAAAAATATGGTTCTCCGAGTTCAGGAAAGATATCAAAAGTAAGGGGGGCTAACTCTGGTGCCTGGTTAAAGTTTAAGGTTGCAGCTGGTGAGAATGGAGAACTATCAGCGTTAATTACTGGCAATCTAGAGAAGGGCGAGACAGTCCGCTTTAACAGTGCTGATGCAGAACAGGTAGTTAGACATTTATTCAGTCAGGTAGATTTGGATCCTATCACCCTTGAAGCCTTCAGGGAGGCATACACTGGTGACGCATCACCCGATGACAATCAGTTATTAAGCATACTCTCTGATATTGACGGCATTGCAATCACACCAACTGGCGATTTAATGCCAATGGATAGGGCGACAAGTGGTGATATTGGATTGCTAAATGGTCAGTTACTTGGTGCCATAGCTGTAACCCCCGACGGGCCTCAAAAAAATAATTTTTTACGACAATTAGCGGAGATAAAACGAAAGCGAAAGTGGACTGATGTCGACAGTATTGATTTTTCACTCAATAGTCGATGGTTTGACCGATCCCTTATTTTGGAGTTTTTACGGGAGAATGGCTACTCAGACCTCAATTATGTTGAAGATGTAAATATTAGTGATGGTGTTCTCGTCTCCGAGCAAGGATATCGCGGAAGAAACGGTGTTTTTGCTGGTTATCGTTACGGTACCGTGGTTAGCCGGGACAAAGAAACGGGAGATATGAGGCCAGTTTATAAGCGGGTATCACAACAAGATCCGTTTCTCGCGCAATTCGAAAATTATCTAAATGGAAATAAGCCGCGTGGTGTTAATGCTGCTCAATACCAAGAACAAATAAAACTTCTTGAGAGTAATTTCAATGATTGGATTCGACAGCACGATGAAATAGGTTCTCTTGTTCAAGAATATAACGATGCATTCAATGCCTATATTCCGTTTGAACAATCTGATGCTGATCTTGGGCTAAGCGGGATATCAGGCAAAAGGATTACTTTCGGATATCAAAACTCAGAAGTCCGGCGCTTGTCCGAGGATGGAAAGGGGATCATGGGATTTGGCACAGGACTAGGTAAGACGACAACAGCACTAGCTCTTGAGGCATTTAACTTCGAAAACGGACGGACAAAGCGCACCGGTGTTGTGGTGCCAAAAGCTGTTTATGAAAATTGGTACTATGAAGCGTGTGAGTTTTACAGTGAGTCTGCATTTAAGAACATTTTATTTGTAGGGATTGATGAGGTTTATGGCAATGATGGCGCCATTAAACAGGTTCCTGTTTTAGATGAAAAAGGCCAGCCAGTTATAAATAAACATACTGGGCAGCCGACCGTTCGGAATGCCATTACTATCTCTGATTCAGCAACGATAAAAGAACGCATGAACTCCGTTCCGCAATCTAACTACCGAATGGTGGTAATGACAAAGGAGCAGTATGCGAAGATCCCACTGAGAGAAGAAACGATTCGAGATCATGCTTACGATGTTCTATTTGCGGAGGCAGAAGCTGGGCGCGTTAATCTTGATGGAACCAAACACCGAGACGCCAATAAAAAAAGCAAAATTTTAGCGAATGCATCGGATACCGGCTCAGCAAAAGAGAGCGATTATCCTTATTTTGAAGATATGGGATTCGACAGCGTTATTGCTGACGAGGGGCATAACTATCGTAATAGTTATAGTGCAGGTCGAGAGTCTTCACGTTTGGCCTATCTTCCGATCCCTTCCGTCGCCCAATCAGCTCGTGATATGGCGGTGAAGAACGCATATCTTATGAGTAAAAACAACGGTCGCGGATGCGTTATGTTGACAGCCACGCCGATTGTTAACTCACCTATTGATGCCTTTAACATGCTAAGCCATATAGTGCCAATGAGTGAATGGCAACGAATGGGAATTTACACCCCTGATGATTTTGTCAGGGTGTTTGGTGAGACAGCGACAGTTACTGTACAGAAATTATCTGGCAAACTAGAAGTAAAAGAAGGGCTTGTCGGGTTTAAGAACCTTGATGGCTTAAGGGGGATCTTCCATCGATGGACCTCACTTAAGACATCTGCTGATGTGTCCAATGATGTCATTATTCCTAATTTGATTGAAGAGAATGAAGAAGCACCAATGAGTGCAGAACAGTCTCATATTTATGAAAAATTAAGACGGCGAGCTGAAATACTATCCAATCCTGAACGGAGTAATAATAAGCAGGATGATGAGAAAGAGGATTCTACATTTGCGATTATCCGAGATATGGATCGCGTATGTACGGACATAGATCTTTATAAACGACAAATGACGTTCCGTTTCCCCGCTGAATATGAGGATGCCATAAGAAAGCTGGTTGATGATCTGCCGGAGCAGGTAAACGAAAATGACGATGATTCTGATGAAGAGGTTACGGCATCAGTTTTAACGTCTGTCACTGTCTCCGATTCTATTTGTGAGTTGGTTGTACCTGAATTATTCGAAAAAGAAGTATTGTCCCGTCTAAAAAAATTCGGCATACCGGAAGAAAAGACCTCTCATCCGATTACACCGAAGTATTCAGTTCTAATTGAGAAGTTGAAGATCGGATATTCGGAGGGGGGCAAGCAAATCATCTTTACCGATGAAAAATCACAACATGGAAAGCTTAAGAGAATTATTTGTAGTGCTCTAGGTGTTAAGCCGACTGAAATAGGGATTCTTAACGCAACAACTGTGGCAGAAGCGGGTAAGCAGGAGCGAAAGCCTAAGAAAGTATCGCCGCCTAAAGAACTGAAAGAAGACGCATCAGAAGCCCAAATAGAGGCGTATTACACTCAATTATCGCTATATGAGGCTTACATCGCTTCGATAAATGAAGCGAGCCTTAGTGGGTTAGAGTCTATTGCAGCTGATTACAACGAAGGGCGTACCCCATTTATTATCTGTAATAAAAAAGCCGAGGTTGGAATAAACCTGCATAAAGGCACGACGGATATCCATCATTTAACCTTGCCGTGGACACCTGCCAGTATAAATCAACGTAATGGTCGTGGCGCTAGAGTGGGATCGACACAGTCTCACGTTAGGGTTCATTATTACGTTGGCAAAGGCTCATTTGATACATTTAGGCTTGAAACCCTGAAGCGCAAAAAAGATTGGTTCTTGGAGATTTTAACATCAGACAAAGCACGAATGAGCAACGCTGATGCTAATGATATGGTTGAGATGCAGCTCCTACTAGCAGCAAATCCAGAAGAGCGCGAACGCCGGATAAAGCAGCAAATGGAAGAAGCCAAGGAGCAAGCTTTATTCGCAGCTAAAAAACGTGCTGGTATCGACCTGAATAATTATCTCAAAGCGCAACATGCAGCGAAGGGGGATTTAGAGGAGGAACGTAGCAAGCTAGAAACATTAAAGAGGTTTTTTGATGGGGCGCAAGAAGTGAATGATGAAATTAAAGCTAATTTGGACAAAGCCTTAGCTGAGCAAGAGAATATTAACGAAAAAATAAAAATAGAGGGAAATCCATCCTCATATAGGTGGGAAAAAAGGAATGTAGAGCGCGAGATCAGAGTCTATCGCGATCAGCTAAATGCGTATAATCGCCAGTTAGTAACGGCAAAAACAAACGTAAACAAACAAGAGAGAAAAATTGTTAGGTTAAGTAAAGCTGAAGACTCAATTAAACGGCTACGCCCTGTGGTGAAGGACGCAATAGATAACAATCTATTAGATGTGGATCCTAGCGTTATTGATCACGGTTCTAGTTTTTATATTACTGGTTCAAAAACGTTTAAAATAGGAGATACTTTTGCTTTCGATGCGGCTATAAAAATCAATAAGTCCTCTTCACTATCAAGAATTGAAGATATTGATTTCGATACTGGAATTGCAGTAATGCGGAATGTTTATTCATCGCTTGCAGCAGATCCCAAGGGGGGTTACACCGCAGAGGTTAGCGTTCTGGAGTTGAGAGAAAAGGTTAGCGTTAGTGAGGATGAAGTATCGCTACGACAGTGGATGTTAGATGCACCGCTAAATGAAATCCATAACCGGCTCACAAAAAAAGAGTTTGTCCGTTACTTAAAAGAAGGGGCGATGAGAATAAGGGCCGATGCTATTTTGTATGTTGACGGCGATTCTTATCATCACAAAGGGGGAACTTCTTTGGGTCATGGATATGTTAAATGGGTCAATCCTGATTGGCTATCATCCAATGCAGACCTAGTTGTTTATCCAGATCCAACAGATGACGTGTTAAAAACAGCGATTGCGAAATGGGTTAGATCCACAAATAAAAATATTTTTGTGGAGTCATATTTGAAATGCCTATTCGGTGATAAATATAAACTCGTTATTAACGAGTATGGTGATCATGCCTCCGAGTCCACTATTGCTGAATTTATTGCTAATGGTATCGCCAGTATTTCAGATTCAACGTCTGATCTGGATTATCGTATTGATGGCTCTAGTGAAAAACAAGTCATTCAGTTCGTTGAATTAGGAAACGAACCCTATCAGGCTATTGATGACCTTAGAACCAATAAGAAGTTAGCAGTTCCTCCTAATTATCGAAATCAAGAGGATTTTGAAATAGCCCTAAATGCTGAAATCTTCCGACTAAAAGAGGTTGCGTTAGCTAATGCCCAGAAAGGTGCTAAGCAACTGGGGGTTGAGCGCTTTAAGTTGTTTAAAGCAACCCTAGCAGAGGATTTCAAAGCCACATTCCTGAGATTCCAAAAATTATTAACGGAATCCTACCGCAGCACAATTAGGGATGTTTATCATTTAAGAGTTGGTCGTATATATCATGCAAATTGTATTGATGGGCCAATGGCGTTTGCGGACGCTGTCAGTGTTGGATTGTTAGATGCAAGTTCTGTTACACCTGAGTTATTGATCAATCCATCTAACCGGGGGGAATTGGTTGATGAAATATCAAGTAAAATTGATAAATTAGAAAAAGAAGGGGCGCTGAGTGATTTCCGCAATCAATTGAGAGTTAAGGCCGGAGAAATCACACAAGAAGATATTGATAGAGCTAACGCAAAAAAAGAAGAAGAAAAGAAACAGGCTGAGGAAAGCAAGGCGTTTGGGGAGAGTGGCCAGCTTATTATTAAGAAAAACACAACACACATCAAAGCCAAATGGGGTATTAATTTTGTTCCTGATGGGTGTTATGGGCTTCAAGATCCAAAAGCAAAAAGTGGTAGCCTTTTCCGTGCTAAAGATGATTTGAAAGAGATGTTTAACGCTAAGTTTTATAATGGGAAAAATTCCACAGACGAGTTCGCAGGGTGCTGGTGGTTGATTTCAACAAAATATAGTATTGAAGAGATAATGACCGTAATTAACCGATATTAAGGGGGGGCGCCCCAGTCGGGGCGCAAGCAAAATGGCAACACTAATTGATGTCGTTCAGCCGCAAGAAAGTTATTTGGAAAGTGTTCTACTTGAAGCGTTAGATGGTAGAAAAGAAGACGTTTATGTGTCTAATTATTTAAACAATCTCATGTCATTAGTATCAGAAAATCCGAGGCGTTATCGTAGCTATGGGCCCTATTGGCCAACGATTAAAGCATTAGTTTTAGAGAGCGGCTATAACGGATTTGGTGAACATGTCGATAGTGACGTTGTAGAAATATATAAATCTAGTCGACCAGCGCTTACGCTGATAGCTGCGCATCTCTACAGTACAGATAGATTTAATAACGGGCAGATCTATGCATCACAACATCAATTAATGGTTGCTGAGTATGCTGATGATACTGACAGTTATTTGTATGTTAGTTATGATCTTGAGATGGAAACGTTGATTTCAGTAGGGGCGAATCGTGGGTGATGTGACATATGCAACGATGGCAAAATTAAGTTCCTTGGCTTTAGAAAATAAATGCACTATTGAGTTCTACGATAAGAAAAAATATTTTATTTTGAGAAAAATAGATGATCCAGATAACTGGTGTTGGATTGCAAGCACTCATGATGGAACTAAGATAAAACAAGTTAGAACCATTTCGCTGTCTGAGTGGGAGCGGGTAATATCTGATTACTCAAAAATGTTAAATAACAAAGAGATGAAATAAATAATCCTACCGTCAGTAGGATTTCATTGAACGTCACAAAAAATAAGTTTAGTATTGCATGACTCCCAGTTGTTGGGCGCAAAAAAACCCGCGAGAGCGGGTTTAATTGAAACTGTTACAAGGGGTACGTTTGGCGACAAGCCCATGTAACACGCAATGGAATACTAACATGGCAACTTATTCACGTCGAGATTTCGTAGCAAAAGCTACGCCAGTAAAAAGCATCACTCCTTTTTCTAAAATTGCTGCCCAAGTCGGCATCACTATATCTGTTGTTTTCACCATTATCTTTACCTTAACCACGCTCTATGAGCATGCGGCGGGCATTGCTATTCATTAATGGTGTTTTTGCTCTTTAACAATCTGGTTCGGGCTATCATAACCATAATTCAGGGTGCCGCTGAATGACACTGTTAACCCGTTAGAATCGGAATACAGTGTTAGGAATGTGACCAATAAAATAGCCACATGTAAAAGTGTGGCAAACATAAAAGACTATTTAACATGGTTTTTTATGTTTGTTTGTATATTTTCAATGAAAAATCAGAGGAGGATGCCAATGCAATTAATTCAATTTACCCATGCAGGTATTCGCGGCAAAATCGAGATAACGAAGGCGCAAAGGCTCGTTAAATGGGCTGGTTACGTTTACCATTTTTCGACTCTAAAGTCAGGCTTACGTCGAACAGTATTAGACGCCATGGCTAAAAACGGGTGTTTATAATTTCCGTCTTGTTATTTTAAATGTTTAGTTAGTTTTGTATTTTAGTGAGTATCGCGCGTCGGTACGTCAGGTGCGCTACTAGGGGCTGTCAGGGATCAACAAATAGCAAAACTCCGTCAGATACTCGGCGCTGGTGAATGGGTAGATGATGAGCCGGAAATAGGAGAATGAGATGAAACGATTGCTAGAGGGTAATTGGACCATTCACACAGATACACGAGCGTTATTTGATGATGTCATTACGGTATGTGGAGAATTGGGGCTGGCGTTGCCCATGACATACATAAACCAGAATGCTCATCCCTATGTAACCTGTGATGATGTTGGGCTGCTGTCATTTAAGGATGACTGGGACGACTGCCCCTACCACAGTGAGGAGGTCACGGATGCGTTCCTCTACTGGCTGAAACTAGCACCACGCAATCCGCAGGAGGAGAATATCGTCATGGCAGCGCTAGCCAAAATGCGGGGGAAAACGGTAGAGGCTCAACAGAGCGATGGGAGTTGGTGCGAAGAAATACCTCACCTGCTCGATATAAACAGCAATCACCGCCTAAAAGAGACTACACCGCTGCCTATCTCTAGAGCCCAGTGGGACTGGATAGACAAGCGGTTTATTTATGCAGCAATGGATGCACGCGAGACCATTTATTTTTACACGACGCTGCCCCACCGCCACCCCTCATCATCTACCTGGGTCAATGAGGGTAAAGGGGAGGTGGAAATCCTAACAACCCTCACCCCTATAGATACCACAGGCATTGACTGGGAGTTATCACTCACACAAAGGCCGGAATGATGGAGGCTTGCTATAAACGAACCAGAGAATGGAGAGCAATTCATGACTAACCCACACATCTTAGATGTCTGCTGCGGCTCTCGAATGTTTTACCCAGACAAAAACGATAGCCGTGTAGTGTTTAGCGATATACGTAAGGAAGAGCACATATTATGCGATGGTAGACAGTTAATAATTAACCCAGATGTAATAGCCGATTTCAGAAACCTACCATTTCCAGATAACTCATTTTATACCGTTGTTTTCGACCCTCCCCATTTAATCCGTATTGGTAAAACATCATGGATGTTCAAAAAATATGGAGCATTAAACAAAGAGACGTGGCAAGAGGATTTATCAAAGGGCCTCTCTGAGGCATTTAGGGTATTAAAACCTTATTCCCCTCTTATTTTTAAATGGAATGAAACTCAGATTCCAGCACGTCAAATTCTCGCACTAACAGAACATAAGCCATTTATTGTTCAGCGTGTAGGTAAAAACGATAAAACACACTGGATGGTATTTTCTAAAAATAACGGTGGAATTAATGAGCAAACAAAACGTTCTAATTCTATTTAGCGGCGGTCAGACATCGGCATACATGACGAAACGCCTATTAGATGAATGCAATGATGAATACAACATGATTGTATGTTTTGCTAATACAGGTCAGGAAAATAACGAGACACTAGATTTCGTTCATGATTGTGATGTTAATTTTGGGTTTAAAACTGTTTGGCTAGAGGCAGAGGTAAACCAGGAGAAAGGGAAGCCGACGCTGCATAGAATCGTTGATTACGATACCGCTAGTCGTCACGGAGAGTCATTTGAAGAGGTTGTTAAAAAATACGGAATACCTAACCACTCCTATCTGCATTGCACTCGCGAACTAAAAGAAGCCCCGATTCATAGTTACATTCGCTCCATTGGATGGAACAAAGGCGATTATTTAACAGCAATAGGTATAAGAACCGATGAGCCGAGGAGAATAAATAGAAAAGTTTCAGTTCAGCACAAACAAATAAAAATCTATCCTCTCGTCGATATATTCCCATCAGATAAAATTGATGTATTGGATTTTTGGGAACAACAGACATTCCGTTTAAACCTCAAGGATTATCAAGGTAACTGTAAAGTCTGTTTTAAAAAGTCAGACAAAAAGCTAATGCAAATTTATCGAGATAACTGGAAAGATTTTAATATATTTTCATATTTAGAAAACCAGTACGGAAATATAGGGGGGGAATAGCATAAGAGGCGTTAGGGTTAATGAACCAAGAAAATTCTATCGAGGCTATCGTGGTGTTAAAGAACTAGTGTCAGGATTCAATTTAAACTCGCCTGAATATATTCCTGACATGGAGGAAAACGAGGGATGTTCAAGTTCGTGCGAGGCATTTATGGATGAGGAAATAACTGATGAGTAATAAAACTGCATGCTGGAATATCACTCTGAATACAACATGTCCTAAGTGCAATCATTATTTTGACATGATAGAGGCTGATGATGATTTTTGGGATTATGCATTATTCGGCCTCTGTGAGTGCGACACTCCAGCAACAACAAATTATGAATGCACATGCCCTGAATGTGAGCATGAGTTTATTGTGGATTTCACGTATTAGGAGATGTTAGTGAAAAAATATTTTAGCTACGACCCAGAGGGTATCGGTTTTTATTTTCATGAAACAGCAGAGCAGGCACGGAGTTTTGCTAATGCGGTAATTTCATTTTACTGCGCCGGTGATTGTGATGAGACAGTAGGTCGGGTTTGCTGGGGAGTAATTATAGAATCAGTTCAGCTCAGCAATGCTGATCACGTAGATGTGCCAGATTCTGATCCTGATTACTCATGCAATTATAAATTGATGCCAGTGGATAATGGAGTCATTGGCCCAAAATTTAGTATCAACGCAGGATTGAGTACCACTCCAGAGCATCTAGCCAACCTCTGTATTGATCCTGAACATCTCAAAAAATTAACTCTATTCTGGCCTGAAAATAACCTCATTCATCAAATGGCGCTAGCTCAGTTGAGTTCGTTGGAGCGAATTACTGATTTAAGCGCCAAACTATCTCGCTACTCAATGTCAGCAGGTGAGGCTGACCAACGAAGATGTGAATCCCGCGCAGTCAGAGAGGCTCTTGGTTTCGGTAGGGATGCTGATAATGTTGCGCCCATAGACCTGCGAGAACGAATAGATGAAATGAAATCGATCGCATCGAACAGTAGTTCTACTGTGTATGAATTACCGCATTTAGATGATGAGTTAATCGTTATTCTAGGTAGGCCTAATTTTATGTGTTCCAGCCTAGCAGAGTACCTCCGCCTCCGTGGACAGGAAATAAAGCGCAAAGCTGAGCACGAACAGGCTGCTGTCCTTTACGCCCTACTGAATCTATATCTCAAATATGGTTCTGAGTGGCGATTTCACTGCAAAGAAATTTTCGGACCGACAAATGAATAACAGCCCTGCTAGTGCGGGGCTTTTTATTACTGGTTAGTGAATCACGCGAGATAGTTATGAGAAAAACCAAAATAGAAAAATGCAGAGAGAATGTAAACGCCGCATTTAAGTATAAATTAAACACTGCATTTAAAAATAAATTCAATAGAGAGATTGATACATCATTTAATTTTCTATCAATGATGATGGTTTCATATCCCGTTGACGGCGGGAAGTTTACGCAGGTGCAGTTTGATTTTGTATCGGCATACTCTAACGGGTATGAACAGGCAATGGAATTAATTAGAGAGGGAGAGCAATGACTATAAGCGTTGGAAAACCGATAAAACTATCGTCAGATGTTCGAGAATTTCTACAGGATGCAATAAATGATGCCACTCACTGTGAGGGGGCAGAAATGCATTATGAGTTTGTAGCACAGTTAAATATGTTACTGAGTCCTATCTACATATCTCCGGGAAGCGATAAACCGGTGGCCTATATAGACCCACAGGCGCTTATAGATTTCGCTAATAACCGCGACACTAAAGAGTGGGTGTGGGCAACTCATGACGCGGGGCTTGTTCCACTCTACGCCGCCCCTGCGCAGCCTAATCAGGCCGTGAACCTACGAAAACATACTGTTGATGAGGTCATGCACATGAGCGGATTTTGCAGGCAATATGCTGAGGGATGGTGCGCTGGAAATGATAACGCCATTAATGAGGTTCGCGTTGCTGGCCTTGCCATTAAAGGGGATTAAATAATGAATAAAGAGTTTGAAACATTGATTACCGACATGAAAGCGGCGGTATACGAAGAAATGATGTGCCGCGAATGCAGTGACACGTCTGACAACTGGCACACGTCTATATCGCCTGAAAACGTCAATGCACTGATATCAGAACTAGAGCGTCTGCAAGGAGCCACCTCTCCAGAAATGGCTTTGTCTGCTATTGACGTACTAGCAGAGCGACAGCGCCAGATATCAGTTGAGGGATGGACGCCATCGCATGATGATCAATACATGCATTCTGAGATGGCTGTTGCCGCCACATGTTACATCATGGCAGGCGATGATCCGTATGCTGATATTCCTGAATTATGGCCCTGGCCTACTGAGTGGTGGAGGCCTACAAATATTCGCCGTGATCTCGTGAAAGCTGGCGCTCTAATACTGGCTGAAATTGAACGTCTAGACCGTGCATCTTGCAGACAAACCGATAAGGAACAGTGGAAATAATGAGTAATGAGGTCTTATACCTAATTTATTACTGTATAGGGGCTGTCATAACATTTTATTTATTCCCCCTACTTGAGTCTCGAATAATAAGGCCAGTAGACAAGAACAATATCACCCGCCCGCTATGGGCTTTTTTTTCGTCTATAGCATGGCCTATAACTTTGCTGGTGGTTGTTCTGGCAATAATGATAACGCTTATTGGTGCGGTAATTATTGCCACGTGGGAAAAAATGATCGTATTAGCCGGGGGTAAGTAAAATTAACGTGATTAATGAAGTTAATGACGGACAGAGAGATCGATTTGAAGCTTGGCTAAAAATAAGGTTTCTTGACGGGCGTGGCAACTTTGATCCTTGGAGTGGAAGGTATATTTATACGCACTCCCATATTCAAGCAATGTGGGAGGGGAGGCAGGCATGTTTAGAAGGTTTAGATATGGAGGTTAGCAGGGATGCATGAGGGTAATAATGTGATTGATTCAAGATTAAAGGGGAAATTATGAGTTAGCCAGAGGTAGTTATAATTCTTTCATTCTTGGTTTTTCTTTATTTGATAACAAAAGATTAGTTAATGGAGCAATTATGCCAGAAGTAACGGCACATACAGTAAAAATGGCTAAGGCAAGAGACAGCGATCTAGATATGGCGTGGGCAGTTTTCCGCGCAGCTCAGCGTAATGAATATAGTTGGTGGGAACCTCGACATTGTGATTTAGAGGACATGCCAAGAGTCGCAAAGCTATTTTTCCTTCGATGCTGGAAATTGTGTATCGATGAGGGAGCCTTCAACAGAATACACGGTGGTTACGAAACACTTCTTCAACTTTGCGATTCTGAGAAAAATGTTTTGGAACTTCATCCACAACTAATGAAGGCTCAAGAAGATGCTGAATTACTGCCAATTTATGAAGAAGCCTATAGAGAGGCATTATTAGTAATTAATACTAAATAGAGAGTAATGCTATGGATGAATTATATTATCTACAGGATAGTCGAACCTATGTAGGGAATGATGTTCTTTGGTGGGGTGAAGGTGGGTGTGGTTACACCACAGATCTAAGAAAAGCTGAGGTGTATACCAAAGAAAGAGCTGTAAGGTTGCATAACATGAGGGAGACAGATATCCCTTGGCCAAAAGATTATATTGATAGTCGCACACGTCCAGCTGTAGACATGCAATACATCAACATAAAAGAAGCGTTAACCGGTACAGGAATTGAGTTAAAGAAGAAAAAAAAGCTTCAAACAGCGGGTTATCGTTGCCCCCAGTGTGGGAAATTTTTATCTGAACATGATTACTACGCAGGTCCATATGGTGGTGATTCGTGTAAACACTGCCAGGGGTATTAGTTATGTCAAATCATCTACCATCTATTACTTATCTCGTCGCTGAGTTAAATGACATAGATAAGGCTCTAACTGAAACGGAAAAGGAAATACTTGAAAGTCTGATATTCAAAGTCAGCACATATCGACGTAATAACGCCATCAATCCTTATGTCGAGTATATTGTGACTGAGTCAGAAGGAGGATCTTTGCTCTCTCGATTGGAGAGTGCTTATCGTGAAGGGTATGCGAAGGGATCGGAGTGTGAGCGCTCAGGCTCATCGCTAATGACGTTTATTGAATACGTCGATTGTGATTGGCTAGCATCTGATACATACAGAAGCACCCAAAGATAACCTCATAGCATACCCGTAGTTCCACCAGCTTTAATTAGTGCTAGACTCCCCCAAAAACTTGGAGGGTTCCATGTCAGCATCAAAACCAATCAATTTAGCCAATCTATCCTCTAAAGAGAAAGAGATGATGCAAGTCGATATGGCGGCAGGTAATGTCGCATACCGAGAGCGTTATGGGCAACTCATAAACGCAGAGCAGATAGAAAGGGAACAACCTGAACACCTGAGAAGTTACTTTAGGCTCAGGCTGATTGAGTATCGAGAGATGAGGAAAAGACTTGGCGTACTGAAAACCGGCGCAGAAGAGAAGAGTTAATGCCTATCAAACAAAACGAACCCGCTTTATCAGGCGGGTTTTTTATTATCTAACAAGAAGAGGACATTTACGTGATGCTAAATAAACACGCTCAACAGCCATCAATAAAGAAAGGGGATTTAGCCCTAATCATTAAGGCAAAAGAGCCCAGTAATTTGGGTAAAAGCGTTAGGGTTGTCGGTGTATTGGACTGTGGTGAGGATGGCATTAAGTACATCATTGACGGGAATCTTTCTGGAGATAAAGGGAGAGGTAAATATTGTGATGATTCATGCCTAATGCCACTAGAGGGAATGTTCCATGCTAAAGCATCACATCTAATATCAAGATCAACAAGTAAGGTGGCCCGTGGCAAAAAATAATAATGGCCTTTTCGAAGAGCTGAACGACTTATTTCTGTATAATTAATTGCTTTGTTGGTAACAAAAAGATCTTTTGAGAGATGCATGGATGAAAACTGAATTTGTAACGATGCCAGTATTCCGGCAGTTGGTAGAAAGTCATGGGGTACAGGAGTTCGTTATTCTTCGGCAAGCAGGAGTCTATCACCTATTTGCTGTTAATCGAGAAGCAAGGGTTGCCTACTACCTCAAAGAAGCCAGAGGCTGCATTAAAACATGGGAGAAATTAGACCTCCCTGCTAATTATCTATATTCACTTGGTATAAACTTCTTTTCGGTAAGAAATCAACAATAGAGAGCGAAAATGAAGAAACTAAGTCCACCACATCATTTAAAAGGGGTTTCGCTGTACCTATTAATAGCTATCGCAGCGATCACTGCCAGAGCAATGGAGTTTACCAATATTTCTTGGCTCTATGTTTCTGCGTTGCTGTGGGTGCCATTTGCGATGCTCATATTTTTAATATTATTCGGATTTAGTCGTAAACGAGATAAATTAAAATAATCGTTAGTATTGGGATGTGGTTCTAAACACACCCATATCAGCATGGGAGGACCATTGAGTAAAAACCTTTTCTCTACTTCGTGGTTAGTGTCATATGAAGCAAAACGCCAGACATCTAACCGAAAGAAAAGCATGCATAAGGCAGTAACTCTAGGCGATTGGGAAAATCCTCAAAAGCGTTCCGCTCACCGAATAGCGCTCGATATTCTAGAAAAAAAGCCCGAACTAATAGAAGGCCAGCAAGAGCATTATGCACAAGTAAGGATCTTCTACCATTTCGAATGCCACAATCCTGAGTTGTACGATTTGTTACACGCAACGCCTAATGGTGGAATGCGAACAAAAGCAACAGCTGGGAAAATGAAGGCAGAAGGGCAAAAAAGTGGTTATCCCGACATGAGTTTAGATGCCCCAAAAGGGAGTTATCATGGAATGCGTTTAGAGTTAAAAGTAGCCAAAAACTCGATAACATCGGCGCAAAAAAACATGCTTAATGCACTATCTGCCCAGGGGTATTACTGTGTATTAGCATACGGGCATGAAGAGGCAATAGCGGCTATTGAGCAGTATTGGGGATTACCTGATCGAAGCGTATTACCACCTCATCCAAATGATCATAAATGGAAAGTGAAGCAATGACGATAACGGTAGACTATATACTTGAAGGTTTGAACGATACATATCTAGCCCCTCGATCATTAAAAGTAAAGCGCAACTGCGCTAGGTTAATAGTAGAAACAGTAAAAATGATGGAAACTGGTGGCACCCATAACTTTGTTTTACGGAACGCAATGGATGCTATCGGAATGAATAAATCAATGTTCTACAACTATTTTGATAACATTCTTGAATTATTCAAAACTATCATCAAATGCATTCCTCCTGAAGATCAGCTGACAGAGGCGCAACGCCGAGTTGTAGCAGAACTCATTCTTGCAACAGAATCACCAGCGTTATAATAATTTGAAGTTCGTCATAATATTTAAAACTTATGGTTAGTTTTATATGACTTTCTCGAAAAACATGATACATTTACTTCGAAGTCCATACTAGACACCACACGGATGTGGATCCTTAAGGGTTGCTGATTTTGTTGTCAGCAACCCTTTCAAGACAACCGCATGAGTATTGCAATTTACGTTTGTTGGCCCCCCAACATTTAGTTATTGACGTAGCAATACTCAGCCGATTGTCAAAGATTGAAACGGGCCGCTACGCTTTTTTTGATCTGTTAGCGTGAGCGTTTTGAGAGCAGTGAACGGCAAGTAACGCTCTCCTGTCTACGGCAGTAATTGCGGTTAGCCTGATCCCGCATAAATTAACCCGTTGAGTGAACAGTGCCGGGGCAACTCGCGTTAAGTTGTGAATTCCTCATGCCCCCAGCCAGCGGTGGGAAATAACACTGGCAGCAAGTGACCGTTTGCCCATTACACCGGGTGTTCCTTCGACGGGGTACTTATGATGATTACTCTAATAATCATCATTTGCGGACAGCGGGAAAGACTGCGAGCCAACACCAGTAAGCTGTGTCTCATCACAGGGCCGGATAAATTTCGCCGGTATTTTTATAAAAAAGTGTCTTAATTTATGTACTTCAACCCGCTTCGGCGGGTTTTTTTTAGGCCCTCAAGCACATTCGGTATGGGCGTCCACCTCATAAGTGGAAGATAAGAGGTTCGAATCCTCTGGGGGCCACCATATTCAATAATTGATTTTTTAACACTGATCTCATGAGGTAAACACATGGCTGATATTGTTGTTGATAGTGTGAAGTTTGGTTTCGGGCAGGCAATGTTCTACCTTAAACAAGGCCGAGCGGTTGCGCGATCAAATTGGAACGGGAAGGGTAGTATTTTTTTGATGAAAGGCTCCTACCCAGCAAATGACACTACATTGACGGGCTTCCATATCAATGGCGTTGATCGAAGTTTTTTTGAGTGTGGGCAGGAAGATACCGTTGTTAGAATGCCGTGCCTTGCAATGAATGCTGCGGACGGTTCTATTGTCACTGGCTGGCTAGCATCACAAACCGACATGCTCGCCGAAGACTGGAGTCTTCTCGCGGTAGCAAAAGAAAATGCTTAAACCATGAATTTCAGTGAAGCGCTTATTGCTGTTAAAGATGGGGAAAAAATCCTTCGCTCAGGTTGGAATGGCGCCAATCAATTTGTTATCAAAGCTGGTGGCTATACGTTAAATGAGTTAAGTCCAGATAGCGATTATGCAAGATCTGGCATTGACGGTGAGATCACTATAGCCCCGTATCTTATTTTGAAGAATGCACAAGGTATCATGCAGCCAGGATGGATACCAAGTCAGGGTGATCTGTTTGCTGATGATTGGAAGGTGCAGGAATAATGAAAACTTATACTTTCCCCCAATATGGGGTTAATGACACCACTCATACGATAGTTCTGGCGCGTATAACCGATATTTGTCCATTCTCATCTAATGGTTTCAGAGGAACGCTGATCACATTGGATACGGGGAAAGAAATAAAAGTCGGCATGAATGATCATGAGGTAAAGGGAATCATAGAGGGAGGGGAAGTTTGAGCAATATCACTGTCGTACCATTCAGAGTGAACCAAGACCAAGCACATAACAATGCAGAGGTTATCAAGATGCTAGAAAAGGCACTTGAGCATGCAAAGGCTGGTGGATCTCATTCGATGGCTTTAGTTATGTTGCAAGGTGATGAAGTTATGAATAGCTGGCATAACGGAACTGATATTAACCGAATGTTAGGTGCTTTCGAGTTACTGAAATTCGATTATTTGAATGCGCTCATCAATAAATCAATCTTAATTGGAGAATGACAAATGGAAGAGAAATTAGTTCTGACTGCATGGCAAATCAAAGAACTTGCCAAGTTCGCCGAAGAAGAAGGGCAAGCGTCTTACACTATTTGCACAGGACAGGTCCTTGGGTT
>DF158890.1 GCA_000307305.1 Enterobacteriaceae bacterium B14
AGGGATGCGTATATTACGCTTTCCCATTTTTGAGTCAAGAACTTAATTTTTTAGGTTTTTGCTCTCTTACCTGTAAAGCGGCTTTCGCATTGCTTCACCCGGTCAGTGGAGGCGCATTATAGGGAGTTCTCAGAGCCTGACAAGTCTTAATTTTAAATAAATCACTGAGTGTGTGTTTTTTAAACACAACGAGAGATAACGAATCATTTTATGCTAGCTTTTTATACATAAAAGCCAAAATGGGCTTATGTACCCCATCCACAAAATAAAGTGCAGGGTATAATCCAGCATATTTCCATATAATCCTTTCCGACATCACCGACGGACCATACGTTACTCTAGCCAGCTAGGCATTAGGACTATATATGACAAAATCATCGAAGAGTATGGCGGGTCTACCGTGGATTGCTGCAATGGCATTTTTCATGCAGGCACTGGATGCAACGATTCTGAATACCGCCATACCTTCGATAGCAAAAAGTTTGGATCGCTCCCCTCTTGCCATGCAATCCGCCATTATCAGCTATACATTGACCGTAGCAATGCTCATCCCTGTTAGTGGCTGGTTAGCCGATCGTTTCGGTACCCGTAAAATATTCATTCTTGCTGTTTCGCTCTTCTCTGGTGGTTCACTGTTGTGCGCGTTATCACCCACACTTTCAGCGCTGGTCTGCTCTCGTATTCTTCAGGGTGTTGGAGGGGCGATGATGATGCCAGTCGCGCGGCTAGCGTTACTACGTGCCTACCCACGTAGTGAGCTACTACCTGTTTTGAACTTTGTCACTATGCCGGGACTTATCGGGCCCATTGTCGGACCGATGCTCGGAGGATGGATCGTCACTTACACCACATGGCACTGGATTTTCTTAATCAATATCCCTATTGGCCTTTTCGGCATTATATATGCGCGTCGTTATATGCCGAACTTCACCACACCAAAGACACCTTTCGATATTCGGGGCTTTTTGGCTTTCGGGTTAAGTCTCGTTCTTCTGTCCAGTGGTATGGAGCTATTTGGCGAGAAAATCATTTCGCCTTATCTCTCTCTTCTAATCTTATTGTCGGGTGTGGCGTTACTTTTCGTTTATATCCGACATGCCAGAAGCCATACAAAACCTTTAATTAACCTCAATCTCTTTAAAACGCGGACATTCTCTATCGGGGTTATGGGCAATATCGCCTCTCGATTAGGAACTGGCTCTATCCCTTTTCTGCTGCCATTAATGTTGCAGGTCGGTTTTGGTCACCCAGCTCTGATCGCAGGTTTTATGATGGCGCCAATGGCAGTAGGTTCTCTCGCGGCAAAATCGACAGTCACTCACGTTTTACGCTGGTTCGGCTATCGTAAGACACTGGTTATCGTCACTCTGGTGATAGGCACTATCATTGCCCAGTTCTCATTACAAACCACATCCGTTTCACTTTGGTTGCTCATTCTTCCTCTCTTTATTCTCGGTATCTTCATGTCCACGCAATTTACCGCGATGAATACCATTACGTTGGGAAGCCTAACGGATGAATATGCTAGTTCAGGTAACAGCGTATTAGCAGTGACTCAGCAATTATCTGTCAGTTTCGGGGTTGCGGTCAGTGCAGCGGTATTACGCTTTTATGAGTCTTACTCGACGGGTTCGGTAATAGATAATTTCCACTATACCTTTATTACGATGGGCGTTATGACGCTTCTCTCCTCTCTCGTCTTCATGCAACTAAGACCACAAGATGGCGACGACCTTATTCGAGGCCGCATAAAATAACGTGATTTACCGAGATAAGAGGGGGACAGAGGCTCTTTCAATAAGTTGAGGTGTTAGCGTGAGTACTGAAGGCGCCAACTCTGGGTTTTCTAAGCGGGAGAGCAGTGCTTTTATCGCGAGATGCCCGAGCTCATCCTTCGGTTGGTTAATGGTCGTTAATGGGGGGGAAAGATAGCGAGCCAACTCGATATCATCATATCCGAACACGGCAACATCATCGCCCACGCGCAGTCCTGCACGATATAAGGCGTGATAAACCCCTACCGCCATCGCATCATTGCCCGTAAAAACAGCATGAGGTGGTTGTTCGAGAGAGAGAAGCTGATCCATTGCACTAACACCACCAGCAAACTCAAAGTTACCCTCAACTTCATAGCCATCAGGAATAGGCAATCCCGCACGCTGCATGGCGCTACGATACCCCTCTAAGCGCCCCTGAGCCGAGGTTTTATCCTGTGGCCCGGTAATACAAGCAATTCGCGTATAACCTTTAGCAATAAGATGATCTGTCGCCATTTCGCCCCCCAGATATGAACTGTCCTGAATCGTATCGCTATTCATCAGAAACGGCGCCCAATCCATCATAACGATAGGCAATGCGGGGTAGCAGCGTAAGGCATCTTTTTCAAACTGGTGGCTGTCTGTACACATAATCAACAAGCCATCGACCCGCTTTTGTAGCAAAGTATCTAGGCTATGGTTCATGCGTTCAGAGTTGCCCTCGGTATTACACAGAATGAGGCTATAGCCACGTTCATAACAGCTATGCTCCACACCACGCACCACTTCGGCAAAGAAGGGGTTGTTACTGGCTGTCACCAGCATCCCGATAGTACGGGTTTGGTTGATTTTAAGGCTACGGGCAAGAGCAGATGGGGCATAGTTAAGTTGTTTAACTGCATCCAACACCTTCTCTTTTACGCTGTCGCTAACAAAACGATTATTGTTAATTACATGGGATACCGTAGAGGTAGAAACCCCCGCTTTACGCGCGACATCTTTCATCGTAGCCACAAATCAACCTCTGCTAACTAAGAAATACTCTCTTTCAGAAACTGCTCTATCTCTTCCCGCCACGGCACAGAAGGCTGTGCGCCAGCACGAGTCACCGCAAGAGCCGCCGCCGCATGGCCAAATTTCACCGCAGCGTTCATCTCTTTTCCTTCCAACATGGCGGTAACTAACGCACCATTGAAAGTATCTCCGGCAGCAATGGTATCCACCGCTTTTACTTTAAAGCCGGGAATCAACTCACCTTTGCCTTCAACGCTAACCCATGCACCACGGCTACCAAGCGTGATGATCACCACTCGGATACCTTTCTTATGTAGTGCTTGCGCTGCACTATTCGCATTTTGCTCATCAGAAACTGAAATACCCGTTAGTGCCTCAGCTTCCGTCTCATTCGGCGTAATAATATCGATATTCGCTAACAAGCTATCCGGCAACTCTCTAGCAGGTGCAGGGTTAAGAATCACTTGCGTACCATGTTGTTTAGCAAGACTAGCCGCTTTTTCTATCGTTTCTAATGGCGTTTCTAACTGCATTAACAGTGCATCGGCATCTATTACATGCTGTTGATATTTAGTGAGGTAATCTGGCGTTAATGCCATATTTGCACCAGACGCAATACCAATCACGTTCTCGCCTTCGCCGCTAACAAAAATCAGAGCAACACCCGTATTCATCCCATCAATGGCTTCCACTGGGACGATATCTATATTGTCTTGAGAAAGCTGTTGGCAAACTCGCTCACCAATATCATCTTCTCCAACACAGGCGATAAAAGCGATATTCGCGCCACTTCGCCCAGCAGCAACGGCTTGATTAGCCCCTTTGCCCCCAAAAGCAACCTGATAGCTTTTCCCTACTACGGTTTCACCTGGGCGGGGAAACTGTGCCACATTCAAAATATGGTCAGCGTTAATGCTGCCCAAAACCACCAGTTTGCCGTTTTGCATAGCGCGATACCTTAATATTGCTCCCTCCTCTCTAAAGAGGAGGGAAATACGTCCTAATAACGTTCTCTATTCTCTGCTTGTTTACTTAGTAACCAGTATCAGCTCAACAGGGATATTCGCTTCCACTTTTTCGCCCTTCAGTACTTTATCTGCCGTCTGAATGCCGATAGCACCGATTTGGTCTGGCTGTTGAGCGATGGTTGCACCTAACATGTCACGCTGTACTGCTTTCACGCCGTCGTCTGTACCATCAAAACCCACAACCAGCACTCCTTTCTTACCCGCAGTTTGTAATGCACGTATTGCACCCAGTGCCATTTCATCATTCTGAGCAAATACTGCCTGTACATTCGGGTGAGCCGTCAGCAAGTTCTGCATGACGTTCATGCCTTTGGTGCGGTCGAAATCAGCAGGCTGGCTAGCTAACAGATTAAACTGGTGAGCTTCTTTAGATTGTTTAAAGCCTTCGCCACGTTCACGAGCAGCTGATGTCCCAGCAATCCCTTCCAACTGAATGACTTGTGCTTTATTGCCTAAATTATCAACAATAAAGTCACCAGCCATTTTGCCGCCTGCCACGTTGTCTGAGGCAATGTGACTAACAACAGTGCCTTTATTTGCAGCACGATCCAGCGTAATTACAGGGATATTCGCTTTGTTTGCCATCAACACGGCATTACCTACCGCATCGGAATCCGTTGGGTTAATCAGCAATAATTTAGTGCCGCGAACCATCAGGTCTTGAACGTTTGCCAGTTCTTTCGCTGGGTTATTTTGTGAATCTAATACCACCAGCTTATAGCCCAGCTTATCCGCTTCTTCTTGCGCGCCATCTTTCAGCGTCACAAAGAATGGGTTGTTCTGCGTTGAAACCACCAGTGCGATGGTATCTTGCGCCAAAGCATTTGCACTCACCGTAGCGGTAAGGGCAACGGCTGACATTAACTTAACCAGTTTCTTCATATTCATGACATCATTTCCTGTAGGTAAGAGGTTATTTACTGCTTTTATTATCAACAAGTACCGCAAGCAAGATGACTAATGCTTTTACAATCATCTGGAAGTAAGACGATACACCTAACAAATTTAATCCATTATTCAGGAAACCGAGGATCAACGCACCGATCAGCGTCCCGATAATTCTGCCTTTACCGCCAGCCAAACTCGTTCCACCTAGAACTACGGCAGCAATGGCATCCAACTCATAGCCTGTCCCTGCTGTTGGCTGGGCAGAGGAGAGACGAGCCACTTCAATGGTACCCGCCAATGCAGCTAGTAGGCCACACAGTGAATAAACAATGATTTTCACTCGGTCTACGTTAATTCCAGAAAGACGCGTCGCCGCTTCGTTGCCCCCTAGCGCATAGATATAACGACCTAAACGGGTGTGATGCAGCATGTACCACGCAGCAATAAAAACGATAACCATGATCCAGATAGGCGTCGGGATACCAAGAGGCCGACCAATACCAAACCAGCCAAACGCATCAGATACATCGGAGAATCCGGTATTCACGGGGCTACCTTCGGTATAAACCATCGTGACACCGCGCAGTAACAGCATCATCACCAACGTAGCAATAAATGCCTGAACTTTGCCTTTCGCAACAATCACCCCAGTAAATGCACCAATACCCGCACCCAGAGCCAGAGCACCCGCCACAGCAACAAAAGCGTTAATTTCTAGCCCGACAATAGATGCCGCTACCGCCCCCGTCAACGCCAATAACGAGCCGACAGACAAATCAATGCCTGATGTCAGGATAACCAGCGTCATCCCCACAGCCATAATGGCGTTAACCGATGTCTGTTGTAGGATATTGAACAGGTTATTTAAGGTAAAAAAGTTCGGGCTTAGGAACGAGACCACCACAATCAGCAATAGCAGAGCGATCAGTGATTTCTGTTCAAGCAACCACGCTTTGCTGAACCAGCGTTTGGTTGGGATAGTTTGGGAATTCATAATCTGATTACTCCTGCTCTAAACGATATTGCTTGCCAACAGCGGCAGCCATCAGTGCTTCTTGCGTCGCATCTTCAATAGGGAATTCGCCACTCAAATGCCCTTCGTGCATCACGAGTACTCTATCGCTCATGCCGAGAACTTCTGGCATTTCAGAGGAAACGAGAATGATGCTTAACCCTTCTTTCTTGAACTGATTAATCAGTTGATAGATCTCTTTCTTCGCCCCTACATCTACACCGCGCGTTGGCTCATCCAAGATCAATACTTTCGGGCGAGTCATCAGGCCACGGGCAATAGCCACTTTCTGCTGATTACCGCCGGACAAGAGGCCAATAGCCTGATCCATCGATGGGGTTTTGATGTTGAACAGTCGAATAAAATCACTTACCGATAGCTTCTCTTCCGCATGATTCAATGAACCAAAAGCGCGGCTAAAATAGCGTAAGGCCGTCAAAGACATGTTCTCTTTCACCGACATGCCTAATACCAAACCATCTCGCTTACGATCTTCAGAGATATAAACAATACCGCTAGCCAAGCCATCTTGTGGAGAGTGAGTAATCACTTGGTGACCATCTAACATAACGACCCCGCTGGTGCGCGGCAGTGCGCCATACAGAATCTTCATTAACTCTGTGCGCCCTGCGCCCATCAAGCCAGAAACGCCTAGGATCTCACTACGGTACAGAGTAAAACTCACATTGCTGACGCCGGGGCCAGAGACATTTTTAACCTGCATCAGAGGTGTTCCGCGTGGCAGGTTAAGGCGTGGATACTGCTCTTCTAAGCGACGGCCGACCATCATTTCGATCAAGCTGTCTTCATTCAGTTCACTCACGGGCTTTTCTGCGATGAACTGGCCATCACGAAGAACTGTCACATCATCACAGATTTCAAAAATCTCTTTCAGACGATGGGAAATGTAAACAATGCCGCAACCCTGCGCCTTTAACTCTCTGATGACACTAAACAGAGATTCGGTTTCGGTATCCGTCAATGCATCTGTTGGCTCATCCATAATGATGACTTTGGATTCAAAGCTCAGGACTTTGGCTATCTCAACCATCTGTTGATCGCCAATAGACAGCTCCCCAACTAAACGGTGGCTGCTATAAGAAATATTCAAGCGGGCGAGTAACTTATCGGCCTCCTGATAAGTCTTCTTCCAATCTATCTTGCCAAAGGCATTAACGAATTCGCAGCCAAGGAAAATATTCTCGGCAATCGTCAACTGAGGGATCAAATTTAGCTCTTGATGGATAATACCAATGCCGGCTTCTTCTGATGCTTTCGGGCCACTAAAAGCGACATCCTTCCCAAGAAAGCGCTGAATACCGGCATCTTTAGCATAAATCCCCGTTAACACTTTCATCATGGTGGATTTGCCAGCACCATTCTCACCCACCAGCGCCATCACTCGTCCTGGATAGACACTGAGTGCGGCATCGGAAAGCGCTTTTACCCCTGGAAAGGATTTGTGTATGCCTTTTAATTCTAATAAAGGTTGCATAAGCACCTCAAAAAACAACGCCAGAACATAAGATAATGTTCGCGTAAGGTGAACACTCACCGGTACGTACCACCGCTTTGCACTCTCTGGTTTGAGCCTTGAAAGCCTCATGCGGTACATACTCGATAGCGACAGGTTTTCCCTGCAGCTGTGCTATCTGTTGAATATGGTCTAATACTTGCTGGTGGGCAGCAGGGTTAGCCTCCGCTATCTCAGTCGCAAGAATAGCTCGCTCAATCTGCATCTCTTGGGTAACAGCACCAACGACTTGCATAAAAGAGGGAACCCCAGCGATCAGCGCTAAATCTAGACGCTCGGTCACATCAGGGATAGGTAATCCTGCATCCCCAATGGCTAATTGGTCGGTGTGCCCAAGCTTGGCGATAATGCGCGATAACTCGGCATTTAATAACGTACCTTTTTTCATTCCATCCTCCAGCGAAACGTTTCGCTATCCTTAGAACAGAGTTTAGTGAGCAGATACGATTAGTGAAAACAAAAAATACTGGAAATGTGATCGACATCGAAACGTTTCGATATTGCAAAATAACTGAACCGATTAAGCTTTTGCCTGGGGGTAACTTGCTCTACTAGTAAGCGAGCCAGAAAGGCTCGCTGGGGGTTTTTGCTACAAACAGCACTTAAATTTCAACCTGGCTTCCCAGTTCTATCACCCGATTAGGCGGAATTTCAAACTGATCCGGCGCTCTCAGTGCATTACGACTCAAAGCCATAAAGATTTTACCTCTGATCAGCAGATACCACGGGCGTTTGCCCAGCATTAGCGATTCATGAGACATGAAGAAGGAGGTTTCTAACATACGGCATGGCAACCCCTCCAATCCGCAGCGATAGAATATATCCTCAACGTTCGGTATCTCTTTAAAACCATAACTGGCAACGACTCGCCAAAATGAAGGGGACAACTGTTCAATAGTGACCCGCTGAACATTATGAACGTAAGGTGCATCCTCTGTTCTCAGCGTTAATAGCACAACTCTTTCATGCAACACTTTGTTATGTTTAAGGTTATGTAAAAGAGCAAAAGGGATCACTTTGGTGCTACGGGACATATAAACGGCTGTTCCAGATACTTTCGTTGGTGGTGATTTCTCCAAAGAGGAAATCATCGCTTCCAGAGAGTTACCGTGTTCATGCAAACGCCGCAGTAGCCGAAAGCGCTCGCTCTTCCACGTCGTCATGATAATAAACATGATTAACCCGAGCGTCAGTGGTAACCAACCACCAGAGAAAATCTTTAGCGCATTCGCCGAGAACAGCATGCTATCTATAAGTAACATCACCCCGCCCATTGGAATCACGATATAGCGATTCCAATGCCAGTTCTTAATTGCTACGGTGCAAAACAGAATACTGGTTAACACCATCGTCCCCGTTACCGCAATGCCGTATGCCGCCGCAAGATGGCTAGATCGCCCAAAACCGATAATAACCAGCACAACAGAAATATAGAGTAACCAGTTAATCGCAGGGATATAGATCTGCCCAGATTCACGCTCAGAGGTATGAACGATACGCATTGGCGGCAAATACCCCAGCATCACCGCCTGACGAGTTAATGAGAATACGCCGGAGATAACCGCTTGAGAGGCGATAACCGTTGCTAGCGTAGCCAAAATCATTAACGGAATCAGTGCCCAATCTGGTGCTAATAGAAAGAAGGGGTTTTTTATCGCCTCAGGGTTTTTCAGTAGTAACGCCCCCTGACCAAAATAGTTCAGTACCAGTGAAGGCAGCACAATATTAAACCACGCCAAGCGAATAGGCAGTTTACCGAAGTGCCCCATATCGGCATACAGTGCCTCAACGCCGGTAATCGCCAGCACTGTTGCCCCCAGCGCTAAAAACGCCGCGCTTTTATGTTCAACAAAGAACGCCAAAGCCCATTTAGGATTGAGCGCGGCTAAAACATCTGGGTTGTCGATAATGCTACGAATACCGAGCACTGCTAGCGTCAGAAACCACAGCAGCATGATAGGGGCAAAGATTTTACCCACACTGCCTGTACCGCGCTTCTGCAAAAAGAAAAGGAGTGTTAGAACAATAATAGAACAGGGAACAATATAAGCATCTAATGCTGGTGCCGCTATCTCTAAACCCTCAATGGCAGACATAACCGATATCGCTGGCGTAATAACCACTTCACCATAAAAAAAGCCTCCGCCGACCAATCCCATAAGAATAAGAATGGATGTTGTTTTGGATATAGTGTTGCGACCGGCGAGAGACATCAGCGTTAATATTCCCCCCTCGCCAGAGTTATCGGCTTTCATCACAAAGGTCAGATATTTAATAGAAACGATAATTATCTGCATCCAGAAAATTAATGAGAGAAAACCAAACACGACATCGGGTTGAACACTAAAACCATAATAGTCTGAGAAACACTCTCTCAGGGTATAGAGAGGGCTTGTACCAATATCACCATAGACAACGCCCGTTGCTGCCAATGTAATAGCAGGCAAAGAAGCTCTATTGTTTTTATTCATTATCTAAAACCTTTATAGGCAAAATATAAAAGTGCTATACCCTAACCAATTGAATCAACATGATATATACGGGTATATCGCAATTCCTTTGCCACAGTTCAGACCCATTAGTATGCACCAATATAATGACTTACCTATGCTTTATGTCGTTACATATTACGAATTGACTCCCCTAGGCGATAATGTTTAATGCCTATCAAGGTTATACGTTGTTTATGGACACACAATGCAATCACACCTATTAGCAGACAGAATATCTCGTTTAAGTCAGGCGCTAGAAACAGGGTTGTACGAGCGACAAGAAACTGTGCGCCTCTGTTTATTGGCGGCATTAAGTGGAGAGAGCGTTTTTCTTCTCGGCCCGCCGGGAATAGCGAAAAGTTTAATCGCCCGCAGAATAAAATTCGCATTTCAAAGCGCCCGTGCTTTTGAATATCTAATGACACGCTTTTCAACGCCAGAAGAAGTGTTTGGGCCACTTTCCATCCAGGCACTAAAAGATGAAGGCCGTTATCAACGCTTAACTAAGGGCTACCTTCCTGAATCCGAGATCGTCTTCCTTGATGAAATATGGAAGGCTGGGCCTGCTATCCTCAATACACTACTGACCGCGATAAACGAGCGCCGTTTTCGCAATGGTGAAATAGAAGAACGTATCCCGCTACGCTTATTAGTGACGGCTTCCAATGAATTACCGGAAAAAGACAGTAGCCTAGAAGCCCTTTACGACAGAATGCTCATCCGAATTCTGCTCAGCCCCGTTAAAGATAAGCACAATTTTTACGCCATGCTAAGCAGTAAACAGGATGATAACGCAAATCCTGTACCTGATAATCTCAGCGTTAGTGATGAAGAGTATGCTGAGTGGCAGCCTAAAATTAATCAAATAGCGCTTCCCGCAGCGTGTTTCGAGCTGATATTTCAGCTTCGTCAGCGGTTAGAGGCGTTGGAGAACGCACCTTATATCTCCGATCGTCGATGGAAGAAAGCATTACGGCTATTACAGGCCAGTGCCTTCTTTAGTGGGCGCACATCGATAACCCCTATTGATATGATTTTGTTGAAAGAGTGCCTATGGCACGATCTCAACTCAATGAAACTCTTAGAACAACAGATAGAGCAGCTATTGACGGAGCAAGCTTATCAACAGCAAAGCCTGCAACGGCAATTGCAGAAAATCCAAAGTGATTGGCTCCAATATCAACACCAACAAGGTAGCGAAAGGTCATTTAAGGTTGTGCAAAAAAGTGGCATGTTTGGCCGCAAATCCCAATATCAGCTCCCAGATGAACTCAGCGGCAATACGCTAACCCTGATTTTACAAACCCCTCTCCATCTTCATGATATGCAAGTCAACCACATATCCGTTGATAAGAGCCAATTGGAACTGTGGCTGCAAAAGAGCGGAGAGCTGAAAGTGAAGCTTAACGGGATAGGTTTTGCGCAAACAATAGATGCTGAGATAGACAGCCAACGACAGCTTCTTATGCACGACATCAGCCGCCAATCGACGCGCTTAATGCTCTCCGGCGAGAGAAAAATCACCTCTGTCCCACCGGAATTAACAACAGAATTACAAAAAATTGATCTTCGCCTTTCTGAACAACGCAGACAGCTAATAGACCATCAAACCAATCTGTTTATAGATAAAGCATGGATGGCAAAAATAGAGGCGAGCTTGTTGCTCGTGACAGAACAACTCCAGCAAATACAGAAAAGCTTTAACGAGATAACCCCTCCATGTTGAGTTTTGAAACCCTCAACATGCTGCTTTCTATTGGAGAGACTGAACTGATAGAAGAGTTTGTTATCGGTACGCTAGCCGCACCTCAGCTGGTGGTTTTTTTCAGAAAATTTCCAATATTCAAAAAGGCAGTAAATCGAAATATTGAAAGCTGGAAGCGGGAGCTTGCACAACGAGTGCAGCAAGAGCAAGTTCCTGAACTATTGGCAAAAGAGTTTGTGCTCTATCAACACAGCCAATTATTGGACACTAAGGCTTTTTTCTTGTCTCAAGAAGAACGAATACTGAAACTAGAATCACTACAATCGCCCTTTTTATCCCAAGCTAACGCTCTGATGCAGGCCTCCCAGAGCCACCAAACAAAACAACATCACCACAGTGAAGGGCTACAAACACTCTTTTTACAGCGCTGGCGAACAAGCCTTACGCTTCAAGCCGTCACTTATCATCAAAAAATATTAGCGGAAGAGCAGGAAAAGCTGCTTTCCGAGCTACAGAAAAAAATGGATCTCTCCGGTTCTTTGGAGCCAACGCTGGCCGAAAATGAAACTGCAGCGGGAAAACTGTGGGATATGAGCCGAAGTACCTTACGCCCACACAGTGATAAAACCAAAGGCAACCAGATGCTGCTGCAATATGGCGAATTTCTGTCGCAGCAGCCAGAGCTAAAATCCTTGGCGGAGCAACTAGGGCGCAGTAAACCCACTCAGGCAACCCTAACCCAAAATACGATACAAGAAGAGTATAGGGTCATCACACGGGAGCCTGCGGCCGTGCCCGAAGAAGTTAACGGTATCACCCAAAGCTCAGATATTTTGCGCCTGCTTCCCACTGAGCTCGCGGTTTTAGGTATTAGCGAGCTAGAGTTCGAATTTTATCGTCGTTTGCTAGAACACCAGCTACTCACCTACCGTTTGCAAGGGGAAAGCTGGCATGAAAGCATCCATACGCGATTTGTCACGCTCAGCGAGAACGCCGCTCCACAGCCGCGTGGGCCTTTTATCGTCTGTGTGGACACATCAGGTTCGATGGGGGGATTTAATGAGCGTTGTGCAAAATCATTCTGCCTAGCCTTGCTACGTGTCGCCCTTGCCGATAACCGCTGCTGCCACATTATGCTGTTCGCAACAGATATCGTGCATTATGAACTCACTTCTGTTGATGGATTAGATCAGGCCATTCGCTTCTTAAGCCAGAGCTTTAAAGGGGGAACCGACCTCAGCGCCTGCTTGGACAAAACATTAGAGAAAATGAGTGAGAGCCAATGGAAAGATGCTGATGCCGTGGTTATCTCTGATTTTATAGCTCAGCGTTTACCGGATGATCTGGTGAAAAAACTGAATAAGGAAAGAGAACTGCATCAGCATAAGTTTCACGCTATCGCGATGTCTCAACATGGAAAACCCGGCATCATGCGCATTTTCGATCATATCTGGCGCTTTGATACCGGGTTGAGAGGACGTCTTTTACGCCGCTGGCAACGCTAATCTGCTATCTGTTTCTACTACAGCAGGTATTCAACTTCTTTATGCAGCTCTGGTGACCAAACGCCACACTGAACTTGACCAATGTGCTTTTGTTGCAGCAGCAGCATCACTAAACGGGATTGACCAATGCCACCACCGATGGTTTGTGGCATTTCACCACGTACTAACGCTTGGTGCCATTCTAGCTTCATACGCTCTTCATCGTTCGTTTTTGCTAGCTGACGTTTCAGGGCTTCAGCATCGACACGGATCCCCATTGAAGAGAGCTCAAGAGCATCTTCAAGCACTGGGTTCCAAACAATAATATCGCCGTTCAAACCAGATAATCCGGCATGGCCTGTCGACGTCCAGTCATCATAATCTGGCGCACGTGCATCATGTGGCTTACCGTGAGAGAGTTCACCGCCAATACCCATCAGAAAGACTGCGCCAAGCTCTTTTGCAATGGCATGTTCACGACCTTTCGCATCCAAATCAGGATAACGCTTAAGCAGCTCTTCGCTGTGAACAAAGTGGATGGTTTCTGGCAGAAATTTAGGAATACCAAACTCTTTTTCTACTGCGGCTTCCGTCTGCTTAATCGCATCATAGATTTTACTCACGGTCTGCTTTAAGTAATCTACGCTGCGCTCGCCATCACCCATCACACGTTCCCAATCCCACTGATCCACATACACAGAGTGGATAGCGCTGAGGCGATCTTCATCTGGACGCAGTGCCTTCATGTTGGTGTAGATGCCTTCACCTTGGCTGAAATCGAAACGGCCTAACGTCTGGCGCTTCCATTTAGCAAGAGAGTGCACAACTTCAAAGGTAGAACCTGGCAAGTTTTTCACTTTAACCTGAACCGCTTTTTCAGTGCCTGACAGGTTATCCTGAGTGCCATCACCTACACGACTAAGGATAGGTGCTTGAACTTCAACCAGACCCAGTTGCTTTTCCAACTGTTGTGAGAAGAAGGATTTAACGAAGCTTATTTGTTGTTGTTTTTGTATGTATTGCTTTTTCATTTTGTTGTGTCTCTCAATTATCCTGTCTTTGTTGATATTGATTAAGCAACAGAATGGACCATAAATTCAATATACAACAATAAAAATAGGCTCTTTTGTTTTAAATAGATAATTTTATGGTCTAATAATTATCATTTAATTAAAAAACTGGAGGAAATATGGGTGAAATTTATCAGATCGACAATCTCGATCGCGACATCCTTAAAGCCTTAATGGAAAATGCACGAACGGCTTATGCAGAATTAGCCAAACTCTTCAATGTAAGCCCTGGCACCATTCATGTTCGGGTGGAGAAGATGAAACAGGCAGGGATTATCACCGGTGCCTGCGTTCAAGTTAGCCCTAAACGTCTGGGATATGATGTCTGCTGTTTTATCGGCATTATATTAAAGAGCGCAAAAGACTATCCCTCTGCACTGCGTAAACTCGAAGGTCTGGAAGAAGTCGTTGAAGCCTATTACACCACTGGGCATTACAGCATTTTTATCAAAGTTATGACCCGATCGATCGAAGGTCTCCAAGATGTACTTATCAACAAGATCCAGACCATTGATGAAATACAGTCCACCGAGACACTGATCTCCTTACAAAACCCCATCATGCGGACAATAACACCGTAGATGTCTTTCGCTATCCCACACTATCCACAGGTAGATCCCAATAAATTCACAGAGTACAATGCAGGCCACTTTGTGAAATATTGGGATCGTTATGTCAGATATCACGCTGATCACCGGAAGCACGCTGGGCAGTGCCGAATATGTTGCTGAACACCTCAGTGAGAAACTAGAAGAAGCTGGTTTTACAACAGAGATACTTCACGGTGCAGAGTTAGATGAACTGACTCTTGAGGGGTTATGGCTAGTCATCACATCGACACATGGTGCGGGCGAGCTTCCCGATAATCTTCAGCCTTTATATGAACAGATCTCTGAGCAGAAGCCAGACCTTCATCAAGTGAGCTTCGGTGCTATCGGTTTAGGCAGTAGCGAATACGATATCTTCTGTGGCGGCATAAAAAGCCTAGAAACTCTTCTTATCTCTCAAGGTGCAAAAAGAGTAGGGGATCGTTTAGAAATAGACATCACTCAACATGACATCCCAGAAGATCCAGCAGAAGAGTGGCTGAACGGATGGATCACACTACTCAACAAATAATCATAATTATGACTATCACCTGTGGATAAAATAGGGGAAATGAGGTGAGAAAGCAGTAGTTATCCCAATAACAACCGTGGTTCACTTTTTGTGCTGTGCATAACATCACGATCCATACCCAGCTTATACGGATTAGGATCCCTCTCCATCCACAGACTTAGATCCTTTCTAATAATATGATCTTCCTTGGGTATTATTCCTTATCCACAGAGGATCGCGATCCTAGTAGTAAGATCTAATAAAGAGATCTTTAAATAAAAAGATCTTTACTAATATCTAGGGAAGGATCTTTCTCTGCTTGGTCGTTCACTCAAACTTAAGTAGAATCCACCTCCCCCTCTTTGGAGGAATGGTTTTCGATCGATCGCACAAATGCGAGGTGCACGTAGTATGTTTTATCCAGACACTTTTGACGTCATCGTTGTTGGTGGGGGTCATGCAGGGACAGAAGCTGCAATGGCCGCAGCCAGAATGGGTCGTCAAACACTCTTACTTACCCATAACATTGACACATTAGGTTTAATGTCGTGTAACCCAGCTATTGGGGGTATTGGAAAAGGACATCTGGTTAAAGAGATCGATGCACTAGGTGGGTTGATGGCAAAGGCTATTGACCATGCAGGTATTCAGTTTAGGATACTAAACGCCAGCAAAGGACCAGCGGTCAGAGCCACCAGAGCACAGGCCGATCGAGTATTGTATAAACAAGCCATTCGCTTCGCATTAGAGAATCAGCCAAACCTAACGATATTCCAACAACCGGTTGAGGATTTGATCGTAGAAAACGATCGTGTCGCTGGTGCCATAACCAAGATGGGGCTGAAATTTAGAGCCAAGTCTGTCGTACTGACCGTAGGGACTTTCCTTGATGGCAAAATCCATATTGGTCTAGAAAACTACAGCGGTGGGCGAGCAGGCGATCCTCCTTCAATCGGGCTATCTCAACGCTTAAGAGAATTACCATTGAGAGTTAACCGCCTAAAAACGGGGACACCACCACGCATCGATGCTCGCTCTATCAATTTTGACGTATTAGAACCTCAGCATGGCGATGATCCGGCTCCCGTCTTCTCATTTTTGGGTAACAGAGAGCAGCATCCAACACAGATCCCTTGTTACATCACACATACCAACGAAAATACGCATGATGTGATCCGCAATAATCTGGATCGTAGCCCTATGTATGCAGGGATCATTGAAGGGATTGGCCCACGTTATTGCCCTTCGATTGAAGACAAAGTCATGCGATTTGCTGATCGTAACGCACATCAAATCTTTCTAGAGCCTGAAGGCCTGACCAGCAATGAGGTCTACCCTAACGGGATTTCTACCAGCCTGCCATTTGACGTTCAGATGAAGATTGTTCGTTCTATGAAGGGGTTAGAGAATGCGACGATCGTCAGACCGGGTTATGCGATCGAATATGATTTCTTCGATCCTCGTGATTTGAAACCGACGCTGGAAAGTAAATATATCGAAGGTCTGTTCTTTGCTGGACAGATCAACGGTACTACAGGCTATGAAGAGGCAGCGGCACAAGGGCTGCTTGCAGGGCTCAATGCAGCACGCTACGCACAAGATGAAGCCGGATGGTCACCTCGACGCGATCAAGCTTACCTTGGCGTTCTGGTGGACGATTTAAGCACGTTAGGAACGAAAGAGCCGTATCGGATGTTTACCTCTCGTGCGGAATACCGTTTGATGCTACGTGAAGACAATGCCGATCTTCGGTTAACGGAGATCGGCCGCGAATTAGGGATTGTCGATGATGAGCGCTGGGCGACGTTTAACGAAAAGCAAGAAAGCATTGAACAAGAACGCCAGAGATTGCGCGGCATCATGATCCACCCTCTGTCTGAAAACTTGGAAGGCATCAACGGATTATTAAAAATGCCACTTTCCCGAGAAGCGAGTGGTGAAGATCTGCTGCGTCGACCAGAAATGACCTATGCACTGCTGACAGAACAGGCCCAGTTTGCACCACCATTGTGCAATCCACAGGCCGCAGAGCAGGTTGAAATTCAGGTTAAATATGAAGGCTATATTGCTCGCCAGCAGGACGAAATAGAGAAGCAGCTACGCAATGAAAATGCACTGCTGCCCATCGATCTCGATTACCAGCAAGTTTCTGGGCTATCGAATGAAGTGATTGCCAAACTTAACGAGCACAAACCGAACTCTATCGGTCAGGCATCTCGTATCTCTGGGATCACTCCTGCTGCCATTTCTATCTTGTTGATCTGGCTAAAGAAACAAGGATTATTGCGCCGCAGCGCTTAGTACCAATAGAGTTTTATCGTGCTAGCCCATATTTTGGGTACAAAGACGTTTGTTTTGAGGCTATTTCGTGCAACAAAAACTGAGTTTTTTATTAGACAGCGCAGGTATTGCCCTGACCGATCTTCAAAAGCAGCAATTGATTGGATACGTTAATCTGCTGCATAAATGGAATAAGGCTTATAACCTCACATCGGTGCGTGAACCGGAGCAAATGCTGGTTCGCCACATTCTAGACAGCATCGTTGTTAACCCACATCTGAGCGGTGAGCGTTTTATCGATGTCGGTACTGGGCCTGGTTTACCGGGAATACCTCTGGCTATTGTTCGTCCAGAATCCCATTTCACGCTGTTGGACAGCCTTGGAAAACGTGTGCGTTTTTTAATTCAGGTACAGCATGAATTAGGGCTAACCAATATTCAGCCTGTTCAGAGCCGAGTTGAAGAGTTCTCTGGAGAGCCCGGCTTTGATGGTGTCATCAGCCGCGCATTCGCATCGCTACAAGATATGCTCTCTTGGTGTCATCATTTGCCTGCCAAGCCTAACGGCCGTTTTTATGCACTGAAAGGTGTACGACCTGATGATGAATTAGACGTTCTACCTGAAGGTGTCGTTGTTGAATCTGTTATTCCCTTGCAGGTTCCTCAACTCGATGGTGAACGCCATTTAGTGATATTAACTGTACAATAATTGTTCGAACAGACATCTAAAAGAGGTGAAATAAAATGATAAATATCCCCTCTTTTTTTAATGCCAAATAATCAAATGAGACAGTGGATTTATTATTTTCATTTACATCATGGTTACATGCGTAATTACAATCAGCCTTGTTATTCATTAGGGTATTTTTTTTCTTACGGGATTCTGTTAAATAACAAAGAAACACCTTTACCTTGTTTGATGAAATGAGTTGCCTAAAAAAAAGTCAGCCTGTTTAATAAAAGTTTAATAAATGCAAGCTAACCTCATAGGCTTATATTTTTATTTCACTGTAATTTAAGGGTTAATTTATATTTAGAGAATAAAAGCCTTATTAGCTAAAGACATTGTTATTAGTGTTGATATATATCTGACGGAGCTACTTTGTGTGATAAAGAGCACATATTAATGTCGTCAAGGAAATATGTTTGCGGGCTGTCAAATTTGCAGGTGAGTTAACAAAAAAGAGATGAAATTATTATATTTAAACTTTTGTTCACCTTTTCGCTACTTACCGATTGAATTACTTCGAGTGCTCCGTATAATTTGGACGTTTTTTGTTGCTTGACTCCGTGCGGCAAAGGCAGTTTTATAATGCATTCGTCCTACCTCTAGTGGGGTAATGAGAGAACAAACGTCATGTCTGTTATGCTTTACGGCAGAAAAGTTGCTTTCAGGTTATTATTTGTCCAGTTTATGACGCTTGTTCTGTTAAGCCTGATTTTCTTAGGGGTCAAAAACTCGGTATGGGGCCTATCCGCTTTTGCTGGCGGTTTAGCCGCTTGGGTACCCAACGTTGTTTTTATGCTGTTTGTTGGTCGCCATCCGCTAACGGCGCCTGCATCGGGACGAGTTGCCTGGCCATTTTTCATTGGTGAGGCACTAAAAGTTATCGCCACGATAGCGCTACTGATTGTTGCATTAGGCGTGTTCAATGCGGTTTTTTGGCCGGTTGTTCTAACCTATTTATCGGTGCTAGTTACGCAGATACTGGCACCAGCCGTGATTAATAACAAAGGGTAAGAGGCATCATGTCTGCATCAGGAGATTATGCTAGTCCACAGGAATACATCGGACACCATCTGCAAAACTTGCAGGTTGGTTCTGGTTTTTGGACGATAAATATCGATTCGATATTTTTCTCCGTACTCCTTGGATTGGTTTTTTTAGCGATATTCCGCCGTGTTGCGGTCAAAGCATCCAGCGGTGTTCCCGGTAAATTACAATGCGCAGTTGAGATGATTGTTGGTTTTGTCGATGGCACTGTGAAAGACATGTACCACGGTAAAAGCAAACTCATCGCACCTTTGGCACTGACTGTCTTCGTCTGGGTTTTCCTGATGAACTTGATGGACCTGCTGCCTATTGATTTACTGCCTTATATCGCTCATCACGTGTTTGGTCTGGAAGCTCTGCGTGCCGTTCCAACCGCTGATGTCAGTATCACGCTTTCTATGGCGCTTGGCGTATTCATCTTAATCTTGTTCTACAGCATCAAGATAAAAGGTGTTAAAGGTTTTGTGAAAGAGCTGACTCTTCAGCCATTCAATCATCCTGTCTTTATTCCTATTAACCTGATTCTGGAAGGGGTCAGCTTACTGTCTAAGCCTGTTTCACTTGGTTTGCGACTGTTCGGTAACATGTATGCCGGCGAGCTGATTTTTATCCTGATTGCTGGCCTGTTGCCTTGGTGGTCACAGTGGTTGCTTAACTTACCTTGGGCTATTTTCCACATTCTGATCATTACGCTTCAAGCCTTTATCTTCATGGTTCTAACGATTGTCTATCTCGCGATGGCACACGAAGAGCACTGATTTTCTTACAACAAAACTGCGTTTTAACTGAAACAAACTGGAGATTGTCATGGAAAACATTAGTATGGATCTGCTGTACATGGCAGCCGCTATTATGATGGGCCTGGCTGCTATTGGTGCTGCAATCGGTATTGGTATTCTTGGTGGTAAATTCTTGGAAGGCGCTGCTCGTCAACCTGATCTGATCCCTCTGTTACGTACCCAATTCTTTATCGTTATGGGCCTGGTTGATGCAATCCCAATGATCGCGGTTGGTCTGGGTCTGTATGTGATGTTCGCCGTTGCGTAATAACTGATATTTTCGGTTAATACGCTGAAAGATATTGTTTTTTTTAACTTAGAAAGAGGCATTGTGCTGTGAATCTTAACGCAACAATCCTCGGCCAGGCTATCGCCTTTGTCCTGTTTGTCTGGTTCTGTATGAAGTATGTGTGGCCTCCGATTATCAAGGCCATTGAGAAGCGCCAGCAAGAAATTGCTGATGGCTTATCTTCTGCAGAACGTGCGAAGAAAGACCTGGACCTGGCGCAAGCCAATGCGACCGATCAGCTTAAAAAAGCAAAAGCAGATGCTCAAGTGATTATCGAACAAGCGAACAAGCGTAAAGCTCAAATCGTCGATGAAGCCAAAGCAGAAGCAGAACAGGAGCGCAGCAAAATCCTGGCGCAGGCTCAGGCTGAAATTGAAGCTGAAGGCAAGCGTGCTCGAGAAGATCTACGTAAGCAGGTTGCTGTACTGGCTATTGCTGGTGCCGAGAAGATTATTGAACGCTCCGTGGATGAAGCTGCTAACAGCGACATCGTTGATAAACTGGTCGCTGAACTGTAAGGAGGGAGGGGCCGATGTCTGAATTTATCACGGTAGCTCGCCCCTACGCCAAAGCAGCTTTTGACTTTGCCGTTGAGCAAAACAGTGTTGACCGTTGGCAGGATATGCTGGCGTTTGCCGCTGAGGTTACCCGCAATGATTTAGTGTCTGACATGATTTCAGGTGCATTGGCACCAGAAACGTTGTCTGCTCATTTTATTGATATTTGCGGTGATCAACTCGACGAACATGGCCAAAACCTGATTAGGGTCATGGCCGAAAGTGGACGTTTAATCGTTCTTCCTGAAGTGTTAGAGCAGTTTTTGCAACTGAGAGCATTGCAGGAGGCGACAATTGAAGTAGATGTCACCTCGGCAAGTACACTGAACGACGAACAGCTGGCGAAAATTGCCACAGCGATGGAAAAACGTCTGTCACGCAAAGTGAAGCTGAATTGCAACATTGATAAGTCTGTAATGGCCGGCGTAATCATCCGAGCGGGTGATATGGTGATAGATGGGTCGATTCGTGGCCGTCTTGAGCGCCTGGCAGACGTCTTGCAGTCTTAAGGGGACTGGAGCATGCAACTTAATTCCACCGAAATCAGTGAACTGATCAAGCAGCGGATTGCTCAGTTCAACGTTGTGAGCGAAGCTCATAACGAAGGTACTATCATTTCCGTCAGTGACGGAATTATCCGTGTTCATGGGTTAGCCGATGTTATGCAGGGCGAAATGATCGCGCTGCCAGGCAACCGTTATGCGATTGCACTGAACTTAGAACGTGACTCCGTTGGTGCGGTTGTCATGGGGCCTTATGCCGATTTGGCTGAAGGCATGAAAGTGAAGTGTACAGGCCGTATTCTAGAAGTGCCGGTTGGTCGTGGTCTGTTAGGCCGCGTACTGAATACGCTGGGTGAGCCAATCGATGGTAAAGGGCCTGTTGAAAATGACGGATTCTCTGCTGTTGAAGCGATTGCACCAGGCGTTATCGAGCGTCAGTCGGTCGATCAGCCAGTGCAAACAGGTTATAAATCTGTCGATGCAATGATTCCAATCGGTCGTGGTCAGCGTGAGTTGATCATCGGCGACCGTCAAACCGGTAAAACTGCTCTGGCGATTGATGCGATCATCAACCAGCGCGATTCCGGTATCAAATGTATCTACGTTGCAATTGGTCAGAAAGCATCCACTATCTCTAACGTGGTTCGCAAACTGGAATCTCACGGTGCGCTGGCTAACACCATCGTTGTTGTGGCTTCCGCTTCTGAATCTGCTGCCCTGCAATATCTAGCACCGTATGCTGGTTGTGCAATGGGTGAGTACTTCCGTGACCGTGGCGAAGATGCACTGATTATTTATGATGATCTGTCTAAGCAAGCTGTTGCTTATCGTCAGATCTCCCTTCTGCTGCGCCGCCCACCGGGTCGTGAAGCATTCCCTGGTGACGTTTTCTATCTCCATTCTCGTCTGCTGGAGCGTGCTGCTCGAGTTAACGCCGATTATGTTGAAGCGTTTACCAAGGGTGAAGTGAAAGGTAAAACGGGTTCACTGACGGCACTGCCTATCATTGAAACTCAAGCGGGTGACGTTTCTGCGTTCGTTCCGACTAACGTAATTTCGATTACTGATGGTCAGATCTTCCTAGAATCAAACCTGTTTAACGCCGGTATTCGTCCTGCTGTTAACCCAGGTATCTCCGTATCTCGTGTTGGTGGTGCAGCTCAAACTAAGATCATGAAGAAACTGTCCGGTGGTATTCGTACCGCTCTGGCACAGTATCGTGAACTGGCAGCGTTCTCCCAGTTCGCATCTGACTTGGATGATGCAACACGTAAACAATTGAGCCACGGTCAGAAAGTGACTGAGTTACTGAAGCAAAAGCAATATGCACCAATGTCAGTTGCTGAGCAGTCTTTAGTGCTGTATGCCGCAGAACGTGGATATCTGGAAGACGTTGAACTGTCTAAAATCGGTAGTTTTGAAGCGGCGCTGCAAGCTTATGCAGACCGTGAACACGCCGAGTTTATGCAACAAATCAACCAAACTGGTGGCTTTAACGATGAGATCGAGAACACGCTGAAAGGCATTCTTGATACCTTCAAGGCAACCCAGTCCTGGTAACGCCGTGCGGTTCTGCTGTTGCTAATGTAAAAGCGTCAGTAGGGGCAGACCGCTTGGCTTTGAGGAGAAGCAGAGATGGCCGGCGCAAAAGAGATACGTAGCAAGATCGCTAGCGTGCAAAACACGCAAAAGATCACCAAAGCAATGGAGATGGTCGCCGCCTCCAAAATGCGTAAGTCACAGGATCGCATGGCGGCTAGCCGTCCTTATGCGGAAACCATGCGTAAAGTGATTGGTCACCTTGCGTTAGGTAATCTGGAATATAAACACCCATATCTGGAAGAGCGTGAAGTTAAACGCGTTGGATACTTGGTGATTTCCACTGACCGTGGCTTATGTGGCGGCTTGAACATTAACCTGTTCAAGAAGTTACTTCATGATATGAAGGAGTGGAGTGACAAAGGTGCTGAAGTTGATTTGGCACTGGTTGGCTCTAAAGCCACTTCTTTCTTTGGCTCTGTTGGTGGAAAAGTCGTCGCTCAGGTAACTGGCATGGGGGATAACCCTTCTCTGTCAGAACTGATCGGGACGGTAAAAGTAATGCTACAGGCGTATGACGAAGGTCGACTGGACAAACTGTATATAGCGAGCAACAAGTTCATTAATACAATGTCTCAGGAGCCTCAAATCGTACAACTGCTACCACTACCGCCTAGCGAAGATGATAGCGATTTGAAAAAGACACCTTGGGATTACCTGTACGAACCCGACCCTAAGTCGCTGCTGGATACCCTGCTGCGTCGTTATGTCGAATCACAGGTTTATCAAGGGGTTGTTGAAAACCTGGCGAGTGAACAGGCCGCTCGAATGGTGGCGATGAAAGCTGCCACAGATAACGGCGGCAGCCTGATCAAAGAGCTGCAGTTGGTATACAACAAGGCTCGTCAGGCTAGCATCACTCAGGAACTCACCGAAATCGTCGGTGGGGCCTCCGCGGTCTAAAGCTAGGTTTACGAATTACGTAGAGGATTCAAGATGGCTACTGGAAAGATTATCCAGGTTATCGGCGCGGTGGTGGACGTTGAGTTCCCACAGGACGCTGTACCTAAAGTGTATAACGCACTTGAGGTCAAAGGTGATACCAAGCTGGTGCTAGAAGTTCAGCAGCAGTTAGGTGGTGGTGTTGTTCGTTGTATCGCGATGGGGACCTCTGATGGTCTGCGTCGTGGTTTGGACACCGTTGACCTTGAGCACCCAATTGAAGTGCCTGTCGGTGTATCAACGCTGGGTCGTATCATGAACGTCCTTGGCGACCCTATCGATATGAAAGGCGACATTGGTGAAGAAGAGCGCTGGTCTATCCACCGCGAAGCTCCATCTTATGAAGAGCTTTCTTCATCGCAGGAATTACTAGAAACCGGTATCAAAGTTATCGACTTGATTTGCCCGTTTGCGAAAGGCGGTAAAGTCGGTCTGTTCGGTGGTGCGGGTGTAGGTAAAACGGTAAACATGATGGAGCTGATTCGTAACATTGCGATCGAGCACTCGGGTTACTCCGTATTTGCCGGTGTAGGGGAACGTACTCGTGAGGGTAACGACTTCTACCACGAAATGACTGACTCCAACGTATTGGATAAAGTATCTCTGGTTTATGGCCAGATGAACGAGCCACCAGGTAACCGTCTGCGTGTTGCGCTGACCGGTTTGACCATGGCTGAGAAATTCCGTGACGAAGGTCGTGACGTTCTGCTGTTTATCGATAACATCTATCGTTATACCTTGGCAGGAACAGAAGTATCAGCACTGCTAGGCCGTATGCCTTCTGCGGTAGGTTATCAGCCAACGTTGGCGGAAGAGATGGGTGTTCTGCAAGAACGTATCACTTCTACCAAAACAGGCTCTATCACCTCTGTACAAGCGGTATACGTACCAGCGGATGACTTGACTGACCCATCACCAGCAACAACTTTCGCCCACTTGGATGCGACCGTTGTTCTGAGCCGTCAGATCGCGTCTCTTGGTATTTATCCTGCGGTTGATCCACTTGATTCCACCAGCCGTCAGCTAGATCCATTAGTGGTTGGGCAAGAGCACTATGACTGTGCTCGTAACGTGCAGTCTATCCTGCAACGCTATCAGGAATTGAAGGATATCATTGCGATTCTGGGTATGGACGAATTGTCAGAAGAAGACAAGTTAGTCGTATCTCGTGCTCGTAAAATCCAGCGTTTCTTGTCACAGCCGTTCTTCGTAGCTGAAGTATTTACTGGTTCTTCTGGTAAATATGTTTCGTTGAAAGATACCATTCGTGGCTTTAACGGCATCATGAATGGTGAATATGACCACCTGCCAGAGCAAGCGTTCTACATGGTTGGTTCTATCGACGAAGCAGTAGAAAAAGCGAAGAGTCTGTAACATCGATATCAGGAGGGTGACATGGCTGCAATGACTTACCATCTGGATGTTGTCAGCGCCGAAGAACGTCTGTTCTCTGGTGTAGTACAAAAAATTCAGGTGACGGGCAGTGAAGGTGAACTGGGTATTTACCCAGGGCATGCTCCTCTGCTCACTGCCATCAAGCCTGGCATGGTGCGTATTGTTAAACAGCACGGTGATGAAGAGATTATTTATCTCTCTGGCGGCATTCTAGAAGTGCAGCCAAGTATTGTCACGGTGTTGTCAGACACTGCCATTCGTGGGCAGGATCTCGATGAGGCGAGAGCGATTGAGTCTGTGCGTAAAGCAGAGGAACACATTCGTAACTCGCATGGTGATGTCGATTATGCTCAAGCATCTGCTGAATTGTCTAAGGCGATCGCGAAACTTCGCGTTATCGAATTAACTAAGAAAATGATGTAATTGAAGTAGTTGGGTATACGATGTCTCCAAAAAAGCCTGCCAGCGTTAAGCTCGGCAGGCTTTTTTTTATTAAAGAGGGCCATTGTTGGTAAATAACACATTTGCCCATCATCATTTTTAATGCAAAAAAAGATGGTTTTTTATATCAATAAGCCTAAATTTATCCTTTTTTATACTTAAGTTGTGTCGTTAATCAACGACGTTTATCGTGCTATTTCGCTATGATTAACGATGTATCTGCATCCCTTGGGGCACAAGGGATACATAAGATTTTCGTCGAAAAATATGTAGTAATTTTTCCCACAAACAGGTTTACTTCTGCAAATCGATAAGGCTATCAGGTTATTTATGTCAATGTCTTCTCTGAGCGTTGCAATCCTTGCCGCAGGCAAGGGAACGCGTATGTATTCAAACCTTCCTAAGGTATTACACCCACTCGCGGGTAAAGCGATGGTGCAGCATGTTATTGATACTGCATTAAAGCTTGGGGCTAAAAATGTTCACTTAGTCTATGGCCACGGTGGGGATTTATTAAAATCTAAGCTGGCAGACCAACCACTGAATTGGGTATTACAGGCTGAGCAACTCGGTACTGGTCATGCAATGCAGCAGGCCGCGCCTTTCTTTGCTGATGATGAAGATGTGCTGATGCTGTATGGCGATGTACCTCTTATCTCATTTGATACGTTACAACGTTTGCTAAAAGCGAAACCACAAGGTGGTATCGGGCTGCTGACTGTTAAGCTCGATGATCCAACTGGTTACGGGCGTATTGTCCGTGAAAAGGGTGAAATTACAGGGATTGTTGAACATAAAGACGCCAGCGATTCACAGCGTGAAATCAATGAGATCAATACCGGTATTCTGGTTGCCAATGGCGGCGATCTAAAGCGCTGGTTAAGCAAGCTGAACAACAATAATGTGCAGGGTGAGTATTACATCACGGATGTGATTGCACTGGCTCATCAAGAAGGTAAACGCATTGAGGCTGTTCACCCTTCACGCTTAAGCGAAGTGGAGGGAGTAAATAACCGCCTACAACTTTCAACATTAGAGCGCGCTTATCAGTCTGAACAAGCTGAAAAGCTGCTGCTAGCTGGCGTGATGTTGCTTGACCCTGCTCGTTTCGACTTACGTGGTGAGCTGATCCACGGCAGAGATATCTCGATTGATGCAAACGTCATTATCGAAGGCACAGTAAAGCTTGGCGATCGTGTGCGTATTGATGCGGGATGTGTTCTGAAGAACTGTGAAATCGGTGATGATTGCGAAATCAGCCCATATACCGTTGTCGAAAATGCGACATTGGCGGCAGGTTGTACCATTGGCCCGTTTGCTCGCTTACGCCCAGGTGCTGAATTAGCGGAAGGCGCTCATGTGGGTAACTTCGTTGAAATTAAGAAGGCACGCTTAGGCAAAGGTTCTAAGGCTGGGCATCTCTCCTACCTTGGTGACGCTGAGATTGGCGATAACGTAAATATCGGCGCAGGTACTATTACCTGTAACTATGATGGTGCTAATAAATTTAAAACCATTATTGGTGATGACGTATTTGTTGGCTCTGATACCCAGCTTATCGCGCCAGTTTCCGTAGCAAAAGGCGCAACGATTGCTGCGGGAACTACAGTAACTAATGATATTGCTGAAGGTGAACTGGTTCTGAGCCGCGTCAAACAGGTTCATATTCAGGGCTGGAAGCGTCCGGTTAAAAAGAAATAGTAGCGACTGAGCTATTATTTAAAAGGGCACGAAATGGCGTGCCCTTTTAATACCCTGTTTTGCTGAATGCACTTGCCTTTGCATAGAAAGCGTATTTAGCAAAACATAATAATATCCCCAAACTCTACAGGCTCGGGGAACCCGGCAAAATAGCCGGATACAGGTCGAAGGCATAAAATCGAATCCGCTTGAGCGGAGAGATCCAAAAGGAAATACCCATATGTGTGGAATTGTTGGCGCAGTAGCGCAACGCGATATTGCTGAGATCCTGTTAGAGGGTTTACGTCGTCTAGAGTACAGAGGCTATGATTCAGCGGGTTTAGCAGTGGTCGATAATGCAGGCCATATGCACCGCCTACGTCGCGTAGGGAAAGTTAAAGCGCTTTCCGATGCCGTTGATGCACATCCTTTATTGGGTGGCACTGGTATCGCTCATACCCGTTGGGCAACGCACGGTGAACCTTCAGAAGACAATGCACATCCTCATGTATCAGACCATATTGCCGTCGTACACAACGGTATTATTGAAAACCATGAACCACTACGCCATTTGCTGATTGAACGCGGCTATGTGTTTACCTCTGAAACCGATACTGAAGTGATTGCTCACTTGGTCAATTGGGAGCAGAAGCAAGGTGGAACACTGCTTGAAGTCGTTCAGCGAGTGATTACCCAGCTGCGCGGTGCTTACGGCACTGTCATTATGGATAGCCATCACCCAGATACGCTGATTGCAGCCCGTTCAGGTAGCCCATTGGTTATTGGCCGTGGTGTAGGTGAAAACTTTATTGCCTCCGATCAGTTAGCACTGTTACCCGTTACTCGGCGTTTCATCTTCTTAGAAGAAGGTGATATCGCAGAGATTTCGCGCCGTGCCGTTAGAGTGGTTGATACACAAGGCAATGAAGTTGAGCGCCCAGAAATCGAATCAAACGTGCAATATGATGCCGGAGATAAAGGGCAGTTCCGCCATTACATGCAAAAAGAGATCTACGAGCAGCCTCTGGCCATTAAAAATACGCTAGCGGGCCGTGTGAGCCACGGTGAGATCGACTTGAGCGAGCTAGGGCCGAAAGCAGATAAATTATTGTCTGAAGTACAGCACGTGCAGATTATCGCCTGTGGTACCTCTTACCATTCAGGTATGGTGGCGCGTTACTGGTTTGAAGCGTTAGCGGGTGTTCCTTGCGATGTTGAGATAGCCTCTGAGTTCCGTTATCGCAAATCCGCGGTACGCCCAGGAAGCCTGATTATTACGCTTTCCCAGTCTGGCGAAACCGCGGACACTTTAGCTGCACTGCGTTTGTCTAAAGAGCTGGGTTATCTTGGGTCTCTAGCGGTATGTAACGTTGCTGGCTCTTCTTTGGTACGTGAATCCGATTTAGCATTAATGACCAAGGCTGGGGCAGAAATTGGTGTAGCTTCTACTAAAGCATTCACTACCCAGCTTACCGTGCTATTAATGCTGGTGGCCCATATTGGTCGCCTACATAAGATGCCAGCAAGTGTAGAGCATGACATCGTTCATGCGTTGCAAGCGTTGCCAAGCCGAATTGAACAGATGCTATCGTTGGATAAAACAATCGAAGCGCTGGCAGAAGATTTCTCTGATAAGAGCCACGCACTGTTTCTGGGGCGAGGGGATCAATACCCTATCGCAATGGAAGGCGCGCTTAAATTAAAAGAGATCTCCTATATTCATGCTGAAGCTTATGCTGCGGGTGAACTGAAGCATGGCCCTCTAGCACTGATTGATGCTGAGATGCCAGTTATTATCATCGCGCCTAATAATGAGCTGCTAGAGAAGCTGAAATCCAATATCGAAGAGGTTCGTGCACGTGGTGGTCAGCTTTATGTCTTCGCTGATCAGGATGCGGGCTTTGTGAGCTCGGAAGGGATGACCATTATTCCTCTTCCACACGTAGAAGAACTGGTTGCACCGATTTTCTACACTATCCCTCTACAACAGCTCTCCTATCACGTAGCGCTGATTAAAGGGACTGATGTTGATCAGCCACGAAATCTTGCTAAATCAGTAACGGTAGAGTAGTCGCTGAGTTGCCGATGACATCGTTATCAAGGCAAATATAGATAATTAAAAAAGGGCGGTGAAATGATTTTCACTGCCCTTTTTATCATTAACTTACCCGTTAATTTGAAGGATGCTTCGGCGGTTTATCGACAAAGATCAACCCTGTTTGTGCCATTATCAGGTTTTGCCCTTTCACGTCTTCTAACTGCAGCAGTGTTTTGTTATGGGTGTAGTAATCCAGCACATTATCTATCATACGGCTATTAATACTGGGGTTATCACTGTAGTAGATAGACTTATATTCTAATGATATCTCGTTACTATTTTGGCTGATATTGACCAGTTTCCCTTTCACGAGGAAATGGTTGTCATCAGGGTTAGTAATAGAGGTAATAATGGTGCCGTTTTTATTCTGTAGTTTGGTGTTATAGATCTCTTTTCTCTGGGAGAGAAGGTCATAAAACCCCAACTGAACATTCACACCGTCAATGTGTGTCTCTGCTGTTTCGGCATAATCTGTCAGTGTCCAACCAGAGATAAGCAGTACAGCTAGGGTACAACTAGCTAGCGCAGGAACCCATTTCATTGAGCTTTCTCTCCGTTTCACGATAAATTAAGTTATTCAGTTGTTCATTGTTGATGCGCCAATGGTAAACCGTCATAGCAAGTTGCTGCTCTTTACAGGCATTCTTTAGCTGCATCGTGTAGTTCAACGCATTATCTGATGTGTGGTAATACATATTCATCTGCACGTTGCTGGCTTTTAGGTTCTGGTTAATCTGGTATAGCGTATCTTTCAGCTTGTTAATGACCCTATCACTGTTCGGTGGCACCCTGTCCTCTGCCCTTACCACATGGTACAAGTGGACGTTGCTATAAACATTTTCCTGCATTTCTTTCACTAGCATCTGCGATGTTTCTATCGTTGAGTGATTAACGAAAAACGCTATCCAGCCAGAAATGGCTAACAGGGCGAGAAGGAGTATGGCTGCAGGGCTACGAAGAAATGCCAGCCGTTGAAGATGAACGTCTTTCTCGAGAGTGGGTGAGTGGTGAACTAAGCCTGTATTACCACTATTTTCTACCTCGTAGCTATTTATCGTGCTGGAGTGCTCGTTCTGATCTTGGTCATCGCTGTGGCTGCTGGTGGCTGCTACATATTCTGTATCAGGGGCTGATTGTTCGCTTTCTGTTGGTTTCTCGATGCGTTGGCAATACTCCTCTTCAAGAATATAGCCTTTCTTTGGGATGGTTTTAATAATGCGTTGTTGTTTGCCATCGTCTTCCAGAGCCATGCGTAGTGCATGAATTGCATTTGGCAGACTATTGTTGCCAATGACCCTCCGTTCCCACACTAAAGTAGTGAGTTCCTCACGTGAAAGCGTCTGCCCCATGTGCTGTATTAGCACATCTAACAGCTTAAGTTGGTATTCGCCCAAGCGTTTTTTTTCACCAGTTTTATGGTGAATGATCATGCCTGATGGGAGATCCAGTAGCCAGTTATTAACGTAGTACTCTTGTGTGCCGGTGTTCATTATTGGCTTATTATCCAATCGCTCGTCGGAGTGATATCTAATTTATTAATTATATTAAAGTGTATTGCATTACATCGTGCCATATTTGCGAGACAAGAAATATCATCGAAAAGGCGTAGATGAATGCGGATAGAGTGTTTGAGTTATGGATTTAGCAGCGGATAATTTCAAGTTAATAAACTTTTTCTCTATTTTTACCATATGAGCGATATTTTTATCGACAATGGTTTGCTTATTGAGTAATCCGTGGAGGGTACTTTCCTGTGTGCATTTTTACTGCATTTATATGGAATAAGCAATGAGGGCACTAAAAGCACGGTAATAAATGGAATTTATTTTTATTCAATTTATTGTTTTTAATTAATATTTTATTATTTTTTTATTTGTTTCCTTCTTGGTTTTCATTGTTTCAATTTGGCGTTAAATTTAAATAATTGGTTATTTTTAAGGTAATTTGTTCACATTTAAGCCTCATAACCTCTTTTATTCAAAAATCGAAAGACGTTAAAATTTTAAAAAAGAGAGTTAGATAAAAAAAACATGGGTAAAACAGAGCTATATCTTGTTTATAAGGTTTTTAATAGATTAATTATTGATTATTTTTTGTTCTAACGGTAATTATTTTATGTTTTTTTCTTAATTTTCTCCTAGAGCGTGTCGTTTTCACTTAGTACACGAGAGATGGAATCTAATCGTAAGATTCCCGAAAGGAGATACCTTAATGTCTTTATCAATTTTTACTAATGCTTCATCCATGGCTTCCACTAGCGCACTGAACAAGTCTAACAGCATGTTAAGTACTGCAATGGAGCGTTTAGGTACTGGTAAACGTATTAACTCTGCGGCAGATGACGCAGCGGGCTTACAGATCGCTACTCGTCTACAAGGTCAATCTAACGGTATGACTGTTGCTAAGCGTAACATCGCTGATGCAACGGCAATGCTGCAAACTGCTGAAGGCGCATTCGATGAAGTGACTAACATCCTTTATCGTATGAAAGACCTTGCAACACAGTCTGCGAACGACACGAACAGCACTAACGACCGTAAATCTATCCAGTCTGAGTTTGACCAACTGAACTCTGAACTGAATAACATCATGTCTAACACCACTTACGGTGGCGACAAGCTTCTACAATCTGTATCTGGTGCGACAACAGCGGTAACTGGTAAGTTGGCAGCAGCAGTTAACTTCCAGATTGGTGCAAGTGCAAATGAAAAACTGCAAATCGACGTTGGCGGTGACTTAACTACTGTAGCTAGCGATCTGGGTGCACTGGTAACTACATCTGGTGGTGTAGGTCTAGTTGAAGATCAGGCATCAGCAAACAGCGCGATTACTTCTATTCAGACTGCTCTGGATAGCGTAGGTACTGTTCGTTCTAGCCTGGGTGCAAACATCAACCGTTTAGGTCATACATCTAACAACCTGGTGAACATTCAAGACAACACGAACTTAGCTCTGGGTAACATTCGTGATGCTGACTTTGCTGCAGAAGCATCTAACATGACTCGTAACCAGATGCTGGCACAGACAGGTATGTCTATGCTGAAGCAATCAAACAACATGTCTGGCATGGTTATGTCTCTTCTGGGCTAATCCTGAACTGACGAATAAATTGAAAACACCGCTGTAAGGCGGTGTTTTTTTTTCAGCAAATATTCTCAGTAAATAATGGAATCAACGCCGGTTTACTTTCCGCTATTGAGGAAAGAAATGCGGAAGATTCGCTTCCTTTAAAATCCTATCTCAATGTTTTAAAACTATAAAAATAGTTGGCATGGGGTTTGCTATAACATTGGTAATTGAAGAGAGGTAGAGATGACAGATTTCAGCAGCATTGATCCCCAATCGATGGCTCAACAACTGGCAACGTATGACATTTTAGCGTTACAAACACAGCTAAAAACCCAGCAAAAGACGCTGTCTGGACAAAAGACGGCGCTTAAAGCGCTGCGTACTGCATTGACGGATTTTCGTACTGCTTTAAATGGATTGAATAAAAACAACGATGGCATGTTGCAGAACAAAGCCACGATGAGCAAAGAGGGCTACGCGAATGTAACAGCTAACTCTAGTGCCGCGAAAGGAACATATAACATCACTGTCGAGAGCCTAGCCTCTGCACACCAAGTTGCCTTCGAAGGGATGACTGATGATGACGTTAAAAATTCATCAGGAAAGCTTTCTCTGACGATCGGCGGTAAACCGCTGGAAGTGGATATGGACACGCTGGAAAGCCTGTCTGATTTGGCAAATGCCATTAACGGCAGCAGTACTAACCCAGGTGCGACGGCTTCCTTGCTTCGTTCTAACGGACAAGTGACGTTTATGTTGAGCAGCGATAATTCCGGTGCTGCTAATGAAATTACCTTCGATCCTAGCTCTGACCCGATGTTTTTAGATACCAGCAAACAGAAGGTTATCTCTGCCGCATCGGATGCCAAGGTATGGCTTGGCGAACCAGGCAGCGGTTTGTTACAGACCAGCAGCACGAATACCTTTAATGACCTTATTAAGGGCGTAAATATTGAGCTTACACAGGCGCAGGCAACGGGTGATTCACCACTGGTACTGACCATTGGTACCGATGAGACTGCATCAAAAGAGCAGGCTCAGAAGTTTATTGATGCCTATAACACGCTGAAAGGTGCGTTAACGGATTTAACCGGTAGTGGAAGCGGCGGCAGTGACCGCGGTGCATTTGCCGGAGACTCCGGGATTATCTCGCTAGAACGCCAACTAAATAATTTGCTGCGTAACCAATTTAACGGCATGGATATCACTGAAATAGGGATCACTGCAGATAAAGACGGCAAGCTCAAACTAGACGGCGAGAAGTTTGATAAAGCACTAAAAGAAGACCCGCAAGCATTAACTGAGCTGTTTAACGGCAATAGCGGGTTAATCAAAACCATGGATAAGTCACTGGATAACTATCTGAGCAACAGTAATGGTGTGTTGAAAATGCGCCAAGACACGCTGGATCGTAAAGAGAGCCAGTTTAGTGATCGTTCGGATCAGATCAATACACGTTATGACAATGCGTATAACCGCTACCTGCGCCAATTTACTCAGTTGCAGAGCATCATGTCGCAGATGAATAACACGATGAGCATGTTCGGTATTGCATAACGCCTATTGTCAGTGGGTTTTAATTAGAGGTTGATAATGTACGGAAATTCTCGAGAAGGTTACGAGCTTTATCAGGAGTCTGATTTATCTATTCAGGCGGCAGCGGCAACTCCGCACCAGCTTGTTTTAATGCTATTTAATGGCCTGATGGATGAACTGGTAAGAGCAAAAAGTCATATTGCTGGCAAGCGTTTTGAACGCAAGGTTCAAAGCATTAATAAGTGCATCGATATCCTTAATGCACTGACTAGTGCTCTGGATTACGAACAGGGCGGTGATCTTGCTCTGAATCTGGCACGCCTTTATGACTACTGCGTTTACCGTCTCTACGATGCAAGCGACAAGCTCTCTGTGGAAATGATTGAAGAGGTTGAACAGATCCTCAGCAACATCCGCGATGGTTGGGAAGGCATGAGTAAATAATATGGACAATCTACAGCTTATTCATCACTTGGCTTGCGAGCTAGAAAGTGCAGCAACAGAGTGTAATTGGAACAAGGTGCAGAAAACAGATAACCATATTGCTCAAATGTTGAGCTCCTTACAGGGGCATCCTCAATCAGAGAGTGTGCTTCAGGCATTAGATAGCTTGAAGCAACTGCATTACAAGGTTTACCAGTTTTGTAGTCAGCAGAGCCAAAATGTGGAAAACAAAATGGCTCAACACAGGCAAACCCGTGAAGGATTAAGCGCATATGCCACATTCACCCCTGATGAGATTAAGTAATCAATGTTGACAAATATGGGCAATTTGGCGCCAGGTGCAGGAAGTTTACCCACCGGTAATGAGGCATTTTTTCCAGCGGAAGCTGGTATAACAGAAACGCTAGGCACACAGCCAGAGTCTCAAGAACTTGAGTTTGGTTCACTGTTAGGCCTAGATGTTCTCATTGATGGTGGGCAACAAGAGCCTGTTGTGCCTTTGCCTTTGCCTTTGCCTTTGCCTGTGCCTATGGCTGATGCAACGTTGCCCTCTCTATCATTAGAGGAGCCGGGGCTAGCACTAGCAGGTGCCGAAGGCTCGGCTGAGAGTGTTGAAAGCGAAAATACGGATGAGAGTAATGCCGCCTTTTTATCGTTGCTGCTTATGCAGCAAGAGGCATTATTGCAGCCTGTTTTAGTGAGCCCAACCCTTCCAAGTACCACACCAGAAATAAGCACAGATCTAAACGAGCTTGTTTTGAATAGTGAGGCACAAAGCCGCTCGGCTTCGCAGAGTTCCACCCTGATAGAAGCGCTTGGGATAAACCGCAGCGCTATTTCAAGAGGATTGGGCATGCAGTTGCCGCTTGAGTCTAGCGCTTCGAGTACGCCTCCCGTAACTGCTCAAGTGCCTGATACAGGAGCAAGCTTAACGGCAGCGCCACTTCTTCGCCCTACTCAAAATGCTGAGATGGTGGCGTCTAATAGCATTGTGATCCCTGATAGTGTCTCTGCATTAAAGAGCGAGGCCGCTATTGTTGCCATTCGTCAGGTTGCTGAAGAGCCCAAAGTATCGGCAACGCCAACGCTGCTAAAAACAGTGACGGATACGGTCGCAGCACAGAGCACAAAGACCACGACAGGCACTGCGGCAAATACGATGACATCGGCGGCTAATACCATTGCTACCACGGCGTCTATGGCGGTCAATGAGGCCATTCATGCAGAGCAAAGTGTGAAAACGCAAACGGTAAAGTTGAATACCCAGCAGCCTGAGTCTATGCAGCATCAGTTACGGTCTGCGTTGGGTGAGCGTTTACAGCTTCAAGTTGATAATCGCGTTCAACATGCCACGATTCGGCTCGACCCACCTGATATGGGAAAAATAGAGATATCGCTGCATTTTGAAGCGGGTAAGTTGCAGGTTCATATCAATGCTAGCCAGAACGATGTCTATCGTTCTCTACAGCAGGTAAGTCATGAGTTACGCCAAAACCTGACAGAACAGAATCTTGTACAGGTTAATGTGCAGGTTTCTTCTCAGCAGCAAGATAAGCCAGGGCGAGAAAGACCAAAAAATAATAATGAGATACAGGATGCACAACAAATAGAGTCTCACGATGGACGCAGTACAAGAAGTGATGATTCCATTTTAATGACAGTGTAAAGGAACACGAGGTACAAGTATGGGAATAAAAAAATAGTATTAGGAGTGAGTGCACTGACATTTACAGCTGTACTCACTGCCGTTTTGGTCGTTGGCGGAAATAAATACATTTCAGTTGCAGATAAAGATGAGGATATCAGCGCATTTAATTTCTTTTCATCGAATAAAGCTGAAGTTGTCGATGTGCAATTTATTGAAGTGAAAAACATTGTTATCACATTGAACAGCGAAGGACGCTATGAGCGTTATTTGCAGCTTGAGCTGGCATTAGCGGCTCACAGTGATGATGAAGTCAAAAAAGCTGAATCGATTATCCCTGCCATTCGTAGTGCAACGGTAAAAGCATTATCTAGCCGTGACTACGCTGAGGTAAGAGCGATGACTATTGAGCAAATACACGACCAATTGATGATTGAATACCGCAAAACACTTGGCGAGCTCAAGATAAAGGTACCTTTCGACAATGTGGTGATTAGCAAACTTGTTTTCCAGTAATACAAGCAGGTCATGATGGAATTCCTTGAAGCAACATCGTTAACACCAGCGCAGGAGAGTCAGCATCTGCGGGCTTATTTACCGCTCGTGAAGCGGGTTGTTCGGCAACTTTCCTTTCAGGCCGATAGCGTTTTAGATTTGCAGGACATGGAGCAAATTGCGCTGATGGGGTTGTTAGAAGCATTACGCCGCTATGGTATCCCCGACGGGCAATTTGCTGCTTATGCGGTACATCGCATCCGAGGTGCTGTATTGGATGAGCTGCGTCAGCACGATTGGCGGCCTCGCCGCCTAAGACAAAAAACTCACAAACTGAATGACGCTATTCGTGATTTTGCGAAGCAGCTAGGGCGTGAGCCAACGTTTGACGAAATCTCCTCACAGCTGAAGATCAGCGCCGAGGAGTACCAAGAGTATCTGTTACTAGATAGTGCGAAAGCTATGGAGAGTCTGGATGAGTTATTGTCAGGCGACATAGCTCAGCCGATGTCTGCTCTAGAAAGCAGAAGTTTGGAAGATGAAATGATGGTGAGCCATACACTTAAAGTCGCTCTCGCCTCTTTGGATGAACGCGAACAGACAATCTTAAGCTTGTACTACCAACATGAACTGAGCCTGAAAGAGATTGCTCTGGTGCTGGATTTAACCGAGGCAAGAATTTGCCAGTTAAATAAAAAAATTACAGACAAGATAAAAAGCTTTTTTTGAAACTGAGGACGATATGCAAAAGTTGTTAGGACTGCTAGTTGTATTAGGTAGTGTCATCGGGGGTTATCTTATGTCCGGTGGGCGCATGGCTGCATTCTGGCAACCTGGTGAAATTGTGATTATTTTGGGGGCTGGTATCGGTGCAATGGTTATCGCTAACCCCCGGCATGTATTAAAAGAGATGCTGGCGCAAATCAAAGGCGTCACCCAAAAGAATGAACATACTGAAGAGTTCCAACGCCAAATCCTCATGCTGCTCTATGAACTATTAGAGCTGGTACAAGATGGTGGTTTAAAAACGCTGGATGCTCATATTGAAGTACCGGATAACAGCCCTCTCTTTCAAAAATACCCACTAATTTTGCAGGATAAAGGCTTAATTACCTTTATTTCCGATAACTTCCGCCTGATGGCGATGGGTAAAATCAACGAACACGAACTGGAAGGTATTTTAGAGCAAGAGTTGGAAGCGATGGAAGAAGAGCTTCTACTACCTTCCCGCTCACTACAGCGTACCGCAGAGGCCATGCCGGGCTTTGGTATTTGTGCTGCGGTACTGGGTATTATCATTGCGATGCAATCTATTGATGGCTCCATCGCTATCATCGGTATAAAAGTTGCTGCGGCACTGATAGGAACGTTTTTGGGTGTATTTATCTGTTACTGCATCATGGACCCCCTCTCCAACTCAATGGAGCAGCGCACTAAAAAGAAAATGTCCGTACTGGAATGTGTTCGTACTGTTCTGGTAAGCCATGTATCAGGAAAACCAACACTGCTGGCGGTAGATGCTGGCCGTAAAATGCTACCGCTAGATTCTAAGCCGACGTTTGCCACATTAGATCTCTGGGTGAACCAGATGGTGGATCCGCTGTAATGAGAAACAATAGAAAAGGCGGCGGTGGTGGTACCACGATAATTAAGCGCTCCGGCCGTAAAGGACATCACGGTATACATACCGGTGCGTGGAAAGTGGCATTTGCCGACTTTACCTTAGCAATGATGGCACTCTTTATGGTGCTATGGATTATGGGGTCGGTATCTGAAGACGATAGAAAAATGATTATGGCGGAGATTAACGGGATGTCTGAGATGGAAGGCTACCCGTTTAACCCCATCTCCTCCCCTGATTTTGGCGCAGGTAATTCAATCGTCGCGAGTGGTGATATTCCTGTAAAGGCAAGGCGTGTCGAATCGACACCTGATGATTCAGACCCTGTCGCACGGAAAAATAGTGAAAGCCTAAATGCCAAAAAGGCAGATATGGCTGCCCTGAAAAAGAGTGAGTCTCTGGATAGCGTCATGGATCGCTCTCAGAGAGAGATGGAGGAGCTAGCGCGAGTCATCATGCAGATCACTTCAGCGCATAATGCTCAGGCTAACCTAGAGATTGAAATTGTGCCGCAGGGGCTACGGATTTTGGTGCAAGATGATAAGCACCGAGAGATGTTCCAGCGCAGTAGTTCGACTCTCACGCCATTCTTTAGCCAATTACTGCGAGAGTTAGCGCCGGTATTTGGCAAAATTAATAATAAAATTATCATCACTGGCCATACAGACTCCACGCGTTTTCGTGATGGGGAAAGGTATAACAACTGGAACCTCTCCGGCGATCGTGCAATGGCTGCCAGGCAGGCGCTAGTAAAAGGTGGCATGTCTGTTGAGCACGTCTTACAGGTAAGTGGAATGGCAGACCGTATGCTGTTGGATAAAGCTAATCCGTTAGGCGCTTCAAATCGTCGAATTGAGATTATGGTCTTGACGCAAACCGCAGCAGATACGCTCTACCAATTCTTTGGTCATAACGGCGAGAAAGTTGTGAAGCCTGCGATAAGAAAAGTAGCAAATAACTAGCCTACTTATAGCCTGCTTGCATCAAGCGATATCACCCCCTTTTTCTTATAATGCCGGAACTCAGTTTCCGGCTTTTTTATTCATTTAGGTTATTAATTAGGGCTAAGATAACCGGAAAGAGGCGAAATCATTTTATTCAAAGAAGATGAATAACATCCCATTCAATGGATTACTCCATCTTATGATTTGTCTTCCTGTGAGTGCTTTTTTCCTTATACGGAGATAAAACACGGGCAAATATCCCCCTCTTACTCATGATAGCTACCTCACACTTTTCATTTGGTGACTGAATTGTCCATCTCTACAATCGAATTCTTCTGACAGTTTTTTACATTCGCGACAATAATCTCCATAACAGGTAACGTCCTGCCTACTACGGAGAGAATATCCATGAAACGCACAGCGCTTTCAGTAAAAGAAAAGATTGGCTATGGGATGGGGGACGCGGGATGCAACATGATTGGCGGAGCCATCATGTTGTTCCTTAACTACTTCTATACAGATATCTTTGGCCTTGCTCCTGCTCTAGTCGGGGTTTTATTGCTGTCTGTCCGTGTGTTGGATGCGGTGACCGACCCTATCATGGGGGCTATTGCTGACCGGACTCAAAGCCGATGGGGGCGTTTTCGTCCGTGGATATTATGGATATCTGTTCCCTATGTTCTGTTTAGCGTGCTGATGTTTACGACACCGGAATGGACATACGACAGCAAAGTTATCTATGCATTTGCCACGTACTTTCTGATGTCTCTCACTTATACAGCGATCAATATTCCCTACTGCTCGCTCGGTAGTGTGATTACTAACGACCCTCAAGAACGCGTTTCCTGCCAATCCTACCGTTTCGTTATGGTGGGGGTAGCAACGCTTATCCTCTCGATGACACTACTACCGATGGCTGATTGGTTTGGTAGTGAAGCCTTCGGTGTAGAGAGCAAGGCTCGTGGTTATCAAATGGCGATGGGCGTGCTGGCGCTAATCGCATTGGTGATGTTCCTTTTCTGTTTTGCCAACGTGCGTGAGCGTATTAAGCCCGCAGTTGCGACCAACGATGCACTGAAAGCTGACCTAAAAGATGTGTGGAAAAACGATCAATGGGTACGCATTCTGTTACTCACATTGTGTAACGTCTGCCCCGGCTTTATCCGTATGGCGGCAACGATGTACTACGTTATCTGGGTGATGGAAAAGAGCACCTCATTTGCCACGATGTTCATTAGCATCGGTGTGATCGGCATGATGATAGGTAGCACGATGGCAAAAGTGTTAACTGATCGCTTCTGCAAATTAAGCGTCTTCTTCTGGACGAATATCGTCTTAGCCATCTTCTCTGTCGGTTTCTACTTCATCGACCCTCACGCCACGATGGTCATCGTTGGCGCGTATTTTATTTTGAATATCTTCCACCAAATCCCCTCTCCGCTGCACTGGTCATTAATGGCAGATGTGGATGATTACGGTGAGTGGAAAACGGGCAAACGTATTACAGGGATCAGCTTCTCAGGCAACCTATTCTTTCTCAAAGTGGGTTTGGCTGTTGCGGGGGCGATGGTCGGATTTTTGCTCTCTTACTACGGTTATGATGCGAATGCTGCCCGCCAGAGTGATGTCGCCATCAACGGCATTATGTTGCTGTTTACCGTTATACCAGGTGTGGGTTACCTGATTACTGCAGGCGTTGTTCGCCTGTTAAAAGTTGATCGCAACTTAATGAAACAGATACAGATCGACTTAGAAAAACGCCGCAATAACTACCAAGAACTGAATGACTATCAAGAAAGTCGACATATGGCAGAGAAGCGCGTTTAAACGCGATACCCAAATCACGGCGCTGCGTGAAGGCAGTGCCAACGATGGCCATGATAATAGCGTTTATGGAGAACAGTGATGACACAACACCTTTGGCCTAATCCATTGATTGAACAGCGCGCCGATCCCTTTATTCTTCGGCATACCGATGGTTACTACTACTTCATCGCTTCCGTACCCGAGTACGACAGATTAGAGATCCGCCGTGCGTTAACACTCGGTGAGTTGGATGCCGCAGAACCCGCTATTGTATGGCGCAAACCAGAAACCGGTGCCATGAGCGCCCTAATATGGGCGCCAGAGCTGCATTTCATCGACGGCGGTTGGTACATCTATTACGCCGCAGCACCATCACAGGAGATTGTGGATGGGCTGTTTCAGCACCGGATGTATGCATTAGAGTGCAAGGATGCTAATCCACTGACCGGAACGTGGGTTGAAAAAGGAAGAATTCAAACCCCTATCGACAGCTTCTCTCTGGATGCCACATGGTTTGCACACAAAGGTAAAAACTATTATTTGTGGGCGCAGAAAGACCCAGCGATTCGTGGTAACTCCAATCTCTATTTAGCTGAGATGGAAAACCCGTGGACGTTGAAAGGTGAACCCGTGATGCTGACCAAGCCAGAGCTACCTTGGGAAACGGTAGGTTTCTGGGTAAATGAAGGGCCAGCGGTAATCAAGCATGGGCAACGAATCTTTATCAGCTACTCTGCCAGTGCCACTGATGAAAACTACTGCATGGGGCTTTTGTGGGCAGATATCGAGGCTGATATCACAGACCCGAGCCAGTGGCATAAATCCCCACAGCCTGTGTTTGTCACCAGTTGGGAAAACAAGCAATTTGGCCCCGGCCATAACAGCTTTACGGTGAGTGAAGAGGGGCAAGATGTACTGGTCTATCACGCCAGAAACTACACAGAGATTGAAGGTGACCCGCTGTACGATCCTAACCGCCATACACGGATTAAAACCTTTAGCTGGAACAGTGAGGGGATGCCAGAGTTTGGCATTGCACCAGCGGATACACGCTAACCATTAAGATGATCGGGTTATGAGCCGATAATAAAAAACGGGCTTTGGCGATCGCTCACCAAAACCCGTTTTTGCAAGGATTTACACCCTTATCGCATCGTCACAAACTCTTCCGATGCCGTTGGGTGGATAGCGACAGTGTTGTCGAAATCCTGCTTAGTTGCGCCCATCTTCACCGCGACGGCGAAGCCTTGCAGCATCTCATCCATGCCAAAACCGATGCCGTGGATGCCGACGATTTTCTCTTCTTTACCCACACAAACTAGCTTCATCTTGCACGGCTGACGGTGCTGAGTCACAGCGGTGTACATTGCTGTAAAGCTAGATTTGTACACTTTTACCTGATCATCACCAAACTGCTCACGCGCCTGTGGCTCGGTTAAACCGACGGTGCCGATAGGCGGGTGGCTGAATACCACGGTTGGGATATTGCTGTAATCCAGATGCTCGTTCGGTTTGTTGTTAAACAGACGTTCAGAGAGACGACGGCCTGCGGCAACAGCAACAGGGGTAAGCTCTACTGCACCTGTATTATCGCCGACGGCGTAGATATTACTGACATTGGTGTTCTGGAACTTATCGACGGTGATATAACCTTTTTCATTGGTTTTCACGCCAGCAGCATCCAGATTCAGGTTATCGGTAGCCGGATCACGGCCGATAGCCCAGATCAAGCAATCAATAGTGATGCTCGTATCATTTTCCAGATGTAGCGTCAGGCTCTCATCAGCATTCTTCACGATCTCTTTTGGTACGGAATGGGTATGGAGCTGCGGCCCTTCTGTGTTCATCACTTCTACCAGCGTTTCTACGATCAACGGATCGAAGCTGCGCAGTGGTGACTCTTTACGAACAAACAGATGCGTCTCTGAACCCAGCGCATTAAGCACGCCTGCAAGCTCAACGGCGATATAACCTGCACCGATAACGGCGACACGCTTAGGCAGCGCTTTTAACTCAAAGAAGCCATCAGAGTTAATGCCATATTCAGCGCCAGGAATAGTCGGCTGTGAAGGGCGTCCGCCGGTGGCGATAAGAATGTGGTCAGCGGTGATCTTCTCGCCGTTTACTTCAACAGTATGCGCATCAATAAAACGGGCGAAGCCCTGAATCACTTCGACTTTATTATTGCCTAACACACGGTCGTAGGATTGATGAATACGGTCGATATACGCACTACGGTTTTCCAGCAGTTTGCCAAAGTTAAATTGGTTAACGGTGGTGTCAAAACCATAGTCTGGGCCGTATTGGTGAATAGCTTCGGCAACTTGTGCCGCGTGCCACATAATTTTCTTCGGTACGCACCCTACGTTGACGCAGGTGCCACCTAAATATTTGGCTTCAATCAGAGCACATTTTTTGCCGTACATAGAGGCACGGTTTACGGAAGCAATACCACCACTGCCGCCGCCAATCGCTAAATAATCAAAATGCTTTTGCATGACCTTAATCCTGTCTAGTCCTGTATGAATGATGGAAGGATCTCATAAATACAAAAAGAGTAAAAGCGAGTCATCATCTAAAATAAGGGGCTTTAAATACCTTACAAATCACACTGATATATAAGGGAAATACCGCCAATTAATGCCTAAATTGACAACCTCACTCACGTTACTTTTATTCAGGGGTAATCCATTTAACCAGCGTATGGCCGTGCCCAGAAGGCACCAGTGTTTTATGTAGCCACGGCATCACATTGTTCATCTGCTGTTCCAGTTTCCAAGGTGGGTTAATAACGATCATGCCTGAGGCGCTCATGCCACGGCGATCGCTATCTGGCAAAACAGCGAGCTCAATTTGCAGAATACGGCGGATACCTGTCTCTTCTAATTCATGCACCAGACGCTTGATATTTTGGCGCAGAACCACCGGATACCATAGCGCGTAGACGCCCGTCGCAAAGCGCTTATAACCTTCTTGAATGCTTTTCACCACGTCTTGGTAATCGGTTTTCATCTCATAAGGCGGGTCGATCAAGATAAGCCCCCGCCGGCTTTGCGGCGGTAGCTGGGCTTTGATTTGCTGATAGCCATCTGCCTTCAACACTTTTGCGCGCTCATCTTTCTGAAACTCTTGGCGCAAAAGCGGGTAATCGCTTGGGTGCAGCTCTGTCATGTGCAGCTTATCGAAGTCGCGCAATAGCTGGCGGGCAATCAACGGAGAACCGGGATAATAGCGGAGTTGCCCGCTGCGGTTGAAATGAGAGACTGCCGTGATGTACGGCTCTAGCTCGGCAGGGAGATCATCTTGCTGCCAAACACGGGCGATACCTTCCAGATACTCCCCTGTGCGCTCCGCCTGCTCACCACTCAGCAGATAGCGGCCCGCTCCAGCGTGGGTATCCAAATAAAGAAAAGGTTTATCCTTCTCTTTCAGCGCTTCGATAATCAGGCTTTGAACGGTGTGCTTAAGAACATCGGCGTGATTGCCGGCGTGATAACTGTGGCGATAACTTAGCATGGCGGTTGGCGTCTTCCGGTATGGTTGGCGATTACATTAAATGCATTATTGGTCGCAGTATAAACTGTATAAGGGCTAAAGAGTGAAAAGCATTGCGTAAGCGACAGGGTATTATGCTCTCCGTTTCATTTTCGTTTTGTTTTCATTTAAATTGGCTTCTATTGATTTTATCTACACGAAACCCCATCTACTCTCAATATGCTATTTGATTGCCTGCCGACTGCGGCGAGCTATAAAACAATAATCAGGACTATGCTATGACCAATCCGTTACTGACCTCTTATGATCTTCCTCCGTTCTCTGAGATTAAACCCGAGCATATTCTGCCAGCCATTGAGTCTGCACTGAGCGATTGCCGCAAAGAAGTGGAGCGCGTTGTTGCGCAGTCTGGGCCATTCACATGGGATAACCTTTGCCAGCCTCTGGCAGAAGTTGACGATCGTTTCAGTAAAATTTGGTCACCGGTGAGCCACCTTAACTCGGTGAAAAACAGCCAAGAGCTGAGAGAGGCTTACGAGCAGTGCCTGCCTATTCTGTCTGAATACAGCACGTGGGTAGGCCAGCATGAAGGCTTATATCAGGCTTATCGCAGCTTAAAAGAGGGGCCAGCGTTTGCGGCCATGAGCAAACCACAGCGCAAATCGGTTGAAGATGCCCTGCGTGATTTTGAGCTATCCGGTATCGGCCTATCACCAGAAAAGCAGAAGCGCTATGGTGAGATTGCCGCTCGCCTGTCAGAGCTGGGTTCCAGCTACAGCAACAACGTACTGGATGCGACGATGGGCTGGAGCAAACTGATTACTGATGTGAGCGACCTAAATGGTATGCCAGAGAGCGCTATCGCTGCGGCGAAGGCGATGGCAGAAGCAAAAGAGCAGGATGGCTGGCTGTTAACGCTGGATATGCCAAGTTATCTCCCTGTTATGACTTACTGCGATAATCGCGAACTGCGCCATGAAATGTATCAAGCCTTCGTGACCCGCGCCTCCGATCAGGGGCCAAATGCAGGCAAGTGGGATAACACAGACATTATGGGCGAGACACTGGCACTGCGCCATGAGCTGGCCCAACTGCTAGGTTTTGCCACCTATGCGGATAAATCCCTATCGACCAAAATGGCAGAAAACCCGCAACAGGTTCTCGATTTCCTAAACGACTTGGCGAAACGTGCCAGAGGGCAAGGGGAAGAGGAGCTGGCTCAACTGCAAGCTTTCACCAAGCAACACTTTAATGTGGATGCGTTAGAATCATGGGATATCTCCTACTACAGCGAAAAGCAGAAGCAACATCTTTACTCTATTAGCGACGAGCAACTGCGTCCTTACTTCCCAGAGCAACGCGTTCTTGAAGGGTTGTTCACCGTTGTAAACCGTATTTATGGCATTACTGCAAAAGAGCGTAAAGACGTGGATCTCTGGAACCAAGAAGTGCGCTTCTTCGATCTGTTCGATGAGAAAAACGAACTACGCGGCAGCTTCTATCTGGATTTATATGCTCGGGAGCATAAGCGCGGTGGTGCGTGGATGGATGATTGCGTCGGCAGCCTACGTTTTGCCGATGGCCATTTACAACACCCAGTGGCTTATCTGACCTGCAACTTTAACCGCCCTGTCGGTGACAAGCCTGCGCTGTTCACTCACGATGAAGTGACGACCCTATTCCATGAGTTCGGTCACGGCTTACATCATATGCTGACGAAAATCGACACCGCCGGGGTATCTGGTATTAACGGTGTGCCTTGGGATGCCGTCGAGCTGCCAAGTCAGTTTATGGAGAACTGGTGCTGGGAGCCGGAAGCGCTGGCCTTTATCTCTGGGCATTATGAAACTGGCGAGCCATTACCGAAAGAGATGCTGAATAAGCTCTTAGCGGCGAAGAACTATCAGGCAGCACTATTTATCCTACGCCAGCTTGAGTTTGGTCTGTTCGATTTCCGCCTGCACTCTGAGTTTGACCCTGCACAAGGCGCGCAGATCCTGCCAACGTTGGCAGAAGTTAAACGCTTGGTTGCCGTTGTGCCTTCTCCAAGCTGGGGGCGTTTCCCACATGCATTCAGCCATATCTTTGCTGGTGGCTATGCGGCGGGTTATTACAGCTACCTATGGGCAGAAGTCTTATCTGCGGATGCTTTCTCCCGCTTTGAAGAAGAAGGTATCTTCAACCCAATAACGGGCAGGTCGTTCCTCGATAATATCCTGTCTCAGGGTGGTTCTGATGAGCCGATGACACTGTTTAAAAACTTCCGTGGTCGTGCCCCGCAGTTGGATGCGATGCTACGCCACTACGGTATTAAGGGATAATCCCGCGTGTCCGTTCGATTAATGTGTGAAGCAGGCGCCGATTCCGGCGCCTTATCTCTTTTGGCACAACGTTGGCAGCTCGTTTCTGATGAAGAGGCGACGATGGCGTTGGTATTAACGGCTGAACGCCTAGAACTGCGTAAGCTCGATGAGCCAAAGCTTGGGGCAATCTATGTCGATTTTGTCGGCGGAACGATGGCTCACCGCAGGCGCTTCGGCGGCGGTCGGGGCGAGGCTGTTGCGAAAGCAGTCGGTGTAAAAGGCAGTTATTTGCCAAATGTGGTCGATGCAACGGCGGGATTAGGCCGTGATGCATTTGTGCTGGCCTCACTGGGCTGCCATGTGCGAATGCTGGAGCGTAATCCGGTGGTGGCTGCATTGCTGGATGATGGCTTGCAAAGGGGTTATCGAGACGTAGAAATCGGTGGCTGGTTGCAGGAGCGATTAACGCTTTTACACGCTTCTAGCCTAACGGCACTAGCCGATCTACAGCCTAAACCCGAAGTTGTCTACCTAGACCCAATGTTTCCCCATCGCCAAAAAAGCGCGTTGGTGAAGAAAGAGATGAGGGTGTTTCAATCGCTGGTGGGGGCAGATGACGACGCAGATGGTCTACTTGCGCCAGCCAGAGCTTTAGCGACTAAACGTGTGGTGGTAAAAAGGCCCGATTATGCGCCAGTATTGGCGGGTATTGCACCGCAGGCGGCGATAGAAACGAAGAGCCATCGGTTTGATCTTTATATTACGGCGGTTGGGGTGTAGCTGTTTTTTTATTACCAAATGGTCTAGGTGTGTATTTTATGATGTTGTAATTGTTACATTTTCGCTGATTTTATCTTGTTATAATACCCTTCAATTTTAAATTAGCGAACAAGGACGAGTAATGTCTAATATTATTTATTTAAGGCTAGAGGGGAGTAAACAGGGGCTTATATCTCAGGGTTGTTCTAACATAGACTCTATTGGTAATAAAAGCCAAATTGGCCATGAAGACCAAATACAAATCCACTCTTTTAGCCACTCAATAACCCGCGAACAAAATTCCAATCATCACCCTATTATTATTCAAAAACCGATAGATAAATCCTCACCTTTATTAGGTGTTGCTATATCGGAGAATGAAATCATGGATGGCGTTCTTGATTTTTATCGGACAAATCAAGGGGGTTTTCAAGAGCTTTATTATACGCTTAAATTTAACAAGGCGACTCTTACTGAAATGACATCGTTTTATCCTAATGCGTTAACTCATAACGGTTCTCAAGCGCAGGAAACGCTCTCGTTAAAGTATCAGAGCATTATGTGGTACCACCGCATAGCTGGTACATCTGGTTTTAGTGTATGGGAAGATAGAGTGTACTAGCTAGTAACAGGTGAGCATGGTGATTTTTCATAAATTGCCATGTTTATTAAGTGACTATTTCTTTCTATTTTCCTTGAAGTTAAGAATAGGGTTTTTATCGTCTGGCTTAGTGGGTGATGAAAGAATACGGGCACCGATAACGGCGTGAATAAAAAAGAATACTAAGGCTGAATCCCTTAGTGTGTACTCTTCATAAAATATGGCTTGGGTTTCATATAAAAAGGGAATTTCGCCGTTGGCGAAAAGGCTTAATTGTGTGCCGCATAGCACGACACCGGTTAATAGAATTTCAATTAAACGAAAATGCATCTTATGTATTTTTTTAGAATGAAGTAAGACAAAAAAGCTACGAATATAGAGATTATGTAATAGCAAGAAAGTATCATATTATTTATCTCTATAATTTTTTATTGCAGGAGATATTGTAGCTATATCGACACCAATTTCAGTTAGTATTGCTAAAGACCCCATGGTTTGCCAATTCATAATGTAATCTGCATGTATATGATGAAATAACCGAAAGCTTTCTGGTTTTAGCACATTTCTAAGTAGATTGCCCACTGATAAAGTTACATCGACTGTTGCGTAAAGGAGATCAGATTCTTTTTTTGTCATACCTATATAATCACCTGCAAGATGATATCCATATCGAATCGGGCCTACAGTATTTTCTCGATACAGAATAAAATAGCCATTTTCGTAAATATTATTAGCTCCATGTGCAATAGTGATAATACCCATCGGAGTAAAACCAATTGCAGCCCCTGTCAAAATTTGGCCTGCACCGCCAGCAAAACCAATTCCTGCAAGTGCAAGGGATGAGTATTCATACCTTTTTCGTTGTTTTTCTTTATTTTTTTCCATCAACACAGCATATTGCCGAACTTGCTCACTACGTAGCATCTCATCTTGGCGTTTTAAGTAACCTATCTCGGTATTGACCAAGTGTCGCGCAGATTCGAGATCTACTTCACCAAAAACATTAGCAGCATAGATATCATTAATAAAATTGTTTATGTTATATATAAAATAATATCTTATGCGGTTGCTTTGGATATATTTCCTTCCCAGTGATTCGGCTAACCTTTTCAGTTCATAGGCCTCATCAGTATAATCATTCATTATTAATTCCTTTTCACATAAATATAATAATATTAAATATTTTTAATGTAATGAGTGATTTTTATTTTTCAGTTTAGTTGTAATAAAGCTTATAGAAGCTTGTAAAAGAGTATTCAATTTTTTATTAATATTCTATCATTACAATGATAGGAAATGTAAAAGTCATTTAAATCTATTCTTTTTTGGCTTTTTAAAATCCCTGATGGGATTTTTTTCATCAGGCCTTGGGGGTAAGCTAAAAATTCTTGTGTTAACAAAGAGTTGAATAAAAGAAAAGCCTAGTGCTGAGTATCTTAAAGTAAAATCATCACCAAATATTTCATATGATTGTTTCCAAAAGGGTATTTCACCCTCAGCAAAGAGTATGAGCTGTGCCGGCCCAAGGATAAGGCTGCCTAGAATAATCTCAATAAGGTGACAGCGAAGATAATGCAGTTTCCTAAGAATAAAAAAGGAAGCCACTAAAATAAGAATAGAAATAATATAATAAAGAGTCAGGATCATATCTTTTGTCTTAAATTTAATTAACGTTTTCGATGTTGTATTTTTCTTATAACTTATTGAATATATAAACGATATTAAATAAAAAAACGCCCAATGATCAACATAGGGCGTTCTAAACGTTCTTGCTTATACTTGTCGGCGTCTATACTAGCTAGGCATTTCGTATCCCGATCAACTCAATACCAAATCACCATCGCTACCATACTGACAACCACTAACCCGCATAAGAAGCTGGTTAACAGAAACAAATGCCTTACTCTCTCACACCGCCTGATAAATTCATCATCGTGGTGTTCCAAATAGCGTTGAGCGAAAATATACCGCACAAGACGAATTTGCTTGCTGGGCTGTCCGTGGGCGGTAAAAAAACCACCCCCGTCAACGTACTGATACAGAAGAGGATCACACCCCCGCATAACGACGAGGAGTGTCCGTAAAGATGAATAATAACGCGCCATATTAATCAGACAGACAATACACAAACCCCAAAAAAGTGCTGCGGTATTGACCATGATCCCCTCCCGGCGCTCGAACACTGAGGGCAATTAAATTCCTGTTGATGCCGCTCCAGCTTGTCCCGCCATTTTTTCTAAGTCTTTATCAACAAAGAACAGTGCCTTGCCGCTCTCACCAACCAACTCGATTTTATCGAGAACACTTTTGAACAGCTTCTCTTCTTCATGCTGCTCTGCTACATACCATTGTAGAAAATGAAATGTAGAGTAATCATGGGAAGTCATAGCAACGTGTGCTAGCTCATTGATTTTCAGCGTTATAATTTTTTCATGCTCATAGGTTTTTTTGAATATATCCATCAGAGATGAAAACTCGCTCGGTGGAGCCTCAACAGCGCCTAAAAGAGGCATCGCACCTGTTCCACTCACGTAGTCAAACAGTCGCTGCATATGCTCCATCTCTTCACGAGAGTGGTCACGTAAGAACTTCGCTGCACCAGTAAAACTTTTGTCATCACACCAAGCGCTCATTTGAAGATAGAGGTTGGCAGAATAGAATTCTAAGTTTAGCTGTTCATTCAGCTTGTTGATCATGTCTTGTTTTAACACGGTACTCTCCTTGATTAAGTGATTGTTGCTCTATTGTGAAAACTGACATCTTTTTGTGCAAGGGTCAAATATACACCTAATGGCGAAATTACAGTGCATTGTGATCGGATCAACACTCCATGGTGTAGTAACAGTGCTAATATAAAGCTGAAACAAACTTGAGGCTCTGAGTTTATCACTATCGATAGTGGGTGGTTTGAGCACCGTCGGAAAGGCTGAGATATCTAATATTTAGCGCGGCATTGCTCAAAGGATCTGACATCAATATATACGATAGCGCGGGCTCATCATTGAATGGGATTTAAAGAGGGAGGATATATGGCTTATAAACATATTTTGATTGCGGTTGATTTATCACCTGAGAGCCAGATTCTGGTGGAAAAAGCGGTATCTATGGCGAAGCCATACAATGCAAAAGTCTCGCTGATTCACGTCGATGTAAACTATTCCGACCTCTACACCGGTCTGATAGATGTTAATTTAGGTGATATGCAGGAGCGTATCTCTGAAGAAACGCATAACGCACTAGCTAACCTTTCAAAAAATGCAGGCTACCCTATTTCTGAAACGCTGAGTGGCAGCGGTGACTTAGGCCAAGTTCTGGTTGATGCGATTAAAAAGTACGATGCAGATCTGGTGCTTTGCGGGCATCATCAGGATTTTTGGAGCAAGCTGATGTCTTCAGCTCGCCAACTCATTAACACCGTTCATGTCGATATGCTTATCGTGCCATTGCGCGACGATGAAGATGAGTAAATTAGTCCTGTTTTAATGTTTAAAATGCCCGCCAATGCGGGCATTTCTTCTATGAAATCCCCACCATTGCTCACCATCCCTCTGCCTCAGACCTTTTTTGATTTTATTAATAGGTTTTTATTCTGTAAAATATGTGATTATTGATATTCGATTTCGATAAATTTATTTATAGCAATGTGATCTTCGATTCATTCTGTTTCAAATCGATATAATACTCTGATTTCAGATTGAGCTTTACGAACGCAGGTAAGCCCCCTGTTTTCCGGTGCCTTTTTTACAGCCAATTGCCTTTCATTCTGTTAATTCTGTTCAATATCACACTATACAACAGAGGCCATTCATCATGGATAAGCCCACGTCTTGGGGGTTACTACAACAACCCAAACCCTTCTTTATGATCTTCTTTATTGAACTGTGGGAACGCTTCGGTTACTACGGTGTTCAGGGAATATTGACGGTTTTTTTCGTTAAAATTTTGGGTTTTTCCCAAGAAGATTCATTTATTACCTTTGGCGCATTTGCTGCACTGGTATACGGCCTGATCTCCATTGGTGGTTATGTTGGTGACCACTTACTAGGCACTAAGCGAACGATGGTATTGGGCGCAATCATCTTGGCCATTGGCTACTTTATGACGGGTATTTCAATTTACCACCCGAATTTGATTTTCTTCGCGCTGGGGACAATTGCTGTTGGTAACGGCCTGTTTAAAGCTAATCCTGCCAGTTTGCTCGCCAAGTGCTACTCAGCCAAAGACCCGCGTTTGGATGGCGCATTCACCCTGTTTTACATGTCGATAAACATTGGCTCACTGGTTTCTCTTTCACTGGCTCCTGTTATCTCAGAGCGTTTCGGTTATACCGTGACTTACAATATTTGCGGCATCGGCCTGATTTTTGCCATTTTGGTCTATTTTGCCTGTCGCCATATTGCGAAGGACATTGGTTCTGAGCCCGATAGCCAGCCGATAAATATCCCCCAGCTTCTGCTCGTTATTGCCGGTTCTGTTGTGATGGTCTTTATCTGTGCTTGGCTGATGCGCCACATTATGGTGGCGAATGCCGCCCTGATTACCATCACGGCTGGCGTGATCTTTTTTTACTTCCGTGAGGCCTTCAAGCTTGACCGCATAGGAAGAAACAAAATGGTTGTCGCGTTCATCCTGATGTTAGAAGCCGTACTTTTCTACATCCTGTATGCTCAGATGCCTACCTCTCTGAACTTCTTTGCGATTAACAATGTTCATCATGAACTGATGGGGATAGCCATTAACCCTGTCAGTTTTCAGGCATTAAATCCTTTCTGGGTGGTCGTGTGCAGCCCGATTCTAGCCATGCTCTACACCCGAATGGGAGCGAAAGGTAAAGACATCAGTATGCCGTTGAAATTTACTTTTGGGATGTTCTTCTGCTCCCTTGGCTTTTTGACGGCCGCCGCCGCTGGGCTATGGTTTGCCGATGCTCAGGGCCTGACTTCTGCATGGTTTGTGGTTATCGTCTATCTGTTCCAAAGCCTCGGTGAGTTGATGATCAGCGCATTAGGCTTGGCTATGGTCGCCTCACTGGTTCCGGCACACCTGACAGGTTTTACCATTGGTGCATGGTTCCTAACACAGGCGGCATCGTTTCTGATGGGGGGCTATGTCGCCACATTTACTGCCGTCCCTAAAGAGGTGACCGATCCGCTACAGACGCTACCTATCTATACCGATGTATTCGGGAAAATAGGGGTAGCAACGATAATTGTTACAGTAATTATGGCTCTACTGGTACCATGGTTGAATCGTATGATGCAAACTCAGGCTGGTGAAAAACAGCGGGTTGCATAAGCGAGTTCCACCTCTGAAGATTGGATTTTCCACGAGGTGTTGTGGTTTATGGCATACAGGATATCCCTCTACCAGAGAGGCAACTATCAGTAGTAGGCGCTATCCTTAAACAGCCTAAACATGAGTATTCTTTGTATAACGCTCGGCGTATGACGAGTATAAACATCGCGATGAGGAGTGAACGATGGGATTATTTAGTTTTGTAAAAGAAGCGGGTGAGAAACTTTGGGACAGCGCAACGGGTAAATCCGAAGATCAAAGTGCCAAGCTGAAACAGCATTTAGAGAAAGTCGGCATCCCTGGTGCAGATCAGGTGAATATTGCAGTTGAAGATGGTGCTGTCACTGTATCTGGTGAAGGCTTATCTCAAGAAGCTAGAGAGAAAATCCTAGTTGCTGCGGGTAATATCGCAGGTATTGTGACCGTACAGGATCACATCACGGTAGAACAAGGTACAACAGAAGCACGTTTCTATACTGTGAAGAAAGGCGATACGCTTAGCTCCATCGCAAAATCAGAATTAGGTAGTGCTGGCAGCTATATGAAGATTTTCGAAGCTAACAAGCCAATGCTTAGCCACCCAGACAAAATCTATCCGGGACAAACTCTGCGTATCCCGCAGTAGTTTTTTAATCTCAGTGTGAGATAACGGATTTTGAGGCAGAACGGTTCGCCGTCCTGCCTGTTTATTATTCTGCGAAGTTGCTTTATTTAACGTATTTTTCTCTTTCTCTCTATCAACATATCCATCAAACGCCGTTCCTCTGACGCTTTACCATGACCATAACGTTTAATTATTTTGGCTCGTCTGCCTGTTTTCTAATAAAGATTGCGCATTGCTTCAGGTTGTGGCATTTCTATTAACTCAGTAGGCGATTTTCACGTTGCCGAATCCCCGCATTAAAGCACATCAATAATTCACTCTTCATGAATAATAATTCCAACACAAAAATAACAAATGATATTTATAAGTAAGTTATATAAATTATTTTTGAAAAATTGCATAAAAAATCACTTGCTTTTGTATGGGGAGCTAGTGATATATTCGAAAGAACACAACATCACACCAGCCTGTGTCACCCAATATAGTTGGGGTGTCTTTGCCTCAAGTATCACGGGAATATATCTATTAATTTCACCTATAACGGCATTCAGCTGGTGAATTTTTTTGCGCCGTAATAAAGGGGTTTAACATGGAACAACATCTCTCAGTAGAAAGCTTTCTTCAATCGATACAGCAGCGTAACTCACAGCAACCAGAGTTCTTGCAGGCCGTCCGTGAGGTTCTCACTTCCATTTGGCCTTTCCTGCGAGAGAACCCCAAATATACAGAATATGGTTTATTGGAGCGTTTAGTTGAACCAGAGCGTGTTATCCAGTTTCGTGTTGCATGGGTAGATGATGCGGGAAGGGTTCAGGTTAACCGTGCTTACCGTGTTCAATTCAGCTCTGCTATCGGGCCTTTTAAAGGCGGTATGCGTTTTCACCCTTCCGTTAACCTCTCCATTTTAAAATTCCTCGGTTTCGAACAAACGTTCAAAAATGCGCTAACTACCCTTCCAATGGGCGGCGGCAAAGGCGGTTCAGATTTCGATCCTAAAGGGAAAAGCCAAGGTGAAGTGATGCGCTTCTGCCAAGCGTTGATGACTGAACTCTACCGCCATCTAGGCTCAGATACTGATGTGCCAGCGGGGGATATTGGTGTCGGCGGGCGTGAGGTCGGCTTTATGGCGGGCATGATGAAAAAGCTCTCCAACAACACGGCCTGTGTTTTCACTGGCAAAGGCCTCTCTTTCGGCGGTAGCTTGATTCGCCCAGAAGCAACAGGCTATGGTCTGGTTTACTTTACTCATGCACTGTTAAAACGCCACGGCTTGGGCTTTGAAGGGATGACTGTCTCTGTTTCAGGCTCCGGTAACGTTGCTCAGTACACCATTGAGAAAGCGATGGAGCTGGGGGCGAAAGTGATCACTGCTTCAGATTCTAGCGGTACGGTCGTAGATGAAGCTGGTTTCACGCCGGAAAAACTACAGCACCTTATCGAAGTGAAAAACCGCTATGGTCGCGTGGCGGATTATGCAAAAGAGCGTGGCTTAACTTATCTTGAGGGCAAAACTCCGTGGTCGGTTCCCGTTGATATTGCTCTGCCGTGCGCGACTCAAAATGAACTGGATCTGGCGGATGCAGAAGTACTTATCCGTAACGGCGTAAAAGTGGTTGCTGAAGGTGCCAATATGCCAACCACCATTAGTGCAACGGAAGCTTTCCTTGAAGCCGGTATTCTATTTGCTCCAGGAAAAGCGGCTAACGCCGGTGGGGTTGCGACCTCTGGTCTGGAAATGGCGCAAAACTCTGCGCGAATGAACTGGAAATCAGAAAAAGTCGATCTGCGTCTTCACCACATCATGCTCGATATTCATCAAGCCTGTGTGCAATACGGTGGCGAAGGGAAGCAGACTAACTATGTTCAAGGCGCAAACATTGCGGGCTTCGTGAAAGTTGCCGATGCCATGTTGGGCCAAGGTGTGCTGTAAGCGCTCGCCTCCGCTATTTTGCTGAACGGTTTTTAAAGCAAACTACAAAACAAGAGCCTACGGTTTGTAGGCTCTGTCTTTTTTCTTTCTATCTATTCCATAAAAACTGAATTGTCATACGACAGCTTGTTGTCGCCCACCCTCGAATAGAATCAATTTGATCAATAAACAACATTTTCGATCTATCTAGAATAAAGAGAGGCTATCTACGCCCGCTTTCTACCGGAAAGAGAACATGAACTCCCTCCTAAAATGTCACGTATTTGTGACAAATATCGCAAATACGAGAGAGATTAAATTAGATAGCAGGCTATTTAAGTATTATCGCTCTATCGCACCGCCAATATGATGATTTTATGATATTTTTGTGATAAAGAATTGTTAAAAATTCAATCAAAAGAGGTGGTTAACTTTTATCAATACCTTATTTTTAACAATTAAATATCAAAATAAATCGCGTAAATTTACATTTATGGGCTTGTATCACACTTTCATCTTTTGACCCGCGCTCAGGGTATACGCCTTTGTTAATCTCCTTTTCGTAAAACTGCGTTCAACATCAGGCAATTTAGACACAATAAAAATATAAGGAACTGCAATGAAATTTAACCTCGCATTACTCAATGCATGCGTTGTTTCTGCATGTATGTTATTCACATCGCAAACCATAGCAGCAGAAAAGCATGAGATTGCGGTGGTCGCAAAAGTAACTGGTATTCCGTGGTTTAAGCGCATGGAAGTGGGTGTAAATGATGCGGCAAGCAAGCTAAATATCAATGCTTATCAGGTTGGTCCTGCAACGCCAGACCCAGCACAGCAAGTTAAGGTTATTGAAGACCTGATTGCCAAAAACGTAGATGCCATCATTGTTGTACCTAACGATGCCAAAGTATTAGAGCCAGTGCTGAAGAAAGCGCAGGACAAAGGCATCGTCGTGCTAACTCATGAATCCCCAGACCAAAAAATTGGTCAATGGGATGTCGAAACCATCGACAGTGAAAAATATGCTCAGGCTAACGTTGATGAGTTGGCAAAAGCGATGGGCGGCAAAGGCGGTTATGCCATCTATGTTGGTTCATTAACGGTTCCTCTGCATAACGCATGGGCTGATTACGCTATCAAGTACCAAAAAGAGAAGTACCCAGAGATGTTTGAGGTTACTTCACGTCTGCCTGTGGCAGAGAACATCGATAAATCCTACGCAACAACGCTGGATCTGATGAAAACCTATCCGCAAATGAAAGGGATTATTGGCTTCGGTTCGCTTGGCCCAATCGGTGCAGGTCAGGCGGTTTCTAAGAAACGCGCCAAAGATCAGATCGCCGTTGTCGGTATCGCGATGCCAGCACAGGCTGCGCCTTATCTGGTTCGCGGTGACATCAAAAAAGCTCTGCTGTGGGATCCGAAAGACGCAGGCTACGCACTGGTTGTCGTAGCAGACCAACTGCTAAACGGCAAAGCAGTCACATCAGATTTAACCATCGAAGGTTTGGGTAAAGCTGACGTTGATACGAAAAACAGCGTCATCCGCTTTAACAAAATCCTTGAAGTGACCAAAGATAATGCCAAGTCTTTAGGTTTCTAATCACAGATGCTTCTGCCTCCGTCAGACTCGGAGGCAGTTAAGCCTACTCTCTATTCGGGTATTCAAGGTCAAATATTAAAGGTTAGGTATTTTCAAACCAGGTTCCTCGCCTTGATCTATCACGTTAATAGCAGTTGATAAAAAAACACCCCGTTACGGGTGTTAGGGAAGGTATTGTCTATGACACAGGCCAGCGCATTTATCACGCTCGAAAATATCAGCAAACAGTTTCCCGGTGTACGTGCGTTAGATCAGGTGAATTTAACGCTAAACCAAGGGGAAGTTCACTGTCTGGCAGGCCAGAATGGATGCGGAAAAAGCACCATCATCAAAGTAATTTCTGGTGTTTATCAGCCGGAGAAAGGGGGCAATATTCTGGTGGATGGCAAGCTGTTCCATCAGCTCACACCTCAGCTCTCTTTCTTCTACGGTATTCAAGTTATCTATCAGGATCTCTCACTCTTTCCTAACTTGTCGGTGGCGGAGAATATTGCCGTTCATCGCTATCTGCCCGGTGGCAGCTTCTGGGTGAATCGTAAGGCGATGCGCAGTAAGGCACTGGCTGCGATGCAGCGCGTAGGCGTTAGCATTGATCCTGATAAAAAAGTAGAACAGCTCTCGATTGCCGATCGCCAGTTGGTTGCGATTTGCCGTGCGATTGCCGCCGATGCGCGTTTGGTCATCATGGATGAACCCACCGCCTCTCTCACCAGCCAAGAAGTGAAAGGGTTGCTGAAAGTGGTCAGTGAGTTAAAAGCTGCGGGTATTTGCGTTGTGTTCGTCAGCCATCGCCTTGATGAAGTCATGGAGATTGCCGACCGTATCAGCGTCATGCGCGACGGCAAGCTTATCGGCACGTACCAAGCCTGCGATCTAGACAGCCATGAGCTGGCTTACCTAATGACTGGGCAGCGCTTTACCTATAGCCAGCTCCCAGAATTAGATAGAGAAGCGATTAAACAGCACGAACCCCTGCTGGAAGTAAAACACCTCAGCCGCGGTGAGCAATATCGCGACATCAACCTTGATATTCACAAAGGCGAAATTGTTTCCATTGTCGGTCTTTTGGGGGCAGGAAGAACGGAGCTATGCCTGAGTCTCTTCGGCATGACTCAACCCGATAGCGGAGACATTCGCGTCGCGGGCAACGCAGTCAAACTCAGCAATAACCGAGACGCGATCCGCCACGGCATCGGCTATGTCTCTGAAGATCGTCTGACTCAAGGGCTGATCATGGAGCAGTCGATCTATGACAACACGATCGTCTCTGTTTTCGACAAAATTAAAACAGGCACGGGCTTAATCGATCGTCAAAAATCGGACGACCTCGTGAACAACTTAATCCGTGAACTGAACATTAAAGTCTCGGATAGCCAACTTCCGGTTAAAACCCTCTCCGGCGGTAATGCCCAGAGAATCGCGATCGCAAAATGGGTGGCGACAAAACCACGCATCTTAATTCTCGATTCGCCAACGGTGGGTGTCGATATCGCTAACAAAGAGGGTATCTACCAAATCGCGAAAGCACTGGCAGAGCAGGGAATGGCGGTACTGATGATTTGTGACGAGATAACAGAGGCGTATTACAACAGCCATCGTGTACTCGTTATGCAAAAAGGTGCGCTGACGGCGGAGTTTTACCCGCATCAGTGCACAGAAGAACAGATTGCCGAGGTGGTTAATGGATAAGCAAATACTCAGTAAATTAACCGGACGTCACGAATTTTACCTTGGGTTATTGGTGGTGCTCCTTGCTGTAGGCCTCAGCCTCAGCAGCAGCGAATTCCTTACATTGGGGAATCTGACTGATGTAGCGACCAGCTATGCCATTTTGGGCATTCTGGCCTGTGGCCTATTTGTGGTGCTTATTGCTGGGGGTATTGATATCTCTTTCCCTGCTGTCACCGCGATTGGGCAGTATGTGATGGCGACATGGATTATCGAGCATGGCGGCGGCTTTCCGCTGGCCTTCGTCTTAGCAATGGCAGTTGGCTTGGTATTGGGGCTGCTGAATGGCTGGCTGGTTTACTGGCTGAAAGTCCCTGCGATCATCATTACTATCGCCACCCTAAACCTCTTCTATGGTTTGCTGGTCTATTTTACCGATGGGACGTGGCTATATGGCTTCCCTGACTGGTTTATGGATGGCATCAACTGGTTCTCGTTCACCGGAAGCGATGGTTATGACTATGGTCTGACATTACCGCTGCTGTGCCTTATCAGCACCATTATTGTCACTGGCATCTTGATGAACTACACCCGTTTGGGTCGTCAGATCTTTGCTATGGGTAGCAACAAAGATGCCGCATCCCGCTTAGGGATTAATATCCTGCGCCTTCACTTCTATGTGTATGGCTACATGGGGCTGTTGGCGGGGGTTGCCGCCGTGGTTCAGGCTCAAATTTCACAGTCTGTTGCGCCTAACTCTCTGCTCGGTTTTGAGCTTACTGTTCTTGCTGCCGTTGTTCTGGGGGGAACCAGCATGACAGGCGGGCGTGGCTCACTGACGGGAACCATCCTTGGCGTGATGTTGCTGGCGTTCTTGCAGAATGGCCTAACGCTGCTCAGTGTCTCGTCTTACTGGCATACGGTATTTAGCGGCGTCATTATCCTTATTAGTATCAGTGCCACGGCATGGAATGAAAAACGTAAGATGGCGAGAGGGCTTTGATATGAACTTAGTAAACCGTTTCATTCCCAGTGACCGTATTATCCGGCTACAGCTGATGATCATCGTGGCTGTTGTTCTGGCTTTTGCCTTCACGTTGGGGGGTAAATTTTTTAGTGTAGGCAACTTCCAGTCCATCTCTTCCCAGCTACCGATTTTGGGCATGTTGGCACTTGGCATGGGGATCACCATGCTGACAGGGGGCATCAACCTGTCGATTATCGCCGGAGCGAATGCCTGCTCACTGGTGATGGCTGCCATTATCGTCAACAACCCAGACAGACCCGAGTTTGTAGCCTTAGCGCTTTTGGCGGGGATAGGCATTGCGGTAGCCATCGGCACGCTAAATGGTGTGTTGGTTGCCGTCATCGGTGTTTCGCCTATTTTGGCAACGCTGGGCACCATGACCTTAATTACAGGTTTAAATATCCTGCTATCTAACGGCGATGTTATCTCCGGTTTCCCGCCCGTTATCCAGTATCTCGGCAACGGTAGCCTGTTTGGTATTCCTATTGCGCTGCTGCTGTTTCTTGCCGTCGCCTGTGGTTTATGGGTGCTGCTTGAGCGCACAACATTAGGCCGCAGCATCTACCTTATTGGTTCCAATGAACAGGCAACCCGCTTTAGCGGCGTCAATACCGCAAAGGTACAGATTGCCGTTTATATCCTTTCTGCCCTGCTAGGCTGGGCGGCAGCACTGCTGATGATGGCAAAGTTTAACTCTGCCAAGGCAGGCTACGGTGAATCTTATCTCCTCGTGACCATCCTTGCTTCCGTACTTGGCGGTATTAACCCAGATGGTGGCTTCGGGCGTATTCTTGGCCTTGTTCTGGCTCTGATCGTCCTGCAAATGTTGGAAAGCGGATTGAATTTGCTGGGGGTGAGCAGCTACCTGACCATGGCGTTATGGGGCGGTGTACTCATTCTCTTTATCGCACTACAGAATCGCAAAGCGTAAAGATTCAGGATTTCAGGGAGACAACGTAATGACGAGTTACTTTATTGGCATCGATGTAGGAACGGGTAGCGCGAGAGCGGGTGTATTCGATTTGCAAGGCAGAATGGTGGGGCAAGCTAGCCGAGAAATTACCATGTATCGCCCAAAGGCAGATTTTGTTGAGCAATCTTCTGACAATATTTGGCAATCCATCTGTAATGCCGTTCGGGATGCAGTGAATCAGGCCAACATTAATCCGATTCAAGTGAAGGGTATTGGCTTTGATGCCACTTGCTCGCTGGTGGTATTAGATAAAGAGGGCAACCCGCTTACCATTAGCCCTTCTGGGCGTAATGAACAGAATATTATCGTATGGATGGATCACCGTGCGATTACCCAAGCTGAGCGCATCAATGCCACGAAACACCCTGTGTTGGAGTTTGTCGGTGGTGTGATTTCTCCAGAAATGCAGACGCCAAAGCTACTGTGGCTAAAGCAGCACATGCCTACCACGTGGAACAATATTGGCTATCTGTTCGACTTGCCAGATTTTCTGACATGGCGAGCCACGCAGGATGAGACACGTTCACTCTGCTCTACCGTCTGTAAGTGGACATACTTAGGCCACGAAGGGCGCTGGGATCCGAGTTATTTCGAGCTTATCGGCCTCGATGACCTGATGAAAAACGATGCTGCGAAGATAGGCTCCGACGTAAAAACAATGGGGATGCCATTAGGCCACGGCTTAACGCCACGAGCTGCCAGTGAAATGGGGCTAATCCCGGGCACTGCCGTGAGCGTGTCTATTATTGATGCACATGCAGGGACGTTGGGCATTCTGGGGGCAACAGGGGTGTCTGGTGAGAATGCTGATTTTGATAGGCGCGTTGCACTGATTGGCGGCACCTCGACGGCACATATGGCAATGTCTCGTCAGGCTCGCTTTATTGGGGGGATCTGGGGCCCTTACTACTCAGCGATTCTGCCGGAGTATTGGCTGAACGAAGGGGGGCAATCTGCCACGGGGGCGTTGATCGACCATATCATCCAGTCTCACCCTTGCTACACCGACCTTTTGGCTCAGGCGAAAGCCAAAGGGGAGACAATCTATGAGGCGTTGAACCAGATTCTGCGCAACATGGCGAGCGAGCCAGAGGATATCGCCTACCTAACCAAAGATATCCATATGCTGCCTTACTTCCACGGTAACCGTTCACCGCGTGCGAACCCAACGTTAACGGGAACTATCACGGGGCTAAAACTCTCCCGTACACCAGAAGATATGGCGTTACAGTATTTAGCGACAATTCAGGCACTGGCGCTAGGCACCCGTCACATCATCGAAACCATGAACCAGAGCGGCTATCGCATAGATACCATCATGGCGAGCGGTGGCGGAACCAAGAACCCGGTCTTCGTGCAAGAGCACGCTAACGCGACAGGCTGTGCGATGTTGTTGCCCGAAGAGAGCGAAGCGATGCTGTTGGGCAGTGCCATGATGGGCACTGTTGCTGCGGGCGTCTTTGATTCTCTGCCAGAAGCGATGGCGGCGATGAGTCGCATCGGTAAAACGGTGACACCGCAGGCGAACAAGATTAAAGCCTATTACGATCGCAAATACCGAGTTTTCCATGAAATGTATGAGGATGACATGAAATACCGGAAGCTGATGCGGGAAGAGTAAAGAGTACGCAGTATTGAGAATAAAAAAGCCGTCGCTTTGTGAAGCGGCGGCTTTTTTCTTTTTAATCAATGTAGTGAACGATATTTCTACTTAATGTCTTGATTTTAAATCACTTATTAATAGAGCAAGTTGGTGTGAATGCTCTGTACGGCTTGTTGCTTAACCTGTATCAACTTCATCATGGAATTATATTGATCAACGGCTTGTTGAGAGCTGAGTTGAACGCCGCCATTCGTATAGGTTGCCCGGGTTCCCTGCTCTCTCAGAAAATCACCAGCTTGAATAATACTCTGTGCGAGGCTGGTTAACTGTGGTAGCAAAGGCAGCAGCTCATTGGCTGGCTGAGTCACTATCTTGTTATACGCCTGCTCGTAGATAACCTTGACGTCATCTGGTTGCTTGAGTGCTGCATGTGCTCTGTCTGCTTGCACTTTGTCTGATTGAACTTGCTGGCCAAGCAGACTTAACGCCCCCAATGATTGCTCCAACATATCGCGCTTCAGAATATAATCTTCCGGCACACGGATTTGGGATATCAGAGTCATGATAGGTATTAGACCAGAATCAACAGACTTCTGCATTTTCTGAGAAAACGCCGCTAAGATGGCGTAATCACTCACATAAAGACCAAATTTTCTTCTCTGATCTTCACTTAGTGTCGGAACTTGGCCATCACCACGCATGACGGTATTTTGTAAAAAATCGGTGAAGGCTTTACGATTTTCAGCGTCCTTATCTCCGCAAGCCGTTAGTTGAAACACCATCAAAATGGCCATGAGCGGCATCCATAGACGCTTATATTGCTGAATCATTTCTCACTACTCCTTTGATAAAGACGCCTCGATATCTGGCTGGACACTCATTACCAGCCAACACTACCTGTTCAGAACTACTTGTCCAGTACTACTCACTCAAATTGTGCCCAATCATAATTTAAGGTGGGGTAGTAGAACACCCATCAATTCAACTCTTTTTTAACAGTTAATAGAAGGGATCACATAAAAAATCAACTTTTCTATAATAAACAAATCATTAGGTTTTTTGAGAAAGACTTGTTCATCGGAAGGATTTCCTGAGCAAGATTCGCTTCGGAATGTAATGATATCTAAAATCATAGTTCCATCTGTATCTATTGTAGATGTTCATAATTTCAGTGCTTTTTCTGATCAATATTCCATTAGTTATAGATAAACAGAGCATGAAATATTAATTATCCACACATAAATGATGTGATTTTAAAGAGAAGAGGATGACGATGTTTTTTATGAAAAAAAATCAGCACGATCTGTTTGTATTATGTTTCACTGAAGCAAAGCAGTTACTTGTTTTATCCCTCACTTTATTTGAGGGCTAATCATTAGCATTATTCATCTATTGTTACACGTCATTTGGTCTTTATCATCATTACTTTAACCTTTGTTGTCTTTTTTGTACTTTTCTAAAACAAATTACAGTTAACTAAAAATTTATCATTATTAACAATGTGTTATCTCTATAAAGATAACTAAATTTGTTTTTTCACTCGATGGGGTAAATAATTTCTATTGATGAAGGAGAGCTTAATATAATAATGATTAAAGATTAAAGTCAGTATTAATGGAAAATAAAAAATAATTGTTAACTCTAATTTTAGAGTGTGGGAAATATTTATTTTAATATCAAAGAGAGTTGCTTTTTTATATAAATTTATCTTGATAAGGTTTATCCTTATAAAAATAAATACTTTTTGGGATTTATATTTTCATTTAATGTAATTAATAGCGGTAATATATTATCTTTTCCACAAATTGATTTAAATGTTTGTTTGATTTTTCTAACATTAAAAATAGTATGGTAGAGGATAAGTACTTGGTATTTTCCATATCTTTTAAATAGGCTGGCTGTGAGCTCAAATTTAACAAAATGAATTTGTTATGTTTTCTTCCTAAATAGCACGTTATCAGCATCTATTGGGTGATGTGGTTTTTTATTATATAAATTAGTATGTTACATATACCCTACCTATCATAATTTACGTTATTGACGAAGGTTCCTTAAATAAGAATTATCTTATTGATTTTTTTGTATTTAATTTCAATGCATTGTTTTTTAATGATTTTTTTGTTTTTTATTTAAATTAACTTATTTTTCAATAAGTTAATTTAATATTGTAAATATTTTTTTAATCTATTGTGGATTAAGTGGTATCTCCTAATTCATGAGCTACAATTTTTATAAAAACAGACATTCCTTGGTGGTTCTATGAAAAAAATAATTGTGATATCAACGCTTTTCCTTTCTATATTCAGTTTCCCTTTAGCTGGCGTAGCCGCTAAAAAAACTGACTCTGTGAGTGCCATCCAAAAAGCAGCCGATCAGGCTTGTAGCAGCAATCAGGATAAAGCTAGCTGTGAAAAACTTATTTGGATAACAGCGAAAGTAACAATGGTGAATACCAGTTTCTATTTACAATCATGTAGCGATAAAGAAAAAATAAAAAATGAGAATAAAGTCTCATGTCAGGAAGCCGAGCGCTTAATGAATAAAATAAGTAGTATCAAATAACATTATCAATCGAATAAGACTGAGTGGTATTACCTTTTTTAACGATAAGGTATTAGCTTTGAATTTATTTGTATTTTTATTTTTGATAAAAGATTTGCTTGCAAATAATATAAGCAACAATGTATAAATATGTTAATTAATTAGGCGTGCTAATGTATTTGCATGTTAATTGATTCGATACTTCTGGTTTCGAAACACTTACTAGTCCCATTTAAAAACAAGAAATTAATTGAAAATCATCGAGTTGATTTTCTTGTTTATAAGCTTTATCTCTCAAGGTTTAAAATGAATCATGTATATAAAGTAATATGGAATGCCTCACTAAAAACTTACATGGCCGTAGGTGAATTATCAAAAAGCAAATCTTCTAAAAGCACATCGACGAACGCAACCCCTCGTGTATTGCGGTCAAGCTGGGCTCTTGCCGTAATGGCTTTCTTTTGTGTTTCCTCCGCACATGCGGTTGGCTACTCTGCCGGGACAAATGCGAATGCAGGTTCGAATGACTTGGCGGTTGCAATCGGTAATGCAGCAACGGTGTTATCAGGCCTGCCTAGTACTGTGGTTGGTTCTAACGCAAAGTCTTCTGCAACATCGGTGACCACTACGGTGGAGCGCCGAACCGATGGTCTCGGCCTTAACAATAACACTAACACAGCATCCACTACCGTAATAGGTAACTCTGCCGTGGTCTCGGGTAATGGGGGAACGACGATAGGTTCATACAGCGTCGTATCTGGTGCATTAGCTACTGCGGTAGGTGCCCTTAATACAGCATCAGGCGGCTCAAGTGTCGCGATAGGTGTATCAAACTCGGCTATCGGAGAGACCTCCCTTGCTATAGGGCGAATGACTGTTGCCATAGGGGATTATAGTTCTGCTATTGGTAACACCTCCACTGCAACGGGCGCTGGCTCTATCGCGTTGGGTAATTCATCATCCTCAACAGCATCAGGTGCTATTGCAATTGGTTCCTCAGCAGCGAACTCCTATACGCAAGATACGACTACCAATACGAAAGCAAGCGCTGTGAACAGTATCGCTTTTGGTACGAGTGCTGTAGCTAACCAAACTAATGCCATTGCCATCGGGACCAACGCTAGCTCAACACTAGCAAACAGTATTGCGCTAGGCAGTGGCAGCGTGGCGAGTGCTATTCACACGGGCAGTTTTATCATTAGTAACAGTACCCAACCCGCAGCAGGTACTGCCTCCGGTGTTGTCTCTGTCGGAACTGCGGGCGGAGAAAGGCAGATCCAGAACGTTGCACCTGGCGTATTGAGCGCCACCAGTACTGATGCGATTAACGGTAGTCAGCTGTTTGCTACCAATACGCAGGTTTCCACGAACGCGGCGAATACGACGGCTAATACCACATCGATTAATAATTTGAACAATGGTATTGCAGGTTTAGTGAAACAAGACCAGACCACACATGCCATTACAGTAGCCAGTGATAAAGCCGGTACTTCGGTTAATATCGCGGGCACAGCGGGTGATCGTACTCTGAGCGGCGTTGCTGCTGGTGCGCTTAACGCCAATAGCACAGAAGCAGTAAACGGTAGCCAGTTGTATGCTACCAATAATCAAGTTGCTACGAATGTGGCAAATACGACCGCCAATACCACGTCAATCAATAACCTGACTAACGGTACCGCGGGTTTAGTGAAACAAGACCCGACCACACAGGCTATTACGGTAGCCAGTGATAAAGCCGGTACTTCGGTTAATATCGCGGGCACAGCGGGTGATCGTACTTTGAGCGGCGTTGCTGCTGGTGCGCTTAACGCCAATAGCACAGATGCAGTAAACGGTAGCCAGTTGTATGCTACCAATAATCAGGTGACCACCAACACCAACAATATTGCGACTAATACCAGCAATATTGCTGGTAACACGACCTCAATCAACAACTTAAATACTCAGTTGAATGATGGCACCATTGGTTTAGT
>DF158891.1:0-4369 GCA_000307305.1 Enterobacteriaceae bacterium B14
TATTCAGTATTTTCTCTCTATTTAGCTTTTCCCCAAAAATCAGCGATTATCGGGTAAACTACACGCAGTTCTATTTCCTATTCCTATGAGTATTCATTCTTATGTCGACTAATGGTGCTTCGCTACAGCAGCTTCATACATTTCACCTCCCTGTTTCTGCCCATCGTGTCATTACAGTTACAACGCCAGATGAATTGCTAAATGCGTGGACACAGGCTAAGCAAGAGCAACAAGCTGTTTTGCTTCTCGGTGAAGGAAGCAATGTGCTGTTTCTAGAGGATTTCTCTGGGACTGTCATCATAAATAGAATTAAAGGTATCAACGTAAGAGAAAGTGATACTGCTTGGCATCTACATGTTGGTGCGGGAGAGAATTGGCACCAACTGGTTTGTTTCACGTTGGATAATGACTTGGCGGGGTTGGAGAATTTAGCTCTAATTCCCGGATGTGCTGGTTCATCACCTATCCAAAATATCGGTGCTTATGGCATCGAACTGAAACGCGTTTGTGACTATGTTGATGTGCTCAACCTGAACACGGGTGAAATCGAGCGTTTAAGTGCCGAGCAATGTCTCTTTGGTTATCGGGACAGCATATTTAAACATAAATATCAGGATGGATATGCCATTGTTCATGTTGGTTTACAGCTATCGAAAGAGTGGGTTCCAATATTGGAGTATGGTGATTTAAAAAAACTCGATGCTGCAACAGTTACGCCAAAGGAAATATTTGATTCAGTTTGTGCGATGCGGCGCAGCAAGTTACCTGACCCTAATATCACAGGAAATGCGGGTAGTTTCTTTAAAAATCCCATTGTCAGTACCAAAGAACTCCAAAAGCTTGTGGAACAATACCCTGATATTCCACACTATTCTCAGAATAATGGCACCGAGAAACTTGCCGCGGGTTGGTTGATCGATAACTGTAGTTTAAAAGGGTTTACTATCGGTGGTGCAGCGGTTCATAAACAGCAGGCTCTGGTACTTATTAACCAGGGTAATGCGACAAGTAAGGACGTTATTTCTGTTGCTCATCATGTTCGTTCAGAGGTCTTCAAGCGGTTCTCTGTCCTGTTAGAGCCAGAGGTAAGGTTTGTTGGCAAATATGGCGAAATAAACGCAGTAGAGGCGATTTCATGAAGGATATTACCGTACCCTTGAAGCTGATTGGTATTCTTGCAGATGGAGAGTTTCATTCAGGGGAACAACTGGGTGATTTTCTTGGAATGAGCCGAGCTGCGGTAAACAAGCACATACAAACAATTCGTGATTGGGGGCTCGATATTTTCAGAGTTCCTGGCAAGGGGTATAGCTTGCCAGCACCAATGCAACTGCTTGATGAGAAGATTATTCTTCAAGGGGTCAAAGAGGGGCGATTAGATTTATTACCCGTCATTGATTCTACCAACCAATATCTACTTAATAGAATTAACGAGTTACACTCTGGCGATACTTGCGTAGCTGAATATCAGCAAGCCGGTAGAGGAAGGCGAGGAAGGCAATGGTTTTCTCCCTTTGGCTCTAATCTTTATCTTTCTATGTTTTGGCGTTTGGAACAAGGCCCGGCAGCGGCGATGGGATTAAGTCTCGCTGTTGGTATTGTGATAGCTGAGGTTTTAAAAAAGCTGGGTGCTAAAGATATTAAAGTTAAATGGCCTAACGATCTATACCTTAACGATCGCAAACTTGCAGGCATTTTAGTTGAACTTACAGGAAAAACGGGTGATGCAGCACAAATTGTTATTGGTGCTGGTATTAACCTTGCGATGCGTGAAACTGGCACCAATACAATAGATCAGCGCTGGATAAACTTACAAGAGGCGGGGATTGACGTTGATAGGAACCAATTGGTTATAGAATTGATTAAGTCATTACGTGAAGCGTTAAAGCTCTTTGAAATAGAAGGGCTAGAGCCTTTACTTAACAGATGGAAAGCATTAGATAATTTTATTGATAGGCCTGTTAAGTTATTGATTGGTGAACAAGTTATCGAAGGTGTTGCCCGAGGAATTGATGCACATGGTGCGCTTTTATTAGAGCAAAATGGGACAATTAAGCCATTTGTTGGTGGTGAAATTTCATTGCGTGGTATGTGATTCTTTGAGTATAAGCTAACAGCCTGCCTTATCTTTATCCCACAAAGCAGGCTGTTTTTTTAATGGTTACTTCCGCAATCTTACATTCTCTACTTCATGATTGGCGCTTTTCGTCATAATTAGGCTAGCACGTTCTCTAGTAGGTAAAATATTCTGCTGTAGATTCATTCCATTAATTTCTTTCCATAGCTGAGTTGCAATACCAATAGCTTCATCTTCAGGAAGCTTTGCATAGTTATGGAAATAGGAGTTCGGATTGCTAAATGCACCTTGTCTGAATTTTAAAAAGCGGCTGGTATACCAGCTTTGTAGTAGATTCTCTGGCGCATCAACATAGATAGAGAAATCGACAAAATCAGATACAAAAACATGATGTGGATCATGAGGATAATCCATACCACTTTGTAAGACATTAAGCCCTTCTAGGATGAGAATATCCGGTTTCTCTATCAGTTTTGAATGATTAGGGATGATATCGTAGATCAAATGAGAATATACAGGAGCGGTAACTCTTTCAGCCCCAGATTTAATCTCGGAAACAAACTGTACTAAACGTCTCATATCATAGGACTGAGGGAATCCTTTTTTCTTCATGAGATTGCGTTCGTTTAGCATTTTATTGGGGTATAGAAAACCGTCTGTTGTGATTAACTCTACACGGCGGTGTTCCGGCCAGCGGCTAAGAAGAGCTTGTAGCACACGTGCAGTAGTGCTTTTGCCCACAGCTACGCTTCCAGCTATGCCGATTACATAAGGAATTCTTTGTGCATCACGGCCAAGAAACTGTTCTAGCACGGCCTGACGACGTAAATTTGAGTTGATATAAAAGTTAAGCAATCGAGAAAGTGGCAAATAGATTTGTGCTACTTCATCCAGCGATAGATCTTCGTTTATGCCTTTGAGTTTCGTGAGGTCTTCCTCACTCAATGTCATAGGCACAGCATTACGCAAGGCGCCCCACTGCGTACGATCAAACTGCATATAAGGGGACGCGATTGGCTGGTCTCTCTTCATAAGCTGAATTCTGTCCATTAGCTCGAATCAAAAAACTAAAAAATAGCCGTTCCCTATAGAAACGATACCCAATATTTAACAGCATATTATAGATAGCATGACGATTGTGACAGTGGCTTTTATTTTTAAGTAGAACTTATTTCTCTTGAGGCATTGGATTTATAGCAAATTTCTAGTTTAAAAAAACAGCTTTCGGGTATATATGCTCGGTTTGAAAAAAGATCGAAATGATAAAAATAGAAAATATTAAGATATTTTTTCTATATAGGGTCACTAATGATGAGATATTTAGCCGCAACTTTGATGGAAAATTCTTCTTTAGCCCTAGAGGTGTTGGTTACTATTTCTGCTACTTTAACCTTAAAACACTCGAATTGATGAGTTATTATACCGATAAGAATGTTTTTTGAGCGATAGAAAAAATAATGCGATTTTTTTGTTGCATACATCGAGCTCTATATCTAGAATGCGCAGCACTTGATGCCGGCTTAGCTCAGTAGGTAGAGCAACTGACTTGTAATCAGTAGGTCGCCAGTTCGATTCCGGCAGCCGGCACCATCAAGTACTGGGTGGGGTACCCAAGCGGCCAAAGGGAGCAGACTGTAAATCTGCCGTGATTCACTTCGAAGGTTCGAATCCTTCCCCCACCACCATATTTAGCCTGAGCGGCTAAGAGAGTTAAAGGTAACTCTCTTAAAGTCGAGCGGGATAGGTGAGGAAGAAAGTGAAATATGTTTTTTCAACCCACCATCATGTATCCAACCTATTCAGTAAAATTCACATTCAATCCTAATATTGAACTTAATTGAATAGGGAAGGCGAAAGCCTTCATATAGGTTCGAGTCAGGCAATGTATACACATTGCAACGGCTCAAAAGATGAGAGATGTCATGCCAATAGTCTCTTATCACCGATTCTGCAAAAGGAATCAGGTAGCCGAGTTCCAGGATGCGGGCATCGTATAATGGCTATTACCTCAGCCTTCCAAGCTGATGATGTGGGTTCGATTCCCACTGCCCGCTCCAAGTATGTGCTGATATAGCTCAGTTGGTAGAGCGCACCCTTGGTAAGGGTGAGGTCGGCAGTTCGACTCTGCCTATCAGCACCACTTCTCTTCTCTCGCCCCCTGATTTCTCTTGTGACTAAATTCAGCAAGCAAATGCTTGGTTGATGTGGTGAAACCACCGATTTATCCGTGTCTTAGAGGGACAATCGATGTCTAAAGAAAAATTTGAACGTTCAAAACCGCACCTTAACGTC
>DF158891.1:5324-35244 GCA_000307305.1 Enterobacteriaceae bacterium B14
CTTGATCCACCCAATCGCAATGGATGATGGTCTACGTTTCGCAATCCGCGAAGGTGGCCGTACCGTTGGTGCAGGTGTTGTTGCTAAGATCATCGAATAAGATTTGACGCGACATGTGATAAAAGGGCATCATCTGATGCCCTTTTTCTACGCTGTTACATTAGAACCTATCTCATCGGTATTTATTCGGCCATAATAACTGATGAGATGGGCTCTGGCAGCACGGCGTATCGTGCCGAAACGAGCATTTTTTAATGCGCTTTTTAGATGTGTCGCTTTAGATATTCATTCTAAATAAGCATAGTTAGGCTTGGTTGCTTCGCATTGACGAAGCATTGTTATTTGTTCTGAATCCTAGTGACAGGTTGGTTTATGAGTGCGAATACCGAAACTCAAGGAAGCGGGCGTGGTCTGGAAACGGTAAAATGGGTAGTAGTTACTCTGCTACTGATTGCCGCCATTTATGGTAACTATTATTTCCGTGACGTTGGTCTTCTAGCACGTGCATCCAGTGTAATTGGCGTTATCATTATTGCCGGTGTTGTGGCATTAACAACGATAAAAGGTAAAGCCAGCATTGTGTTTGCTCGTGAAGCCCGTGTTGAAATCCGCAAAGTTATTTGGCCTACGCGCCAAGAAACATTGCACACCACGATGATTGTTGCCGTAGTAACAGCCGTGATGTCACTGATTCTCTGGGGATTAGATGGTATATTGGTCCGCTTGGTATCGTTTATCACTAGCCTGAGGTTCTAAAATGTCAGAAGCTCCTAAAAAGCGTTGGTACGTCGTTCAGGCGTTTTCTGGTTTTGAAGGTCGCGTAGCTCAATCACTGCGTGAGCATATCAAACTACAAGACATGGAAGAGTTATTTGGTGAGGTCATGGTTCCGACCGAAGAAGTGGTGGAAATCCGTGGTGGCCAACGCCGTAAAAGCGAACGTAAATTCTTCCCAGGCTATGTGTTAGTTCAGATGGTTATGAATGATGCTAGCTGGCACTTAGTTCGTAGCGTACCGCGAGTAATGGGCTTCATTGGTGGAACATCTGATCGTCCTGCACCTATCAGCGATAAAGAAGTTGATGCCATCATGAATCGTTTACAGCAAGTAGGTGATAAGCCTCGGCCGAAAACGTTGTTTGAACCCGGTGAACTGGTTCGCGTCAATGATGGTCCGTTTGCAGACTTTAACGGTGTAGTTGAAGAAGTTGATTATGAGAAGAGCCGCCTGAAAGTATCAGTCTCTATTTTTGGTCGTGCAACACCTGTTGAACTGGACTTCGGTCAAGTCGAAAAAGGTTAATTCCTCTCTCATCAGCTCAATGTCTATATTTGGTATACGCTGAATATATTGAGTCTTGATTAAGGCGCAAAATTAAACTACAATTTTGCGCCTTAAGTTTTTATGTGCTTTTTAGCGCGTAGAAGAGTATTGCAGTCATACTGTAAACAAAAACCGGGGAGCCTTTCGGGGCGATATCACCCATTCGAGGATATTTAAATGGCGAAGAAAGTCCAAGCCTACGTCAAGCTGCAAGTTGCGGCTGGTATGGCGAATCCAAGTCCACCAGTTGGCCCAGCTCTGGGTCAACAAGGTGTAAACATCATGGAATTCTGTAAAGCGTTCAATGCTAAAACTGATAGCATCGAGAAAGGCTTACCAATTCCTGTTGTTATTACTGTTTACTCTGACCGTTCTTTCACCTTCATCACCAAGACCCCTCCTGCAGCAGTACTGCTGAAGAAAGCGGCTGGTATCAAGTCTGGTTCTGGCGTGCCGAACAAGACTAAAGTAGGTAAAGTGACACGTGCTCAAGTACGTGAAATCGCAGAAACCAAAGCCGCGGATATGACGGGTACTGATATGGAAGCAACTATGCGTTCTATCGAAGGTACTGCTCGTTCCATGGGCTTGACGGTGGAGGATTAATAGATGGCTAAGCTGACCAAGCGCATGCGCGTGATCCGTGACAAAGTTGAGTCTACTAAGCAGTATGACATCAACGAAGCCGTTGCCCTGCTGAAAGAGCTGGCTACTGCTAAATTCGTAGAAAGCGTAGACGTTGCCGTTAACCTCGGTATCGATGCACGTAAATCTGACCAAAACGTTCGTGGTGCTACCGTTCTACCTCATGGTACCGGCCGTACTGTACGTGTTGCTGTCTTCGCTCAAGGTGCTAACGCTGAAGCTGCTAAAGAAGCTGGCGCTGACCTGATCGGTATGGAAGATTTGGCTGACCAAATCAAGAAAGGCGAAATGAACTTCGACGTTGTTATCGCATCTCCAGATGCAATGCGCGTTGTTGGTCAACTGGGTCAAGTTCTTGGTCCACGTGGCCTGATGCCTAACCCGAAAGTTGGTACTGTAACCCCTAACGTTGCTGAAGCAGTTAAGAATGCTAAAGCAGGTCAGGTTCGTTATCGTAACGACAAGAATGGTATCATTCATACCACGATCGGCAAGGTTGATTTCGATTCTAACCATTTGAAAGAAAACCTAGAAGCACTGCTGATTGCACTGAAAAAAGCGAAACCTACCACAGCTAAAGGTGTCTTTATTAAGAAAGTTAGCCTGTCCACCACTATGGGTGCTGGCGTTTCTATCGATCAAGGTACTTTAAGCGCGGTTGCTGTATAAGCAATATATCGCTTTACTAGGGGATGGGATTTGTCTAGAATTTCAGACCCTATTGTTTAGCTCAGTATAATAACTGCGCAAACAAACAGATTTTTCGGTTGGAGCTTGGCCTATCCAAGCCTCCGTCCAAGACCGCAGGAGTGTTCGTTCATTTATGAGTGGCACTTAATATTTCCTGCGTAGACGGTGACAGAGCCTGAATAAAGAATTTCTTTACTGGATTCTCTGCTCACCGTGTTTCAATGCTCATTATTAATGATTTTTCATTAACTTGAGTGAAAGTGAGTTCCGGGGAATACTCCCCGGCCAAATCCAGGAGCAAAAAGCTAATGGCATTAAATCTTCAAGACAAACAAGCGATTGTTGCTGAAGTCACCGAAGTAGCCAAAGGCGCGCTGTCTGCGGTAGTTGCGGATTCCCGTGGCGTTACCGTAGATAAAATGACTGAACTGCGTAAAGCAGGTCGTGAAGCTGGCGTATATATGCGTGTTGTTCGTAACACTCTAATGCGTCGCGTAGTTGAAGGCACTCCATTCGAATGCCTGAAAGACACGTTTGTCGGTCCAACCTTGATTGCATTCTCTAACGAACACCCAGGCGCTGGCGCTCGTTTGTTCAAAGCTTTTGCTAAAGAGAACGCTAATTTTGAGGTTAAAGCTGCGGCCTTTGAAGGTGAGCTGATCCCAGCGGCGCAAATTGACCGCTTGGCAACTCTGCCAACTTACGACGAAGCTATCGCACGCCTGATGTCGGCCATGAAAGAAGCCTCTGCAGGCAAATTGGTTCGTACTCTGGCTGCACTGCGCGATCAAAAAGAAGCTGCTTAATAAGCACTCTTTTTTATCGTACTTGCTACCGTATAAAACTATTTCTGAATTTTAGGAACAATTGTTATGTCTATCACTAAAGAGCAAATTCTAGACGCAGTTGCTGACATGTCTGTAATGGATGTTGTTGAACTGATCACCATGATGGAAGAGAAATTCGGCGTTTCTGCTGCTGCAGCTGTTGCTGTTGCTGCAGGTCCTGCTGCTGCTGCTGAAGAACAAACTGAGTTCGACGTTGTTCTTTCTGCAATCGGCGCAAACAAAGTTGCCGTAATCAAAGCTGTTCGTGGCGCAACCGGTCTGGGTCTGAAAGAAGCTAAAGACCTAGTAGAATCTGCTCCAGCAGTTCTGAAAGAAGGCATCAGCAAAGATGACGCTGCTGCACTGAAAGCTGCTTTAGAAGAAGCTGGTGCTTCTGTTGAAGTTAAGTAAGTTTCAGTATACAGCCTGAGTTTAACAGGCTGATGGCTGGTGATTTTTAATCACCAGCCTTTTTGCGCTATAGGCATCAGTGGTATTTCACTCTATTTGACCATTGATAGACCTGAATATTTTTTTCTATCGACGACTTAATATATTGCGTTTCCGCAAGGGCTTCTCCCAAAGCAGACGCAACGAAATGATTTAAGAGTGATAGAAAGATGTATTGCGAAAAGCGTTTCGATCCGTATTTGTTACTCTGGATTGAAATTATCGACTTTTCGGTCAACATAAATAGTGTTGCATGGCTGTCCTATCTAGGGCGGACAACAATTGGGTCGACTTTTCAGCGAGCTGAGGAACCCTATGGTTTACTCCTATACCGAGAAAAAACGAATTCGTAAGGATTTTGGCAAACGTCCTCAAGTACTTGACGTGCCTTATCTCCTTTCTATCCAACTCGATTCGTTCCAGAAATTTATCGAGCAAGATCCTGAAGGGCAACATGGTCTGGAAGCTGCATTCCGTTCCGTATTCCCAATCCAAAGCTATAGCGGTAACTCCGAGCTACAGTATGTTAGCTATCGTCTCGGTGAGCCGGTATTTGATGTTAAAGAGTGCCAAATCCGTGGTGTGACTTATTCCGCGCCTTTGCGCGTGAAATTGCGCTTGGTGATTTATGAGCGTGAAGCACCAGAAGGCACAGTTAAAGACATCAAAGAACAAGAAGTTTACATGGGTGAAATTCCACTCATGACTGAGAACGGTACCTTTGTTATCAACGGTACTGAGCGTGTTATCGTTTCTCAGCTACACCGTAGCCCAGGCGTATTCTTTGATAGTGACAAAGGTAAGACCCACTCTTCGGGTAAAGTGCTTTATAACGCACGTATCATCCCTTACCGTGGTTCTTGGTTAGACTTCGAATTCGATCCTAAAGACAACCTGTTTGTCCGTATTGACCGTCGTCGTAAACTGCCTGCAACTATCATTCTGCGTGCATTAAGTTACACGACGGAGCAGATCCTTGATCTGTTCTTCGACAAAATCGTATACGAGATCCGCGATAACAAGCTTCAGATGGAGCTGGTTCCTGAGCGTTTGCGTGGTGAAACAGCCTCTTTTGACATTGAGTCAAACGGCAAAGTGTATGTCGAAAAGGGCCGTCGTATTACAGCCCGTCATATTCGTCAGCTTGAAAAAGATGGCATTGAGAATATTGAAGTTCCTGTTGAATACATCGCGGGTAAGATCTCTGCTAAAGATTACATTGACGAAAATACTGGCGAGATTATCTGTGCAGCCAACATGGAGCTGTCACTGGATCTGCTGGCTAAACTGAGTCAGTCAGGCCACAAACGCATTGAAACTCTGTTTACCAACGATCTGGATCACGGTTCATATATCTCTGAAACGATCCGTGTCGATCCAACTAGTGACCGTTTGAGTGCGTTGGTAGAAATCTACCGCATGATGCGTCCTGGTGAGCCACCAACGCGTGAAGCCGCCGAGAACCTGTTCGAGAACCTCTTCTTCTCTGAAGATCGTTACGATCTTTCTGCCGTTGGCCGGATGAAGTTCAACCGCTCTTTACTGCGTGAAGAGATCGAAGGCTCCGGTATTCTGAGCAACGATGACATCATCGAAGTGATGAGAAAGCTTATCGAGATCCGTAACGGTCGCGGTGAAGTGGACGATATCGACCACTTAGGTAACCGTCGTATTCGTTCCGTTGGCGAAATGGCAGAAAACCAGTTCCGCGTAGGTTTAGTCCGCGTTGAACGTGCGGTGAAAGAGCGTCTGTCATTAGGCGATCTGGATACCCTGATGCCACAGGACATGATCAACGCGAAGCCGATTTCGGCTGCGGTGAAAGAGTTCTTCGGTTCAAGCCAGCTTTCCCAGTTTATGGATCAGAACAACCCACTGTCTGAGATCACGCACAAGCGTCGTATCTCTGCACTTGGCCCGGGTGGTTTGACTCGTGAACGTGCAGGCTTTGAAGTTCGAGACGTTCATCCGACCCATTACGGTCGTGTATGTCCAATCGAAACGCCAGAAGGTCCAAACATCGGTCTAATCAACTCCTTGTCCGTGTATGCACAGACAAACGAGTATGGTTTCCTTGAAACCCCTTACCGCCGTGTGCGTGAAGGTGTGGTTACCGATGAGATTCATTACCTGTCTGCCATTGAAGAAGGCAACTTCGTTATCGCTCAGGCGAACTCCAATTTGGATGACGAAGGCCACTTTATGGAGGACTTGGTCACTTGTCGTAACAAAGGCGAATCAAGCCTGTTCAGTCGCGACCAAGTTGACTATATGGACGTATCCACACAACAGGTGGTTTCCGTCGGTGCTTCCTTGATCCCATTCTTGGAACACGATGATGCTAACCGTGCGTTGATGGGTGCGAACATGCAACGTCAGGCAGTTCCTACTCTGCGTGCTGATAAGCCGCTAGTGGGTACTGGTATGGAGCGTGCGGTAGCGGTTGACTCAGGGGTAACCTCTGTAGCCAAACGTGGCGGTACTGTTCAATACGTTGATGCATCTCGTATCGTTATCAAAGTTAACGAAGATGAAATGTACCCAGGCGAAGCAGGTATCGATATTTATAACCTGACCAAGTACACCCGTTCTAACCAAAACACCTGTATCAACCAGATGCCTTGCGTCTCGTTGGGTGAGCCGGTTGAGCGTGGCGATGTGTTAGCTGATGGCCCGTCTACTGACTTGGGTGAGCTGGCACTGGGGCAGAACATGCGCGTCGCGTTCATGCCTTGGAACGGTTACAACTTCGAAGACTCCATCTTAGTCTCCGAGCGTGTGGTACAAGAAGATCGTTTCACGACCATCCACATTCAAGAACTGGCTTGCGTATCTCGTGATACTAAGTTGGGGCCTGAAGAGATCACTGCCGACATCCCTAACGTGGGTGAAGCAGCGCTGTCTAAACTGGATGAGTCCGGTATCGTTTATATCGGTGCAGAAGTGACCGGTGGCGACATTCTGGTCGGTAAAGTGACACCTAAAGGTGAAACTCAGCTAACGCCAGAAGAGAAACTACTGCGCGCAATCTTCGGTGAGAAAGCGTCTGACGTTAAAGACTCTTCTCTGCGTGTACCAAACGGTGTTTCCGGTACGATTATCGACGTACAAGTCTTTACCCGCGATGGTGTGGAAAAAGACAAGCGTGCGTTGGAAATCGAAGAGATGCAACTGAAGCAGGCTAAGAAAGACCTGACGGAAGAACTGCAAATCTTAGAAGCGGGCGTATTCGCTCGTATCCGTGCTGCGCTGGTTTCTGGTGGTATCGAAGCTGAGAAGCTGGATAAACTGCCACGCGACCGCTGGTTAGAACTAGGCTTAACTGATGAAGATAAACAAAATCAGTTAGAGCAACTGGCGGAGCAGTATGACGAACTGAAATCTGAGTTTGAGAAAAAGCTGGATGCCAAGCGTCGTAAAATCACTCAGGGCGATGACTTAGCACCAGGCGTGCTGAAAATCGTTAAAGTGTATCTGGCCGTTAAACGTCAGATTCAGCCTGGTGACAAGATGGCAGGTCGTCACGGTAACAAAGGTGTTATCTCTAAGATCAACCCGATCGAAGATATGCCTTACGATGAAAACGGTACTCCGGTAGACATCGTATTGAACCCACTGGGCGTACCATCACGTATGAACATTGGTCAGATCCTAGAAACCCACTTGGGTATGGCGGCGAAAGGTATTGGTGAGAAGATTAACCAAATGCTTAAGCAGCAGCAGGAAGTGGCTAAACTGCGTGAGTTTATTCAGAAAGCTTATGATTTAGGCGATGACTTACGTCAACGTGTTGATCTAAATACCTTTAGCGACGAAGAAGTACTGCGTCTGGCAGAGAACCTGAAAAAAGGTATGCCGATTGCGACGCCAGTGTTCGACGGTGCGAAAGAGAAAGAGATCAAAGAGCTATTACAACTTGGTGGCCTACCGACTTCCGGTCAGATCACTCTGTTTGATGGCCGCACTGGCGAGCAGTTCGAGCGTCAGGTTACCGTTGGCTACATGTACATGCTGAAACTGAACCACTTAGTTGATGACAAGATGCATGCACGTTCTACCGGTTCTTACAGCCTTGTTACTCAGCAGCCGCTGGGTGGTAAAGCTCAGTTCGGTGGACAACGTTTCGGTGAGATGGAAGTGTGGGCGCTGGAAGCTTATGGCGCAGCGTACACTCTGCAGGAAATGCTGACCGTCAAGTCCGACGATGTAAACGGCCGTACCAAGATGTACAAAAACATCGTGGATGGCAACCATACGATGGAGCCAGGCATGCCGGAGTCCTTCAACGTATTGTTGAAAGAAATCCGCTCGCTGGGTATCAACATCGAGTTGGAAGAGGGTTAATCCCCCTTTTTCAGTCCCCGGCGAAAGCCGGGGATGGTTGCAGGTCACAGGGGTACTTAAGCTCGGTTTAAGTACCCAACAGGTTTAACTCCGACAGGAGCCAATCCGTGAAAGACTTATTAAAGTTTCTGAAAGCACAAACTAAGACCGAAGAGTTTGATGCGATCAAAATTGCTCTGGCATCGCCAGATATGATCCGTTCTTGGTCGTTCGGCGAAGTTAAAAAGCCGGAAACCATTAACTATCGTACGTTCAAACCAGAACGTGATGGTCTGTTCTGTGCTCGTATCTTCGGGCCAGTAAAAGATTATGAGTGCTTATGCGGTAAGTATAAGCGCTTGAAGCACCGTGGCGTCATCTGTGAGAAGTGTGGCGTTGAAGTGACTCAAACCAAAGTACGTCGTGAGCGTATGGGCCATATTGAACTGGCTTCGCCAACTGCGCACATCTGGTTCCTGAAGTCACTGCCTTCTCGTATCGGTTTGTTATTAGACATGCCGCTGCGTGATATCGAACGCGTGCTTTATTTTGAATCTTATGTGGTTGTTGAAGGTGGCATGACTAACCTTGAACGCCGTCAGATCCTGACTGAAGAGCAGTATCTGGATGCGTTGGAAGAGTTCGGTGATGAATTCGACGCCAAGATGGGTGCAGAAGCTATCCAATCTCTGTTGAAAAACATGGATCTGGAAGCGGAGTGTGAGCTGTTGCGTGAAGAGTTGAACGAGACTAACTCTGAAACTAAGCGTAAGAAGTTGACCAAGCGCGTTAAGCTGCTAGAAGCGTTCGTTCAGTCAGGCAACAAGCCTGAGTGGATGATCCTGACTGTGCTGCCTGTGCTGCCACCAGATCTGCGTCCACTGGTTCCACTAGACGGCGGTCGTTTCGCTACGTCAGATCTTAACGATCTGTATCGTCGCGTTATCAACCGTAACAACCGTTTGAAGCGCCTGTTAGACCTTGCTGCGCCTGATATTATCGTGCGTAACGAAAAGCGTATGCTGCAAGAAGCGGTAGATGCGCTGCTGGATAACGGTCGTCGCGGTCGTGCTATTACTGGCTCTAACAAACGTCCTCTGAAATCTTTGGCCGATATGATCAAAGGTAAACAAGGTCGTTTCCGTCAGAACCTGCTCGGTAAGCGTGTTGACTACTCTGGTCGTTCTGTTATCACCGTAGGTCCATACCTGCGTCTGCATCAGTGCGGTCTGCCTAAGAAAATGGCACTTGAGCTATTCAAGCCATTCATCTACGGCAAATTGGAGCTTCGTGGTTTAGCGACCACTATCAAAGCTGCCAAGAAAATGGTTGAGCGTGAAGAAGCTGTTGTATGGGATATCTTGGATGAAGTTATCCGTGAGCATCCGGTACTGCTGAACCGTGCACCAACACTTCACCGTCTTGGTATTCAGGCATTTGAACCTGTACTGATCGAAGGTAAAGCTATTCAGCTTCACCCACTGGTCTGTGCGGCATATAACGCCGACTTCGATGGTGACCAAATGGCTGTTCACGTACCGCTAACACTGGAAGCCCAGTTAGAAGCGCGTGCGTTGATGATGTCTACCAACAACATCCTGTCACCAGCGAACGGCGAGCCAATCATCGTTCCTTCTCAGGACGTTGTATTGGGTCTGTATTACATGACGCGTGACTGTGTTAACGCCAAAGGCGAAGGCATGGTTCTGACAGGGCCGAAAGAAGCAGAGCGTATTTATCGCGCTGGTTTGGCTTCCCTGCATGCACGCGTAAAAGTACGTATCTCTGAAGAGATCCGTAACACCGAAGGTGAGTCTGTTTCTCAGACAACGCTGATTGATACGACAGTAGGTCGCGCCATCCTATGGATGATCGTGCCAAAAGGTTTGCCGTTCTCAATCGTTAACCAACCTTTGGGTAAAAAAGCTATCTCTAAAATGCTTAACACCTGTTATCGCATTTTGGGCCTGAAGCCGACCGTTATTTTTGCTGACCAAATCATGTATACCGGTTTTGCTTACGCTGCGCGCTCTGGTGCGTCCGTAGGTATCGACGACATGGTTATCCCTGAGAAGAAAGCAGAGATCATCGAAGAGGCTGAAACGGAAGTTGCTGAAATTCAGGAACAGTTCCAGTCAGGTCTGGTAACAGCGGGCGAGCGTTACAACAAGGTTATCGATATCTGGGCCGCGGCGAACGAACGTGTTGCTAAGGCGATGATGGAAAACCTATCTGTTGAAACCGTGATTAACCGTGACGGCGTTGAGGAACAACAAGTTTCCTTCAACAGCATCTTTATGATGGCTGACTCCGGTGCTCGTGGTTCTGCTGCACAGATTCGTCAGTTGGCGGGTATGCGTGGCCTGATGGCTAAACCAGATGGTTCTATCATCGAAACGCCAATCACTGCGAACTTCCGTGAAGGTCTGAACGTACTCCAGTACTTCATCTCTACTCACGGTGCTCGTAAAGGTTTGGCGGATACCGCACTGAAAACTGCGAACTCCGGTTATCTGACGCGTCGTCTGGTTGATGTTGCACAGGACTTGGTGGTTACCGAAGACGACTGTGGTACTCACGAAGGTATCGTGATGACACCAGTTATCGAAGGTGGTGATGTTAAAGAGCCACTGCGCGATCGCGTTCTGGGTCGTGTTACCGCTGAAGACGTTCTTAAGCCAGGTACCGCAGATATCCTTGTTCCGCGCAACACGTTGCTGAACGAGAAATGGTGTGACCTGTTAGAAGACGAATCTGTCGACAGCGTGAAAGTACGTTCTGTTGTTAGTTGTGATACTGACTTCGGCGTGTGCGCAAACTGTTACGGTCGTGATCTGGCGCGTGGGCATATCATCAACAAAGGTGAAGCTATCGGCGTTATCGCTGCACAGTCAATCGGTGAGCCGGGTACACAGCTTACCATGCGTACCTTCCACATCGGTGGTGCGGCATCTCGTGCGGCGGCAGAGTCCAGCATTCAGGTTAAGAACAAAGGTAGCCTGAAACTGCACAATGCAAAATACGTTGAAAATGCTAGCGGCAAACTGGTTGTTACTTCACGTAACACAGAACTGCGTCTAATCGACGAATTCGGTCGTACTAAAGAGAGCTATAAAGTCCCTTATGGTGCGTCCATGGCTAAAGGTGATGGAGCAGAAGTTAACGGCGGCGAAACCGTAGCTAACTGGGATCCACATACCATGCCAGTTATCACCGAAGTGGGTGGTTTCATCCGTTTTGCTGATATGGTCGATGGCCAGACGATTACTCGTCAGACCGACGAACTGACAGGTTTATCCTCACTTGTTGTTCTGGAAGGTGCAGAGCGTACAGGTAGCTTGAAAGACCTGCGTCCAGCGCTGAAAATTGTTGATGCTAAAGGTGAAGATGTTCTGATCCCTGGTACAGATATGCCAGCTCAGTACTTCCTGCCAGGTAAAACGATTGTACAGTTGGAAGATGGTGTTGAAGTGGGTGCTGGTGATACTTTGGCTCGTCTGCCACAAGAATCAAGCGGTACCAAGGATATCACCGGTGGTCTGCCACGTGTTGCTGACCTGTTCGAAGCCCGCCGTCCGAAAGAGCCGGCAATTCTGGCTGAGATCAGCGGTATTATCTCCTTCGGTAAAGAAACTAAAGGTAAGCGTCGTCTGGTGATTACACCAATGGACGGTAGCGATCCATACGAAGAGATGATTCCTAAGTGGCGTCAGCTGAACGTGTTCGAAGGCGAGCGTGTAGAGCGTGGTGATGTTGTTTCCGATGGTCCAGAGTCTCCGCACGACATTCTGCGTCTGCGTGGCGTGAACGCGGTAACTCGTTACATCGTTAACGAAGTGCAGGAAGTTTACCGTCTGCAAGGCGTTAAGATTAACGATAAGCACATCGAAGTTATCGTTCGTCAGATGCTGCGTAAAGGCACGATTGCTCACCCAGGTAGCTCCGACTTCTTGGAAGGCGAGCAGGTTGAATACTCTCGCGTTAAGATTGCTAACCGTAATCTTGAAGCGAACGGCAAGATCGCAGCAACTTATGCGCGTGACCTGCTGGGTATCACCAAAGCGTCTCTGGCAACCGAGTCCTTTATCTCTGCTGCATCGTTCCAGGAAACAACACGTGTTCTGACCGAAGCTGCAGTAGCAGGTAAGCGTGATGAGTTACGTGGCCTGAAAGAGAACGTTATCGTGGGTCGTTTGATCCCTGCTGGTACAGGTTATGCTTACCATCAGGATCGCAGCCGTCGCCGCCATACAGGTGATGAGCTGTTAGCACCACAAGTTAGTGCAGAAGAAGCTTCTGCTAACTTGGCTGAATTGCTAAACGTTAGCTTAGGTAACGACGAAGATTAATCCCTTCGGTCGGCCGTGAATAAAAACCGCTCCGGTAAAATGGAGCGGTTTTTTTATGGTGAAAATGTGCTGGAATGATCGATAGAATCGCTTAAATCGCTGCATGCTCCCATCTCAACCCCCGCTAGTTTCACAATGTTTAGAGGAAGATTGTTTTATCTTGGCTAACACAATCCCGGACCCAACTACGATCGCCAATCCGATAAAGATCCAAATATCGGGTGTGTCCTCGAAAACGATAAATCCCAATATTGCCCCCATAATAATTTCCGAGTAGGTGAATGGCGCGATTGTGCTGGCATTCGCTAACTCAAATGATTTGATAATTAGGAGATGTGAGACTGCGGCAACTATTCCGCATCCTACAAGAAGAAGCCATTGATTAGGTGTAGGTGCCACCCAATAGGGTGTCACGACAGCAGAAGCAATAACACATCCAACCAACCCCGTCTGGTAGACAGATACGACTGACGGTACTTTGTTATCGATGAAGCGAGTGAGAAACAGGAAAAGGGCGTAAAAAAAACCTGCTAGCAGGCCAACAATATAGGCCCAGCGCCACTCGACGACGGTAGGCCTGATCGCGGATCTGAGGCCGTAGGTTAATTATCTCCAACAGATTGGGAAAATACACATAGTTTGTTGTGCGGTATTTAGTCGGCTGATAGCTCAGTAAACCTCATATTTTTATCTGTTTCAGATAGTGTCATGGGGATGTTGATATATGTGAATAAAAAAGTGCCGGTACAAAGAAAGGGGGGGCATTCCAGAGTACCGGCGGGTGGATGTGACGGAGTATTGTAATAATAACTCCGACCAACGGGTTGCATTGGCGAGGGAGAATATAGTCTCAGCTATCTTGCGGTGTTAGTGAGAAATATTAGGCATGGAATCTATATTCCGTTTTTTACTCATCAAGATGTAAAAGATTCAAAATACTGTGAGGCAGCCTGAAAAAAGACCAGATCCACCTCAGAATTAAAAATCGTTAGGCTTTAGCTTTTGGCCATAAGCGAAATTGCCAACCAAGATTCATTCCTGCTGCAGCGAATAAAATAGCGGCAATACCAATAAGCTGGATGGTATTAAGTTGTTGGTCAAACGCAATTTTGTCGACGACGATAGCAGCAACGGGGTAAATAAATGAGAGAGAACCGATGAGATGTGTCGGTAGTTTCTGAACCGCGCTGTAGAGAAGGATATACATAACACCTGTGTGTAACATGCCGAGTGTTATCAAACTTAGCCATTGCCCTGCTTGTTGCGGCAATGTCTCAAAGTTGGCCCAAGGCGCTAACATTAAAACGCCAACTGACACCTGAATAAGGGTGATTAAATAGGTAGGAACACCTTTTAGGTATTTCGTAATCACAGCGATAAGGGCATACATAAAGGCGGCGAGAAACGCTAATAAAATACCAAACAGATAGTGGCTGCCACTGTCGGAGGTTGTGGGTTTGGTCATAACAATCATGAGCAAACCGGAGAACGATAAGGCCAGCCAAAGTAGCTTTTGCTGTGTAAAACGCTCACCGAAAAAAAACACGCCAAAGGCAAACAGTATAAAAGGTTGGGTGTTATAGATAGTGGTAGCAATAGATATGCTGGAGTAGGAGTAAGCATTGAATAACACTACCCAGTTAAGAACGAGCAGTACCCCGCCAAGTACGGTCAGTCCGAACAGTTTCAGTGAAATAATTCGGGGTCGAATGACACCCAGTATGGCGCATATAACCAGTAATGTTGATGCACCGAACACACAGCGCCAGAAAACAACGTCGAGAATGGGCAACCCTGAAATCAGTACAAACCACCCTATGGTGCCAGATATCAACATGGCGATAGTCATTTCAATAGAGCCGCGTCCTATCGTCGTTAGTGCCATGTAGTTCTACTCTCTTTAATAAGAAAAATAATTATGTGGGGGATAATGCCATGCTTAACATTAAGGTGTTGAATGGGTAAGAAGCAACCGTTTTTATAGACAGTTATTATTAAGTTGACATATGTAACGATATAACTAAACTTATCGACATGAATATAAACTACTCCCGTGCGATTCCTTTGGAATGGCAACAAATGGCTAAAGTTTTTGAAGCGCTGGGCGATGAGCATCGTCAGCGTATCGTTCTGACCTTCTCACCTGCCGAGCGTTTGAACGTCGGGCAAATTGCAGAGGTTTCCACTCTTTCCCGCTCTACCGTCTCCCATCATTTAAAGGTGTTAAAAGAGGCTGGTGTGTTGAGTTCAGAAAAGAGAGGAAAAGAGGTCTATTTTTGGGTCAATAAGCCTTATCTAAATCAGGTTTTTGGTAACGTTACAGATTATCTCGACAAGTATTTATAACCACTCACACCCATTTTCTGGGTGTTTTTTTACTCAAATATGTCGATGTGTATAGTTATATCGATATGTAATGACGAGGATGAAGAATGTCTTATCCATGTGAAATCAGTACGGTGGCCGATACAACCTTTACCCCTAAGATAGGCGATATCGTATTTACTCATAGCAAGGGGATTCTGTTTGAGTATGTGGCAGATGCCACGGGGTGTTGGGTTAATCATGTTGGTGTGATTATCGGGCATGATGGTACGGATTATCTGGTGGCAGAAAGCTGCGTACCTTTGTCGAAGATAACGACGTTGACGAAGTTTATTCAGCGTTCTAAAAATCAGCGTTACGAGATAAAGAGGTTATATCGCCCATTGAGTGAACAAGAGCAGCAAGCTTTAAACGTCGCTGCACGCGAGCGAATGGGGGTTTGGTATCACCTTGGTTTTAATTTGAATTCTCGTCGTCAGTTCTGCTCCAAATTTGTGTATGAAGTTTATCGTGAAGCAACGCAGGTCAGTCTAGGCCAAGTGGAAACCTTCGAGCGTCTGTTAGCGCGAACACCTCAAGCTGGTTTGAAGTTCTGGCGACTCTGGTTTTTCGGTTTTATCCCTTGGCAGCGTGAGACAGTGACGCCAAATAGCTTATATGAGTGTCCACAACTGGCAACAGTGGATAAAGCGGGATAGGCTTGATGATCAAACCATAGGCGTAAATCCTTCCTTAGATTTATGCCAATAAGCGGTAGATTAAGGTCTGTGTACCGAGCGGCCTAAATGGCTATCCCAATCTTTCCATACCGGTTGCAAGCCAGCCTGCTCAAGCGCTAGTGCGACTTGTTGAGGTGAGCGATTATCGTGAGGGGCGAACTGTTCTAGCTCAGTTGGTTTGTCTGCATGGCTATTGGCATAGCCCCCAGGCTGAGTTTTTGAACCGGCGCTGACACTGTTAATCGCCAATGGTACAACGCTATCGCGAAAGAACGGTGATTCGCGGGTAGAGAGCGATAACTCAACATCAGGGGCAAACAGCCGGAAGGCGCAAATTAACTGAACAAGTTGTGCATCATCCATCAGCGACTCAGGTTCGATGCCACCGGCACAGGGGCGCAGGCGGGGAAACGAGATAGAGTAACGGGTTTGCCAATATGTCTGTTGTAAATAAGCGAGATGCTCTGCCAGAAAATAACAGTCGGTACGCCATTCACGGGAGAGCCCGATGAGTGCCCCAATGCCGATCTTATCGATCCCTGCACGGCCTAGTCGATCCGGTGTTGCCAGCCGCCAGAAGAAGTCCTGCTTTTTCCCCTTTAAATGATGGCGTTCATAAGTAGGCGCATGATACGTCTCCTGATAAACCATCACTGCGTCTAAGCCTAATGTTCTTAGCTCGCGATACTCCTCTTCAGCCAGCGGTTGTACTTCCATCATCATTGAGCTGAACTGAGTGCGAATGGCTGGAAGATGCTGGCGAAAATAGTCCATACCGACTTTGGTCTGATGTTCACCTGTTACCAGCAAGATATGCTCATATCCCATCTTTTTCAGCGCTTGGCACTCTTGTTTTATCTCCTCTTGATCTAGCGTTTTGCGTTTTAGATGGTTACTCATCGAGAACCCACAGTAGGTGCAATCATTGGCGCACAGGTTCGAGAGGTAGAGAGGCGCATAAAAACTGACGGTGTTGCCAAAGCGTTGTCGGGTTAATTGCTGGGCGCGTTGCGCCATCGGTTCGAGATAGTCGAGCGCGGCAGGAGAGAGCAGCGCCATAAAGTCATTTAAGCTGAGCTTTTTGGCAGACAGCGCCCGTTCGACGTCTGCCGCTGTTTTGCTGTAGATGCTCAGTGTTAGATGATCCCAATCGAGCTGTCGCCAATGTTGGCTAAAATCACCTGACATGGTGAGGCTCCTCACTGCCCTGTTGCAGGAAAGAGGTTAATGGGCTGGATGCATTCGCCTGCCGAGAAACGCGGCCTAAGCCCGCTTTATATGCCATTTCTCCTGCAATAACGGCTAATTTAAACGCCTCAGCCATCGCAATAGGGTCATGGGCAACGGCAATGGCGGTATTTACCAGTACCGCATCTGCGCCGAGTTCTAGCGCTTCTGCGGCATGGCTTGGTGCGCCAATCCCTGCATCAACGACGACAGGGACTTTGGCTTGTTCGATGATAATTTCCAGAAAATCACGGGTTTTTATCCCCATATTGGAGCCAATCGGTGCACCAAGCGGCATGACGGCAGCACAGCCCACTTCTTCTAACCGCTTACATAACACGGGGTCTGCACCGCAGTAAGGTAGGACAACGAACCCCAGTTTTACTAGCTGTTCAGCCGCTTTTAGGGTTTCGATTGGATCGGGGAGAAGATATTTCACATTGGGATGGATTTCGAGTTTCACCCAGTGAGTCCCTAGCGCTTCTCTGGCGAGCTGGGCTGCAAAAATAGCCTCCTCTGCTGTTTTCGCGCCAGACGTGTTCGGCAGCAATCGAATACCTAATTGTTGCAAGGGAGCAAGGATGGCATCGTTGCCTGCCTGCAAATCGACGCGTTTCATTGCCATTGTTACAAGCTGTGAGCCAGAGGCAGCTATTGCATCACGCATCAGATGAGGTGTCGCGAATTTCCCTGTTCCGGTGAAGAGCCGAGAGGTAAAGGTGGTATCAGCAATTTTTAACATGTTAGCCCCCAGCAATGGCTTGAAAGAGTAAGATATGATCCCCGTCTTGTAATTGGTGCTCAGCCCATTGGGTGCGAGGAATAATCGCGTGATTGATAGCCAATGCCGTACCCGGCTGGTGGCGATCTAATACGCTGAGAAGCTCGGTAATTGTTGAGGGGGCTTCAAGGGTTAATGGGGATTCATTAATGAAGATTTTCATGTGACTCCCCACATACTGGGCAAGCACTATCTCGATTGAGTTGTAGCGTGAGCCAATTATTCTGTTTACCGTCAAACAGCCGAAGCTTTCCGCTGAGTGTTGATGGTATACCTGCCAGTATTTTGATTGCTTCCAACGCCTGCATTGTGCCGATAGCTCCGACAACAGGGCCAAGTACGCCTGCATTACGGCAGTTACGCTGTGGCTCGCTGTTATCAGGGTAGAGGCATGAGTAGCAGCCGTGGGTGTAAGGTGGCTCAATAACCAACAGTTGCCCACTAAAACCAACGGCGCTTCCGCTAATGAGCGAGGTTTTTTCCTGATAACAGGCGGTGTTAACGGCGTGTCGAGTCTCCATGTTGTCGCTGCAATCGAGGACTAAATCGGCCCGTTTAACATACTGCTGAAGGTTTTCATCGCTCAGGCGTTCATCAATAACAATCGCTTCAACATTGGGATTGAGAGCCGTTAATGCCCGCTTGGCTGATGTCGATTTGGGTTCGCCGAGGTCGGTGGTGCGAAATAGAATTTGCCGCTGTAGATTGGTGACATGTAGCGTGTCATCGTCAGCGAGAAGCAAGGTTCCTACCCCTGCGGCAGCCAGATAGAGTGAGGCTGGGGAGCCTAACCCCCCCAAACCGACGATCAACACGGTCGCCTTTTTCAGCTTCTCTTGCCCGTCAGGGCCAATCTCTTCGAGTAGCAGTTGTCGGCTATAGCGTAGAAATTCATCGTCAGATAACATGAGGTATCTCCTCATGCTCAATTAAACGTAGTAGCTCTTCCGTAGCTGCACGCCAGTCAGCCGCTTGAGTGATAGCACTGACAACGGCAACGCTACCTACGCCGCACCCGAGAACGGCAGGCACACGATCGATACTGATCCCGCCGATCGCGACGGTGGGGTAATCAGGGATCGTGGCAACGTGGCGCTTCAGCTCGGTTAATCCTTGTGGATCGGACGGCATCTGCTTGGTTTGAGTAGGGAAGATATGCCCAAGCGCAATATAAGAGGGGCGAATAGCGACGGCGCGAGCTAGCTCAGCATCGTCGTGAGTCGATACCCCAAGGCGCAGGCCCGCTTGCTGAATAGCCGCTAAATCTGCAGTATCCAGATCTTCCTGCCCTAGATGAACGCCGTAGGCACTGTGCTTGACCGCCAATGCCCAATAATCATTAATAAATAAACGTGCTTGATAGCGCTTACTTAATGCAATCGCTGCTTTGATATCCTCTTCAACGTCGCTGTCTTGCTTATCTTTGATGCGCAGTTGGATCGTTTTTACCCCAGCGTCTAGCAGTCTTTCTATCCACTCAACCGTATCTACGACGGGGTAAAGCCCTAAGCGGTATTCGGTTTTTGCAAAAGGTGCAGTCAAGCTATTCATTATTCGTTCCTTCAAGATTGAGTTGGTTAGGGCTATGGTAAATTTCACCGCCTTTTGCCCGAAAAGTGTCAGACATTTGCACCATACCTGATTCTTGTACGGTGATGGCTTGGCTTGCGGCGTAGTCTCTGACTTCCTGTGAGATTTTCATCGAGCAGAATTTTGGCCCGCACATAGAGCAGAAATGTGCCACTTTGCCGGATTCTTGCGGCAGTGTTTCATCGTGGTAGCTGCGAGCGGTGAGGGGGTCTAAAGCAAGATTGAATTGATCTTCCCAACGAAATTCGAAGCGGGCTTTCGACATCGCGTTATCACGGATCTGTGCACCGGGGTGGCCTTTCGCCAGATCGGCAGCATGAGCCGCAATTTTATAGGTGATTAAGCCCTGTTTAACATCTTCTTTGTTAGGTAAGCCAAGGTGCTCTTTTGGCGTGACGTAACACAACATTGCACAACCAAACCAGCCGATCATTGCAGCGCCGATACCGGAGGTGAAGTGATCATAGCCGGGGGCGATGTCTGTCGTTAGCGGCCCTAATGTGTAGAACGGGGCTTCATGGCAGTGTTCCAGCTCTTCGGTCATATTGCGTTGAATGCGCTGCATAGGAACATGGCCTGGGCCTTCGATCATGACTTGAACATCATATTCCCATGCGATTTTCGTCAACTCACCTAACGTATGCAGTTCGGCAAACTGGGCTTCATCGTTGGAGTCCTGAATTGAACCGGGGCGCAGCCCATCACCGAGCGACAGGGCGACGTCGTACTGGCTACAAATTTCACAAATCTCACGGAAGTGCTGATACAGGAAATTCTCCTGATGATGAGAGAGGCACCACTTCGCCATGATAGAACCGCCGCGAGAGACGATACCTGTCAGGCGTTTGGCGGTCATCGGCACGTAACGCAGTAAGACGCCTGCGTGAATAGTAAAGTAATCAACGCCTTGTTCTGCCTGCTCCAGTAGCGTATCGCGGAACATCTCCCACGTTAATGCCTCAGCAACACCGTTGGCTTTTTCTAGTGCTTGATAGATTGGGACTGTGCCGATAGGTACTGGGCTGTTACGTAAAATCCATTCACGGGTTTCGTGGATATAGCGTCCGGTGGAGAGATCCATCACCGTGTCTGCACCCCAGCGAGTTGACCAGACCATCTTCTCTACCTCCTCTTCGATAGAGGAGGTCACCGCTGAATTACCGATGTTCGCGTTTACTTTCACCAGAAAGTTACGGCCAATAATCATCGGCTCTGATTCAGGGTGGTTAATGTTGGCTGGGATGATAGCCCGACCAGCCGCGACTTCTGCGCGGACAAACTCAGGGGTAATGTTCTCTGGCAGGTTTGCGCCGAAGCCATGCCCTGGGTGCTGTTGAGTCAGAACTTCACTGCGAATGCGCTCACGCCCCATGTTTTCACGAATGGCGATAAACTCCATTTCTGGTGTGATGATACCGGCACGGGCGTAGTGAAGTTGGGTGACGCATTTGCCTGACTTGGCTTTTAAGGGGGCAGAGAGCAGGTTAAAGCGGAGGTGATCTAAGCCATCGTCGGCTAGGCGCTGCTGGGTATAGCCAGAACTTACTTGTTCGAGCTGCTCTGTATCGGTACGCTCAGCTATCCATTTGGCACGAATCGGTGCGATACCTGCTCGCACATCAATATGGGCGTTTTTGTCACCGTAAGGGCCAGAGGTGTCATAAACACAGATGGCCTCGTTATCTTCGTATTTGGGTTCTTCTCTTGTGCCACCCACCATTGTAGGGCTTAGGCTGATTTCTCGCATAGGAACACGGAGGTCATCTCGTGAGCCTTGTAAGTAGATTTTTTGTGAGTTGGGAAAGGCATCGCCTTTGAGATCATCAATAAAGGCTTGAGCGGCGGAACGCAGTTCTCTGCGCGTTGGGGACTTCACATTTTCAGGTACAGATTGGGTAGACATAGCAAATTCCTATTCATATTAGATGACGGGGAAAATTGCTTGTCTGGAGCTCGGAAGGAGTAACGACAATCAGCATGTAGAAATGGAGATAGATAACATCTTGCTGATAGCATTTAAGAAATTACTCTTGTTCCCTTCGCGGGTATTAACCCGATCAGGTTCCGCGGATCCCGAATTAACGGTCTCAGCCTGGCGTAAAAAACGCGCTAGGCACTCCGACAAGATGGCTTTAAGTATAAGAGCCGAGATAAAAACTACAACTTAAAAACGACAACTTTAAAATGATGGCAGCTCAATTTTCATTCAAACTGTATTCATTTATGAATCACGGTTAAAGCTGCGGCGATGTTGTATTACCAAGCGATGCATCATAGGTGCTTTCCCACACATCGGCCGCAATCTGAATCAGCTTATCTTCCATGGTAAAACGAGAGGCCAGATGCTCTCCTATTTGGGAGAGATCTTCATGCAGTTGTGCACAATCATCACCATCTATCATGGCATCTGAGTAGCGATCGTGAAACTCCATAATGAGGTGGGTATTATCTTTTAATTTCGGATAGATTTTGTGAGCTAGCGCTAACTTTGGGCTAGAAGATCCTTCAGCCTGCTCTACAATCCTATCGTAGATGTGAAAATGACCGGCGGAAAGATAGTCGACCAAATGATGGCAAAAACTCACTAATGCAGATTCATCGAGTGGGACATGCTTTACTTTATTGGGTTTTATCCCGACCAAGTGATAATACTCGACAAGTAGCAGCTTCCTTTCCTGAAGCCATTGGTCGATTAATTTGTTACTGCCGCCAACGCGTTGAGTCAGGCTTTCTAATTGATTGAGCATGGTGGACTCCGCATGAAATAAAACGTAACACTGGTTACAGAAATGTAAAATAATGACGTCAGATTGCCAGTGTATTGGAGGTTGTGCAAGAGCGATATGGAACAATTGTTAACAGGCGAAGAATTTGGCTGGTGGTTTGTCTGCCATCAGGGAAAAATTTGGTTACCGCAGGGTGTTCTACCAAAAGGAAGGGCATCTGAATGGTCATTGAATGGTACTACAGGGTTTTCTATCGGAGAGTGGTTGGGTGAGCCGGTTTGGTTAGTGTGCCAATCAAAGCCTGAGGGAATGGCGCCTGTTCGTCAGTTACTCGATGAGGATAAAGATCTTTTTCAACTGGCAGGAAAAGCGGTTCAACTGGCCGAATTTTATCGTTCACATCTCTTCTGCGGCTACTGTGGCACAAAAATGTATCATAGCCGTGAAGAGTGGGCGTGCTTATGCCCCGAATGCCATCAGCGTTACTACCCACAGATAGCCCCTTGTATCATCGTTGCTATTCGTAAAGGTGAAGAGATCTTACTTGCTCAGCATCATCGCCATCGTGGCGGTATTTATACGGCGTTGGCTGGGTTTGTTGAGGTAGGTGAGACGCTTGAACAGGCGGTGGCGCGCGAGGTGATGGAGGAGAGCAATATCTGTGTGCGTAATGTGCGCTATGTTACCTCCCAGCCTTGGCCTTTTCCTCATTCGCTGATGACGGCTTTTTTGGCTGATTATGCTTCGGGCGAACTGAAACACGATCCCAAAGAATTGCTGGATGCAGGCTGGTTCCATTATGAAAAATTGCCGGTGTTGCCGCCTGTAGGAACGGTCGCTCGTCGCCTTATTGAGGACACCGTTGCGCTCTGCCGTTCTGAACAAGACAACGATGGCTAACATGCTACAATGCCGCCGCTATTTGAGGGAGCATAAAAATGAATGAGTTAAAAAACGATCGCTACTTGCGCGCTTTATTACGCCAGCCCGTTGATGTCACGCCAGTATGGATGATGCGTCAGGCGGGGCGCTATTTGCCAGAGTATAAGGCTACTCGCGCTGAGGCTGGTGATTTCATGTCTCTGTGCAAAAATGCGGATCTCGCCTGCGAGGTTACTTTACAGCCACTGCGCCGATATGCGCTGGATGCGGCAATTCTGTTCTCCGATATTTTGACTATCCCTGATGCGATGGGGTTAGGCCTTCATTTCGAGGCGGGCGAAGGGCCTAAATTCTCTCACCCTATTACATGTCATGCCGATGTTGCCAAATTACCTATCCCTGACCCAGAGGATGAACTGGGTTACGTGATGAATGCGGTACGCACTATCCGCCGTAATCTTGCGGGCGCCGTTCCTCTCATCGGTTTTTCTGGTAGCCCGTGGACACTGGCGACCTACATGGTGGAAGGTGGCAGTAGCAAGGCCTTTACTCGCATCAAAAAGATGATGTATGCAGAGCCTGAAACGTTGCATTTGCTACTGGATAAGCTGGCAGATAGCGTGATTCTTTATCTGAATGCTCAGGTGAAGGCGGGCGCACAATCACTGATGATTTTCGATACGTGGGGCGGAGTATTGACGCCACGCGATTACTGCGAGTTCTCCCTTAATTACATGCACAAAATTGTGAATGGTTTAATTCGTGAGAATGAAGGCCGACGCGTTCCCGTTACGCTCTTTACCAAAGGTGGCGGACAGTGGCTAGAAGATATGGCTGCTACGGGTTGTGATGCTTTGGGACTGGATTGGACTACGGATATTGGCGAAGCACGCCGCCGTGTTGGCGATAAAGTTGCACTGCAAGGCAATATGGATCCTTCTATTCTCTATGCGCCACCGGCTCGTATTGCTGAGGAAGCCGAGCTGATCCTCTCCCGTTACGGCAAGGGTGAAGGCCACGTTTTCAATCTGGGGCACGGCATCCATCAGGATGTTCCACCGGAACATGCGGGTGCATTTGTTGACGCTGTTCATGCACACTCTGCGAAATACCACGGTTAAACCGCATGATAGACACCTCATTATTACGCAAAGAGCAGGTTGAAAAAGCGTCTCAAGTGATTCGCTATGACGATTATGATTTTGTGACGCCTCAATGGATTGCGGGTGCTGATGTGGGGTTTGAGCAGGAAGGGAAGGTCACTCGGGCCGCCATCGCGGTACTGAGCTTTCCCGATCTTGAGCTAGTGGAATACCAGATTGCGCGCATTGATACGGTATTGCCCTATATTCCGGGGCTGCTGTCGTTTCGAGAGCATCCTGCGCTCATGGTAGCGTGGCAGCAGTTAAAACAGCGCCCCCAATTGCTTTTTGTTGATGGGCACGGTATCTCTCATCCGCGTCGGCTCGGAATCGCCAGCCATTTTGGTTTGCTTGTTGATACTCCTACTATTGGCGTTGCCAAGAACCGTCTCTGCGGGCGAGCAGAGCCATTAGGTGAGGGTGTGGATGCATTGCAGCCATTAATGGATAAAGACGAGCAGCTTGGCTGGGTGTGGCGCAGCAAGGCAAAGTGTAATCCTCTGTTCATTTCATCGGGGCATCGAGTGAGTACCGAGAGTGCATTGGCGTGGACGCGTTGTTGTATGCGCGGCTACCGTTTACCCGAACCGACTCGCTGGGCGGATGCTATTGCGTCAAATAGGCCTGCATTTCAGCGCTGGATGCGCTCTCCGGCAGCATTTGAGTGATGTATTGAAGGGTGGCAGTGGAAAGTATTTAAGGTACACTGCGCAGATTACTTATGATGAGACTTCGGCATGTTGCGTAACCCTATTCATAAGCGTATGGAAAAGCTGGAAAGCTGGCAGCATCTGACGTTTATGGCTTGCTTATGTGAGCGAATGTATCCTAATTACCAGATATTTTGCCTTCAGTCAGCGTTCGGAGATCCGGCCGTTTATCGCCGTATTCTGGATCTGCTATGGGAAACGCTGGTAGTGAAAGACGCAAAAGTAAATTTTGACAGTCAGTTAGAGAAGTTAGAAGATGCCATTCCCGATGCAGAGCAATTCGATATATATGGTGTTTATCCTGCTATCGATGCGTGTATTGCATTAGGCGAGGCTATTCACTCTCGTTTGAGTGGTGAGACGCTTAGCCATGCAATTGCTGTCAGTGAAGCGTCTGTTCGAACCGTTGCTATGTTAGAAATGACACAGATCGGTGAAGAAATGACAGACGATCAACTGAAAGAGTTGCCTGCAGTTCAGGATGAATTCGACATTCAGTGGGAGATTTATCGTCTGTTGGCTGAGTGTGAAGAGCGGGATTTAGAACTGATTAAAGGGTTGCGAGCAGACCTTCGGGAAGCCGCGATCAGTAACATTGGTATAAATTTAAGCCAATAAGAGAAGAAAACGTGATTTAAGGCCTGATTTGTCGTGCCTTAGGGCTTCACATGGCCCCTACTCTGTTCTACATTTGTGGGGCGTAAAAAGTGGCTATCGGTGCGTGTATGCAAGGAGAGTGCTTTAACTGGCCTATCCATCGCACTCGATGCTTTGCAAGCGATAAACACACTGTAAGGATAATTTATGAATAAGACTCAATTAATTGATGTAATTGCAGACAAGGCAGACCTTTCCAAAGTACAGGCTAAAGCCGCTCTGGAGTCCACCCTAGCAGCTATTACTGAGTCTCTAAAAGATGGTGATCCAGTACAATTAGTAGGTTTCGGTACTTTTAAAGTAAATCATCGTAACGAGCGTACTGGCCGTAACCCACAAACGGGTAAAGAAATTAAGATCGCTGCTGCTAACGTGCCTGCTTTCGTTTCTGGCAAAGCACTGAAAGAAGCCGTTAAGTAATATTAACGTGCAAGCAAAAAGAGTAAGCAAGGGGGCTAAGAAAAGGCCCCTTTTGTTTTTATCTCGTTTCTGTCTGTCTGCTCTATTTATTAGCGGACTGGTTGGCTGCGGGAGCCAACTCCCCGAAGCGACTTATACCTCGACTGGGTTGATCGCAGATCAAGGGGCGATACGCATCTGGCGTAAAGACTATGGTCGACAACCTAGCATCATATTAAGCGTATATAGTCCTTATAACGGGACGAGTGCTGTTATTGGTCGCTATGAGTATCTCGATGGCAAATTAAGCCAAGTGAATGAAGTGCGTATGGACGAGCTTCGAACTAAGGTCCAGTTACGCTTTGATGCAGATAATCATGTAAGTTACATGCAGCGCCAGCAAGGGGCGGTAAAAACATCTTTAACAGAGGATGATATCTCGCGTTATCACTATGAATCCCAACAGCTCGTTGAACTTTCTGGGGCGCTGAATGTAGGTAGAATTACCTTGGTGCAGGGAAAGTGGCAGGATGGGAGGGTGACGACATGCGAAGGTAAGCATGTTTCATTACCGATTGATGCAGAGACATTCGCTCGTGCTACCAATAAAATCAGTCATCCAAATGAGCCATTTAATGTTGCGTGGCTAGAAGGGCCAGAAGGAACGCAGCTACTATTGGCAACAAATGAAGCGGTTTGCCAATGGTCGATAGATAAACCGCTCTCTTAATCAGTTTATCCGACCTTCAATATCAGGCATCACTCTGCGCATGCTAATCAATAGATTCCAATCAACATGCGCGTCAAATAGACCAAATGGATTAGTCGCGATCTATCGCACGATAACCGATATCTTTGCGATAAAAACGCCCAGGCCAATTAATGGTTTCTGCTAACTGGTATGCATTTTTTTGAGCCAGTGCAACAGAGTCACCTAATGCTGTCACGCAAAGAACTCGGCCACCGTTGGTTAGCACGTTGTCTCCTGCGATTTGCGTTCCAGCATGGAAGACTTTCTCACCCGGTTGATCTTTTTGTGGCAGTCCAGTGATGATATCGCCTTTCGGATAGTCATTCGGATAACCTTTAGCAGCCAGAACGACTCCCAGCGCAGCACGCTCATCCCACTCAGAGCTTTTCTCATCTAACTTGCCTTCTGCCCCAGCAAGACATAGTTCAACCAAATCGGAGCGCATACGTAACATAATGGGCTGTGTTTCTGGATCGCCAAAGCGGCAGTTAAACTCGATAACCTTAGGTTGCCCTGATTGAGAAATCATTAAGCCTGCGTATAAGAAGCCTGAATAAGGGGTGCCTTCAGCAGCCATTCCTCGAACGGTAGGCCAAATCACTTCATCCATGACTCGCTGGTGGATCTCATCGGTGACGACAGGTGCGGGGGAGTAGGCGCCCATGCCACCTGTGTTAGGGCCTGTATCGCCATCGCCGACACGTTTATGGTCTTGGCTGGTTGCCATCGGTAAAACGTTTTGACCATCGACCATTACGATAAAGCTGGCTTCTTCACCGTCCAGAAACTCCTCGACGACAATCCTATGCCCTGCATCACCGAAGGCGTTACCCGCAAGCATGTCTTTCACTGCGGTTTCTGCTTCCTCCAATGTCATCGCCACGATGACGCCTTTACCTGCAGCAAGACCATCAGCTTTAATGACAATAGGCGCGCCTTTCGATTGCACGTAGCGAAGAGCAGGTTCAACTTCGGTGAAGTTAGAGTACTCAGCGGTTGGGATATGGTGGCGGGCTAGAAAGTCTTTGGTGAAGGCTTTTGATCCTTCTAATTGTGCTGCGGCTTGAGTTGGGCCAAAGATCTTTAAACCGGCAGCGCGGAATGTATCAACAACCCCAATAACGAGTGGTGCTTCAGGGCCGACAATCGTAAGGCCTATATGGTTTGATTGGGCAAACTCAAGCAAGCCTTTAATATCGGTGACGCTAATATCGACGTTTTCAAGATTAGCTTCTAGCTCTGTTCCCGCATTCCCTGGGGCAACATAGACTTTCTTGGCTAGAGGAGATTGGGCAGCTTTCCATGCGAGAGCGTGTTCTCTGCCACCATTACCAATAATTAAGATATTCATCAGAGGATTCCTAATAAAACGTGTGCCCAAAAGAGCACACGTGGAGATTGTGGCGATTAGTGACGGAAATGGCGCATATTTGTGAAAATCATCGCAATGCCGTGTTCGTTGGCAGCAGCGATAACCTCATCGTCGCGAATGGAGCCGCCAGGCTGAATTACACAGGTAATCCCAACGGCAGCGGCGGCATCAATACCATCGCGGAATGGGAAGAATGCATCGGAAGCCATAACTGCACCAGCGACCTCTAATCCTTCGTCACCCGCCTTAATGCCTGCAATCTTAGCGGAGTAGACACGGCTCATTTGGCCTGCACCAATACCGATAGTCATATTGTCTCTAGCGTAAACAATCGCATTTGATTTAACGAACTTCGCGACTTTCCAGCAGAAGAGGGCGTCTTGCATCTCTTTCTCGGTAGGTTGGCGCTCTGTGACTATTTTCAGATCAGAAACTGTCACCATGCCAAGGTCACGGTCTTGTACTAACAGGCCGCCGTTAACGCGTTTGAAATCGAGGCTTGGCTGACGATGTTGCCATTCACCACAGACTAAGACGCGAACGTTTTGCTTGGCATTTAGCAACTGTAATGCATCACTGCTGACTTTAGGGGCGATAATAACTTCAACGAACTGGCGACTAATAATCGCTTGAGCCGTTTCCGCATCTAACTCATGGTTAAAGGCGATGATGCCGCCAAACGCAGAGGTTGGATCGGTCTTATAAGCACGCTCGTAAGCGGCAAGAATACTTGTATCTGTGGCGACGCCGCATGGATTAGCGTGTTTCACAATAACGCAGGCAGGGGCAGAGAACTCTTTAACGCACTCTAGCGCAGCATCGGTATCAGCGATGTTATTATAGGAGAGGGCCTTGCCTTGTAACTGCTCTGCTGTCGCGACAGATGCTTCCGTTAAATGCTCTTCTATATAGAAGGCAGCATCTTGATGGCTGTTTTCACCGTAGCGCATATCCTGCTTTTTCAGGTACTGCATATTCAATGTGCGAGGGAAACGGCCTGAAGGCTTATCTGTTTCACCATGATAGGCAGGTACTAGCGAGCCAAAATAGTTGGCAATCATGCCATCGTAGGCGGCGGTGTGCTCAAACGCTTTGATAGCGAGATTGAAGCGAGACTCCAGCGTTAGGCTACCGTTGTTCTTATCCAGCTCTGCAATAATGACATCGTAATCACCACTGTTTACTACGATAGCGACATCTTTATGGTTCTTAGCCGCAGAGCGCACCATCGTAGGGCCACCAATATCAATATTTTCTACGGCATCTTCCAACGTGCAACCTTCACGGGCAACGGTGCTCGCGAAAGGGTAGAGGTTGACGACCACCATATCGATAGGCTGAATAGCATGTTTTGCCATTATCTCATCATCTTGGCCGCGACGGCCCAAGATTCCACCGTGGACCATCGGGTGCAGCGTTTTAACTCGCCCATCCATCATTTCAGGGAATCCGGTGTAATCGGACACTTCAGTTACTGGCAGGCCTGCGTTGGCGAGTAGCTTTGCAGTTCCTCCGGTAGAAAGGAGTTCGATTCCACGTTGAGACAACGCTTGAGCAAATTCAACGATGCCATTTTTATCAGACACGCTGAGTAAGGCACGACGGATTGGACGGGGCTGTTGCATAGCTGGATATATTCCTAACGGTTTAAGTGAACGGAAAGAACGTTACATAATCTTTATCGGAAATTATGTAACGCAACTCTCTATTTCGAAGCTTCGTTTTACCGAAGAATTGTAACGGAAACGTTTGCGTGATGCTCGTCAATTTTTGAGTTACCTCACGCTCTGTGGATAAGTTTGTGGGCAACTTGGTATAACCGGGGGTATTGCTGTGGAATGCAGCAAACAGGCCTATTTCTGCAAATTTATGGTTGCGCATGTTAGATAACTCCCTATAATGCGCCTCCATCAACTCGGCACTGTGAGCAACAAGACACAGCGACGGAATGAGCAGAGTAAATAGGCTAAAACAGCGATTGACTCTGAAGCGGAATGGCGTACTATACGCCCCGCGCCGACTAGTTCGGCA
>DF158892.1:0-28857 GCA_000307305.1 Enterobacteriaceae bacterium B14
TAATTATCAGATCGATTATCTGATAATGCGTGGATTAGGCGCTGATATGGCTCAGTTGGTAGAGCGCACCCTTGGTAAGGGTGAGGTCCCCAGTTCGACTCTGGGTATCAGCACCACTTAATAAGTAGTATTAAAAGAATTTGTCTGGCGGCAACAGCGCGGTGGTCCCACCTGACCCCATGCCGAACTCAGAAGTGAAACGCCGTAGCGCCGATGGTAGTGTGGGGTTTCCCCATGCGAGAGTAGGACACTGCCAGACTTTAATAAAGAAAAAGCCCTTTGCGAAAGCAGAGGGCTTTTTTGCATGTAAGCATCCAAAGAACGTTAATTCAATAGTACTCCTACCTCTAAACTATTCCGGTGGATAACACTCCTATCTGTTGACGTCCTAGTCCATCCTCACTTTTAACTGTTTTACTATCTAAAGTACTGGGGGTGAGCACTCAGGGAATACTAAGTAACGCCTTTTTAGGCATATATGTGTAGTGTCTACGTCTAGGGAATGAGAGCAAAGATGTGCATCAATAGGCTGAATTAAGCGCTGTTTGATATAAATAGAAGATGTTTTGATGTATATCGAAGAGAAGGGAGTCATTAAAACGGTATGCAAAAAGCCTTTTTACATACCGCTATCCTATTAGAAGGGACTAATTTAATTCGAATACCATTGCACCAGTTTCTGCACTGGAGACCTGATTCCTGAATATTGAGAACATTTCACGACCAAACCCGCGTTGTTCTTTCGATAAATCAGGAGTAGTAATCTCTCGTGTAGAGAGAGCCACATCTGTACTCAACGTCCCTTTTGTGGCATCTAGTGTGACTATATCACCTTCACGTAACCGACCAATATCTCCGCCTTTAATCGCTTCTGGGGTTACATGAATAGCCGCAGGGATCTTACCTGATGCACCAGAAAGACGCCCATCGGTCACTAACGCTACTTTAAAGCCGGCATTTTGGATATTGCCTAAGATAGGCATTAGAGTATGAAGCTCTGGCATACCATTTGCGGCAGGGCCATTGTACCGAACAACGACAATGACATCTTTATTCAGTTTTCCCGCTTTATAAGCATCAACAACGTCATACTGAGAGGTAAAAATAGCAACTGGTGCTTGGATGACATGATGTTCAGGTGCAACAGCGCTTATCTTGATCACGGCACGGCCGATATTACCATCGAGCACTTTTAGGCCACCGATATGACTAAACTCACTCTCTCCTGTGGAAATCACTGCTGCGTTGCGAGACTCTTCCACTTCTTTCCACTGTAGCTGACCATTTTCTAGAACGGGCTCACAGAAGTAATCACTCATTGTGCCAAACGCTGGAATAGCATCCATGTTGAGTAAGCCACGTTGGGATAGTTTTTTCAGCAGCAGTGGTACACCGCCAGCGCGGTGAAACTCATTAATATCTTCTGGGCCATTAGGATAAACACGTACCAAGAGCGGAACGGCTTCAGAAAGATCGTGAAAATCATCCCAAGTAACAATCAAGCCAGCAGCTCGGGCAACAGCCACCATGTGTAAAGTATGGTTCGTGCTACCACCAGAGGCTAATAATGCGACTAAGCCGTTAACGAGGCTACGCTCATCAACCACGTCAGCTAATGGACGATAGTTTGAGCTACCAGAGATCTCTGAAGCCAAACGGCGAGAAGCCTCTGCTGTCAATGCGTGACGCAATTCCGTATGAGGAGGAACAAATGCAGAGCCGGGCAACATTAAGCCCATTGCTTCAAAGACCAGTTGGTTAGTGTTTGCAGTGCCGTAGAAGGTACAGGTACCTGGCTCGTGATAAGCATTACACTCCATTTCTAGCAGAGCATCTTTACCCACTTCACCGGCGGCATACTGTTGGCGAACTTTTACTTTTTCGCTATTGCTGATACCGGTAGACATTGGCCCAGCAGGAATAAATGCTGTTGGCAGATGCCCAAACATCAATGCTCCCATGAGTTGTCCTGGGGCAATCTTGTCGCAGATACCCAATAGAAGGGTAGCATCAAACGTATTGTGGCTCAGTGAAACAGCGGTAGCTTGAGCAATGACATCGCGGGAGAACAGCGACATGTCCATTCCCGGTTGACCTTGTGTGACACCATCGCACATGGCAGGGACGCCACCTGCAACCTGAGCGCTATGCCCTATTTCAGACAGCACGTTCTTAATTTCATCAGGATAAAGAGCATATGGCTGATGAGCAGAAAGCATATCGTTATAGGCTGTGATGATAGCGATATTAGCTCGGGTCATATCAAGAATTCGGCCTTTCTGCGAGTTATCGCAAGCAGCCACCGCATGGGCGAGATTACCGCAACTCAGAGATGCACGATTTTTACCGTGTTCAGCCTGCTCTTTCATCTGAGTTAGATAGCGGGCTCGGGTAGTTGCGCTGCGTTCAGCAATTCTGGCAGTGACTTGTTTAATTACATTGTTCATTAAGTTGCTTCTCCTAATTGTGCTGAGCGCACGAGCGATGACTTTCTCTAGTTCGACATCAATGTTTACGCAACAAATATTGTTCTTACGGTATTTTGATCGTTCCAACATATGGATTAGCTCTGAAACGATAAAACATCAACCACGACTAAAATTATTGGTGAGTCATACTATATGAGGCTATCTTAACATGTGTTATCAGCTAAATGTTACCGGTAACTATGTGGTTTTGTGATTTAGATCTCATCTAATTTATAGAAGAAAGTTGACGTAATTGGAAAGTTAAATAAATGGTAAAGAGGAGTATAAAATTATCGTTGACTCATACTTTCATAGATTGAGTAACCTACGGCGGCCCCAGCAATATCCCAAGCCAGATCTTTCCAGCTCCAGCCTGTGCCGTCTCTACGGCTATCATAAAGCTCTTTGGCCACGCCAAGCCCTACCGTAAACATCAGACCAACGTTTCGGCTCTGTGCATGGCTTAGATTTTGTTGTTCTGCATAAGCGGTTGCCCCTGCTGCGATAGCTGCTGAGCCTACAAAGTGTTGGAGTTTATCTTTGCCACTCCATTGATCAGACGATAAATGGCTGCACCCATAAGTACATAGAAGGGAAGAGTAGAGGAGTAATGGATACAAAGTACGTCGAATAAGCATATGGTTAGCCCTCAAATCTACCTTGTAGCTGTTATATATACCTCGAGCACTGAAGTGGCCTTACAGCCACTGTCAGCGATCTTAGACATAAAAGCAGAGCTAAAGAATTCGGCTAATCAGTCGGTCAATTCGAATACGACGTAAGCGGCGGATCAGTTTGCGAACTTTAACCGGGTATCGCTGGATACTCTCCAACTCCTGATAGTGATTTACCTTAGCTGTATGAGTACGGATGCACTCGAGCTCTTTCTGGCGCTGTTCGCTTAACTCATGTTGTGGATCATGAATAAGGATAGCGTTCTCTAAATCAAGCCGCCACGCCCTAGGGTTAAGATTATTTCCCGTAATCAGTTGCCAACGGTCATCAACCCACATGCCTTTTAAATGGAAGCTATTATCTTTGTCTTTCCATAACCTAACAGTGAGTAATCCTGAATCAGTAAAGCGTTGCAAACGTGATAGAAAGCGGCGAAGGTTAATCTCATAAAGATAGGGCAGTGCACTAATAATCTTAAAAGGCTCGCTTTCAGGGATGTAGAAATCGTTGGCCGTTTTGTCACCCACAATGATCTCTACTTCCACGTTGTTTCGAAGTAGATAAATAATATTTTTGACCAGAGGTGCTGGCAAATTAAAGTAAGGAGTACAAATGGTTAGTTTTTTTTCTGCGCTGGCCATCAAATGATGTATGGCTTTATTCAGTGGGCTTTTCTTACCTAAACCTACTAATGGAATAACAGATAGCTGCTCATTCGTTGCTTGCCCATCAAACTGATAACCCGCGGTACGTAAGTGTTGACGAAAATGGCGAGTATCATTTTTAATTTCAAGACTTTTAGGGCGATCAACCCGATCTAAGCGCTGCACGGCACTAGCTGAAAGGATATGCTGCTTAATATAAGCAATCATAGTATCCGTCATATCAGCGTTACGTAGTAGCTGATAACGATCATAGCGATATTTATCATGCTTATGCAGATAGACGTCATTGAGGCTGGCACCACTATAAATCAGCGTGTCATCAATGATGAAGCCTTTTAAATGCAGAACGCCTAAGGCTTCCCTTGTATTAACGGGTACGCCATAGATGGGGACAGCAACACCAGGATATTGTTCTGTCATACGGCAATACCAATCTGCGTTGGTATTTTCTGCTGCAGCGCCAATACGTCCGCGTTGAGCACGATGCCAATCGACCAAAACAAAAATTTCTAGCTCTGGGCGCTGCTGTTTTGCCTGATATAAGGCATTCAGAATATCCTGCCCTGCGTCATCTTGCTCCAGATAGAGGGCAACCAGATAAATTCTGTGCTGGGCTTTGGCGATACGCTCTAACAGGGTATCCCTAAAGACTTTCGGACAGAACAGGGTTTGAACATCATCAACCGTTTGGTGAAGTTTAGGCAGTTGTGAAAGGTGTTGTTGATGTTTGGTACGTTTGAATTTAGACAACATCACAGTGCGTATCTTCTCTTGTTGTTGTATGGCTTCACTGCCATATATTAAGAACTCTAAACCGTAGGATCGTGGATAATACCATTACTGTTTACAATTTGGAGTATCTTTTGCGTTTGTGCGCACGAAACTATCACCTACGTTTCTATTAATGTGGCTTCAGTGATAGCTCGAGATTGACTATGCCATCTTCTATCTGCATATCAACATGAAACCCTAACTTCTGAGCTAACGTGATCATTCCTCGATTATTGGGCATGGTAATGCCGGTTAACCGAGCGATCCCGTGCTGAGTCGCATAGTGAATCATTTTCTCCAACAATTTTCGGCCCAATCCTAATCCTTTCAGGTCTGAGCGAACTAAGACTGCAAATTCGGCATCAGTATTATCTGGGTCAGAAAGTGCACGGGTTACGCCGATAATTTCATTTTCGCCTTGCTTACTTCTAACGGCGACAAATGCCATTTCTCGGTCATAATCAATCTGCGTCATATTCGCTAGATCTTCATGGGTAAATTCATTTATCTCACTAAAATAACGATAGTAGAGATCCTCTTTGGTAACGAGGTCGATGAATTGTTTTAATAGTGGCTCATCTTCCGGCAGGATAGGACGAAACAGACATTGAGACCCATCTTTCAAGAGTACATTCTGCTCAAACTCTTGTGGATAGGGACGAATCGCAAGCCTAGCCTGTGGGTCACCGCTAAAGGGCGTTAGCTGCATCGAAACATCAAGTAATGTGAAATCATCACCTGCGGCAAGTAAAGGGTGTATGTCTAAATGAGTAATCTCTGGGCACTCTAATATTAGGTTAGAGACTTGCACCAGTAGCTCGCTTAATGCGGGGATATCCAAAGGAGCCAAGGCGCTGCTGCCCCGAATTTTTCCACTCTTCAGTGCTTGTAACACCATATAGCGCGCAAGTGTCATATTGAGCGGTGGTAGTGCAACGACAGCATCCTGCTCTCTACGCCACTCAATTCCTCCTTCTCCAAGCATGATGATTGGCCCGAATACCGCATCCATTTCAACAGAAATCCGCAGTTCCTGGGCACCAGCACGGTTAGCCATACTTTGTACTAACAGCCCATGAATTCTGGCTTGAGGATAGGTAAGCTTCACACGATCGATAATATCGAAAGCTGCTCGTTGTACTTCTTCTGAAGTCCTTAAATAGAGCATGACCCCTTGAACTTCAGATTTATGCGGGATATCGGGGGAGCGCAGCTTAATGGCAACGGGATAGCCAATTTGTTCGGCAATATGCACGGCTTCCACGCTGTCATTCGCTATCCATGTAGGCAGTGTTTTTAGCCCATAAATACGAAGAATATCTTGAACTTCATGGGTATCTAAATGCGTGCCACCATCAGCAAGGATCTGCTGAATCAAATCTCGTGCTTTCACGGTATTGCCATTATGACGAGACAGCAATGTAGGCGTTTCCATGAGCTGTTTTTGATTCCGGCGATATTCCACCATATGCATAAATGCAGTAATGGCCCCTTCAGGTGTGCGGTAGGTTGGCAGAGACGCTTCTGTAAACAAGCGACGTGCTTCCTGTGAGGAGTGTTCTCCACACCAGTTAGTCAGGATAGCAACTCTTTTGCCTCTCGAGTGCTGTTTGATCGTTTGAATGAGCCGTATCGCGGTTTCTTTCGCAGGCGCAACGGCGCTAGGGGCATGAATGAGTAAAATCGCATTGCAGTTAGGGTCGCTAAGCAGTGTATTTAATGCGATGTGATAGCTCTCCGGTGTGGCATTGTCACGCAGGTCGAGTGGATTATTAATCGTAATATAGTCGCCAAGCTGTGTTGCTAAAGCTTGACTGCATTCATCGCTTAACGGCATTAACTTGCCATTGTGTGCCAACAACTGATCAAGCGCCATTGCTGCTGGGGCTGCGCCATTGCTGATAATGACTAATTTCTCCCCACGTAACGGTGTCATATGACTCAGCGTTTCTACTGCGGAGAAAAGCTCGTGAGTATCCTGAACTCGCAAGATACCCGCCCGCTGGATAGCGGCATCATAAGCGGTATCTAATCCCGGCTGACTGTTGAGTAACGCCTGAGCCTGAGAACTACGGCCGCTCTTAATCACCAAAATGGGTTTATTACGTGAAGCACTACGGCTAGCGGAAAGAAAGCGCCGTGCGTCCTGCAAATGCTCTAGATAAAGCAAAATAGCGCTAGTTTTGCTATCGCGGGCGAGAAAATCTAGAACTTCATCCACATCGATATCTAAGCTATCCCCTAAAGCGACAAAATAGGAAAAGCCAATTTCACGCTGCTGTGCCCAATCAAGAATAGTGTTAGCAACGGCGGCAGATTGTGAAACGAAGGCAATTTTTCCAGGAAGAATAGGTACAGGGGAGAAGCTAGCGTTCAGCTTTCCCCAAGGGGCAAGCACGCCGAGGCTATTCGGGCCGAGCATACGAATACCAAGGCGCTGAGCACAGGATTTGAGTTCCTGCTCTTGTTGAGGCTGGGAGGCAAGAATGATGACCGTTGCACAGCCGCGCGCACCCAACTCTTCTAATAGCGCTAAATTGCGTTTGGGGTTCGTACAGAGAATTGCCAAATCGGGTGATAGCGGCAAACTGGCGATATCGGGATAAGCCAACACCCCCGCAACGGCCTTATATTTTGGCGTAACGGGCATGATAGGGCCACGAAATCCGCTGGATAGCAGGTTATTCATCATAAAATACCCAGCACGGGCAGGATTAACCGATGCGCCAATCACTGCAATCGCTTTAGGCCGTAATAGAGCTTCTAATCCACGCTGACTCATAATTCGCTTCTCCTGCGTCACCTAACCGATTCTATGCATTTCTACTGGGGTTTATTGTGATGCTCTCCACTGTGCGGTTAAATTTTGAGGCTAAATAGTGCTTTTTAAAGAGAATGAAGTGCTGTGCCAGTATATGTGCTGCTTCGGTATCGTGCATTTGATCCAGCAGAGCAATAGCGACTTCAGCGGTGCAGTGCTGCTCTTGCCGATAAGCCTCTCGTAACATATAGGCAGAAACGGTACTCAAATCCAATGAGATCACAGGAAACTTATCGAGATAGGGGCTTTTACGAAACATTTTCCGAGCTTCGGGCCAAGTTCCATCCAGCATAATAAAGAGAGGGCGTTTACCTGTCTCTAGGTTGATTCTGGTGGTTGCTCTGCTTGGCTCACAGTAAGAGTCAGGGAAAACAACATAGGGTTGCAAATCGGGGTGATTAATCAGCGCTAATAAGTCCGGGTCGGTATCGGTTCTAGACCAAAGAAACGCATGTGTTTCTGGTAGCGTATCTGCAATTAAACGGCCTGTATTGCTGGGTTTCAGTGGCTCGGTATCGTACATCAGCAGCGCAAAGAGGCTTTTTGCTTCGGTAGAAACAATATGTTGGCAAAGGCATAAGCGTTGCGGTAACAGACAATAATCGCAGCGTTTTACTCGGCAGCCTCTGGCGCGAAAAGGGCGTGTCGAGAGAGCAATGCGGCTCTGACGCAGTTGCAATACAGCATTACCCGTATGAGTAGGCTCTGTAACGCTATCGTCCGATGATAAGAGAGAAGTGGACATGATATTTCCAGTAGGAAATAGCAGCATTCTAAACAAGCTGGTGAATAAGGTGTAGTGAATTTATAGCGGTATGGCGAGAGGCCTAAAAAGGATCAAATTGCAGACTGAGAGTCATCTGCAATTTGATGTTTTGATACTGACTAGAACAATAATGGCTTTATACGGACTTTGTTTTCAATGACTCATCTAACCATTCATTAAACGGCGCTTTAGGGAGTGCGCCACTTAACATATCGACCATTTGGCCTTTATGGAACATCATGATGGTCGGAATACTGCGAATACGGAAACGAGCGCTTAGCGCTGCCTCTTCTTCGGTGTTAATCTTAACGAATCGCACGTTACTTGCTCGTTCTTCTGCCACCTCTTCAAAAATGGGGGCAAAGCTACGACAAGGGCCGCACCATGGAGCCCAAAAGTCGATAACGACAGGAACGTCATCCTGTAAGAGCGTATCAAGGGTTGAGGCGGTTGCATTGATAACTTCACCATCAAACAAGGTATGTCCGCAGCGTCCACATTTAGCACCATCTTCGATACGTTCGACAGGGACCCGATTAACAGTTTGGCATGATGGACAGATGGTATTCATAAAGAATTCCCCAATGTTTGTTTTGATAATATGACGCATTATGGTTGATGGGGAATTTTTGTACCAACAGGTTTCTTCAATATCAACAATAGATTTTGGCTTTTAGTCATAGCGTACCTGCCTTACATCGGTTAATCTGCGCGCCATCAGATCGTGGAGAAAAGCATGAACGACTCATTCAGTGGAAAAAACGGCAAAGTTAAAGTGATGTACGTCCGTAGTGACGATGATAGTAGCAGCAATAAAGATAAGCGGTCTGGGAAAGGGCGTCAGGATAAAGGCCGTGCGGGAAATCCCCGTTCAGATAGCCCGCGTCCGGGCGGTACCCGTAAAGATAATCCTCGCCGTGAACGTGGCCCGCAAAACAGCGATCGCCCACGCCGCTCTGAGCCTAAAGAGGACGACTACGATTCACCGTATAGCTCGCCTTGGAAAACAGTTTCCCGTCCTCCGGTTGCGGTAGAGCAGGATGAACAGGAAGGTCAAGACGGTGAACAAGCTAGCTGGCGTACACGTATCGACCCAGAGCAAATCCGTCGTCAGCGTGCGGAAGAGACGCGAGTCTATGGTGAAACAGCGTGTAAGGCACTCTATCAAAACCGTCCTGAATCCATTGTTCGTGCATGGTTCGTACAGTCTGTTACCCCGCGTTTTCGTGAGGCACTTCGTTGGATGGCGGCAAACCGCAAAGCCTACCATGTTGTTGATGATGCAGAACTGACGAAGGCATCGGGTACAGAACACCACGGCGGCGTATGTTTCATTATTAAGCGCCGCAAAGGTTTTAGTACTGCTGATTATTTAGAGCAGCCGCGTGAGCGCGACTGTGTACTAGCGCTCGATGGTATCGCAAACCCACACAACTTGGGTGCCATGATGCGTAGCTGTGCTCACTTTGGGGTGAACGGCGTCTTGTTAAACGACCCAGCATTGCTGGAGTCTGGTGCAGCAGTGCGTACCGCAGAAGGCGGCGCGGAGCATGTACAAGCGATTGACGGTGAGGATATCTTCGAAGCATTGGATGAGTTTCGCAAAGCGGGCTATGCCATTGTAACGACCTCTAACAATAGCGGTACACCGCTAGAGAAAGCTACGCTGCCTGAGAAAGTGGTGCTGGTATTAAAACAGGATGACGATAACCTTGCTGAAAGCATTGGGAACAAGAACGATCTCAACGTTTCTATTAGCGGTACAGGTAAAGTCAGAGGGTTAAATATCTCTGTTGCTGCGGGGATTTTACTCGCAGAGTGGAATCGCCAGAACGCCCAATAAGAGCGGCGTTACAGCAATCTAAAGGCGCGATTATCGCGCCTTTGTTGTTTTTGTGGCAAAACGAATAGCTTAGATTTTGTCTGCGTGGTGCAAGAGCACAAATTTATCCCAAAGTTGCTCATTGCTTTCTACGTGTGCCGGATCTTTCAGAATAGTATTATCAATTGGGCACACTTTCATGCAGGTGGGGACATCGTAATGCCCAACGCACTCTGTGCAGCGATCTGGATCGATCTGATAGATGCTATCTCCCATGGATATTGCCTCGTTCGGGCACTCCGGCTCGCACATATCGCAGTTGATGCATTTTTTTGTGATAAGCAGGGCCATGGTTTTTCTCATCTCGTTAGCGGGGCGGGGATTATACGCCGCTAATCGTCATTAGACTAATTTCAGCCGTGTAATTTTTATCAGAAAAGACATCTTTTTGCTCAGCTAGCGGTAAACTAAGGCAAGCATTCAATAAATTTATACTCTAGATAATGAGGCTACTGTGACAAACACCGCTTCTGGCACGATGGACCTAGGCAAACTGGTATCAGAAACCCGTAATCCCGCCACAATGACGCTGGATACGCTCTCTACACTTGACATGGTCACCCTCTTTAACGATGAAGATCGCAAAGTTCCGCAGGCGATAGCGCTTGTTCTGCCCCAAATTGCTCATGCTATAGATAGTGCAGCAGACGCATTAAAGTGCGGTGGCCGTCTAATTTATCTCGGTGCAGGTACTAGCGGAAGGCTTGGTGTGTTAGACGCATCGGAGTGCCCACCTACATTTGGCGTACCTGCTGAGCTGGTGGTGGGATTAATCGCTGGTGGCCCAGGTGCGCTTTTAAAAGCGGTAGAGGGGGCTGAAGACAGCTTTACGCTTGGAGAAGAAGACTTAAAAGCGAATCAGCTCACGGCAAAAGATTGCGTTGTCGGGCTCGCTGCATCAGGCCGAACTCCTTATGTTATCGGTGCGTTGCGTTATGCTAAAAGCATTGGCTGCATCACTGTGGCGATCTCCTGTAACCCTGATTCCCCAATCTCCCATGAATCTGATATCGCTATTTCTCCCGTTGTAGGGCCAGAAGCATTGACGGGTTCGACTCGGATGAAGTCAGGCACAGCACAAAAATTGGTGTTGAATATGATTTCGACGGGGGCGATGGTCAAGCTCGGCAAGGTTTATCAAAACCTCATGGTTGATGTAAAAGCGACCAATGAAAAGTTGGTGGACCGTGCTTGTCGTATTGTCTCTGAGGCAACGGGTATCTCAATTACTCAAGCGAAAGAGGTGCTATCTCAGACTGATTTTGAGGTGAAACCGGCGATATTGATGGTGCTCAGTGGCGTGAGTGCTGAGCTGGCGAAGGCAAGTTTAGAACGGCATCAGGGCTATTTAAGGGCAGCGCTTTCAGCGCAGTAGATACATGATTGATCGACCAAATAGTCTTGGTATCGCCATCAGTGCGATTTTCATAAGTACTATTGGCAGGAGCTTTTATGCGGCAGATATTTTTCGATCTGGATGGAACATTGCATCAACAAGATCTTTTTGGCTCTTTTATTCGCTATCTCATCAAAAAGCTGCCTGTAAATGCAGCGCTCGCTTTATGCTTAGTGCCGCCGTGGTTTATTGGCGTCTGTATCTTGGGGCGTAATGATCGTCGTCCTATGAGTTTACTGTTGTGGGCGTTAACTGTTGGGCATAAAGAAACAATGCTAAAAACGTTAGAAAAGCAGTTTATTGACGATTTTAAAGACATTGTTACGCCATTTCCTGTGGTACAGGAGCGCTTAGCAGAGTATCTAGGAGCAACAGATACACAAATATGGCTGGTGACTGGCTCGCCAGAAACGCTGGTGACCGGGGTTTATCAGCACTCTTTCTTCCTGCCAAAGGTGAAACTTGTGGGCAGCCTTATTCAGCGGCGTTATGGCGGATGGATCTTGGCTCGACGTTGTTTAGGGGAAGAGAAGGTTAGGCAGCTAGAAGCACGCCTAGATATGCCGCTGCACCTGTTTAGTGGCTATAGCGACAGCATACAAGATGACCCAGTGCTGCGTTTTTGTGAACGACGCTGGCGAGTGAGCTTTGATGGGCATTTGAGAGAGCTAGAGTAAAAAATGTTTTTATGAAGCCACAAAAAAGCGATCGTTAGATCGCCTTTTCGATTTACTCTGTTTGCTTTAATGCGATTACATTGCTGCTTTAAAGATAGCCATGATCTCTTCGTGGCTTGCTTTAATTGGGTTAGTTAACCCACATGCGTCATTCAGCGCATTGGTTGCTAAAACAGCGAAGTCTTCTTCCTTCACTTTCAGCTCGGTTAGACCTGCAGGAATATTCACATCTTTAGAGAGACGGCGGATTTCTGCGATACAGGTTTCAGCACCTTTCTCATCACTCATACCCTTCACATCCACACCCATCGCAGCCGCGATATCTTTCAGGCGAGCAGCGCTGACTTTAGCGTTGAACGTCTGTACGTGTGGAAGAAGAACCGCGTTACATACGCCATGTGGTAGGTCATAGAACCCACCGAGCTGGTGAGCCATTGCATGTACATAACCAAGGGAGGCATTGTTAAACGCCATACCTGCTAGGAACTGGGCATAGGCCATAGCTTCACGAGCGTCGATGTCTTCACCGTTATTCACGGCGGTGCGCAGGTTTTCTGAAATGATGGTAACGGCTTTCAGTGCACAGGCATCAGTAATCGGGTTAGCTGCAATTGAAACATAAGCTTCAACAGCATGTGTGAGTGCATCCATACCTGTGGCTGCGGTTAAGCCTTTAGGCATCCCCACCATTAACGATGGATCGTTAACGGAAAGAATAGGGGTCACGTGCTTATCGACGATAGCCATTTTAATGTGGCGATCTACGTCGGTAATAATGCAGAAACGGGTCATTTCAGACGCAGTACCTGCTGTGGTATTAATTGCGATTAGCGGAAGCTGTGGCTTGGCTGATTGGTCAACGCCTTCATAATCTTTAATCTCGCCGCCGTTAGCTGCAACTAGTGCGATACCTTTAGCGCAGTCATGTGGCGAACCACCACCAAGAGAGATAACGCAATCACACTGGTGTTGCTTAAGCAGTACTAACCCTTCTTTTACGTTGATAGTGGTTGGGTTTGGGTGTGTACCATCATAGATAGCACTTTTAATGCCTTGTTTGGCGAGTAATTCTTGAACCTGAGCAACAACGCCAATTTTATTCAAAACTGTGTCAGTAACAATTAATGCTTGTTTGAAACCGTAATTCTGAATGGTGCTTGCTGCCTCTTTCAAACAGTCTGTACCGATCATGTTAACGGGCGGTATGAAAAATATAGATGAAGCCATATTTCATCTCCTTAATTTTGTTCAGGTGGGATTAATCGCCACAAACATACTACCGAAGAAGCCTTCAAAAACTGATCTGTGACAAGAAAACGTAAACTGTGAAATTTGATTTTTATGGCTCATATCAATTTGATAAACAATATGTTAGTAGAATCAAAGTGATATGAACGCATAATAATAATTCAACGCTAAAAATGTTAGCGGCAAGATAAAAAGGCAGCAGTTAAATACTCAGTTAGGGGATGTGTTCTACCTTTAATGCGAATAAGGCTACTGAGAAATCACATTATGCTCTTTGGCGAGGTCTTTAATCCCACCTTTATTAACGGCATTTTTATAGCCTGCTTTTTGTAGCAGTGTCTCTGCTTTACCTGATTGGTTACCTGAGTTGCAATACAGATTAATCGTATCGTTTTTATTCTGCGTGATTTCGTTGATACGTGAACCAATCTCTTTTAGAGGGATATTTACAGCTCCGTCAATGTGGGCTTCATTGAACTGCTCTGCTGAACGAACATCAACCCAATGTTCCGCTGCCCAAACAGAAACCGATGACATCAGTAATGTGGCAAGAAGTAGTGATTTTTTAAACATATAAAGCCTCCAAATAAGTTTGGTATAGATGGTGTAGATAAGGAGACACAGGATAAGAGTTTGATCACATAGGGTCTGTGAGCTAAGACATGTAATGAAGATTTATACGCTTATCATGTTTTATTGTCATAGGCTCAATGGCTGGCTCGCGGGTTTCCCTTGTCACCCTTGGTACAAGATGAGTGACTTTAGGTATAATGCAGCGTTTTTTATTTCCACACTCCCCCTGACTCCACAATAAAAGAGCTAAGTATGCCAGCGACAGAATCTTATAATGATGAATATTGGATGCGTCACGCGCTCACTTTAGCCAAACGTGCAGAGGAAGCGGGGGAAGTCCCTGTTGGCGCGGTGCTTGTGCTAAATAACCAAGTCATTGGTGAGGGTTGGAATCGACCTATTGGGCGAAACGACCCAACAGCGCACGCAGAAATCATGGCATTGCAGCAGGGGGGGCAAATTTTACAGAACTACCGGCTACTGGATGCGGTGCTATACGTCACTCTTGAGCCTTGCATCATGTGCGCAGGTGCGATGATTCACAGTAGAATAGAGCGGTTAGTTTATGGCGCGACGGATGCTAAGACGGGGGCCGCAGGGTCATTTATCGATCTCTTACGGCATCCAGGAATGAACCACCAGATAGAGATTGTCTCTGGTGTACTAGCAGAAGAGTGTTCCACTATGTTGAGTGCTTTTTTCTGGAATCGACGACAGCAGAAAAAAGCACTTAAACTGGCAATGAAACAAAATAAGTCAACTGAATAAAAAGAGCGGCGTTTTAATCTACATCTGACGATTTCACCGTGGGATAGCTTTCCTTCATGATCTTTTCTTGTTCAGCTTTCAAGGCTGCCTGCTTCTCTTTCTCTTGCAGATAACCCGTCAGGCTCACCATATAGCGGCGAATATTTTCTACATACTTATAGGCTTCATGCCCACGGGCATAGCCATAATTGGTCTGGGTGTAATAGCGTTTCTGGCTCAGCATCGGCAGTCGCTGTTTTACCTCTACCCAACTATCGGGGTTACCACCTTGTTTTTTGGTGAGTGCACGAACATCTAGCATGTGTCCGAAACCCATATTGTAAGCTGCTAGTGCAAACCAGATCCGCTCATCTTCAGGCACAGTTGATGGAATTTTATCCATCAACTGCTGTAAATATTTAGCCCCACCACGAATACTCTGTTCTGGATTAATTCTATCCGTAACCCCTACACCGTCTGCCGTTGCTCGGGTTAGCATCATCAAACCACGAACACCAGTAGGTGATGTTGCCTGTGGGTTCCAGTGCGATTCTTGATAAGCGATAGCAGCCAGCATTTTCCAATGAATTCGGTCAGCATATTTTTCGAAAAGAGGTTTTAGATCGGGAAGTACCTGATCAATAGCGCGAAGGAAGGTTTTTGTATCAACGTAGTCGAAGCTACCGACGTGCCCTAGATACTTCTCTTCTAGACGAGCTATCGTTCCGTCCTCTACGGATTGATTAAAGAAGTCTAAGATCGCTGCATAGAGGTTATCCCCCCCAGCTTTATTGATATACCACATAACCGGTTCTTCATCGGTAATATCGAAGGCGACAGCAAGCTGAGGATAAATACGTTGCAAAATAGCGACAGTGACAGAGTCCGCAATCGTATATTTCAGCTTCCCATTAGCTATCTGCAATAGGAGATCTTGTGATGATAAATCGCTGGATATTGTCCAGCTCAGGTCAGGGTATTTCTTTTTCTTAAGCTCATTGAGTGTGGACGCATGGGCTGAGCCAGAAACCACCATTAATGGCTCTTTCAGGTCGGTAAGGGTTTTCGGTTTAGCCGTGCCTTGGCGATAAACCAGCTGCTGGGAAACGGAATAATAAGCAGGGCCTACGCGAAATTGAGCTTGACGATCGCGGTTATAAATCAGGCTGGAGGCGATCATATCGACTTTATCGTCTTCTAACGCAGGGAATAGCTCGCTAATATTGCGATAGGTCACGACCTTGAGCTTCACACCAAGGTACTCGGCAAAGAGTTTACTCAACTCATAATCTAACCCTGCAGGGCCTTCATTTGTTGAGTAATATGAAATAGGCGAGACCAATGTGCCGATGCGTAGCTCCCCACGAGATTTAATTTCTTCAATTAGATCCCCTCGATCGCCTCGCCATGACACATTGGGCCACAGGGCCAACGCCAGTAGCAACGTTACTATACCGATGAATAGATAGTTAAGCTTTAGACGCTTCAATCACATAATCCCAGTGGTGAGCCCATTCATGAATCCTGTCCAGAGTGGTATCGCAAGCTGTTCGATAACAAAACAGTGACATTCTCAAACGATAACAAGCGTGATGAGAGTCGCTGATTGTAGTGAGCCATCCTAATGTCTATTGGTCTGGTATCGCGCCAGAAAAGCCTCCTGACTAAACGTATGAGGCGCATATCTACAGGGCCTCTTACCTTTCAGTCAGCTTTTCTTACACGACTAACCATTGAACAGTTCGTTCGTACATGACATTTATTACATGGTTAAATTATCAGTACCGGCGCATTTTGCTTAACAATTTGTCGGGGTGCAACAGGATTCAGCGTTATAGGAAAATAATTCTTTATCAAAATGAATTCTAGATATCGTCACGCAAACGGTTTCGTCGGCGAGGGGATTTCTCTATAATAGCGTTCAACTTCCCCTGTTGCGCCTGTTGAAGCCCTATATCAGAGGCTTCTATGATGAGAGATCTTAGATTATGGAAATACTGCGCGGTTCTCCCGCCTTGTCGGCCTTTCGCATTACTAAGCTGTTATCCCTCTGTCAGGAAGCCGGACTACCGGTAGCTGACCTGTATGCTGAATATGTTCACTTCGCCGATCTCTCTTCTGCGCTCAGCGCCGATGAGCAGCAGAAATTGGAGCAATTGCTTAAGTATGGCCCATCGTTACCAGAGCACGAACCTACTGGGCGTTTGCTTCTGGTTACGCCACGTCCTGGTACGATTTCTCCTTGGTCTTCAAAAGCAACAGACATTGCCTATAACTGTGGGTTGCTACAAATTCAGCGTATTGAGCGCGGAATCGCCTATTACATTACCTGTGCTGACACGTGTGATGAATTAAATGTAGACCAGTGGCAAGCACTTACTGGGTTGCTGCATGACCGAATGATGGAAACGGTATTTACCGATTTTGAACAAGCGAATTCGCTCTTTTCTCACCATCAACCCGCACCACTGCAAATCGTTGATATGCTCACTGAGGGGCGAGCAGCTCTGGAGATTGCCAACGTCAAACTCGGTTTGGCTCTTGCCCCAGATGAAATTGACTACTTGCTTGAGTCGTTCACTAAATTAGAACGCAATCCAACAGATATCGAACTGTACATGTTTGCTCAGGCAAACTCAGAACACTGCCGCCATAAGATTTTTAACGCAGATTGGGTTATTGATGGCAAAGCGCAGCCTAAATCGCTCTTTAAGATGATTAAAAATACCTTTGAACAGACGCCAGAGTATGTCTTGTCTGCGTATAAAGATAATGCGGCGGTGATGGAAGGCTCTCAAGTCGGGCGCTTCTTTGCGGTACCGGGAAATGGTGTTTATGACTACCATCAGGAAGACGCACACATCTTGATGAAGGTTGAAACACACAACCACCCAACAGCAATCTCTCCTTGGCCGGGTGCGGCTACGGGCTCCGGCGGTGAGATCCGTGATGAAGGTGCTACGGGACGCGGTGCAAAACCTAAAGCGGGTTTAGTCGGCTTCTCTGTTTCGAACCTTCGCATTCCTGGTTTTGAGCAGCCTTGGGAAGAGAACTTCGGCAAGCCAGATCGCATTGTAACGGCACTAGATATCATGACTGAAGGCCCACTCGGCGGGGCTGCATTCAATAACGAATTTGGCAGACCTGCACTGCTAGGGTACTTCCGTACTTATGAAGAGCGGGTAAACAGCCATAACGGCAGTGAGCTACGCGGTTACCACAAGCCGATTATGCTGGCGGGCGGCATTGGTAACATTCGCGCCGATCACGTGCAAAAAGGTGAAATTACCGTTGGTGCAAAGCTGATCGTTCTTGGCGGCCCGTCAATGAATATCGGCCTCGGCGGTGGTGCAGCGTCATCAATGGCATCAGGCCAATCAGATGCGGAATTGGATTTTGCATCAGTGCAGAGGGATAACCCAGAGATGGAACGCCGCTGCCAAGAGGTCATCGACCGCTGCTGGCAGATGGGTGATGATAATCCTATTCTGTTTATCCACGATGTTGGAGCGGGTGGTCTTTCTAACGCGATGCCGGAATTGGTTAGCGATGGTGGCAGAGGCGGTAATTTCGAACTTCGCCATATCCTTAATGATGAACCAGGCATGAGCCCGTTAGAAGTGTGGTGTAACGAATCACAAGAGCGTTATGTCATGGCGGTTGCGCCGGAACATCTCCCTGTTTTTGATCGCATCTGTCGTCGAGAACGCGCGCCTTACGCCGTTATTGGTGAAGCGACAGAAGCACAACATCTGACACTAAATGACAGCCATTTCGACAATCAACCTATCGACTTGCCTCTTGATGTTTTGCTAGGCAAAACACCGAAAATGCTGCGTGATGTGAAAACCCTCACGGCAAAAGGCGATGCGCTGGAAAGAGGTGATATTCGCTTAGAGGATGCCGTGAAGCGTGTTCTGCATTTACCTTGTGTAGCGGAAAAAACCTTCTTGATTACCATTGGTGATCGCACGGTAACGGGCATGGTGACACGTGACCAAATGGTTGGCCCTTGGCAAATTCCTGTAGCAGACTGCGCAGTGACTAGCGCTAGTCTCGATAGTTATTACGGTGAGGCGATGTCAATTGGGGAGCGCGCACCGGTTGCACTGCTGAACTTTGCCGCATCAGGGCGTTTAGCTGTAGGTGAAGCCCTAACGAATATTGCAGCCACTCAGATTGGTGAACTAAAACGCATTAAACTTTCTGCTAACTGGATGGCGGCAACAGGCCACCCAGGTGAAGACGCTGGTTTGTATGAAGCAGTGCGCGCCGTTGGTGAAGAGCTGTGCCCTGCGCTAGGTCTGACCATTCCGGTGGGTAAAGACTCTATGTCGATGAAAACTCGCTGGCAAGAAGGGGATGAGCAGCGTGAAATGACCTCGCCACTCTCCTTGGTGATTACTGCATTTGCCCGCGTAGAAGATGTGCGTCATACCGTTACGCCGGAACTGCGCACTGATAAAGGCGATACGGCCTTACTGTTAATTGATTTGGGGGCAGGGCATAACGCACTGGGTGCAACGGCACTGGCTCAGGTTTACCGGCAGCTCGGCGATAAAACAGCAGATGTTCGCGATGTACAACAGCTTGCAGGCTTTTTCAATGCTATGCAGCAGCTGGTGAGTGAAGAGAAACTGCTGGCCTATCACGACCGCTCCGATGGTGGCCTATTCGTAACCTTAGCTGAAATGGCATTTGCTGGGCACTGTGGAATTCACGCTGATATTTCTACACTCGGCAGTGATACGTTAGCCGCACTCTTTAGTGAAGAGTTGGGTGCTGTTATTCAGATAGGTGTAGAGCAGCGTGAGCGTGTTGAGCAGGTCTTTGCTGACCACGGGTTAGCGGACTGTGTTCATTATCTCGGTAAGGCTGTTTCTGACGATAGCTTCACGCTTACTGCGGCAGGTAAAAACGTTTATAGCGAAAAACGATCAACGCTTAGAAATTGGTGGGCTGAGACAACGTGGCAGATGCAACGCCTACGTGACAACCCTGAATGTGCCGATAGTGAGCACCAACTAAAACAAGATAATAGCGATCCGGGTTTGAATGTTAGCTTAAGCTTCGACCCACAACAGGATATCGCTGCACCTTATATCGCCAAAGGTGTTCGCCCTCGGTTAGCTGTGTTGCGTGAACAAGGCGTTAACTCTCATGTTGAGATGGCGGCGGCTTTTCACCGTGCTGGTTTCACCCCTGTTGATGTACACATGAGCGATCTGCTTTCTGGGCGCACTGACTTGCGGGATTTCCACACGTTAGTTGCCTGTGGTGGTTTCTCTTACGGCGATGTTTTAGGGGCAGGGGAAGGTTGGGCGAAATCAATTCTGTTTAACCCACGGGTTCGCGATGAGTTCGAAGCGTTCTTCCACCGATCCCAAACACTGGCATTAGGCGTCTGTAACGGCTGCCAGATGATGTCTAATCTGCGTGAGTTGATTCCAGGGGCTTCATCATGGCCTCGTTTTGTCCGCAATCTCTCTGACCGTTTTGAAGCACGTTTCAGCTTGGTTGAAGTGGCTAAGAGCCCCTCTCTATTTATGCAGGATATGGCTGGCTCACGTATGCCGATTGCGGTATCACATGGTGAAGGCCACGTAGAAGTCCGTGATGCGGCGCATTTAGAGGCACTGGAAAGTGCTGGGCTGGTGGCTTTGCGTTTTGTCGATAACCATGGGCAAATCACAGAAACTTATCCCGCTAACCCGAACGGCTCCCCAAGAGGGATTACTGCGGTAACCAATACGAGCGGGAGTGTCACGATAATGATGCCGCACCCTGAGCGTGTTTTCCGCACAGTGAGCAACTCTTGGCATCCAGACAATTGGGGTGAAGATAGCCCGTGGATGCGCATGTTCCGTAATGCACGTAAAGAGTTAAAGTAATACTCAGTAAGCCATACAGGTAGCCAGCAATCGCTGGCTACCTTATATCCCCTCTGCATTCTCTACATCCTCTCTGCATTTATCTCTGATACTCGCATACCTTTATAGACATATCATTTCTTGATACTTTCATTTAATTCAAACTGTTATGTTCGATGCATTACTTCATTACTCATGTGGAAAGGGCTAAATATCACGATTTGTATAAAAATGGAGACAAACAGCACTTGCCACTGTCGCCAAAAGGAGACATATAATTATTTGATATTTAAGTAAAATATATTAAAGGTATTTTGGTGTCTGTTTTTAGAGACAGAGAGAGTAAAAAGTTACCTCATTTACCCGATTAAAATAAATTAGCGAAGACCGTAAAATAATAAAATATTTAAATATCATGATATTACTATTTATTTATCAAGGTTGGCACGATAGGTGCTTTATAAAACCCAGTTGCTCATTCACCTTTTTATGACAGCGCCACATAGTTGGCATACGCTTCATAAGCCATCGAATGACGCCGAAGAATAGTGCCTACCGTCCACAAAACCGATAACAGCCGCGAAAGCGCTTTATCAAGCATCGGACGACACGTTGAGTGAGGCACTTCCTATGTCTTGCTGTGATGACTATTCATCAATATTAGACATGGCCAGGATGCTATTCGTCTTGAATTACCGATGATTGCGAAAGCTTCATCATGCTGGAGACGAGAATGCGGGGCATCCGCAGATTACATGAAAAAGGGTAGCCTAAGGCTGCCCTTTTCTGTATCTGAGGTTTAGATAATGGGCCTGTCTTGCCCGTTTGTTATTCCATTGAATCCGAGGATCGATCTTGATGTCGGTTGTGGATACAATATTGATTCATTCATCCCGTCAATATTTGCCAACGATATTTAACATTCAGGCAGATAACCACTTTTGTCTGAGTATCCTGCCCCAATTGGCCGATAGATTTAAGGAGTTACATGGAAGGGTTGAAAAAATCACGACTATTTCCTCGCTCGCTGCGGCAATTGGTATTACTCGCGTTCTTACTGGTGTTGTTGCCTCTATTAGTCCTCGCTTATCAGGCCTATCAAAGCCTCAATAATTTAAGTGCTCAGGCTGCGAAAATTAACCAAACTACTCTCACCGATGTTCGTCGTAGTGAATCGATGACCAGTGTCGCTCTGGAAATGGAACGAAGCTACCGACAATACTGTGTATTAGGTGATGAAACACTGGATAAGCTTTATCACAACCAGCGCAGGCAATATTTAAAAATGCTGGATGCTCATGTATCCATCTTACCCACTACCACGCATTACGAGACATTAAACGGCTTACTGGGGCAGTTGGAAGAGATCCGCTGTGTCAGCGGTGGGCCGAACAGAGACGCGGCGAAACTATTGGAGTCATTCTCCTACTCTAATGCCCGAATGGTACAGGCGACGCGTGATGTTGTTTTTTCTCGTGGGCAAGTGTTACAGCATGACATTGCAGCAAGAGGCCAATTTTTTGGCTGGCAAGCGCTAATTTTATTTCTCGTCAGTCTATTACTGGTTGTCTTGTTTACCCGCATGATTATCGGCCCAGTGAAAGGCATTGAGAGGATGATCAATCGTCTTGGTGAGGGGCGCCCATTGGGCGATAACCCAATACTAAAAGGCCCGCGTGAACTTCGCTCTTTAGCTCAACGTATTGTTTGGCTTAGTGAGCGGCTATCTTGGCTTGAATCCCAGCGGCATGTCTTTTTGCGTCATATTTCCCATGAATTAAAAACCCCTTTGGCAAGTATGCGTGAAGGGACAGAATTGCTGGCCGATGAAGTTGTCGGTGTCTTGACGGACGATCAGAAAGAGGTTGTGGCGATACTGGATGACAGCAGCCGCCATCTGCAACAACTCATAGAACAGCTTCTTGATTACAACCGCCGATTAGCGGATAGCCCCATGGATAAACAAGAGCTAAAACTGATTAATGTTCTTGATAATGTCATTGCTGCCCATAGCTTACCGGCTAGAGCTAAATCAATGAGTACCGAATATCAGTTGGATACGGCAACCTGTCTGGCGGAGCCATCGCTGTTGACCAGTGTTCTCGATAATCTTTATTCCAATGCGGTACACTATGGCGAAGAGTCTGGGAAGATCTGGATCCACTGCCGACAAGTTAATCAATCGGTACAAATTGATGTAGCAAATACAGGTGAATCTATTCCTGAAACAGAACGTGCAATGATATTTGAGCCATTCTTTCAGGGAAGCCGTCAGCGCAAAGGCGCAGTAAAAGGGAGTGGGCTAGGATTAAGTATTGCGCGGGACTGCATACGCCGTATGCACGGTGAACTGCGTTTGGTGAACGTAGATTATGCCGATGTGTGTTTTCGAATTGAATTACCGCTTACAGACGATGATGAGAACTAAATTATAATGAATAGATGGTCAGTTGGTGAAATGTTCAAATCTTTTTCAACTAATGAGGGCAAATCGTCCTTATTTAGTCACTCTGCCCGTGTTTTCTACAGCATGGTGTTTGCCGCCCCGATACTTCTCGCCGGTTGCAAATCAACGATAGCGAATAATGGCATCGAGCCTGTTAAGGCCTCCGCTTTGACAGATATTAAGGTATTAGATTTCCGAACAACAGATTGTGCAAAAATTTGGCAGAATGAAGACCTTGAAGCACTAGAGAATCCACTTTTCTGGCTAAGGGCAATGGACTGCGCTGAGCGCTTAAATAGAAAACAAGCTCGGATGAAAGCGAGCGGATATACCAGTAACTCATGGTCTAATGCGCTTAAACAAGGGGTCTTGTTATCAAACGGAGAAAAAAGCGCAAACGAACTGCGTCAAATGCTCTCTACGGTTAATAAGCATAACCAAAATATCCCCAATTCATTGCGGCCCTTACTGCAAATGTGGCGCGACACACAAACCAGCAAACTCGCTGTTATCGAAGAGCGTAGGCGCTACCAGACAATGATTGCTAATGCAGATGCGAAATTTGATGCACTTAAAGATCAGGAGAGCCGCCTGAAATATAAGTTGGATGAAACGACGCGTAAACTGTCCAGCCTGACGGATATCGAACGCCAGCTATCTTCCCGTAAGCAGCTACAAAGCGAACTGCCAGCAGAATCAGAGAAGAGCGCTAAAGAGCCAGAAAGCACAGTTGCCAAGCCTGTAAAACCAGCAGAAAAGAGTGAAGGCAAAGATGAAAAAGTGGTAGAGACAAAGGTAAGCGCAGAAACAAAAGCAGGTGACGCAGCCGAGAAAGAGAACGCTAAGCCATCTGATGAAAAGAAAGAGACATCACAATAATCAGTAATAAGAACGTTCTTCTCTGAAAAAAGTCTATAGATGGTACTGTTCGTTACCCTATCCCCTATTTAAAGGATAGATAAAAGCAACAAGGAGCCTCAATCCAATGACACAACGTAAGCCAGCTAACTTACTGCTGGTTGATGATGATCCGGGTCTGTTAAAGCTACTTGGGATGCGTTTAAGCAGTGAAGGTTTCACTGTGACAACCGCGGGTAGTGGGCAAGAAGCATTAAAACTGCTTGGACGTGAGCGCATCGACCTCGTTATCAGCGATCTACGTATGGATGAAATGGATGGCATGGCGCTATTTGCCGAGATCCAACGCCATCAGCCGGGGATGCCCGTCATTATTCTGACCGCGCATGGGTCTATTCCTGACGCGGTATCTGCCACTCAGCAGGGGGTTTTCAGTTTTTTAACCAAACCTGTCGACAGAGATGCACTCTACAAAGCCATTGATGAAGCGTTAGCGATGAAATCGCCAAATGGCAATGAACAGTGGCAAGAGAACATTGTTACCCGAAGCCCTTTGATGCTGCGCCTTTTAGAGCAGGTCAAAATGGTGGCTCAATCTGACGTTAGTGTATTGATTAACGGACACAGTGGAACGGGGAAAGAGGTCTTAGCGAAGGCGATCCACGCCGCTAGCCCCAGAGCGAATAAAGCGTTTATCGCGATCAACTGTGGTGCATTGCCCGAGCAGCTTCTGGAGTCTGAACTCTTTGGGCACTCCAAAGGCGCATTTACCGGCGCAGTAAGCAGCCGTGAAGGGCTGTTTCAGGCAGCAACAGGGGGGACGCTCTTTTTAGATGAAATCGGCGATATGCCGCTGTCATTACAGGTTAAGTTGCTGCGTGTTTTGCAGGAAAGAAAAGTTCGACCGCTGGGAAGCAACCGCGACATTGATATTGATGTTCGCATCATTTCTGCGACCCACCGAGATTTGCCTAAGGCGATGAAGAAAGCAGAGTTCCGTGAAGATCTCTACTATCGCCTAAATGTGGTTAACTTAAAGATCCCTGCGCTCAATGAGCGGTCAGAGGATATTCCTTTGCTGGCAAATCATCTGTTGCGTGAAGCGGCGGAGCGGCATAAGCCTTTTGTGCGCAGTTTCTCCTCTGATGCAATGAAACGCCTGATGACGGCAGAGTGGCCAGGTAACGTGCGCCAGCTTGTAAACGTTATTGAGCAGTGCGTTGCTCTGACTAGCGCGCCGGTGATTAGTGAAGCCCTAGTAGAACAGGCACTGGAAGGTGAAAACACCGCGCTGCCGACATTTGCCGATGCACGTAACCAGTTCGAATTACACTACTTGCGCAAACTATTACAGATAACCAAAGGGAATGTGACGCAGGCTGCTCGCATTGCCGGTCGTAACCGTACCGAGTTCTATAAGTTGCTCTCTCGCCATGAATTGGATGCGGCTGATTTTAAAGAGTGATAGTGTCTTACTCGAAGTTTAAGCAAGTAAAGTGCTTGAGTGAATGGAAGGCTAGTTAGCCTGACTCTTTTTCAATGACATGACGATAGTGAGTAATATGAGCAAAGCTCTCTCTATTGCACTAGCGCAGCTAAATTGGCTGGTTGGTGATCTTGAAGGCAACACCGAGCGGATGTTGCAAACGATGAGTGAACAGAAACACGCGGGTGCAGACTTAGTCATGTTCTCTGAGCTGGCCCTGTGTGGCTACCCGCCAGAAGATTTACTCTATCGCAATGATTTTTATCAGCGCTGTGATCAGCAGCTCACACGTTTGCAGAACGCCTCACAAGATATCGCCGTTCTCGTTGGCCACCCTTGGCGTGAAGAGGGGAAACTCTATAACGCACTCTCCCTGTTCTCTCAGGGCAAGCTGCTGGCTCGCTACTTTAAACAGCTACTGCCTAACTATGGCGTATTTGATGAGAAACGCTACTTCAGCGAAGGCCAAGATAACTGTGTTGTAGAGCTAAACGGTTATCGGCTAGGTCTGTTGATCTGTGAAGACCTCTGGTTCGATGGGCCTGTTGATGCGATAAAAGAGGGCGGGGCTGAGCTTATTTTGTCCATCAACGCTTCGCCTTATAACCGAGAAAAACCGTATATCCGCAATCAGTTACTGAGCAGCCATTGCAAGAGAACTGGCCTTCCTCTGGTTTATCTAAACCAAATTGGTGGGCAAGATGAACTGATTTTTGATGGTTGTTCTAAAGTCTTTGATTCAGCAGGTAACATCACTCATCGACTGGCGGCATTTGCTGAGCAAACTGCCCGAGTTACAGTACAGGACAATGCTCTCATCCCGATGGAAGCACCTGCTGCTGAATTACCACCGTTAGCGCAAGTCTATGAAGCATTGGTCTTGGCAGTACGTGACTACATCACTAAAAATGGTTTTCGCGGTGTGGTTCTTGGCCTCTCTGGCGGCATTGATTCAGCCCTAACTCTGGCGATAGCGGTAGATGCTCTGGGTAAAGACAAAGTTCAGGCTGTTATGATGCCGTTCCGTTATACCGCCGATATCAGTATTGCGGATGCGAAAGAAGAGGCTGAAATTCTGGGCGTTGAATTTGATATTGTCTCTATTGAGCCAGTATTCGACGCGCTTATGGGCCAACTGACACCGCTATTTGCTGGTGATAACCGCAAAGATACGACGGAAGAGAACCTACAAGCACGGAGTCGCGGCGTTATCCTCATGGCGATATCTAATCGTAGTGGCAGATTAGTGCTAACCACGGGTAATAAGAGTGAAATGGCCGTTGGTTATGCAACCTTGTACGGTGATATGGCGGGTGGTTTTGATGTATTGAAAGATGTGCCGAAAACACTGGTTTTCAAACTGAGCGAGTATCGCAACACCGTTTCTTATGTGATTCCTCAGCGGGTTATCGATCGCCCACCTTCAGCAGAGCTAGCCCCTGATCAGGTCGATCAAGATAGCTTGCCACCTTACGATATTCTTGATGCGCTTCTTGAAGGCTATGTCGAACAGGATAAATCTGTTGCTGACTTAGTGGCAGAAGGCTTTGATGAAGAGATTGTGCGTAAAGTCATCCGGTTGGTTGATATCAATGAATACAAACGCCGTCAGGCTGCGGTAGGGCCACGTATTACAACGCGCAGTTTTGGTAAAGATCGTCGTTATCCGATTACATCTGGCTTTGGCCGTAAAAACTGGTAAGGAATGTTTTTTATGAAGAAGATTGATGCAATTATTAAGCCTTTCAAACTGGATGATGTGCGCGAAGCCTTAGCAGAAGTGGGTATTACCGGCATGACGGTGACCGAAGTAAAAGGCTTTGGTCGCCAAAAAGGGCACACAGAGCTCTATCGCGGTGCAGAGTACATGGTGGACTTTCTGCCAAAGGTTAAAATCGAGATTGTTGTTGCTGATGAAATCGTGGATACCTGTGTAGAAACCATTATTCAAACGGCGCAAACAGGCAAAATTGGCGATGGTAAAATCTTTGTCTTTGATGTTGCCCGCGTTGTTCGTATTCGCACGGGTGAAGAGGATGAAGAGGCGATTTAAGCCGCATTGATTCGTGCTGAACCAGAACAACAGGCTTGAACGTTGTTCTGGTTCAATGATTTTACTCTACGAGAACCCGTTTATTCGTTGCACCCCATAGAATCGACATCTCAGTAAACAGCGCACCAGTAATATCTTCCACTTCTTCTGCTGTAATCTCAGCCTTACCTTGTTTGCCGAACAGCACCACTTCATCACCTGGATTAACCTGTTTTAGGTCTGTCACATCGACCATCACTGTATTCATTGATGTTTTGCCTACGACGGGAACACGCTGTCCTTGGATCAGAACATGGCCCATGTTACTGAACGCCCGACGATAGCCATCGGAGTAGCCAACTGGAATATTTGCCAGAGCAGAGTTACGCTTTAAGGTATAGGTACGATCGTAACCCACCGTATTGCCTTTCGGGTAATGGTTGATGGCAGCGATAGATGACTTAAAACTCATGGCCCGCAAGTACTCTTTGCTGGCAATCGTATCGCCGTAGAACAAGCCACCAACGCGCACCATATCTAACCAAGACTCCGGAACGGTTAGTGTGGCAAAGGTATTTGCTACGTGCAGCGAGACATCTTCGCGTTTAATTCCGGTAGCCTTGAGCACTTGTTTGGACTGCTGCTTAAATCTAGCTAAATCTTTACGCACTGCGGCGACATCTTCTTCTGGATAGTGGGACATAATGCCCACCATTTTCAGGTGACTAAGCCCTGCAATCGCTTTGGCCTCATTTAGACCGGTGTGATTGTTCACTTCCAGACCGTTACGAGACATGCCGCCAGAGTTAAGTGCTAGATGAAAGCGTAACGTTTTACCTTGTTTGGCTGCGATCGCATCCAAGCGTTGGGCCATATCCAGATTGCCGATCAGCTCTTCTACATCGTATATCGTGGCTTGATTCATCTCGGCTTCGGTCGCATTTCTTACTCGCATCATGCGGCCTTTAAAACCTAGATCGCGAACGGTTTTCATCTCCTGATTACTAGCAATACCGATACATTGAACATTATTTTCCAGCATGACTGGCGTGACCAGCGACAGATCGTGCCCGTAGGCATCACCTTTTAGAATCGCGCACAGGGTGGATTTATCCCCTAACAGCGCTTGTACTTTTTGCACATTATATTCAATGGCGCCACGAGAGATCTCAACGCGTGCATTGCTCACGACAGCTGCATCGGCACCAACGGTTGCGGTTGTGACGGGGCTAACCTTTGTTGATGGGTGACAGCCAGCTAGAGCGAGCAGGGGGATAATGGTTAAATAACGCAACTTCAGTGTCATGCTAACTCCTGGTGATAGAAAAGGGGTGATGGGCTTGATTCTAAGCTACCTGTTTTGAGTTGATAAGAGGATATCACCTTTAATTAGGTGGCCAAATTAACGGTCGTGTATTCAATACGTTGAACGCGTTCATTTTAGATAATGTTCACGCTCGATAAACGTGCCAATGA
>DF158892.1:29756-30305 GCA_000307305.1 Enterobacteriaceae bacterium B14
TGAGCATATTAGATGATCACCGGATTGAATGCGTGACCATCTGATCCTGCAACTCAGCAAAAGTTCGATTTATTCAACAAAGTCCTGACTTAATAAAAAATAACATTATCTAATATGCTGGTGATATATTTTTTGTAATTTTGAAATTAACCAAATCAACTTCAAAATGCCATTGACTAAACCCATCTCGATATTCTTTATATTCTGCAACAACAGCAACATTAGATTTAGAATAACCATGAGAAGTGATGTATATATATTCTAGGCTATCTTTTTCATAAGGTTTAATTTCACTTACAAGCTTACCATCTAGAGAATAAGCTTTCATATCAAGATTATACATTTCTTTTTTATAATTCATGATAACAACTAACTTGTATTTTTCACTGTATACGCCCCCCCCACCTTCATTACCATAGCTGATATATATTCTTTTATTGTTAAAAAACCAACCAACACCCGCATTTATATCTTGCTCTAAAAAAATATTATTAATCATTATTTAATCTCTGCTGTTGAGATGACCTTCAGATACAGCATTTGGTAGTG
>DF158892.1:31294-31950 GCA_000307305.1 Enterobacteriaceae bacterium B14
GTGACCGGAATAATAGCTAGCTCGTTTCTGGCATTTTAAAATAATATTATAAACTAATAAGAAGGAGCTACTCTATTAGTTATTTTAAAAAGCTCTAAATCTACCTCAAATTGCCAGTCATAGAAATTTTCAGTTCTTTCTTTATAACCAGCAATAACGACTATACCTGATCTTACACTGCTATTACGATCCAAATATCCATACATTAGATTGTATCTATCATAAGGTAATATGGCAGACTTAAACGTACCATCTAACATATACGCATTCATATCTAGTCTTAACTCATTTGGGTAATAGTTCATTATTACTATTAACTTATATTCCTTACTATATACAGCACCACCATGAGAACCGATAGGGAAAGATATTTCACTATTTTTATAGTTCCAAGTTACACTAACATCACTAACATCACTAACATCACTAACATCACTAACATCACTAACATTCAATTTTACATCGAGTGACATTATTTTATCTCCTGCTTTGATATCAATCTCAAATATAACATTCTATCATCACGCGGCAATAGCATTTCTAACTGAGAACCACCACCAGGCAGGTATTTTTTACCGTCAACTTGAGGGCCAACGGGGCTTTCCAATATATTAAATGGCTTAGTAACTTCAAAGGTCGGGTCGTGTATTCAATAC
>DF158892.1:33811-35792 GCA_000307305.1 Enterobacteriaceae bacterium B14
TTTTTTAGCTATATCTAATATCTCTTTGCAGTATAAATAGTAGGTTGTAAAATAAAACCCGAGAATCTGCCCCTCTGCCTTATCTAATTTAAAATATATCCGCCTGAAATTTTACTTATCATACCTTGTGATTCCATATCATGTAGAAGGAGTTTTATATCATCATCCGTAACTTCTCTCCCTAGTGATGAGAAATAATTAGATAGTCGCCATACAGTAATTAAGTTATTCATTTTCACATGTGTATGTACGTTAATACAAATATTAGGTTTGGAATTCATTTTTTTAAATCTTATTCCTATCCCGTGTTTTGTAAAAGACCAAAGGCTACGGTCAACTAGCTGAAGTTCTCCTTTCCAAGGAAAATCCATTAGTTTTTCAAAATCGTTAACATCTTTATAATTATTAAAAAAAACGCCTAATAATTCTTCTTGTAGTTTGTGAAAGTAAAAGATATCTTTGATTTCTATGGTATGTGTTTTCATAATCAAGCTCTCGCTTCAGCGACTTTTAATAATTACAATCAGTTATGTTATTCAATATCATAATCATCTAATAGATGATGTTTTTATCATATAGATATGGTCTTCTAGACCAAAAAGATCTCTTTTGGTAACTTGGGGAAAATATTAAATCCATAATCATATTTATCTTCAAAAATAGAACCTTGTTTGCTTAACTAATTCCAATCTGTTAAAGGTTTTTTTACTCTTCCTCTAAAATAAAAATAACTTTCTCTAATGACATAGATGAGGTACACCATTGCCACTCCTCACCTTGGTCTAATTGATTAATATCATCAAAGTCTATTTGTAATTCATATCCTTTTTTAATAGATAGAGTTATCGAGAAATACTTTATTATAAAGTTTAAATCTTCATTTATTTTTTTCTAAATATACATAAACTCCCTGTTCTCCCATAATCTAGATATTTAATCACTTCATCTTTATTCATTATTAGTTACCTACTGGTCTATAAAATTAGGTGATTTTATTATTTTTTCATAGCAACCTATTTTTAAAATGATAGCTAATCATAAAATTTATACAAAATTCTTCTTGAGTGTGGATGTAAACTCTTTGCCGTATCACACTTTATAAAATATAAATGGCTCTCTTCATTTTTTTAAAGCTGGCACGGTTAGACTCATCTATGTGTGATTTACTTTTCATCTAAATCAACAAACTTCATACTCATAGGCATGGAAGATGATACTAACCCAAGGAAGTTATGTTTAGGTTCTAGTTTTCTCATTATATAATTTTCTCTTCAATCCATCATTGGCAGGGCAGGAGAACGCTTATCTGCACCAATTTTTTTTGCATATTCGGAAGCATATTTTATGTGGCTGTTTGAGCAGCCACCTAGACATTATTTATAGATTATACTAAATAAACAGTTTTCACTACCTTTTGTAGAATATACCTTAGGCATTACAGTGATAATCTTCTATATTAATCAATAGTACTTCCATATAACTTCGATAATTTTCTATTTCTGACAGAAAAATAGGATCTGCCATTGAAAATAAATCATCGAATTTTTCATGTGAGTTAGCTATATATTTTTTTAATATATTTATTAGATTGAACCTTTCTTTTTCTGGAAGAGATAAAAACCTTTTTTTTATGTATAGTGAAAAAAGTGTGCTGAGTTCATTTTTATCATTTATATTAAAACTAAATATCTCTTCATCCTCATCTTCATTAGTATAGTTCACATTGAATTGATGAAATAGAAACTCTAATTCAGAAAAATCTTTTTTTCTTTCCTTATAAGCTTTCATTTATCCTCCCATTATTCCCATGGTTCAGGGTCGGTGACCCACAGAAAGATATCCCGAAGCCCTTTCCATAAGCTGTAAAAAGCTTCTATTACCCCCGTGATGAAGCTTTTAGCGATATCCATCACATCAAGTCTGGGATAGTTGCTTGCTTTACCGACACTTTCTTAGCAATTCAATAAAATGATGTTTTTTT
>DF158892.1:36671-38119 GCA_000307305.1 Enterobacteriaceae bacterium B14
GGACCCGAATTAAACGGCTGGCTCGAAAAACAATCTGCTTCTCACGCTCGGTTGAGGTGCACGAAAAGGTCATCGGGGTATTTATTGAAAAATACATGTTCTACTCATTGGAGTCACTACCCGATAAGCGACTTCAAGAGAGACAGTCATTGAGGAACCTATAAACATGGCAGTGTATCAATTTAACGCTTTTGCGTCATAACCATCTATACGTAGTTAGTCAAAAAATTAGTTTAAAATGTTAATTTTTGCAATCCACCTATCATCATAGATATATTCTATATCATTCTCACTGTAACCCAGTGCATTCCATACTGCACTGATTGTTGCACATTCTACTGCCGTTTCCTCGGTATCAACTGGTGACTCAGTAATATTTATAATGTTAAAACTATAATTCCCCCCGCATTTTTTTTATGTACCCCATAGGCATAAGCTATTCCATTTTTGATGGCACATCCATAATTTTTCTTATAAAAGTCAACTTGATCCATTGGTAACCAATGAATCTCCTCATTTTCTGAAAGAATTGCCTCTATTTCTATTCTTGCAAAATAATAGATATTATTCTTATATTTTGAAAATTTACCTTCGTATTTCATCGTTTTCTCAACTCCAGTTTGATAAATATATCTTTCGAGAAAAAAAACTCATCACCTATACCTGTGCCTCGAATAATGTGTTCATAACCATGAGGTAATGGGGCTGAATTATTTAGTAAAGAATATGTATCCATCCAGCTGTTTTGTTCTGCTTCTGGTAATATACGTAGATCTACCTTTTTCAACGTATTATATTCAGCTTCGGATATACGAGCTTCAATAATACCCAATTTAGCCTCCTCAGCCCAATCTCGAGCATTTCTTCTTGCTAAATAAGTTTCTGCATCGGTTAAATCTCCCCATGTATAAAGGCCCTCACCAAAATGAGCCTCTGTTGGTTTATTAGGCCATGGCAGTCCCCCTGACATCAATCTATTAATCTCAGTTTCACTTTGAACAGAATAAAAAATTTTATAACCATCTCTTTTAGGGAGATCAGGTGATAATCCCAAAGGGTCAATCCAGTTATTAGGATTACCGTCCACATACTGATAAGAATTAAACCCACCCACTAACCCAATCGGATCCTGCGTCAAATACCGCCCCACCTGCGGGTCATAGTACCGATTCAGGTTGTAGTGCAGCCCCGTTTCCTTATCTGCATACTGTCCCTGAAACCGTAGTGGGTTATCCACTTTTGGCCGTTCTTCATCCTGCCACTGGGTGAGTTGTTTACCGTAAGCTGAATAAGTCGCAGCCCACACCACATTACCCATGCTGTCCGTCAGGCTGTGTGGCGTACCGAGATGGTCGTTCTGATACCAATACGTGCGGGTCTTCTCTGCGGTGCGGTTGTTACCCACTACTGTGGCGAGCGGTCTAAAGCTGTCTGGCTCATAGACATAG
>DF158893.1:0-1962 GCA_000307305.1 Enterobacteriaceae bacterium B14
CAATGCCAGTAAGGGTCAGTGCCAGTGTGCGGCGATTAATGTCATAGTCAAAATAGTGAGACTCACGACGAGCCTCACCGTCTTGCAGCCAGTGCTCACTGACATACCACACCTTTTCACACCCGGTTCCCCCCAGGTCAGGCAGCACCGTTTGTTGTTGTGTCCAGACATAATGTGCCTGTAACCCTGTGGCGAACTCATGCATCACCATCAAACCATGAGGCTCGCCATAGGCAAAACGACGGGTCGTCACGTCATCGGCATTGGTGACCTGAATCAGTTCACCCTGGGTGTGATAACCATAGCTGACCAGTAAGCGTTCTTGCTCTACACCCGATGCCATGCTGCACTGATAGACCGCACTAATACGCTTGTGGCGTGGGTGGTATTCCAACCGTACCGACACATCCTGATGCTCATCTCGAATATGCGTGAGCGCCCCTGTCGGGCTATAGCGATAAGTGAGCGTGTTTTGATGGCGGTCATAGGTCTGCGATAAACGCAGGTGGTTAACACGATGCGGGTTAGCTTCAAATAACAGGTATTCCCCCGTGTCTTTCTCCAACAAGAAGATATTCTGCTCGCTGCGATAGACACGAAAACCCTCATCAAAGTAATGGGCACTCTGGCCTAAGGCTAATGTGCCTAAACCTAACTCTCGCCCCGACATATCCGTAAAGATGATGTCATCTTCCCCTGGGTAGGTTTGGGAAGCCTCAAGGCGTAAAGACACTTCAAATGGCAGTGACCACCCTTGCCCCAGTAGCCCTACTGTCGGGTTACGGCTGTTGTAGATACGCTGCCAAACAAGAGGTATTTGGCCTTCTAACACAAAATCGAGCTCTTCCGACCCCCCCAGTATTTTTGCGCCGGTTGCAACGTGTATCGGATTGCTGGTTGAAGTCGCTCTTCCGATGGCCTCCCCAATACCGCCACCAATAATCATGCCTATTGCTGTACCAATCGCTTCACCTATCAGCATACAGCCCGCTTTTTTAAGACATTGACGTAGCGCCATTCGCCCCAAAGAGGCAACCCCTACAGCCACACCCCCAACAATTTCCCCTAATATTGAGGCCGCAGGGTTTTTACCACTTTTAATGTCTCGCACAACAACACTCGTGCCGCCAATGCGGACTTTGGCACCCGTCTGCTCATGGGTTATCACGGCTTCACAAGTGCTACGGTCTTCATTACGACAGGCGGGCTGGCTATTTATCAAAACCTTCTTGGAGCCCTCCGCCAAATGTAATCCCCCCGCCGAAAAGATATGCCCTTTTTGGCAGGCAATCGTGTCGTGGTCCATCGGGATGGCGTAAGGGTTCTTCCCCGCCACAACAGGCGAAAACAGCCCTTCCCAAAAGCCCTGTTTGGGTGAAGGGTACTCTTTGGGGTCATTAGGATGAGGGGCCACCGGTGCCGCGTTGTTTTTACCCGATAGGTTATACAGCGCCAGACCTGCACCAAGGGGCGTAAGCAAAAAGGCTTTCGATAACACCCCTTTCGCAATGGACAGCGCCTTTCCCTCTGGCGGACTTTTCGCTTCTTGCTCTAACAAGGCATAAATCACGCTGCTAGGTACAATACCTGCCGCTCGGGCTGAAGGGAGACTTTTGGTCTTGACGTTGGGGGAGCCAGACGTAATCTTCGCATCCGGTGGCCCTTTTAGCCCAAGGAAATCAAGGACACTATCCACCCCCTCACCGACACCGTCAGCAATGGCATCAATGGCCTCACCCAGCATAAACCCCGAGCCAACCCCTACCGCCAAAGCAAAGGCGAATCCCGCAGGCCCCGTAAGCCCCACTGCCGCAGCGGCAGCGACCCCGATAGCAGCGTAAATCGCACCTTTGACTAAGCCACTGGCAATATCGGCCCAAATAGAGGTATGGACTAAATCATCGCCCAGTTTAGCCGCCAGAAAATCATTGCCCATCCTTAATGCTCCCTTTGAGTACCCCT
>DF158893.1:2891-4170 GCA_000307305.1 Enterobacteriaceae bacterium B14
AACCGCACGCTATACCGTCAGTATCGCGGCTTTATGTCTTATCCAGACCTGTATTCGTTACCTTCCTTGCCAAAGGTCACCATCGTGTACTTATGCTGGCGCAAAAAAATAGAGCATTATTGTGCAGTAGGCACAGGATTAATTGGGGGGGCTAGAAGCTCGGGTATTTTATTCTGTGCAGGCATTAATTGTGACTACTAGGTATTTCCCTAGGCATTTACTTCTAATTCAACGCTATTACAAACAACTTCCACATTATAATCATATGCTGACATTATTATATGTTTAAAATTATCATATCTATTCAATCCTTTATTAAGGTTTACAATTTTTGAATTTTCTATCTCTTCAATGACTGATTCAGACTCAGATTCGGAATACATATCAAATTCGTCATCTGATAATACACCTCTTATTCCATCTGATTTAAAGTTAAATAATATAACTCCATCAAATATAAAACTAACAGGAATAAACTCAGCATTAATATCAGCACTACATAAACTTTTATTGACACTACCAATATTTTCTATTCTTTCAATTTTTATGGCATCTTTACCTGTTATCAACCCAAGGGAGCTCATCGTAATATCTTTTAATTTCATATTATTTTCAACACCTCGGTTTTATAGTTCGTCCAGCATCTTTTGTCGTGAATCGACTATGAAGGTTTATAGGTTTTTCTCCTAATGCTTTAGCCTCTATTTTAAAATCTGCTTGCATCACATATCTAGCATTAATTAAAGGTGCTCCAACCTCTTTAGCAACATATAGTCACCGATTATTTTAACTTAATTAGAAAAGCCGAAAATGGGAAATTTTTCGGCTATAAACATAAGTTGAGCTTAATCGCTAAATACAAAGCTTTCTTCAGCCAGATTATGATCTTTTCTATACTGCTTATCCCATTCAAAATAACCCTCCGGCTCATGAGGACTAATGCCATTTAGCCAGTATTGATCACCGTGAGCTATTATCATTGCCCAATAATATTCTGAGTCGTGGCAAAGAACTATTACATCCATATAATTATCTATTGAACTACAAACCGTATGAGAATTCATAACTAACATCTCGGCTTCGCTTTGGGATTTTTGAGCATATTTCACAATGATTGCTTTTAGCATCTCCACCCAAGTATGGAAGTTAAATGATATTTTTTCATTATTATCTTTTTCATCTATAAATAAAATTCCATCTTTGAATTTATTGTTCATTACTAACAACCCTTAATTTTAAATTTATTAAATAGCGCAGCTGCTTTTTCAGAATAAATAGC
>DF158893.1:5295-8049 GCA_000307305.1 Enterobacteriaceae bacterium B14
CACTACCGAAAAATAATGAGCGACTATTCCGTGTCATTTCTTATTCTGAATATATTTCAGAAACAGCGCTCAGCTTTAATTCATATAAAATTTTTTATCTTAAAGTTACGGGATAAAATCCCCAACGGGAGTTGCATTAACTTTCATTTTATTCCCTCTCAATATATTATAAAGTCGTTCTGATATTACTGGATTCTGTATATAGCTGTATTCTATTTTAAAGAAATCAGCACCCTCAATTTTACTGGAGTCTAAAATTACTTTACGCACCCCTTTAGCAAATTTTCTTGGTGGATTAGTTATCGAATTTAAGACCAGCCTCTTACCCGCATACTCTGAACTTTCAAAATCCAAACAGTCGATTTTTTTCATATTATGAATAACCCAGTACTTTCTTTCTACTATTTCACCGTTGTGATATCTGACCGTTGTGGGAATAAATTGCACTGATATATACTCTTCCAATACTAGCCTTAGTGAGTCAGAAACTAACAAGGCGAATGATGTTGTATGAAAAAAGTCTACATCCATTTTTTTCACAGATGATACTAAAGTTACTTCTGCAATAGTATTAATAGGCAGATTACTCTCTATGTAGCTGTAATTAACATCTAATTCAGGTGAAAACTCTACTCCGCCACTAATAAACCCTTTTCGTGGATACTGAAACTCTAGAAAATAATAATTCATGATATCTCCTCAACACTTTGAACGAGTTCCTTGTGGTCTTTGGTCTGTACTTTGTAGCCTATATCGATCGCTATTTAAACCCAACTTCATTAAACGTTCAGATGCATTAATTTTACTCAGTATCTGTGCATCTGTAGCGTCCGAGAGATTACCTAGTTTGGTTTCAGCTAGTTGTAAAGTACGTTCTGCCATTGAGAAGTATTCCTTCAAATGTCGACCACTATGAAGCGGTTTCCCTGTACTCAACGATTCAGCAACTTTCATTGGAAGTCCGACACCATTACTAGCTCCATTGGGGTCATATATACCTCTCTTGATAGCTTCTTTAATCAACGCTGAGTTTTTCGTTATTGATGTTGGTAACAAATGATGTGCAGCATATCCGCTAGGCACCATTCGACCTACCAATGCCATAGCGGCTGCAAGTTCGGAACTCGGGCTAAGTCCCAGCGGATCCACCCACATCAACGGATTCGGCGCATACGCATAGGTATTTATCCCCCCCGACAGCCCTATCGGGTCTTCTTACGTAAACCTACCGACTTGCGGATCGTACTACCAAGTTCGTCTAGAGTGCCCCCTTTTGCTCAGGTGTTTTAGTCGGCGGTGGGCCAGGCTGAGACTTAGCTAATCCTGCTACGCCATTTTGTGCAAACTCCCGTCGCCACTGAGCAAGCTGGTTGGAATAGAGTTTTTCACGGCGTAATAACATCCCGATCTCACCATGTTTACAGGCATCAGCTTGCTGTATAATGGACAGCTTGTAATCTGTTGTAAAAATACGGCGTCCGCGCTTTTCGATAACAGGCTCGGGAATAATTTTAGTTTCAGGCTTTGGCATAATCATCTCCTAAGTCACCCTGATTTGTATGTTAACTCAAAATCAGTTGGCTCATGCTTAGGTTGACACACAGGCACCCCATTCAGAATCGGAATTTAACGTTATCGCAGCTATCGATTCATTTTGAAGGCCGCTTGGAAAGCTATATCGACTTATGATATTAGCCTGACACAGAATCGTGAACACCCTCATAGGCTCTGCCTTTTAGACGATTCATAGCATCAGATTTATCTATAAATCATTCATAATCTGCATCGTAATGTACATATAATCGTCATATTACGATAAATACATCTAATATAATTTTATGTTTTAGCTATCAAATATATATTAACCGTAAATTATCATATAGACTTTAATTAGTTATATCCTAAAAATAGATAAATATTCAAAAATAAAATCTATAGGTAAAAAATCTGTAATTATTTCGAAATCATCGTATCCATCTGGTAAAGGTAATCCTATGCCATTGATTCCATCGACCACTACACATCCACCTAAAGCAACTTGCTTACTGGAATGATCTAAAACATCTTTTAAAGACATTCCTGCCCATAATTTATTATTATATATACCCTTAAATGTTTTATCACACATAACAGAGTAAATAACTCCACCATTTTCATGTCCAATTGTTATTGCTCCATTATTTAATAGTAAGACTCCATCTTTTTCTTCTATAATATAGTATTCTGAAATTTTAGCGAAAATATCATTAATATTCTCATTTAATTTTATACCGGCTAAAGATTGGCCGGGAACTATCTCTATTGATTCATTCATGATTAATTCCTATTTAGGAGCATTAGCTAATACTCCATCAATATAAACAGGACTATCGAAAATCCTATCATAGTTAGTAAATCCTCCATGCCCAATTCTACCTTGAACTTCACCATTTCTATACACTTTCCAATAATCAGATTTATGTACCGCGTTATTCCCCCCGGGGTGATAGTCTAGGATGTCAATATCACCATTTTTAGTTGTTCTAGTATAACGGGTATGTGGTGTCGCATTAGGGCTAGTTCTATGGATACTTTGTGTGTACCCCTTTTTGGTCAAAAGATTATGAACTTGATTTGGATTTTTTCCTGATAACTTATCGACCCACTTATTAGTGATGTTATTTCGCTTATTAAAGATATTAGTACATGTCAACCCCCACGGATCAACCCAACTCAACGGATTAGGCGCATACTGATATAAATTCAGCCCACCCG
>DF158893.1:8069-14158 GCA_000307305.1 Enterobacteriaceae bacterium B14
AGCTTTATCGTCAGCAAACATGGAATTTTCCTTTTAATATTCCCTACACCGGATGCCTTGGCACCCTCGGTATTGATACCGTGCCGTTGGCGCGTTTCATTCCTGTGACATTCTCAGGCAACGGGTTGTTCTGCTGCCCTGCTTATTTTTTGCTCGTCTAGCAAGTTGCTAGCCCCGCTATTGCCGCACGCACAGGGTTACATGCGGCTCGGCCTCTGGTTGCCCTAAGAAGGTCGTCCACCCTAACTGGCTGCGCGTCTCTTCTCCCAACACAATGCCCCCTACTTGCTGTGAGGCGAGGCCTAAGCGTAAATCCCAAGCAAACTGGTCTCTTAGAATAAAAGAGACGAAGGTTATCAACGGGATATAGTTCTCGCCGTTAGGCAGGAACGATAAGAAGTGCTCACGCGATAGGTTTTTTATCTGCAGCATAAACTTGCCGCTACGGTCAGGAACGTAAGCACCCAGCGTGAAGTTCACTCCCATTGTGGTCTTCTCTAGAAACCGTTTTGCCCCCAGAGTGACAACTTGCCCTAACCGGTTCTGCTCTTCCGGTTCCAGCGCCACCTTGCGAAACTTCCACGGTTTTAGCTCCACATCAGGCAGATCAAAACAGTGCGAAACGAGGCTACAGATAACTTCTGGCGAGCGCCCAGGGCTAGCAAGCATCCCCGCATAAGCCAGCATCTTGGTTCGGTTAACTGGCAGGTCCTGGCGAATGATGTCATTACCAAGGCCAACTAACGCAAAGACGCGCTGCGAGAAGGGGTCAGTGCCGTCGTTCTCAAAGCAGACGTGGTAACGGTATTTACGCCATGAGTGGTGTAAAATCAGCATGATGCGATGGTTGAAGACGTCCAGAAAATCTTTCAGGCCCTCTTCATTCTGCGCATCCTCCCACGCCAGCGTATCAAGGTAGTAGCTCGGCATCGGTGATTGACTACCGTGCAGCCCCATAAAAGAGACTTCCAGATTAAATCCCCCGTTCTTTGTACGGGTGGCGGAGATGACATCACTTTTAGGAAAACCCAGCCCCGCATGGGATTTAAAACGTACCGGCTCTTTATGAGGTGGCAGGCGCAGTGTCATCTCTGGGTCAACACCAGAAAGGTGAGTTAACAGCTCCACCAGTTGGTGGAAACTGTAACCTGACACCACTTTAAACAGGTCGCTCTTATCATCCGAACGGCCTAATACCTCTACATCAGCGAGTGCTGACCGACTTGAATAGGCCATTCGTAGCTCTCCTGATTGTCGACATTAACCACTTTCAATAGATGGAACGCATTCACGCTGGCGTACAGCGAGAAGAAGCGAGCCAATACGGTGCTAAACAGGTACAACTCCCCTTCAGAGTTAAAGGCACCGTTTTGTTTGAGATAGAGCGTCGATTTAAGCCCCCGCACCGGCAGCCCTTTAAACAGGCGATCAATAGGCGTGGTTTCGATTTTGACGATGCCGTCCATCCGTTTTTGAGAGGTGCGCGCAGCCTGTCTGTTGTGCAGGCTCGGCAAATCATAGGTGCGCAGAATTTGGCGGAGCGCATCTTTGCTCAGCAATGTCATGTAGTTCATCGACATATTAGAAATCAAAGACCAGTGCAGGCTGCCATCCAGTACCGGATGCAGTGGCACCGAAGGCCGTGTGATATTGCGGAAGTTGACGTAAGAGGGGTTGCCCTCCGCACGATTGCAGATATCACCAACTTTTAAGGCCAGCGGCATTTCACCGTTGGTGCAGGTGAGGCTGATCGACGCATTCTCCGCATGGAGCGCCACTTCGGTTTCATCGCCACGCACAAAAGCAATGGAGTGTTGGAACGTCGAATTAAACGGCGATGCGGTTGCTCTGGTGCGGTAATAGAGCGCAGTACGGCCTTTGGCATACTCTATCTGGTGCTGGAAGCTTTCAAACGGAGAATAAACCCGTACCCCAGCACGAACCCGCCCTTTGATGCCCGCTTTAGTCCCAAGCCAACTCTCTACTCGGTCAATCGAGAAGATTTCATAGCGTTCAGGGTGCTGATAGCTGGCGCGTAGTGGGTACTCGGTCTGGGTGCCGTCCAATTTAATCGCCTCGCTTTCATGGCGAAATAGGTTAATGGCCGGTGTGCAGTGCAAGCGCATCGTGGTCGGGCGAATTTTAACGTCCGCCGGTAGCGGATCGCAGAAGTACAGCTTGAGCGTGAACTTCTTGGCTTTTAGTGTCTCTGGAAAGGAAGGGAATCCCTTAAAATCAAAGAACATGAAGCTTTCAGGGAAGCAGAAATACTCCTGCAAAATCCGGTAGCCGGAATAGGCATTTTTAGGGTAAGGCAGCAGTGCATCGTCAGGCTCAAAGCCGACAGGGAAGAAATTGACATCCGGCAAAGGGACAGTGATATCGTTCACCACAAGCTCAGCATCTTCGAAATAGTGGCTCAACCAGAGATAGAGCTGATGGCTGGTGTAATCGTCATCCCCGAGATAAAAACGCAGCTTATCCAGTTGCAGGTTTTGCAAGGACATCTCTTTTTGGGCGATGAAATCAATGCTCAACACCCCTTTCTCATTGCTGTTATTCAGGCGCGTATCTTCTATGGTGAACGGGAAAACCCACGTGTCACGGCAGATACGAAACTGACAGCGAGAGCTGTCTGGCTTTTTATCATCTTGATCTTTTAAGTTGTCAGACTCGCTAGGGTTTTCATTGTGATTAACAAGTGAGCGACTAAGAACTTGGGTACCACGAGCCACGAGCGAGGCTTCTGTGGTGGCGTTCTCCACAGGGGTATATTCAATAATGGTCATGCTGGGCGTGGGGCGTAAATAGTTAGGCCACAGCATATTGAGCAGGCCATGAGTGAGCTCTGGAAACTGGTCTTCTATTTTGGCGCGCAGGTTACCCGACAAGAAGGCAAATCCTTCCAGTAAACGCTCAACGTCTGGGTCTGAACCTTGCTCAGAGAGAAAGGAGGCGAGATGAGGCCGCTCTTTGGCAACCTCTTGCCCAAGAAGGCGAAGGTAATCCATTTCATCTCTGAAATATTTTTCAAGTGACATTCGTTTTGCACTCCAATTAATTGTGTCAACAGCCATCCTTGACCTGGATTGCCATGCTAAATAATTTAATAAACATGACCTTACAGTTCACTTTCTATATCGTTCTCGATATCACTCTCTGTCTAAGCGCCCAACCAGCGATAGCTCAAAATTGGCCCCCATGTACTTAAAGTGGGGCCTTACTGCTAGCGTTGCCATATACCAACCCGGTTCACCTTCTACTTCGGTCACGTTAATTTGTGCGGCACGAAGCGGGCGGCTGCTGCGGATCTCTGCTGGCGGGTTCTCTTGATCAGCAACAAACTGTTTCAGCCAGGCATTCAGTTCATGTTGTAGATCTTGTCGCTCTTTCCATGAGCCGATCTGTTCACGTTGTAGCACTTTAATGTAGTGCGCTAATCTATTGATAATAAACATGTAAGGAAGCTGCGTGCCCAACTTATAGTTGGTTGTCGCCATCATGCCCTGCGAGGTGTGGCCAAAAAACTTTGGCTTTTGCACGGAGTTAGCAGAGTAAAAAACAGCGTCATTACTGCCTTTGCGAACAGCCAGGGTGATAAAGCCCTCTTCTGCCAACTCAAACTCACGTTTGTCTGAGATGAGCACTTCAGTCGGGATTTTGCTTTGCCACTGCCCAATAGCTTCATATTCATAAGCCAGCAAATCTTTTACTGCACCGCCGCTGTTAGGGCCGATGATGTTCGGGCACCAACGATATTTTGCAAAACTGTTCGTTAAGCAGGTTCCTATCAAAAATGCCGTATTCCCCCACAAATAGTTATCGTGGCGAGTGTGCACGTCCTCTTTATAGTTGAACGAACGGATTGGGTTGTCGGTCATGGCGTAGGGGTAGCGCAGTAAAAAACGGGGGGCCGTTAGCCCAAGATAACGAGAATCTTCAGTTTCACGCAGGGCGCGCCACTTGGTATACGCAGGGCCTTCAAAAATACTTTTTAACTCATTAAGCGCAGAGAACTCGGTAAAGCTGCTCAAGCCGAAAAACTGAGGTGCTACTGCTGACAAGAAAGGCGCATGAGCCATCGCACCGACAATGCTCACGTACTGCAACAGCTTAATATCGGGCGTGTTGGGGTTAAAATTAAAGGCCCCAATGACAGCAGCAACGGGCTCACCACCAAATTGCCCATAGCCAGAAGAGTAAACGTGTTTGTAGTAGCCGGATTGAATGATTTCAGCAGTGAATTCAAAATCCTCTAGCAGTTCTTCTTTCGTGACATTAAGAAGCGTTATTTTTATATTTTCACGAAAGTTAGTGCGCTCAACGAGAAGCGCAACGGAGCGCCATAGCGACTCCAATTGTTGGAATTCTGGTGCATGTAGGATCTCATCCATTTGATCGCTAAGGCGCTGATCCAACTCGATCAACATACTGTCGATCAAAAGTTTATTAATGTGAGTGTAGTCTGAGTCAGGATCGGCAAGAAGTAGGGTCAGTAGAGAGGCCAAATCACGTTTGGCAATGACATAGCCATCACATTTTGGCAGCGAAGATGCCTGAGCGAGCAACTCATCTAACAGTGAGACGGGCGGCGAAATAGGATCTGTGGTAGACGGATCGATATTATGAGGCATACGGGCATCCCTACTTTGGGTAAATCAACAGGCTGTCCCTTATCTTGCTAACTATGGCAGTGACTTGCCAAAATAAGTTTAAAATCAGGGTGATGAGTTAACGCAATAATGTAAAGCGTAAAGGACTCTCGCCGGTTATCCATCGGGGCGTTAATTAACGCCATTCGTTCTCGCTAATACGAGAAAGAAAAAGCGCCGTCCCCGAAGGGTGCGGCGCAGCAAAATTATGACTCGAGCGGTGCACGCCAGTCATCAGCACCAGAAGTACCGGCAACAGTGTGTTCCCAAGTAATCTTACGGTATGCCAGAGATACTTTAACTAGCTGAGTAAACTCGGCTTTAGTTGAGTCTTGGCAGTGTGGCATTTTGCAATCGATGTCAACGATAGTTGCATCTTCTAGTTTGGTAGTGAAGAAGTGCTCTTGCTTGCCTTCAACAGAAGTGCGGTACCACTTCATTTCAACTGTTGGTAGCATTTCACCAGAAGCCAATGCGTTATACAGCAGTGGAACGGCTTTGTTGAAAGCAACAGTGAAACGGAATGGTTTATGAGCACGTTGACCAGAAGGCTGACCAGACTGAGGATCAGTTGGTACAGTCACGATATGGTCAAATTCTTGAACCAGCATTTGGTCTTCGTGGCCTTCAACGTAGATGTTACCTACGGATTCAGCAGTGAAAGCACCAGCAGTGATATTACCCTGAGTTTTACCTGTAATTTCGATATACGCGGGAGTTGGCATGGCTTATTCCTTTAATTTTAAATGAGAGTTTCCTGCTGGCTTGGATTTCGAAATATGCGCACTATTCTACCAACAGGCACAGCATCAACTGCGTGGGCAAACTATAAACAGGCCGTATGAAATAGCGAGCAGATTACGATTGGTCAGTCCAATTCTGCCTCTAAGGATGAGATGAAAAAATTAAAATAATTGTATTGGTAGTTAAAAATACCAATGCTATAGACGATAAATTTATTTATAAAGAAAAATTCAGCAGATAATTTACGCTCAATAATTGAGCGCATATTTGTAATTGACTATTAAATATATAGAAAAAAATTTATTTTTTTGGCAGAGACTATGATCATAGTTTTTTTGTGATACTGATCACATTTTTGAAAATTGAAGTATAAAAAGTAAAATGCAGGTAAACCTATGGTTTACCTCTGTTCTTGAGCTAGCTGACTTAATATTGTACAGAGGGAGTCAGCATTTCTTCTTAGTTCTAGAGATAGTTACGCCTTATTTGAAACGAAAAATAAAGAAACCTACGATAAGAATCGTCCCAATAATAAACACACTCCACCATATATCATCAGGAACGGGTCACGTATTCAATCCGGTGACCATCTGATATGCTCCCTGTTTTTATCAGGATGATCTAGATGGCTAAGGTTGATGTGACGAGCCCATTTTGTCAGCAAACAGCCGCAGTGAAAAAACATGGATTAGG
>DF158893.1:14697-33553 GCA_000307305.1 Enterobacteriaceae bacterium B14
TCATTGGCACGTTTATCGAGCGTGAACATTATCTAAAATGAACGCGTTCAACGTATTGAATACACGACCAAAAAAAGCACACTTAAATAAAAATGCGCTCTATATTTTGCTTTAATAAGCGCTGTCTTCCCACACACTTTAACCTGAAGTTCCTGCAATATGATGCTGCAATTCACATTCGAAATTTCGAATATATAAATTGACACCATACCTCGTCGTCGTATGATAACCCGCATAAAACCCAATCATCTTTAAGGCTCTTATGCCCCACTTAACGCCTTTGCTTCTCTTTAAAAATCTCTCAGATGAAACACGTCTGCTGATCGTTTTATTACTGAGAGAAGCCCCCGAGCTTTGCGTATGCGAACTGTGTTCTATGCTAAACCTGCCACAGCCTAAGATATCTCGCCACCTTGCTATGCTGAGAGAAAGTGGCATTCTTCTAGACCGTCGGGCTGGGAAATGGATCCACTATCGTCTTTCCCATAACTTACCTATGTGGGCGGGCAATATCATAGAACAAGCTTACTTGAGCGAAGAGCCGCGCATAAAAATGATTCATTCTGGTCAATCGACTGATGCAACGACCATGCAGCATCTCTGTTCATAATATCCAATCAAATACATCCGATTTACAGCATATGTTTATGTGCCAGTTGGTCAATTACCGCTAAATGCAGGCCGAATAGGGCTCTGTTTAAGGGAGAAGTTTATGTGGTTAGCAGGGGCTATTTTTATTCTCACTATTGTCTTGGTGATCTGGCAGCCCAAAGGATTGGGGATTGGTTGGAGTGCATGTTTAGGGGCGATACTGGCTCTGTTCTCCGGTGTTGTTCATCTCTCTGATATTCCAGTGGTCTGGCATATTGTTTGGAATGCGACAACAGCTTTTGTGGCCATCATTATCATTAGTTTGCTACTGGATGAATCAGGCTTCTTCGAATGGGCCGCGTTACACGTCGCCAAATGGGGAAAAGGCCGCGGTCGCCCGTTATTTGCCTACATTATCTTATTGGGTGCCGCCGTTTCTGCGCTGTTTGCCAACGACGGAGCCGCATTAATTCTTACCCCTATCGTAATGGCAATGCTATTGGCGCTGGGCTTTAGCCGTGGAACAACGCTCGCATTTGTCATGGCTGCTGGATTTATCGCAGATACCGCCAGCCTGCCATTAGTTGTCTCTAATCTGGTGAATATCGTTTCGGTGGATTTTTTCGGTATTAGCTTTGGTAGCTATGCCTCTGTGATGATCCCTGTCAACGTTGCTGCCGTCTGCACCACCTTGCTGATACTGAATCTCTTTTTCCGTAAAGATATCCCTGCAACCTATGACATCGCCTTAATCAAATCCCCTCACGAAGCGATTCGCGACCCTTTAACATTCAAGGCAGGTTGGGTGGTTTTGGCTCTGCTTTTAATTGGCTTTTTTGGCCTGAATCACTTGGGTGTCCCCGTTAGTTTTGTTGCTATTGCAGGCGCACTTTTCCTGTATATCGTGGCAAAAATTAGCCGCATTATAGATACAAAGAAAGTAGTACGCGGTGCACCGTGGCAAATCGTTATTTTCTCGCTGGGGATGTATCTGGTGGTTTATGGCTTACGCAATGCAGGGCTGACTCACTACCTATCACACATTCTAAACTGGTTTGCCGACCAAGGCTTATGGGGGGCGACAATAGGCACGGGCTTTTTAACGGCATTCCTCTCTTCGATAATGAACAACCTACCTACTGTGCTGATTGGCGCACTTTCTATTGATGGCAGTAGCGCGACAGGCATCATCAAAGAGGCGATGATTTACGCCAACGTGATTGGCAGCGATCTTGGCCCTAAAATCACGCCGATTGGTAGCCTTGCGACGTTGTTGTGGCTGCATGTGCTAGCACAAAAAAACCTGACGATTACGTGGGGCTACTATTTCAGAGTAGGCATTGTTATGACGCTACCCGTGTTACTTGTCACACTCGTTGCGCTGGTACTGCGCCTTAGCTTTGTTTAGACATTAAACCTTTAGCCATGAAAAGTAGCGTTTAGCCATTTTCACCAGAACAAAGAGCAGTGCTCCCGCTACCATAAGCTTGGCGAAAAAGAGAAAGCTAACTCCCTCTGTGGCTAGTTCGCTGGCCATATAGCTGTAAATTAGCGTTCCCGGCAGCATGGTGATGGCTGAAATCAAAATAAAGGTTCTAAAACGGATTGCCGTTAGCCCGTAGGCGTAGCCTTGAATATTATAGGGAAAGATGGGAACTAGACGGGTGAAGATCAGAAAATCAATGCCGTAATGATCAATGCCTTGCTCGATGCGGTGAAACAGGGAGTTATCACCAAAGCGCTTAACGAGATAGTTTCGCCCTAAAAAGCGAGACATGAGAAAGGTGATACCGGATGCCATCGTGGCGGCAATAAGAGAGAGAAGCGTGCCATAGAGTGGGCCAAAAACCAGGCCGCCGACAATAACAAAAACACTACCGGGTAGGAAGCAGAGAGAAGCAAAAATAAACAGTAAAATATACAGAAGGTATCCCCAGATTCCCGCCTCTGCGATCGTTTGTCGCAATAACGTCATATCCTGAAAATAGGCCGTCGTTCTGGTGCAGTAAATGGCGATAATAATCAGCAAGAGAATGAACATAACCTTAAACCCTCTCTTACTGTTAAAACTTCTTTTTATACATATCTCTCTCTGAAATAATTTTATTATCTTGTTAAAAAACAGTGATAAATAGTTTAATATGATAAATCATCAGGCGATATATTAAATCTGTTAGAAGGTCATTTATATTTTTTGATAAACAGAAATTTTCAATAAATAAAGCAATTAGTTAGTTTTTAATATTATAAAAAAATAAAAAAAACCTATTATCTGCCTACTTGTTCCCCTAATATTACCCTACGATTATGGAATGATAACTAGGGTTTTATTTTAATCCCTACGGATAAAATAGGAACAGATAATGCAAAATCAGCCACTAAAAATAGTTACTCTGTTAGGCAGTTTACGTAAAGGCTCTTATAACGCGATTGTCGCACAGTCTTTACCTCAACTTGCCCCCGCTAATACAGTGATAAGCGCACTTCCTTCTATTCGCGATATTCCTTTATATGATTCTGACCTACAAACTGAAGCTGGGTTCCCTGCCGCAGTAGAGGCTATTGCTGAACAGATTCGTCAGGCCGATGGTGTGATTATTGTGACGCCTGAATATAACTACTCAGTGCCAGGCGGGCTGAAAAATGTCATAGACTGGCTATCTCGCCTTCCTAATCAGCCTCTTGCTGGCAAACCTGTCGCCATACAAACCAGCTCAATGGGGCCGATCGGCGGTGCTCGCTGCCAATATCATTTACGCCAAATTTTAGTCTTTCTCGATGCCATGGTGATGAATAAACCCGAATTTATGGGTGGTGTTATTCAAAACAAAGTAGACGAACAGAAAGGCACCTTAACAGACCAAGGCACCCTCGATTTTCTAAAAGGTCAGCTTGCCGCTTTTTCTGATTTTATCCAGCGAGTGCGTTAATTTTATAAACAGAGAGCGGCTTGTTGTGATTGTTCTGTGGCACACAAGCGGCTCTCAAACATGTGTTATTAAATAGCTATTATGCGTAATACTTTATTTCTTATTGTCTTTTTTTTCTCGTACCCACTTTGGGCATCAAAAGCGTTACTAAACAATGGAGAGATACTTCTCCCGCCACCTAAAAAGAGCCTTCGGTATTCCTCGCCTTATCCCACGGCTAAACGAGTTTCAGATACAGCGGCGACCAGTACCATTTCACTCTATTTATCTACCCTGAAAGATGAACCTGATAATCCTTGGGCACTAAGCCAACTGGCTGCTACTTTTTCACAGAAAGGGCTATTAGACCTTGCGGAAAAGTATCTGCAATTGAGTTCACAGCAAGGGTTTTGGTACTACTACAACTTATTAGAAAATAAATCATTTAATAATATTAGAGAGACAGAAACCTTCCGTAAGGTTCTGATAGAGACGAAACAACGTTACCACGTTAAAGCCGAAGGGTTAGAAGGCAAATCCAGTTTCTATATTCCCAGTTCTATTATGCCAAGCGGTGGATGGCCCGTTGTCTTTTTCCTCCATGATGCAGGTAAGTCCGCCAATATCACGCATGCAGAGAAGCATTACTATAATTCTCGAGGAATTGTTTATGTTGAACTCAACGGTACTCAAATGCTGTCAGAAAATACGTTTCGGTGGTCTCCGCATCGTGTCGATGATACCCATCGCGCTATACAGCGAGCTTTAGATAATATTAGAACGCGGACATCGGTCAATAACGAACACATTTATCTGCTAGGACGAACTCAAGGAGCGATGCATGCGGCTAATGTGCTGGCTAGATATCCCGAAAGCTATGCAGGGGGAGTACTTATCTCTCCAGCTGGCGTCATGAAACCCGAGACAACAACCCACGCAAAAGGATTGCGAATTTTTATCTCTTACTTTGACAAATATGAGGTGTATGGGAAGAAGAATGCGCATCTCTTTTATCATCTGTTCAAAGAGAAGAATAATGTAAAAATCCAAAACTACAGTGATAGGGCAAATACGCTTGTTGATTGGTTGGCCCGTTACTCCCAGCCGATAATGTGGGTAAATAACCGAACAAACAGCGCGAAGCCTGAACCACGGATAACATCGCCACGCTCCCACGCTGATGAAATAGAGGGGGAACAGAGCGAGCGATAATGCCCGCTCTGTAAATCATCTCAGAGAGAGTTAATCAACAAATGCAATCTTAAGGATAAAGAGCAGCGCCACCACAACTACGCATGGGCTGATTTCACGCCAACGGCCCGTGCCCAATTTCATAATGCAATAAGCAATGAACCCTGTCGCAATCCCTTCCGTAATCGAGAAACTGAAAGGCATCATTACCGCAGTAATGAAAGCAGGAACCGCTTCGGTTAAATCATCCCACTTGATTCGTGCCAGACTGGAGGTCATCAGTACACCGACATAAATCAATGCCCCTGCCGCCGCATAAGCAGGAACCATCCCCGCCAATGGTGAGATAAAGATAACCAATAAGAACAGCAAGCCCACAACTACGGCGGTCAAACCTGTACGCCCACCAACAGAAACACCCGCCGAGCTTTCAATATAAGCGGTAACAGAAGATGTTCCGATAAAGGCTCCGGCAACAGAACTGGTACTATCAACCAGCAACGCCTGCTTCATTTGAGGGAATTTGCCATCTTTATCCGCCAAACCTGCTTTGTCCGTGACACCAATCAGCGTACCGGATGAGTCAAACAGGTTAACCAGCATGAATGAGAAAATAATCCCTGCAAAACCGATATCCAGAGAGCCTTTCAGATCCACCTGACCGACGACAGAGGTGATATTCGTCGGCATTGCGAATACGCCATTAAATTTCACATCACCCAGCGCCATTCCCAATAGGGTGGTTACAACAATAGAAATCAGTACCGCAGCATGGATATTGCGAGCAGCCAGAATAACGATGATGAAGAAACCTAGCGCACCAAGCAGAACACTATGAGAGGAGAGATTGCCGATACTCACCAAAGTCTCTTCGTTAGCGACCACCAGCCCTGCATTTTTTAACCCCATCAGCGCAATAAACAGGCCGATACCACTAGTAATCCCGACACGCAGGCTCACAGGAATATTGGCAATCATCCAATACCGCACACGAAAGAGCGTCAGCAGAAGTAGGCCGACGGCCCCCCAGAAGATCATACCCATTCCGAGCTGCCAAGAGAGGCCTAGTTTACCCACCACAACGAAGGCAAAAAACGCATTTAGCCCCATCGCAGGTGCAAGAGCGACGGGCAGGTTTGCCAATAACCCCATAAAAATACTACCGAAAGCAGCAATTAAACAGGTCGTAATAAACACGACCTGTGTATCCATATGCGCTGCACCGAGAATCTGCGGGTTAACAAAAACGATATACACCATCGTTAAGAATGTCGTGATACCCGCAACAACTTCGGTCTTTAATGTCGTTCCGTGTTGTTGTAGCTTAAACAAGCGCTCGAACAGGCCTGTTTGTGATGATGTTGATGAACTCATTATCAGTTTCCAATAGAGGGAACATAGCTGGGAGACGTATCCTATACTAAAAATACCTATTTCCCGACCTCGAAAAACACCTTTTTCACCTTAATTGCCCCCTCTCTTTGTATGCTTATAGCCACTCTTATTTAGAACAGGTATGCTTTGTTTTTATTAAACAATGTTTTAGTTAATCGTTTGCTTATTCTGCGTCGTTTGCACATGCTAAGCACGAGATTGAGCTTAAAAGCCATCAGGATGGAAAAATCATGACTCAGGTTGAATGTGTACTTTTTGATTGCGACGGAACGTTAGTTGATAGCGAAGTGCTCTGTTGTGAAGCCTATGTCAATTTATTCGCGATGTATGGTGTGACCTACTCATTGGAGTACTGCCTGAAAGAGTTTAAAGGCAAACTCCTGTACATCACCTTTGAGCGAGTATCAAAAGAACATGGACTAACAGAGTCATTTGAAGAACTAGAAAGGCTCTATCGATTAGAGATAGCGCGCTTATTCGACTTACGTCTACGAGACCCAATCGAAGGCGTGAAACCTTTGCTAGAGAGTATTACCGTGCCGATGGCAGTTGTCTCTAATGGCCCCGTAAGCAAAATGCAGCACTCGCTGGGCCTGACAGAAATCTTGCCCTTCTTCGGCGAGCATCTGTATAGCGGCTTCGATATTCAACGCTGGAAGCCCGACCCAGCCTTACTGGTTCATGCCGCAGAGAAACTTAACATTCCACTGGAGCACTGCATTTTGGTTGAGGACTCCGAATCTGGCTCGAAAGCCGGAATTGCAGCAGGAATCCCCGTTTTCTATTACTGCGCTGATCCACACAATCCCCCTATCCATCACCCGCTGGTGACAACCTTTCACCACATGAGTGAGCTGCCCGCTCTATGGCAAGCACGCGGCTGGAATATCACCCGCTAACGTGCCTTTTATCACCCTATCCCTGCATTAGGGATAGGGCTTGTTTTACATCACTTCGCTTTAAGCCAGCTTGGCCTGCCACCAGCGCCGCTTTTTCTCTTTTGGCTTGGCGCTGAATTTATACGCCACGCCATTCGCTAGCAGCTCAAGCGACATGCAGAAAACAAAGTAGACGAACGCCACAAACAGGAAGACTTCTATCGGGTGTACCATGGCTTGGTTATTGACCTGCGTCGCCAGAAAAGTCAGCTCCCCAACACCGACAATGTAAGCCAATGAGGTGTCTTTAATCAGTGAGATCCACTGATTAATAAAGGAGGGAACCATCATCCGTAGCGCCTGCGGTAAAACAATAAACCACAGCACCTGCCAGCGATTAAACCCAAGAGATAACCCCGCCTGCCACTGCCCAGCACCGATAGCGATAATCCCTGCTTTTACCGCATGAGCAATATAAGCCGAAGAGATCAATGCCAGTGCGCAAATAACGGTCGTGATCTCTGGGATATCGACGCCAAAAAGAATAGGCAGCAAAAAGTATGTCCAGAAAATCAGCATAATGACGGGGATCGCGCGAAAAAAACCGAGAAAAACAGCTAAAAGGCCGCTAACCCAGCCACGGCTCATCGCCAGCAACACCCCCAAGAAAGTGCCCAAAATCGCAGAGATAACACCGGCAACCATGCTGATCGCCAAGGTTAATGCTGCACCACCTAGTGGGCCATCAGGGTAAGTTCCCCACAGCATATAGCTGGCGTTGTCATAAATAACGGTAAAGTCCATCTTAATGTCCCCCTAAAGGACGGCACTGCTGGCGCCATAATCCCCAGCATTCAATCAGTGCGATGGTCAGAACGTAGAACAGCGTAGCGATACCAAACGCCTGAAATGCTTTCAGGGTTTCTGTCTCAACCTGACGAGAAGCATAAGAGAGCTCAGCAACACCAATCGCCATTGTTAAAGATGAATTCTTAATAATATTCATGTACTGCCCCAGCATAGGCGGCAGAACAATGGTGTAAGCCTGCGGCAGCACGACATATCTCATGGATTGCCACGGTGTTAGCCCTAATGCCAAGGAGGCTTGTTTTTGCCCCTGAGCAACGCCTCTAATACCTGCACGAATCTCCTCGGAGACAAACGCCGTTGAATAGAGTGTTAAGCCTAAAAGCCCTGCTAAAAACTCAAAAGAGGGCCATGCTAATGTGGCACCAAACAGGGCAATGTCATGCGGAGTGTTCAACCACTCCATGACCGCGCGGGGCAACATTTCTCCTGCGCCGAGATACCAAAACGAAAGCTGAATTAACAAAGGCGTGTTACGAAACAGCGAGCTATAAGCCATCGCTAACATGCGGAGTAGGGCAATTTGGCTATCTCGCGCCGTCGCTAAAACAAACCCGAACAGCGTGGAGGCGATAATCGTCAGAATAGAGATCCCCAACGTTATCAGGAATCCATCCCATAACCACTGTAGGTACATCGGTTCTAATAATTGCAGGTTCATATGCACTACCTGGGCTATTCCCTAATGAAACAAATCCCCAGCCAACCCAATGGCTGGGGAATCAATACATGAAATTTTAAAATCGAGCTAAAAAGAACGGGGGTAACGTCATCAGTTCTTCGCGATAGGCCCAAACTTAAAGTCACCACGTGGCATAGAGGATTTGGTTTCTGGGCCAAACCAGCGGTCATAGATCTTCACCGCGTCACCTTTACTTTCCAAATCCACCAGAGCCTTGTTCACTTCTTCCGTTAAGCGCGTTTCACCTTTAGGAATACCCACGGCCTGATACTCTTTTGTGATACTAAACGGGGAAATTTCAAAATCGGCTTTCTGAGCATCAGGCACGTTAGCGAGCAAACCCACCAGCTTGGCATCATCTTGGGTGATAGCCTGAACGTTGCCGCTACGCAGTGCTGCGAAGGCAAAAGGGGTGTCGTCGAAGGAGACAACCTTCGCCGTTGGGTAATTTTCTCTCAGCGTAATTTCTTGCACAGTACCTTTATCTGCACCAATGCGTAGTTTTGCAATATCTTCTGGCTGTTTTAACACGCCTTTACGGGCAATGAATTTCTGTCCGGTCGCGAAATAAGGCACGCTGAAATTCACCTCTTCGGCGCGTTTATCCGTCACCGTAAAATTAGCGGCAATCAGGTCAACTTTCTTAGAACTTAACAGCGGAATGCGGTTAGCGGGGTTTGTCGCTTTCAGTTCGACTTTAACGCCTAACGCTTTACCGATGGCTTCAGCAACATCAACGTCATATCCCACCAGCTTTTTACTCTGCTGGTCGATATAACCAAAGGGAGGGTTACTATCGAATACGGCGATACGCACAACACCCGCTTTTTTAATATCATCCAATTTATCCGCCTGAGCCATTGAAGAAAGGGTAGATAGACCCGCCAGCAGGCTTAATACGAGTACACGGCTTTTCATTGCAACGCTCCCAGTTGGTTTTTATGTAAAGTAATGTCAGATGACGCCACTAAACTAGCAACCGCTTCTTATAACTTTAAATACTATTCGGTGCTTATATATAGTTATTTTGAATATAAGAGGAGGGCTACCTTATCCGCCGATAGGTTCCTCTTTTTATAGGGAGATATGCATGATTTACTCCTGCCGAACAGCCAACATTTCACCTAATTCATCTAGGAAGGTACGTGTCAGAACCAACATCCCCGACGCACAGGAAACAGCGCAGAAATGCAGCGTAAACAGCTTTTCACCTCTGGGAAAAGTTACTGCAGTCTTCCCTGCTTAAGATAAGGGATACATACCTCTCGCGGCAGTAAAACCACACCATTTCCTGCCAGCGCGGCATTCCGTAGCACCCGCAAGTTATTGGAGGTAAGGCGAGGGTTAACCGAGAGGTTAATGTCACGACAGGTTTGGGTAGCAGGGGGATCGGTATTACACCTTTTTTATCGCAGATTGATTATTTAGCCAATGCGGGGGGCACAGATTACCCAATCGACTTCTGGTACTACGCCAGCCAGAGCAGCACCGCTTTTCCGATAGGGTTAGCAAAGCAGTGCAAAAAAGCAGGCGTCACGCTTCATATGGTGCCGAGTCAGGGAGAAAAACTGAACGCTGACAGAATCATGGAAACCTGTTCGCATGATAAAAATGTCAATGTCTGGTTCTGCGGGCCGCAGGGGTTTGCTAAATCGCTGTTTGGTGGGCTAGCGTCGTTGGGTGTCAGTAAAAACGCCTTTCACTACGACTCGTTCTCTATGCGATAAAAACAGAATTGGCGAAGAGGTATTTCCTCTTCGCCAAGTAAACCCGATATATCTACAAGCGCATTACTTCTTCTCTTGTAGTAGCTTCTCCAGCGCATCACCGCCCAAGTGGCGGAAGTCATGGCCTTTCACAAAATAGAAGATAAATTCAGAGATGTTTTGGCAACGATCGCCAATACGCTCGATAGAACGGGCGCAGAACAGCGCAGTTAAAATACTAGGAATAGTGCGCGGATCTTCCATCATGTGGGTCATCAGTTGGCGCACAATGCCTTCATATTCACTGTCTACTTTTTTATCTTCGCGATAGATTCGAATGGCCTCATCCAAGTCCATTCGCGCAAATGCATCGAGAACGTCATGCAGCATCGTGATGGTATGCCGCCCTAGTGACTCAAGGCTGACCAGCAGTGATGGATGGCTATGGGAAAATTTCTCTAGCGCAGTACGGGCTATCTTCTCAGCCACATCACCGATACGCTCTAGCTCAGAAATGGTCTTGATGATGGCCATAACAAGACGCAGATCGCTCGCCGTCGGCTGGCGTTTAGCAATGATGCGAACGCAGGCCTCATCAATCGCCACTTCCATCATGTTAACTTCGTGATCACCTTCAATGACCTGCATAGCCAGCGTTTCATCATTGTTGTGCATTGCCGTGATAGCATCACCCAACTGCCGCTCAACTAATCCGCCCATGGTCATCACTTGAGTTCGGATATGCTCTAGTTCTGCATTGAACTGACCAGATATATGTTTGTTTAGATTCAGGTTATCCATGATGCTTTCCTGTAATTAACCGTAGCGACCGGTGATGTAATCTTCTGTCTGTTTCTTAGCTGGGGTGGTAAACAGCTTATCGGTATTGCTGTATTCGATTAGCTCGCCAAGATACATGAACGCGGTATTATCCGAACATCTTGCGGCCTGCTGCATATTATGGGTCACAATCACCACGGTATAGTCGGCCTTTAACTCACTAATCAGCTCTTCGATACGCCCAGTAGATATAGGGTCTAGCGCAGAGCATGGCTCATCTAACAGTAATACATCAGGGCGAATAGCGATACCGCGGGCGATACACAGACGCTGTTGCTGACCACCGGACAGGCTGTAGCCGCTTTGGTTGAGCTTGTCTTTCGTCTCATCCCACAGCGCAGCTTTGGTCAGCGCCCACTGAACCCGCTCATCCATATCTGCACGGGACAGTTTCTCAAACAGACGAACGCCGAAGGCGATGTTGTCATAAATGGTCATCGGGAAAGGCGTTGGTTTTTGGAAAACCATACCGACCTTCGCACGAAGCAGGGCAATATCTTGATTATCAATAAGAATGTTTTTTCCATCCAGCAAAATCTCACCTTCAGCTCTCTGCTCTGGGTACAGCTGGAACATTCGGTTAAATGTACGTAACAACGTAGATTTGCCGCAACCTGACGGGCCGATAAACGCCGTTACCTGATTTTTGGCGATATCCAGCGAGATATTTTTCAGCGCATGGAATTTGCCGTAATAAAAATTCAGATCCTTAACCACAATCTTGCTGTCGGACACGTCAGCTATCGTACTCATTACATGTTTCTCTCTTGTCGCGGGTGCGGCCTAGGCCACACCTCGATATTTATTTTCGGTAGCTGGAAAAGCCAGCTTAGCCATTAGCGTTTTTTATTGGCAAACAGAACTCGCGCCAAAATGTTCAGTAGCAGTACACACAGCGTAATCAGCAACACACCTGCCCACGCCAAGCCCTGCCACTCCGTAAACGGACTCATGGCAAACTTAAATATGGTGACCGGGAGGTTGGCGATAGGCTGGCTGAGGTCGGTACTCCAAAACTGATTAGAGAGTGAAGTGAACAGCAACGGTGCCGTTTCTCCTGCAATACGGGCAATAGCCAGCAACACGCCGGTGATAATGCCGGAGACCGAGGCTTTCAGCGTAATAGCAGAGATCATCTTCCATTTTGGCGTGCCTAACGCATAAGCGGCTTCGCGCAGGCTGTCTGGCACCAAGCGCATCATGTTTTCTGTGGTACGAATGACGATTGGCACTTGCAGTAATGCCAGCGCAACCACCCCCGCCCAACCAGAAAAGCGCTCCATCTGCGTAACAATAACGGTATACACAAACAGGCCAACGACGATAGACGGAGCAGAAAGCAGGATGTCGTTAATAAAACGCACGGCGGTAGCTAGCCACGATTTCCGGCCATATTCGGCCAAGTAAATCCCCGCCATAATGCCCAGTGGCGTACCGAAAACCGTCGCCCACAGAATTAATAATCCACTACCTACAATGGCGTTAGCTAAACCCCCACCTTCCGTATTCGGTGGCGGAGTCATTTCGGTAAACAGTGCCAATGACATCCCATCGACGCCCTTGGTTACCGTTGAAAACAGTATCCAAACCAGCCAGAACAGACCAAAGACCATGGTGGACATCGAAAGCAGTAGCGCGATACGGTTTTTCTGACGACGCCATGCCTGCTTTTTAGTACGCATACTGACTAAAGCTACGTCATCTTTAACGTTTAACATGCTCATGCTAGCGGCCCTCATTCTTAGCGAGACGCAGAATCATCAACTTGGAGAGCGCCAGTACAATAAAGGTGATAACAAATAGAATTAGCCCAAGCTCCATCAATGCTGCTGTGTGTAACCCAGATTCAGCTTCGGCAAACTCGTTAGCCAGCGCAGAGGTAATACTGTTACCCGGCATAAAGAGAGAAGCGCTGTCGAGTTGGTAGGTATTACCAATAACGAAGGTCACTGCCATGGTTTCGCCCAATGCGCGGCCTAGGCCCAACATCACGCCACCAATCACGCCATTCTTAGTGAACGGCAAAACGATGCGCCAGATGACTTCCCACGTTGTACAACCAATGCCGTAGGCAGACTCTTTCATTAAGACAGGTGTTTGTTCGAATACATCGCGCATAACAGAGGCAATGTAGGGGATGATCATAATAGCCAGAATAATACCGGCAGCGAGAATACCAATACCGAAGGCAGGGCCAGAGAACAGCACGCCAACAAAAGGAATGTTGGACATGATATTGCCGAGTGGTTCTTGAAAGTACTCGGCGAACAGCGGAGCAAAGACGAACAAACCCCACATGCCGTAAACGATACTCGGAATCGCCGCTAACAGCTCAATCGCAATTCCTAGAGGGCGTTTTAACCAGCCTGGTGCCAATTCAGTCAGAAACAGCGCTATTCCGAAACTCACTGGTACAGCAATAATCAATGCGATGACAGAGGTTACGATGGTCCCGTAAATAGGGACTAATGCACCAAACTCGTCTGCTGGTGCATCCCACTCTTTAGTCCAGAGGAAAGACCAACCAAACTTCTCAATAGCAGGAAGGGATGCAAGAAACAGCGATACGATAATTCCGCCCAGTAACAATAGCGTAATCAGTGCAGCCAGCCTGACTAGCGCACCGAAAACAATATCGCCATGTTTACTCGGAGCCTTAAAGCTCGGCTTATATTCAGCCATAAACTCTCTTCTCATTTAAATAGGAAGCCCCCTAAGCCCACAACAGGCTAAGGGGATAATGCATTATTTAGTACAGTGCTTTACCGCTGCTATCTTTTAGCGTCGTCTTCCAAGCAGTACGGATTTGCTCTACCACTTCACTTGGCAGTGGCGCGTAATCCAGCTCTGAAGCTTGCTTGCTGCCATCTTTGTAGCCCCAATCAAAGAATTTCAGCACTTCTGCCACTTGCTCTGGTTTCTTCATGTCTTTATGAACCAAAATGAACGTGGTTGAAGAGATAGGCCATGCATTTTCGCCGCTTTGGTTAGTCAGGTCTTGTGCGAAAGATTTGCTCCAATCAACCCCTTTGGCAGAGGCGCTAAAGCTCTCTTCTGTTGGGCTAACCACTGCACCGCTGGCTGAAATCAAGCGGGTATAGGCGAGCTGATTCTGCTTAGCATAAGCATACTCAACGTAGCCGATAGAGCCCGGTAGACGTTGAACGAAAGCGGCAACGCCATCATTGCCTTTACCGCCTAAGCCTGTAGGCCATTTAACGGTAGAGCCAACACCGACGCTGTCTTTCCACAGTGTGCTTGCTTTAGCAAGGTAGCTGGTGAAGACAAACGAAGTGCCAGAGCCATCCGCACGGCGGACAACAGCAATGTTTTGGTCAGGAAGGGTAAGGTCTGGGTTGAGCTTGGCGATAGCAGGGTCATTCCACTTTTGGATGGTGCCTAGGTAGATATCACCCAGCGTTTTACCATCCAGCGTTAACTCATTTGATTTAATGCCATTGATATTCACTGCCATCACCACACCGCCGATAACGGTTGGGAACTGGAATAAACCTTCTTTCTCTAGGCGCTCATCGTCTAAAGGCGCATCAGAGGCACCGAAATCAACGGTATTCGCGATAATCTGCTTAACGCCACCCGATGAACCGATCCCTTGATAGTTAATTTTATGACCCGTTTCTTTCTGATAAGAATCAGCCCACTTGGCATAAAGTGGCGCGGGGAAGGTTGCACCTGCCCCCGTAATGCTGGTGGTGGCAGCTAAAGCAGATAATGAGGTTAAAGACAGCGTTGCGAATACTGCGCCAGCAACGGTTGTACGAATCAGTTTCATAATCCCTCCAGTGGGAACTCGAATCAGCGAAACGCGATATGGGCAAGTTCAGTATGTTTTGTGGACATTTTCAGAACACGCCTTAAGTATGGATACAGGAGGGAAAATAGGACAATTCAATGACAGAAAAATGTCTTAAATATGACAGTTATGTGACAGTGGTATTGGATATACACAGAAATAGAGGTGAGAATTACTTTTGGGAAAGATTCTTATCACATTGAATATAAAAACTTTATAAAATCAAAGCCCGTATCTTTCTGGGGTTAATCGATAAAACACATTTATGCCTAGCTCTATAATTTAGCCACTAAGCGTGCTTTTTTCTCTTCTTCTTCCGCACGAATCGCCGCCACTCTTTTACCAAACAGCCGTTGAGCCATCACCAATACCGTAAATCCCGGCCCCAGCACGGCAGGTACCGACAAGCCCATTGCGCCTTTAATCAGCATTGCACCAGAGGCAATCAGCAGGATAAAAACCAGGATGCAGAACACACTTCTACCACCGTATCCGATGTAGCACAGAGGCGAATCAGTTACACATATCATCAAGAATATATTAAACATATCTCGCTGTTTCGCTGCAAAGTTAGTGAGGTGGTATATATTTATCATACTACTAAAAAAACCAACTAAGTGGTCAATTTTTATCAAAAGGAGATAAGTATTGTGATAACGATGAAACATACTGGTTTTGCACTCTTTTTACTGCTCTCACAATCGGCTTTAGCCAATAAGCCCAACATCCAAAGTGATCCCTCCACATTTGAAGGTATGGCGAGAACAGCTGCCCAGAATCTCGACTCAGGGAACTATCAAAAGGTCTGGAAAGGCGCTACCCAATATACCCAAAACGTCATTGATGAGAAGACGTTCACTGCGCAAGTGACCAGCAACAAAGCAAGCGTCGGGAAAGTACAACAGCGGAGTTGGAGAAGTATTACCCGCGTACAGTTAATGGAAGACGCTAACAGTAAAACCCCAGCTAACTACGTTAATGTCAATTATGACTCAACGTTCAGCGAGGGGAAAAAAGGTAATGAATTAGTCTCTTTTCGTCAGGATATTGACGGAAAATGGCGTTTCTCAGGCTACATTGCCACTCTGAATCAATAGCGTTCTGCGAAGAGAGTTAAGAAAAGAGAATTGAGAGAAGCAAATTTTAGAGAAAGGAATTAAAAAGCGCCGCCATCATCATAGCGGCGCTTTTTCTTATTATTGACTGTGGATCTTAACCTTATATTCCACACCCATCGCCTTACCGTTGCCTAGCCATTCAGTATCGTATAACGACATCACAATGGTATTGTCCGACAGACGGAATCTGTAACCCGCATTCTCACCGTGCTCCAGATAGGTTTCCGTACGCACCTTGTCATTCATCACCGTTTTAACGAATGTAGACGCCGTTTTTGCCACTTGCTGATGGGCAAACGCCTTGTAATCGGCAACAGAGCTAAAGGTCATTCCTGAGCTAGAGGCCGCGAGTTCCGCCAAGTATTGTGCAACGTGCACCGCACTCGGTGTGAGCTGCTGCAATCGTTCCGTAATTTTCTCAGACGCACCTTCGTCTTTCACATTTAGGTGTTCGCTGGCTAAGAAAATATCTGTTCTAAATATCTTGGCAGAAATATAAGCCGCACACTTCACCGAATAACCCGTTGGCTCGCGACCTACTATCTGCTGAAGAAGCGCGGCATCAACATTTTCTTTCGCCAGATTGGCATCCAAACTCGCCTGATCTATCTGCCCTGAGACGAACAAACAAACAGAAGGCATCACCGTTTCATTAAACTGCCCCCCAAAGGAGGGTAGTTCATTAACCAGAACCTGCTGTAATAAAGGAATAGAAGAGACATAAATAGTGCCCGGCTTATCCTGCTCGCCTAGCATGAACTCCTTACACCCCGACAACAAAGAGCAAGCGATAACTGCCGATAATACTGCATATTTTTTCATAGCAACTCTTACCATTATTCCTATTACCATTGATAGCCAACACCGAGAGATGCGCCAATATCGCTTTCAGTATTCGCACTGGCCTGCACCTTCGTGATCCAGTGCCCATTTTCAGAGATCTTTGATACCCCGAACGCAACCGCGCTCTTACCGCCGTAACCAGAAACCGCCGCACCTACCAGGCTAGAGTTAGGCTGATAAGCCTGCGGGATCCCCGCCATCGCCATAGAAGAGGCAATCCCGCCAGTGAGTTTGTCTTCTACTTTGTCGATGCGGCGGCTCAATTGACCGAACGCATTGTTGTTTTGTTGCTGGACACTGTTCAACTGGCCGAGGTTAACGGCATCAGTACTTTCTGTACCTGCAGCAACGTTGGTGATTTGTCGCTCACTACCGATAGAACCCACAGAAACACTGTTATCACGCGAGGCGACCGAATTAGCACCCAGCGCAACACTGTTGCTGCCCCCAGCCGATGAACCGCTACCCAATGCAACAGAGTTGGCACCAGTGGCTTTACTGCCCTGACCCATTGCCGTGGCATTCGTTCCACTAGCTAATGCAGAGGAGCCGATTGCCGTACTGCCACTTGCAGAAGCCACCGAAGCACTCCCAATGGAAACTGAGTTATTACCTGAAGAACTGGCACTCCCACCTAGCGCAACGCTGTCCGAGCCACTGGCTACTGCAGGCGCAGTGTTATTCTTCGTGTTGACTGCCAAATACTTACTGGCAGCCGCTATCTCATTAGTCACTTCATTAAGCTGCGCCACCGTCACTGCATCGTTATCGTTGACACCGTTAGCTAAGCCGGTAAGTGTTCTGTCACCGCTCGTACCAGTAAGGCTGACACTACTGCCTCCCGTTTCTGCACCAACCATGATCGTTCCGTTACTGCCATTCTGAGTGACCAGTGGAGTAGTTCCCTCACCTTGCTGGTTTTTAAGCGCGGTCACTGAGGTATCTAATGACGCCAGCGCTTGGCCGATGTTATTAGTGGTGATCCCTTGAACTGTATAAGTCGGAGCAACGATATTACCTTGGCTGTTAAGAGAAGCTCCGCCGCCAAGAATATTAACGATGGAACTATTCGCCGCGAACAACTGGCTACCATTCACCGCTTCGGTGCTAGTGGCATTGATTAGACCATCAGCCACACCACTCAGGGTACGGCTAGTGCCATTCACGTCAGCGAAGATCACATTAGCGCCATCGGTTGCCGCTGCAACGGTGATATCACGTGAAGTCGGGTCTTGTTGAACTAAGCCGATGCTTCCGTTATTCACCTGAGTCTGTAGGTTGGTGATCGCTGTGCTATTACCTGTGGTCGCCGTATCTAATGAACTCAGCGCATCGCCCACATTGGTGTAGGTGTTGCCTTGAGCCGTATACGTCGGCGCAGTCCACGACCCATCAGCCGCAATCGCCGCACCGCCGCCAAGTGCACTAGCAACATTGTTCAAGTTGCCGGTATTGGTGGCCACTTGAGTATTGGTGGTAAACAGTTGGCTACCGTTCACCGCTTCTGTACTAGTATCACTCAACGTACCATCGGCTACACCACTCAACGTACGGCTGACGCCGCTTGAGTTAGCGAAGGTCACCTTAGTGCCATCAGTTCCCGCAGCAACCGTGATATCACGCGAAGTCGCATCCTGTTGTACTAAGCCGATGCCCCCGTTATTTATCTGACTCTGCAAGTTGGTGATCGACGTACTGTTACCTGTGGTCGCCGTATCTAATGAACTCAGCGCATCACCCACATTGTTGTAGCTGCTACCTTGCGCGGTATAGGTCGGCTCTGTCCACGTGCCATCTGACCCGATCGCCGCACCGCCGCCAAGCGCATTGGCAACATTGTTCAAATTGCCGGTATTGGTGGCAATGTTGGTGGTGTTGGTGGTCACCTGACTATTGGTGGCAAACAACTGGCTACCATTCACTGCTTCGGTGCTGGTATCGCTCAACGTACCATCGGCTACACCACTCAACGTACGGCTAGCGCCGCTTGAGTTAGCGAAGGTCACATTAGTGCCATCAGTT
>DF158894.1:0-1497 GCA_000307305.1 Enterobacteriaceae bacterium B14
CCACATCACACATAAAGTGCTCGCCGTTAATCCAGTAAAAAGGGATGCAGGGTACGATACTGCGCCAGTCGATCCCCATCATCTGAAGATGTTGTTTAAAGAATCGCCCGTCCCAGTAGCGGAAGAAGACGGCTTCACCGCTGGGCATTAAGACTTGTACGGCTCATACCAAATTCAGATAAATCTGGCATTTCATCGGATTATTAAAATTTGATAAATGGGAACACTTCCCTAAATTGTTTTTCAACTTCCGGGTGTTTTTCTAACGCTTTCATTGCAACTTTAGGGGAGCATTCTTCTCCTAACTCTTTTCCTCGTTTTAATGCTATGCCGTATAAAGCGCTACTCTGTGATTTGGTGCATTTCCAATCAAAAGAAAAACCTATAACTTCAAGTAAGTCTGTTCTTTTTCCATTGAAAGCAGAAAGCTCAAAAATATAATCGGGAATATCGGTAACATCATTGTCTCTAATAATACAAGTAGCCCATTCTTTTAAATCCTCGTTTTTAATTGCCCCACTAAATAATGCATCCATAACAAATTCGAGAATATGAGTGCTACCTTTAATTATTCCTTCTAGCATAAAAATTATGCTCCATTTTTTCATTTTATAATCAGAGGTGTTGTGTCGTGTTCTTAGATATTATCATTCATGCCGGCATCACTTTGATGAGATGTTTTTTCGAGTATGATTTGGTAATTAGACTCATATACGACATATAAATAATCACATTGATTAAAATTAAAGTAAAATCATTATAAATGGATGAATGGAAAACTATCACAAAATCGCAATGCTATCTCAGGATGATTAGATAATGATTTGAGATCCTCACCATTAGAAGTATTTATATCCGCCATGTTACGCCCTCTTTTCACAGCAACCTTTAGCATAGTTGGTAATCATACACACTTAAAAAATATTGTGAGTATAGACATTGTTATAAGCACTAAAGTCAATAGGCTCTATCTACCACCCTAGATATAATAAAGTTATCCAGATCAACTTCGAATTGCCAATCATAGAAGTCATCTTTTCGGTCACTATAATCAGCAATAACAACAATCCCTGATTTAACTCTATCACTTTTGGTTATATACCCATAAGAAAGTCTATCAACTGTATATGGGGCTATTTTTTTTAATATTGAACCATCTAGGTTATATACATGCATATCCAAGGAAAATACTTTCCTTCTATAATTCATTGCCACCACTAAGTTATATTTTTCACTAAAAATAGCTCTTCCATTTTCACTGAAGGGAATGTTTATTTCTTTACCTTCAAATTTCCAACTAGCACCAATACCATCTTTATTTATAATATTAACTAACATCATTTAATCTCTTTAGTAGAAGACACTTTTAGATAATGCATTTTATCTTGCTCTCTCTTTAAAAGAAGCTGAAGTTGGCTCCCTCCTCCATATAAATAATTTTTACCATCAATTTGTGGGCCTACAGGCCCCTCTAATACATTAAAAGTTTGGGTAGCG
>DF158894.1:3747-5733 GCA_000307305.1 Enterobacteriaceae bacterium B14
TGAACATATCAGATGATCACCGGATTGAATACGTTACCCTATTTCCACCAAAGCATTCCCCGAATACGAGGAAGTTATCATTAGGCATAATATCGAATGCATCAAAAAAATTATAATTTATAATCATTTTCGTCTTTACAATCTCCGTATAAATAGTCAATCGTAATATACCATTTGGTAATTATTGGGATTTTTGAATTCACCCTAAAATGGCCCAATTCTCAAACACCACCATTCCCTTACAGGCTTGTATTAATGATATTTAACTTTTAGGGAAAAAGAATAATAGCCATAACTAATTTACTTAATTCCCTATAAAATAGATAAGGAAGCAGTTGTCTGAAATTATCTAAATTCATTTTACCTTAGCCATATACGTCACAGTTTACACCATGTTACCTAAATTACCTTTTTAGGTAACATGGTGTACTAATTAATCCATTTTAGCCAAATTGATCTGGAGACATTTCCATTATTTAACTGAGGCTTCTTAATGATTTTAGCCATTCCCTATGATTCATTTTTTGCTCATCTGGTGTAGTTGATACATCATCGTCATCAAAATCAAAAATATTAACTAAGCAATCTTCTGTTGCTGGTTTGAAAAATGAATACTCATAAGCAATTAGACCACTAGCCATTTGCCTACACATGTTAGATGGATAAACATTTCTCTTTGATCCTTTACAAAGGAAAGTTATATCTGGATTGTTATTTCTTATTATACTAAAACAAGAAAACAGGTCATCCCCTAAACTCTTTAATTCGATATTGTTAGGCAATAAAATAAATAATAAACAGTGCTCTCCTGTTGAATATTTAACCGTGCCATTTTTGATAGTGTTGTTTATCACTACTTTAATACATTGCTCTATATAATCTATATTTTTCACTTTGGCACCAAGTAGATTTTTGAATTCAATATAGTATATCCCATGATGCTTCCATCTGCATTGACGGGAGTTGCTCCTAAAATATCAGTTGATTTTATTTTTCCTGATACAGCAATTTCGGCTTCTTCAGGGTAAGGGCTATTGAGTCCTAGTGTTTTATTTACATCTATCCCGTGTTGACCTCTAATAGTATATACGTACCCATTTGCTCTATTATATTTTGTTGCAAACTTCGTAGCTTCTTTAAAAGAAACTGATGTACTAATATAAACACTAGGCGGATCTGTATTATCCCATGCATGAGCAAGTAAATCTGTACTTTCGCCACGAGGTTTAAAACCCTCATCAAAAATAACCTCAGTGCTTCTCGTATCTCCTCTATATAATAGCTCTGACTGGCCTAATGATTTTGGTAGGTTAGGCGATAACCCTAGAGGATCAACCCAACTAACTGGGTCCCCATCAACGTATGAATACTGATTCAACCCGCCGACAAGCCCAATCGGATCCTGCGTCAAATACCGCCCCACCTGCGGGTCATAGTACCGATTCAGGTTGTAGTGCAGCCCTGTTTCCCTATCCGCATACTGCCCCTGAAACCGCAGCGGATTATCGACAATTGGCCTGTCTTCATCCTGCCACTGAGTAATCTGTTTACCGTAAGCTGAGTACGTCGCAGCCCACACCACATGGCTCATGCTGTCCGTCAAGCTGTGTGGGGTGCCGAGGTGGTCGTTTTGATACCAGTAAGTTCGGGTTTTTTCTGCGGTGCGGTTGTTACCCACCACCGTGGCAAGCGGGCGGAAGCTGTCTGGCTCATAGACATAGCTCTGCCAGTGCTGTTGGTTATCCGTTTCTGCGATAAGTTTGTTGCCCTGCCAGAAGAAGAGGGTCTTCTTGCCATTTACCGTTTTACTGATTCGGCGGTTAAAGACGTCGTACTGGTAGTGGGCTTCGGTGCCGTCAGGGGTTGCAACGTAGATAAGTCGGTGCTGGCAGTCGTAACGGTAGGTAGTGACGAGCTTCTGCGCTTTTCCTCTCCGCTCCGCTATCAGATTCCCAAAGCGGTCGTAGTCAAAATGTCGGTCGCCGT
>DF158895.1 GCA_000307305.1 Enterobacteriaceae bacterium B14
TAAATCACTATAAAGACACCTTCGGGTTGTGAGGTTAAGCGACTAAGCGTACACGGTGGATGCCTAGGCAGTCAGAGGCGATGAAGGACGTGCTAATCTGCGTAAAGCGTCGGTAAGCTGATATGAAGCGTTATTAGCCGGCGATGTCCGAATGGGGAAACCCAGTGCATTTATGCACTATCGTTAGATGAATACATAGTCTAACGAGGCGAACCGAGGGAACTGAAACATCTAAGTACCTCGAGGAAAAGAAATCAACCGAGATTCCCCTAGTAGCGGCGAGCGAACGGGGAAGAGCCCAGAGTCTGAATCAGCATGTGTGTTAGTGGAACGGTCTGGAAGGTCCGACGGTACAGGGTGATAGTCCCGTACACCAAAATGCACACGCTGTGAGCTCGATGAGTAGGGCGGGACACGTGTTATCCTGTCTGAATATGGGGGGACCATCCTCCAAGGCTAAATACTCCTGACTGACCGATAGTGAACCAGTACCGTGAGGGAAAGGCGAAAAGAACCCCGGCGAGGGGAGTGAAATAGAACCTGAAACCGTGTACGTACAAGCAGTGGGAGCCTACTCGTTAGGTGACTGCGTACCTTTTGTATAATGGGTCAGCGACTTATATTTTGTAGCAAGGTTAACCGTATAGGGGAGCCGTAGGGAAACCGAGTCTTAACTGGGCGTCTAGTTGCAAGGTATAGACCCGAAACCCGGTGATCTAGCCATGGGCAGGTTGAAGGTTGGGTAACACTAACTGGAGGACCGAACCGACTAATGTTGAAAAATTAGCGGATGACTTGTGGCTGGGGGTGAAAGGCCAATCAAACCGGGAGATAGCTGGTTCTCCCCGAAAGCTATTTAGGTAGCGCCTCGTGAACTTATCTTCGGGGGTAGAGCACTGTTTCGACTAGGGGGTCATCCCGACTTACCAACTCGATGCAAACTCCGAATACCGAAGAATATTATCACGGGAGACACACGGCGGGTGCTAACGTTCGTCGTGAAGAGGGAAACAACCCAGACCGCCAGCTAAGGTCCCAAAGTCATGGTTAAGTGGGAAACGATGTGGGAAGGCATAGACAGCCAGGATGTTGGCTTAGAAGCAGCCATCATTTAAAGAAAGCGTAATAGCTCACTGGTCGAGTCGGCCTGCGCGGAAGATGTAACGGGGCTAAACCATGCACCGAAGCTGCGGCAGCAACACTTATGTGTTGTTGGGTAGGGGAGCGTTCTGTAAGCCGTTGAAGGTGGACTGTGAGGTCTGCTGGAGGTATCAGAAGTGCGAATGCTGACATAAGTAACGATAAAGCGGGTGAAAAGCCCGCTCGCCGGAAGACCAAGGGTTCCTGTCCAACGTTAATCGGGGCAGGGTGAGTCGACCCCTAAGGCGAGGCCGAAAGGCGTAGTCGATGGGAAACAGGTTAATATTCCTGTACTCGGTGTTACTGCGAAGGGGGGACGGAGAAGGCTAGGCTAGCCGGGCGACGGTTGTCCCGGTGAAAGCGTGTAGGGGGTGTGACTTGGCAAATCCGGTCGCATATCAACCCTGAGGCGTGATGACGAGGTACCAAGGTACCAGAGTAGTTGATGCCCTGCTTCCAGGAAAAGCCTCTAAGCTCCAGGTAACACAGAATCGTACCCCAAACCGACACAGGTGGTCAGGTAGAGAATACTCAGGCGCTTGAGAGAACTCGGGTGAAGGAACTAGGCAAAATGGTGCCGTAACTTCGGGAGAAGGCACGCTGGCATGTAGGTGAAAGGACTTGCTCCTGGAGCCGAAGCCAGTCGAAGATACCAGCTGGCTGCAACTGTTTAATAAAAACACAGCACTGTGCAAACACGAAAGTGGACGTATACGGTGTGACGCCTGCCCGGTGCTGGAAGGTTAATTGATGGGGTTATCCGCAAGGAGAAGCTCTTGATCGAAGCCCCAGTAAACGGCGGCCGTAACTATAACGGTCCTAAGGTAGCGAAATTCCTTGTCGGGTAAGTTCCGACCTGCACGAATGGCGTAATGATGGCCAGGCTGTCTCCACCCGAGACTCAGTGAAATTGAATTCGCCGTGAAGATGCGGTGTACCCGCGGCAAGACGGAAAGACCCCGTGAACCTTTACTATAGCTTGACACTGAACATTGAGCCTTGATGTGTAGGATAGGTGGGAGGCTTTGAAGTGTGGACGCCAGTCTGCATGGAGCCAACCTTGAAATACCACCCTTTAATGTTTGATGTTCTAACTCGGCCCCGTAATCCGGGGTGAGGACAGTGTCTGGTGGGTAGTTTGACTGGGGCGGTCTCCTCCCAAAGAGTAACGGAGGAGCACGAAGGTTAGCTAATCACGGTCGGACATCGTGAGGTTAGTGCAATGGCATAAGCTAGCTTGACTGCGAGAGTGACGGCTCGAGCAGGTACGAAAGTAGGTCATAGTGATCCGGTGGTTCTGTATGGAAGGGCCATCGCTCAACGGATAAAAGGTACTCCGGGGATAACAGGCTGATACCGCCCAAGAGTTCATATCGACGGCGGTGTTTGGCACCTCGATGTCGGCTCATCACATCCTGGGGCTGAAGTAGGTCCCAAGGGTACGGCTGTTCGCCGTTTAAAGTGGTACGCGAGCTGGGTTTAGAACGTCGTGAGACAGTTCGGTCCCTATCTGCCGTGGGCGTTGGAAGATTGAGGGGGGTTGCTCCTAGTACGAGAGGACCGGAGTGAACGCACCGCTGGTGTTCGGGTTGTCATGCCAATGGCATTGCCCGGTAGCTAAGTGCGGAAGAGATAAGCGCTGAAAGCATCTAAGCGCGAAACTTGCCCCGAGATGAGTCTTCCCTGACTCCTAGAGGGTCCTGAAGGGACGTTAAAGACTATGACGTTGATAGGTCGGGTGTGTAAGTGCAGCGATGTACTGAGCTAACCGATACTAATGACCCGAGAGGCTTAACCTTACAACACCGAAGGTGTTTTGGTTGAGAGACGAAACAGAGATATTCAGCTTGTTTATAGATTGGATTGACTGGTGGGGTGCAGAAGTGGGGTACTTTACGGGTTGATTAACAGAATATGCCTGGCGGCAATAGCGCGGTGGTCCCACCTGACCCCATGCCGAACTCAGAAGTGAAACGCCGTAGCGCCGATGGTAGTGTGGGGCTTCCCCATGCGAGAGTAGGACACTGCCAGGCTTTAATTAG
>BAGV01000275.1 GCA_000307305.1 Enterobacteriaceae bacterium B14
GCCGTCTTCGCCTTCGGCATCCGCGCCACCTTCACCCTCCTCTTTTTGCAGCAAGGCAAAAGGAATACCCCCTAACGGCACAAACGCATCCGACGCAGTT
>BAGV01000274.1 GCA_000307305.1 Enterobacteriaceae bacterium B14
ACAGTTGCAGTCACTGTTGCAGAGCCTGCGGTGGTGCTGGTCAGTGTGACTTTCGCTTGACCGTTCGCATCCGTGGTGCCGCTTTGTGCCGATAGGGTCCC
>BAGV01000273.1 GCA_000307305.1 Enterobacteriaceae bacterium B14
CACGGTATAGGTCGGCGTTGTCCACGTGCCATCTGACCCGATCGCCGCACCGCCGCCAAGCGCACTAGCAACATTGTTCAAGTTGCCGGTATTGGTGGTCA
>BAGV01000272.1 GCA_000307305.1 Enterobacteriaceae bacterium B14
TCGATGGCAGTCACGACAGCGAAATCTGTCACGACCTTTGGGGTTCTGACCATGTCGGTAAACCTGAGCAGAGTTGCAACGAGGACAATGAACGTTAATGCTG
>BAGV01000271.1 GCA_000307305.1 Enterobacteriaceae bacterium B14
GCGATGGCAGTCACGACAGCGAAATCTGTCACGACCTTTGGGGTTCTGACCATGTCGGTAAACCTGAGCAGAGTTGCAACGAGGACAATGAACGTTAATGCTG
>BAGV01000270.1 GCA_000307305.1 Enterobacteriaceae bacterium B14
TACTACGTTGCCCATGCTGTCGGTCAAGCTGTGTGGGGTGCCGAGATGGTCGTTTTGATACCAGTAGGTACGGGTCTTCTCCGTGTGGTCATCGTGACCTATC
>BAGV01000269.1 GCA_000307305.1 Enterobacteriaceae bacterium B14
ACAGTGGATAAAACAGCGGCTGTCGCTAATGGGACCGATGCTGCCACCTACACCGTGACCGTGAAAAATGCCAGCGGACAAGCCGTCGCAGGGCAGGCTGTTT
>BAGV01000268.1 GCA_000307305.1 Enterobacteriaceae bacterium B14
AGCGCTTCAAGCCAGTAGCCTTTAATGGTTATCTGGGGTACAGGCTCTTTCATGCCCCGATTGGGCGTGTATCCCACGGTGTAATAACGTTCTGTTTTGGCTGC
>BAGV01000267.1 GCA_000307305.1 Enterobacteriaceae bacterium B14
GACTTCGTCCCATTCTGGGACTCGCCCTTCGGGCAACGCTGAAGCGTTGTCCTAAATCGCTGCGCAATTTAGTCGGACCTGAACGCAGGTTCTCATCCCGCACGACT
>BAGV01000266.1 GCA_000307305.1 Enterobacteriaceae bacterium B14
CGGATTGTTCGGGGCATACCACACGGATTGACTACGATGAGTGGGGAGGACTACAGAGTGTGACGAATGCGGCGGGGGCGACCACGTACTACACCTTCTCCGCGGCGGG
>BAGV01000265.1 GCA_000307305.1 Enterobacteriaceae bacterium B14
AATCATTTAGGCCATCGCCAAACCTTCCATCGCAACCGTTCATGCCAGTTAACCGGTATCACCGATAACCACGGCCTGTCACTGCGCTGTGAATATGATGACAGTGAGTCAC
>BAGV01000264.1 GCA_000307305.1 Enterobacteriaceae bacterium B14
GTGACCGTGAAAAATAGCAGCGGCCAAGCTGTCGCAGGAAAAACCGTTTCGTTGAGTACCAATTTAGGGACCCTATCGGCACAAAGCGGTACCACGGATGCGAACGGTCAGGTG
>BAGV01000263.1 GCA_000307305.1 Enterobacteriaceae bacterium B14
ACGGGACTCGAACCCGCGACCCCCTGCGTGACAGGCAGGTATTCTAACCAACTGAACTACCGCTCCACCGATTCTGTTTCTCTACCAGAACATTCTCTAAGAATACTGTCTGATAGTTA
>BAGV01000262.1 GCA_000307305.1 Enterobacteriaceae bacterium B14
TATATTTGTTCCATCATATAGCTAATTATTTTCATTGGATTTTATTTTTTATGATTTCACTAATTATATGAACTGAAAGATTAAGAAAGTGAAGCGATAAGTGCTCATGATACAATGTACTATTC
>BAGV01000261.1 GCA_000307305.1 Enterobacteriaceae bacterium B14
CACTTCTCTGGCATAACTTCCCCAGTCATCGCTGGTTATCATGCCGATGTTAAACGGTGTGAGAAGGGCCAGCAGTTCACGACACGTTTCATCTGTTCGCGGACCAAAAGTATAGGCAAGTACACC
>BAGV01000260.1 GCA_000307305.1 Enterobacteriaceae bacterium B14
CTCTGGCTCTGGCTCTGGCTCTGGCTCTGGCTCTGGCTCTGGTACGCATACAATACAAAAACGGGTGGTGTACTTGCCTATACTTTTGGTCCGCGAACAGATGAAACGTGTCGTGAACTGCTGGCC
>BAGV01000259.1 GCA_000307305.1 Enterobacteriaceae bacterium B14
AACTGATGGTACTAATGTGACCTTCGCTAACTCAAGCGGCGCTAGCCGTACGTTGAGTGGTGTAGCCGATGGTACGTTGAGCGATACCAGCACCGAAGCAGTGAATGGTAGCCAGTTGTTTGCCACCAA
>BAGV01000258.1 GCA_000307305.1 Enterobacteriaceae bacterium B14
CACCACGTTGCCCATACTGTCGGTCAAGCTGTGCGGGGTGCCGAGGTGGTCGTTTTGATACCAGTAGGTGCGGGTTTTCTCCGAGAGGTCATCGTGCCCCACCACCGTGGCTAACGGCCGGAAGCTGTCA
>BAGV01000257.1 GCA_000307305.1 Enterobacteriaceae bacterium B14
CTTGGCCGCTGCTATTTTTCACGGTCACGATGTAAGTGGCGGCATCGCTCCCATTAGCGACAGCCGTTGTTTTATCCACTATCACCGTTGATGTGGTGGTATCTGCAGTAAAGCTCACGACAGGAGCAGTC
>BAGV01000256.1 GCA_000307305.1 Enterobacteriaceae bacterium B14
CTTGACTATTGGTGGCGAACAACTGGCTACCATTCACTGCCTCTGTGCTGGTATCGCTCAACGTACCATCGGCTACACCACTCAACGTACGGCTGGTGCCGCTTGAGTTAGCGAAGGTCACCTTCGTGCCATCAGTT
>BAGV01000255.1 GCA_000307305.1 Enterobacteriaceae bacterium B14
TAAGGGATGAAAGAGCAAATTGTTGACCTCGCGATGAATAACGGGGGTATTCGAGACACCGCACGTGCATTACATATCAGTATTAATGCCGTTGTGCACACACTAAAAAACTCTCGCCGCGTAAAGTAACCACGCTTCCTCT
>BAGV01000254.1 GCA_000307305.1 Enterobacteriaceae bacterium B14
AATTGATTATTGGTCATTGGATGGTGAGTTATTAGAGGACTGTTTTGCTTTAACACCACGAATGAGAGAAATTAAAAATAAAGTAATCTAATTAAGCCACTAATAAATAAAAGCCGGAAAGATCTCCCGATCCTTCCGGCTATTTTT
>BAGV01000253.1 GCA_000307305.1 Enterobacteriaceae bacterium B14
GATTGATTATTGGTCATTGGATGGTGAGTTATTAGAGGACTGTTTTGCTTTAACACCACGAATGAGAGAAATTAAAAATAAAGTAATCTAATTAAGCCACTAATAAATAAAAAGCCGGAAAGATCTCCCGATCCTTCCGGCTATTTT
>BAGV01000252.1 GCA_000307305.1 Enterobacteriaceae bacterium B14
ATGGGGCTTGGCAGACCTGTGGCCGAATGCGTCAAACGACCCGGATAAGCCGGACTGCAAGCTACGTTTTGCGGGGCAGTATGCGGATGAGGAGTCGGGTTTACACTACAACCGTTTTAGGTATTATGAGCCAGAGACGGGGCAGTA
>BAGV01000251.1 GCA_000307305.1 Enterobacteriaceae bacterium B14
GAAATTGGTGATGTGGGCATGATTGCATGCCTATGTTTTTTGGTGGTGTTTGCTCGGAGTGGTGTAAGGTTTTGGTAGCGGGTTGATTACCGTATTTCCATATAGCACTTGCACCCGCTCCCAACCAAAGGGGGTACGGACCCCCTTT
>BAGV01000250.1 GCA_000307305.1 Enterobacteriaceae bacterium B14
CCAATCGAGTTCGAAGTTGACACCACCAAGCCAGCACAGCCAGGTATCGACCTGATCACCGACAAGACCGGTGATATCACAGGCCCAATCACTGGCGGCAGCATCACCGATGAAACTCAGCCAGAACTGTCTGGTAAGGGTGAAGCGGGT
>BAGV01000249.1 GCA_000307305.1 Enterobacteriaceae bacterium B14
ACAAAATGACTCACCGACGGTTCAATTTGCTGTCGATAAAACCATCGCCATTGCCAATGGCTCAGATAAAGCGACTTACACCATCACCGTGAAAGACCAAAGCGATCAGCCAATAGTCGGTGAGACCGTCACATGGGCAACCAATTTAGGGA
>BAGV01000248.1 GCA_000307305.1 Enterobacteriaceae bacterium B14
GTGCCAACGCAAACAGCAAGAAAGCAACAGGGCTAGTCGCACAATGTACCGCCGGTGAAATTTTGTTATTTCACGGCTTTGAAACCGCGGGGGACAAAATGATCCCTATCGCGAATACCAAATTCTCACTTCAAAAAATGCAAACCAAACAG
>BAGV01000247.1 GCA_000307305.1 Enterobacteriaceae bacterium B14
TATTTAAGTTGGTAATCGAGGTCGTGTTACCTGTGGTCGCCGTATCTAACGACGTCAGTGCATACCCACATTGTTATGAGTATCGCCTTGGATCGTATAGGTCGGGGCTGTCCACGTGCCATCTGACCCAATCGCCGCACCGCCGCCAAGGG
>BAGV01000246.1 GCA_000307305.1 Enterobacteriaceae bacterium B14
TTCAACGTGCCATCGGCTACACCACTCAACGTACGGCTGACGCCGCTTGAGTTAGCGAAGGTCACCTTAGTGCCATCAGTTCCCGCTGCAACCGTGATGTCACGCGAAGTCGCATCCTGCTGTACTAAACCGATAGTGCCATCAGCCAACTGAG
>BAGV01000245.1 GCA_000307305.1 Enterobacteriaceae bacterium B14
TTGTTTGGTTTGTATTTTTTTTAGTGAAAACTTGGTATTCGCGATAGGGATCATTTTGTCCCCCGCGGTTTCAAAGCCGTGAAATAACAAAATTTCACCGGCGGTACATTGTGCGACTAGGCTAGTTGCTTTCTTGCTGTTTGCGTTAGCACTC
>BAGV01000244.1 GCA_000307305.1 Enterobacteriaceae bacterium B14
CATCCTGCCATTGAGTAAGTGGTTTGCCGTAAGCCGAGTACGTTGCCCGCCATACCACGTTGCCCATGCTGTCGGTCAAACTGTGCGGGGTGCCGAGGTGGTCATTTTGATACCAGTAGGTACGGGTCTTCTCCGTGTGGTCATCATGCCCCACC
>BAGV01000243.1 GCA_000307305.1 Enterobacteriaceae bacterium B14
GATAGTGGATAAAACAACGGCGGTCGCCAATGGGACTGATGCTGCCACCTACACCGTGACCGTGAAAAATAGCAGCGGCCAAGCTGTCGCAGGACAAGCCGTTTCATTGAGTACCAATTTAGGGACCCTATCGGCACAAAGCGGTACCACGGATGCG
>BAGV01000242.1 GCA_000307305.1 Enterobacteriaceae bacterium B14
TTGACTCACTGTCATCATATTCACAGCGCAGTGACAGGCCGTGATTATCCGTAATACCGGTTAACTGGCATGAACGGTTGCGATGAAACGTTTGGCGATGGCCTAAATGATTGGTGATGTGGGCAAGGAAACGCTCACCTTCTGGCTGACCTCTTTT
>BAGV01000241.1 GCA_000307305.1 Enterobacteriaceae bacterium B14
AAATGGCGCGAAGACCAGTGCCGGAGATGAGGGGCAAATGGGCAGGACGCCCATTTGAGGCGATTTGAGCGGGACGCGAATGGAGCCGACCCTCAATCGTAGGTGCTGGACTGAGTTCAGTTGCGAAGCAACCGCCATTTGCGGACATATCGCACCC
>BAGV01000240.1 GCA_000307305.1 Enterobacteriaceae bacterium B14
CTCGACCCTATCTTTGGTGACGGCAACCTGAACGTGGCAGACCTGTTGTCTCCGCAAACCATCAGCGGCGTGGTCAACAACGTGGCAGGTCTGGCGGCGGGCAGCAAACTGAGTATCACGCTGGGCAGCAAAACCTACAGCGTGGATATCGGTTCAGAC
>BAGV01000239.1 GCA_000307305.1 Enterobacteriaceae bacterium B14
CTGCGGGAACTGATGGCACTAAGGTGAACCTTCGCTAACTCAAGCGGCGCCAGCCGTACGTTGAGTGGTGTAGCCGATGGCACGTTGAGCGATACCAGCACCGAAGCGGTGAACGGTAGCCAGTTGTTCGCCACCAATAGTCAGGTGACTACCAACACCAA
>BAGV01000238.1 GCA_000307305.1 Enterobacteriaceae bacterium B14
CGTCCCTAAATCGGTACTCCATGAAACAGCCTGCCCTGCGACGGCTTGTCCGCTGGCATTTTTCACGGTCACGGTGTAGGTGGCAGCATCGGTCCCATTAGCGACTGCGGTTGTTTTATCCACTGTCACCGTTGATGTGGTGGCATCTGCAGTAAAGGTCAC
>BAGV01000237.1 GCA_000307305.1 Enterobacteriaceae bacterium B14
CCCGGTTGACTGAGTTTATGCTGATGCAGCCGGCCAATTCGGTCGTATTGATAGTGGTTAACTAAGCCGTTAGCCTGCCGTCTTTCGACTTCTTGCCCTTGGGGATTATGCCCAAAACCAACCAGCGGTTGCTCATTGAGGGTCATCCCTTTGAGCTGGCTGT
>BAGV01000236.1 GCA_000307305.1 Enterobacteriaceae bacterium B14
CCTGTGTCCGGATCCGATAGGGTTGGCGGGTGGGACGAATCCTTACGCTTACGTTCATAATCCGAATGGGTGGGTTGACCCGCTGGGGTTGGTGGGTGATTGTAGCTTTAAGTGGGGAAATGCAAAAAGTAAGCCTACATATGGCCATACCTTTTCTGAACATGG
>BAGV01000235.1 GCA_000307305.1 Enterobacteriaceae bacterium B14
CCATGTTCAGAAAAGGTATGGCCATATGTAGGCTTACTTTTTGCATTTCCCCACTTAAAGCTACAATCACCCACCAACCCCAACGGATCAACCCACCCATTCGGATTATGAACGTATGAGTAAGGATTGCCCCCACCCGCCAGCCCTATCGGGTCTGGACACAGA
>BAGV01000234.1 GCA_000307305.1 Enterobacteriaceae bacterium B14
ACATCACGGTTGCTGCGGGAACTGATGGCACTAAGGTGACCTTCGCTAACTCAAGCGGCACCAGCCGTACGTTGAGTGGTGTAGCCGATGGTACGTTGAGCGATACCAGCACCGAAGCGGTGAACGGTAGCCAGTTGTTTGCCACCAATAGTCAGGTGACTACCAAC
>BAGV01000233.1 GCA_000307305.1 Enterobacteriaceae bacterium B14
GAATAAACTTCAGCGTTAAGGCTACATCTTTCAAAATTTATCCAAAACTTGGAATATACCTCTCAAAATAGCTCTATTTATCTCTCTCCATTTCTGATATTTTTCAATGAAATAGCCTTTCATCAGCATGATGCTTTGCAACCCCCAAGGAACGGATACCCCATGGCCA
>BAGV01000232.1 GCA_000307305.1 Enterobacteriaceae bacterium B14
TGTTGTTATTTTTATTTAAAATAAGACATGGAGTTTTTTACTTTCGGTTTATCTGTTTTTTAGTGGGTGATTGTTAATTTTTGAGGAATTCCTTATAGCAGGCAACTATAACGAAAAAAGATTGGTTTTATCCGTTCGGATTTTTATTAGAAATATCATGCCTGTTACGGA
>BAGV01000231.1 GCA_000307305.1 Enterobacteriaceae bacterium B14
CCCGGTTGGCTGAGCTTATGTTGATGCAGCCGGCCGATGCGGTCGTATTGATAGTGGTTGATGAGACCGTTAGCCTGCCGTCTTTCGACTTCTTGCCCTTGGGGGTTATGCCCAAAACCAACTAACGGTTGCTCATTGAGGGTCATCCCTTTGAGCTGGCTGTCCTGATAGTG
>BAGV01000230.1 GCA_000307305.1 Enterobacteriaceae bacterium B14
TGGCGGGCAACGTACTCGGCTTATGGCAAACCGCTTACCCAATGGCAGGATGACGAGCGCCCGAAAGTCGATAACCCGCTGCGGTTCCAAGGGCAGTATGCGGATAAGGAAACGGGGCTACATTACAACCTGAATCGGTATTATGATCCGCAGGTGGGGCGTTATTTGACGCAA
>BAGV01000229.1 GCA_000307305.1 Enterobacteriaceae bacterium B14
GTGATGTGTTTTTCATTCGGTAACACCTCATAAGCACTGAAATTATCAGTACACCAAAAGGCCACATTAAAACCTGACAGCAATCTCAGTAAATTGCGAAGCGTTTGCTTGTTCCTGCGACCAAAAGTATGGGCAATAATACGTTTGAGACGAGGCTCCCATGCATACCACAACC
>BAGV01000228.1 GCA_000307305.1 Enterobacteriaceae bacterium B14
AGTAATCGTCATGCAATCCCCCATGCTGCTCGTGGGCAGCGTTGGGGTAAGAGACGCGATGAAGCTGGCCGATAGCACTGTAACTAAACTGCTTCGCCTCATTCCCCGTGATGGCACTCAGCTCCCCATCCGCCTGATAGGCATACTGCTGCTGTAATCGCTCCCGTGAGTCGTAG
>BAGV01000227.1 GCA_000307305.1 Enterobacteriaceae bacterium B14
CGATATTGCGAGAAATACCGAGTTCACGGGCAATTTTTCGAATTTTTTGCCCTTGAAATAAAACGAACATGAATATCCACAAAAGTCTCCTTGGTTAGCATAAATTACCCGTCTAAAAATGGACGAATAATACCCAAGGGGATCACTTTTCGGTGATAGTTAGTGGATCAGTTTTGCATGATC
>BAGV01000226.1 GCA_000307305.1 Enterobacteriaceae bacterium B14
ATTTGCAGGCTAGCTACTTTAGCGTAGTTACCGTGTGCTTTAGCTTCACGGATTTGATATTCGATAGCTGAACGCTTAGCGTCACAATCGTTGCCAGCAGCTTGAGCAAAACCTGCACCCAGGGTGAACAGAACGGGTAATACTGCTAATTTCATGATGTTTTTCATATTCGCTATCCTTGTGTAATT
>BAGV01000225.1 GCA_000307305.1 Enterobacteriaceae bacterium B14
AAAGGTTTTCAGCTTGGAGTTATGCGGCGCGATATTCACCACCACATAGAACTTTTTGCCTAGCTCATGGGCTTCATTAATGCCCAATGCCAGATTTTCGTGATTGAATTCATTATTACGCACTCGCAGGCTGTAGCGAGGTTGCCCTGCATAGACGGCATCGGCACCATAGGCGAAAGCGTAACGCA
>BAGV01000224.1 GCA_000307305.1 Enterobacteriaceae bacterium B14
GCAGGCTCTGCAACAGTGACCGCAACTGCCGCAGGCCAAAACTTGACTGCTCCTGTCGTGAGCTTTACCGCAGAGGCATTAGCACCAACGGTGACGGTAGATAAAACAACCGCTGTCGCCAATGGGACTGATGCTGCCACCTACACCGTGACCGTGAAAAATAGCAGCGGCCAAGCTGTCGCAGGACAA
>BAGV01000223.1 GCA_000307305.1 Enterobacteriaceae bacterium B14
GTCAAGCTCGCAGATGAGCGCAACATCAGCATGGGCAACCGGGGATGATGTTATTCGCCTCGGCGCGAGTTTTTTAAAGTGCGAATGACGGTGTTAATGCCGATTTTCAGCGTACGCGCAGTGTCCCGAACACCGGCACCGTTGAAAGCCATTTCAGTGATTTGCTCTTTGACTCCGGGCTTACGGGCTT
>BAGV01000222.1 GCA_000307305.1 Enterobacteriaceae bacterium B14
TCTCTCTTTTATCAATCGTCTCACGGCGGAAGAGGGGATTTACTACTACTTCGAGTTTGACGGTCACCAGCATACGTTGGTGTTTACTGACGATGCGACAGCGCAGTCTAACGGTGCGGTACTGCCTTATAACGCCAACAAGAACGCACAAGCTAAAGATTTATGCATCAGTACCTTCCGCCGCAGTGAGAAA
>BAGV01000221.1 GCA_000307305.1 Enterobacteriaceae bacterium B14
CCTCTCTTTTATCAATCGTCTCACGGCGGAAGAGGGGATTTACTACTACTTCGAGTTTGACGGTCACCAGCACACGTTGGTGTTTACTGATGATGCGGCAGCACAGTCTAACGGTGCGGTACTGCCTTATAACGCCAACAAGAACGCACAAGCTAAAGATTTATGCATCAGTACCTTCCGCCGCAGTGAGCAA
>BAGV01000220.1 GCA_000307305.1 Enterobacteriaceae bacterium B14
GGTTGATGGCCGTCTGGCAGAAAATAGTAGGCGAAGAGGTGCTGCGCGTTCGCTATCACTACAACGAACAAGGCCAACTTCTTGAGGTGAGAACCCGTGGTGATGTTCTCTCTCGACGCTTCTCATGGGAGAACGGTCTGCTTGCTAGCCATGAGAATGCCGCAGGACTGTACTGTGAGTATGAGTGGCAAGAG
>BAGV01000219.1 GCA_000307305.1 Enterobacteriaceae bacterium B14
TATCACGGTTGCTGCGGGAACTGATGGCACGAAGGTGACCTTCGCTAACTCAAGCGGCACCAGCCGTACGTTGAGTGGTGTAGCCGATGGTACGTTGAGCGATACCAGCACCGAAGCGGTGAATGGTAGCCAGTTGTTCGCCACCAATAATCAGGTGACTACTAACACCACCAACATTGCCACCAATACCGGCAA
>BAGV01000218.1 GCA_000307305.1 Enterobacteriaceae bacterium B14
ATCTCTGTACTTAATTAAACCTGCAACTCCGGCTTAATGGTCAGTTGCCCGTTCTCGGTGGTGACGATTAACGCTTGTCCGGCATAAAATCCCAGCGCTTCAAGCCAATAGCCTTTAATGGTTATCTGGGGTGCAGGCTCTTTTATGCCCCGGTTGGGCGTGTATCCCACAGTATAATAATGCTCTGTTTTAGCTGA
>BAGV01000217.1 GCA_000307305.1 Enterobacteriaceae bacterium B14
CCCGATTGACTGAGCTTATGCTGATGCAGTCGACCGATGCGGTCGTATTGATAGTGGTTGATGAGACCATTAGCCTGCCGCCTTTCCACTTCTTGCCCTTGGGGGTTATGCCCAAAGCCAACCAGCGGTTGCTCATTGAGGGTCATCCCTTTGAGCTGGCGGTCCTGATAGTGGTAGTCGAGCCACTGGCCATCCGGCAA
>BAGV01000216.1 GCA_000307305.1 Enterobacteriaceae bacterium B14
TTCTTAAAAACCTTGGTTTAATAGATATGTTAGTTCCCGTCGGTATTCCATTCCCTTGGCCTGCGTCTGCGCCACCAATAGGTTGGTTGAAATGTAATGGCGCTGCATTTAATAAATCACAATATCCAAAGCTTGCTGTAGTCTATCCTAGTGGAGTATTGCCTGATTTACGGGGGGAGTTTATTCGTGGGTGGGATGATGGACGCGGG
>BAGV01000215.1 GCA_000307305.1 Enterobacteriaceae bacterium B14
CGGTAGCCAGTTGTTCGCCACCAATAGTCAGGTGACTACCAACACCAATAATATCGCGACGAACACCACTAACCTGGACAATGTTGCCAATGCCCTTGGCGGCGGTGCGGCGATTGGGTCAGATGGCACGTGGACAGCCCCGACCTATACGATCCAAGGCGATACTCATAACAATGTGGGTGATGCACTGACGTCGTTAGATACGGCGACCACAGGT
>BAGV01000214.1 GCA_000307305.1 Enterobacteriaceae bacterium B14
CAGCGAATCATCGTCACTGATACCCGATTGACTGAGCTTATGCTGATGCAATCGACCGATGTGGTCGTATTGATAGTGGTTAACTAAGCCGTTAGCCTGCCGTCTTTCGACTTCCTGCCCTTGGGGATTATGCCCAAAACCAACTAACGGTTGCTCATTGAGGGTCATCCCTTTGAGCTGGCTGTCATGGTAGTGATAATCGAGCCACTGCCCATCCGGCAA
>BAGV01000213.1 GCA_000307305.1 Enterobacteriaceae bacterium B14
GGTGCTGGTCAGAGTGACTTTCACCTGACCGTTCGCATCCGTGGTACCGCTTTGTGCCGATAGGGTCCCTAAATCGGTACTCCATGAAACAGCCTGTCCCGCGACGGCTTGTCCGCTGGCATTTTTCACGGTCACGGTGTAGGTGGCAGCATCGGTCCCATTAGCGACTGCGGTTGTTTTATCCACCGTCACCGTTGATGTGGTGGTATCTGCAGTAAAGGTCACG
>BAGV01000212.1 GCA_000307305.1 Enterobacteriaceae bacterium B14
CGCTGGCATTTTTCACAGTTACGGTGTAGGTGGCGGTATCGCTCCCATTGGCGACAGCCGTTGTTTTATCCACCGTCACCGTTGATGTGGTGGCATCTGCAGTAAAGGTCACGACAGGGGCAGTCAGGTTTTGGCCTGCTGCAGTCGCGGTCACCGTGGCAGAGCCTGCGGCGGTGCTGGTCAGTGTGACTTTCGCTTGACCGTTCGCATCCGTGGTGCCGCTTTGTGCT
>BAGV01000211.1 GCA_000307305.1 Enterobacteriaceae bacterium B14
ATAACGGCAGCCGTCAGGTGTATCAGCACAATGACCATGCTCGCCTTATCTATGAGAAAACTGCCGATGGCGCGGAAATCTATCAAACCTTCGATGAAAAAGGTCACTGCTTAAGTCGCCGAGATGGGTTAGGGCAACTGACTCACTATGGCTACGATGAGGAAGGCCATTTGGTCAGTGAAGTCTTCCCTGATGGACGCCGTACTTCCTATGAGTATTTCCTCGGCACT
>BAGV01000210.1 GCA_000307305.1 Enterobacteriaceae bacterium B14
GGTAATCGTCATGCAAGCCCCCATGCTGCTCGTGGGCGGCGTTGGGGTAAGAGACGCGATGAAGCTGGCCGATAGCACTGTAACTAAACTGCTTCGCCTCATTCCCCGTGATAGCACTCAGCTCCCCATCCGCCTGATAGGCATACTGCTGCTGCCAGCGGATGTGGGAGTTATCGTCTTGCCAGCCCGCCTCTATCAACTGATGCTGCTGTAATCGCCCCCGTGAATCGTAGC
>BAGV01000209.1 GCA_000307305.1 Enterobacteriaceae bacterium B14
GTAACAGCCGTAACCCTTGCCAGATAAAGCGAGTGATGTGTTCTGGCTGCTTTTTATAGGTGACTGATTTTCTAATCCGTCGGCCTAATGCGTCATAGTCGTAACGGGCATCGAAGGTGCCTTTGGGGCCATGGCCCTGTGCTCTGATAAGCCGGTTGTCAGCATCATACTCATAAGACTGGGGCATCATGCCGTGATGACGTCGAATTAAGTTACCAAACGCATCGTACTGAT
>BAGV01000208.1 GCA_000307305.1 Enterobacteriaceae bacterium B14
AATGCCAACAGGCTTTCGAAACCTTATACCACTCCAAATAAACCCCACCAAAACAAACCAGCATCATCTAACGAGCATCGAAATGGCGCGGAGACCATCACTGGAGATGAGGGGCAAATGGGCAGGACGCCCATTTGAGGCGATTTGAGCGGGACGCGAATGGAGCCGACCCTCAATCGTAGGTGCTGGACTGAGTTCAGTTGCGAAGCAACCGCCATTTGCGGACATATTGCACCT
>BAGV01000207.1 GCA_000307305.1 Enterobacteriaceae bacterium B14
TTTGGTGCCGCTGAGGTGTCCAGTGGTTTCATCGTAGCGATGGCGGATGGTCACCCAGTCTTGATGCTCGGCGATAAGCCTGCCGCCTAGATCGTACTCCCACGCCATCTAAGATTTTCGGTGGCACTATCTTGGCCCGTTGATGCTATCGTCATCAGGCTAAAGGGAATGGGTCATGACTCCAATGCGTTGTAGTGATGCTTTTCGATATAAGAACCAATGACTTTTTCATGGATTTC
>BAGV01000206.1 GCA_000307305.1 Enterobacteriaceae bacterium B14
CACGGTATAGCTCGGCGTTGTCCACGTGCCATCTGGCGCGATCGCCGCACCGCCGCCAAGGGCACTAGCAACATTGTTCAAGTTGCCGGTATTAGTGGCAATGTTGGTGGTGTTAGTGGTCACTTGATTATTAGTAGCGAACAACTGGCTACCGTTCACCGCTTCGGTGCTGGTATCACTCAACGTACCATCGGCTACACCACTCAACGTACGGCTGGTACCGCTTGAGTTAGCGAAGGTCA
>BAGV01000205.1 GCA_000307305.1 Enterobacteriaceae bacterium B14
TTCCAGATCGGGTACTCGTTATTGTCACCGTAAGAACACCATTTGCGTCAGTGACACCACTGAATGACGCAAGGTCGCCAAGATCAGTGCTCCAGTTAACGGAGACACCTGCTGCAGGCTGGAATTTACCGTCAGTGACAGTGAGTGTAAACGTAATAGGGGTTACTCCATCGTTTTGCACAACCTGTCTATCGTAAGCAATCATCAGATTGTATACCACCGTAAATTGCACGGCAGGTGCGGTCAAC
>BAGV01000204.1 GCA_000307305.1 Enterobacteriaceae bacterium B14
CTGGATGGCAACTTCACAGTTGCAGCCTCGATTACGGATGCGGTCGGTAACGTGATCAATGGCTCTGGCCTGCTGGATGTGGTGTCTAACGCACTGCCAACACTGAGCCTTGACCCAATCTTCGGTGATGGTCTGTTAAGTCTGGCGGATTCACTGTTAGGACAAGTGATCAGCGGTGTCACCACCAACGCACAGGGTGCAACGGTGACCGTGACGCTGGGGAATAAGACTTACACCGCAACAGTGGGTGCC
>BAGV01000203.1 GCA_000307305.1 Enterobacteriaceae bacterium B14
CTGGATGGCAGCTTCACAGTTGCAGCCTCGATTACGGATGCGGTCGGTAACGTGATCAACGGCTCTGGCCTGCTGGATGTGGTGTCTAACGCACTGCCAACACTGAGCCTTGACCCAATCTTCGGTGATGGTCTGTTAAGTCTGGCGGATTCACTGTTAGGGCAAGTGATCAGCGGTGTGACCACCAATGCACAGGGTGCAACGGTGACCGTGACGTTGGGGAATAAGACTTACACCGCAACAGTGGCTGCT
>BAGV01000202.1 GCA_000307305.1 Enterobacteriaceae bacterium B14
AAATGGTCAACTGCAAATAACGCTGACCAGTACCACCGTTGGTACAGCAAGCGTGACAGCCAGTGTGGTCGGTCGGAATTTAACGGCATTGGACGTGCAATTCGTCGCGGAGATACTCACACCAAACGTTATTGTAGATAAAACTGAAGCCAAAGCGGATGGAACAGATACCGTCACTTACACCGTTACCGTGAAAAATGCCAGCGGCCAAGCTGTCGCAGGACAGGCTGTTTCATGGAGTACCGATTTAGGAACCCTATC
>BAGV01000201.1 GCA_000307305.1 Enterobacteriaceae bacterium B14
CGAACGGTCAGGTGACAGTCACACTGACCAGTACCACTGCAGGCTCTGCCACGGTAACCGCGACTGCAGCAGGCCAAAACCTGACTGCTCCTGTCGTGACCTTTACCGCAGAGGTCTTCACACCAACAATAACGGCAGATAAGACATCAGCGACAGCCGATGGAACCGATGCCGTGACTTACACCGTTACCGTGAAGAATGCCAGTGGGCAACCCGTCGCAGGGCAGGCCGTTTCGTTGAGTACTGATTTAGGGACCCTATCGGCACAAAGCGGTACCACGGATGCT
>BAGV01000200.1 GCA_000307305.1 Enterobacteriaceae bacterium B14
TCATTTATGTGCCTTTTCATAAAACAATAACCACTATTTACAAATGGTTATTGTTAGAGTTAAACAACAAATACAACTAATTGATATTAAATATAAATAAATTCATTGAAATATTTTTGAAATATTACTGAAATATATGTTAAGCACACATACAAAAATAATATTAACGCCCTTTATTACATTTTTAAGTATTTGAATAACCTTATTGAAAATAAACCATCGCTGACATAGTCTTACCTGGACAGGGTTATTTCTTTCTTTATTTCTTTTAAAGTTTCTTATTAAAAATATATCAAATGCC
>BAGV01000199.1 GCA_000307305.1 Enterobacteriaceae bacterium B14
CTCTGCCAGTGCTGTTGGTTATCCGTTTCGACTATCAGCTTGTTACCTTGCCAGAAGAAGAGGGTCTTCTTGCCGTCTACGGTTTTACTGATACGGCGGTTAAAGGCGTCGTACTGGTAGTGGGCTTCGGTGCCGTCAGGGGTTTTGACGGTGATAAGTCGGTGCTGGCAGTCGTAGCGGTAGGTGGTGACGAGCTTCTGCGCTTTTCCTCTCCGCTCTGCTATCAGATTACCAAAGCGGTCGTAGTCAAAATGTCGGTCGCCGTAGAACGCCAGCCGATTACCTTTGGCTTCGCTGCTGTG
>BAGV01000198.1 GCA_000307305.1 Enterobacteriaceae bacterium B14
TAATTTGTTCTCATTCCATAAACACATTATTGGTTTTCTTATCTCTTCATTCTTTTGCTTTTCACATAAAAAATCCGTTCACACCAAAATATCCTTAAGAGCATCGAAATGGCGCGAAGACCAGTGCCGGAGATGAGGGGCAAATGGGCAGGACGCCCATTTGAGGCGATTTGAGCGGGACGCGAATGGAGCCGACCCTCAATCGTAGGTGCTGGACTGAGTTCAGTTGCGAAGCAACCGCCATTTGCGGACATATTGCACCCAAAGCCGGGGTGGTGGGGGATGGCTTTATCCCCCGCCTCGGAAGCCTGCACGGTGCAGCA
>BAGV01000197.1 GCA_000307305.1 Enterobacteriaceae bacterium B14
TAATCGTTCCAACATCGCAGAAACACTGATCAATACGACGAAAGCCGACAACATTCTCTCACTCACCACCAATAAAACCACAGCCGTCGCCAGTGGCAGCGATGCCATCACGGCAACACTTCATCTCACCGATGCCAGTGGCAAATCTCTGGCAGGACAGACTGTGAGCTGGTCAACTACCGGCGGTACCTTGTCGGATGGCGTAGTGCAAACGGATGCAGACGGTAACGCTACGATTAAGCTAACCAGTACTACACCGGGGTCATTCGTCATCTCTGCCACCGTGGGCGGCAAAACCGTCTCAAGCAGCGCATTACTGTTTTCAGCCAT
>BAGV01000196.1 GCA_000307305.1 Enterobacteriaceae bacterium B14
TGGCTCAAGTTGTCGCCACAGTGGGAGTGGGAGACCAGAGTATAAACGCACCTGACGTCTTCTTTGCCGCACCATCATAATCACTAAGGCGAGTACTTATCTTTAACGGTAAGTACTCGCCCCCTACCTTCTCTATTCCTATAGAGAATCTGATCTTACCCCTAAAGGCCAGCCCACTATTATTGGGCTGGCCTTTAGCATTCCTAATGCCTGAAACCTTTCTCTTATCTATCTCAACACTTCCATGTCATTTTTTAAGTTCTGTTTTAGATTTTTTAGCATCACACTTAATCACTCAACGATATCATCTATTGAACAACAATGAATATCA
>BAGV01000195.1 GCA_000307305.1 Enterobacteriaceae bacterium B14
GACCCGAATATGGGGTGAGGATTAATAATGGCATATACATCTTTTTTTATATTACCGCTAGGAACCAAAAAGTTATTATTAGATTATGGGTGGGATTTTGAATCAGAAGCGACACTCCCTGATAGTTTGGAGGACCAAATTATTTTGGCTTTAGATTTAAAATATCTTGAGAGTTATTTAGGGGTAAATGATTATAAGGGTGATGGATTTAAAGTGACCTTTATAAAAGATGATAACTTCAATATTGAAAGTGTTTATTTTCGAATTTATTGTACTGAGTTTGATCATTTGGTTCTCTATGTAAGTGAATTATTTAATGGTGATGAAAGCATAGA
>BAGV01000194.1 GCA_000307305.1 Enterobacteriaceae bacterium B14
GGTGTAGGTGGCAGCATCAGTCCCATTAGCGACCGCCGTTGTTTTATCCACTATCACCGTTGATGTGGCGGTATCTGCAGTAAAGCTCACGACAGGAGCAGTCAGGTTTTGGCCTGCTGCAGTCGCGGTCACCGTGGCAGAGCCTGCTGCGGTGCTGGTCAGTGTGACTTTCGCTTGACCGTTCGCATCCGTGGTACCACTTTGTGCAGATAGCGTCCCTAAATCGGTACTCCATGAAACAGCCTGTCCTGCGACGGCTTGTCCGCTGGCATTTTTCACGGTCACGGTGTAAGTGGCGGCATCGGTCCCATTAGCGACAGCCGTTGTTTTATCCACTAT
>BAGV01000193.1 GCA_000307305.1 Enterobacteriaceae bacterium B14
CTGGGTGAAGGCGATCACAGCCTTACGGTGACTGAAACCGATAAAGCGGGTAACGAAAGTGACCCATCCGCGCCAATCGAATTCGAAGTTGACACCACCAAGCCAGCACAGCCAGGTATCGACCTGATCACCGACAATACCGGTGATATCACAGCCCCAATCACTGGCGGCAGCATCACCGATGAAACTCAACCAGAACTGTCTGGTAAGGGTGAAGCGGGTAGCATCATTACCGTGAAAGACGGTGATGACGTGCTGGGTAGCACGGTTGTTGATGAAAACGGTAACTGGACATACACACCAGAAAAACCGCTGGGCGAAGGGAATCACAGCCTGACGGTGAC
>BAGV01000192.1 GCA_000307305.1 Enterobacteriaceae bacterium B14
GGCTCGTAGAGGTAGCTCTGCCAGTGTTGCTCGTTGTCCGTCTCCGCCACCAGTTTGTTACCCTGCCACACAAACTCCGTCACCTTGCCGTTTACCGTCTTGCGGATTCGGCGGTTAAACGCATCGTAGCGGTATGCCGCTACCGTGCCGTCAGGGGTTTCTACACGCACCAAGCGGTGCTGGCAATCGTACTCGTAGCGGGTGATGAGCCGCTGCTCTTTGCCTCGGCGCTCGGTTGTCAGGTTACCAAAACGGTCATACTCAAAATGACGGTCGCCGTAGAACGCCAGGCGATTACCGCGGCTGACCTGCGCCATGCCTGCGGTCTGAGGGTTGCCCGCTTTGTCAAAAC
>BAGV01000191.1 GCA_000307305.1 Enterobacteriaceae bacterium B14
AACGGTCAGGTGACAGTTACACTGACCAGTACCACTGCAGGCTCTGCCACGGTAACCGCGACTGCAGCAGGCCAAAACCTAACTGCACCCGCAGTCACCTTTACCGCTGAGGTCTTCACAACCTCAATTACCGTAGATAAGACGACCGCTAAGGCTGATTCATCAGAGATGGCGACCTATACAGTGACCGTTACAAATACGGCTAACCAACCTGTATCGGGAAAAAGCATCACTTGGAGTACAAATCTAGGCACGTTGTATGAACCTAGCACGACAACCGATGCAAACGGTCAGGCTCAAGTGAAGCTGTACAGTAATACAGCAGGGCCTGCAACGGTTACAGCCAATGTTGTAGACCAGAC
>BAGV01000190.1 GCA_000307305.1 Enterobacteriaceae bacterium B14
AGCGACAGCCGATGGAACCGATGCCGCCACCTACACCGTGACCGTGAAGAATGCCAGTGGGCAACCCGTCGCAGGGCAGGCCGTTTCGTTGAGTACTGATTTAGGGACCCTATCGGCACAAAGCGGTACCACGGATGCGAACGGTCAGGTGAAAGTCACACTGACCAGCACCACTGCAGGCTCTGCCACGGTAACCGCGACTGCAGCAGGCCAAAACTTGACTGCTCCTGTCGTGACCTTTACCGCAGAGGTCTTCACACCAACAATAACGGCAGATAAGACATCAGCGACAACCGATGGAACCGATGCCGTGACTTACACCGTTACCGTGAAGAATGCCAGTGGGCAACCCGTCGCAGGGCA
>BAGV01000189.1 GCA_000307305.1 Enterobacteriaceae bacterium B14
AAATCGCTGTTCTCACCCCCATAACCGTAGCGTATCACCACCGGTGGGGAGTTAGGGCAAGCCCCTACCACAGGGCTAATAGGGGCATTGGCGATAGCGTTATTCTTGGCGATTTTGCTGGCATAATACATCCCCCGAGCCCCTGTCACCCACCAAGGCAAAACACCCGTTTTGAGCATCGCGGTGTTGAGTACCGCTATCTGACCGGACATGTCTTTCAGGCACCCGTTAAACTCCGCCATCACCTGCGTATACAGCTGTGTTTTGTCGCTCTCGGTGAAGGGTTTTATCTTGCGTTCGTCCAAGTTATGGCTAGGGAAACCAGAAGGGCGAAGATTAGGGTAAAGCGACTTATCCATAGCGTTGTAACATCCT
>BAGV01000188.1 GCA_000307305.1 Enterobacteriaceae bacterium B14
TGTTCTCTATCTCACTGACTTGAAGATGCACATTGTCATAGCGGTAACGCAGGGTAGAGCCATCGGGTAGGTGTTTGGTGGTCAGCAGATGCAGCGGTGCGGCGTACTCATAGCGGGTTTCACGACCGAGTTCATCTACTGCGCGGGTGACTTTGCCATAGGCGTTATAGCGGTAGTGTCGGGTGCTGCCATCGGGCAGGGTGATTTTTGTTGGGCGTTGCAGTGCATCCCTGACCAACTGGGTGAGGTTGCCTTTGCTGTCTTGAATGTAGCTCGGTTGAGTATCGAAGCCGTGATAAGCGTAGCGCTGCTCTTCGCCAAGCGTATCACGCACCTTGTGCAGGCGACCGCTGGCATCCCATTCATAGTGCCGGGTGTTG
>BAGV01000187.1 GCA_000307305.1 Enterobacteriaceae bacterium B14
GATACTGATTGAGCAGGCTGTTGCCTTGGCGACGGGTTTTCTCCCTACCCAACGCATCATAATCCATGCCTATCAGGGGCTGTTGCTCCAGCGTCATGCCCCGCAATTGATGTTCGTGGTAGTGATAGCCGAGGTGCTGCCCATCCGGCAAGCGGGTCTCGATTAAGTCACCGCTCTGTGGGTCATATTTATAGCGTAGAACCGCCCAGTTCTGGTATTCCGCAGTGAGGCGGTCGTTCTGGTCGTATTGCCACGCGAGTACCGTCTCCCCTTCCAGCACTTCACTTAAGCGCCCCTGCTTGTCGTAGGCATAGTTAACCTGATGCCCATCGGGAAGGATTTTATTCAGCAGTCGCCCTTGGCTGTCGCGCACATAACGGG
>BAGV01000186.1 GCA_000307305.1 Enterobacteriaceae bacterium B14
GGTTACGAACCCAAATCGAGACCACTCTTCAATGCTGTGATAAATTTGAGAGACTCTCTCAAACCAATGGTATCAGTGTAAAACTTACCATTAGCTGAGGTTTCAATTTTCAGCTTGTTCCAGATTGTTAAAGAGCAAATATCTTAAACCCTGACTATCGCTAATCAGTTTTAAGATATTAAAACAGACAATCACCCGTATATCACAGGATGTGTGTTGTTTATCAGAAGTATCACTACTCGTTGAGACCGCCGCTTTCACCGGGTGTGGTCGCAAGCACTTGGCGTCCCCTAGGGGATTCGAACCCCTGTTACCGCCGTGAAAGGGCGGTGTCCTAGGCCTCTAGACGAAGGGGACACGACACCGTACTTTTATGACGCTTTT
>BAGV01000185.1 GCA_000307305.1 Enterobacteriaceae bacterium B14
GTTTTACTTAGCTTCATTCAGGTAATAATGCCTTACCCATCAAGGCCGATTATTCGTGAATGTTACTTTCTCTTATTTCAATCAGTGAGATAATGGGGTGGTTTATAACCCACCCCATACAAGTCAATTAAGACTTAAGAGCAGCAAGTTCAGCGCGAACTTGTTTCAGGTCAGCTTCTGCTTTAGCAACATCAGCTTGTTTTTCTGAAACTTTCTTCACTAACTTAGCAACTTTCTTAGCGTCGCCTTTCAGCTGTGCTTTTTTCAGGTCAGCTTGAACTTCGCGAACGTCGTCTTTCTTCTCAGCGACTTTCTTCTCAGCTTTCTCTACTTTCTGCTGTGCTTTAGCAACTAGGCTATCGTTGTTGCAGTAAGTGTTTACTTTGTTCAGAGCG
>BAGV01000184.1 GCA_000307305.1 Enterobacteriaceae bacterium B14
CAAGAGTTGGCCTGTGAACCTTGCTATCTCGGGGATAGATTGGTTGAAGGTATTTCTTTGCTATCGCACTACCGTCAAAAGAACGGCCGTTTGCTTTATCAGCGTCAGGCGGTGTTCTTGGTTTCTTCTTCGCGTGTGTTGATTTTGACGCAAGCCAGTAGCGCCCCTTTAACCGAAGAAGATACGGCGCTGTTTGAGTGTTGCTTAGCCAGTTATCAGGCACCTGCCGAGACGGTATAAAGATGAGCGGAGAAAACGACGATGTCGATGCTAGAAGCTGCCCGAGTCGGAGATGATATTGGGCACTCCCATGCCACGCTAGGGTTGATTGCAGGCACACTGCTGGGCGGTGCCATTAATGCCATTGGTGGTATTGCCGGTGGGTTCTTGTTTGCT
>BAGV01000183.1 GCA_000307305.1 Enterobacteriaceae bacterium B14
TTATTTATGCGCCTTTTTATAAAATAATAACCACTAGTTATAAATGGTTATTATGAGATCCAAATCTTCAATTTAACCCATTGATAATAAATATAAATAAATTGATTGAAACATCAATTAAGCATTACTGAAATATATGTTAAATAAACATCTAAAAATAATATTAACGCCCTTTATTACATTCTTAAGTATTTGAATAACCTTGTTGAAAATAAACCATAGCTGGCATAATCTTACTTGGATAAGGTTATTTTCCTCTTTATTTCGTTTAAAGTTTCTTATTAAAAATATATCAAATGCCTTTGGGGTATTTTATGCTTATTAATTCAGTGGTTAACAATAAGATTAAGTCGTTTATAGTCTGGTCTCAGATTGTCATTCAGATTATCACTCCGG
>BAGV01000182.1 GCA_000307305.1 Enterobacteriaceae bacterium B14
AATGTGGAAGCGGGCCAAAAAGTCACCATCACGCTGAATGGCAAAACGTATACGGCAACGGTAGATACAGATGGTAGTTGGAGCACGGCTGTCCCTGCTGGTGACTTACTGTTACTGGTGGCAGGTTATGCCACGATTACGGCAACCGTCAGCGACAAAGGCGGCAATCTAGCCACCGACAGCCAAATTATTGATGTGGATCTGACAGGGTCACTGCTGCCAACCATCAATATTGGGCCATTCGCAGGTGACGATAACCTCAATCTGGCTGAGAGCAAGATTGCTCAAGCGATTTCGGGTACCACTTCGAATGTTGGCGCAGGGCATACCGTGACGATTACGTTAAACGGTAAAACCTATACGGCAACGACCAAGGCAGATGGCTCTTGGAGTGTCAAC
>BAGV01000181.1 GCA_000307305.1 Enterobacteriaceae bacterium B14
ATAATCGAGCCACTGCCCATCCGGCAATTTGGTGCCGCTGAGGTGTCCGGTGGTGTCATCGTAGCGGTGGCGGATGGTCACCCAGTCTTGATGCTCGGCGATAAGCCTGCCGCCGAGGTCATATTCCCACGCCATCGGGCAAGTTTCATCGTACACCGCATTCAGTTGCCCGAAGGTATCGTAGCCATATTCCACCGTTTTACCATCCGGCAGGGTTTTGAAACGCAGGCGCCCCATTGGGTCGCGTTGGTAGCGGGTGATATAGGGTTCGCTGTCGTGCTCATCGCCGTATTCACACTTTTCAACAAGCTGGCCATTCAGGTCATAGGCGTAAGTGGTTTTGATGCCATCAAAGCCGATTTCTTCGTTCAGTAAGCCATTGGCGGTGTAGCCTAGACGATAGATTTCCCCTTTGA
>BAGV01000180.1 GCA_000307305.1 Enterobacteriaceae bacterium B14
CTATGCCGTTCTATTCTTTGAGTGAATATCTTTCCTACCAAATGAATATCATTAGGTACTTCACGCCGATAGCTTCCCCAATCATCTGTTGTGATAAATCCAATACACAATGGCTGAAGGAGAGCCAGAAGACGGCAGCAGGTTGCATCTGTTCGTGGCCCAAAAACATGCGCTATGACTTGTTTCCTCTTTGTATCAAAGGCATACCACAGCCAGTGACGGTGCTTTTTACTGCCGATAAAAGACCATTGCTCATCAGTTTCACAAATAAGAGCGATATCTTCATAGGCAGTATGTCGTGTTGTTACTTGCCTTGGTGTGAGTTTTTTAACGTCCGAATGACGGTATTCATACTGATTTTCAATACCCGCCCAGAATCACGAACACCAGAGCCGTTCATCGCCATATCAACAATCCGGGAGT
>BAGV01000179.1 GCA_000307305.1 Enterobacteriaceae bacterium B14
CCTGATAGTGGTAGTCGAGCCACTGCCCATCTGGCAATTTGGTGCCGCTGAGGTGTCCGGTGGTGTCATCGTAGCGATGGCGGATGGTCACCCAGTCTTGATGCTCGGCGATAAGCCTACCACCGAGGTCATATTCCCACGCCATTGGGCAGGTCTCATCGTACACCGCGTTCAGTTGCCCGAAGGTATCGTAGCCATATTCCACCGTCTTACCATCCGGCAGGGTTTTGAAACGCAGGCGTCCCATTGGGTCGCGTTGGTAGCGGGTGATATAGGGTTCGCTGTCGTGCTCGTCGCCGTATTCACACTTTTCAACAAGCTGGCCATTGAGGTCATAGGCGTAAGTGGTTTTTATGCCATCAAAGCCGATTTCTTCGTTCAGTAAGCCATTGGCGGTGTAGCCTAGACGGTAGATTTCCCCTTTGC
>BAGV01000178.1 GCA_000307305.1 Enterobacteriaceae bacterium B14
TCTGGCGTATCAACTGAGCGCGGTGATTATAAACATACTGATAAGTATTCCCTTTCGGGTCATCCATGCTGGTGACATTACCCAACATATCGTAGTGATAGCGGGTGAGCTGCTCCAATGGGTCGATAACCGTGATTAAATCACCATAGATATTGTACAGATAACGCCATGTGGTGCCGTTAGGCAGCACCTGTGCCACAGGAAATGCAAAGTCCTTATCCCATGCCATAACGTACCGCTGCCCGACAGGGTCCGTCGTACAAGTCAGATTACCGCGGTCATCGTACTCAAAACGATAGGCCCCGCCTTGTGGGTCTGTGGCGCCAATAAGTTGGGTCGCTTCGTTCCATCTCAAACTGCCACTGCTCCCCTAACGCATTGGTGTAGGCCGTTATCTGATTCTGCTCGTTCCATTGGCGATACTCTGTGC
>BAGV01000177.1 GCA_000307305.1 Enterobacteriaceae bacterium B14
GCCCGGTAGACCTGCATCGACCGTAATATCACGATTGCCATGGCCTTCGTTGCCCGCGTTGTTGGTCACGGTTGCGGTCACTTTCAGGTCACCGTCGCCCAGTGTGGCTAAATCAGCCGCTGGTACGCTCGTGCTCCAAGTGCCATCAGCTTGAACCGTTGCGGTGTAGTCTTTACCGCCCAGGCTGACAGTCACAACTTGGCCTGCTTCTGCGTTCACCACACGACCACTGATGGTCTGTGCTGCACCGATTTCTGCCGCGTTCAGGATATCGTCACCACCAATAACGTTGATGATGACCTGAGGTAATGAGGTATTCACAACCACATCATGCGTTGTAGAAGTACCGTTACCTACCGCATCACCCACACTTGCACCAACGGTATAACGCGCTTCGCCCAGTTGAGCGACGTCTGCTGCTGGCACATCTAATGTCCAGTTGCCA
>BAGV01000176.1 GCA_000307305.1 Enterobacteriaceae bacterium B14
GGGCACTGGAGCCTACCAATCCCGATCCTCGACCTGAAAGGGTTACTGGATGGCAGCTTCACCGTTGCAGCCTCGATTACGGATGCGGTCGGTAACGTGATCAACGGCTCTGGCCTGCTGGATGTGGTGTCTAACGCACTGCCAACGTTGAGCCTTGACCCAATCTTCGGTGATGGTCTGTTAAGTCTGGCGGATTCACTGTTAGGGCAAGTGATCAGCGGTGTCACCACCAATGCACAGGGTGCAACGGTGACCGTGACGCTGGGTAATAAAACCTACACCGCGACAGTGGGTTCGGACGGCAAGTGGAGTATCCCAATCCCAACACTGGATCTGGGTTCACTGCTAGACGGCAACCTAACCGTCGGTGCAACCTTAACTAACGCCGCAGGCAACACGATCGGTGCAAGCGCAGGCTTGAATGTGGGTATCCACAACCTGCCAAGCATCGTA
>BAGV01000175.1 GCA_000307305.1 Enterobacteriaceae bacterium B14
TGCTACGATCGATGCGAGCGGCAACTGGACATTAGATGTGCCAGCAGCAGACGTCGCTCAACTGGGTGAAGCAAGCTACACCGTAAGCGCTAGCGTAACTGATACGCTCGGTAACGGTACTTCTACAACGCATGATGTGGTTGTGAATACCTCATTACCTCAGGTCATCATCAGTGTTATTGGTGGTGACGATATCCTGAACGCGGCAGAAATCGGTGCAGCACAGACCATCAGTGGTCGTGTGGTGAACGCAGAAGCAGGCCAAGTTGTGACTGTCAGCCTGGGCGGTAAAGACTACACCGCAACGGTTCAAGCTGATGGCAAGTGGAGCCTGAATGTGCCTGCGGCAGACTTGGCAGCACTGGGCGACGGTGACCTGAAAGTGACCGCAACCGTGACCAACAACGCGGGCAACGAAGGCCATGGCAATCGTGATATTACGGTCGATGCAGGTCTACCGGGT
>BAGV01000174.1 GCA_000307305.1 Enterobacteriaceae bacterium B14
AGTATCGCGCCCACTGGTAAGGCTGGTGTTCCCTCCACTTTCAATCGTGGTCTCACTCCAGCTCGTCCCGTTGCCTTTCTCCTTGCCTTTGCCTGCGTTGACATTCGCAAAGATACTTAAGCCATAAGACTCGCCCTTCACCCCTAAACTGACACCAATCTCTCCCCCCGAACTGCTGTTCTTGCCCGTGGTCAGTTGGGTGTTGGCCGCCCCCGCTAAAATAATGTCCTTATCAGCGTCAATCTTCGTGTCACCACCGGCCTTCACTTGGCTACCCGCAATAACCACGTCACCGCGCTATTAATCGCGCTCCCCACCGTCCCTGACAGCGCAAACTTAATCCCGCTGCTCTTCTGCTCATGGCTCTCATCGCGGCTGCGGGTGTCTTTACCCGGCTCGATAATCACGCTGTCACCCGTGATGGACAAATCCTTGCCCGCTATCAGGTCTGCGCCACCCACATGTGCC
>BAGV01000173.1 GCA_000307305.1 Enterobacteriaceae bacterium B14
TCCATTCTCGACGCAGTTTCCCCCACAGGTTCGTCTCCCCCTGCCACACCAACTCGCCCTGCTCATCCGTCAACTCTTCCGGCATTCCGTTGAGGTGCGTGTGGTAGTAATAGAGGTCGTGCTGAGTCCGCTCTTCATGCTGGAACGTATCTAGCCGTGCCAGCGGCTCATAACCCCCGTTGACATAGGTATACATCACCTGATTGTTCGGCCGCACGCTGCTGTGCTCGCCACACATCTGCATCCCGCTCCAGAAGAACGTGGTGGTCTCAGGCGCCGTGCTGTTGTGGCGATACAGCTGTTTATGGGTGCGTCGCCCTAACGCATCATAGCGGTAATCTACTCGGTGATAGTCTGGGTGTCCCTTAAAGTGCACCGTCTTAAGATGATGTTCACTGTCGTAATCAAAGGTCTGGTGAACCCGCTCTCTCACACCAATACGGGTCTGTGGTGTGGCCCGAACAATCCG
>BAGV01000172.1 GCA_000307305.1 Enterobacteriaceae bacterium B14
TTTTTTCTGGGTCTTTTCTCCCGCAGAAAACTGTTGGTCCATACCAAAAAAAATCGCTTTCCAGCCGTCATGCGTCTCTTTGCGGTAGCTATCCAGACAGGTTTCCATCTCTTTCTTAATGCTGGCCCACAATGCTGTCGAGGAGGGGGGGAGGTTCGCATTTTTGATGGAATTTCTTACGGATGCCTGTTCTTCAGGGCTTGCCATATAAACCATGGTGTTACTCCTGTTTTAAACGGGTGATAATGCCGCCCGTTAAATCGTGATGTGTGGCGCCAAATGCATCGATGAGACTTGTCACTTTTCTCTCTAGCGTGTGGGGAGGAAATGAGTGATAGAGTTCAGGCTCTTGGTGCTGCAAATCGCGCAAAATATTATGTTGAAGAGCGGAGGCATCTTTGAGCAGCATTTTATCAATAAGTGCCTGCGGTACCTGCCACCACGGCGATGTTCGCTCCGGCATGTCATACA
>BAGV01000171.1 GCA_000307305.1 Enterobacteriaceae bacterium B14
CCGCCGCCCAAGAGGAAGTCTTGTTCCGCGGTCCCTACCAAGATGTCATCACCCGTGGTGAAGATCTGGGTAAAGTTCGGTGTCGAGTAGTAAATAGAATAGCTACTACCTGTTCCCGCCGTACCTGGGAAGCCAACAGCCACATCGGCAATACCGTCACCGTTCCAGTCACCAAATGCCGCACCTTGTCCTACTTCGTCATTGTTATTGACACCGCGGATAACATAGCCCTTGGATGGATCATCGATGATGTCTTTAATGGAGAAGATCGGTTTGTTATTAACACCGTTCACGCCCCAATCACTATCACGACCATAGACCACATAGACCGCACCTTGGTTTGCAGTGTTGCCTGAACCTGGGTTATCGGCATAACGTGCCCCGATAACGAAGTCGTTGATACCATCACCGTTTACGTCACCTAAACCACCAAGGCCACTACCAAACCACTCATCAACGTTACTTTGACTGGTC
>BAGV01000170.1 GCA_000307305.1 Enterobacteriaceae bacterium B14
CCCATTAGAGGCATTACCCTGCTGCATTGCATTTGCCGCAACGTTAGTATCTTCAGAAGCTATCCGTTTCAGTAAGCGGTGTCGCTCTCTATTTGCTTGCAGCAAACTACGCCCTTTCAACCTTTGGTCTAAAAAAGCACCACCTAAAATAATATCTGAAGAATTACTAATAGGCTGAACACGATACACTTCAACCAAATCGTCCTGTAATTTGTTAATTCCCTCAAAACCATCCTTATCAACCGGATATAAGCCTAATGGGTCTATCCAAGTTTACCGTAACGAATTCAGTGCCACGATTTTTACCCAAATATCTCCTGTTTGAACCAATAAGTTAGTTAGTTAGTACATAGAATAGTACATTGTATCATGAGCACTTATCGCTTCACTTTCTTAATCTTTCAGTTCATATAATTAGTGAAATCATAAAAAATAAAATCCAATGAAAATAATTAGCTATATGATGGAACAAATATC
>BAGV01000169.1 GCA_000307305.1 Enterobacteriaceae bacterium B14
TGGTGAATGCGGGTGACTTCAACGGCGATGGTATCGACGACTTTATGGTGTCGGCGCCATACGACGATATGTCAGGCCGTGGTACCGACTCCGGTACTACATACCTGCTGTACGGTACCCCTAACGGCTTGCCGAACATCAGCAACATCAATCAGCTTACTGCTGCGCAGGGGATTCGATTTGATGGGCGTGCTAACCAAGACCGTATGGGCTTTGCTATCAATAACTTGGGTGACTTCAACGGTGACGGTTATGATGACATCATCATCGCGTCTCACTGGAATGACCGAGTCTATGTCATCTATGGCGATGCGACGGGCTATGAGTCTGGCCGTGTTGACCTAGCTACTATCGATGCTGGTGATAACACCCACGGGTTCGTTATCGATGACCGTGCCGATAGCTGGTTCGGGTTCGCCGTAGCCGGTGGCGGTGACTTCAACGGGGATGGCTATACTGACCTGTTGATTGGTGACCGTGAAGCGGGTTCTGGCT
>BAGV01000168.1 GCA_000307305.1 Enterobacteriaceae bacterium B14
GATTACGAACCCAAATCGAGACCACTCTTCAATGCTGTGATAAATTTGAGAGACTCTCTCAAACCAATGGTATCAGTGTAAAACTTACCATTAGCTGAGGTTTCAATTTTCAGCTTGTTCCAGATTGTTAAAGAGCAAAATACTTCGCAGCATACTGTTTCCAATATACTCTGAAGTAGTTTTTAAGAGAAAACCATATGGTGGAGCTAAGCGGGATCGAACCGCTGACCTCCTGCGTGCAAGGCAGGCGCTCTCCCAGCTGAGCTATAGCCCCATACAGTTACTCACAGCCATACCTTTTACCGCAAACTCGCTTAGCCGCGGAAAAATCCAACGTGAGTAGCGCAGTGTGCAAACACACATGAGCAACGCAACGATTGAAGATTTCAAGGATAAGTAGAGTTTGGTAGGCCTGAGTGGACTTGAACCACCGACCTCACCCTTATCAGGGGTGCGCTCTAACCACCTGAGCTACAAGCCTATAAAGGTATTTCT
>BAGV01000167.1 GCA_000307305.1 Enterobacteriaceae bacterium B14
AGCATCCGTGGTACCGCTTTGTGCCGATAGGGTCCCTAAATCGGTACTCCATGCAACAGCCTGTCCCGCGACGGCTTGGCCGCTGGCATTTTTCACGGTAACGGTATAGGTAACGGTATCAGTGCCATCAGCGGTTGCTGCTGTTTTATCTGTCGTCACTGTTGGTGTGAAGACCTCTGCGCTAAAGCTCACCACAGGTGCAGTCAAGTTTTGGCCTGCTGCAGTCGCGGTCACTGTGGCAGAGCCTGCGGTGGTGCTGGTCAGTGTGACTTTCACCTGACCGTTTGCATCCGTGGTACCGCTTTGTGCCGATAGGGTCCCTAACGTGGTACTCAACGAAACGGTTTGTCCTGCGACGGCTTGCCCACTGGCATTCTTCACGGTAACGGTATAGGTAATGGCATCAGTGCCATCAGCGGTTGCTGCTGTTTTATCTGTCGTCACTGTTGGTGTGAAGACCTCTGCGCTAAAGCTCACCACAGGAGCAGTCAGGTTTTGGCCTGCTGCAGTCGCGG
>BAGV01000166.1 GCA_000307305.1 Enterobacteriaceae bacterium B14
AACAGGAGCAGTCAGGTTTTGGCCTGCGGCAGTTGCGGTCACTGTGGCAGAGCCTGCGGCGGTGCTGGTCAGTGTGACTTTCACCTGACCGTTAGCATCCGTGGTACCGCTTTGTGCCGATAGGGTCCCTAACGTGGTACTCAACGAAACGGTTTGTCCTGCGACAGCTTGGCCGCTGCTATTTTTCACGGTCACGGTGTAGGTGGCAGCATCAGTCCCATTAGCGACAGCGGTTTTTTTATCCACCGTCACTGTTGGTGTGAAGACCTCTGCGATAAAGGTCACGACAGGAGCAGTCAGGTTTTGGCCTGCTGCAGTTGCGGTCATTGTTGCAGAGCCTGCAGTGGTGCTGATCAGTGTGACTTTCACCTGACCGTTCGCATCCGTGGTACCGCTTTGTGCGGATAGGGTCCCTAAATCGGTACTCCATGAAACAGCCTGCCCTGCGACGGCTTGTCCGCTGGCATTCTTCACGGTAACGGTGTAAGTCACGGCATCGGTTCCATCGGCTGTCGCT
>BAGV01000165.1 GCA_000307305.1 Enterobacteriaceae bacterium B14
ACTGACGTTGCCTGCCTTATCCATCGCTTCCGCGGTAAAGGTGTGCTTACCTGCTGCCAACTCGGTGGTTGGCGTGTACAGCCATGCACCACTGCCATCAACAGGGATCCCACTCTTCACTAGCTGACCATCGATATAGATATTTACAGTGCTATTCGGCTCTGCCGTCCCTTTCAGGGTTGGCGTCAAGTCATCGGTAGAGTCACCCGTGTTCAGATCTGCCTGAACCGTACCCACATCATCAACAGCATGGCTGATAATTGGGGCATCTGGCTTATCGATATCAATGTCAAAGGTCCATGCCTCTGTCTTCGTCACTTCACCCGTCAGATCTTTACCTTCAACAACGATGCTGTGAGAACCTTTGCTCATATCAAACGGCGGTGTATAGCTCCACGTTTGATCTTCGCCCACAACGACCGTATCCGTTAACTTCGTGCCATTGTCATAAATGGTCACAATACTGCCCGGCTTACCTTTACCACTGAAGGTTGGCGTCGTGTCGTTTGTAATACCC
>BAGV01000164.1 GCA_000307305.1 Enterobacteriaceae bacterium B14
CTTGCTAACCCCCATCCCAAAGGCAACGCGAGTGGGGCGGGAGAAAAGCCGGTTACGCCAGCGACAGAGAACACCCCTGTCAGTGCCGACCCCATCTCACTGCTGAACGGGGAAGAGTTGTTAACCCTGACGGACGGCGAGCTACCGGGCGTGCTTCCTGTGATATTTTCGCGCCTCTATCGCGGCAGTCTGGTGGATACCGATAGCGGCTTAGGCTATGGCTGGCGGCACTCACTCCAACATGAATTGCAGTTCTTGGGGGAGGAGGTGGTATGGGTTGACCATGAAGGTCGCCGCATCACGTTGTCTGTCCCCAGCGATGAACTGCCTGTTACATGGCATACGCAAGCGGGTCATGCGCTCTATCTTGGCAAACACGTCAATGAGTACATCGGGGTTCAGGGTCACCGACGTTATCACTTCTTGCGCCATGATGACCGGGGCACGCTGATAGCCCTCAGTGATGGCTATGAGAACCGTGTTGATATCCGCTACAACGCACAGCATCAGCCAGTTCACGTGA
>BAGV01000163.1 GCA_000307305.1 Enterobacteriaceae bacterium B14
CTGGGCGAAGGGAATCACAGCCTGACGGTGACTGAAACCGATAAAGCGGGTAACGAAAGTGACCCATCCGCGCCAATCGAGTTCGAAGTTGACACCACCAAGCCAGCACAGCCAGGTATCGACCTGATCACCGACAAGACCGGTGATATCACAGGCCCAATCACTGGCGGTAGCATCACCGATGAAACTCAACCAGAACTGTCTGGTAAGGGTGACGCGGGTAACATCATTACCGTGAAAGACGGTGATGAAGTGCTGGGTAGCACGGTTGTTGATGAAAACGGTAACTGGACATACACACCAGAAGACCCGCTGGGTGAAGGTGATCACAGCCTGACCGTGACTGAAACCGATAAAGCGGGTAACGAAAGTGACCCATCCGCACCAATCGAGTTCGAAGTTGACACCACCAAGCCAGCACAGCCAGGTATCGACTTGATCACCGACAAGACCGGTGATATCACAGGCCCAATCACTGGCGGCAGCATCACCGATGAAACTCAGCCAGAACTGTCTGGTAAGGG
>BAGV01000162.1 GCA_000307305.1 Enterobacteriaceae bacterium B14
ACAAAATGAGGCGCCGACAGCTCAATTTGCTGTCGATAAAACCGTCGCCATTGCCAATGGCTCAGATAAAGCGACTTATACCGTCACCTTGAAAGATCAAAGTGGCCAGCCTGTGGTCGGTGAGACTGTAACGTGGGGAACCAATTTAGGGGCCTTGTCTTCACAAAGCGGCAAGACGGATGCAAATGGTCAACTGCAAATGACGCTGACCAGTACCACCGTTGGTACAGCAAGCGTGACAGCCAGTGTGATCGGTCGGAATTTAACGGCATTGGACGTGCAATTCGTCGCGGAGATACTCACACCAAACGTTATTGTAGATAAAACGGAAGCCAAAGCGGATGGAACAGATACCGTCACTTACACCGTGACCGTGAAAAAATGCCAGCGGCCAAGCTGTCGCAGGACAGGCTGTTTCATGGAGTACCGATTTAGGAACCCTATCGGCACAAAGTGGTACCACGGATGCGAACGGTCAGGTGAAAGTCACACTGACCAGCACCACCGCAGGCTCTGCAACAGTGACTGCAACTGC
>BAGV01000161.1 GCA_000307305.1 Enterobacteriaceae bacterium B14
CAGAGGCTCATGGTCAATCCTGAATTTGGGTAATCTGGCCCCCCAATGGGAGGCCAGTGTAACGGGCTTAAATAAAGTCGACAGTGACTCGGTTCTCTACCAAGATCTCAACAGAGCTGTTACCACTCATGGTATAGCTGTGGTAGTTAGTACCCGCCACTGTACCATTATCAGTCCAGTTTCCAGTGATGCCGCCAGGGTTGGTGAGGTTTAAGGTACCGTTAGCACCGTCAATCACCAACTGCTTACTGCCTGCCACATTCCCCAACATCAGGTCTGCTGTCCCCATCCGCAAAACATCCCCAAAAGTGACATTCATGGTATTACTACCATCACCCAAGTCGAATTTCTCGATGGTATTTAGGGTCGTCTTCTTAGCATTCAGGTCGAGCATCATGTTGTTGCCATCCAGAACCAACGTATCAATACCAGCACCACCAACGACGTTTGTGAAGTCGGTAGAGACAATCTTGATGATGTCGTCACCAGCACCACCCATCGCAATATCCTTGGTGCTGATATTGCTGATAGTGTCATTACCA
>BAGV01000160.1 GCA_000307305.1 Enterobacteriaceae bacterium B14
CCGAGGCTCATGGTCAATCCTGAATTTGGGTAATCTGGCCCCCCAATGGGAGGCCAGTGTAACGGGTGACATTAGATAAAGTCGACTGTGACCCGGTTATCTACCAAGATCTCAACAGAGCTGTTACCACTCATGGTATAGCTGTGGTAGTTAGTACCTGCCACCTCACCATAATCGGTCCAAGTTCCGCTGACGCCGCCAGGGTTAGTGAGGTTTAAGGTACCGTTAGTACCGTCAATCACCAACTGCTTACTGCCTGCCACATTCCCCAGTACTAAGTCGGTAACACCCATACGTAGGACGTCACCTAAGGTCACGCTCATGGTATTACTGCCATCACCCAAGTCGAATTTCTCGATGGTATTCAGGGTTGTCTTCTTAGCATTCAGGTTGAGCACCATGTTATTGCCATCCAGAACCAACGTATCAATACCAGCACCACCAACGACGTTTGTGAAGTCGGTAGAGACAATCTTGATGATGTCGTCACCAGCACCACCCATCGCAATATCCTTGGTGCTGATATTACTGATGATGTCATTACCG
>BAGV01000159.1 GCA_000307305.1 Enterobacteriaceae bacterium B14
CTATTTATATAAAACTACGCGGCATAATAAGCATTATTAGGAAACATGCCTACAGAGCCAATCTTTTTTTCACAGCTGAATAAGCTCTATACAAATAAAAGCTCTCATTATCATTCTCTGCTTTATTTATAATACTCAAGCCTAAGTCTTGTTTCTTGATTGAGAATCGCCCCCAATCATTTTTGTTCCAACTATACTCATAAACTACCTCTGTAGCATTTTCAGATAATAGTCTTGCCTCAATATTAATGGCCATACAATCCTCCAAGATTAGGGAGTCCAATCTCTACCAGTTAAAATTGCTTTATCATGAGCAGTATCATAATCAGTCTTAAATAATTTTTCGAATTTTGATTCAAAATACTCATGTTTTAGTAGTTGTAAATCCATTTTTGAGTAGTCACCATTTTGCAGCCGCCGCCAAGCATCCGCTATTTCTATATCAGGATCAAAACGGCCTATACTGCCATCTCTAAGCACATGTGTATCATCCAAAAAAACATGTTCTTTCACTCTAGAAATACGATATTCGGGTCGTGTATTCAATAC
>BAGV01000158.1 GCA_000307305.1 Enterobacteriaceae bacterium B14
AAACAGCCTGTCCTGCGACAGCTTGGCCGCTGGAATTTTTCACGGTCACGGTGTAGGTGGCAGCATCGGTCCCATTAGCGAAAGCCGCTGTTTTATCCACTGTCACCGTTGATGTGGTGGCATCTGCAGTAAAGGTCACGACAGGGGCAGTCAGGTTTTGGCCTGCTGCAGTTGCAGTCACTGTTGCAGAGCCAGCAGCGGTGCTGGTCAGTGTGACTTTCACCTGACCGTTCGCATCCGTGGTACCGCTTTGTGCGGATAGGGTTCCTAACGTGGTACTCAACGAAACAGCCTGTCCTGCGACAGCTTGGCCGCTGCTATTTTTCACGGTCACGGTGTAGGTGACGGTATCTGTTCCATCCGCTTTGGCTTCAGTTTTATCTACAATAACGTTTGGTGTGAGTATCTCCGCGACGAATTGCACGTCCGATGCCGTTAAATTCCGACCGATCACACTGGCTGTCACGCTTGCTGTACCAACGGTGGAACTGGTCAGCGTTATTTGCAGTTGACCATTCGCATCCGTCTTGCCGCTTTGTGAGGACAAGG
>BAGV01000157.1 GCA_000307305.1 Enterobacteriaceae bacterium B14
CCAATCGAGTTTGAAGTTGACACCACCAAACCAACACAGCCAGGTATTGACCAGATCACCGACAAGACCGGTGATATCACAGGCCCAATCACTGATGGCAGCATCACCGATGAAACTCAACCAGAACTGTCTGGTAAGGGTGAAGTGGGTAACATCATTACCGTTAAAGACGGTGATGAAGTGCTGGGTAGCACGGTTGTTGATGAAAACGGTAACTGGACATACACACCAGAAGAACCACTGGGTGAAGGTGATCACAGCCTGACCGTGACCGAAACCGATAAAGCGGGTAACGAAAGTGACCCATCCACGCCAATCGAATTCGAAGTTGACACCACCAAGCCAGCACAGCCAGGTATCGACCTGATCACCGACAAGACCGGTGATATCACAGCCCCAATCACTGACGGCAGCATCACCGATGAAACTCAGCCAGAACTGTCTGGTAAGGGTGAAGTGGGTAGCATCATTACCGTGAAAGACGGTGATGAAGTGCTGGGTAGCACGGTTGTTGATGAAAACGGTAACTGGACATACACACCAGAAGAACCACTGGGTGAAGGT
>BAGV01000156.1 GCA_000307305.1 Enterobacteriaceae bacterium B14
ATTGACCGCACCTGCCGTACAATTTACGGTGGTATACAATCTGATGATTGCTTACAATAGGCAGTCTGTGGAAAACGATGGGGTAACCCCTATTACGTTTACACTCACTGTCACTAGTGGTAACGGTCAACCAGCAGCAGGTGTCTCCGTTAACTGGAGCACTGATCTTGGCGACCTTACGTCATTCAGTGGTGTCACTGACGCAAATGGTGTTCTTACGGTGAAAATCACAAGTACTCAAACTGGAAGGGCTACCGTTGTCGCCACAGTGGGAGACCAGAGTATAAACGCACCTGACGTCTTCTTTACCTCACCATCATAATCACTGAGGCGAGTACTTATCTTTAAAGGTAAGTACTCGTTCCCTTACTTTCTCTATTTCTATAAAAATCTGATCTTACCCCTAAAGGCCAGCTCAATATTATTGGGTTGGCCTTTAGCATTCCTAATGCCTGAAACCTTTCTCTTATCTATCTCAATACTTCCATGTCATTTTTTAAGTTCAGTTTTAGATTTTTTAGCATCACGCTAATCACTCAACGATATCGTCTATTGAACAACGATGAATATCG
>BAGV01000155.1 GCA_000307305.1 Enterobacteriaceae bacterium B14
AGCTTAAGGTTTGCCAACTCAGTAGGCGATTCTCTTTTACTGGTGGCTCATAGGCATGAGTCAGTAGATTATCGGCGTTGTCGTAGTGCAGTGGGCGATGGCGTGCCATGGGCTCCACTATTCCCGTCATTCTGCCTTCGATATCATAGTCATAAGACGTGCTCCCGCGCGCCCTATCGACAATATTGTCGACTTCACCTTGTTCACTGTAGTGATAGGCTCGCCAAAGTACGCCTTGCTCTGGGGTAGTGAGTTTCTCTTCTAGCTGAGTAGCAAAGCTACTTTGCCACTGACGCCGACCTAGCGTGTCGTAATGGCGACGTTGATTAAGATAGCCTTGGGTTCGGCTCACTTCCCGATGCAGCGCATCGCGCTCAAACTCACTCACCAGTTGCTGGTTATAACGTATCGCGGTGACATGGCCGGAGCCATAGTGCAGCCACTGAAGGTGGTCACCTTCTGGCAAAGTTAAATCGGTGAGGTTATTGAGCACATCGTATTGATAATGCAGCGTGCCTTCATCGGTGGTTTCTGTAATGACCCTGCCTAATTTGTCATGGGTAAACTCGACGGTGTTAGACTGTAAACCC
>BAGV01000154.1 GCA_000307305.1 Enterobacteriaceae bacterium B14
AGGTTTACAGTCTAACACCGTCGAGTTTACCCATGACAAATTAGGCAGGGTCATTACAGAAACCACCGATGAAGGCACGCTGCATTATCAATACGACAAACTCGATAACCTGACTGACTTAACCCTGCCAGACGGTGACCATCTCCAATGGCTACACTATGGCTCCGGCCATGTCACCGCGATACGTTATAACCAGCAACTGGTGAGTGAGTTTGAGCGCGATGCGCTGCATCGGGAAACCAGCCGAACTCAAGGCTCTCTTAATCAACGTCGCCATTACGACACACTAGGTCGGCGACAGTGGCAAAGTAGCTTTGCTACTCAGCTAGAAGAGAAACTCACTACCCCAGAGCAAGGCGTACTTTGGCGAGCCTATCACTACAGTGAACAAGGTGAAGTCGACAATATTGTAGATAGGGCGCGCGGGAGCACGTCTTATGACTATGATATCGAAGGCAGAATGACGGGAATAGTGGAGCCCATGGCACGCCATCGCCCACTGCACTACGACAACGCCGATAATCTACTGACTCACGCCTATGAGCCACCAGTAAAAGAGAATCGCCTACTGAGCTGGCAAACCTTAAGTT
>BAGV01000153.1 GCA_000307305.1 Enterobacteriaceae bacterium B14
GTGCCGCCTGCGGTAATGCTGACGCTTCCCCCCGTCGAACCAATGGTGCTGACACTCTGGCTCTGGGTTGTCGCCTCATCCTTTATCTCATGGCGTGAACTGGTGCTGCCGATGGTAAAGCCAATACCCCCACCGCTAAACACCCCGTTCTTTTTCTTCTCTTTCAGTTGGTAGTGCGTCTCTTCTTCTGTCGCCGCCACAATATCGACGTGGTTACCCGCATTCAGCGCCACATCTTTATCTGCCACCACACTAGAGCCTTCCACCAACAGGTTATTACCCGCCTTCACCGTGACGCTCTCACCGCTGAGCAATGACCCTTTCTCTTTGGTAGACGAATCCTCCGACACTTTGTGTGTCGTGGTGCTAGAAAGGAACCCTTTCTTCTTCTTCGTCTCTTCGTAGAAACGCTCGTCACTCTCGGTTGCCGTGGTCAGCGCCACATCACGCCCTGCTGTCAGACTGATATCGCCCCCTGCTTTGGCTTCCGCCGCCGCTAACGTGATATCTCGGTCTGCATTCAACGTGATGTCTTTACCGCTGGCTATCTCGGTACCTTGCTGGCGTATCGACGCCTCTTTGGATTGCGATTTCTTG
>BAGV01000152.1 GCA_000307305.1 Enterobacteriaceae bacterium B14
GGCACAAAGCGGTACCACGGATGCGAACGGTCAAGCAAAAGTCACACTGACCAGCACCGTTGCTGGTTCTGCCACGGTGACTGCAACTGCAGCAGGCCAAAACCTGACTGCTCCTGTCGTGACCTTTACTGCAGATGCCACCACATCAACGGTGACAGTGGATAAAACAGCGGCTGTCGCTAATGGGACCGATGCTGCCACCTACACCGTGACCGTGAAAAATAGCAGCGGCCAAGCTGTCGCAGGACAAACCGTTTCGTTGAGTACTGATTTAGGGACCCTATCGGCACAAAGTGGTACCACGGATGCGAACGGTCAGGTGAAAGTCACACTGACCAGCACCGCAGCAGGCTCTGCCACAGTGACTGCAACTGCAGCAGGCCAAAACTTGACTGCACCTGTGGTGAGCTTTAGCGCAGAGGTCTTCACACCAACAGTGACGACAGATAAAACAGCAGCAACCGCTGATGGCACTGATGCCGTTACCTATACCGTTACCGTGAAGAATGCCAGCGGCCAAGCTGTCGCAGGACAGGCTGTTTTATGGAGTACCGATTTAGGGACGCTATCTGCACAAAGTGGTACCACGGATGTGAACGGTCAAGCG
>BAGV01000151.1 GCA_000307305.1 Enterobacteriaceae bacterium B14
GCTGGATTTCAGTGACGGTATTCGCCACGTCATCCCACACATAACGAATATCAAGTTGGTCAAAGTTACCGTATTGGCGCACGCAGCGGGCCTGTGAGCCAGTGCCTTCCCACTCCCAGTGGAAAGCGGCACCGCCAGCCAGTTCTCGACGAATCAACAAGTGGTCATCTTGGTAGTGGTATTGCTCTCGCTCGCCTAAAGCATTATCAGCCTCGATAAGTTGATGGGCAGCGTTGTAGTGATAGGTCACGACAGCAGGTTGAGGTGTCCATGCGGTTTTCGCTCCCGCTGCATTACCAATAAGCGGGATAACACGCGTGATAAGCCGTGACTCAGGCGCATCCTGAACATGAGAGTCAGCGGCCTCCTTCTCTAAACCGTACTCAAATTGCAGTGCAGCGAGCTTACCTTGGCGTACTTGGTGTAATCGCCACTGCGTATCGTAATGAACGGTGACGGTATTGCCATAGATATCGCTGATGGCTTCAAGGCGACCTATCTGTCCCTCACGGACAAAGTGATAAATCCCCTGACCGCGTGATTGCACCAAGAGATAGTGATTCGGCTCTGCCCCCAGATAAATCGCCGCCTCGGCAAGTTGGTTAGTAATGATGGGCATTGCCGCATCGGG
>BAGV01000150.1 GCA_000307305.1 Enterobacteriaceae bacterium B14
CACAGCAGCGAAGCCAAGGGCAATCGGCTGGCGTTCTACGGCGACCGGCATTTTGACTACGACCGCTTTGGCAATCTGATAGCAGAACGGAGAGGAAAAGCGCAGAAGCTCGTCACCACCTACCGCTACGACTGCCAGCACCGACTTATCACCGTCAAAACCCTTGACGGCACCGAAGCCCACTACCAGTACGACGCCTTTAACCGCCGTATCAGTAAAACCGTAGACGGCAAGAAGACCCTCTTCTTCTGGCAGGGCAACAAGCTGATAGTCGAAACGGATAACCAACAGCACTGGCAGAGTTATGTCTACGAGCCAGACAGTTTTAGACCCCTCGCCACAGTGGTAGGTAACAATCGTACAGCAGAGAAAACCCGCACGTACTGGTATCAAAACGACCACCTCGGCACCCCGCACAGCTTGACGGATAACATGGGCAATGTGGTGTGGGCTGCGACGTACTCAGCTTACGGTAAACAGATTACCCTATGGCAGGATGAAGAACAGCCAAGAGTGGATAACCCACTGCGGTTTCAGGGGCAGTATGCGGATAAGGAAACGGGGCTGCACTACAACCTGAATCGGTACTATGACCCGCAGGTGGGGCGGTATTTGACGCAGGATCCGATTGGGTTG
>BAGV01000149.1 GCA_000307305.1 Enterobacteriaceae bacterium B14
GTGCGTACCTCCGCGGTCTATTTGAAGGATTACACCTTCAAGGACCCGCGCTGGGATGCGGCATTCTACCAAGAGGGTAAATCCTTGGAGAACCAGCGAGCGGATTACGAACACTTCGATTTCCCTGGTCGATTCAAAGATGAACAGCATGGTAAAGATTTCACCCGCTACCGCCTTGAGGCGCTGCGCAACGATGCGCGCACGGGCACGGGTGAGAGCAACAGTTTTACCGTGGTGCCGGGAGAGTTTTTAACCCTCACCAGCCACCCAAGGCCAGATTTAAACACCCGCTGGCAGGTCGTGAGTATCACCCATGTGGGCAACCAGCCACAGGCGCTGGAAGAAGAGAGCGGTGCACAGGGTACCACGCTGACTAACCAGTTTAGTTTCATCCCAGATGACCTGACATGGCGCCCGACACCGTTGCCAAAACCGAGCATGGATGGCCCACAAATCGGTGTAGTCACCGGGCCACCAAGCGAAGAGATTTACACTGACAGCTTTGGCCGTGTGCGTTTGAAGTTCTTATGGGACCGCTACGCGAAAGACGATGACACCAGCTCATGCTGGATACGGGTAAGCCAACCGCTGGCAGGGGAAGGGTGGGGGATGGTGAATATCCCGCGTATCGGCCAAG
>BAGV01000148.1 GCA_000307305.1 Enterobacteriaceae bacterium B14
TTACCGTTAACACAGCAGCTTTCGGATAAGCGCACTCAATCGCTGGTTTATGATAAGGCCGGTCAGCTTACCCGCATACTGGGGGCGAATGGGGATATCACCCAACTGACGCGCAATCGTCGGGGGCAAATTACCGAGCGCATCGACCCGAAACAGCGCAGGCTGCGTTTTGATTATGATGCGTTTGGTCGTTTGTCCCGTTTGCGTAATGAAAAAGGGGAGGCGTATCAGTTTGAGTACGATGTGCTGCACCGGTTATGTTCTGAGCAGGATTTATCGGGTCAGCGCAAGGTGTACGCCTATGATGCGTTGGGCCAACCTGTCACGATAACGCACTACCCTGACCGAGACGCCACCGCCTTACAACGAGCGCCGATTATCACGCATTTTGAGCGCGATGCAGTGGGGCGCGTGTTGGCAAAACTGACCCCAGACTACCGCACGATTTACGACTACACCCCAGAGCAGATGAAGATAACGCGAGTGCAGCGGGCGGAGTGGGTACAGGCCCAACAAGAGCAGCGCGAGCCTGAGCCGGATAAGGTGGAGACGCTTCATTTTGAGTATGACATTTTAGGGCGTTTAACGGCGGAGCATAACCACGGCGGCAGTTACACCCATCATTACGATGCGTT
>BAGV01000147.1 GCA_000307305.1 Enterobacteriaceae bacterium B14
GGAAAATTGAAGGTATATCAAATATGTCTCCACGCAGTCCATTAAATGGCAATGACTATTTTCTTGGACCCGGCCAGCACCTACCCGGCGGGGCACCAGAACTCGTAATTAATTCAGTATCAACATCATTATCAATTATGCTAAAGGTTGCTGTGAAATGAATATTTTCCCTAAGGAATTTATTATCGTTGTAGATATGGCCGATGATATCATTAAGCTTAAAGTAGCTGGAGAGAATGAAAAAAATAAAGTAAAGAGCATAGGTTTTTCAGAGGAAAAAGACATTATGAAGTTAGAGGTGAATAATGTTTCCGAGAAGATCGAGGTTATAAACACTCTTATATCTGAAGGTGCATTGTTTTTATATGGACATGGTTGGTATCCATCAGAATTGTTAGAGCATTATAAAGAGCAAGGCTTTAAATTTAAAGAATACAAAATTATATCATGGAGTACGCCTGATAAATATTTAATTGAAGAGCGCTAAATGTTCCGACTAAATCAATCTCCCTACATTCACTCTCAATGGAGATGGAGAGTATGCTTCTCTCTATTTAATGAAAAAATAACCACATAGATTAATTTAGATAATTATTTTGGTCGTGTATTCAATGCGTTGAACGAATTTATTTTAGATAATGTTCACA
>BAGV01000146.1 GCA_000307305.1 Enterobacteriaceae bacterium B14
AGCGCAACGCCTGCCTCGGTCGGCGTTGCTGTTGCACTGAGTAAGTTATCCCTTTCATCCCACCGATAAGAGAAGCAATGCGTTTCGGTAGTCCGCGTACTTAATCGAGAACCTTCATCATAGGTAAATCGCGTCTGTTTTTCAGGATGGAGGCTGTTTTCATCCTCGTTATTGATTTTACCCTGCACACGATATTCATCGAGCACACCTGCTGTGGTGTAGCGATAGCGATGAACGGTGTTATCAGGACGTACCTCTTCTAACAGTTGCCCCTCAGCATCGTAGATAAAGCCATACTCGCCACCGTTAGCATTATCTAACGTGATGAGACGCCCTTCGTTGTCATAAGCGTAACGCAGGGTTCGCTTTAAACGGTCTGTAGCCGTGAGCGGTTGCCCTAACGCATTGTAAGTCCATGCCCGTGCTGATGGGCTACCCGCCGGTTGATAGGTGGCAAGGGCACCGCTGTCTGTCCAACTGAACTGCTCTTGTGCGCCATCGGGCAAGATGATGGTGGTGATTTTGCCTTGTGCATTCCAGTGATAGCGGGTGGTCTGTTGCAGTGCATCTTGCCGTGAAACCAACTGGCCCAAAACGTCATAGTGGTAATCTGTTGATTGCCCTGAACAGTCGGTGTAACGAGTGAGTTGACCCCGATTATTCCACGCCAAT
>BAGV01000145.1 GCA_000307305.1 Enterobacteriaceae bacterium B14
GGGCGGGTAAAGGGTTCGTGCTATACGGTGGCCCTACACAGCAGGGGAACATCAGAATGGAATGGTCTGGTGGCGGTAACACCAGTGACTGGTCATTCCCTGCGGTTGATGCGAAAGGTAATGCTGTTCACGGTTCGGTTATTAGTGCACAGGATAACCGTACGGGTGGCAACCCAATGTATGGTACGGGCTTAAATCCTGAGTTGGTCAATGGTGAAGATCTCGGTGAAGGCATGAATAACATCGGTGACGTCAACAACGACGGTATTGATGACTTCTTGATTGCTGACCGCCGTGCAGACAACGTCATTGGTGCTGAAGCGGGTACCTCCTACGTTATTTACGGAACTAAGGACGGTCTACCAGACCAATTTAGCCTCAATGACCTCACGATCGATAAAGGGATCCGGATCAACTCCTTACACTGGGAGTGGAGTGGTGGTGCGGATGGTACGGTTTCATTGAATACCGTGCAGGCACTGGGTGATATCAACGGTGATGGTATCGATGACTTTGCGTTAGGTGCACCATACTCTGAGCCAGGTAACCCGGGCCGTGTGTATGTTATCTATGGTAAAGATGGCGGCTATACCAAAACCATTAACTTGGACGTGATGCCGACCAGTGGTATGCAACTGCCGAGCGGTTATACCCCAACCTTTACCGCGGATGATGGCTTCCTGTTGGTCAATGAGAAGTCAACGGC
>BAGV01000144.1 GCA_000307305.1 Enterobacteriaceae bacterium B14
GGAGTGGTAAAGGGTTTGTGCTATATGGTGGCCCTACACAGCAGGGGAACATCAGAATGGAATGGTCTGGTGGCGGTAACACCAGTAACTGGTCATTCCCTGCGGTTGATGCGAAAGGTAATGCCGTTCACGGTTCGGTTATCAATGCGCAGGATAACCGTACGGGTGGCAACCCATTGTATGGTACGGGCTTAAATCCTGAGTTGGTCAATGGTGAAGATCTCGGTGAAGGCATGAATAACATCGGTGACGTCAACAACGACGGTATCGATGACTTCTTGATTGCTGACCGCCGTGCAGACAACGCCATTGGTGCTGAAGCGGGTACCTCCTACGTTATTTACGGGACTAAGGACGGTCTACCAGACCAATTTAGCCTCAATGACTTAACCATCGATAAAGGGATCCGGATCAACTCCTTACACTGGGAGTGGAGTGGTGGTGCGGATGGTACGGTTTCATTGAATACCGTGCAGGCACTGGGCGATATCAACGGTGATGGTATCGATGACTTTGCGTTAGGTGCACCATACTCTGAGCCAGGTAACCCGGGCCGTGTGTATGTTATCTATGGTAAAGATGGCGGCTATACCAAAACCATCAACCTTGATGTGATGCCAACCAGTGGTATGCAGTTACCAAGTGGTTATACGCCAACCTTTACCGCGGATGATGGCTTCCTGTTGGTCAATGAGAAGTCAACGCC
>BAGV01000143.1 GCA_000307305.1 Enterobacteriaceae bacterium B14
ATCGGCAGCCAGATGGGTACGGTGCTGAGCACGCAGGGTGATATCTACGCCACGAGTGAGGCGAAGAAGGCACTGGCAGCCCAGGGCAACGCGAACCCAACGCGCCAAGATATCGAAGCGTCTGCGGCGTATCAAAGCACGATTAAGCAGTACGGCACGGGGAGTGATTTTCAACAGGCCACGCAGGCTGTTACTGCAGCGTTGCAAGGCCTTGCTGGCGGGGATATAGGTAAGGCACTGGCAGGCGCGTCAGCACCGTACTTGGCGGAGGTCATCAAGAAAGCGACGGGTGAGAACAAGACGGCAAATGCGATGGCGCATGCGGTACTGGGCGCGGTGGTGGCTGAAATCAACGGCAACTCGGCGTTAGCGGGTGCGGCAGGTGCTGCGGGTGGTGAGCTTGCGGATAAACTGTATGGTAAGAAGCCGTCAGAGCTGACAGAGCAAGAGCGTCAGAACGTGAGCACGCTGGGCACCATCGTAGGCGGTTTGGCGGGCGGACTTGCAGGTAAAGGTTCTGGTGATGTTGTTGCTGGGGGTGAGGCAGGGAAGAACGCGGTTGAGAATAACTTCCTGAATATGGCAGCCAAAGGGTGTGCGGTAGCTTCACCATGCAGAAGTAAGGTTGCAGAGCAGTTGCTGGAAATCGGGGCGAAAGCAGGTATAGCTGGCCTTGCTGGTGCAGCCATCAAAGATGTTGCCGATAAGATGACCTCCGATG
>BAGV01000142.1 GCA_000307305.1 Enterobacteriaceae bacterium B14
TGTGCCGAGGAAATACTCATAGGTGGTGCTACGTCCATCGGGGAAGACTTCTCTGACCAAATGGCCTTCCTCATCGTAGCCATAGTGAGTCAGTTGCCCCAACCCATCTCGGCGACTTAAGCAGTGACCTTTCTCATCGAAGGTTTGATAGATTTCTGCGCCATCGGCGGTTTTCTCATAGATAAGGCGAGCATGGTCATTGTGCTGATAGACCTGACGGCTGCCGTTGCGCTGGATTTCAGTGACGGTGTTCGCCACGTCATCCCACACATAACGAATATCAAGTTGGTCAAAGTTACCGTATTGGCGCACGCAGCGGGCCTGTGAGCCAGTGCCTTCCCACTCCCAGTGGAAAGCGGCACCGCCAGCCAGTTCGCGGCAGAGCAACAGGTGGTCATCACGGTAGTGGTACTGTTCGCGCTCGCCTAAAGCATTATCAGCGGCGATAAGTTGATGGGCATCATTGTAGTGATAAGTGGCAACAGCAGGTTGCGGTGTCCACTCGGTTTTAGCGCCCGCAGTATTGCCGATAAGCGGGATAACACGCGTGATAAGCCGTGACTCAGGCGCATCCTGAACATGAGAGTCAGCGGCCTCCTTCTCTAAACCGTACTCAAATTGCAGTGCAGCGAGCTTACCTTGGCGTATTTGGTGTAATCGCCACTGTGTATCGTAATGAACGGTAACGATGTTGCCGTAAATATCGCTGATGGCTTCAAGGCGACCTATCTGTCCCTCACGGACAAAGTGATAAATCCCCTGACCGCGCGATTGTACCAAGAGATAGTGG
>BAGV01000141.1 GCA_000307305.1 Enterobacteriaceae bacterium B14
ATCAGATGGGTCACTTGAATTGCCCGCCGTGTCCGTTTCGGTCACTGTGATGCTGTGATGACCTTCCCCTAATGGCTTATCTGACGTCAATTCCCATGTGCCATCGGTACCAACAGTCACCGTCCCAATAACTTCATCACCATCTTTGATGGTGATGATGCTACCTGGTTCACCTTTACCGGCAAAAGTCGGCGTGGTGTCATCGGTGATGTCGCCAGAGGTAATTGGGCCAGTGTAGATACCGTAATCATCGGTAATGGTGATATCACCTAGGTCTGGCTTGGTTGGCTTAGTCAGGTCGACTTCAAAATCAAATGGCTTAGAGTCATTACCAACGTTACCCGCCTTATCGACTTCGGTCACGGTGATGCTGTGCTTGCCTTCCTCTAATGGCGTATCTGGCGTGAATGTCCAGTTACCGTTTTCATCGACTTTGACGCTACCTATCTCAGTGTCACCATCTTTAATGATGATGGTGCTGCCTGATTCACCTGTACCTTCAAAGGTTGGCGTGGTGTCATCAGTCTTATTATTCTCCGCAGTGATTTCACCCTGCTTATCGCCAAAATTGTCGGTGACTTTACCAATGTCTTTGGTCACTGGCGGAGTGGTATCCACTTCGAACTCGATTGGCGCGGATGGATCACTTTCGTTACCCGCTTTATCGGTTTCTGTCACCGTCAGGCTGTGATTGCCGTCAACCAGCGGTTTTTCTGGTGTGTATGTCCAGTTACCGTTTTCATCAACAACCGTGCTACCCAGCACTTCATCACCGTCTTTCACGGTAATGATGTT
>BAGV01000140.1 GCA_000307305.1 Enterobacteriaceae bacterium B14
CTCTCTGATAATTACATTTAGCTAAGTGACACATAATATATTTATATTCTAGAGCGGATTAAAAATCCAAGAAGCCACCTATAGCCTTAGAAGGGCTAGATAAATCATCTTCTTTTTTAAGCTTTGCTATAAACGCCTTTAGATTTGGAGCAATAAAGGTTAATCCAGAATAGACATTATCATTATCAAAAACAGGGTCGCTCTCATGATCCCAAAACCATATTTGTTCTTTTTTACTCCCCTGAATACATAGGCAAATTTGATTTCCTCCAGATGAAAACCCAATGGGAATCCACTGCATTCGAAAATCATCTTTATAGGTCTCTATCATATCCAAAATAGAATGCCCATGGCCCTCGCAACTTAAACCATAAAAATATTCAATATCATCATAACCATTATTATCAGCCCATGGGGAGGACGTTTCTCCTTTAAATGACATGATTGAATCAAACATAATTGAGCCACCAAAATACAACAACATATCCCTATAATCACTAGGCAGCTCTCCCGTTTTTTCTTCAAGTTCACCGAACAATGCTTCTTTCTTTGATAAAGGTAAATCAAGAGAATATGCGCCAATTTCCTTTAGCTTTTTTAACATGTTGCCGAACCTCTCAGATCTGATGCTGAACCTATATGTGGAACATTACCGTGCAAATCCATTGGTATTAATAATATCTCAGTTGCACTTAAATGGTGTGGTGTTAACCTAATTTCTGACAATAAGTTTTGAGCTGCTGTTTGAGTTATATTTTTTTCCTTAGCAATGAATTTATATACCTCAGTAAAATCACTTCTAGTTCCATTTAAAACGCCTGTTTCAAATAAAATTGAACCTTTTGAC
>BAGV01000139.1 GCA_000307305.1 Enterobacteriaceae bacterium B14
GAATGGTCAACTGCAAATAACGCTGACCAGTACCACCGTTGGTACAGCAAGCGTGACAGCCAGTGTGATTGGTCGGAATTTAACGGCATTGGACGTGCAATTCGTCGCGGAGATACTCACACCAAACGTTATTGTAGATAAAACTGAAGCCAAAGCGGATGGAACAGATACCGTCACCTACACCGTGACCGTGAAAAATAGCAGCGGCCAAGCTGTCGCAGGACAGGCTGTTTCATGGAGTACCGATTTAGGAACCCTATCAGCACAAAGCGGTACCACGGATGCGAACGGTCAGGTGAAAGTCACACTGACCAGCACCGTTGCTGGTTCTGCCACGGTGACTGCAACTGCAGCAGGCCAAAACCTGACTGCTCCTGTTGTGACCTTTACTGCAGATGCCACCACATCAACGGTGACGGTGGATAAAACAACGGCTGTCGCTAATGGGACCGATGCTGCCACCTACACCGTGACCGTGAAAAATGCCAGCGGCCAAGCCGTCGCAGGGCAGGCTGTTTCATGGAGTACCGATTTAGGGATCCTATCGGCACAAAGTGGTACCACGGATGCGAACGGTCAGGTGAAAGTCACACTGACCAGCACCGCAGCAGGCTCTGCAACAGTGACTGCAACTGCAGCAGGCCAAAACCTGACTGCTCCTGTCGTGACCTTTACTGCAGATACCACCACATCAACGGTGACGGTGGATAAAACAACCGCAGTCGCTAATGGGACCGATGCCGCCACCTACACCGTGACCGTGAAAAATGCCAGCGGACAAGCCGTCGCAGGACAAACCGTTTCGTTGAGTACCACGTTAGGGACCCTATCGGCACAAAGCGGTACCACGGATG
>BAGV01000138.1 GCA_000307305.1 Enterobacteriaceae bacterium B14
TCACTATCTCTTGGTGCAATCACGCGGTCAGGGGATTTATCACTTTGTCCGTGAGGGACAGATAGGTCGCCTTGAAGCCATCAGCGATATTTACGGCAACACTGTCACGGTTCATTACGATACACAGTGGCGACTGCATCAGGTACGCCAAGGCACACTTGCTGCATTGCAGTTTGAATATGGTCTGTCGGCTGACTCATCCCTTATCACGCGCGTTATCCCGCTTGTCGGCAATGCCGCCGGAGCGAAAACCGCATGGACACCTCAACCTGCTGTTGCCACTTATCACTACAACGCTGCCCATCAACTTATCGAGGCTGATAATGCATTAGGCGAGCGAGAGCAGTACCACTACCAAGATGACCACTTGTTGATTCGTCGAGAACTGGCAGGTGGCGCGGCTTTCCACTGGGAATGGGAAGGCCAAGGCGCACAGGCACGCTGCGTGCGCCAATACGGTAATTTTGACCAACTTGATATTCGTTATGTGTGGGATGACGTGGCGAATACCGTCACGGAAATCCAGCGCAACGGCAGCCGTCAGGTGTATCAGCACAATGACCATGCTCGCCTTATCTATGAGAAAACCGCAGATGGCGCAGAAATCTATCAAACCTTCGATGAGAAAGGTCACTGCTTAAGTCGCCGAGATGGGTTAGGGCAACTGACTCACTATGGCTACGATGAGGAAGGCCATTTGGTCAGAGAAGTCTTCCCCGATGGACGTAGCACCACCTATGAGTATTTTCTCGGCACTCTGCGCTACATCTACCAGTACAGCCTCGATGGCAAGGTAAAAACATGGGCATACAAACGTACCGAACAAGGCCAAGTCGCCTCAGAAACCCGCCCTGATGGTACAACGACT
>BAGV01000137.1 GCA_000307305.1 Enterobacteriaceae bacterium B14
TAATCATTTAATATTCCAACGGCGGAAGTTGTTTAAATTCATCTAAAGTAATTATTTTAACGTTATTTTTTAGCATAAAACTAATTACCTCTTTTTTTCTTCTTCATCCTCAATAAGCAAATAAGCTCTAGTCATTATATTTATTATTGTGTAATTCATAGCATTGCCATTAGTTAATTCCATAAGACACCAACCTGGCTCTGAACCGTCCCATAAATATTTTGATAACTCTATTATTTCTCTATTCAAAATTTTCTATTATCCTCACTAAAGCGTATTATATTTTTTCCTGATGGTATTATTTGAGAACTTCGCTGAGGCGAGCCTATACCTCTAAGAATTAACATTACTTCCATGTCTGCTGTACTTGCATATCCCGTCCCCTTTGGATGTGTATGATATATAAGCATCCGGTCAGCCTCAACTGGAAAGCTAACTTTACTGGCTTCCCCTGAATGTAAATAATATTGCCCACCTCCACCATTTTTATTCGCCCCATACTTATATGTTATTGCAAATTCAACACCATGTTTTTCACTAAGTAATTCTAGTTGCTGTGTTGTTGGTCGATTGGATATTGCTATACCTGGTACTCCACCGGGTAAACCCTCTTTAACTCTTGCTCCATACATTAAAGTATCAATAGGATCTAGTTCTTCAAGAGTACCAACTTTCTTATCAAGACCTTTCACTTGCCCTAAAGGATCTACCCACCCAATCGGATTATTTTCTACATAAGCATATGAGTTCAACCCACCCATCAACCCAATCGGATCTTGCGTCAAATAACGTCCCACCTGCGGATCATAATACCGATTCAGGTTGTAATGTAACCCCGTTTCCTTATCCGCATACTGCCCCTGAAACCGTAGCGGGTTATCGACTTTCGGGCGCTCTT
>BAGV01000136.1 GCA_000307305.1 Enterobacteriaceae bacterium B14
TAACGAGTTTTTCTGCTCAATCTGAGTAATGCGCCCCATCTTGACGCGCACATCAATTTGCCTGACACCATCGACGATTTTGCCATCACGGCTCGCATTCATCGCGGTACGGGTGCGCAGCAGCACACTCTCCGACTTTTTGAGTTTGGCCGCCGTACTGATATTGCCCAGTGTGGTCGATAACGAGGCCACGGTTTTACTCACCAGACCGCTGACCTTACCCGCATCAATGCTTTTCAGTGCCGCACTGCCTGCCTGAGCACCTTTGGTCACCGCGCCGCCTAAACCCGCCGTGAAAATAGCAAACAAGATTTCACCGACAACACGCCCGTTAATCTGCCTATGAAGATGGGGTGGCAGGAGCTGATACCACGCCGTCACCACGGCAACACAGAGGTAAGAGAGCACATCGTCAAGCAGATACAGCCCCACGGTTTTTAAGTTTTCCTTCGTGCGCTCAACATCAACGCTCCCTATCGACCGAACATCAAAGGCTTTCATCTTTTGAGCTAGGGGGCCATTGGCCTGCTCAGGATAAAAGTAAATCGCCAACAGCTCAGGGAGGACATCACTGGCAAAGTGTTCGACAGACGCGTAGAGGTCGACCGTCATATCAACGATATCGGTGACCGTCTCTTTCATCCCCCGGGTTTCGTAGGACTCAACCAGTGCGAGTTGGTTGGGGGCATTGAGATAACGTATCCACTCCGTCTGTATGACGGGGTCAGCCCAACAGCTTTCCAGCCACTGAGCGAGTATTTTGATATCGGGGGTGTAACTGTCTAACCAGTCCGTATGCGCTTGCGCGATGGTATCCGGGTAGAACAAGACATCATACTCACCACACAGGCCCGTGATGGGCGGGCTTTTACCTTCGTTATCCAGCACGCCGCGATGAACAATGCGGGGTTCACC
>BAGV01000135.1 GCA_000307305.1 Enterobacteriaceae bacterium B14
CTATTACGGTCTGCCGAGAAGGGCGATGATGCGCTACTCGTAGATGGAAATATAAAGTAAATCGGAGTGATAATCTGAATGACAATCTGAGACCAGACTATAAACGACTTAATCTTATTGTTAGCCACTGAATTAATAAGCATAAAATACCCCAAAGGCATTTGATATATTTTTAATAAGAAAATTTAAAAGAAATAAAGAAAGAAATAACCCTGCCCAAGTAAGAATATGTCAGTAATGGTCTATTTTCAATAAGGTTATTCAAATACTTAAAAATGTAATAAAGGGCGTTAATATTATTTTTGTATGTGTGCTTAACATATATTTCAGTAATATTTCAAAAATATTTCAATGAATTTATTTATATTTAGTATCAATTAGTTGTATTTGTTGTTTAACTCTAAAAATAACCATTGGTAAATGGTGTTTATTGTTTTATGAAAAGGCACATAAATAATATTGTTATTTTTTGTTTAAAATAACATATGGAGTTTTTACTTTCGGTTTATCTGTTTTTTAGTGGGTGATTATTAATTTTTGAGGTATTCCTTATAGCAGAAAAATATAACGAAAAAAGATTGGTTTTATCCGTTCGGATTTTTATTAGAAATATCATGCCTGTTACGGACGATATTCATCGTTGTTCTCTAGACGACATCGTTGAGTGATGAAACGTGATGCTAAAAAGGCTAAAACAGAACTTAAAAATGACATGGAAGTGTTGAAATAGATAAGAGAAAGCCTGCCCAATAATATTGGGCAGGCTTTTAGTGGGGGAAGATCAGATTCTCTATAAGAATAGAGATGGTTAGGATGAGTACTTACTGTTAAAGATAAGTACTCGCCTTAGTGATTATGATGGTGCGGCAAAGAAGACGTCGGGTGCGTTTATACTCTGGTCTCCCACTGTGGCGACAACTTGAGCCT
>BAGV01000134.1 GCA_000307305.1 Enterobacteriaceae bacterium B14
GCGGGCTTGGCCTCTTCCTGCCTCGGTGTCGGTTTTCTGCTGATGGGCGCGGGGGTGGGCGTTGGCTACCTCACCAGCAAATTAGGGGATTGGGTACGGGATAAGTGCGTTGAAAAAGGCAAATCCTCCCTCAGCCCCACAGGTAAGATTGTCGTTGGTTCTCACAATGTGTTTATCAATAGCCGCCCAGCGGTGATGGCAACGCTTAGCCAAGTGGCCTGTGATGATGACGGCACAATGCAGGTGGCACAAGGCTCTTCCAAGGTCTTTATCAATAGTCAGCCCGCCTCACGTAAAGGAGATAAAACCAACTGTGATGCGGTGATTATGGTGGGTTCAGATAATGTGCTTATTGGTGGAGAGAGCGTAACCACCCTGCCGATTAAGTCAGAAGTGCCTGAATACGCCTATCATATTTCCGATACGGTGATGTTGTTGGCAGGATTGGTGAGCTTCGGCGGGGCGGCAGCAAACGGCCCTGGTGCCGTGAGCAAGCTGCTGACCAAGTTGCCCAAAGCCGATAAGCTTTTAAAATTGGCCTGCCGTGCTGGAGCATTAATGCTTCCCCTCTCCCTCCTGGGTATCTGGGCGAATCCCGTGGATATCACCTCAGGGCAGAAGTTCCTGCACGATGAGGACGAACTGGATTTTGTTATCGAGGGCGAATGGCCGTTGTACTGGCAACGCCACTATCTCAGCAGCCATCGTAGCGAAGGGGTCTTAGGCCAAGGCTGGAGCCTGTTTTGGGAGAGCAGCTTAACACCGGTTGAGGACGGTATTCTTTGGCGTAACTTTAGCGGCGATAGTATTCCCTTTCCGTTGGTACCCAAAGGCCATCAAACCTTTTGCCCCGACAGCCAATGCTGGCTCACACACAATGACGATGATTCGTGGTGCATTACCGATATCGGTGATGAGGTGTATCACTATCCCGCGTTTAGC
>BAGV01000133.1 GCA_000307305.1 Enterobacteriaceae bacterium B14
TTATGCCGTTCTATTCTTTGAGTGAATATCTTTCCTACTAAATGAATATCGTTAGGTACTTCACGCCGATAGCTTCCCCAATCATCTGTTGTGATAAATCCAATACACAATGGCTGAAGGAGAGCCAGAAGACGGCGGCAGGTTGCATCTGTTCGTGGCCCGAAAACATGCGCTATGACTTGTTTCCTCTTTGTATCAAAGGCATACCACAGCCAGTGACAGTGCTTTTTACTGCCGACACAAGACCATTGCTCATCAATTTCACAAATAAGAGCGATATCTTCATAGGCAGTATGTCGTGTTGTTACTTGCCTTGGTGTGAGTTTTTTAACGTCCGAATGACAGTATTCATACTGATTTTCAATACCCGCCCAGAATCACGAACACCAGAGCCGTTCATCACCATATCAACAATTTTCTCTTTGATACCGGGTTTATGAGCATTGTAACGATAATGATATTGAAAGGTGCGTTTTACAATGCTGACAGTAATAACGAGGAAAATCTGCTCTTCCAGTCCCGTGCTTACGTACAGGTTCAGTGTGTAGACAGTATCGACAAGCGACTTCAAGAGCGACGGTTATTGAGGAACCTATAAACATGGCTGTGTATCAATTTAACGCTTTTGCGTCATAACCAAATGTCATATGTCATTTTGCATTTTTGGGTCATGACCTATTTTTGTTATCAATGCATTGAGCCAATTAACAATTCTGTATAGATTGTAACTAACCTATTTAGCCCATTCCAGACAAGGAAAGTGTCATGGAGTCCTCTTCCCGTTGTGTTTTTAACGAAGGCAGCCTTGCTGTGCCTTATGGCTTCCAAGAACAAACCATCAATATCTTTGCTGCTGAAAACCGCCCTTCATTAAACCTCTCTCGTGACACCCTCAATTCGGATGAAACCTTTGCCGATTATCTGGCACGGCAACGCGATGTACTGAAAAAAGGACTTACGGCATAT
>BAGV01000132.1 GCA_000307305.1 Enterobacteriaceae bacterium B14
CTTTCACTTCCATATTTACACGTCGATTATCTCTGTTACACAGATTACGAGCAGCTTTGTTTTTATCTTCACAGTTCACCAGCAGGTTGCTGGAACCAAAACCATGAGTACTGATGGCATTAGCTGCAACTCCCGATTTCACCAACTGTGCCTTCACCGTTTCTGCACGCTTCAATGATAACGCACTGTTACCTGCAGCGTTGCCTACCGGATCCGCATAGCCCGATACCATTATCTGCGAGCCTGCTGGCAGTGCCTTGATATTGGCCGCCGCGTCTTGGATAACCTTCATACCACCGGACTCAATCCCCTTCGCATTACCAATAGCAAATTTGTAGAACACACTCCCCAATACCGCATTAGTCACATATTCACACTGCTGTACGGCAGAGGCACGATTAACGATGGTACTGTTTTTGGTGTTCTGCAGTACCTGCTCAGCCTCAGAGCGGCTGTTATGAACAGGCAAACCAACATTGTCTTGGCTGTTCACTTCAACGAAGTAAGTATTCCCACCGGTTAACGTGAGGCTATTTTTTGGCGAGTTCTTGTTGGTGTAGTGAGGTGCATCATTCACATACGCTTCCAAGGTGTGTTCACCAGGCGTCACACAAAAAACGGTGTACTCTCCCGCTTTGAGCGCGCTTTGGAACTCACGATCGAGATAGATATTCCCTACCGATGCCTGAGCACCGTTCGAGGCATAACCACGATAGAAAACAACCTGTGCCTGTGTTGGCCCTACCTGTCCCACCGCTTTGTAGAGCACGGTTTCAGGGGCAGTCAGGGTTACGGTTTCGACTTCATTAGGCGCCGTATCGATATCCGTATTTGACTGAATATCGTCCGCCCACGAGGCAGAAGAGACACTGCCTAACAGCAGGCCCATCACCGCGAGGCGGGATAATTTAAAGGATGTATTACCAGAAGACATCTTGTTGCTTCTCCTTAAACATAATGATGTCCATGAGCGAGTCTCATATA
>BAGV01000131.1 GCA_000307305.1 Enterobacteriaceae bacterium B14
TCCATTCTCGACGCACTTTCCCCCACAGGTTCGTCTCCCCCTGCCACACCAACTCGCCCTGCTCATCCGTCAGCTCTTCGGGCATCCCGTTTAGGTGAGTGTGGTAGTAATAGAGGTCGTGCTGAGTCCGCTCTTCATGGTGGAACGTATCTAGCCTCGCCAGCGGCTCATAGCCCCCGTTGACATACGTGTACATCACCTGATTGTTCGGCCGCACGCTGCTGTGCTCACCACACATCTGCATCCCGCTCCAGAAGAACGTGGTGGTCTCAGGCGCCGTGCTGTTGTGGCGATACAGCTGTTTATGGGTGCGTCGCCCTAACGCATCATAGCGGTAATCTACTCGGTGATAGTCTGGGTGTCCCTTAAAGTGCACCGTCTTAAGATGATGTTCACTGTCGTAATCAAAGGTCTGGTGAACCCGCTCTCTCACACCAATACGGGTCTGCATTCGCCCAAAACCATCGTAGGTGTAGTCATAACCGTCAAAGCCCTGCATACGGTTATCTATCGCACCCAGCGTCCCCGCGTCAAACAGGTTCGCTGCCGCATCATACGTAAATTGCTCTTGCTCATGCCCGCGTACACGCTGCGTCACTTGCCCTACCGCATCGTACCAATATTCTTCCGACTCTCGGGGGCCGTACTGGAAAGGCTGGTCTGTCCCTTTGCCATAGTTCAGGACCCGCTCCACCAGATTGTCGTGGATATCGTAACGAAAGCGTTTATCAATAGCCGGGGCAATGGCAGCACTGGCATGACTAAATCGGGCGATTTTGGCGGTTATCCGACCGGCTGCATCATAATCCGTCTGCTGTTGGAGACGGCCCTGAGTCCGGCTCACCTCTCGGTGCAACACATCCCGCTCATACTCTGCCAATACCCACGTCTCTTCCTCTGACACCAGATTGCTCTGCTGTAAATACCCCGAGCCGTAATAGTGATGGCGTAGCGATTTTCCATCAGGAAAGTGCGTCTCCAGTACATTCCCC
>BAGV01000130.1 GCA_000307305.1 Enterobacteriaceae bacterium B14
ACGATAAAAAAGGGAAGAAAGTCCAAGGTAGCCTAAAAACGACGGGGATAGTCTCCGACGGAAAGGGCCCCTCACCAGACCTTGCCAACATGAGCACCAAAGACATCGTAGAAAAAGGTGTCGGTGTTGTCGGTGAAGTGGCAGGTGCTGTTGGTGGCAAAGTAGGCAAGAAAATCCAAGACGTAGCCACTCACACCCAAGGCATGATGAAAAAGGCCGACGAGGCGATGAAGACCGTGGGTATGAAGAAGAATATCGTCTCCGGTGCACAGACTGCCAGTACCCGCAATCTCGTCCAGCAAGGTGTGGGGGCTGTCGGTGACGTGGCAGGCGCGGTGGGTGGCAAAGTGGGCAAGAAAATCCAAGAGATTGCCACTCAGACCCAAGGCATGATGAAAAAGTCTGACGAAGCGATGAAAGCCGTGAGTATGAAAAAGAACCTGACGGGTGGCGCTGGGGGTTTAGGCTATGCCTCTCTTGGTAAGAGCAGCGATATCAAGCAGCAGATGCAAGCGCAGGCTGAGGAAGCTTTTGCCAGTGTCACCGGTGCCAGCGGCCTACAATTTACCCTCACGGCGGCTAATTTGCCGCAAATGACCTTTGCCGTCGCCAGCTTTGATCTGCATGAAGGCTTCTCTACCCCCTTTGAGCTCAATGTTCAGCTAGCCAGTGCCGATCCTGCGATTGATTTTGGTGCGGTATTGGATGAAGACGCGACATTGACTGTCTGGCGTGATGGCGTGGCTCAACGTAGCGTGACAGGGATGGTGGCACGCTTTGAACAAGGTGACACAGGCTTTCACCGTACCCGCTATCAGATGGTTATCCGCCCGCACTTATGGCGAACTTCGTTGCGTAAGAACTCCCGTATCTTCCAGCAACAGGACATCATGACGATTCTAGATACGCTGATGAAAGAGAACGGGCGTATCAACGCGGTTTATGCGTTCCGTTACCCTCACCCTGCCCGAGAGTTCTGCGTTCAATACCAAGAGGATGA
>BAGV01000129.1 GCA_000307305.1 Enterobacteriaceae bacterium B14
GCCGTCTTGTTCTCACCCGTCGCTTTCTTGATGACCTCCGCCAAGTACGGTGCTGACGCGCCTGCCAGTGCCTTACCTATATCCCCGCCAGCAAGGCCTTGCAACGCTGCCGTCACCGCCTGCGTGGCCTGTTGAAAATCACTCCCCGTGCCGTACTGCTTAATCGTGCTTTGATACGCCGCAGACGCTTCGATATCTTGGCGCGTTGGGTTGGTGTTGCCCTGGGCTGCCAGTGCCTTCTTCGCCTCACTCGTGGCGTAGATATCACCCTGCGTGCTCAGCACTGTTCCCATCTGGCTGCCGATTTCACCTATCATCTGCACTTCTTTCAGGCGGTTCTGCTCTTTCTCCTTGTTAAAGATAGGCGAGATACTGTCGTTGGCATTCTCTGGGTCGCGGCTTAAATCTGCCACATCCTGCTTCTGCTTCTCTTGGTCGCGGATAACGATACTGCCTTCACTCACCGCCGACTGGGTCGTGCCTTCCTCATGCCCGCTGCTGTTGCTGCCAGAGAGCATACCGCCCAAGAGAGCCCCTCCGCCGCCAGAGCTGACGCTAGAGGTCACCCCTGCCATCGGGTTGCCCGGCACCGGGCTGCTGCCCCCACCACTGCTGCTAAAGCTGCCACCCGTGTGGCTTACCTTGTAATCTGCCTCGTTCTTCAGGTCACTAAAGCCCAGTGTTCCCGTCTCTAAACGGTTATCTTCTGCTTTACCCGTACCTGAAATCACCCCGCCCTTAAGCTCGGTATGCTCGCCCACATTGACATCGTAGCCGCCTTTACCGGCGTAAAGCCCGCTCTGCTCCTGCACACTGTCGTAGTTGCTGTGCATCTTGTCTTGGCTGACGTTTACATAACCCGAGCCACCCGAGCCGTAAATCGCCACGCTACCGCCCGCGCTGACATTGGTCTGCTTCGAGTCGTAACGGTCACTGTCTTGTTGGCTCTCAATGGTGAGGTTGCGGCCCACGTCAGCCGTAATGCTTTCACCACTCACTGAAGCACCATTGAGAAC
>BAGV01000128.1 GCA_000307305.1 Enterobacteriaceae bacterium B14
GGTACTATCGGCCACGTTGACCATGGTAAAACTACCCTGACTGCGGCAATTACTACTGTACTGGCTAAAACCTACGGCGGTAACGCGCGTGCATTCGATCAAATCGATAACGCACCAGAAGAAAAAGCTCGTGGTATCACCATCAACACTTCACACGTTGAATATGACACCCCGACTCGTCACTATGCGCACGTTGACTGCCCAGGGCACGCCGACTACGTTAAAAACATGATCACTGGTGCTGCTCAGATGGACGGTGCTATTCTGGTTGTTGCTGCGACTGATGGCCCTATGCCACAAACGCGTGAGCACATCCTGTTAGGTCGTCAGGTTGGCGTTCCTTACATCATCGTGTTCCTGAACAAGTGTGACATGGTTGATGATGAAGAGCTGCTGGAACTGGTAGAAATGGAAGTTCGTGAACTTCTGTCTACGTATGACTTCCCAGGCGATGACACTCCAGTTATCCGTGGTTCAGCGCTGAAAGCACTGGAAGGTGTTCCAGAGTATGAAGCGAAGATCGTTGAACTGGCAGGTTTCTTGGATAGCTATATCCCAGAGCCAGAGCGTGCAATTGATAAGCCGTTCCTGCTGCCAATCGAAGACGTATTCTCTATCTCTGGCCGTGGTACAGTTGTTACTGGTCGTGTAGAGCGCGGTATCGTTAAAGTGGGTGAAGCAGTAGAAATCGTTGGTATCAAAGAAACAACAACGACGACGTGTACTGGTGTTGAAATGTTCCGTAAGCTTCTTGACGAAGGCCGTGCTGGTGAGAACGTTGGTGTTCTGCTGCGTGGTACTAAGCGTGAAGAAATCGAACGTGGCCAAGTTCTTGCTAAACCAGGTTCAATTACGCCACACACCAAGTTCGAATCAGAAGTTTATATTCTGAGCAAAGATGAAGGCGGCCGTCATACTCCGTTCTTCAAAGGCTACCGTCCACAGTTCTACTTCCGTACAACTGACGTGACCGGTACAATCGAACTGCCAGAAGGCGTAGAGATGGTAATGCCAGGTGACAACATTCAAATGATTGTTAA
>BAGV01000127.1 GCA_000307305.1 Enterobacteriaceae bacterium B14
CACTACCGAAAATCAAATTGATAATCTGGTTAGTCAATATTTAGCTTCATTAACAGATGAGGTTAGTGTATTTATCAGAAAAGTTTTCTAATCTAAATCACTCTCCTCAACCAAGGCAGCCATAAACTCTTTAAAAGATACAGCTAATTTTTTTTGTAATTTCTGATGATTTAACTCTATGGAACTATCAGAATCAAATGAATCTGTTGCATAGAAAACAATACTGCCATCATTTTTATTTAAACAAAAATAATTACCCCCCCAATCGTTTCCAAAAGGAATTAAGTTAGGAGGTATCACATTCCTCTCTACCATCGCATGATAGCAACCATCAATTAGAGATACGGGGTTATCACTTGACTGTTTATTATATTTAAACGGTTTCATGATGGCTATTTCCACTGGTTCACAGCCATCATGGCTATCCCACCAAGCTCTTGCTGGCACTCCACCATTGAATATTAAATAATGTGAAACGAAGTCTTCAGGAAAAGAGTAACCTAATATTTTTTCTATACTTTCCATATCTAAGCGAGAAACATTTTTTTCACAGTTTTGGCATGGATTATTCATTGATTCATCCTCTATTAACAACCAGCTTTTAGTGCCTTTGTAAGACGACCGGTTAACCACCCTTTCGAATGAGAAATAGCAACAGCATCTGCACTACCGTAAGATCCAGATGGTAAATTAAAATGTTTTTCAAATTGTGAGACGGAGCCGCCATGTGGGAACGTCGCTTCATGTGCAGATGTAGTCACCAGTTGCATCGTTGTTTTACCTGTTACGGGATCAAAATCATCTAAATGGTGCCACGTATAACCAACGGCCTCTGCTTTAGTTATACCAGCAGCTTCAAATGCCGCAGTAAAATCTCTTCCCCTAGCCCCCTGCATTGTTATTTCTACAATATTTAACTGCGTTCCCTTAACTGGGAATAAATCAGGACGTCCAGTAAAGTCAACCCCTGCAAAACGCCATCCCCAAGGATCCACCCACATCAACGGATTCGGCGCATATTGATACTGGTTTAATCCACCAAG
>BAGV01000126.1 GCA_000307305.1 Enterobacteriaceae bacterium B14
AAGCAGGCTGGCATGGTTCGTCATATAAAAATAACTCCTTTATTCTTACACAATCCGTTGAAGTAGCACTTCTATGCTACATAACAGCTTATTATCATTAGATAAATCTAATGATGATTACGCTAAATTAGGTTTTTTAAGAAACAACAAAAAAACAAGTGGCTATTAATTAAAAAAACACCTACCTCAATAAAATAAACACAGCATAAGAAATATCCTAGGCCGGATAGAACCCACATCATGAAAACAAAATCTAAGGAATAAAATACCAAGAAATAGCACTTACAAAATAAAAAGCCACTTAGTCAGGGATATTATTAGAAGAGACCAGCATTGTAAACAATACTGAGTTGCAGGGTTTTTATTTCCATTCCCAAAAAAATAGGAAAAGCATAAGGAATCATTTAAAACAGAGTTAAAACTCTAAAAACAAAATATGAAGCGTTATTTAAAACTAAAAAAAATAAAAAATAGATGAAAAATAGAGAATGACACACTAAAATGCAGCATTACAAGAAATGGACTAACACACTGTTAAGTATTAACTTTAGTCAAACCACTAACCATGAAAGTCAGTAAAATCCCATTCAAAACCAAATTAAATCTTAAAAAACAAGAAAACATACCGTTTTTTAAACCCTGCGCACTCCATTACTATCAATACAATAAAAATAAACAAGAAAAATAGATAAGTAAAATTAATCATTTCTCTTCAGAAATGAATATCTAAACCGTAAAAATAGAATAATAGAAACATCTCTCTTTTAAATAAGAAAAATCAAAAAATATACACTTAATAAAAGCAAGGTATCTAATAAGATAATTCCAAGGAAAACTTTAAGATCTGGCATAAAGCAAAAGGTCGGAGACATGCCAAGGATAAGCAAGACAGAAAATATAAATACGAGAAATCATTATTGGTTTTAGAAGAAAGTAAAGTATTTTTTATTTATTCCAATAAGACTTAGAAAACCAAGATTATTCGGGTAGCAAACTGACTAAAGACGTGTCTGCTACCCTGTTACATCGATACTAAGACATTAGATAACTTAGTTAAGGTA
>BAGV01000125.1 GCA_000307305.1 Enterobacteriaceae bacterium B14
CAATCGTTCCAACATCGCAGAAACACTAATCAATACGACGAAAGCCGACAACATTCTCTCACTCACCACCAATAAAACCACAGCCGTCGCCAGTGGCAGCGATGCCATCACAGCAACACTTCATCTCACCGATGCCAGTGGCAAATCTCTGGCAGGACAGACTGTGAGCTGGTCCACTACCGGCGGTACCTTGTCGGATGGCGTAGTGCAAACGGATGCAGACGGTAACGCCACCATCAGGCTAACCAGCACCACACCAGGGTCATTTGCCATCTCTGCCACCGTGGGCGGTAAAACCGTCTCAAGCAGCGCATTACTGTTTTCAGAAATAGAAGATGACTCACCAGTGGTTCAATTTGCTGTTGATAAAACCGTCGCCATTGCCAATGGCTCAGATAAAGCGACTTACACCATCACCGTGAAAGACCAAAGCGATCAGCCAATAGTCGGTGAGACCGTCACGTGGGCAACCAATTTAGGGGCCTTGTCCTCACAAAGCGGCAAGACGGATGCGAATGGTCAACTACAAATAACGCTGACCAGTACCACCGTTGGTATAGCAAGCGTGACAGCCAGTGTGGTCGGTCGGAATGTAACTGCATCGGATGTGCGATTCCTCGCAGAAAGCTACACGATGGGGATCGCCGTAGACAAGACGGTAGTAAAAGCAGATGGGAAAGATGCCGCCACTTACACCGTCACGGTGACAAATTCCAATAATCAACCGGTCGCAGGACAAACCATCACGTGGGGAACGGATTTTGGCACCCTCTCCGCACAAACTAGTACGACGGATGCCAACGGTAAGGTACAAGTGAAGCTGACCAGCACCACTGTCGGTGATGCAACGATTAGCGCCAGTATGGCAGGTCAGACAGCGACTACCTCACTTGTGAAGTTTGTTGCAGAGGTATTCACACCAAACGTTATCGTAGACAAGACCAACGCCAAAGCGGATGGCGCGGATACTGCCACCTACACCCTCACGCTAACGAACGAGGACAATCAACCTGTCGCAGGGCAAAGCGTTTCGTGGAGTACCGATTTAGGGACACTATCGGCACAAAGCGATACCACGGATGCT
>BAGV01000124.1 GCA_000307305.1 Enterobacteriaceae bacterium B14
CGGGCAAACATCTAGCCCCTCGACATCATCCTCAAATTCAATATGGACTGATGATAAACAGCCATCTGGAAGCCAAGATGCCACATCCGTTGCAACTAATATGGCGTCATCGGCTATCGGCAACTCTGCCGAGCAGTGGCTTAGTCAGTTTGGTACAGCACAGGTCAAACTCAGGACGGATTCCCACTTCACACTTGAGGGGTCATCATTAGATTTACTCGTTCCCCTCTATGACACCCCATCCGATGTGATATTCACTCAGGGGGGGATCCGTTATAACGATGATCGCCTCACCACTAACTTAGGGGTCGGCCATCGTCATTTCTTTAACGATTGGATGCTGGGCTACAACGCTTTTTATGATGCGACGTGGAGCGATACCAACCGCCGCTGGGGCGTCGGGGTAGAAGCGTGGCGCGATAACTTGCGCTTATCGGGTAACCTTTATCGTGGTATCACCGATTGGCACAATTCGCAGCAGCATGATGGCTATGACGAGCGCCCGGCTAACGGCTGGGATATTCGCACCGAAGGATGGCTACCGGCCTACCCACAACTCGGCGTTAAAGCGATTTATGAACAATACTACGGTGAAAATGTTTCCCTATTTAACTCCTTCAGCGATCGTCAAAAAGACCCGAATGCGCTGACGGTCGGGGTGAATTACACCCCATTCCCACTGATCACTCTGGGTGTTGACTACAAAAGAGGGAGCGGTGGCGTACACGATATCCCCATCTCGCTGGCGCTTAATTACCGCTTTGGTGAGCCATGGAGCAAGCAAATATCGCCAGCCAGTGTCGCCTCTTTACGTGAATTACGTAATAGCCGCCTGGATTTAGTCAACCGTAACAACGAAATCGTGATGGATTACCGTAAGCAAGAGCTTCTGCAGCTTAGCTTTCCACCTCGGATTACCGGGGAAGAGTACTCCACCTTCACCTTTACCGCCTCCGTTCGCAGCAACTATGGGCTTGACCATTTAGAACTGGATGATGCCGCACTGCGTCAAGCTGGCGGGCAGGTCATCTCGGTCACCAACGGTGTTGTTACGCTGAAATTACCCGCATCGTCTACACAATCCATTCGTTTAAGTGGTGTCGCGGTCGATCGCCAAGG
>BAGV01000123.1 GCA_000307305.1 Enterobacteriaceae bacterium B14
AATAAGTCACTTAACTTCGTACTGGATCTGGATATCAGTAAGCCAGATGAAAGTAAGCTGAATATCACCTTGGTTGACGACAACGTAGGTGAGAATGTCGGTGATGTTGGCCGTGGTAATACAACGGATGATGCGACCCCAACTATCGAGGGGACGGGTGCCGAAGCGGGTAATACCATCTACGTTTACACCGATACGGGCGCAGGTCCGGTACAGATCGGTACGGCGAAGGTGGATGCTAACGGTAACTGGGCACTGCCAGAGTTGACGACAGAGCTGAATGCGGGCAGTAACGTATTGAGCATTGTGGAAGTGGATAAAGCGGGTAACGAGACAGACCACAAAGGCCACTATGAAATAGTCGTGAGCAAAGACAGACCAGATGCTCCACGCATTGACCGTGTCGAAGATGACCAAGAGAGCAAGTTGGGTGATATTGCTCAAAATGACTACACCAACGACAAGACGCCTATCGTTCACGGTAGCGGCAACGTGGGTGACGTGATTAAGTTGTATGAAGGCACGAATCTACTGGGCAGTACGACAGTGGATGCCTCAGGCACATGGCGTATTGAAGTCCCTGCTGACAAGGCCTTGTCAGATGCAGAGCATACGTTGACGGCAACGGCAACGAACCCAGTAGGCCAAGTAAGCGGCAACAGCAACAGCTGGACGTTTACGGTGGATACGGGTCTGCCTACAGCAACAGACTTCCAAGTCATTGATGATGCAGGTGCGGTAACGGGTCCATTGGCTGATAAAGCGACCACGGACGACAACACCCCAACCTTCGAGGGCGTAGCAGAGAAAGGCAGCTTAGTGACTGTCTTTGCTGATGGCGTGGCGATTGGTAGTGCGGTGGCAAGCAGCACGGACGGTAAGTGGACGTTTACGGTTGATCCGGCGAATGCCTTGTCTGATAAGACCTATGTGTTCACGACGACAGTGACTGATGCGGCGGGTAATGCGTCCGAAGGTAACAAGTCGATGACCATCACGGTTGATACGGGTACCGATCCGTTGACGCTGGTGAATGTCCTGGATAATCAAGAGCCTGTTATCGACACTATCGCGAACGGCGGCGTGACTAACGATACTCAACCTGAGTTCGTGGGTACTGCGAAAGCGGGCAGCTTAGTGACGATTAAAGAAGGTTCAC
>BAGV01000122.1 GCA_000307305.1 Enterobacteriaceae bacterium B14
CGGGTGGGTTAAACTTATATGCGTATGCGCCGAATCCGTTGATGTGGGTGGATCCGTGGGGATTAGCGAAACTTTTTGAGTTGGGTACTTATGGCGGCTTAAATGGTGGTATTCATGTTGGTGATAATTTACAAGCTCATGAACTTATTCGTCATGAGTTCCTTAAGCAATTGGGGCTAGCTAATGATACTCGTTTGTCTGCGAATCCTTCTATTGCCTTAGATCTTGATCACCATACCCGGGGACCAATAAAAGATTCTAGGGGCATTGGTGGCGTCCATTATCATGAGGCTCAAGTGAGAGCAGAAAAAGGACTAGGGATAAACGAATTTGCATCAACAATAGCTGAGGAGTTAGATATAACTTCTGAAGCTATGAGAAGGGCAGGCATCCCTGAAACACAAATTAGTAAATTACGAGGCAAATCGGAGAAGTTTTTCAGTAAACTTTCGGGATGTTAATGGGGATATTATGAAAAAAGTTTATCAATTTATACAGATACCTATACCTAGTGAAGATAGTGGAATTAAATTTGGGGGAGGAGCGTTTATTGAGGGCGAATGGCCTAAAAATCCTATTGGAGAAGATTTAACGTTATTACTCACTATCAATGGTAATAAGTTAAATAAAAAAATAAGTGAATTTGAGTTACTTAAAGATAAGTATATCTCTGTATTTTCAACCTATAATGAGAATAGGTATTTTTTAGATGATATAGTCTTTTTTGGTGACGACGTAGAATTAAATTATATAAAATCAGGTTTTACAAAAGTAACTCTGAGTGAAAAATCAAAGCTCAGCGTTAATAGAAATGAGCTTTCTTTAAAAAAAATAGACCTAGAAGAAAGGGAGTTAAACACTAATGATTACCCTGCTTTTTCTTTCTTATCCAATGAAATTCCAAATGGCATGGTTGGCTATGAGGGTTTACTAAAAGAATATATTTTCATATGTCAATTATACTCAAAAGATATCCCTTCAAAAGATGGAGGAATATTGGGGTTGTCAGACGCCATTGGTTATTTATTCCTTAGAAAAGAAATTAAAGATCATAACGATGCAGGTCTATTTTTTGTTCAGACGGCATAATTTTAATACGCTGGAGAGAGGGTTTAAGTCTTTTCAGCTTATTTGTTTTTATGTAAATATATCTATCCATCAATAATCTTGTGTGACTACCTAATTATAAGTGCTGGTGATTGATATATTA
>BAGV01000121.1 GCA_000307305.1 Enterobacteriaceae bacterium B14
AGCCGCACGCTATACCGTCAGTATCGCGGCTTTATGTCTTATCCAGACCTGTATTTAGCCTTGCCCATTGAAGGCTTATCACGTCGCCACAGCAGGAATAAAACCAGCCTTAATGGTTTGCCAGTGTTTCATATCTTCAGGGCTGAACGGGCGAGGCTGTGAATAGGTAAATACCGTCAAGCGCTGTTCGTTCTGGGTGACCAGTAGATATTGATGCATTTTGAAGCCGTTTTTATCGAACTCACAGTGCGTCTCAAAACCTGTCAGTTGGCCTTCCTTACCAAAGGTTACTGATGTGCGTTTATCGATAATGAACCCTTTCATTGACTGCTTGAGTATCACTAGTTGATCGTTAAAATAATCATCCGCCGTTTGCTTCTCTTTGAGCTGGGCACGAGTCACCACAAAACTGGCCTGTAATTTAGGAAATTTTAAAACGGTGATGCTGTCGTCTTCATATTGAGAGGGGAGCGTAAACTGCCCTTCATTGATCGCATAATGCATGGTGTATTCCCTCATCCTTTATTCTTTAGAAAAGACGCTGCCTTTGGCTTCAGTGATACTCGCCGGAGTAGGACCGGTTGTGGTGCCTGCTTTGCCACCATTCATGTTTAAATCGAGTACGTCACCGGTGGTAATTTGACCCGATCCTGTGGCATAAAAATTAAAGTTCTTACACACCAGGTTGATGTTGCCGCTGGTATCAAACTCGATAACAGCATCTCCACAGGCAAGGCGTATACCCGTCGCAGAAGCAGTGACAATCAGCCCTTCCACTAGGGAGGTTTGGTTACCCCCCACAATAATGCTTTGGTCATCCTGTACCGAGAGCGCATGCTTGGCTGACACCGTAACAGTCTGGTTTTGTGTCACATTCACGGTTTGGTTTTGTGTCACGCTCACGGTTTGGTTTTCACCTACCGTAACGGTCTGGTTTTTCGTGACCGCTTCCGTATGATGCCCTTTAACAGTGGTTGAACGGTCATTGAGCACCATCGTGTTCATGTCTTTCTGCGCATGCATGAACAGCTCTTGCTTGCCACCTTCATCCTCAAAGCGCAGTTCGTTAAAACCGTCCCCTTTATGGGTTTTCGAGCGCAACGTCATCTGGGTTTTGGCCGCTGGCATGTCCAGTGAGGATTTGTTGTTCGCGTGATAGGTTCGGCCCACCACCACCGGCTGATCGGGGTCACCGTGCAGGAAGTCGACAATCACTT
>BAGV01000120.1 GCA_000307305.1 Enterobacteriaceae bacterium B14
GCGCTTGTATGCCCATGTCTGCACTTTGCCATCGAGACTGTACTGATAGATATAGCGCAGTGTGCCGAGGAAATACTCATAGGTGGTGCTACGTCCATCAGGGAAGACTTCTCTGACCAAATGGCCTTCCTCATCGTAGCCATAGTGGGTGATATTACCCACTCCATCTTGGCGGCTTAGGCAGTGACCTTTCTCATCGAAGGTTTGATAGATTTCTGCGCCATCGGCAGTTTTCTCATAGATAAGGCGAGCATGGTCATTGTGCTGATACACCTGACGGCTGCCGTTATGCTGGATTTCCGTGACGGTGTTCGCCACGTCATCCCACACATAACGAATATCAAGTTGGTCAAAGTTACCGTATTGACGCACGCAGCGTGCCTGTGCGCCTTGACCTTCCCACTCCCAGTGGAAAGCGGCGCCACCTGCCAGTTCTCGACGAATCAACAAGTGGTCATCTTGGTAGTGGTACTGCTCGCGCTCGCCTAATGCATTATCAGCCTCGATAAGTTGATGGGCAGCGTTGTAGTGATAGGTCACGACAGCAGGTTGAGGTGTCCATGCAGTTTTCGCTCCCGCTGCATTACCAATAAGCGGGATAACACGCGTGATAAGCCGTGACTCAGGCGCATCCTGAACATGAGAGTCAGCGGCCTCCTTCTCTAAACCGTACTCAAATTGCAGTGCAGCGAGCTTACCTTGGCGTACTTGGTGTAATCGCCACTGTATATCGTAATGAACCGTGACAGTGTTGCCGTAAATATCGCTGATGGCTTCTAAGCGACCTATCTGTCCTTCACGGACAAAGTGATATATCCCCTGACCACGTGATTGCACCAGTAGATAATGATTCGGCTCTGCCCCCAGATAAATCGCCGCCTCGGCAAGTTGGTTGGTGATGATGGGCATTGTCGCATCGGGCTCAGGGAACGGTGTCGTCAGCCCTTCGTGGTCACGCCAGAACACTTTGCCATCATCAAAGTGCAGTTCATGGCTCAGGCTGTGTCGCCAGCCGTAGCCGAGGCCGTTCTGGTGTTCAACGCTGCTGGAGGTGTAGATGCGCTGCCAGAGAAAAGGAAGAAAACCCGGCAGAGTGGCATCCGTCAAGGCCAGAAACTCTTCGCCGGTGGCAAGTGAAATCGGGTCGGCACTCTGTTTATTGCTGCTCCCTGCACTGCCCTTTTTGCCACCGTTGTAGCTCATTAAGCTAACGTCTTGATTGCCCCAAGAGACAGATAAGGTGGTGCTGGGGGTACCCAGATTCTCCACGGAGACCAAATTGTTCAGGTCTTTGCCATCGACGGAGAGG
>BAGV01000119.1 GCA_000307305.1 Enterobacteriaceae bacterium B14
GCAGTGGTGATGGGCGCAGCCTGTTATTGCAGTGGCAAGACCACCAGTTAATGGAACTGGCGTTCTTACCTTCCTTGAAAGCCTCACCGGAGCGACTGGTGCGCTATCACTACAATGAGGCGCATGAACTGACGGCAGTCACCCATGCCAATGGGGACACGGAGTCCTACCGCTACGATGCACAGCATGTGATTGTTGAGCGCCAACTGGCGGGTGGGGCGGCGTTTTACTGGTCTTGGGAAGGCGAAGGCACGCAGGCTCGTTGCCAACATCACTGGGGGAACTTTAACCAGCTTGATATCCATTACCGTTGGGTGCCTGAAGAGAACCTTGTTACCGTCATCCACCCTGATGACTCAACGGAGACCTACCAGTTTAACGGTCAGTACTGTTTGCTCCACCAAACGACCGCCTCGGGAGCTAAAACTGCCTACACCTACGATGACGAAGGGCACTGCCTGAGTGTGACCGACCCGTTAGGCTATCTCACACGCTATGAGTATGACGAAGGGCAATGTGTTGCGACGTATTACCCTGATGGCCAAGTCTTACAGGCACGCTGGCGACATGGCACCTTGATTGAGGCCAGTGACGGTGAACGCACGTGGCGGTATCGTTATAACGGCAACGGCGATATCACCGAAGCCTATGATGCGAGCGGGCAGTGCACCCGCTACCGCTATAACGAGCGGGGACAGTGTACAGAGATAACGCAGCCTGACGGGGCACGTTATCGGCGGGAGTGGAATGCCCGCGGCGAACTGATGGCCGAGCGCTTCCCTGATGGACGGTATTACACCTACCAGTACGACGCCCGCTCTCGTTTGGTGACGCACCACAATGGCGAACAGAGCAACGCTTATCGGTACGATACGGCGGGTAACCTGAGTGACATCCAGCACGCTGATGGCACCACTCAGCGCTACCGCTACAACGCCTACGGAAAAGTCACTGAGGCACAGGATACGCTCGGGCGTATCACTCGCTACGAGTATGCCGCACCGCTGCACTTGCTCACCTGCAAAACCTTGCCCAATGGCGATACGCTGCGTTATCGCTATGACAACCGTCATCTGCAAGTCAGTGAGATAGAGAACAGTGCGGGGGAGCGCTACCGTCTGGCTTATACCCCTGATGGGCTGCTGAGTGAAGAAATCGGTTTCGATAACCTCAAGACCACCTACGCCTATGACATGGCGGGGCGGTTGAGTGAGAAGCAGGAGTTTGGTGACCAGCACGACCTGCCGCCCTTCGTGACTCGCTATGTGCGCGACAGCCAAGGGCGACTGCTGAATAAAATCCTTCCCGATGGGCATCAGGTTAACTATGCCTACGACAAGCAGGGGCGCTTAAGTGACGTGCTGGAAGGGGAGACGGTACTCGCGTGGCAATACGACCAGAACGACCGCCTCACTGCGGAATACCAGAACTGGGCGGTTCTGCGCTATAAATATGACCCACAGAGCGGTGACTTAATCGAGACCCGCTTGCCGGATGGGCAGCACCTCGGCTATCACTACCATGAGCATCAACTGCGGGGCATGACGCTGGAGCAACAGCCCCTGATAGGCATGGATTATGATGCGTTGGGTAGGGAGAAAACCCGTCGCCAAGGCAACAGCCTGCTCAATCAGTACC
>BAGV01000118.1 GCA_000307305.1 Enterobacteriaceae bacterium B14
GCTCGTTACTTTTTCATCAGACAATCTGTTGTGGACACTTCACAGGAACGTATCTATAGGTAAGGAGGTGATCCAACCGCAGGTTCCCCTACGGTTACCTTGTTACGACTTCACCCCAGTCATGAATCACAAAGTGGTAAGCGCCCTCCCGAAGGTTAAGCTACCTACTTCTTTTGCAACCCACTCCCATGGTGTGACGGGCGGTGTGTACAAGGCCCGGGAACGTATTCACCGTGACATTCTGATTCACGATTACTAGCGATTCCGACTTCATGGAGTCGAGTTGCAGACTCCAATCCGGACTACGACGCACTTTGTGAGGTCCGCTTGCTCTCGCGAGGTCGCTTCTCTTTGTATGCGCCATTGTAGCACGTGTGTAGCCCTACTCGTAAGGGCCATGATGACTTGACGTCATCCCCACCTTCCTCCGGTTTATCACCGGCAGTCTCCTTTGAGTTCCCGACATTACTCGCTGGCAACAAAGGATAAGGGTTGCGCTCGTTGCGGGACTTAACCCAACATTTCACAACACGAGCTGACGACAGCCATGCAGCACCTGTCTCAGAGTTCCCGAAGGCACCAAAGCATCTCTGCTAAGTTCTCTGGATGTCAAGAGTAGGTAAGGTTCTTCGCGTTGCATCGAATTAAACCACATGCTCCACCGCTTGTGCGGGCCCCCGTCAATTCATTTGAGTTTTAACCTTGCGGCCGTACTCCCCAGGCGGTCGATTTAACGCGTTAGCTCCGGAAGCCACTCCTCAAGGGAACAACCTCCAAATCGACATCGTTTACAGCGTGGACTACCAGGGTATCTAATCCTGTTTGCTCCCCACGCTTTCGCACCTGAGCGTCAGTCTTTGTCCAGGGGGCCGCCTTCGCCACCGGTATTCCTCCACATCTCTACGCATTTCACCGCTACACGTGGAATTCTACCCCCCTCTACAAGACTCTAGCTTGCCAGTTTCAAATGCAGTTCCCAGGTTGAGCCCGGGGATTTCACATCTGACTTAACAAACCGCCTGCGTGCGCTTTACGCCCAGTAATTCCGATTAACGCTTGCACCCTCCGTATTACCGCGGCTGCTGGCACGGAGTTAGCCGGTGCTTCTTCTGCGAGTAACGTCAATGTAATAACGTATTAAGTTATTACCCTTCCTCCTCGCTGAAAGTGCTTTACAACCCTAAGGCCTTCTTCACACACGCGGCATGGCTGCATCAGGCTTGCGCCCATTGTGCAATATTCCCCACTGCTGCCTCCCGTAGGAGTCTGGACCGTGTCTCAGTTCCAGTGTGGCTGGTCATCCTCTCAGACCAGCTAGAGATCGTCGCCTAGGTGAGCCATTACCTCACCTACTAGCTAATCCCATCTGGGCACATCCGATGGCAAGAGGCCCGAAGGTCCCCCTCTTTGGTCTTGCGACATCATGCGGTATTAGCCACCGTTTCCAGTAGTTATCCCCCTCCATCAGGCAGTTTCCCAGACATTACTCACCCGTCCGCCGCTCGTCAGCAGGAGAGCAAGCTCTCCCCTGTTACCGCTCGACTTGCATGTGTTAAGCCTGCCGCCAGCGTTCAATCTGAGCCATGATCAAACTCTTCAATTAAAAGCTTGATGCTCAAAGATTACTTTCGTAATAATTCAACTAAATGAATTACTGCTTGGTCACTCTTTAAGACTTGATATTCAGTTTGCTACCGAAGTAGCTGTGATATCGGTCTTGTGAGTGCCCACACAGATTGTCTGATAAATTGTTAAAGAGCGT
>BAGV01000117.1 GCA_000307305.1 Enterobacteriaceae bacterium B14
CCGCACAAAGCGGTACCACGGATGCGAACGGTCAGGTGACAGTCACACTGACCAGCACCACCGCAGGCTCTGCCACAGTGACCGCAACTGCCGCAGGCCAAAACTTGACTGCTCCTGTGGTAACCTTTAGCGCAGAGGTCTTCACACCAACGGTAACCGTTGATAAAACAACCGCCATAGCCGACGGTACCGATGCTGCTACCTACACCTTGACGCTGAAAGATTCCAACAATCAACCGGTAGCAGGGCAAGCTGTGTCGTGGAGTATCAATAACGATTTAGGGACCCTATCGGCACAAGACGGTATCACCGATGCTAACGGCCAGGCGCAAGTGAAAGTGACGGCTACCAGAACTGGTACGACATCGGCGACAGTAAATGTAGTAGGTAAAGATCTGGTTACACCCTCCGTCACCTTTACCCCTGAAGCCTTCACTGCCTCGATTACCGTAGATAAGACGACCGCTAAGGCTGATTCATCAGAGGTGGCGACCTACACGGTGACCATTACAAATGCGGCTAACCAACCTGTATCGGGAAAAAACATCACTTGGAATACAAATCTAGGCACGTTGTATCTATCCAGCTGGACTACCGATGCAAACGGTCAGGCTCAAGTGAAGCTGTACAGTAATACAGCAGGGCCTGCAACGGTAACCGCCAATGTTGTAGACCAGACGTTGACCGCACCTGTCGTGCAATTTACGGCGGTATACAATCTGATTATTGATTTCGATAAACGGTCTGCGGCAGCCAATGGACTAGATAAAGTTACGTTTACACTCACTGTCACTAGTGGTAACGGTCAACCAGCAGCAGGTGTCACCGTTAACTGGAGCACTGATTTTGGTAACTTATCGTCAGTCACTGGAGTCACTGACGCAAATGGTGTTCTTACGGTGACAATCTCGAATACTCAAACTGGAAGTGCCCACGTTGTCGCCACAGTGGGAGACAAGACCATAAACGCATCTGAAGTCACCTTTTTTGCCCCAGTTTCACCCTAATAGTCACCGACGCGAGTACTTATTTTTAAAGGTAAGTACTCGCCTCTTACCTTCTCCATTCCTACAAAGAATACGATTTTACCCCTAAAAGTCGGCCCAACTTTATTGGGCCGACTTCCTTCGCACGGAGCCTTCCACTTGTCTATCTCAACACTTCCACATTATTTTTAAGTTCAGTTTTAGATTTTTTAAGGTCACGCTTCATCACTCGACGACATCATCTATAAAACGACGATGAATATCGTCCGTAACAGGTTTGATATTCCTAATAAAAAATGAATAGATAAAAAAACCTTCATAGTCATGACCAACTTCTATATAAAACCCTCAAAAAATTAATAGTCAATAACGGAAAAATAGACAAATCAAAAGTAATGAAATCCAAATTTCTATTTCAAATAACAATAACAATGCTATTAATGTGTCTTTTTTAGAAAAATAACCTCTTTTTTTTAGCGGTTAAATGCGCGCCAATAAAAATAATTAACACAATGATATTAATGATAATTTCACGGATTGAAATATTAATGAAATATTACTGAAATATATGTTAAACACACATTCGAATGTAATATTAACGCCGTTTATTACATTGTATGAATATTTGAAAAACTTTGTTGAAAATAGACTTTCGCTGACATAGTCTTACCTAGAAAGGGGTATTTCCTTCTTTATTTATTTTAAAGTTTCTTATTAAAAATATATCAAACGCCTTTGGAATATCTTATGCAAATTAAGCCGATGATTAACAATAAAATTAAGTCG
>BAGV01000116.1 GCA_000307305.1 Enterobacteriaceae bacterium B14
GATAAATCTACAGATTTCACTTTAACAATAGATCTCACGGCTCCAGATATAACGCCTGAAATCACCATCATTATTGATGATGTCGTCGAGCAAACCGGTGATGTGCTTAATAACGGCTATACCAATGATACAACTCCTACCCTAAAAGGCACGCTGAGTGCTGCTCTGGGCGACGGCGATACCATTAAGGTCTACCGTAATGGCACTTATGTGGGCGATGCCAAACTTACTACAGGTACTGGCACCATTTCTTGGGAGTTCGTCGATAACATCACTACTGGTGATGCCGAATACACCTATGAAGTTAAAGTTGTCGATAAAGTGGGTAATGCCACTGACTCATCCAACCAATACATCATTAATCTGGATACGGTAGGGCCAACAACGAAGCCAACGATCACAGGTGTAGCTGATAACGTTGATCCTATTATCAGTGACAATATCGGTAATGGTGGTATTACCAACGATAATACACCTGCCATTTTTGGTACCGGCGCGGAAGCAAACGGTCGTGTCTTTGTTTACGACGGTTTGGTTTTGGTGGGTATTGCCGCTGCGGATGCTCTTGGTAACTGGCGTCTAGAGGAAACCGACAAACTTGACGATAGTCTACATACCTTAACGGCTTATAACGCTGATGAAGCGGGCAATCTGGGTCCAGTTTCTAACAGTTGGGCCATTACGGTTGATACGGGAGTGCCAACCCAAACGGTTAGCATTACTGGGGTTTACGATGATTTCGGCGTAACGGGTAATATTATTAATGGTGGTACTACCGATGATGAGTCCCCGCTGATCCAAGGTAAAATATCGGCTGCACTTGGTGCCAATGAGGTCATCGAAGTCTGGCGTAACGGTGTTCGTGTTGGTATTGCCACCATTGTGGCAGGTGAAACGACGCTCTGGAGCTTTGAAGACAAAACGGGTCTTATTGACGGTAAATACACCTATACAGCATTTGTCATTGATGGTGCAGGTAACGCAGGTCCGACTTCTGCTGGTTATGATATTAACCTGATAACAAAAATTCCTGACACGGTCATGCTGGTCACTAAAATAACGGATGATACCGGTATTTCTAGCAGTGACTTTATTACTCAGGACCGGTCTCTCACCTTAGGCGGTACTTTATCCAAGGCGCTTGACGCTTCTGAAGAGGCTCAAATCTCTCTCGATGGCGGCAATACTTGGATCACTGTCACCGTCAACGCGGGTAGCACTGAGTGGGTTTATATCGATGCCCGTACGCTTGATGCGGACGCTAGCTATACTTACCGCACCCGTGTAGTTAACCTTGCTGGGAACGGCGGGCCTATTAGTGATCGCGACGTTACCATCGATAATACTGGCCCGACCAATGCCATTACGCTTAACTTGGCGGCCGAGAGTGATAACGGTGTTTCTAGTACCGATAACATTACCTCTGTTGTCACGCCTACTGTGGATGGCACCGTCGCTCTCTCCGGTTCTGATAAGCCTGAAGATCTGACCATCACACTGTTTGATGATCAGAACGGCAATGGCATCCTCGATGCTGGTGAGACCATCTTCGCTGAAGGGATTGCTATCGATGCTTCCGGTAATTGGACTCATGACCTTTATAGTCTTAAAGATGGGACCTATAACCTTAAAGCCGTTGCTTACGACAAAGCGGGCAACCAAGGTACTGTCATTACTGGCCTTGACGGCTCAACGACCTCTAAGCTTGTTATCGACCATAACCAGTCTCAAAAGGTGAATGGTGAGAGTACGGGTGACCGTCTTGGCTTTAAAG